>NZ_JANIIC010000049.1 GCF_024519315.1 Streptomyces malaysiensis subsp. samsunensis | reverse complement strand
GAGCCGCTATGAGCAATGGGGACATCTTCACCGGTGAGGTCATCGGCACCGCGATACTGATTCTCTTCGTGGCGGGCGTCTGCGCCGCCGTCACCCTGAACCATTCCAAGGCCAAGTCGGCCGGGTGGATCGTCATCGCCTTCGGCTGGGGCTTCGGCGTGATGGCCGGTGCGTACACCGCCGCCCCGCTGTCCGGCGCCCATCTCAATCCGGCGGTGACCGTGGGCGTCGCCGTGGACACCGGCGACTGGGACAAGGTGCCGCTCTACATCGTCGCGCAGCTGATCGGCGCCGCGATCGGCGCGGTGCTGACCTGGGCGCTGTACTACGCGCAGTTCGCGGCCAACGCCGACGAGAGGAACGCCCTTCCCACGCTGGGGATCTTCTCCACCGTCCCGGAGATCCGGAACCCGGTGGCCAACCTCGTCACCGAGATCATCGCGACCGCCGCGCTGGTGCTGCCGCTGCTCGCGTTCGGCCAGGTCGACGGCATCGGGATCGGCCCGGTCAGCGACGGCGGCGGCACCGTGATCTTCGGCTCGGGCATCTCGGTCCTGCTCGTCGCCTTCCTGGTGGTCGGCATCGGCCTCTCCCTGGGCGGGCCCACCGGCTACGCCATCAACCCGGCGCGCGACCTCGGTCCGCGCCTCGCCCACGCCCTGCTGCCCATCCCCAACAAGGGGACCTCGGACTGGGGTTACGCCTGGATACCGGTGGTGGGCCCGCTGATCGGGGCCGTGCTGGCGGGTCTCGTCTTCAACGCAGCCTTCTGACCGAAGGAGACGCCATGCCCCAACCGACGGATATCCACGTCGCCGCGATCGACCAGGGCACCACCTCCAGCCGCTGCATCATCTTCGACCGGAACGGCGCGATCGTCGCGGTCGACCAGCGCGAGCACCGTCAGATCTTCCCCAAGCCCGGCTGGGTCGAGCACGACGCCACCGAGATCTGGGCCAAGGTGCAGGCCGTGGTGGCCGGTGCGCTGGCCAAGGCGGGGCTGCGGGCCGACCAGCTGACCGCGCTGGGCATCACCAACCAGCGCGAGACGACGGTCCTGTGGGACCGCCGCACCGGCAAACCGGTGCACAACGCGATCGTCTGGCAGGACACCCGCACCTCCGGTCTGTGCGCCGAACTCGGTGGCGAGGTGGGGCAGGACCGCTTCCGGGACACCACCGGACTGCCGCTCGCCAGCTATTTCTCCGGGCCCAAGGCCGCCTGGCTGCTGGAGCACGTCCCCGGGCTGCGCCGCCGTGCCGAGATGGGCGAGATCGCCTTCGGCACCATCGACTCCTGGCTGATCTGGAACCTCACCGGCGGCACCGACCGCGGGGCGCATGTCACCGATGTGACCAACGCCGGGCGCACACTGCTGATGGATCTGCGGACCCTCCAGTGGGACAGCTCGATCCTCTCCGCCATGGGCCTGCCCGAGGCGATGCTCCCGGAGATCCGCTCCTCCGCCGAGGTCTACGGCACGGCGGTCGGGCAGCTGGCCGGTGTGCCGGTGGCCTCCGCGCTCGGCGATCAGCAGGCCGCCGTCTTCGGCCAGACCTGTTACGGCGTCGGCGAGGCCAAGAACACCTATGGCACCGGCAGCTTCCTGCTGCTGAACACCGGCGACCGCCCGGTGCCGTCCAAGAGCGGGCTGCTGACCACGATGGGCTACCGGCTCGGCGGTGAGCGGCCCGTCTACTGCCTGGAGGGATCGATCGCGATCACCGGCGCGCTGGTGCAGTGGTTCCGCGATCAGCTGGGCATCATCCGCTCCGCCGACGAGATCGAACCACTGGCCGCGAGCGTGGCCGACAACGGCGGGGCGTATATCGTCCCGGCCTTCTCGGGGCTGTTCGCCCCGTACTGGCGCTCGGACGCCCGCGGTGTGATCACCGGCCTCACCCGCTATGTCACCAAGGCACATCTGGCCCGCGCCGTCCTGGAGGCGACCAGCTGGCAGACGCGCGAGGTGGTCGACGCGATGTACCAGGACTCCGGGGTGCGGATCAGCTCGCTCAAGGTCGACGGCGGAATGACCGCGAACGGACTGCTGATGCAGCATCAGGCCGATGTGCTGGGCGTCCCGGTGATCCGTCCGGTGGTCGCCGAGACCACCTGCCTGGGCGCGGCGTACGCGGCCGGGCTCGCCACCGGCGCGTGGCAGGACCTCGACGAGCTGCGGGCCCACTGGAAGCGGGACACCGAGTGGACCCCGCGGATGGACGAGGAGGAGCGGACGCGCGAGTACGGCAACTGGCGCAGGGCGGTGGAGCGCAGCTTCGGCTGGCACCAGGAGGGGCGGCGGGCCCAGGGCTCCTGAGCCCCGTCCGGCACCGGCGCGAACGGCGGCCCGTACCCTGGACGGCGGGGTGCGGGCCGTGCCGTTCAGCCCTGGGGCGCGGAGGCCAGCATCGCGTGCTCCACGACCGAGATCAGCACATGCTTGGCCGATTCGCGCTCGCGGGCGTCGCACAGGACGACCGGGGTGCCCGGGTCGAGGTCCAGCGCATCGCGCACCGAGTCCTCCGGATAGCGGTCGGCTCCCTCGAAGCAGTTGACGGCCACGGTGAAGGAGATGTCCCGCCGCTCGAAGTAGTCGATGGCGGCGAAGCAGTCCTCGAGCCGGCGGGTGTCGGCCAGCACCACGGCGCCCAGCGCGCCGGTGGCCAGCTCGTCCCACAGGAACCAGAAGCGGTCCTGGCCCGGTGTGCCGAAGAGATAGAGCACCAGATCCTCGCGGAGCGTGATGCGCCCGAAGTCCATGGCGACGGTGGTGGTCGTCTTGGACTCCACCCCCGCGATGTCGTCGACCGGCCGGCCGGCCTCGGTGAGCAGTTCCTCGGTGCGCAGCGGTCTGATCTCGCTGACCGCGCCCACCAGGGTCGTCTTGCCTGCCCCGAAGCCGCCCGCCACCAGTATCTTCAGTGTGACCGGTTCGACGATATGAGGGCGGCCCGGGTCAGAGTGCCCGTAGACCATTGATCACCTCGCGCAGAATACTCTCGTCCGGCAGTTCCGCCGGAGGTACGGGCCGGGACACTCGGACGAGTGCGGCGTGGAGCAGATCGCCGATGAGTACACGGATCACGCCGATCGGAAGGTCGAGCTCGGCCGCCAGTTCGGCGACGGACTGCGGGCTGTCCCGGCTCAGCTCGACGATGTCGAGGTGTTCCGGGGACAGCGTCTGGTCGGCGACGGTCCGGTGGGTCGCGCTGTCGGCGACCACGACCGCGATCAGGTCCAGCTTCTCCTCAGCGGCGCTGCGGGTGCGTCCCCGCGTCATCGCATACGGTCTGACCACCGGTCCCGCCGCGTCGTCGAACCACCGGGCGGCGCTCTCCGGGTCTCCGCTCATCTCGCCCGGCCTCCGTCACCCGCTGGAGCGCGGAGCCGAGCCCAGATGCACGCCCACCCGCTTGACCAGCAGCGTCATCTCGTACGCTATCTGGCCCACATCGGAGTCGGCGTCGGCCAGCACGGCCAGACAGCTGCCGTCGCCCGCCGCGGTGACGAACAGGAAGGCGTCGTCGAGTTCCACGATGGTCTGCCGGACCCGGCCGACGTCGAAGTGGCGGCCGACACCCTTGGCGAGGCTGTGGAAACCGGAGGCCACGGCGGCCAGATGCTCACCGTCCTCCCGGGACAGATCGCGTGAGCCGCCGCTGGGGAGCCCGTCCCCGGAGAGCACCAGCGCCTTGCGGATGCTGCCCACTCTTCCGACCAGTTCGTCCAGCAGCCAGCTCAGTTCGCCCGACGCGTTGGGCGAACCATTGGGCGCTGCGGCGTTCGATGCGGTCATCGACCGTCCCCCTCATGTGTCGTTCCCGGTGCTGTGTCCGCACCTCCGGATCCGGTGGCCGACTGCCGCCGACCGCGCTGCCAACCTCGTTGCAGCGAGGCCATGGTGGCCCTCGCCTGCTCGGCTTCGCGCTCGGGATCGGTCTCGGCAGGGGTTGGGTCCGCCTCGGTCGGGGGTGCGGGATCGTTCTTCAGCTGCGGGGCCAGGCTGGCCTGCCGTACCCGCTTGGGGAGGCCGGAGGCCGCCCGCTGGGTGGGCGCCGGGCGCTGTTCCGGGCCACCGCGCTCCGGCCCCGTGCGCCGCGGGCCCTGTTGCCGGCCCTGGGCCCGGTCCTGGCCCTGGCGATCGGAGCGCTGTTCGGCCCAGGACGGCTGCCCCGGGCCCTGCGAACGGCCGTGCCGGCCGCTCGACGTGCCCTCGACCGGCCGGCCGTGGTCGGCGACCAGTACCGGTGGGACACGTCGGGGCAGCGGCGCGGGGCCGCCGCCCGGTGCGGTGGCCGGGCCGTCCGCGGCCTGCTGGTGCTCCACGGTGGACGGGGCCGGCCCGGTGCGCCCGGACTGCCGCGTCTTCAGCCCGCGGGCCCGGAAGATCCCGCCCACTTCCTCGTCATCGTCGACGTCCTCGTGGTTCTCGTGGTCCTCGTGGTCCTCGTGCGCGAAGGACGTGGTCAGGGAGGCGATCGGGGAGGCCGACCCGGTCTCGTCGGCGGGCCCCAGCCGGACGTCGCCGACACCGCGCGCGGTGTCGGCGTGACGGCCGCCGGTGTCGTCCTCGGCGGCGTCTCCCCGGGTGCCCTCGTCGGTGAGCAGGTTGGACGGGATGAGCACGATGGCCGTGGTGCCGCCGTACGGGGAGGGCTGGAGCGAGACCCGCACCCCCTGCCGCTGGCCGAGCCGGCTGACCACGAACAGCCCGAGCCGGTCGGTGTCGGACAGCTCGAACTCGGGGGTCTCGGCGAGCCGGAGATTGGCCTCCAGCAGCGCGTCGGGCGTCATACCGAGACCGCGGTCGTGGATCTCCAGGGTGAAACCCTTGGCGACCCGCTCGCCGTGCACCTGGACGGCGGTGTGCGGCGGCGAGAAGACGGTGGCGTTCTCCAGGAGTTCGGCGACCAGGTGGGTGAGGTCGCCGACGGCCGGGCCGACGAGCGCGATCCGGGGCAGCCGGCGGATCTCGATCCGCTCGTAGTCCTCCACCTCGGCGACGGCCGCGCGCACGACGTCCATCAGCTGGATCGGCTTGCGCCACTGCCGGGAGGGGGCAGCGCCGGAGAGGATGACCAGACCCTCGGCGTGCCGCCGCATACGGGTGGTCATATGGTCCAGCCGGAACAGGTCGGCGAGCTCGTCGGTGTCCTCGGTGCGCCGCTCCATGGTGTCGAGGAGGGTCAGCTGACGGTGCAGCAGCACCTGGCTGCGGCGGGCGAGGTTGACGAAGACATCGGAGACGCCCTGGCGGAGTTCGGCCTGTTTGACCGCGGCCTCGACGGCGGCCCGCTGGAGGGTGTTGAGGGCCTGGCCGACCTGGCCCATCTCATCGGGGCCGTAGTCCAGCCGGGGCGCCTCGGTCTCCACGTCGATCTGCTCACCCGCGCCGAGGCGGCGCATCACGCTCGGCAGCCGCACGCTGGCGACCTCCTGGGCGTCCCTGCGCAGCCGGGACAGATCGCGGACCAGGCTGCGGCCGATGCGGAAGGAGACGAGGACGGAGACGATGAGGGCGACCAGGCCGAGGATGCCGGCGATCCCCGCCTTGAGCATCACACTGCTGGCCACCGGGTCGATGCGCTTCTGGAGCCGGTCGGTGGCCTCGTCGCCCAGCCGGTCGTAGTCGTTGAGGACGGGTTGGGCCGCGGCCTCCCAGTGCTCCTGGTCCAGCGAACTGATGGCGGTGGCGGGGTCCATCGAGGAGAGGATCTTGCCCTCGGCTACGCGCAGTGCGGCGGGGGCCGCGTTGGTGCGCCGGTAGTCGGCGAAGACCTTCTGCTCGGAGTCGGGGAGGATCGGCAGGTTGATGTCGTAGAGCAGAGTGCGCTCGGCG
Source organism: Streptomyces malaysiensis subsp. samsunensis (assembly GCF_024519315.1). Taxonomy (GTDB): domain Bacteria; phylum Actinomycetota; class Actinomycetes; order Streptomycetales; family Streptomycetaceae; genus Streptomyces; species Streptomyces malaysiensis. The sequence continues at coordinate 87,548 of NZ_JANIIC010000049.1, read as the reverse complement.
ATGAGGTCGGAGATGGACTGGAGGTCCCTCAGCGTCATCTTGCGCGCCGTCAGCGCCGAGACGTACAGCGCGTCCTCGCGGGAGAGCGCCTCCCGGGCGCGGATCATGGCGACCAGCGCGCGGCCCTGTTTGTCGAGGTCGGTGTCGGGCACCGCGTGGAGGGAGCTGCGGAAGGTGTAGCAGAGGTCGACGAGCTTGTTGTAGTACTCATATGCCTGAGCCGGGGATATGCCGTCGTCCTCGACCTTGCGGCGCAGACTGTCCAGCCCGTCGGCGGCCTTGAGGATGTTGTCGAGCTGCTCCTCGGAGTCGCCGTTCATCTTGTCGTGCACATCGCCGTCCGACTCGGCGGCCCGCAACTGGCCGATGGCCTCGTCGGTTTTGCGCTGGAGGGAGTGGAGCACCGGCAGGGCGTCCGACTGCCGCGGATCGGCCAGCAGGATGAGCGTCTGCCGGCGTTCCTTCTGGACGGCGTGCACCGCGTCCTCGGCCGGCTGGCCCGCCTTGTCGATGATGTCCGACGCGTCGAGCAGTTGCTTCGCCTCGCGACCGGTGATCACCGTGGCGAACGCCCAGATCGCCGTCAATGACACCAGCGGCACCAGCAACAGCGCCACGATCTTCCTGCGGATGGACTTACCGCGAAAGCGCATGGCCTCCCTAACGTCAAACCCCGAATTCCGGGGGCGGTGTTCCGAGTTCCGACAACGAGCGGCGCGAGCCTACTACTGCCAGTTGGACATATCGAAGGCATGTCCACTTGATGCAGGGAAGCCCTTACACTCCGTGATCAGGAGTTGTCGGGTGATTCCCCGACTTACCCCCCGCCGCTCGGCATCCGTCCACCGGCCATCGCATGCCGCCATTCGGCCGCGCTTGGCTTGTTTTCCCCTCCCCAGGGGAACCACCGGTCGGTGCCATTCGTGATCCAAAGGGGCACACTGGGGGGGCATACGACCCAAGTCCCGCTATCTGACTCGGCCGCACCGGGGCAGCCATGGAAAGGGGTGGGAGCGTCATGGACGCGATGGACAAGGATCGCGACATCCCGGCGCACGGGGTCCGGCCGCTGTGGACCGAGGAGCCGGCGCGCAGGCGGCGGCTGCCCGATCCCGTCCGCACATCGGCGGTGCGCGCGGTGATCATAATCGCGCTGACGCTGGTTCAGGTGATGGTCGCCCTGCTGTGCACCCTGGCGGGCTCATGGTCCGCCTTCCCCGTCGTGCTCGTCACGGTGGCGAGCACGGTGGTGGCGACCTGGGGGGTGCTGGACGTCTGGGTGACCCGTCAGGTCTGGCGCCAGCGCTACGGGGTGGTGTCCCGGCCCAGCAGTACGGCCCGCGAGCAGCGTCGGCAGCGCCGCCGGGCCCGTAAGGCGGAGCCGGTCACCTCCCCGCCGGCTGCGGAGCGCGGGCCAGCTCGCGGCGCAGCCGCATGAAGGGCCGGGGCCGGTCCACGCCGAGGGCGGCGGTGGAAATCCCGTCACGTTCGTAGACGGCGAGGAAGCCGCCGCCGTCGGCGGGGTCTCCCTCGAGGATCCGGACCGTGTCCCCGGGTTCGCGCCGCCCGGCGTACTGGATGCGCGCGCCGTACTGGTCGGACCAGAAGTAGGGCAGCGCGTCGAAGGGCTCGACGGTGGATCCGGCGAGCAGATTGCGGGCGGCCACGGCGCCCTGGAGCATGCCGCTGGTCCAGTGCTCGGCCCGGACGGTGCGCGCGGTGCCCGGCCGGGCCAGCCGGGCCACGTCCCCGACGGCCACGACGTTGGGCAGCGCGGTGACACAGCCCTCGTCGCACCGCACCCCGTCGTCCAGGGCCAGACCGGAGCCTTCCAGCCACCCGGTGACGGGGCGCACCCCGACGCCGACGACCATCACATCGGCGGGCAGCACCCGCCCGTCGGCGAGCTCCACTCCGGTGACCCGGCCGCCGCCGCGCAGAGCGGCGACGCCGGTGCCGCACAGCAGCGTGACCCCGCCCCGTGCGTGCAGCCCGGCGCACACCCGGGCCATCTCCTCGCCCAGTTGGGGCGCCAGCGGCAGCGGCGCGGCCTCCACCACGGTGACGTCGAGTCCGAGGGCGGCGCAGGAGGAGGCCACTTCGGCGCCGATGAAGCCGGCGCCGATCACCACCACCCGCTCGGCGCCCGCGCGCAGCGCGGCGCGGAGCCGGGTCGCGTCGTCGAGGGTGCGCAGGGTGTGCACCCCGGCCGGATGGGAAAGGGGCAGCGTTCTGGGGGTGGCGCCGGTGGCGATGACGACGCCGTCGGTACGCAGGGTGCGGCCACCGCTGAGCCGGATCTCCCCGGCGGCGGTGTCCAGCGCCTCGGCCCGGACGCCGAGCAGCCATTCGGCGTCCAGTTCGGCCTCCTCCTCCGGGTCGGTCAGGGCGAGGGTGCCCAGCCCCTCGCCCGGATCGCCGTCCCCGGTCAGAAACTCCTTGGACAGCGGCGGGCGGTCGTAGGGACGGTGGTACTCCTCGCCGACGACGACCAGCCGTCCGTCGTATCCCCGGGCGCGCAGGCCCCGCGCCGCGTGCAGACCCGCGAGCGAGGCCCCGACCACCGTGACCGTCGCGATCGCCGTCATGCGACGGCTTCTTCCGGCGCCGCGTGCACGGGCTCGCCGGGAACGGAGCGCACCATGGGGTGGACATACAGTATTCCGTCCACGACCGTGACTGCGTGGGTCCGTACGGGCTTACGGGCGGGCAGACAGGTGGGCTCGCCGGAACGCAGGTCGAACAGCGCGGCATGCAGCGGGCATTCCACGTAGCAGCCTTCCAGCCACCCTTCGGAGAGGGAGGCGTCCTGGTGGCTGCACATGTCGTCGATGGCGTAGAACGCTCCGTCGGTGTGGAACACCGCGATCGCCGCGGTGGCGTCGCCGGCCTCGACACGCACCGACTCACCCTCCGGCAGGTCCTCGATACGGCAGACGGGAATCATTGGCCCCCCTCACGTTGATCGGTATCATGCGTTGTGGATAGTGCACTGAAAAGCGCGATGCGCAACAGAATCCAGATCGGGAAGGCAGCCGTCAAGAGTTCCCCGGCCCGAGGGGGCCCACTCAGAGCCGCCGGATGGTGAGATCAGAACCATGACGAACACGACCGAGGAACGGGCCGAGGAGAAGCGGGGGGCCGCCGGGGCGGTGCAGTCGGTGGACAGAGCGGTCAGCGTCCTGGAGATCCTTGCCAGGCTCGGCGAGGCCGGAGTGACCGAGATCGCCGACGAACTGGGGGTCCACAAGTCGACCGCCTTCCGGCTGCTCGGCGTACTGGAGAACCGCGGACTGGTCGGGCAGGAACGGGACCGGGGGAAGTACTACCTGGGCGCCGGGGTGCTCAGACTCGCGGGCGCCGCCGCCATCCGCCTGGACATCTCGCAGGAGGGCGCCCCGGTCTGCCGGGCGCTGGCCGACGAGACCGGTGAAACGGCCAATATCGCCGTACTGGACGCGGACGCGGCGGTCAACATCATGCAGGCGCGCGGCGCCGCGGCGGTGACCGCCTTCAACTGGCTGGGGCGGCGCACCGCGCTGCACGCCACCGCGAGCGGCAAGGTGCTGCTCGCACATCTGTCGGGCGAACGCCGGGAGCGACTGGTGACACGGAAGCTGCCGCGGTTCACCGAGCACACCATCACCACCTCCGCCGAGCTGCGGCAGCAGCTGGAGACGGCGGCCGAGCGCGGTTTCGCCTACTCCTGCGAGGAGCTGGAGATCGGGCTGAACGCGGTGGCATCGCCGGTGCGCGGCCATGACGGCGCGGTCATCGGGGCGATCGGCGTCTCGGGACCGGCGTACCGGATGGCCCAGAGCCGACTGCCCGACCTGGCCGAATACGCCGTGAAGACCGCCGAGGAGCTGTCCCGCCGGATGGGCTTCCCCGGCTGACCACCACCTCACCACATCACCCACCCGACGAGGGGGCCGGATGACTCCGGCCCCCTCGTCGTGTCCGCGGCCAGCCGCTCCGAGGGGTGTGCGGGCTACGCGAAATCCCGCGTCAGCGCTGGTTTACAGGCGGTTTACGCGCACCTCTTGACCGCATGGGGCGGCGACTTTCAGGATGTTCCCCATCGCGCAACACGTCGCGCTATACGCAACTGGGGGGTAACCGACGGCCGTTGACCGGCCTCGGCCTCGCCCTCCTTCGAGGCAGTCATGCCGGCTCCCGCGCACCGGTCCCTGCGATCGCAGGAGAACAGAGGAGTGAGCCATGCCGCAAGAAGCCCGCGCCGTCGTCGCGGTCAAAAAGGGCGCCCCCGTGGAGGTGCTGCCCGTTCTCGTGCCCGAACCCGGCGCCGGTGAGGTGCTGGTGGGAGTCCAGGCGTGCGGGGTGTGCCACACCGACCTGCACTACCGGGACGGCGCGATCGGTGACCAATTTCCGTATCTGCTCGGGCATGAGGCGGCCGGCATGGTCGAGGCCGTGGGCTCCGGCGTCACCGGACTCGCACCCGGTGACTATGTGGTCCTGGCCTGGCGGGCGCCGTGCGGCGGCTGCCGCTCCTGCCGCCGGGGCCGCCCGTGGTACTGCTTCGACAGCCGCAATGCCGCCCAGCCGATGACCCTGACCGACGGCACCCCGCTCAGCCCGGCCCTGGGCATCGGGGCGTTCGCCGAGAAGACGCTGGTCGCGGCGGGGCAGGCGGTGAAGATCGACCCCTCGGCGCGCCCCGAGGCGGCGGGGCTGATCGGCTGCGGGGTGATGGCCGGCTACGGCGCGGCCGTGCACACCGGAGGGGTGTCCAAGGGCGATACGGTCGCGGTCATCGGCTGCGGCGGGGTCGGCAACGCCGCGATCGCCGGGGCCGCGCTGTCCGGGGCGCGCCGGGTGATCGCCGTGGACATCGACGACGCCAAGCTGGACGCGGCGACCCGCTTCGGCGCCACCGACACCGTCAACTCCCGCGGCACCGACCCGGTCGAGGCGGTCCGCGAGCTGACCGGCGGCTTCGGCGCGAATGTGGTCATCGACGCGGTGGGCCGCCCCGAGACCTACACCCAGGGCTTCTACATGCGCGACCTGGCCGGGGTGCTGGTGCAGGTCGGGGTGCCGGATCCGGAGATGCGCATCGATCTGCCGCTGATCGATCTGTTCTCGCGGGGCGGTGCGCTCAAGTCGTCCTGGTACGGCGACTGCCTGCCCAGCCGTGACTTCCCGGTCCTGGTCGACCTCCACCTCAGCCGCAAGCTGGATCTGGAGGCGTTCGTCAGCGAGACGATCACGCTGGACGAGGTCGAGACCGCGTTCGCCAAGATGCAGCGCGGCGAGGTGCTGCGATCGGTGGTGGTCCTGTGAGTGCGTCGGCCTGCCGAGTCGTGATCGTCGGCGCCGGGATCGTCGGCTGCTCGCTCGCCGACGAGCTGACCGCCCGCGGCTGGCGGGACGTCACCGTCCTGGAGCAGGGCCCGCTGCTCGCTCCCGGCGGTTCGACGTCGCACGCCCCCGGCCTGGTCTTCCGGACCAGCCCCTCCAAGACCCTGACCGACTTCGCCCAGTACACCGTGGAGAAGTTCTCCTCGCTCGAGGTCGACGGGCTGTCCTGCTTCAACCCGGTGGGTGGTCTGGAGATCGCCACCAGCGAGGAGCGCTGGGCCGATCTGCACCGCAAGGCCGGGCTCGCGGCCTCCTGGGGCGTACGGGGCGAGCTGCTCGGCCCGGCCCGGTGCGCCGAGATGTGGCCGATGCTGGACCCGGACCGGATCGTCGGCGGCTTCCACACCCCGGACGACGGGCTGGCCCGCGCGCTGCTCGCCTCCCGCGCCCAGATGGAGCGGGCCACCGCGCACGGCGCCCGCTTCCTGGACCGGCACACCGTCACCGCCATCGAGCGGGAGGGCGGCCGGGTCACCGCGGTGGTCACCGACCGGGGCACCTTCCCCGCCGACATCGTGGTCTCCGCCGCCGGGTTCTGGGGCCCGCTGATCGGCGCGATGGCGGGGGTTCCCGTCCCCTTGCAGCCGCTGGCCCACCAGTACGCCAGGACCGGGCCGCTGCCCGAGCTCGCGGGGGTGAACGACCCCCGTACGGAGGCGAGCAAACCGATCCTGCGCTTCCAGGACCGTGATCTGTATTACCGCGAGCACACCGACCGCATCGGCATCGGCAGCTACGCCCACCGCCCGCTGCCCGTCGACCCGGCCCGGCTTCCCGCGTACGACGACGCCCCGGTGATGCCGTCCTCGCTGCCGTTCACCGCCGAGGACTTCGCCCCCAGCTGGGAGGAGAGCGTCAAGCTGCTCCCCGCGCTCGGCGCCGGCCGGATCGAGGAGGGCTTCAACGGGGTCTTCTCCTTCACCCCCGACGGTATGCCGGTCATCGGCGAATCCCGCGAGGTGCGCGGCTTCTGGCTGGCCGAGGCGGTGTGGGTGACCCACTCCGCGGGCGTCGCCCGGGCCGTGGCCGAGTGGATGACGGACGGGCGGCCGGGCATGGACGTCCATGAATGCGATCTGTACCGCTTCGAGGACGCCCAGCGCTCCCCCGCCTACATCGCCGAGCGCGGGAAGCAGAACTTCGTCGAGGTCTACGACGTCATCCATCCGCTCCAGCCGGTGGAGCAGCCCCGGCCGCTGCGGGTCAGCCCCTTCCACATCCGGCAGCGGGAGCTGGGCGGATACTTCCTGGAGGCCGCGGGCTGGGAGCGGCCGCACTGGTACGAGGCGAACGCCCCGCTCGCCGAGTCCGTCGACCTGCCCCCGCGCGACGCCTGGTCGGCCCGCTACTGGTCGCCGATCGCCGCCGCCGAGGCCAGGGCCACCCGGGAGCGGGTCGCGCTGTACGACATGACCCCGCTCAAGCGGCTGTCGGTGAGCGGGCCCGGAGCGCTGGACTTCCTCCAGCGCATGACCACCAATCAGCTGGCCAAGAAGCCCGGCGCGGTCACCTACACCCTGCTGCTGGACGAGGCCGGGGGGATCCGCAGCGATCTCACCGTCGCCCGGCTGTCGGAGGACCGCTTCCAGGTGGGCGCCAACGGCGGACTCGACCTGGACTGGCTGCTGCGCCACGCGCACGAGGGGAGCACCTCCCGGTCGAAGACCGGGGCAGTCCACATCGAGGACATCACGCCGGGCACCTGCTGTATCGGCGTCTGGGGCCCGCTCGCCCGGGAGCTGGTCCAGCCGCTGACCCGCGACGACTTCTCACACGAGGCGTTCGGCTACTTCAAGGCCAGGCAGACCTATATCGGCCATGTCCCGGTGACCGCGATGCGGCTGTCCTACGTCGGCGAACTGGGCTGGGAGCTGTACACCACCGCCGACATGGGCCTGCGGCTGTGGGACACCCTGTGGGAGGCGGGGCAGCGCCACGGGGTGATCGCCGCCGGGCGCTCGGCCTTCAACAGCCTGCGGCTGGAGAAGGGCTATCGCGCCTGGGGCCATGACATGACCACCGAGCACGACCCCTACGAGGCCGGGGTCGGCTTCGCCGTCAGGATGAACAAGGGCGACTTCATCGGGCGTGCGGCGCTCGATGGCCGCTCCGAGGAGACGGCGGCGCGCAGACTGACCTGTCTCACCCTGGACGACCCGGCCGCGGTCGTCATGGGCAAGGAGCCGGTGTACGCCGACGGCGTCGCGGTCGGCTATGTGACCAGCGCGTCCTACGGCTACACCATCGGCCGGACCGTCGCCTACGCCTGGCTGCCCGCAGCGACCGCCGTGCCCGGCACCGCCGTCCACATCGAGTACTTCGGCGAGAAGGTCCCCGCGACCGTCGCCGCCGAGCCGCTCTTCGACCCGCGCATGGAGCGCATCCGCCGCTGACACGCGCGTGTGCCACGCGCACGCCCCGCGACCACGGGAATCGACCGCCTGGAGGCCCCCGGGCACGGGTTCACCCTCGTGCCGGTGGTCGGGGAGCTCCTGGCCGATCTGGCACTCACCGGCAACGCCGCCCACCCCATCGAGCTCTTCGACCCCCGCCGGCTCCGCTTGAGGAGAACCCCATGACCATGGCTCCCGAATCCCCCGCCGCCACGACCTCCAGTCTGCTCGCCACCCTTCCCGGCCACTGGTACACCGCTCCCGGTATCTTCCGGCAGGAGCAGGAGCACCTGTTCGAGGCCATGTGGTTCTGCGCGGTGCGCGGGGCCGATCTGGACCGGCCGGGCGCCTTCCGCACCGTGCGGATCGGCCGGGAGAGCGTGCTGATCACCCGCAACCGGCGCGGTGAGCCACGGGCGTTCCTCAATGTCTGCCGGCACCGCGGCGCCCGGCTGTGCACCGAGGAGTCCGGTACGGTGCGCCGCTCGTTGCAGTGCCCGTACCACGCCTGGACCTACGATCTGGACGGCAGGCTCACCGCCGCCCCCAACCTTCAGCGGATGCCCGATATCGACCGGGTCGAGCGCGGACTGGTGCCGGTACGGCTTCGCGAATGGCTCGGCTATGTCTGGGTCTGCCTGGCCGAGGATCCACCATCCTTCGAGGAGACGGTGATCGGGGCGGTGGCCGAGCGGCTCGGCGACGCGGAGTCCGTGGAGCGCTACGACGTGGCCGGCCTTGCGCTGGGCCGCCGGATCTCCTATGACGTACGGGCCAACTGGAAGCTGATCGTCGAGAACTTCATGGAGTGCTACCACTGCGCGACGATCCACCCCGAACTCACCGAGGTGCTGCCGGAGTTCGCCGACGGTCTCGCGGCGCAGTACTTCGTCGGGCACGGCGCGGAGTTCGCCGAGGAGGCCCAGGGGTTCACGGTGGACGGCAGCGAAGGGTTCGGCCGCTTCGCGGGGATCGCCGAGGAGCAGGACCGCCGCTACTACGCGATCACGGTACGGCCGCAGGTCTTCCTCAACCTGGTCCCCGACCATGTGATCATCCACCGGATGTTCCCGCTCGCCCCCGATCACACCCTGGTCGAATGCGACTGGCTCTACGCCCCCGAAGTGGTGGCGTCCGACCGGGACGTGTCGAAGTCGGTGGAGCTGTTCCACCGGGTCAACGCCCAGGACTTCGACGCCTGTGAGCGCACCCAGCCCGCCATGGACTCCCGCGCCTACCGCGCCGGCGGGGTGCTCGTCCCCAGCGAACACCACATCGGCGCCTTTCACCGATGGGTGACCGACCATGTCCCGACCCCGGAAGCGGAGGAATGCCCGTGACGGACCTCTTCATCGGTGGCCAGTGGACCGGCGCGATCGACGAACGGACCCGGGAGATCCGCTGCCCGGCCGACGGATCGCTGGTGGCGGTCGTGGACGAGGGCGGCGGGAAGGACGCGGCCGAGGCGGTGGCCGCCGCCCGGCAGGCGTTCGACCAGGGGCCCTGGCCCCGTACTCCGGTCGGGGCGCGCGGCGATCTGCTGCTGCGCGTCGCCGATCTGGTGGAGCGCGACAAGGCCGGGCTCGCCCGCGCGGAATCCCTGGACACCGGGAAGCGCCTGGCCGAGAGCGAGCTCGACCTCGACGGTGTGGTGGCGTGCTTCCGCTACTACGGGCAACTGGTGCGCACCGAGGCGGACCGGATCGTGGACACCGGCACCGAGCACACCGTCAGCCGGGTGGTCTATGAACCGGTCGGGGTCTGCGCGCTCATCACCCCGTGGAACTATCCGCTGCTCCAGACCTCGTGGAAGGTCGCGCCCGCGCTCGCCGCGGGCAACACCTTCGTACTGAAACCCAGTGAGCTGACCCCCAGTACGGCGATCGCGCTGATGCGGCTGCTGGCGGAGGCCGGACTGCCGGACGGGGTGGCCAATCTGGTGCTCGGTCCGGGCGCCGAGGCCGGGGCCCCGCTCACCGACAACCCCGATGTGGACCTGGTGTCCTTCACCGGGGGCCTGCGGACCGGGCGCCGGATCATGGCCGCGGCCGCGGGCACGGTCAAGCGGACCTCGCTGGAGCTGGGCGGCAAGAACCCCAACATCGTCTTCGCCGACGCGGACTTCGACACGGCCGTGGACCACGCGCTCACCGCGGTCTTCCTCCACTCCGGACAGGTCTGCTCGGCCGGGGCCCGGCTGTTGGTGGAGGAGCCGGTGCACGACGCCTTCGTCGAGGAGGTCGTGCGCCGCGCCCGTAGGATCCGGCTGGGCGGGCCGTTCGACAAACGGGCCCAGACCGGCCCGCTGATCTCCGCCGCGCACCGGGCCAAGGTCGAGGCGTATGTGGCGACGGGGCTCGCGGAGGGCGCCCGGCTGCGCTGCGGCGGCGCCCGTCCCGACGATCCGGCCCTGGACGACGGCTACTACTTCCTGCCGACCGTCCTCGACCGCTGCCACAGCGGTATGTCGGTGCTGGCCGATGAGTCCTTCGGGCCGGTGCTCACGGTGGAACGTTTCGCCGGGGAGGACGAGGCGGTGCGGCTGGCCAACGACACCGTGTACGGGCTCGCCGGGGCGGTATGGTCCGGCGACGAGGGGCGGGCCGAGCGGGTGGCCTCCCGGCTGCGGCTGGGCACCGTATGGATCAACGACTACCACCCGTATCTCCCGCAGGCGGAATGGGGCGGGTTCAAACAGTCCGGGACCGGACGGGAGCTGGGGCCCAGCGGGCTCGCGGAGTACCGGGAGACCAAGCACATCTGGCGCAATACACGCCCCCGTCCACAGGGCTGGTTCGCCTGACGGAAGTCCGGTCCGCCCGAGTCCGCCCCGGGCCCGGGGCGGCTGCGAGGGCGATATCGGTTACCCGGCCTGCGCCGCGAGCATCAGTCGGACGGTGAGGCCGGGTCAGGTGTGGCCCCCGGGCCCACGGCCCCGGTGGGGCTCACGGCCTGGCCCGGCTCAGGTCCCCGTCCGGCTCATGGCCGGTCCGCCGCCTCGACGGGCTCATCCGCGTCCACCTCGGGGCGGCGGTACATCCGTGTCGCGGTGATCTGGCCGTGCACCTGCTGCTCCTCCTCCGGCTCCCGGACCGGCAGGCCCGGCCGCAGATGCTCCTCGACGCTGATGTACTTCAGCCCGGCCCGCAGATCCGCGTCATTGCGCAACCGGATCACCAGCGGGAACTCGGCCAGCGCCGTGGTGTCGAACAGCCCCGTCGTATAGAGCAGCTGCACACCCAGCGCGTCCGCGACCGCCCGCTGGAGCTCCAGCAGATAGGTGGCGTTGGCGCGGCCGATCGGATTGTCGAGGAAGAGGGTGCCCGCGTGGCGGTGCTTGTCACGGCCCCGGTCGTTGCTGCGCAGGGCCGCCATCGTGCAGTACAGCGCGATGGCGGCGGTCAGCAGCTGGCCACCGGAGAACACATCGCCCATCTGCCTCACCGGCACCCGCTCGGCCCGCAGCACCGCGTCCGGTTTGAGGATCTCGACGGCCACCCCGCGCGGCAGGAGCGCGGCATGGACCCCGCGCAGCAGCAGGGACATGCCGTCCCGCCGCAGATCGGAGTTCTTCCGCACGGCGGAGCGGGTGGCCTCGTCGATGACCTCGCCGAGCCGCTCGGTGAGGCTGGCCTGGTCGGGGTCCTCGAAGCGGATCCGCAGGAACTCCTGCCCCGACCACTCGCCGAGCCCCTCGGGGAGCCGGGAGAGCCGCTGCGCGGAGCGCAGGGTGGCCAGACAGGACTCCACCAGGCCGCGCAGCCGGTCCACGATGGAGTCGCGGTTGCGCTCCAGCTGCTCCAGCTCGTCGGTGAGCACGCGCAGCCGGGGCGCGAACGCCTCGGCCCAGGCGGCGGCGTGCTCGGGCAGGGCGGCCGCGGGGAGCTCGCGGATCTGCTGGCGGGCGGGGGTGCGCACCTGCTCGTAACGGGTGGAGTTGGCGTGCCGCACCAGCACATCGGACGCCTCCCGCACCGCCGACTCGGCCGCCGACAGATCGGCGGCGCAGCCGCGCAGTGAGCGGCGGCTCTCGGCGGCGGCCTGACGGGCCTCGGCGAGACCGCCCGCGTACGGCTCGGGCCGCTCGCCGTCGTCCTCCGCGCCGGGGCCGTCCCGCAGCAGATCCCGCAGCAGGGCGGCGGTCTCGTCGAAGCCGCCCGCCGCGTCCTCGGCGGCGCGGTGCGCGCGCACCAGGTCGGCGTGGGCGGTACGGGCGGTGTCCAGGGCGTCCGTACGGGCGGCCAGTTCGCCGTTGGCGGTGCGCAGCAGCTCCTTCGCCTGCTCGGCGTCGGCCGGGACCGTCTCCTCCGGCAGCTCGGTGTGGGCGTCGCCGTCGGCGGGGGCGAGCCGCTCGGCCTCGCCGCGCAGCCGTCCGAGCTGCTCGCTCGCCGCCGACGCACGGCTCTCCAGCATCTGGACGAGCGATTCGGCGCGGGCCGCGGCGGCCTGCCGGGAGGGGCCGTCGGCGCCGTCGGTGCCCTCCAGGAGCTGGGCGGCGCGGGTGCGGACCTTGTTGGTGAGCCGGTCGAGGGAGGCGAGGGCCGCGCTCTCGTCGCTCTCGGCGCGGGCCTGTTCGGCGCGGAGGTCGGCGCCGACGCCGACCTTCTCGTAGACCTGGGAGGCGGCGCGGTACGCCTCGCGGAGCGCGGGCAGCGAGGCGGACGGCGGCTCGGTGGCCTCGCCGAGGTCGTCGGGGGCGCCCGCGATCTCCGCGCGCTCGGCGCGCAGGGCGCGGGCCGTACGGTGCGCGTCGTCGGCCGCGCGCTGGGCGGCGCGCCGGTCCTCGTCGGCGGCGCGGGCCCGGTCCACGCAGCCCGCGGCGCGCTCCTCGTACTCGGCGGCCTCCTCGGCCAGTTCGCGCAGCCGGGTCTGCCAGGTGGCGCGCTCCCGCAGCCGGTACGCCAGACCGGCCAGCGCGTCCGCCACCCGGCGGGCCCGCTGTGCCGCCTCCTGGCGCTCGTCGCGGACCCGGGCGGCCTCGGTGGCGGCCTCGTCGGCCTCCGCCCGCGCCGTACGCCCCTCCACCAGCTCGCGCTGTGCGGTGTCGGCGGCCTCCCGGGCGGTCTCCGCCGCCGCCGCGAGCTCGGCGAGCCGCCCGGACGGGCAGCCGGTGCGCCAGGAGCCGAGCCGCGCGGACAGCGCCCGGTCCCCGGCGAGCCGGGCGGCGAGCGCCCTGATCTCCTCGTCCCGCTCGGTGGCGCGGGCCCGCAGCCCGCGCCGCTCGTCGTCGGCGGCGCGCTCGTCGTGCATCGCCGGGTTCGGCGGCACGAGGAAGACCCCGCTGTCCTCGGTGCCGGGCGCGGGCGTCGGCGCGAGCAGCGCGGCGGACGTCCCGACGGCCACGGCGGACCGCGGCAGCAGCGACGCCTGGCCGAGCACCTCACGGGCGCGGGCGTGGGTGCCGGGGTCGGTGATGACGACGCCGTCCACCAGCTCGGGGCGGGCCGCGAGCACGGCGGCGTGGTCGACGGGGTCCACGGCCTGGGCGAGGTAACGCCAGCCGGGGAGGGCGGGGATGCCGTGCTCGCCGAGGAACTCGACGGCCGCCAGCACATCGGGGCTGGGCGGCAGCAGCCCCCCGTCGCCGAGCGCACCCAGAATGCGCGCGTCCTCGGCTGCCGCGGTCCGCAGCTCGAAGAGCTGCCGCTCGGCGGAGGCGACGCTCTCCTCGAGCAGTTCGCGCAGCGCCTCGGCGTTGCGATCCAACTCCTCGGCGGTCAGCGGCCCGTCCGCGAAGGCCCGCGGGGCGGGCCGGGGGTGACGACCGCGGTCGCGCTCGCGGTCGGGTTCACCGCCGGGCTCGGGGCTCCAGCAGTCGGAGTCGTCGGCGGCGGAGCCGGAATCCGCGTCGGCGGGGGTGACGGGCTCGGCGTCGGCGGGAGTGACGTTGGCGGGCCGGGTACCGGTGTCAGCGGCCTCCGGTTCGCCCTGACCACCGTCAACGTCCCCGACCCGGGCCGACACCTCCCCGGGAGGCCGGGATTCGGCCGCCACGACCCGGGCGCCACGCGGGCCGTCCGAGCGCGGGCCGTCCGAGCGCGGGCCATCGTCCGACGGGGCCGCGTGGCCGACGTCGGCAGTGTCCGTGGCGGCCGCCGTCCCGGCCTGACCGCCGTCACCGTGGGAATCGACCGCCACGGCCGGGGCGGCGCCACGGTGGCCCTCCGGGCGCGGACCGCCACCGCCCGACGCGGCGTCCTGTGCCTCGTCGATCCGCACCGTCACCCACCCCGCGGGCCGCGACTCCGCCGCGAGCGGACGGCGCCGGTGAGCCTCCCCCGGGCCCGCCTCCGCGACCTCGGCGGAGGCCGCGCCGTGCCGAGCGGGGCGCGCCCCTTCCGCGCCACCATCGACGCGAGCGGTGTCCCCCGCCTCGTCAACGGGACCAGTGCCCCGGCACTGGTCGCCCACGGAAGGGGCGTCGCCCTCCACGCGCCTCGCACGACCTGCCTCGCCCACCGGACCGGTGGCCGAGAGGCTGTCGCCCGCGACAGCGGAAGCGCCCTCCGCGCCCACGACGACATCCGTCGACCGGACCACCGAGCCCGAGGCGGCACCCCCACCCCTGGGGCGGGCGGCGGAGGGGCCCGACATGCCACCGCCCTTCACCCCATCGCCCTCCTCGACCCCACCCGCGGCCGCGCCCCCCGGGCACGGGCCACCGACCACGCGGGAGGCGGAAACCCCGTCACCGGACACCGGGCCAGTACCCGGGAATCCGTCGCCCACGACGGCGGAGCCCTCCATGCCCGGGACGTCCGTCGACCGAACCACCGAGCCCGGAGCGCCACCCCCGCCCCTGGGGCGCGCCGCCGAGGGGCCCGGCGCGGCGTGGTTCTCTCCCTCGAAGCGTGAGCGGGTGTCGGTGGGCGGGTCCTCGGGGGCGTAGTCGTGGTCGTGGGGCGCGGGCTCCGAATCCGGGGGGATCGTGGGCGGTGCGTGAGGGGCCGCGCGGAAGGCGGCCGGGAGTTGGGAGAGGCCGATGTCGTCCGCGTCCTCCTCGTCCACCCGGACCGTGATCCACCCGTCCCGGCCGGAGTCGGCCGGCAGGGTACGGGCCGCCCGTCGGCCCATCCCACGCCCGCCCGCGTCCGGAACGCGCACCGTCACCCCGCCCGCCGCGCGTGAATCCACCGCCGATGGGCGGGCGGCGCCGCGCGGGGCGGGGACGGCGGCGGTGGGCTGTGGCAGGCCCAGCAGTTCGATCAGGCGCTGCTCCGCGCCCAGCGCCTCCGCGGCGCGCCGCTCCGCCTCGTAGGCGGACTCCGTGGCCCACGCCGCGTCCACCGCTCGCGCCGCGGCCAGTTCGGCGCGGGCCTCCACGGCGGCGGCCGACTTCGCGTGGTCGGCGGTGCGCCGAGCGGTCTCGCGGGCCTCGTCGAAGGCGGCGACCGTGGTCTTCTCGGCGTCACTGGCGGCGAGAGCGGCGCGGGCCGGGTCGGCGTCGGGGGCGGAGTCGTCGAGCCATCCGGCACGCACGGCCTCGGCGGTCTCCTGCTCGACCTCGGCGAGCCGCTGGCGCAGATGCTCGGCGTCGCTGCGGGCGCGCTGGGCCGCCGTGGCGGCGGAGGTGGCGTCGCGGTGGGCGGCCTCACCGGTCTCCTGGAGGGCGGCGGAGCGCTCCTCCTCCTCGTTGGCGACCCGCTCACCGTCCTCGGCCGCCGCGTGCAGGGCGCGGACGAGGTCGGCGGCGGCCTTGGCGCGGGCGGCGAGGGCGGGGGCCGCGTCCCGCTCGGCCTCGCGGATGGCGGCGGCCACCCGCGCGGAGCGGTCGGCGGCGGCGCGGTGGCGCAGCACCGTCTCGGCGGCCTGCCAGGCGGAGTGCAGGGTGCGGGCGTCATTGAGCTCGCGGCGCTGCGCCGCGGCGCCCTTCTCGGCGGCGGCGAGCGCCAAGGAGGCGTGGCGGTAGGCGAGTTCGGCGGCGACGAGGTCGCTGCGGCCGCGCGCGCCCTCGGCGTCGGTGACGGCCTGGGCGGCGGAGGCGACCCGCTCGGCGAGTTCGGCGGCGCGTGCCCGCTCCTCCGCGCCACGCGCGGACAGCCTCCGGGAGAGCGTACGGGTGCGGCGCTCGGCGCCCGCGTGGACGCCACGGGCCTGCTCGCGCCGCTCCGCGGCGTCCGCGATGCGCTGGAGCAGATCGAGCGAACCGGCGGTGAAGTCCCGCTCGGCGGTCAACTCGGCGCGGCGGCCCAGCTTGTGGGCGAAGCCGTGGACGAGGTCGGCGAGCCCGTCGGTGTCGCGGGTGTCGGTGACGGCGCGCAGCAGGAGGTCGGTGAAGTCGGAGTCGTTCTTGACCGCGAAGAGGCCGGCCGCCTCGCCCTCGTCGGCGTTCATCTCCCGCTGGTAGCGGAAGAGTTCGGGGTCGAGGCCGAGTTCGCCGAGGTGTTCGTTCCAGCGCTCGTGGATCTCCACCCAGACCACGTCCAGATGGGGGTACGCCTTGCCGGCCTCCGTAAGGGCGTCACGAAAGCCCTTCATGGTGCGGCGGCGGCCGCGTGCGGTCGAGGCGCCCTCGACGGTGGGCCGCACCGCCGCGGATTCGGCGACCGGCAGGGAGTCCAGGCTCATCCCGGGGCCGGGCCGGAAGGAATACCACGCCTCGGCGAACTTCCGCGGGTCGTTGGAGACCTGACGGCCGCGCCATTCGCTGACCTTGCCGACGACGACGGTCTCACCGGTGACGGTGTGCTGCCACTCCAGCGCGACATGCCCGCAGTCGTCGGCGAGCAGGAACTTGCGCAGCACTCCGGAGCTGGCGCCACCGAGGGTGTTGCGATGGCCGGGCAGCATCACCGAGAAGATCAGCTTGAGCAGGACGGACTTACCGCCGCCGTTCTCCAGGAAGAGCACACCGGCGGGGGCGGGGCGGCGCGGCGGGCCGACCGGCTCCTCCTCGAAGAACTCCGCCTGGGTGGGTGCGGGGCTGGGCACCGGCTCGCCGACTCCGCGCAGGTCCAGCACGGTGTCGGCATAGCGCGCACCGGCCGGCCCGATGGAGTAGAGGCGGATCCGGGACAGCTCGTACATGGCGGCGGACTCTCGTTGTCGTAAGGGGTGGTATGTCGGCGGGGGGCAGGGGCGGCGCTCAGGAGTGGAACGGGAGACCGGCGTCGGCCACCAGGTCGAGGTCGTCGCTCTCGTCGGGGGGCAGCAGGGTCGCCCCGCCGTCGCTGACGGGGACGACGCCGAGCTCCAGCAGCTCGGCCATGGCGGCGGAGGCCGCCATGTCGCGCACCTGGAGCTGATAGCGGGCGGTCGTGCGGTAGGTGCCGCCGGATTCGTCCCCGGTGCGCTGGAGGAAGCCGGAGTCGACCAGGAAGGCGGCGGCCTTGCCGACGATGCCGGTGGTGGAACCGGCGAGCCTGCGGGCGTCCTTGGTGGCGCCGGTCGCGCTGCGCCGGGCGTACACCCGCCAGGCGGACTCCAGACCGGGCGCGCCGGTGGTGGGGTCGGTGTTCTCCCCCTGCTCCTCGGCGCGCTCCTCCAGCCGATGGCACGCCTGGCGGACGAAGGCGTCGACGCCGTTGACGGTCACGCGGCCGATATAGCCGTCGTCGGCGAGGTCCTCGGGGCGGGGGAAGGCCAGGGCGGCGACGGCGAGATGGGCGAGGCCGTGCAGAAAGCGGTCGGCGGAGTCGGTGGCGGCCCGGCGGGCGTAGTCGCCCATGCGGACGGCGAAGACGGAGTCCTCGGCGGCGGTGACCGCCATTCCGGCGCGGGTCGACACCTCCAGCACGATGAGCCCGAGCCCGGCGGCGACGGCGTCGGTGAGACGCGCGAACGCCGGTTCGTCGCGGTGACGGCGCAGCAGCTCGGCGTATTCGACGTCCCGCGCGGGCAGCAGCTTGGGCTGGAGCCCGAAGGCCACCAGCCGTGCGGCGTCGGCCGCGTCGGCGGGCGTCATCCCGGGCGCCGCCGGGGCGGGGGCCGCGTCCGGCGGGGTCATCTCGTCGATGTCGTACTCGGTCACGGCTGAACCTCCTCGCGCGGCACGGTCATACGGCGGGCCGGGGCTGATACGGGGCCAACGGCCGGCGCGGCCGCGGCCGCTCGCCGTCGTGGGCCGTCGCCCCCGCCGGGGCGGGCGGCCGCCGGTCCGCCACCGTACGGCGGGACCGACCGGGCGGCGGGCCGAAGCGGCCCGGCCGCGCGCGGCGGACGGCCTCCGCGGGGAGAGCCCTCGTGGCGGAGCCGGGCGGTGCCCGAACCGCCGCAGCCGAAGCCGCGTGTACTCCGGATCGCCATCACGCCACCTCCGCCCGGTCGGCGGCCATACCGGCCGCGTCCAGCAGGGCGGTGCCCACGATGAGGTCGGCGCCGCCGAACTCGTGGTCGTCCAGCTCGGTGCCGTCGTCCACGGCGAACAGCAGCCGCTGCTCGCCCTGGCGGTAGGCGGTGCCGACCGGGGGGCTGGCGGCGTGGACGGCGAGGAGGGCGATCAGATACGGCAGATCGGGGTCGCGGCGGCGGGCGTCGGCGAGCAGCCCGGACAGCCGGCGCGGGGCGTCGGCGGGCAGCTCGAGCAGCTCCATGGCCACCGCCAGCTGCTCCTCGCTGAAGCGGCTGTCGTCGGGGGTGGCGATGAGGTCCGGCTCGGGCATCTCGGCGCCGAGGTGCTCGCGCTCCACGGGCGGGGTGAGCAGCATCTCGACCAGGTCGGCCATCCGTACCGAGGTCGGGGTGCGCAGCCCGGTGCCGCGGGCGAAGAACGCGTCGGTGACCCGGCCCGCGCGCTCGACGGGGAGCGGGAGCACGGGGGCCAGCAGCTGTCCGTACAGGTCGTATCCGGAGCGCGGGGCCGGGGGTGCGAAGGCCTGGCGGTCCTGCTCGGCGCGGAACAGCGGTCCGGCCTCCAGCAGCCGGGACTGCAACTGGGTGTGGCGCCGGATGCAGTCCTTGACTATGTCGACGAGCTCGGCGGCGCGCCGCTTGTGCTCGGCGCTCTCGGCCTCGTCGCGCGCCTTGCGGATGTTGGTGAGGATCGCGTTCTCATGGCGGTAGCGGTCGGCGACGTGGTCGAGCGCCTCGCTGATCAGCTCGGGGACGGTGCTCAGCCAGTCGACGGCGCGGACGTTGCGCCGGGTGGCGTCGAGGGTGCGGCGCAGCGTCTCCGAATACTGCACGGTGCGGTAGCGGGCCTGCTCCGCGGCGAGTTGGGCGTCGGCGAGGCGGCCCCGGCTGATGAGGACCTCCAGCTTGACCTCGGCTGCGATCTGGGCGCTGGTGACATCCGTGTCGAGGGCGCCGACCAGGACGTTGACCGCCTCGTCGGTGGTGCGCAGATAGACGCTGCCGCCGGGGCCGGGCACCTCCTCGATCAGCTTGAAGTCATAGTCCCTGCGGACATAGACCCCATCGGGCCCGAAGGTGCCGTAAACAGCGCGGAAGCCGCGGTCCACACTGCCCACGTTGATCAGGTTCTCCAGCACCCAGCGGGCGACCCGGTCGTGCTCGGGCGCGGGGCGCCCGGGGGCCTGGGCCGCCACCCGGGGCAGCAGCCTGGCCACTATCTGCTCGTGGTCGGCACCGGTGTCGAAGTCCATGTGGAGGGTGACGAGGTCGATGGCGGCGAGGGCGACCTCCGCCATCGCGTACACCCCGTACTCCCCCGCCAGGTTGGCCTTGCGCGCGTCGAGGTCGTGCAGCGGCGCGGTGCAGGCGAGCGCGCGCAGCCGCCGGGCCAGGCCCTCGTCGGCGGCCGGGCCCGGGGCCGGCCGGGCGGCCCCATCAGCGGTGTTGAGCTGGGGCGCGGCGGCCCCCGGCGGTGGAGATGTCACGTCGCACAGAGTAGGCGGTCGCACCGACAACGTACGAAACGGCACGGAGATCCCGCTATGCCGCACCAGATCCCCCGCGCGTGCACGCGTGTACACCGGCGCGTTTCCCGCACCTCACCGATCCGTCAGTCTACGGCTCCCCGGCCGGTGGTCCGTCCAGGGCGAGCGCCGCGAAGGTGGCGAGCCAGTGGTCGGCGGTGAAGTCCCCGGAGACGGTGGCCGGGAGCCCGGCGGCCAGATGGTCACGGGCCGCCGTCCGCAGCACGTCCGCCCGCGGATCGCCGTACGGCAGGGCGGCGGCCAGGCGGCGGAGCGCGGCGGCCCGGCTGAGGATGAGGCCGAGGAGATGACCGATCTGCGGATCGGCGGGGTCGGAGACGACGGGCGGGGTGAGCACGGTGACGGGCGCGCCCCATTCGACGCCGGGGAGGAACCGTTCCAGCCAGCGTGCGAACTCCTCCTGCGGCAGCACCCGGCACATCGCCTCGGCCTCGGTGAGCGTGGGCGAGAGGAAGTCCTGGCCGGAGGGCTCCCAGTGGACGGGGGCGTCGCGGTCGTCGGCGAACCAGCCGAGCACGGCCTCGGTGACCGGTTCGACGATCTCCTTGACACCCGCCGCGGCCGCGCTGTCCAGGACCAGGCCGAGGGCGAAGGCACTGTTGGTGTGGACGCCGTGCCGCACCGGGTAGGTGGCGCGTTCCAGCCATCCGCCCAGCAGTGCGCGGACGGCGTCGGCGGCCGGTTCCAGGGCCTTGGCCCAGCGCTCGCCCGCGGGCCCCGGCAGGCTCCGGCACTCGGCGGTCAGCGCGAGCAGCCAGGCCCATCCGTAAGGGCGCTCGAACGAGGGATGGGCGCGCAGGTAGTCGGCCTCGGCGGCGAGGGCGTCGGCCGTAAGGTGCTCATCCAGTACGGCGGTGACCTCGTCGGCGCGGACGCGGTCGGGGCAGCGGCGCAGCAGCCGGACCAGCAGCCAGTGCATATGGACCGCGGAGTGCCAGTCGTAGGAGCCGTAGAAGGCCGGGTGGTGGCGGCGCGGCTCCACCAGGTCCTCGGGGCCGCGCAGCAGATGCGCCGGGAAGTTGGGGTAGGCCCGGGTGACGTTGGCGGTGGCGACGGCGGCGAACCGGGCCGCGTACTGGCCGAATTCGCGCTCCTTCTCACTTGGCTCGTTCGGCTCGTTCGCTTGATACGGGTCGTTCGGCTCGTTCAATGCGTTGCCCCCTCGGCGATGCGCAGATCCGTGCGGGTGGTCAGGGCCGCCCCGATGATCGCCCGGAGCGCGTCGGCGGCCATGGCGGCGGGCAGTGCGGGTTCGGTGCCGTCCACGACCTGTTCCGGCGCGTACGGGAGGTGGACGAAGCCGCCGCGCAGCGCGGGCCGCTCGGTGGCGATGAGATGGGCCAGACCGTAGAAGACGTGGTTGCACACGAAGGTTCCGGCCGTCTGCGAGACGGCGGCCGGGATCCCGGCCTGGCGGACGGCCGCGACGCACGCCTTGACGGGCAGGGACACGAAGTAGGCGGCGGGGCCGCCCTCGACGACCGGTTCGTCGATGGGCTGACGTCCGGCGTTGTCGGGTATGCGGGCGTCGTCCACGTTGATCGCGACCCGCTCGACGGCGATGCCGTGACGGCCGCCGGCCTGGCCCACGCACAGCACCAGGTCCGGGTCCGTCTCCCGCACGGCGGCGGCCAACTCCTCAAGTGCGGTGCCGAAGACGCAGGCGAGCCGTACGGCCGTCACCTCGGTGCCGGGCGGCGGAGCGGCGGCGACGAGGGAGACGGCCTGCCACGACGGGTTGACGGCCGAGCCCGCGAAGGGCTCGAAACCGGTGAGAAGCACTCGGGTCACAGCGGCCCCCTTCAGAAGGCGAAGAGCGAGATGATGGCGATGTTGCAGACCAGCAGCGCCCCGGCGGTGGGGATCTGCGCCTTGATGGGCCCGTACTGGTCCTTGAGCTCCAGCAGGGCGGCGGGCACCAGGTTGAAGTTGGCGGCCATGGGGGTCACGAGCGTGCCGCAGAAACCGGCCAGCATGCCGACGGCCAGGACGGCGGGCGCGTTCCCGTGCATCTGCTCGATGAGCACGGGCCAGCCGATGGCGGCGGTCATCACCGGGAAGGCGGCGAAGGCGTTGCCCATGATGACGGTGAACAGGGCCATTCCCACGCAGTAGACGGCCACCGCGATGTACTTCTGGCCCTCCGGCAGCACCTGTTCGGTGATCTTGCCGACCTGGGTGCCGACACCGGCCTCCTGGAAGATGGAGCCGAGTACGGCGAGCAGTTGGGGCAGCAGCAGCGCCCAGCCCATGGACTCCAGCAGGCTCCGCCCGGCGTGCAGGGGCACGGTGGGCCGCCGCTCGCGCACCACGACCATGCCGACCAGCAGCCCGACGATCGCGCCGAAGCCGAGGCCGAGGATGGTCTCGCTGCCGGCCTCCAGGACCGGTTCGCCGCCGATGTGCCAGTGCTTGACGGCCGACGCGCAGACGACGGCGACGAGCGGGATGGTGAGCGCCGGGATGAACAGCTTGCTGCCGAGCCGGGCGGCCGTGGCGGTGCGCTGCTCGGGGGTGGTGGTGCGCGGCACCCCGCGCCCGGTGAGCTGGAAGCCGCCCAGACAGACCATGGCGAGGACGGCGACGCCCAGCGGTTCGGCCGGGGCCTTCTTCTCCACCACCCAGCTGCTGTAGAAGAAGCAGCCGCCGAGCAGCCCCCAGAAGGCGGCCGAGCCCAGGCGTTTGGAGTTGCTGCGGTCGACGGCCATCTGGGCGGCCATGGCGAGGAAGACGGCACCGACGAGCCAGTAGAACCACTCCGCCTTGATCACTTGGCTTCCTCCGCGGTGCGGCTGCCCTCGGCAGCGGATCGGCCGCCCTGGGCGGCGAGTTCGTGGTCCAGTGAGCGGTCGAGGCGCAGCAGCCGGAAGCCGTGGATGAGGAACGCGCAGACGGCGGTGGGGATGGCCCACAGCGCCAGCTGGAGCGGCTCCAGATGGGTGTGGTAGGTGGTGTTGACGAATCCGGTGATCAGCAGGATCGAGCCGATGGCCAGGAAGCAGTCCTCGCCGAAGAACAGCCCGACGGTGTCCGCGCTGGCGGAGTACGAGCGGACGCGCTCGCGGATCCGGTCGGGCAGCGGGCCGTGGCGGCGCTCCGCGGCGCCCTCGGCCATCGGAGCCACCATGGGCCGCACGCTCTGGGCCGGGCCGCCGATGCTGGTGAGGCCGAGGGCGGCGGTGAGCTGGCGCAGCGCCAGATAGAGGGCGAGGAACCGGCCGGTGGTGAGCTTGCCGAGCCGTCCGATGAGGGTACGGGCCTGTTCCTGGAGGCCGTTGCGCTCCAGGAGACCGATCACCGGCAGGGTGATGACGAAGATCGTCACCGAGCGGCTGGACGCGAAGCCGTTGCCGAAGGCCGCCAGGATCTCCTGGGGCGAGAGCTTGGCCAGCAGCCCGGTGACGATGCCGGCGACCCCCACCACCAGCAACGGGTTACGTCGTGTGGCGAATCCGAGGACCACCACGAGGACGCCAAGGAGAACGATCATGCGTCCCGCCTTCCGCGCACAAGGACCTCACAGGGGCGGGTGCACCGGAGGCTAGGCGTTCGTTCAACGATCCGACAAGGGCCTGAAACGAACTTGTTCCTGCCTCGCCGGATCGTTTACCGCTGGGAAACCTCTATCGCCGGGACATCTTGCGCCCATAGGCGTCGGCCAACTGTCCCTGGGAATCGTCCAGATAGGAGGCCAGCAACCGCTCCGCCTCCACCGCGTCGCCACTCTGGAGCACCTCCAGGATCTGACGGTTGCGCACCAGGTAGGGGGCATGGAAGCGGCGGGGGTCGGCCATGACATGGAAGACCAGCCGGAGCTCGGCCAGCACCGCGCGCATCAGCTCGTCCGCGCGGGGGCTTCCGGCGAGGGAGACGATCGCCTGATGGAAACGGATATTGGCGGTGGACAGGTCCTGCCAGGCCCGGTCCCGCGCGGCGCGCTCGCCCGCCAGGACCGCCGTCTCGACCGCCCGCACCTGGTAGGGCGGGTCGCCCAGGCCGCGCACCGCCGCGCATTCGACGAGCTGGCGCACCCGGTAGATGTCATTGAGGTCGTCGACCGTGACGACGCGGACGAACACCCCGCGGTTCAGCTCGTGCACCAGCAGCCGCTCATGGGTCAGCAGGCGGAACGCCTCCCGGAGGGTGTTGCGCGAGACGCCCAGCGCGCCGCCCACGCTGTCCTCGGACAGCCGGGTGCCGGGCGGGAAGAACCCCTCGGCGATGCGGTCGCGCAGGATGTCCGCGACGCGCTCCGCCGTGCTGGTGCGCCCCAGCAGCGCCCGGTCGGCCTCGAGTCCGGCGGCGAGATCGGAGGCCCGGGGGTACCCGGCCATCTCCCTCGCCTCGGCCGCCTCCGGCGTCTCCGCGGTCACCGCCGTCTCGTCCGACGTCTCGCCGGATGGGCGCTTTGCACCTTTTGCCCCGTTCGCCACATCAGCCCCTGTTCGGCGTCTCGTTCGTCCCGTATAGCGAGAAGTCAAGCCCAGAAACCGTCACCGGACAACAACCATCTTGTCGGATCGTTCAACGATCGCTTACCTTGATGTGCCACCCACAGCCCCTCCCGTATCCCCCACGCCCGAACGGACGGATATGACCGCATCCTTGGCGAACCTGTCCATCGATCTCAACGCCGACCTCGGCGAGGGGTTCGGCCGCTGGCGGCTCACCGACGACGAGGCCCTGCTGTCCATCGTCACCAGCGCCAATGTCGCCTGCGGGTTCCACGCCGGGGACCCCTCGACCATGCGCCGGGTGTGCGAGCTGGCCGCCGAGCACGGGGTGCGCATCGGGGCCCAGGTCTCCTACCGGGACCTGGCCGGTTTCGGCCGCCGCAGCATGGACGTTCCGCCGCGGGAGCTGGCCGACGAGATCGCCTATCAAATCGGCGCGTTGGAGATCTTCGCCCGTGCCGCCGGGGCGCGGGTGCACTACGTCAAACCGCATGGGGCGCTCTACAACCGCAGCGTGCACGACGAAGCGCAGGCGGCCGCCGTGGTCAAGGGCGTCACCCTGGCCGCTGGCGGTCCGCTGCCGGTGCTGGGGCTGCCCGGATCCCGGCTGCACGAGGCGGCCCGCGCGGCCGGGCTGCCGGTGGTCGCCGAGGCATTCGCCGACCGCGCCTACACCGCCGCCGGGACGCTCGTACCGCGCGGCGAGCCCGGCGCCGTGGTCTCCGACCCCGACACGGTGGTCAAGCGCGCCCTCGGCTTCGCCCGCGACCACGCGGTGACCTCGATCGACGGACAGCGCATCGAGGTGGACGTGCGCTCGCTGTGTGTCCACGGCGACACCCCCGGCGCCGCCGACCTCGCCCGCCGGGTACGGTCCGAGCTGACGGTCGCGGGGGTGCGCGTGGCGGCGTTCACATGACCATGCGGACCCTGCCCGTCGGCGAGCACGGGCTGCTCGTCGAACTCGAAAGCGGCGAGGCCGCCGAGGCGCTCCACGCCGAGCTGTTGCGCCGCGCCGCCGCGCGGCTGCTGCCCGCCGTCCGCGAGATCGTGCCCGCCGCCCGCACCGTGTTCCTCGACGGACTCGCCGACCCCGGACGGCTCGCCGCCGAGCTGCCGGGCTGGCGGATACCGCCCCTCGACCGCGGCGACAGCGAGATCGTCGAGGTGCCCGTGCGCTACGACGGGCCCGATCTGGCCGAGGTCGCGCGGCGGTGGGGGGTGCCGCCCGAGGAGGCCGTACGGATCCACTCGGGCACCGAGTTCCGGGTGGCCTTCTGCGGCTTCGCGCCCGGTTTCGGCTATCTGACCGGGCTGCCCGAGCGGTTCCACATGCCGCGCCGGGCGACGCCCAGGACCCGGGTGCCGGTCGGTTCGGTGGGCCTCGCGGGCGCGTACACAGGCGTCTATCCGCGCGCCTCCCCCGGCGGCTGGCAGCTCATCGGGACCACGGACGCCGTGCTGTGGGACAGCGCACGGGAACCGGCGGCGCTCTTCACCCCCGGCACCCGCGTCCGCTTCATCCCGGTATGGGATACGGCGGACACAACACCGGACTCGACCACCCCGGAGCAGGCGGCGTCGGAAGGGGCGGCCCCATGACCGACAGCGCCTTCGTCGTCGTACGGCCGGGAGCACTGACCACCGTCCAGGACCTGGGCCGCGGCGGCCATGCCCATCTCGGGGTGCCCCGCTCGGGCGCGCTCGACCAGCCCGCCCACCGGCTCGCCAACCGCCTGGTGGGCAACGCCGAAGGGGCCGCGACCCTGGAGACCACGCTGACCGGCTGTGCGGTGCGGCTGCGCCGCGCGGCGACGGTCGCGGTCACCGGCGCGCCCTGCCCGGTCACGGTCGACGGCCGCCCCGCCGCGTGGGGAGCGGCCGTACGGGTGCCGGCGGGTGCGCTTCTGGAGGCCGGGGCCGCCGCCCACGGAGTGCGCAGCTATATGGCGTTCGACGGCGGTGTCGAAGCCGAGCCGGTGCTCGGCAGCCGGGCCACCGATGTGCTCTCCGGGCTCGGTCCGGCGCCGCTCGTGGACGGCGCGGTGCTGCGGCTCGGAACGCCGCACGGGCCCGTGCCCGGTGTGGACGGGGTCCCGCACCGGGGCGTGGCACCGGAGCTGGTGCTCCCCGTGGTGCTCGGCCCCCGCGACGACTGGTTCACCCCGGCGGGGCTGCGCACCCTGGCCACCGGGGACTTCCGTGTCTCTGCCGCGAGCAACCGGATCGGCCTGCGCACCGAGGGCCCCTCGCTGGAGCGGGCCCTGGACGGTGAGCTGGCCAGCGAGGGGATGGCGCTCGGCGCGCTCCAAGTGCCGCCGGACGGACGGCCGGTGCTCTTCCTCGCCGACCATCCGACGACCGGCGGCTACCCGGTGGTGGGCGTCGTGCCGGAGGCGTATCTGGCCGCCGCCGCGCAGGCCGTCCCGGGCACCCCGGTGCGGTTCACCCCGCTGGGCCGGGCCTCCTGGGGGCCGCCCGCCGGGCGGAACGCCACGGGCTGAGCGCTCCGCCGGAAGTGCCCTGCCTGCCGCCGATCATCCGCGGCACCGTCGTGGCCGATCGCCCACGCGGCGGTAGCCGCATATCGACACAGCCGCGGCGGAGCCGCATATCGACACAGCCCCGCGTCCCTTCAGGGCGCCTTGCGAACCGCGGCCGGCGCTTCCGCCGATCCGCTCAGCGGGCACGCCGTGCGCCGGCCCGCTCCCCGCGCTGCGCCTTGCGCCGCAGCGCACGGCGCTCCTCCTCACCGGTGCCGCCCCAGACCCCGTGGGTCATCCCGCTCTCCAGCGCGTACTCCAGGCACTCCTGGATCACCGGGCAGCGGCGGCAGACCTCCTTGGCCCGCGCCTCCTGCTTCTGCGCGGCGGGGCCCGCCGCCCCCACCGGGAAGAACAGCTCCGGGTCCTCATACGTGCATTCGGCGTTCTGCCACCAGGCCATGGCTGCCCCTTCCCTGAACGGCGGTGCTGACCGTGCCCGCCGTCGGGCGTACGCGCATGGTTCGTGGGCGGACGCCCAGGAACCATGCGGGGGCGTCCGGGCGGGCTTTGACAAGGTTCGGGTTTCCGATCGCGGCGGCCGCAAACTGATCCGAACACGCCATGCCGCACACCGGACTTGTTCGATGGGGCCCCGGGGGTCTCGGCCCTTCCGAGAGACGTCCCTCCCGGGGGTGCTCCCTCCCCCCGGGCCTCCCTGCCAGAGGTATCGATCCCAGAAGTGTCGATCCCGGAGGCGTCGATCCCAGAAGCGTCCCTCCCCCGGCCGTCAGTGCCGCAGATGGCCGGGCAGCCGGACGACGCTGCTGCCCGGCCGGCCGATCCACCGCGGCCCGCCGTCGACCGCGCCCC
Source organism: Streptomyces malaysiensis subsp. samsunensis (assembly GCF_024519315.1). Taxonomy (GTDB): domain Bacteria; phylum Actinomycetota; class Actinomycetes; order Streptomycetales; family Streptomycetaceae; genus Streptomyces; species Streptomyces malaysiensis. The sequence continues at coordinate 60,123 of NZ_JANIIC010000049.1, read as the reverse complement.
CCGTGACCGCGGCGGCCATCGCCAGCGCCCGCGCCGTCCAGCCGGACGGATGCCCGCCGTCCCCGAAGCGGTACCGCCACGCCTCCTCCGGATCGCCCGGCCCCGGATCGAGCATGACCTCCTCGGAGGGGCACATCACCCCGTCGCGGGCTACGGAAGGGTGGATGAACGCGTCGGGGTGGTCGAAGACCGAGACGGCCACGGCGCCCACGGAGAGCGGCCCCAGCAGCCTCTCCTCATGGATGGCGATCCCGTCGAACTGCTGGAGCACCACACCCCCGGGCGCCGCGCCGACCAGCACCCGCCCTTCGTCCTCCAACAGGACGTCCGCGTAGTCGACTTCGCCGTCCTCCTCGGCGTCCCCGTCCCTGCCTCCGTCCCCGCCCTCGTCCTCGTCCCCGTCCTCGCCGATGGTCGCCACGACGTCTCCCCCCAACTCGGCCACGACCTCCGCCACGCTCCGCCCGGCCACGAACGCCACACAGCCCCAGTCGTGATACTCGCCGCCCTTCCCGCCCCCGTCGTCGAAGGCGGCAATCAGCTCATCGGCCGCCCGCTGCGCGGCCCGCTCCTCCGGGGCCGGCTCCCGCGCACCGGGCAGCCCGGCCACCAGGTCGGCCAGCGGTGTCCACCACGCCAGCTCCCCCGGGCACCGTCCGTCGGCCGTGCGCGGCCGCCAGGGGTCGGCCCCGGCCGAGATGAGCGCCGACGCCTTCTCCCGGTCCCAGTTGCGCACCGCGTGCCACAGCGGGGTGCGGTCCTCCGAGTCCGGCCGGTCCACCTCCCTCGCCACCGTGAGCAGTTCGGCCAGCACCTCGACGCTTCCCGCACAGGCCGCGGAGTGCAGCGGCGCCATATGGCCGCCGGGGGCACGGTCGGGATCGGCCCCCGCGGCTAGCGCGGCGCGCACGGCCCTCAGATCCGTCCAGTCGTGGATGTCCTGCCAGTCGGTCATGCGTCCAATCTGGCATCCGACACCGACAATCCGTCCCCGCCCTCCTCCGCCGGGCCGTAGCCGCCGCCGCCCGGTGTGTGGACGACCAGGACGTCCCCCACCCCGACGTCCGCCGCGTCACGGCCGTCCAGGAGGTGGAGCGAGCCGTCGGCGCGCTCGATCAGGTTCGCGCCCAGCGCGCCCGGTTCACCGCCCGCCATGCCGTACGGGGCCACCCGGCGGTGGCCGGTGAGGAGGGCGACGGTCATCGGCTCCAGGAAGCGGATGCGGCGAGTGACGCCGTGGCCGCCGCGCCAGCGGCCGCGGCCGCCGCTGTCCCGGCGGATCGCGAAGCTCTCCACCCGCACCGGATAGCGCCACTCCAGCACCTCGGGGTCGGTCAGCCGGGAGTTGGTCATATGGGTCTGCACGGCGTCCGCGCCGTCGAAACCGGCTCCGGCGCCGGAGCCGCTGGCGACCGTCTCGTAGTACTGGACGCGGTCATTGCCGAAGGTGACGTTGTTCATCGTGCCGGAGCCCTCGGCCTGGACGCCCAGGGCCGCGTACAGGGCGCCCGTGACGGCCTGGGAGGTCTCGACGTTCCCGGCAACCGTGGCGGCCGGGAAGACGGGCGCCAGCATGGAGCCCTCGGGGATGCGGACCTCGAGGGGCTTCAGACAGCCGGAGTTGAGCGGGATGTCCTCGGCGACGAGCGTCCGGAAGACATACAGCACGGCCGCCATCACCACCGAGCTGGGCGCGTTGTCGTTGCCCGGCCGCTGGGACGAGGTGCCGGTGAAGTCCAGGACGGCGCCACGGGCCGCGCGGTCCACCGTAAGGGTCACATGGATGACCGCCCCGCCGTCGGTCTCGTAGCGGTACGAGCCGTCGCGGAGATCGGCCACGATACGGCGCACCGACTCCTCGGCGTTGTCCTGGACGTGGCCCATATAGGCGTGCACCACATCGAGTCCGAACTGCCCGATCATCCGGCGCAGTTCCTGGATGCCCTTCTCGTTGGCGGCGATCTGGGCGCGCAGATCGGCGAGGTTGGCGTCCGGGGCGCGGGACGGATACGGCCCGCCGGTCAGCAGCTCGCGGGTCTCCCGCTCACGCAGCGCCCCGTCCCGTACCAGCAGCCAGTTGTCGAAGAGGACGCCCTCCTCCTGGATGGTGCGGCTGAAGGCGGGCATGGAGCCGGGGGTGATGCCGCCGATCTCGGCGTGGTGGCCGCGCGAGGCCACGAGGAAGAGGAGTTGCTCCCCCGCCTCGTCGAAGACCGGGCTGACCACGGTGACATCCGGCAGATGGGTGCCGCCGTGGTACGGGTCGTTGATCGCGTACACATCGCCTGGCCTCATGGCGTCCCCGTTGCGCCGCAGCACCTCCTTGATGGACTCGCCCATGGAGCCCAGATGCACCGGGATGTGGGGGGCGTTGGCGATGAGATTGCCCTCGGCGTCGAAGAGGGCGCAGGAGAAGTCGAGCCGCTCCTTGATGTTGACGGAGTGGGCGGTGTGCTCCAGGCGCACACCCATCTGCTCGGCGATGGCCATGAAGAGGCTGTTGAAGACCTCCAGCATCACGGGGTCCACCTCGGTGCCGACCGCGGTGGTGCTCGGCCGCGGCCTGACCCGGGTGAGCAGCAGATGGCCGCGTTCGCCCATGGCGGCCTGCCAGCCGGGGTCGACCACGGTGGTGGCGTCCTCCTCGGCGATGATCGCGGGCCCGGTGACCCGGTCCGCCGGGCGCATATGGCCGCGTTCGTACAGCGCCGTCCGCTGCCATCGCCCTTCCGAGAACATCCTTACGGTCGCCACGGGCGCCGGCTCGCCCTCCCTCGGCGGCGGTTCCACGGCATGGCCGCCGGTGGGCCCGGACGCGCCGACCGCCTCGACCGAGACCGCCTCCACGACCAGTGGCTTGTCCATGGTGAAGGCGTATTGGGCGCGGTGCGCGCGGATGAAGTCCTCGGTCATCGCGGGGGCGGAGCCCAGCGGTACGGGAATGCTGGAGTCCGTTCCCGCGTACCGCAGATGGACCCGTGCGACGGTGTCCAGGGTGTACTCCGGGACGCCGTCCGCGAGCAGTTCGTCCCGGGTCTGGCCGGCCAGCCGCGCGCACAGCTCGCGCACGCGCGCCAGCGTCTCCTCGCCCAGCTCCGCCTCGACGGCCTGCTCACGCATGGCGGTGGCGTCGGCCACCCCGATGCCGTACGCGGAGAGCACCCCCGCGAGCGGCGGCACGATCACCGTGCCGATGCCGAGCGCGTCGGCGACGGCGCACGCGTGCTGGCCGCCCGCGCCGCCGAAGCTGGTGAGCGCGTAGCGGGTGACATCACGGCCGCGCTGCACGGAGATCTTCTTGACCGCGTTGGCCATGTTGAGCACGGCGATGTCCAGGAAGCCCGCCGCGACCTCCTCCGGTCCGCGCCGGTCGCCGGTGGCCTCCGCGATCTTCTCGGCGAGGGCGGCGAAGCGCTCCCGGACCGTCGCCGCGTCCAGCGGCTGGTCGGCGTGCGGGCCGAAGACCGCCGGGAAGTGGTCGGGCTGGATCCGGCCGAGCATCACATTGGCGTCGGTCACGGTCAGCGGGCCGCCGCGCCGGTAGCAGGCGGGGCCGGGGACGGCACCGGCCGAGTCCGGCCCCACGCGGTAGCGCCGGCCGTCGAAGTGGAGCACCGAACCGCCGCCCGCCGCCACGGTGTGGATGTTCATCATCGGGGCGCGCATCCGCACCCCCGCCACCTCGGTGCCGAAGACCCGCTCCAACTCGCCCGCGTAGTGCGAGACATCGGTCGAGGTGCCGCCCATGTCGAAGCCGATGACACGGTCGTGTCCGGCCTCGCCGGAGGAGCGCGCCATGCCCACCACACCGCCCGCCGGTCCGGACAGCACCGCGTCCTTGCCCCGGAAGTGCGCGGCCTCCCGCAGCCCTCCGTTGGACTGCATGAACATCAGCCGGATACCGGGCAGTTCAGTGGCCACGTCCTCCACATAGCGGCGCAGGATGGGTGAGAGATACGCGTCGACCACGGTGGTGTCGCCGCGGGAGACCAGTTTCATCAGCGGGCTGACCTCGTGGGAGCAGCTCACTTGCGGGAAGCCGAGGGCGCGGGCCACCGCGGCGACCGCCTGTTCGTGCGCGGCGTGCCGGTAGCCGTGCAGCAGGACGACGGCGGCGCTGCGGAAGCCGTCGCGGTGAGCGGCGCGCAGCGCCTCGCTGGCGGCGTCGAGGTCCAGGGGGCGGACGACCTCGCCATGGGCGTCCACCCGCTCGGGGATCTCCACCACCCGGTCGTACAGCGCCTCGGGGAGCAGGATCCGGCGGTCGAAGAGGCGGGGGCGGTTCTGGTACGCGATGCGCAGCGCGTCCCGGAACCCCTCGGTGACGACGAGGACGGTCGGCTCGCCCGTGCGCTCCAGCAGGGCGTTGGTGGCCACCGTGGTGCCCATCTTGACGACGCCGATCCGTTCGGCCGGGACAGGTTCGCCGGGGCCGAGCCCCAGCGTCTGCCGGATCCCGGCGACGGCAGCGTCCCTATAGCGCTCGGGATGGTGGGACAGCAGCTTGCGGGTGACCAGACGGCCGTCGGGACGCTTGCCGACGACGTCCGTAAAGGTTCCGCCCCGGTCGATCCAGAATTCCCAGCGACCCGTCACCCCGCCATTGTCGCAGCGGGCGGCGGTGTGTCCGCGATGAGCGGATCGGCGGTCGGGTGAGGCGGGGGCGCGGCGGGCGCGGCCTGCCGGGTGCGCGGGGCGTCGGGCGCGGGTCTCCGGGCGAGCGGATCGGCGGCCGAGGGGGTGGGGGTGGAGGTGGAGGTGGGGGTGGAGGTGGGGGGCAGCGGATCGGCGGCCGGATGAGGGAGCAGGGCGGGGGCCGGGCCACGGGTCACCGCGGTGAGCGCGGCGAGCGTCGCCCGCCGGTCCCGGTCCTCCAGCAGATGTCCGGTGCCCCGGAGGTGGTGGCTCCACTCCAGTGCCGCCAGCGCGACCAGGCCGGGCAGGAGGTCGGTGCAGCGGTCCGCTATCCAACGGGTGCCGCGGGTCGCCATCCACCATGCGGAGGCGGTGCGCGAGGGGGCGCGGCCGTCGAGCTCCAGGGACGGCGGGGCGCCGGTCGCGATCGACCGGGCGCGCAGGGCGCTGTGGAACTCCCTGGCCAGCAGCCGGTGCCCCAGCTCGCTCGGATGCAGCCGGTCCACGCTCCACGCCCGCCGGTCGGCGACCCAGGCGTGGTCGCCCAGCTCCACATGGACCGCCTCGTAACGCTGGGACAGCGCGTGCACCACGGTGTTCACCGCGCGCATCCGGCGCCCCAGCGGGCGCGCCAGCGCGGCCGGGAGCCCCAGCATCCGCCCGGGGTCGGGCAGGCAGGCGGTGAGCACCACGGTGCCGTCGGCGCGCAGCGCGGCGATCGTGCGGTCGAGGGCCTCGGCCACCTGGTGGATGTCGAACGAGTCGCGCAGCGTGTCGTTCCCGCCGACCACGACCGACGCCAGATGCGGACGGGCGCGACGGGCAGCGGTCAGCTGCTCGTCGGCGACATCGGCGGCCAGCGCCCCGCTGCGGGACACATTGACGAACTCCACGGGCTCCTCGGGATGCGGCCCGCACGCGGCCGCCAGCAGCGCGGCCCAGCCGCGCCAGCCGCCGGGCACCGGGTCGCCGAGCCCCTCGGTGAGCGAGTCGCCCAGGGCGGCGAACCGCAGCCTGCGCGGCTCCGCGCCCTCGCCCGTGCCGGGTGCCGTGCCCGGTGTCGTGCCCCGCGCCGTGGTGTGTGTCCGGGACGCCTGGTGCGGGGCGGCCGTGGATTCCTGCCCCGTACCCTCCGTCCGCGTAAGAACCGCCTCCGCATGAGACCGCTCCGTGCCGGGCGACTCCGCATGAGACCGCTCCGTACCAAGCGACTCCGCATGAGACCGCTCCGTACCAGCCCGGTCCCCCGTATGAGCGCCGGCTGCGCTCACCGCACACCGCCGACTGCCCGGTGCGCGGAGACCGACGCGGCGGCCGGGACCCGGCCGCCGTCGGCGCACCGGACGCCCTCGGTGGACGCGTCATGGGCGGTCAGGAAGGAGGCGACCGCCGCGGGCCAGCCATAGCGCTCGGCCCGTGCCCGCGCCGCGGCCCGGCGGAGGGACTCCGAGCGGGCGAGTACGCGCTCGACGGCGTCCGCGAAGGCCGGTCCGTTGTCCGCGGCGGTCTCGCCCGCGGGCCCGACGATGTCCGGCAGCGCGGAGAGTGCGCTGACGACGACGGGCGAACCGCAGGCCAGCGCCTCCAGCGCCGCGAGGCCGAAGGTCTCCGCCGGGCCCGGCGCCAGCACGACATCGGCGCTCGCCTGGACGGCGGCGAGCCCCGCCCGCTCCGCCACATGGCCCAGGAAGACGGCCGGCAGCCCCTCGGCGTGGGCGCGGGCTTCCAAGCGCGGCCGGAGCGGCCCGTCCCCGGCGACCACGAGCGCCGCGGAGACGCCCCGCCGCCGCAGCTCGGCGAGCGCGTCGAGCGCCCGGCCCGGCCGCTTCTCGGGCGAGAGCCGCGAGCACATGGCGAGGAGCACGGCCGCCTCGCCACGGTGGTGGTCCCGCAGCGCGGCGTCGTAGTGGGAGGGGTGGAAGTGGCCGAGATCCACGCCCAGCGGGGCGCGTACGACATTCCGCGCACCGATCCGGACAAACTCGCGCGCCGCCCATTCGGTGGTGCAGACGATCCGCGAGTACGCCCGCGCGGTGCGGAGGTTGAGCCGGTCCGCGGCTCCCCGGGCAAACCCGTCCGGCGCACCCCAGGTGCGCAGCACGGCGTCCGCGCTCTCGTGGGAGACCATCACGGCGGGGACGCGGGCACGCCGCGCCCACTCCCCCGTCCAGCGGAGGGTGGTGCGGTCCGACACCTCGAGCCGGTCCGGCGCGAGGCCGTCGAGCAGCCGGGTCAGCCGCCGCCGGTCGGTCAGGACGCGGTAGCCGCCGGTACCGGGGATGGTCGGCCCGGGCAGCGTGATCACCCGCCCCTGCCGGGTCTGCTCGTCCGAGACCCGCTCACCCGGCACCACCAGCACGGCCTCGTGCCCGGCCGCCTGGTAACCGGCCCCGAGCTCGCGCAGCGCGGTACGGAGGCCGCCGGAGGCGGGGGTGACGAAGTTGGCCAGCCGGACGATGCGCAGCCCCTTGTCGTCGCTCATGCTGTGCTCTCCTCCCACGGCGCTCATACCGAGCCCCTTCCCGTAGCGATTCCGCCCGCGCGACGCGGAAGCGCGCGCATCATCCCCCACCGCGGCCCGGCGGCCACGCACGCGGCGCTCATACCGTGCCCCTTCCATTCGCTTCTCCGCCCACGCGGCACAGAAGCGCGCACATCATCCCCAACCGCGGCCCGGCGGCCGCGCGTGCGGCGCTCATACCGAGCCCCTTCCATTCGCTTCTCCGCCCACGCGGCACAGAAGCGCGCACATCATCCCCAACCGCGGCCCGGCGGCCGCGCGTGCGGCGCTCATGCGGCGACCGCCGTGCGGGCCGCCAGCACCTCGGTGTAGTGGTCGATCAGCTGGTCGCCGATCGCCTCCCAGGTGCGGCCCTCGACCGCCTCGCGGCCCGCGTGCCCCATCGCCGCGCGCAGCTTCGCGTCGGCCGCGAGCAGCGATACGGCGTCGGTCACCTCGGTCGCGTCCCCGGGCGGCACCAGCAGCCCGGTACGCCCGTGGTCGACGAGGTCGAGCGGGCCGCCCGCCGCGGGTGCGATCACCGGGACGCCACTGGCCTGGGCCTCCTGCACGGTCTGGCAGAAGGTCTCCTGGGGTCCGGTGTGGGCGAAGACGTCCAGCGAGGCGAAGATGCGGGCCAGGTCGTTGCCGGTGCGGCGGCCGAGGAAGCGGGCCGTCGGCATGGCCGTCCGCAGCGCGGGGTCGCTCGGCCCGTCCCCGACCACGACCACCTGGACACCGGGGAGCTTGCTCAGCGGCGCGAGCAGCTCGACGTTCTTCTCCGGGGCGAGGCGGCCGATGTATCCGACGATCAGCTCACCGCCGGGGGCCAGGGAGCGGCGTAGCTCCGGGTCGCGGCGCGAGGAGTGGAAGCGCTCGGTGTCGACCCCGCGCGGCCACAGCCGGATCCGCGGCACGCCGTGCTCGTCGAGGTCGCGGGCGGCGGCGGTGGAGGGCGCGAGGGTGCGGTCGGCGGCGGTGTGCACGGCGCGAATGCGCCGCCAGGCCGCGTTCTCGCCCGCGCCGAGATAGGTGCGCGCGTAAGAGCCGAGGTCGGTCTGGTAAACGGCCACCGCGGGTATTCGGAGCCGGAGCGCGGCCGTCATCCCGCGCGCGCCCAGCACGAAGGGGCTGGCGAGGTGGACGACGTCGCTGTGGTGGGAGGTGATCGAAGCCGCGAGCTTCCGGCTGGGCAGCGCGACCCGCACCTGCGGATAGCCGGGCAGGGGCAGGGACGGGATCCGCACGACCGGGTACGGATGCGACCGGTCGAGCTCCCCTTGCCTCTCGGGTGGCCCGCCGGCCGCGGCGGGCGGTGGGCCTCCGGGGGGACCCGCCGGTGCGATGACCAAGGGGTGATGACCGCGCCGGTAGAGGTGATCGGCGGTCTGAAGCGTGCAGTGAGCGACGCCGTTGATGTCGGGTGGGAAGGATTCAGTCACGATGGCGACACGCATACCGGTGTTGTCGGCGTACGAAGGGTGGCCCCGGCATCGTGCACGTTGCGCGCCGTAGAACGTCCCATGAGCGTTGGCCCTCACGCTCCCCGGGCCCTGCTCCGGCCCCCGGTGAGACCATCGCAAACCCGTATGTACCAGCCGATACGGCGGCCGGTCACTCGGCGTGAAACTGCCGCTGCGCGAATGCCCTGTTCAGGGCAGAGCGCAAATACGGAGGGTGATGACCCTTTCACCCTTGCCGGGGAAGACGCGCCCGCCGCCCCCGAGGTTGCCTGCCCCGGCGCGATGCCTTGCTCCGGGGCGGACGGCGGAATCGGAAGCCGGGGGCAGAGGCCCGCCGGGGTCAATAGCCGGGCGGCAGAAGCCCGGCGGGGTCAGAGGCCCGGCGCCTCGGGCTCGAAGCGGCTGCGGACCGCCGTCTGGACCTCGGCCTCCTCCGCAGGGTCGGCGGCCAGCCGGCGGAGTTGTTCGACCACGCGGGCGTCGGCGGTGGCGGCGTGGTGGGCGGCGAGTTCGCGGGTGCTCTCCTCGCAGTCCCAGAGGCATTCGACCGCGAAGCCCGCCGCGAAGGACGGATCGGTGGCGGCCAGCGCGCGGGCGGCGCGGCCGCGGAGGTGGGAGGAGGCGGTCTCCCGATAGATATGGCGCAGTACGGGCGCGGCACAGGAGATCGTCAGGCGCCCGGCGCCGTCGACGAGCGTCCACAGGGTCTGGGCGTCCGGGCCCTCGGCCCGGACCGTGCGGCGGAGGGCCGCGAGCACGAGCGGGGTGTCGTACTGACCGCCGCGGCAGGAGAGCATCGCGGCCGCCGCGTCGCCGAGGGCGTCGGGGCGGTGGGCCCAGACCCGGGCCCGGTCGAGGGCGGCGATACTGCGCATGCGTTCGAATGCGGAGAGGGCCGCCTGGGAGACCAGCTCCGAGGCGTCCGGCTCGGTCACGGCCGCCTCGATCAGGTCGAGCACCTCGGGGTCGCCGGTCTCCGCGAGGTGGCGCAGCGCCGCGGCGCGGGCGGCGTCGGGGGCCGACGCGGCGGCGGCGAGGAGCTCGGGCCGGTCCTCGGGGCCCGCGACGGCGGCCAGACAGCGAGCCGCCGCGTCGGGGCGGCGGGCGTCCGGCTTCAGATCGTGCTCCCGCTGGGCCCACAGCAGGATGTCGTGGACGCTCCAGCCGGGGCGCGGCCCCGAGGGCCGCAGCTGGCGCTGCCACCGGTCGAAGGCGCCCTGCTCGGCCGCCGCGCGCACCCGCGGCCCGTGGTGCGGATCGTCGGCCCACAGCCGCCAGGGCCGGGGTTCATAGGCACCGCGCACGACGGCGGCCAGTTCGGCGTCGCCGTCGGAGGTCTCGGGGAAGCGGACGAGGATCGCGGGGGCGAGGCCGCGCAGCCCGGTGTCGTCGTCGCGCAGGGCCAGCTCGTCCAGGGCCCACTCCCAATTGCTGCCGGCCGCGGCGTAGCGGCGCAGCAGCCGCAGGGCGTCTGCCCTGCCGTAAGCGGCGAGGTGGCCCAGAACGGACAGGGCGAGTCCGGTGCGCGCCTCGTCCTCGTCGACCAGGTCGTCGGGGTGGAACAGATGCTGTTCGATCTCGTCGAGTCCGGCGTCGAGGTCCAGACAGAGCCTGGCGTAGTAGAGCGAGCGGTTCTCGACCTGCCAGTCACGGCGGGGGTCGCGCAGCACACACTGGTGCAGTGCCGCGAGCGCCTCGGCCCGCGGCGCGGCGAGGGCGTGCAGGGTCCCGTCGCCGCGGCCTCGCTGGAGGAGGCCGAGCAGGGTGCCGCTGGGCGCTATGTCTGGATCGAACATGAGGTCAGCATCCGGTGCGGGAGGTTCGCTGGCAACGGGATTTCCGTCGATCGGCATTCTTGCCGATGTCCTGGCGCCGTATGCCTGATGAACGGCGTGAGACTGCGGGACTCCCGAGCGCCGCAGCCTACCCGGAATCGCGCCCTCCGCCGATTCCCGCCGGACGCAGCCCCGGAAGGCCATCGGCATATGCCGCAAGCACCACCGGATCGGGTATTGCCAAACCGCTTACGGGATGTCGCACCCTGTGCAAGAGTCGTTACCGGTCCCTCCCTCAAGACCGGCCGCGCCGCGCCCGTATCGGAGAACGTCATGCCGTCCCCCCGCTCCGCGGACCATCCCGCCGTATCGCCTCCCCAGCGTGACACGGTGGACGCCCTCATCTCACAGACCCAGCGGCTCCGCGGCGGCCTCGACGCCGTCCGCCGCGACACCGTAGCGGACCTGAGTGGTACGGACGACGCGCAGCTGCGCTGGCAGCGCGCGGTGTGCGAGCTCGCCGTCCATCAGCTGGACGATCTGGGCCGGCATCTGGACGAGCTGCGCGAGGGACTGGCCGCCGATCCCCCCGAGACGGACGCCGAGACCGCGGCGGAGGCGGCGGCTGCGGTGACGGCCGCGGCGGCGGCCGGATGCGCGGCCGACGGCCGGGGCTCGTCGCCGAGCCGGGTCGGCAGCGCGGAGTGGAACCTCCTCACCGACGAGGTGACCTGGTCCGACGAGCTCTGCCGGATCTTCGGCCGGCACCCCGGGGACGGCGGGCTCACCCTCGACGAGCTGCCCTCCTGGGTCTTCTCCGAGGACCAGCCGATCCTGACCGCGATGGTCACGGACTGTCTGGTGGACGGAAAGCCGATCGACGGGGAGTTCCGCGTCGTATGTGTGGACGGCGCGGTGCGCACCGTCCATATGGCGGGCGAGCCGGTGCTCGACACCGACGGCAGCACCGCCGCCATGTGGGCCGTGCTCCGGGATGTGAGCGAGCTGCGCCGCGGCGAGCGGGCGGTGCGCGAAAGCCGGGACACCCTGCGCCACCAGCGGCGGATCGCGCGGACCGAGCGCCGGCTCGCGGTGGAGGTGCAGGAGGCCGTGCTGCCGCCATGGCGCGGCTCCCTCCGGCTTCCGGCCCGCGACGGCTTTCCGGGCGCCGAACCACCGGATGACGGCGCCGCCCTCGACCTCGCCGCCCACTATCTGCCCTCCGAGTCCAGCGCCCAGATCGGCGGCGACTGGTACGACGCGCTGGAACTGCCGGACGGCCGGACCCTGCTGAGCGTCGGCGGCCTCACCGGCCATGGAGTGACCGCGACCTGCGGTATGGCCATGCTGCTCGGCGCGGTGCGCGGCATGGCGGTGGCCGGGATCGAGCCGGGCCCGCTGATGGGGCGGCTCAACCAACTGCTCGCCGTCTCCTCCCAGCCCGCGCTGGTCGGCGCCGTCTGCGGACAGTACGACCCGGACACCCGCACCCTGCTCTGGGCACAGGCCGGACACCCCGCCCCGCTGCTCTTCCGCGACGGGACGGGGCGCCCGCTGCGCTCTCCCGACGGCGTGCTGCTGGGCGCCACGACGGGCGCCGCGTACGCCCAGGCCGAGGAGCGGCTGGAGCCGGGCGATCTGCTGGTGCTGCACACCGGACGGCTCGCCCGGGACGCCGAGGGCGCCACCGAGCGGCTGCTCGCGCTCGCGCCACGGCTGACCGCCGCCCACGGCGCCCAGGAGTGCGTACGGACCGTGGCCGAGGCGTTCGGCGACGAGCCGCGTGCGAACGACGCCTGTGTGCTGATCGCCAGGGTCACCGCCGCCCGCGCATGACGCGGCTTCCCGCGTCGGCATGACGCGGTGATCGACCCCTCGTAAGCGGTGCCCGACCTCGTAAGGCGTCGCACCGCGTAAGGCGTGCCCCCCGTAAGGCGTCGACTCCCCGTAAGACGTTGCCCCGCGTAAAGCCCTTCGTACGGCCCCTCCGGCCCTTCGTCATGCCCCTCGTAAGGCAAGCTCCTCGTAACGCGAGCAAGCTCCTCGTAAGCCCCATAAGGGGTGGCCCGGACGCTAGACGGCCGGGCTCCTGGCGATGGAGCCGGATCCTTTCAGCCCCGCGCCGCCCTTTCCCGCGCCTCCCTTCGGCAGTACCCGCTGGATCTCCTCCCGCAGCTCCCGGACGGCCGGTGAGGTGCCGTACCGCGCGGTGAGCCGGTACATCTCGCGCAGCCGGTCCCAGGTGCGGTGCGAGGAGTTCTGCTCGATCGTCAGCAGGGCCGTCCGGGCGTAGCGCTCGGCCTGCTCGGGGTCGTCGCCGATGAAACAGGCCGAGGCGATGGAGATGTGGTCGAAGATCTGGGACCGCTGGCGCCCGCCCTCCCGCATCCGCAGCGCCTTCTTCGCATGGTTCAGGGCGATCCCCGCCGCCGCCGGCTCGTGCTCGGCGAGGGTGCGGTAGACCAGCCCCTGCATCCCGTGCAGATCAGCCTCGTTGAACAGCTGCATCCAGCTGGGCGCCGGCCCGTGGTCCCCGTCGGAGACGAACAGCTCCTCCGCCTCGCCCAGGGCGCGCCGCGCCGCCTGGCCGTGGCCCTTGGACGCCTGCGCCCATGCCTCGATGGTGCAGAACATGGCCCGGGTGCACGGCAGCGCCTGCTCGCCCGCACCGGACGTGGCCAGCTTCATCAGATCCAGCGCGTCGTCCGGGCGGCCCAGGTGCACCATCTGCCGGGCGGCCCGGGAGAGCGCCTCGCCCGCCCGGGGCCGGTCGTCGCCCTCGCGGGCCGCGTGCGCGGCGATGACGAAGTACTTCTGGGCGGTGGGCTCCAGGCCGACGTCATGGGACATCCAGCCGGCGAGCACCGCCAGATTGGCCGCCACCCCCCACAGTCTGCGCTGAAGGTGCTCGGGGTGGCGGTAGGCGAGCATGCCGCCCACCTCGTTGAGCTGGCCGACCACGGCCTTGCGCTGGAGCCCGCCACCGCGGGCCGCGTCCCAGGCGCGGAAGACCTCGACCGATCCCTCCAGGGCGTCGATCTCCTGGGAGCCCACGGGGGCGGCCTCATAGCGGTCGAAGCCCACGGGCTCGACGGACAGGGGGTTGTCGGTACGGGGCGCGTCGGTGGCGAGGGTGGGGTCGGAGAGCAGAAAGTCGCTCATGGCACCGGTGATGGCGGATCCTGCGGCGAGCGCGGCGCCCGCACCCACCAAGCCGCGTCGGTTGAACATAAGGTCCATTCCCGTGAATTCGGTGAGGACCGCGGCGGTGGACTCGGGCGGCCAGAACAGCCCGTCGCCGGACTGCCCCTTTCCCGCGCGCCCCCCGCGTCCGAACCCGAGATCCTCGATGGTCACGACTCGACCGAGGCGCTCGGTGAACAGGGCCGCCAGCACCTTGGGCACGGGATCGCGCGGCGTCTCGCCGGTGTCGATCCAACGCCGCACCCGCGAGGTGTCGGTCGCCAGCTGCGGATGGCCCATGGCCGCCGCCTTCCGGTTCACGAGTCTCGCGAGTTCCCCCTTGGACCATCCGGCGAGGCCGAACAGATCCGCAAGACGGGTGTTGGGTTCCCTCGTCACGTCAAGCCCCCAGGTTCCTCGGCTGACTTGACAGTAACGGCCCCGTCACAAGCGGTGCGACTATTCGCCAGGGTTCGCCAGGGTCCGCCAGATGGTGTGCCACCCGCACACGGGTGTGATGTAGGAGCGCGTTACCCGGCCCGGTGGCGGCTCGCGCTGGATCGGCCGCATTCCCCAGGGTGCGGCCCCGCCCCGGGGCCGGGTGCGTACGCAATTCGTCGGCACACGAAGGGATCTGTATCGCCCATGTACGCAGCATCGTCCTCCGTGTCCGCCCCGCCCCGGCCGTACCGGCGGCAGCTGCCCGGCGCTGGGCCGTACCTCGATCCCGCCCCCGGCGGCCGGACCCGGCGGACCGCCGCCCTCGGCCCCGTGCCGCCCCGCGGGAGACTCGACTTGTCCGGTCCTCAGGGCGCGCAGCTGCGCACCGCGATCACCTCGGTCCATCGCATCTGTCCGGAGTTCAACCCGGTCCAGGTGCTGCGGCGCAGCGGCCGGTCCGTGCTTCTGATCGGCGCGACCGGGCGCAGCACCGCGGTGGCCAAGTGCCTGCTGGACCACTCCCCCGCGTGGGCCGAGCGGTTCCGCCGGGAAATAGCGATGTACCGGGCGTTCGTCCGCCAGCGCCCGCCGGTGCGTGTGCCTAGGCTGATTGCCGCCGACCCGGACAACTGCGCACTGGTCATCGAGCGGATGCCCGGGCGGATCGCGGCCGCGCAGCGCCACCCCACCGAACCTCCGCCGCGCGCCGATCTGGGGGCGGTGCTGGGCGCGATCCGCCGGGTCAACCAGTGGCGCCCGCCCGCCGGTCTGTTCGACGCCCCCATCGACTACGCCGTCCGGCTGACCCGCTATCACGAGCTCGGACTGCTCACCGACCGGGACATGGGCGATCTACAGAAGCTGCTGCGAGGCGTCTCGCAGACCTGTGGGCGGCAGACCCCGGCCCAATTTTCCCATGGCGACGCCCTGTTGAACAATGTCCTGCTCTCCCCCGCGGGCCCGGTGCTCCTCGACTGGGACCACGCGGGCTGGTATCTGCCCGGCTATGACCTGGCCACGCTGTGGACGGTGCTGGGCGACGCCCCCGTGACCCGGCGCCAGATCAGCCAGCTGGCGCAGGCCGCGGGCCCGGCCACGCGGGATTCCTTCCTGGTCAATCTGATGCTGGTGCTGACGCGGGAGATCCGCCAGTACGAGACCGCGGTGCAGCGCACCATGCACGACCCCGCCCCCGTGGTGCCGGGCGCGGTTCCGGCCGGTGAGGAGCAGCGGCTGCTGCTGCGCAGGCTGCACGACGACTGCGCGCTGGCCCGGCGCGCGGTGCGGGCGGCGGTCGGCACCCGCTGAGCGGAGGCGGAGTGGCGTCCGGGCGCGTCACCGGTCTGGACCGGTGACGCGCCGCAGGCGGGCTGACGTCCGAACGTCCGTCCGGGTGACGGCGATTGACGCCACGCCTGGCAGCGCATATCTCTAAGTGGCTCGGCTCGCCCCGGCCCGCTTGAGGAGGCTGCAATGCCAGAATCCGCACAGGACAGCGCCCACGACGCGAACAGAGATCCGTCCGGTCCCACCCGGCGAACCACACTGCGGACCGCGGGAGCCGCGGCGTCCGCCGCGTTTCTGCTCCCGCTGGTCTCGGCGACACCCGCGGCCTACGCCGACCAGTCACGGGCCGAGGGGGCCGAGGGGCCTCCGGCCGACGGCGGCGCATTGCAGCGTGCCTTCGCGGCCGCGGCCGCCGAGTACGGCGTTCCGCTGAGCGTGCTCCTGGGCGTCTCGTATCTCCAGTCGCGCTGGGACGGCCACCGCGGTGCGCCGAGCGTCACCGGCGGCTATGGCCCCATGCATCTCACCGACGCCCACACCGCCCTACTCGGCGCCCCGCACCACAGCCAGGGCACCGAGGACGCGCGCGGCGATCTCGCCCGGCCCCTGCGGGTCCCCAAGGCCACCGTTCCCGAGCCCCGGCGGCTGCCCGCGCGGCTGCGCACCCTCGGCCGGGCCGCGGAGCTCACCGGGCTGTCCGCGGAGGCGCTGCGCGGCGATGAGAGCGCCAATGTGCGCGGTGGCGCGGCCCTGCTGGCCGCCGCCCAGAAGCGGCTGGGGCTGCCGCGGAGCGAGGACCCCGCCGACTGGTACGCGGCGGTGGCGGCCTACTCGGGCGCCGATGACGCCACGGCCGCGGGCGTCTTCGCCGACGAGGTGTACTCGGTGATCCGCGGCGGTGCCTCGCGGACGACCGCCGACGGCGAGCGGGTCTCCCTCGACGCGGCGCCCGGTGTCGCGCCGGACACCCGGCAGCTGCGGACGCTCGGTCTGGCCTCCCCCGCGCGGGATCCGCGGGTCGAGGCCCCCAAGGACGTGTCCTGCGAGTGGCTCCCGGCGCCCTACGAGGAGTTCGGGGACAACGACTACGGCAACCACGACCTGGGCGAGCGCCCCTCCTCGCAGTCCATCGACTACATCGTCATCCATGACACCGAGGGCTCCTGGGACACCACCCTCAAGCTGGTCCAGGACCCCACCTATGTGTCCTGGCAGTACACCCTGCGCTCCTCCGACGGCCATATCGCCCAGCATGTGCCGCTGAAGGACGTCGCCTGGCACGCGGGCAACTGGTACGTCAACGCCAAGTCCATCGGCCTGGAGCACGAGGGTTTCCTCACCGCCCCCGACGCCTGGTACACGGAGGCGATGTACCGCTCCTCGGCGCGGCTGGTGCGCTATCTCGCCAAGCGGTTCGACATTCCGCTGGACCGCCAGCACATCCTGGGCCATGACAATGTGCCGGGCACCACCACCGGCACCATCCCGGGCATGCACACCGACCCGGGCCCCTACTGGGACTGGGCGCACTACTTCACCCTGCTCGGCGCGCCCTTCCAACGCACCGCGGGCTCCTCCGGCGGCCTGGTCACCATCCGCCCCGACTACGACACCAACCGGCCCGCCTACACCGACTGCGAGACGGCGGGCCAGGCATGCGCCCCGCACGGCTCGGCCGCGGTGCGGCTGCACACCGCGCCGAGCGCGGACGCCCCGCTGGTCAAGGACATCGGGCTGCGCCCGGACGGCTCCGACTCGACGACCGGTGTCAATGACACCGGGGCCCGTGCCACCACCGGGCAGCAGTTCGCGGTCGCGGGGCACGAGGGCGACTGGACGGCGATCTGGTACCTCGGCCAACGCGCCTGGTTCCAGAACCCCAAGCGGCGGCCGACGGCGGTGGGCGCCAAGGGACTTGTGGTGACACCCAAGGACGGGGCGGCGGAGGTCACGGTGTACGGCCGCGCCTATCCGGAGAAGGAGGCGTATCCGGAGGGCGTACCGGTGCAGGCGGTCTCGCCGCTGCCGTACAAGCTGCTCGCCGGGCAGTCCTATCCGCTGGGGCTGCGGACGCGGGGCGAGTATCTGTGGGCGACCACCTTCGATCCGGCCGGTCACAAGGTGGTGCGCGGCCAGGATGTGTACTACCAGATCCAGTTCGGGCACCGGGTGGCGTTCGTCCGGGCCGCCGATGTGACGGTCCGGCGCTCCGGGAAGTGAGGTTGATGGGTCAGCGAAGCTGATGGATCGATGGGCCTGATGGCCCGTCAATCCACCGTGGAGGAGTGGTAGAAGAAGGGCCGTGGGCGCGGCCGTACCGGCCTCGTGCCGTACGGGCGTCTCACGGCCCTTCGCGGCGGCCCCTCAGCGCTGCTGGAACATCTCCGCGGGCAGCGGCTTGAGCAGCCGGTACAGATCGTCGGTGATCGGCCGGTCCCAGCTGGCGATGGTGACGAGCACACCGTCGCTGCGATCGAACTGGGCACAGGAGATCCGGCCCTCGGAGAGCTTGATCCGGCGGACGATGAGGAGGTTGTCCTCATGCATGACCGGGCTGTCCTCGGTGTCCACCACCTGGACCGGCTCATCGTTCCCGAGCGCCGCCAGCAGCTGGGTCACCTCGAACGGCGGCTGCCCCTCGGCCACATCCCGGGCCGGGGACCCCTCGGGCAGATTGCCGATGATCATGGCCGGGCCGCGCCCGCCGAACAGGTCGTACCGCAGGAAGACGCCCTGGCAGGTGCCGTCGGGGGCGGGCAGCAGCCCCGCCCCGAGATCGCCGGGCCAGTCTCCCGGGTCCATGGCGAGGACATCGAAGTCCGGCCCGGTGGGCGTGGCGGCGCTGCGGCGGCGGAGGAAGGACATGCGGACATGGTACGTGGCCGCGCGCCCGTTCCCGTGTCGGGTGGCGGACGGGCCGCACCCCTCATTCGGGGTCGGGCACCGGGCGCTGGGGAAGGCCGACGGTGGGCGTGATGAGCCGCTTCGCCAGCCCGGCCCGGTCGGTGCCGACCTTACGGTAGACATCGGAGAGCAGCCGGGCGACCTCGCGCTCCTCGAGCCCGGTCGTCTCGCTGATCCGGGCGTCCGGCCAGCCCTCGGCGGCCCGCTCGGCGATGGCCTGCTCCTGCGAGGTCAGCGGGCTGGTGTGATCCACCCGCAGCTGCATCGGGCGCAGCCCGGCCGCGGACAGCTCGTCGCGGGCCCGGGCGGCGAGCGCGTCGGCCCCGCAGCGCACCGCTCCCTCCAAACCGCGGTAGAGCCGGTCGCCGGCCTCCTGGGGCAGGCCGATGCGGCGCAGCGCGGCGCCGTGGTCGACCAGCGCCACGGCCAGGTCGTACGCGGCCGGTGAGCGCATCAGATGGCTGACGGCCTCGGCCAGCAGCTTGATCCGGTCCGGCCCCTGGGTCACGGTGGCCGCGGTGTGCAGCGCCTTGCCGATCGCGGAGTGGGCGCCGAACTGGCGGGCGCGGCGCACCGCGTCGTCGGCGACCTCTGCGGCCTGCCGGGGACCGGTGAGCGCGAGGGCCTGGGCGAGGTGGAGCTGCCAGGGGCACCAGGCGGGGTTGCGCATACCGCGTCCGTCCATGCGGCGGCCGACCTCGATGAGCCGGTTCCGGGCCTCGCGGTGCAGATTGGCGGCGAGCAGCAGCTCACCGCGGACCGCCGGCACATCGGGGCAGAGCGTGGCCTGCGGAAGGGTCTCGCCACGGTGCCCGGCCGCGAACTCCTGCGCCTCCTGGATCCGGCCCCGGCAGATCAGCGTTCCGATGAGGGTGCCGACCGCGGTCCAGTGGGCGGGTGTCGAGGAGCCCACCAGATCGGCGATCCGCATCCCCTCACGGGCCAGCTCCTCCGCCTCGCCGAGCGCGCCGCGGCGCAGTCGGGCATAGCCGAGGAGGGTGAAGCCGAACGCCAGATGGGAGCCGCGCCAGCCCTTGCGCTCGCATTCGGCGATGCCCTTGTTGAACAGCTCCTCGGCGCGTCCGGGCTGGTCGCAGTGGAGGAAGACCAGGGCGACCAGGATGGGCACCTCGAAGCCCCAGTCGTCATCGGTCCAGCTGAGGCCGTCGCCGAGGGCCTCCTCCGCGTAGTGCAGCGCGGTGGCGACGGGCTCTCCGCGCGTCATCGCGTCCCAGGCGCGCAGCCCCATCAGATAGCGCTCGGCCATACCGCGGCCGGTGAGGTGCTCCGCGAGCCGGGTGAGCCGCCGGGAGCGGGCGGGCGACTCCTTCTCATCGGCGCGGAACATGTTCCACATCAGCTGCTCGGTCTGCATCCGCAGCCGGGTGCGGGCGCTGGTGGCGCGTCCGACCTCGTCGGCGAAGACCTGGGCGGCCTCCTCCATACGGCCGCTGTGGCCGTACGCCTGGGCGAGCCGGTAGGTGATCGCCTCGCGCAGTTCGGGGCCGAGCGCGGGCTCCCCGAGCGCGGCCCGCAGATGGTTGACGGTGACATCGGGCTCGGTGAGCTGGGCGGCGCAGCCAAGCTCGTACAGCACGGCGGCGCGCTCCTCCAGGGCGGGCGGTTCGCGCAGGGCCCTGGCCAGACAGCGGCGCCCGGCGTCGGGTGCCCCGGCGCGCAGATACTCCCGGGCGGCCTCCCGCAGATGGTGCACCACCCATGGGTCGCCCTCGGGGTGCATCTCCAGCAGATGCCGGCCGGCCGCCGCGGAGCCCAGGCCCGCGCCGAGCACCACGGTGGCGGCCTGGCCGTGCATGGCCACTCTCATGGCGCCGGGGATCGCCTGGTAGACGGCGGTGGCGATGAGCGGGTGGAGGTACTCCAGGGGTTGGGTGCCGTTTCCGGGGCGCGGCGGGGCCAGGATCCGCGCGTCGACGAGCCGCGCCACCATTTCGGCGGCCTCGGACTCGCTGAGCCCGGCGACATTCGCGGTGAGCGCCGGGGTGGCCTCGATGCCGAGGACGGCGACGGCCCAGGCGAGGCGGACGGCGGCGGTGCCGAGGCGGGTCAGCCGGTCGTTGAGCCCGCTGTCCCTGGCCGAGGAGACCAGTTCGCGCAGTGCGGGCAGGTTCTCCGACTGCGGTTTCAGCCTGCGGTCGCGGATCTTGGCGGTGAGCTCGGTGATCTCCCAGGGGTTGCCGCCGGTCATCGCCCAGCACTCACGGCAGAACGCCTCGTCGGCGTGGTCCCCGAGGACCTCCCGGACGATTCTGCCGACGCCGCCCGGGGTGAGCGGGGCCAGTACGTGGGGCCGTGCTCCCTGGCGCTCGACCAGGGCCCGTATCGCGGCGACGTCGGCGGTCAGGTCCTCGGGGCGGTAGCCGACGGCGAGCAGCAGGGGCAGATCGGCGGTGCGCGAGGCGAACCGGGTCAGCCAGTCCAGCGATTCGGGGTCGGCCCAGTGGACATCGTCGAGGATCATGACGACCGGGGCGTGCTCCACGGTGAAGCGGGTCACCAGCCAGTCGAGGCCGTCGCGGACGCCCTGTGGATCGGGTGCGCCGCCGCTGCCGGAGACCACCAGGCCGACCGCGGGCGCCACGATGTCGTACCAGCCGCCGAGGATGCGGCGGTGCTCGTCCTCGCCGGTCGCCGCGAGCACCGGCTGGAAGAGCTGGCGCACCACATGGAAGGCCGCGCCCTGTTCGTGCTCGCCACCACGGGCGCGGAGCACGGTGCAGCCGCGGGCGACGGCCCGCCGGCGCGCCTCGCCGAGCAGTGCGGTCTTGCCGACGCCGCCGGGCCCCTCGAAGGCGATCACTCCGCCGCCTCGGATCTCGTCCCGGTCGGCGGGTTCCGTTCCGCACAGTTCGGTCAGCGCGCCGTGCACCGCGCGCAGCTCCCGCTCCCGTTCCAGCAGTGTCCGGCGCGTCCGGTTCTGTTGGCTCATGCACTCCGCCACGTTGCTTCCCCTCCGGCAGGTGACGCCGAGCGTAGCGTGAATGGCACGCTCCGTAGCTCCCGTATGGAGGGATTTCCGTCCGCTCTTGCCACTGGCATGCGCCAATTCACCGCCTCCTCTATCGATGCCACGTTCCGCACGCGAGGATGACCGGATTCAGCGGGTTGGCCAGTTGCCGTGTACGCCTGTGGCATATGCGGGCTCGGGCCGCCCGGACGACGAAGGGGGCGGAGACGACTCATGCACACGCACGCTTCGCGACCACACGCCCGGCAGTCGGCACTGCCACGACGGGCGGCCCTGTTCGACTTCCCGGCCTCCGCCGACCTCAGCCCGGACACCGGGGCGGCGAGGCAGCACACCATCCAATGGCTGTCACGGTTCAGGGTCTTCGAGAACCACGCGTCCGTCGAGGAGTACGACGCGCTCCGCTTCGACGTACTGACGGGACTGTTCTACCCCCGGGCGACCGGCGCCGATCTGAACCTCGGCAGCGACCTCGTGGGCTGGTACTTCGTCTTCGACGACCAGTTCGACGGGGAACTGGGCTGCCGCCCGGAGGAGGTGGCACGGCTGGTGGCGGACGTCATCCGGGTCACCGAGGAGGACACGGCACCCGGCGGGACGGGCGGCGGCGAAGGGCCGCTCCTGGAGAGCTTCCGCGATCTGTGGCGCCGGATCAACTCCGGGCGGCCGCGGGTGTGGCGGGACCGCTTCCGCCACCACTGGCTGGAGTATCTGCACTCCTACCACCGCGAGGCCCTGGAGCGGACCGGTGCCCCGCCCGCGGACGGCGGCGGGGACGCGCCGCGCTCGGTGGAGGATGTGCTGGCCCTGCGGCGCCACTCGATCGGCGTACAGCCCTGTCTGGACCTGAACGAGCCGTTCGGCGGCTACACCCTGCCGTCCGCGCTGCACGGCGGCTTCCCGCTGGCCCGGATGCGGGAGGCCACGGACGATGTGGTGGTCTTCACCAATGACATCGCCTCCCTGGACAAGGAACTGGCCGTCGGCGACGTCCACAACAGCGTCATCGTCCAGTGGAAGCTCGCGGGCGGTGGACTGGAGGACGCGGTGCGCCATATCGCCGGCCTCGCCAACGCCCGCTACGGCTGGTTCGAGGAGACCGCGGCCAGGCTGCCGGAGCTGCTGGCCGAGGCGGGGGCGGACCCCGGCACCCACCGCGCGGTGGGGCGCTATGTGGACGGCATGCGGCATGTGATGACGGGCAATCTGGGCTGGTCGCTGCGGACGGCCCGGTACGACGAGCGGGGCACCGAGGCGGTCAGCGGGGGACGGCAGCGGCCGTGGGCCCGGCTGACCGGCGCGGAGGACCTGATCCGCGCGGGAAGGGGAGCGCCGCCGCCACCGCCCGGCAGCGGCCCGGACACCCGTCAGCCGATGCCCTCGGAGCCCTCTCAGCTCGCGTAGAGCTGCTCGATCTGCGCGGCGCAGACCTTGTAGACCGCGTCGCGGCGCAGCTTGAGCGAGGGCGTCAACAGCCCGTCCGCCACGGTGAATTCCTTCGGGAGGATACGGAAGGCCCTGATCGACTCCGCCCTGGACACCGAGCGGTTCGCCGCCGAGACCGCCTGCTGGATCTCCTCGTGCAACGCCTTGTTGGCCGCCGCGTGCTCCCGGCCGACGGGCAGCCGCGCGCCGACCACCTGGTGCCAGCGCCTCAGCATCTCGGCGTCCAGGGTGATCAGCGCCCCGACGTAGGGGCGGTTGTCGCCCACCAGGACGCATTGCGAGATCAGTGGATGCGCCCGCAGCCGCTCCTCCAGCGGCTGCGGCGAGACGCTCTTGCCGCCGCTGGTGATGATGATGTCCTTCTTACGGCCGGTGATGGTCAAATAGCCGTCGCCGTCGAGGAATCCGATGTCTCCGGTGCTCAGCCAGCCGTCGCGCAGCGCGGCCCCGGTGGCCGCCGGCTCGTCCACATAGCCCGCGAAGACGGTGCCGCCGCGCACCCACACCTCGCCGTCCGGCGCGATGCGCACCGCCGTGCCCGGCATCGGGCGGCCCACCGTGCCCTGCCGGGGGCGGCCGGGCGGCTGTGCGGTGATCGCCGCCGTCGTCTCGGTGAGGCCGTAGCCGTTGTAGACGGTGATCCCGGCTCCCGCGAACGCCAGCCCCAGCTCCCGGCTGAACGGGGAGCCGCCGGTGACCGCGTAGCGCACCCGGCCGCCCAGGACGGCTCTGATGCGCCGGTAGACCATGTGGTCGAAGACGGCGTGCGCGGCTCTGAGGCCGGGGCCCGGTCCCTTCCCGGCGCCCCGTGCCTGCTTCTCCACCGCCGTGGCGTAGCGCACCGCCGTGTCCATGGCCTTCTCGAAGACCCCGCGCTTGCCATCGTCCTGGGCGGAGTTCCGCGCGGCCCCGAGGATCCGCTCGAAGATGTAGGGCACCGCGAAGACACAGGTCGGGCGGAAGGACTGGAGGGAGGGCAGCAGGGTCGACGGGGAGAGCTCGGGCTCGTGTCCCATGAGGATGCCGCCCCGTACGCAGAGCACCTGGACCATCAG
Source organism: Streptomyces malaysiensis subsp. samsunensis (assembly GCF_024519315.1). Taxonomy (GTDB): domain Bacteria; phylum Actinomycetota; class Actinomycetes; order Streptomycetales; family Streptomycetaceae; genus Streptomyces; species Streptomyces malaysiensis. Next base: position 36,445 of record NZ_JANIIC010000049.1, on the reverse strand, counting down.
TCCGTAGATGTGGGCCAGCGGGAGGAAGGCGAGGATGGCGGGCTGCACCCCGGGCTCGGCGAACAGCCCGTTCCAGCCCGCGAAGAGGGTGTCGCATTCGGCGGCGAGATTGGCATGGGTGATCATGCACCCGAGGGGCTGTCCGGTGGTGCCCGAGGTGTAGCAGATGACCGCCGTGGAGCGCGGTTCCACGAGCCAGCGCCGCTCGACGACCAGTTCGTCGTGGACGCCGGCGCCGCGCTGCCACAGCTCCGTCACGCACCCCTGGTCCATCTGCCAGATGGAGCGCAGCCCGGGAAGGGCGTCGCAGACGGCGCCGACCGTCATGGCGTCGTCCTCGCCCTCGACCACCACGGCCACGGCCCGCGTCCGGGCCAGGATCCAGCGCACCTGTTCCGGCGAGGAGGTGGGGTAGACGGTCACCACCTGGGCGCCGACGGACCACAGGGCATAGCTGAACAGCGTCCACTCGTACCGCGTCCGTGCCATCAGGGCCACCCGGTCACCGAACCGCACACCCTCGGCCAGCAGGCCCTTCGCCAGCGCCAGGACCTCGTCCCGGAAGGCCGCGGCGGTCACCGGAGTCCACCGGCCGGGTTCGGTGGCGTGGCGCCGGGCGAACTGGATCCGGTCCGGTTCGCGGTCCGCCAGCTCGTACACCGAGTCCGCCAGTCCGCCCGCGCGCAGAGTTTCCACCATGCGAGGGAGACTGAATTCGCGCACGACACCCCCTGTTTTCAGCCGAGTTGCCGCCCCGTACAACGGGGAGGTGGGAGGGAAAACTACCTCTCGAGGCGAGGGCTGCATAGAGCGCGGACGATCCTGTTCCCCATCGCGGAGACCCGTCGCGACCTGCCGCTGTCACCGTGAGTCACGCTCACGTTTCGGCAGAAGGCATGGAGGTTTCGTGACCCCGCCGCGAAGCCATGGGAAGACGGATCTCGTGGCCGCGCCCGGCGATGTGTGGCTCCACCGGGGTCCACCGCGCTCCGATTCTGGCCGATAACGCACTCATCGCCATGGGACAGGCATCGCGGGGCCGCCGACGGGCCTTTTTGACGGCGCGACATGCCATGAGTGAGGGGCGATATGCCACGGATGGGGGACGACATGCCACGGGGCGGGCCGTCCGGTCCGGCCGGACCCGCCCGCCCCCGGTGGAGCCCCGGTTCAGGTGAGGTCGAACTCGCCCTCACGCGCGCCCAGGACGAAGGCGCGCCACTCGCCCGGGGTGAAGATCAGCGCCGGGTCTTCGGGACGGCGGCCGTGGCGCATCGCGATGAATCCCTCGACAAAGGCGATCTCCACATCGCCCACGCCCTGGCTGCTCGACCGCCATTGGGCGCCCGAGAGGTCGAGTTCGGGCTTCTCCCCGCTTCCTGTCAGTGGCTGTTCGGTGGTGGTGGTATCGGCCACGTCGGCTCATCCTCCCGGATCGTCGTCCGCGCCCCACCCTAGCGATCGCGGCCGGTGCCGCACAGGCCACGAAAGGAGGAGTGAGCAGGAGACTCAGCTCTCCGGCGGAGTGTCCGCGACCACCCACATCGAGAAGAACTGCGAGCCGCCGCCATAGGCGTGACCGAGCGCCTTACGGGCGCCGTCGACCTGGTGTTCGCCCGCCCGCCCGCGCACCTGGAGCGCGGCCTCGGCGAACCGCAGCATTCCGGACGCCCCGATCGGGTTGGTGGACAGCACCCCGCCGGACGGGTTGACCGGGAGCTCGCCGTCGATCTCGGTCACCCCGGACTCGGTGAGCTTCCAGCCCGCTCCCTCGTCCGCGAAGCCCAGGTTCTCCAGCCACATGGGTTCGTACCAGCTGAAGGGCACGTACATCTCCACCGCGTCGATCTCCCGGCGCGGGTCGGTGATCCCGGCCTGGCGGTAGACATCGGCCGCGCAGTCCCGGCCGGCCCGCGGCGAGACGAAGTCCTTCCCCGCGAAGAGCGTCGGCTCGCTGCGCATGGCGCCGCCGTGCATCCAGGCGGGCGGATACGGCGCGCGGTCGGCGCCGGCGCGGTCGGTGAGCACCATGGCACAGGCGCCGTCCGAGGAGGGGCAGGTCTCGGAGTAGCGAATGGGGTCCCACAGCATCGGGGAGGACCGCACCCGTTCCAGGGTCAGATCGTGCTCGTGGAGGTGGGCGTAGGGGTTGCGCAGGGCGTTGCGGCGATCCTTGTAGGCCACGAGCGCGCCGATACCGGAGGGCGCGCCGGTGCGCCGCATATACGCCCGTACGTGTGGTGCGAAGAAGCCGCCCGCCCCGGCCAGCAGCGGCTGTTGGAAGGGGATGGGCAGGGAAAGCCCCCACATGGCGTTCGACTCCGACTGCTTCTCGAAGGCGAGAGTGAGGACGGTCCGGTGGACCCGGGCGGCGATCAGCCCCGAGGCCACCAGCGCGGTGGAGCCGCCGACCGAGCCGGCGGTGTGCACGCGCAGCATCGGCTTGCCGACGGCGCCGAGCGCGTCGGCGAGGTACAGCTCGGGCATCATGACGCCCTCGAAGAAGTCGGGGGCCTTGCCGATCACGACGGCGTCGATGTCCGCCCAGCCCAGCTGGGCGTCGTCCAGGGCCCGTACGGCGGCCTCCCGGACCAGCCCGGCGATGGAGACGTCCCGGCGTGCGGCGGTGTGCTTGGTCTGGCCGATCCCGACGACGGCCACCGGCTCCTTCGTCACGTGTCATCCCCTTCCAGGACGGCCACCAGGTTCTGCTGGAGACAAGGGCCCGAGGTGGCATGGGCGAGGGCCCGGTCCGCGGCGCCGCGGTGGATGGCGGCGGCGGCCTCGCCGAGGCGGATCAGCCCGGCGGCCATCAGGGGGTTGGCGGCCAGCGCCCCGCCGGACGGATTGACCCGTACGCCCTCCCCCAGCCGCAGCTCACGGCGGAGGATCAGCTCCTGTGAGGTGAACGGGGCGTGCAGCTCGGCCAGGTCCACGGGGGCCTCGAAGGCGCCCGCGCGCTCGGCGGCGAGCCGGGTGGACGGGGAGCGGGTGAGGTCCCGTACGCCGAGGCTGTGGGCCTCCGTCCGGTGATCAATACCGCGGATCCAGGCGGGGCGGCGGCAGAGCCGGCGCGCGGTGTCCCCGGCGGCGAGCACGACGGCGGCCGCGCCGTCGCCGACCGGCGGGCAGTCGTGGCGGCGCAGCGGCCGCACCACATACGGGTCCTCCAGGAGGGCCTCGGGCGGCGGTGAACCGGTCAGCTGGGCATGCGGGTTGCCCTCGGCCGCGGTCCGGCTGCGCGCCGCGACCCCGGCCAGTGCCCGCTCGTCGGCACCGGTGTCCTCCGCGTCCAGCAGCGCCTGGGCCTGGAGGGCGGCCAGGGAGACCGAGTCCGGCCACAGGGGCGCCACGTAGTACGGGTCGAGCTGGCGGGTGAGGACCTCGCGCAGATCGCCGGGTGAGGACTTGCCGTAGGAGTAGACGAGCGCGGTCTCCGCCTCGCCGGTCAGCAGCCTCGTCCATGCCTCGTACAGCGCCCAGGCGCCGTCCATCTCCACATGGGACTCCGAGATGGGCGGCCAGGCGCCGACGCCGTCGAGAGTCATGGTGAAGGAGAAGGCGCGGCCCGCCAGATAGTCGCAGGAGCCGGAGCAGGTGAAGTCGATCTCGCCGGCCCGGAGTCCGACGGCGTCGAGCACCTGGTGGAGGACGGGCATCAACATCTCGACCTCGGAGATCTCCGCGGTGTCGCGCCGGTGGTCGCTCTGGCCGAAGGCGACGATGGCAACCTCTCGCATCTACAACAGCTCCTTGTAGGTGTCGTAGTCGGCATCGGGTTCGCCGGTGGGGCGGTAGTGGTCGGGGTAGCGGCCGTCCTCGCTCCATACGGGCTCCACGCGCAGCCCCATCCGCACCTCGTCGTAGGGGATGTCGCCGATGCGGGCGTGGAGGGCCAGATCGGCGCCGTCCAGGGCGATGTGGGCGTAGACGTACGGCACTTCGATATCGAGGTTGCGGGCCTTGATGTTGACGATGCAGAAGGTGGTGACCGTGCCGCGGGGGCCGACCTCCACCTGTTCGTCGGTGGCCACACCGCAGGTGGGACAGGCGCCCCGGGGCGGGACGTACACCTTGCGGCAGGACGGGCAGCGCTCCCCGTAGGTGGTGCGGCCGGCGAGGGCCTTCAGATAGCGCGACTGGGCGCGGCCGGGCGCGTAGGTGTAGTCGAGGCGGGCGGGGGCCACGATGCCGTCGACGGGGTCGGTGAACTCACCCGTGTGCGGCACGGCTCGGCCGCCCCCGGCGCCGTCGTACGGCTCGAAGCAGGCGATGTCGGTGATGGCGCCGACGCGCTCCCCGGCCCAGCGGATCCGCACCCGCATACCGGTGCGCACCGCGTCGGGGCCGGGCGCGTCGAGGGCGTGGAGGAGTGCGGTGTCCGCGCCGTCCAGCCGCACCAGCACCCAGGCGAAGGGGGTGGGCAGGGGCTGGCCGCGGCGCGGGGAGGGGTTCCAGGCCCAGGTGGTGACGGTGCCGATGGGGGCGACTTCGACGAGGTCGGACAGTTCGTCGGCGGTGACCGGGTCGTATTCGACGGGCGGCATCAGCACCCGGCCGTCGGTGGTGCGCACGCCGAGCACGGTGCGTTCGCGCAGCCCGGTGAGGAAGGCGCTCTGCACCGGGCCGAGGGAGCGGGTGAACGGGAACTCGACGACCAGAGGCGCCTGGAGCGCCTCGGGCGAGGGAGCCGGGGTCATGGGGGGTGCGTCTCCTTCCGCGCGGCCACCGGGTGGGGGCGCCGGCCTGAGGTGGTGGGGGATCACGCCCGGCGGTAGACCGGCGGCCGTTTCTCCGCGAAGGCTTTCGAGCCCTCCTTGGCATCGGCGGTGTCGAAGATGGGCCAGCCGCGTTCGAGTTCGGACTTCAGGCCGTCGGTCTCGGTCATCTCGGCGGTCTCGTAGACGGATGCCTTGACCGCCTCGACGGCGAGCGGACCGTTGGCGTTGATCAGCTCCGCGATCTCCAGGGCCTTCTCCAGCGCCGTGCCGTCCGGGACGACATGGCCGATGAGCCCGATCCGCGCCACCTCCTCGGCCGGGTAGGGGCGCCCCGTCAGCAGCATCTCCAGGGCGTGGGTGCGGGGCAGCTGGCGGGTCAGCCGTACGGTGGAGCCGCCGATGGGGAACAGCCCGCGCCGGACCTCGAAGAGCCCGAAGGTGGCGCCGCGGCCCGCGACCCGGATATCGGTGCCCTGGAGGATCTCGGTGCCGCCCGCGACGCAGGGGCCCTCGACGGCGGCGATCACCGGCTTGCGCGGCCGGTGGTGGCGGAGCATCGCCTTCCAGTGCAGATCGGGGTCGGCCGCGAGGCGGTCGCGGACATGCTCGCCGGCCATCCGGCCGCCGCCCGCGAGCGCCTTGAGGTCCATTCCGGCGCAGAAGGCCCCACCGGCGCCCGTGAGCACCACGGAGCGCACGGTGTCGTCCTCGTCGGCCTCGGTCCAGCCGTCGTACAGCCCGACCAGCATCGGCAGCGAGAGCGCGTTCCTGGCCTCGGGCCGGTTCAAGGTGAGCACCAGGGTCGCGCCGACGCGCTCGACGATGAGGTGTTCGGTCCCGCTTGTCACGACGTCCTCCCGTCTCGAGACCTAGAACAGGTTGCAGCAGCCGCAGGCCGACTTCAAGAGAAATCTGATGCTCAGTCAGATTTCTTGTTCCGTGGCCCTTCCCACCTCATCCCGGCGCGGCTCTAATGAGCGCCGAGCCGCCGGATCGAGGGGTCAGGAGGAGCCGTGGAGTACAACCTTGCCGACCTGTTCGAGTCGATCGTCGACACGGTGCCCGACAGAGAGGCGCTGGTGTACATCGACCACCCCGGCACCGGAGCCGAGCGGCGTCTGAGCTACGCCCAGCTCGACGCGGCCGCCAACCGGCTCGCCCACCATCTCGGCGACAGCGGGATCGCCCCGGGCGAGCACGTCGGACTGCATCTGTGCAACGGCGTCGAGTACCTCCAGACCGCGCTGGCCTGTCTGAAGATCCGGGCGGTGCCGGTGAACGTCAACTACCGCTACGTCGAGGACGAGTTGGTCTACCTCTACCGCGACGCGGACCTGGCCGCGCTGGTCTACGACGCCGAGTTCGGCGAGCGGGTGGCCGCCGCGCTGCCCCACACCGGCACCCTGCGCCATCTGGTGCGGGCAGGCACCGGGCACGGCCCCCGTGCGTCCGTGGCGTTCGGCGACGCCGAGGCGTCCGGGTCGCCCGAGCGCGGCTTCCCGGCGCGCTCCGCCGACGACCGCTTCATCATCTACACCGGCGGCACCACCGGTATGCCCAAGGGCGTGGTGTGGCGGCAGGAGGACCTGTTCTTCTCGGGGCTCGGCGGCGGCGCCCCGACCGGCCGGCCCGTCGGACGCCCGGAGGAGCTGGCCGAGCGGGTGGCCGCGGGCGGCGAGGGGCTGGCCTTCTTCCCCACCCCGCCGCTGATGCACGGCACCTCCACCCTTACGGCCTTCATCGCGTTCAACTTCGGTCAGAAGGTGGTGCTGCACCGAAAGTTCGTGCCCGAGGAGGTGCTGCGGACCATCGAGAAGGAGAAGGTCACCGCCGCCTCGCTGGTCGGCGACGCGATGCTGCGGCCCCTGGTGGACGCCCTGACCGGCCCCCTCCAAGGCACCGATCTCTCCTCGCTGCTCAGCGTCAGCAGCTCGGGCGCGATCCTGTCGGAGACCGTACGCGCCCAGTTCGCCGAGCTCGCCCCGCACACCCTGCTGCTCAACAACTTCGGCTCCTCGGAGTCCGGTTTCAACGGCACGGCCACCGCCGACTCCGGTCCCGAGAAGGGCTTCCGGCTGCGTGTCAACGCCCGTACGACGGTGGTGGACCCGGCGACCCTCACCCCGGTGGCGCCCGGTGAGCCCGGCCGGATCGCCCAGCGCGGCCATGTGCCGCTCGGCTACTACAACGATCCGAAGAAGACCGCCGAGACGTTCTTCGAGGCGGACGGGGAGCGCTGGGTGCTGCTCGGCGACATGGCGACCGTGGACGAGGAGGGCGTGATCACCGTCCTCGGGCGCGGTTCGCAGTGCATCAACACCGGGGGCGAGAAGGTCTACCCGGAGGAGGTGGAGCAGGCCCTGAAGGCCCATCCGGAGGTGTACGACGCGCTGGTGGCGGGCGTCCCCGACACCCGCTGGGGCCATCGCGTCGCGGCCGTCGTCCAGCCCCGGACCCCGGCGTCCGGGCTCACCGCCGAGGCGGTCCGCGACCACTGCCGGGAGCGGCTGGCGGGCTACAAGATCCCTCGTACGGTCGTCTTCACCGACCGCATCCAGCGCTCCCCCAGCGGCAAGGCCGACTACCGCTGGGCGCGGGCGGTCGCACAGGGGACGGACGGGGAGACCCCGCACCAGGACCGGGGCGCCCCGCACCGCGGCTGACCCGCCGCGCCGACTAGGCTGACCAGGTGACTCTTCCTGCCGCGGCGGTGCCCCTTTCCCCTGTGACCCTGGCCGACGGGATCACCATGCGAACCGCCGTCGAGAACGACGCCGAGGCGCTCGCGGACGCGTACACGCGCAACCGTGAGCATCTGCGCCCCTCCAGCCCGCGGCGGGACGAGAGCTTCTTCACCGCCGGCGGCCAGGCCGCCCGGCTGCGGGACCAGCTGGAGCAGTGGGAGTCCGGCCGGATGGTGCCCTGGGTGCTGACCGGCGGCGACCGGATCCTGGGCACGGTCACGCTGTCGCATATCGTCCTCGGGCCCTGGCGCAACGGCCATCTCGGCTACTGGATCGACGCCGGGCACCTCGGGCGCGGGCTGGCCTCCCTGGCCGTCCGGTCCGTGTGCCGGGTGGCCGACGAGCGCCTCGGACTGCACCGGATCGAGGCCAGCACGCTGGTGGCGAACGTCCCGTCCCAAGGCGTTCTGCTCCGCTGCGGATTCACCCGGATCGGCATGGCGCCGGACTATCTGCACATCGCCGGCGCCTGGCGGGACCATCTGCTCTTCCAGCGCGTCCTCCACGACCGCCCCGCGGCCTGACCCGACCCCTTCACGGCTTGACGGCGCTCAGCGCTCGCACACCGACGGCAGCGAGCGGCCGAGCGCCACCGTGTGCAGCACGTCCAGGTGGCGCCCGTGGACCACGGCGACCGTCCCGGCCGTGAGCCGCCCCACGCAGGAGGGGCCCTCGCGCACGGCCGCCGAGTCCGCGATGGCGCGCACGAGTTCGCCGTTGATCCGGTTGATCTCCAGCCGGATCCGCCCGAGGTCGGGGCGTTCGGTGGGCGCCTGTGAGGGGTCGGCGTCCCAGCGGTGGTAGAGGCCGCGCTGGACGACCTTGCTGGCCTCGATCTGGTCGCGGAAGATCCTCGTTGTCGCGGCGGGGTCGGCGCCCAGCTCCTCGGCCTGCCGCGCCACCGCGTCCAGCACCTCCCGCTCCCGCGCCGGATCGTCGATCGGGCTGTCCGTGCCCCACTTCGCGGCGGCGACCTCGTCGGCCACCAGCACCCGCTGCGCGGCCAGTTCGACCAGCGGCCGCAGAGTGCCGTGGGCACGGGCCGGACCGGCCGGACCTGCCGGTGCGGCGACGGCGGCGGTGGCCCCGGTGGCCAGCACGGCGGTGGCGAGTGCGGCGATCAGCGCATGGCGCGGGGACAGATGCGGTCGCATGGGCGGGGATTCCTCTCTCGGCGGTACGGGCGAGGCCAGTCCCGGCGGTACGGGCGGGCCCGTCTCGGTGTTGCGGGCGGGCCCGAAAGGTCGTCCGGGCAGCCCGGTGGGCTCTGGAACGATAGGTCGCCGCACCGCGAGCACGCCACGGGGCCGGTCCCGCGGGAAGCGGAACCGGCCCCGGGCGCGATGGCCGGATCAGGATGGCGCCCGACGTGCCCAGCGCGACCGCGTCACATGGGCGAACGCACCCTCACTGCCGGGTCTGACCCGCGTCCTTCCAGTACGGCTCGCGCAGCCGCCGTTTGTAGAGCTTGCCGTTGGGGTCGCGTGGCATCTCCGCTATGAACTCCACCGACTTGGGGCATTTGTAACCGGCCAGCCGGGTGGCGCAGTGGTCGAGGATCTCCGAGGCCAGGCCGGGCCCCGGCGCATGCCCCTCGGCGGGTTCCACAACCGCGATGACCTGCTCGCCCCAGTCCGCGTGAGGGATCCCGAAGGCGGCGGCGTCGGCGACGGCCGGGTGGGTGAGCAGCGCCGACTCGATCTCGGCGGGGTAGATGTTGACCCCGCCCGAGATGATCAGGTCGATCTTGCGGTCGCGGAGGTAGAGATAGCCGTCCTCGTCCAGGAGGCCGAGGTCGCCGACGGTGAAGAAGTCACCGATGCGGCTCTTCTCGGTCTTGCTCTTGTCCTTGTGGTAGGCGAAACCCCCGGTGCTCATCTTCATGTAGACGGTGCCGAGTTCACCGGCCGGGAGCCGGGTGCCCTCGTCGTCGAAGATGGCGATCTCGCTGATGGGCCAGGGGCGGCCGACGGTCCCGGGCTTCTTCAGCCAGCCCTCGGCGGTGGCGAAGGTGCCGCCGCCCTCGCTGGCCGCGTAGTACTCCTCGATACAGCCGCCCCACCAGTCGATCATCGCGCGCTTGATGTGATCGGGACAGGGCGCGGCACCGTGGATGGCATGACGCATCGACGAGACGTCGTAGGACCGTTTGACCTCGTCGGGGAGGGCGAGCAGCCGGTGGAACTGGGTCGGCACCATATGGGTGTGCGTACAGCGGTAGGTGTCGATGAGGCGCAGCATCTCCTGGGGCGTCCACTTGTCCATGAGCACCAGGGGATGGCCGATGTGCAGCGAGGAGCTCGCGAACTGAAGTACGGCGGTGTGGTAGAGCGGTGAGCACACCAGATGGACGTGGTCGGGCTCCTCGGCGCGCGGGGTGATGCCGAAGAACCGCAGAAAGCCGCCGAGGTGGCTCACCTCGGGGAGCTTTCCGGTCAGCGCCCGGCGGATTCCGCGCGGACGGCCCGTGGTGCCGGAGGTGTAGTTCATCACCCAGCCCAGCTCGCGGTCGGCGGGCGGTTCCTCCGGCCGCCCCTCGATGAGCTCGGCGTACGGGCGGAAGCCGTCGATCGCGCCGACCGCGTAGCGGTGGGTCGCGGGCAGCCCCGCCTCGTCGGCGGCCGCGGCCGCCTGATCGCCGAAACGCTCGTGGGCGATCAGCACCTTGGCGCCGGAGTCGGAGACGATCCAGGCGATCTCGGGGCCGACCAGATGGTGGTTGACCGGCACCAGATAGAGCCCGGCCTGAGTGGCGGCGAGCGCGGCGACGAAGAACTCCACCCCGTTGGGCAGGACGATCGCCAGGGCGTCGCCACGGCGCAGCCCGGCGGCGCGCAGCCCGACGACGAGCCGGTTGCACGCGCTGTGCAGCCGCCCGGCGGTCCACTCCGCACCGTCCGGGGCGATGAGCACGGTGCGGTCGGGCTCGAGCGCGGCCTGGGCCCAGAAGCCGTTGGGTGTAGGGGACATGGCGGTCCGGTCCTCCTTCTGACGGCGGTGTCAAGCGGTGTGGGGCGGGTGCGAACGGGTCGGGCGGGATGCGGTACCGGGCCCCGGGGCTCGCGATATCCGCGCGGTCAGCCGCGTCGGGCGATGTGGTTGACGCGGTCGATGGCGCGCTCGAAGCCACGGGTCAGATCGTCGAAGACGGCCTGGACCGGGCGGACGGAGTCCATCCGGCCGACGATCTGGCCGACCGGCGTGCCGAGCAGCGGTTCCACCTCGTGCTTCTGGATGCGGGAGACGGCCTCGGCCACCAGCAGCCCCTGGAGCGGCATGGGCAGCGGCTCGGGCCCGTCCGGGTCCTCCCAGGCGTCGGTCCACTCGGTGCGCAGCTGACGGGCGGGCTTGCCGGTGAGGGCACGGGAGCGCACGGTGTCCCCGGACCCGGCCGCCAGCAGCTTGCGGGTGAGGGCCGCCGAATGGAGTTCGGCCTCCTCGGTGGTGAGCCAGAGGGAGCCGATCCAGACGCCCTGGGCGCCCAGGGCCAGCCCGGCCGCGATCTGCTCACCGCTGCCGATACCGCCCGCGGCGAGCACGGGCAGCGGGTCCACGGCCCGCACCACCTCGGGGGTGAGCACCATGGAGGCGATCTCACCGGTGTGGCCGCCCGCCTCATAGCCCTGGGCGACGATGACATCGAGCCCCGCCTCCTTGTGGTGGAGGGCGTGGCGGGCGCTGCCCGCGAGGGCGGCCACGAGGATGCCGTGGTCATGGGCGCGGGCCACGACATCGGCCGGGGGTGAGCCCAGGGCGTTGGCCAGGAGTTTCACGGGGTAGTCGAAGGCGACGTCGAGCTGGCTGCGGGCCACCTGCTCGAGCCAGCCGGTGATCCGCCAGCCGGACGCCTCACCCTCGGCGAGCTCGGGGACGCCGTGCTTGGCGAGGGTGTCCCGGACGAAGGCGCGGTGGCCTTCGGGGATCATCGCCTCGATATCGGCCTCGGTGACCCCTTCCACCTTCTTCGCGGGCATCACCACGTCCAGGCCATAGGGCTTTCCGTCGGTGTGCTCCTCCATCCAGTCGAGGTCACGGGCCAGCTCCTCGCCCGCGCCGTAACGGACCGCGCCGAGCACACCGAGGCCGCCGGCCCGGCTGATCGCCGCGGCCACGGCGGGAAACGGCGTGAAACCGAAGACGGCGTGCTCGACACCCAGCCTTGCGCTCAGCTCCGTCTGCATGGGCGGCAGGATGCCGCAGGGTGGCGGACGAAGGAAGAGTTTTTCTGACGCTACGTCAGATTCGGCGGCAGAAAGTCGTGGCCCGGCGGGAGAAAATCCCGTCCCGGGGCGTCCGGAGGGCTCGTCCCGGGCCGTCCGTAGGGCACACCGGGGCGCCCGGAGAGCCGTCCGGGGTCACTTGCCGAGCACCGCCATCGCCGCGTTGTGCCCGGGGATTCCGCTCACCCCGCCGCCGCGCACCGCCCCCGCGCCGCACAGCAGCACATTGGCGTGGCGGGTCTCCACACCCCAGCGGCCGGTGCCCTCCTGGGCGTACGGGAAGGCCAGGTCCCGGTGGAAGATGTTGCCGCCGGGCAGCCGCAGCTCGGCGTCCAGGTCCAGCGGGGTCTTGGCCTCGATACACGGCCGGCCGTCGGCGTCATGAGCGAGACAGTCGGCGATCGGCTCGGCGAGACACGCGTCCAGCTCCGCCAGGGTGGCGCGCAGCAGCGCGGTGCGCGCCGCGTCGTTGTCCTCGGTGAACAGCCGGGCGGGGGTGTGCAGTCCGAACAGGGTCAGGGTCTGATAGCCCCCGCGTGCGAGCTCCGGGCCGAGGATCGACGGATCGGTCAGCGAGTGGCAGTAGATTTCCGACGGCGGCCGGTGCGGCAGCTCCCCCGCGGCCGCCTGGCGGTACGCGTCCTCCAGCGCGCCGTACCCCTCGGCGATGTGGAACGTCCCGGAGAACGCCTCGCGCGGGTCGACCTCGCGGTCACGCAGCGCGGGCAGCCTGCGCAGCAGCATGTTCACCTTGAGCTGCGCCCCTTCGGCGGGCGGGGCGGGCGGCTCCTCGCCCAGCAGCCGGGCCAGCTCGCGCGGTGCGGCGCCGACGAGCACATACCGGGCGGCCGCGGCGCCCTCCCCCGCCCCGCCCTCGTACCGCACCTCCGCCGAGGTGCCGTCGGTGGCGATCGAGGTGACCTCGCGCCCGGTGGCGATCCGCGCGCCCGCCGCGCGGGCGGCGTCGGCGAGGGCGTCGGTGAGCGCGCCCATGCCGCCGACGGGGACGTCCCAGTCGCCGGTGCCACCGCCGATCACGTGGTAGAGGAAGCAGCGGTTCTGCCGTAGCGACGGGTCATGGGCGCGGGCGAAGGTGCCGATGAGCGCGTCGGTGAGGACCACGCCCCGGATGAGGTCGTCGTCGAACGCCGCCTCGATCGCCTCCCCCAGCGGCCGCTCGAACAGCGCCTGCCACGCCGCGTCGTCCCCGATCCGCGCCCGCAGCTCGTCCCGGGTGGGCAGCGGCTCGGTCAGCGTGGGGAAGACGCGCTCGGCCACCCGCTGGGTCATGCCGTAGAAGCGCCGCCAGGACTCGTACTCCCGCTCCGACCCGGTCAGCCGGGCGAACGCGGCACGCGTCCGGCCGGTGGAGCCGGTGTCCACCAGCAGCCCGGTGGGGCGCCCGCCCCGGACGTCGGGCGTGTACGAGGACACCGCGCGCTTGCGTACCGCGAAACGCAGTCCGAGGTCGTCCACGATCCGCCGCGGCAACAGGCTGACCAGGTAGGAGTAGCGCGAGAGCCGTGCGTCCACCCCGGGATAGGGCCGCGTGGACACGGTGGCGCCACCGGTGTGGCCGAGGCGCTCGAGCACCAGCACGCTCCGCCCGGCGCGGGCGAGATACGCGGCGGCCACCAGGCCGTTGTGACCACCGCCGACGATGACGACGTCGTACGCATCGCTGTGAGACATGCCCTCTGGTTAGCACGCGATGATCGCGGGGGCCAGGCCACGGGGGTCACCCCCGGCGCGTCGGCTGCTCCATGGCCCCGGCCGTCCCGTCCGCGTCGGCCGCCTCGGTCACCTCGTCGGCGTCGGCCTCCTCGGCCACCTCGGTCGCGTCAGCCATCTCAGCCGTCTCAGGCATCTCAGCTGCCTCGCCCGTCTCGGCCCGGTTGTCCAGCCGCTCCCGGCAGTGGGCCTCGTCGCCGCGGCTGACGAGGGTGTCGGGATGGTCCGGGCCCAGGACGCGGACGCGGGCGCGGGTCACCCGGCGGTAGCCGGCCAGCGCGTCGGACCAGCGGCCGAGCCAGCCCAGGGCGACGGCCACTTCACGACGGCTGACCAGGGTGTCCGGATGGTCGGGGCCAAGCACCCGCTCGCGGAGGGCGCACACCGCCCGCGCCTCGACCAGCGCCTCCTGCCAGCGGCCCAGCCGGCCGAGGCTGACGCCGAGGCCGTGCCGGGCGCGCAGGGTCTCCGGATCGGCCGGGCCATGGGCGCGGGTGCGGTCCTCGACAAGGGCACGGTAGACCGCGAGGGCCTCCGCGCCCCGGTCCAGCCGCCCCAGGCCGACGCCGATCTCATAGCGGGCGGCGAGGGTGTCGGGGTGGCCGGGGCCGAGGGTGCGGGCGCGGGCGGCGGCCACCTCGCGGAAGATGCCCAGGGCCTCGCCCCAGCGGTCGAGGCGGCCGAGGGCGTACCCCACCTCGTGGCGGGTGACCAGCGTGTCGGGGTGATCGGGGCCCAGCACCCGGGCGCGGGCGGCGGCCACCCCCTCGGCCATGCGGTACGCCTCCTTCAGGTGCCCCAGACAGCCCAGGTTGAAGGCGAGGTTGTGACGGCAGCGCAGGGTGTCGGGGTGGTCGGCGCCCATGGTGCGCTCGCGTTCGGCGAGCACGGCCGTGTAGAGGCGCTGGGCCTCGGTGAAGCGGCCGAGGCGGCCCAGGGTGAACGCGGTCTCCTGGCGGGCGGCGAGGGTGTCCGGATGGTCGGGGCCAAGGACGCGCCGGCGGCCCGCCGCGACCCGCTCGTACTCGCGCAGCGCGTCGCCGGGGCGGCCCAGGACCCCGAGGGCGAAGGCGATCTCGTAGCGGCTGGCGAGGGTGTCGGGGTGGTCGGCGCCCAGGGCGCGCTCGCGTTCGGCGGCCACCGCCCGGTGTGTTTCCACCGCCTCCGCCCAGCGGCCCAGCCACCCGAGATCCAGCCCGGCGCGGTGCCGCTCGGCGAGCCGGGCCCGCGCCCCGGGCGGGGGTGGCAGAGCGGGGCGCGCGGTGGCGCGGCCCCCGGTCCAGACGCCGGTGAGCGCGGCCGCCGCGTCGGGCGGGGTCGCCGCGTCGGGCGGGGTCGCCGCGTCGGGCGGGGTCGCCGAGAGCAGCCCCACGCCGCCGGTGTACGCCTTGGACCCGGTGGTCATCTGCCGGGCCCAGGCCGGGAGGCGGGGAGCCGACGGCCCCGCGGTCAGGAGGCGAGCCAGCGGTCCGGCGGCCGGAGGGCGCGGAGCCGGCGGTCCGGCGGCCGGGAGCGCGCCGCGCGGTGCGGGGAGCGTCGGCGCCGTCGGCCCCCGGGACACCCGCGCCGGGGCGATCCGCTCGGCGAACTCGGCGGCGTCGCGCGGTCGGTCCTCCGGGGTCTTGGCCAGCAGATCGAGCACGGCGCGCTCGAACCGCTCGGGGAGTCCGTGCCGGTGGCGGCGCGGCGGGACGGGCGGGGTGTGACGGTGGCCGACGAGCACCGCCCATGTGTCGTCCAGGGCGAACGGCGGCGCCCCCGTGGCCAGTTCGTAGAGCACACAGCCCAGGGAGTACAGATCGCTGCGGTGGTCGACCGGGCTGCCCGCGATCTGCTCGGGCGACATGTAGTGCGGGGTGCCCATGGCGACGCCGGTGCCGGTGAGCCGGGAGGTGAAGCCGACGTCGTGGGCAAGGCGGGCGATGCCGAAGTCGCACAGCTTCACGGTGCCGTCGGTGAGCCGCATGATGTTGGCCGGCTTCAGATCGCGGTGCACCACGCCCTGGTCATGGGTGTAGGCGAGGGCGGCGGCGACCTGCTCCGCGATGTCCAGCACCTCGGGGACCGGCAGCGGCCGGCGCTCGGTGCCGTCCAGCAGCTGGCTGAGATTACGGCCCTCCAGCAGCTCCATGACCAGGTAGAGCACACCTTCGTGCTCGCCGAAGTCATGCACCACGGTGACCCCGCGGTGCTGGAGCGCGGCGGCCACCCGCGCTTCCCGGCGGAAGCGCTCCCGCACCACCCCGGTGAAGGCGGGGTCGTGCCGCGACCCCAGGGGCTTGAGGCATTTGACGGCGACACGGCGGCCGAGTGACTCGTCGCGCGCCCGCCACACCTCGCCCATGCCCCCGCGCCCGATCCGGTCCAGCAGCCGGTACCGGTCCTGGATCAGCCTGATGTCCGCCATGCTCCCCCTGCCTTGGCGGAAGTCAGCTCCCGCCGCCCCCGTGGAGACCGGCCGCGTGCGGCAACGCCCCCGTCGCATCCCCGCTGCCCAGTATGGCCGCGTTCCTGCGGAGTTTGTAGGGCGAGGGGCGGCTGCCCGGGCCGAGCCGTTCCACCGCCCGCAGGATGTGCTTCGGCGGAAGCTGCCAACGGGCCTTGGGCGGGATGCAGCGCAGCGCCCTGCCCATCGCCCGCAGTCGGCGGGTGACCACTTGGGGGGCGGGCGCGGGGCGCCCGTACAGCTCGTGGGCGTACGGGGGCAGGGATCCATAGGCAAGCGCGGCGAAGCGCCCCCAGATCACCTCGCGCGCCGGGACGAGCAGGGCATGGACCGGCGGCCGCCGCAGAAAGGCGTCCACCTCGCGCGCCTCGGGGGTGTCGGCGAGTTCGGGGCGCACCTTCTCGAAGTACGCGGCGAGCTCCGCCGTATCGGCCGGTACCTCGGCGGGGTCGAGACCGACCAGCCGGGCGGACACCACGTTCTCGGCGACATAGGCGTCCGCCTGCGCGTCGGTGAGCGGATAGCCGGAGCGCCGCATCACATGCAGGTAGGAGTCGATTTCGGCGCAGTGCACCCACAGCAGCAGTTCGGGCTCGTCGACGCCGTGCCGGACACCGGTGACGGGGTCGGTCAGGGAGAGCCTGCGGTGAATGCCCCGGACCTGGGCGCCCGCCCGCTCGGCCGCCTCTGTGGTGCCGTAGGTGATGGTGGCGACGAACCGCGCGGTGCGCAGCAGCCTTCCCCAGGCGTCCTTGCGGAAGTCGGAGTTCTGGGTGACGCCGCGCACCGCGAGCGGATGCAGGGCCTGGAGGTACAGGGCGCGCACCCCCGCGATCCACATCACCGGGTCGCCATGCATCTGCCAGGTGACCGACCGGGGGCCGTAGAGCCCCGGGTCCGCCTCCGATCCGCCCAGCCGCCGTATGGCCACCACCATGGCCACCACCTCCCGACGGCCAGCCTAAGCGGATCGGCGGACGTCGGCCGCGGTTCGGTGGCACCCCGAAGGCGCGGGGGGCTGCGATCGATATGCGGCTCCGCCGCGCGGCGCGGCCGGCCACGACGGCGCCGCGGACGATCGGCGGCAGGTCAGGGCACTTCCAGCGGAGCGCTCAGGCTCCGTCGGGCCCCTGAGCGGGACACCGTGCAGCCCGTGCGGGGCTCACTTCGCGAGGGGCTGGGTGAACCGCAAGAGGTTTCCGGCGGGGTCGCGGAACGCGCAGTCGCGGACGCCGTAAGGCTGGTCCATGGGCTCCTGGAGCACCTCGCCGCCCGCGGCGCTGATGCGCTCGAAGGTGGCGTCGCAGTCGTCCGTCGCGAAGATGACTCCGCGCAACATGCCCTTGGCCATCAGCTCGGCCATGGCCTGTCTGTCGGCCGGGGAGGCGTTCGGGTCGGCGAGAGGCGGCTCCAGGACGATGTTCACATCCGGCTGCGAGGGCGACCCGACGGTCACCCAGCGCATCCCCTCGAACCCCACGTCGTTGCGGACCTCGAGGCCGAGCACATCGCGGTAGAAGGGGATCGCCTTGTCGTGGTCGTCGACGGCGATGAAACATTGGGAGAGCGTGATGTCCATGCCGCTCACGCTACGGCCGGGCGGCGGGACGCGCTTCTCCGTTCCTGACCGGCCGCGTGTGGATCTTGGCCATGCACGCCGGGATGGCGGCGCCATGGTCATGGCTCCGGGCCCGGTAGCTGCTCGGGCTCTCGCCGACCAGCTGTGTGAAGCGCGAGCTGAACGACCCCAGCGAGGTACAGCCCACCGCGATGCAGACCTCGGTCACCGAGAGGTCGCCGCGCCGCAGCAGCGCCTTGGCCCGCTCGATGCGGCGGGTCATGAGGTAGCTGTACGGCGTCTCGCCGAAGGCGGCGCGGAAGCTGCGGGAGAAATGGCCGGGCGACATCAGGGCGCCCCGCGCCAGCGCCGGGACGTCGAGCGGCTCGGCGTAGTCGCGGTCCATCCGGTCGCGGGCCCGCCGCAGCCGGACGAGGTCATCGAGATCCTGCCGTTTCACCCGCTCAGCTTCCCACAGCGCCCAGGGGCGCGGACGAGGGGCGGCGACCGGGAGCGAGAGGCGACCGGACCGGTCAGGAATGGAGAAGCCCCGGTCAGAAGGGCGCGGCTAGCGTGACCGCCATGGACCTCACCATTCACTGGACCTTCCTTCCGCATGACGACCCGGACGCCTCCCTGGCCTGCTACCGCGACACCCTCGGCTTCGAGATCCGTAAGGACGTCGGGTACGACGGAATGCGCTGGCTCACGGTCGGCCCCGCCGGCCGGCCCGGAACCTCCATCGTCCTGGAGCCTCCGGCCCTCGACCCCGGCATCACCGACGACGAGCGCCGCACCATCGTGGAGATGATGGCCAAGGGCAGCTACGCCCGCCTCACCCTGGCCACCGCCGACCTCGACGGCGTCTTCGCCCGGGTGCGGAGCAGCGGCGCCGAGGTCGTCCAGGAGCCGACCGAGCAGCCGTACGGGATTCGCGACTGCGCCTTCCGCGACCCCGCGGGCAACATGATCCGCATCAACGAGCTGCGCTGAGCCCTCCTGCGACGGCGGCCACGACCCGCGAACCGGACGTATTGTTCGAAGCCGGCCAGGTCGAGCCAGGCGACACCGGCGGGGACCGCGAAGACGGTCCCCGCCCGAACAGATGGAGACACGATGAGCATGGCCACGGAGACGGGCACGCGGTCGCCTGCGCCCCACGCCGCCGACAGCCACGATCTGATCCGCGTGCACGGCGCGCGCGAGAACAACCTCAAGGACGTCAGCATCGAGATCCCGAAGCGCCGGCTGACGGTGTTCACCGGCGTCTCGGGCTCGGGCAAGAGCTCGCTGGTGTTCAACACGATCGCCGCGGAGTCACAGCGGCTGATCAACGAGACCTACAGCACCTTTGTGCAGGGCTTCATGCCGACGCTGGCGCGGCCCGAGGTCGATGTGCTCGAGGGGCTGACCACCGCGATCATCGTGGACCAGCAGCGGATGGGTGCCGATCCCCGCTCCACGGTCGGCACCGCCACCGACGCCAACGCGATGCTGCGCATCCTCTTCAGCCGGCTCGGCGAGCCGCATATCGGCCCGCCCGGCGCGTACTCCTTCAACACCGCCTCGGTCTCCGCGAGCGGTGGGTTCACGGTCGACCGCGGCGCCGAGAAGACCAGGACCGAGAAGGTGTCCTTCAGCCGCACCGGTGGCATGTGCACGCACTGCGAGGGCCGGGGCACGGTCTCCGACATCGACCTCACCCAGCTCTACGACGACTCCAAGTCGCTCTCCGAGGGTCCGTTCACCATCCCCACCTACACCGGGGACGGCTGGGTCGTGCGGGTCATCACCGAGTCGGGCTTCTTCGACAGGGACAAGCCGATCCGTGAGTACACCAAGAAGGAGCGGCACGACTTCCTCCACCGCGAGCCCACCAAGGTGAAGATCAACGGCGTCAACCTCACCTATGAGGGGCTGATCCCGAAGCTCCAGAAGACCTTCCTCGCCAAGGACCGCGAGTCGATGCAGCCGCATATCCGGGCGTTCGTGGACCGGGCGGTCACCTTCGCCCGGTGTCCCGAATGCGACGGCACCCGGCTGAGCGAGCCGGCCCGGTCCTCCCGGATCGGCAAGGTCAGCATCGCCGACGCCTGCGCGATGGAGATCCGCGACCTGAGCGAATGGATCCGTGGGCTGGACGAGCCGTCGGTGGCGCCGCTGCTCGCCAAGCTCCAGCACACCATGGACTCGTTCGTGGAGATCGGCCTCGGCTACCTCTCGCTCGACCGGGCCTCGGGCACGCTCTCCGGCGGCGAGGCGCAGCGCGTCAAGATGATCCGCCACCTGGGCTCCTCGCTCACCGACGCCACCTACGTCTTCGACGAGCCCACCACGGGTCTGCACCCCCATGACATCCAGCGGATGAACAACCTGCTGCTGCGGCTGCGGGACAAGGGCAACACGGTGCTCGTGGTGGAGCACAAACCGGAGACGATCGCCATCGCCGACCATGTGGTGGACCTCGGACCCGGCGCCGGTACGGCGGGCGGCGCCGTCTGTTTCGAGGGGACCGTCGAGGGGCTGCGCAACAGCGACACCGTCACCGGCCGCCACCTCGACGACCGGGCGGTGCTCAAGGAGACGGTGCGTAAGGCCACCGGCACGCTGGAGATCCGCGGCGCGACGGCGAACAACCTGCGTGATGTCGACGTGGACGTTCCGCTCGGCGTGCTCTGTGTGGTCACCGGTGTCGCCGGCTCCGGCAAGAGCTCGCTCATCCACGGTTCCATCCCGGTCCCGGAGGGTGTGGTCTCGGTGGACCAGACCCCGATCCGCGGCTCGCGGCGGAGCAACCCGGCCACGTACACCGGGCTGCTCGACCCGATCCGCAAGGCGTTCGCCAAGGCCAACGGCGTCAAACCGGCGCTGTTCAGCGCCAACTCCGAGGGCGCCTGCCCCACCTGCAACGGCGCCGGCGTCATCTACACCGACCTGGCGATCATGCAGAGCACCGCCACCACCTGCGAGGAGTGCGACGGTCGGCGATTCGACGCGTCGGTGCTCGAGTACCACCTCGGCGGCCTTGACATCAGCGAGGTGCTCGCGATGTCGGTGGTCGAGGCCGAGGAGTTCTTCGGCGGCGGTGCGGCGCGCACACCGGCCGCCCACAGGATCCTCCAGCGGATGGCGGACGTCGGGCTCGGCTATCTCCGCCTCGGCCAGCCGCTCACCACGCTGTCCGGCGGTGAGCGGCAGCGGCTCAAGCTGGCCGTGCACATGGCCGACAAGGGCGGTGTCTACATCCTCGACGAGCCGACCACCGGGCTGCACCTCGCCGACGTGCAGCAACTGCTCGGGCTGCTCGACCGGCTGGTCGACTCCGGCAAGTCGGTCATCGTCATCGAGCACCACCAGGCCGTCATGGCACACGCCGACTGGATCATCGACCTCGGCCCCGGCGCGGGCCACGAGGGCGGCGAGGTCGTCTTCGAGGGCACACCCGCCGACCTCGCCGCCGACCGCTCCACCCTCACCGGCGAGCACCTGGCGGAGTACGTCGGCGGCTGACCGGGGCGTCGGCGGCCGACCGGGGGCGCCCTGCCTGACCGGGGCGGCCCGCGCCGGCGCCTGACCGGTGCCCTCGCGGGAAGCGCCGTCGCGGCGGCTCAGCGGCGCACCCGTGGCATCCCCAGGCCGATCCAGGAGATGATCTCCCGCTGGACCTCGTTGTTGCCGCCGCCGAAGGTGAAGACGACGCTGCTGCGGTAGCCGCGCTCCAGCTCACCGTGGAGGACCTCGCCCGCCGAGCCCTCCTTCAGCGGTCCGGCGGCACCGACGATCTCCATCAGCCAGGCGTAGGCGTCGCGGCGCGCCTCCGAGCCGTACACCTTGACGGCGGAGGCGTCCTGCGGGGTGAGGGCGTCGCGCTGGAGGGCCTCCACCATCTGCCAGTTGAGCAGCTTCATGGCGTCCAGCCGGGCGTGCGTACGGGCCAGCCGGCCGCGCACCCAGCCCAGGTCGATCACCCGGCGGCCGTCGGGGAGCTTGGTGTCGGCGGCCCACTGGCGGACGCCGCGCAGGGCG
The DNA here is from genome assembly GCF_024519315.1 of Streptomyces malaysiensis subsp. samsunensis. Lineage (GTDB taxonomy): Bacteria > Actinomycetota > Actinomycetes > Streptomycetales > Streptomycetaceae > Streptomyces > Streptomyces malaysiensis. The sequence goes on along the minus strand of NZ_JANIIC010000049.1, from coordinate 14,999 downwards.
CGGATGGCCATGGTGCCGTGGGCGGCGAGGGTGACCCGCTCGTAGTTGAGCTGGGTGGTGATCATGCGCCAGCCCTCGTTCTCGGCGCCGACGCGGCGGGTGGCCGGGACGCGGATGTTCTCGTAGTAGCTGGCGGTGGTGTCGTGCGAGGCGAGGGTCCTGATGAGGGTGGCGGAGTAGCCGGGGTCGCCGGTCGGGACGAGCAGGATGCTGATGCCCTTGTGGGGTTTGGCCTCCGGGTCGGTGCGGACCGCGAGCCAGACCCAGTCGGCGGTGTCGCCGTTGGTCGTCCAGGTCTTCTGACCGTTGATGATGTAGTCGTCGCCGTCGCGCACCGCGCGGGTCTTGAGCGAGGCGAGGTCGGTACCGGCGTCGGGCTCGCTGTAGCCGATGGCGAAGTCGATCTCACCGGAGAGGACCTTGGGGAGGAAGTACCCCTTCTGCTCCTCGGTGCCGAACCGCATGATCGTGGGCCCGACCGTGTTGAGCGCCATCAGCGGCAGCGGCACCCCGGCCTGGGCCGCCTCGTCGAAGAAGATGAACTGCTCGACCGGGCCGAGCCCGCGCCCGCCGTACTCCTGTGGCCAGCCCACCCCCAGCCAGCCGTCCGAGCCGAGCCGGCGGATGGTCGCGCGGTAGAACCGCTTCTGCCCGGTGGAATCGGCGTAGCGGGCGTAGGCGTCGTCGGGGACCAGTTCGGCGAAGTACGCGCGCAGCTCATCGCGCAACCGCCGCTGATCAGGGGTGTATTCGAGGTCCACGGCCCCTCCTGGAGTCTCGCGTGCGCCGTGACGGCGGGCTGGGAGCGTCCTGGGATCGAGGGGCACGGTAGAACGTGTTCCAACAATACGGAAGGGCCGTGGACCGGGCCCGTCGACCCGGTCCACGGCCCGGGCCTCAGCCCTCCACCCGCGGCGGGCTGTCGTCGGAGCCGCGCCGCACCACCTGTACCGGCCGGCCGGGGCGCCAGGTCCGCAGCACCATCTCCCCGTTCTCCGAGGCCGTGTGCACCACCTCGGTCACCTCGGTGCGGAAGAGGTGGAAGGGCTCGGGCGGCCGGACCGCCTCGGCGAAGCGGGCGACCGCCTCGGGGTCGGTCACCTCGACCGCCCGGCCGCTCACCCGTACGTCTCCCTCGGTCAGCCCGTCCCCCGGGCCGGGGTTGGCCTGCACCGAGAACCGCGGGTCGCGGCGCAGGTCCAGCGCCTTGCGCGAGTCCGGCATCATGCCCAGCCACAGCTCACCGGAGAGGAAGGTCACTTCGAGCGGGGTCACCCGCGGGGAGCCGTCCTGGCGGAGGGTGGCGAGCACATGGTGGCGGTAGCGCCGGAAGCGGTCCTGGGCGTAGCCGGCGAAGGTGGGCTCGGCCGCCTCGAATCCGGCCCAGCTGGTGGTCGGGTAGGTCGTCGTCATGGCGCCCATGCTCGCGCCGTTTCCGGACGTCTCCTGTCGGGATTTCGCGGCTTCCCACTCCCGCGCCTGGTCCGGGGGCAGATACGCGTTCCACTCGGTGCCCGGCAGCGGATAGCCCACCCAGGTGCGGGCGTAGGACGGGGGCCGGGCCTGGCCGCGCCGCAGCAGCAGCGCGGTGGGTTCACGGGCGGCGCGCCGCAGCAGCGAGGGCAGGGTGGTGGACCGGTTGTTCCCGCTGGTCTGGGCGGAGGAGCAGCCCGCGTGGTACGCGATGGGCAGGGCGCGGTCGCCGGTCACCAGACAGGGCGGCCGCAGCCCCAGCCGCTGAAGCCCCTGCGCGGCGGTGCGGTAGCGCCCGGTGGTGGTGTCGGACTGCTTCGCGGTGTGGTCGAGGATGACGAACTGGCTGGCCAGATGGAGCGTGACGATCACCCCGAGGGCCACCGCCAGATGCTGCGGTGAGCGCGCGGCCCGTACGGCGCGGAACACCAGCCCGGCGATCGGCAGCGCCAGCAAGGCGTAGGAGGGCATCAGGAAGCGGGGTGCGGAGTAGTCGATGAGCAGCAGATAGGGCAGGGCGAGTGCGGCCGCGCAGACGATGGGCAGCAGGGTCAGCGGCACGGCGGGGGGCCGGGCGGCCGGGCGGCCGAGGCCCACCCGCACCCGGCGCAGCTCCTGGCGGTCGCGCAGGGCGGCGTGTACGGCGAGGAGGGTCAGCACGGGCAGCGCCAGCCACCACACGGTCAGCTCCGGGTGGCGCAGCGGCACCTCGCAGGGGCGGCACAGCTGGGGTCCGTTGAGGCTGCGCAGCGCGGCGCCCACGCTGAAGTGGAGCCCCATACCGCCCTCGACATGGCTGGAGACGTTCAGCCGCCCCCCGATGCCACCGAAGCGGTCGTACGCCTCGCCGATCCACTGGGCGGCGCCGAGCAGCGGTCCGCCGATCAGCGCGGGCAGGGCGGGGCGCCAGGTGCGCACCCCGATGGCGCCGATCAGCAGCGGCAGGGCGAGCCATCCCCCGTCGGGGGTGCGCACCAGGGTGACGCCCGCGAGGACGGCGGCCAGCCACCAGCGGGCGTTGGGCTCGTCCGGTGCGCGGAGGAACCAGCCGACGGCGGCGACGGCGCCGATGGCCACCCAGAGGTTGGGCATCACCGCGGGCCCGCTGATCTGGGTGATCCACAGCCCGGAGAAGAGCAGCGCGGCCAGGGCGACCTGGGGCGGGGGCAGCAGCCGGGTCCAGACCCGGAAGGCGCCGTAGAGCGCGCCCGCGGACAGCAGCATGAGCAGGACGCGCAGCACCGGAATGGAGTCGGTCGCGGCGACCACGGGCGCGACCAGGAGACTGACGCCGCGCGAGCGGGGTGCGCTGAAGTACGCGGGCGGGGTGCGCGGATCGACCTGGGAGACGTACACGGACTCGTCCCAGCCGAGCGCGTGACCGGTGTGCGGGATCACCATGGCGAGCTGGACCACGGCGTATCCGATGGCGACCAGGCCGAGCCAGGGAGCCGGTCGACGGTACCGCCGCGGCTGGCGGGGCTGGGGGCGCGGGGGCAGCACGGCGGCCGCCGATGCGGCAGTATTCTCCATGCGCGCACCATATGATGCCTATGTACCTTTTTCGTCCTATTAGGCCATTCGGCTCAGTGTCCAAGGGGTGCCATTGACGTGACGGATCCGTAGGCTGTTGCAGCGGTGCACAGCCCCCATCCGGCGGAGGACGGACACACCCATGAAAATGCTCATCAACGTCCCCGAGACCGTGGTCGCCGACGCGCTGCGCGGACTGGCCGCCTGCCACCCCGAGCTGACCGTCGACATCGAGAACCGGGTGATCGTCCGGCGGGACGCGCCGGTCGAGGGCAAGGTGGCACTGATCTCCGGTGGCGGGTCGGGACACGAACCGCTGCACGGCGGTTTCGTGGGGCCCGGCATGCTCGACGCCGCCTGTCCCGGCGAGGTGTTCACCTCCCCCGTACCGGATCAGATGGTGCGCGCGGCGGCCGCGGTGGACAGCGGCAAGGGCGTGCTGTTCATCGTCAAGAACTACACGGGCGACGTACTCAACTTCGACATGGCCGCCGAGCTCGCCGAGGACGAGGGCATCCAGGTCGCCAAGGTCCTGGTCAACGATGACGCGGCGGTCACCGACAGCCTCTACACGGCCGGCCGGCGCGGCACCGGCGCCACCCTGTTCGTGGAGAAGATCGCGGGCGCGGCGGCCGACGAGGGCGCGCCGCTGGAGCGGGTGGAGTCGATCGCCCGGCGGGTGAACGAGCTCTCGCGGAGCTTCGGCGTCGCGCTCAGCGCCTGCTCCACCCCGGCCAAGGGCGGCCCCACCTTCGATCTGCCCGCCGGGGAGCTGGAGTTGGGCGTGGGCATCCACGGCGAGCCGGGGCGTGAGCGGCGGGCGATGATGACCTCCCTCGAGATCGCCGACTACGCGGTGGAGGTGGTGGTCGAGGACCTGCGCCCGGACAATCCGGTGCTGCTGCTGGTCAACGGCATGGGGGCGACCCCGCAGCTGGAGCTGTACGGCTTCGCCGCCGAGGTGCACCGGGCGCTCGGCGAGCGGCAGGTGGCGGTGGCGCGTACGCTCGTCGGCAACTACGTCACATCACTCGACATGGCGGGCGCCTCGATCACGCTGTGCCAGGTCGACGAGGACCTCCTGCGGCTGTGGGACGCGCCCGTGCGGACCGCCGGGCTGCGCTGGGGCGCCTGAGGCCGGGCGGCCCACGATACGTACCCTGTCGCCGTTGGCTACTCCCCGAGGAGGCGTCTGTGTCCAGCAGTGAACCCGCCGTCGACGACGTGCTCGACACCCCTTTCTTCCTCCGATGGCTCACCGCCGCGGCCGCGTCCGTGAGCCGTGAGGCGGCCCGTCTCACCGATCTGGACTCCGCGATCGGCGACGCCGACCACGGCACCAACATGCAGCGCGGCTTCGCCGCCGTGGCCGAGGCGCTGGAGAAGGAGCCCCCGGGCTCGCCCGGGGCCACGCTCATCCTGGCCGGGCGCCAGCTGATCTCCAAGGTGGGCGGGGCCTCCGGACCGCTGTACGGCACGCTGCTGCGGCGCGCGGGCAAGGCGCTCGGCGACGCCGAGCGGATCACCCCGCAGCAGCTGGCGGACGCGCTGCGGGCCGGGGTGGACGCGGTGGCGCAGCTCGGCGGTGCCGCGCCCGGCGACAAGACGATGCTGGACGCGCTGCTCCCCGCCGTCGAGGCGCTGGGCGCGGGCGCCGGGTCGTTCGCGGCCGCGGGCGAGGCCGCCGAGAAGGGGGCGCTGGCCACCGTGCCGATGCTGGCCCGCAAGGGCCGGGCCAGCTATCTGGGTGAGCGCAGCGTCGGCCACCAGGACCCGGGCGCCACCTCGTCGGCGCTGCTCATCGCGGCGCTCGCGGAGGCGGCGCGATGACCGACGAGAGCGAGAAGAAGCTGGTCGGCATAGTCCTGGTGTCGCACAGCGCGGCGGTGGCCGACTCGGTGGCCGAGATGGCGAAGGGGCTGTCCGGCGGTGGCACCGCGCCGGTGCGCGCCGCGGGCGGCACCGAGGACGGCGGGTTCGGCACCAGTCCCGAGCTCATAGCGGAGGCGGCCCACGCGGTCGACCGGGGCGCAGGAGTGGCGGTCCTGGTGGACCTGGGCAGCGCGGTCCTGGCCGTCAAGGCACTGCTGGCCGAGGGCGACGAACTGCCGGAGGGCACCCGGCTGGTGGACGCGCCGCTCGTGGAGGGCGCGGTCGCGGCGCTCGTCACCGCCTCCACCGGGGCGGATGTGGAGGCGGTGCTCCAGGCGGCCTCGGAGGCGTACGACTACCGCAAGGTGTGATACCGACGCGCTATTGAACGGGCCCCGCCGAGTGAAGGCGGGGCCCGTTCAGCTTTCAACGAAATCACCGCGCGCATATTGCGCGGCGGCGTATTTCCCTGACACTCGGCGCGTACGGGGCGGGTTGCCCGGTTTCGGACCGCACCGGGCACGGCGACAGCACCCCGGACCCCCGCCCGCCAAGTGATAGGCGCGATAGCAGAACGGGCTTCCGAATCCGTCGATCTTGCGTCTAGACTGCTCATGTCCGAGTGGGGGGACCGGCGGCACTCAGGGGGAATAAGTGGACGTAATTGAGTGTACCCGCGCGCACCTGGCATCCATCGAAACGATGATGTCCACGCGGGTGCCGCGCCCGCCGGGACCCCATTGCGGCCCGGCCCGGATTCCATGCGCGGAAATGACCCGACCGCGCCTGCCCCATGGCTCCCTGAGCGTCTGAACTACGCGCGCCCATCGCGGCGCGTTCGGCACTTCGGCCATGGGGCGGCGGTAGTGCCCTGCGTCCGCCTTCATGGTGCCGTACTCAGCACGATCGGCAATCCATCTTTTCCATACAAAGCAGGGGTTTCCGCGTTCCTGTTTTTTCTCGTTAATCAACGGATTTCGACATTTCGACGTGGAGGAGTCAGTCGCATGACCACACCCACGCTCAGCCCCGGCCGCTTGGATGCGGATACCGTCCGTGAGTCGGTGGACGTCGTACTCGAAGACTTTCTGGCGGCCAAGGCCCGCACCACACCGCAACACCATCTGCCGTATCTCTCCGGGCTGCTCCGGGATTTCCTGTCCGGCGGAAAACGCATACGCCCCCTGTTGTGTGTCACCGGCTGGCAGGCCGTCGGCAACGGGGAGGACACCGAGGCGGTGTTCCGGGTGGCCGCCTGCCTGGAGATGTTCCACGCCTTCGCGCTGATTCACGACGATGTCATGGACGACAGCGACACCCGCCGCGGCCGGCCGACCATCCATCGCACCCTGGCCGCGCTGTGCGCCGCCGACCGCAGGCCCGATCAGATCGAGCGGTTCGGGGTCGGCGGGGCGGTGCTGCTCGGCGACCTCGCACTCACCTGGTCGGACGAGCTCCTGCACTCGGCCGGCCTCACCCCCGCCCAATTCAACGCCGTACTGCCGCTGCTGTCGGAGATGCGCACCGAGGTGATGCTGGGCCAGTACCTCGATCTCCAGGCCACCGGGGAACTGACCGACGACATCGAGGCCACCCTCACCGTCATCCGGTACAAGACCGCCAAGTACACCATCGAGCGTCCGCTGCACGTCGGAGCCGCCATCGCGGGCGCCGGCCCGGACGCCATGGAGGCGATCAGCGCCTACGCCCTGCCACTGGGCGAGGCGTTCCAGCTGCGCGACGATCTGCTGGGCGTGTACGGCGATCCGGAGTCGACCGGCAAGTCCCAGCTGGACGATCTGCGGGCCGGGAAGAACACCACCCTGATCGCGCTCGCCCTGCGCGGCTCCGACAGCGTCCAGGCGGCGCGGCTGCGCAGCCTCATCGGCAATCCGCTGCTGGACGAGCGGGACGCCGCGACCGTTCAGGAGATCTTCGCCGCCACCACCGCCCGGGAGGCCGTCGAGCAGATGATCGACGACCGCCGGACGCAGGCCCTGCGGGCCCTCGACGACGCCCCATTCACCGCGGACGCGGTCCACGCGCTCAAGCAGATCGCCCGCATGGCCACTGTGAGGAACTCATGACGACCGGACCTTCCACGGCCGGGGCCCAGGACATCAGCCGGACCAGCGTCCGCCCGTACCTGGAGGAGTGCACCCGACGCTTCCAGGAGATGTTCGACCGCTACGTCGTCACCCGGCCCACCAAAGTCGAATTGACCGACGCCGAACTGCGCGAGGTCATAGACGACTGCAACGCGGCGGTGGCCCCCCTCGGCAAATCGGTTTCCGATGAGCGCTGGATCTCCTATGTGGGGGTGGTGCTCTGGTCCCAGAGCCCCCGCCATATCAAGGACATGGAGGCGTTCAAGGCCGTCTGCGTCCTGAACTGCGCGACCTTCGTATGGGACGACATGGATCCCGCGCTGCACGACTTCGATCTCTTCCTGCCCCAGCTGCGCAAGATCTGCGAGAAATACTACGGCCCCGGGGACGCGGAGGTCGCGTACGAGGCGGCGCGCGCCTTCGTCACCAGCGACCACATGTTCCGCGACTCGCCCATCAAGGCGGCGCTGTGCACCACGTCCCCGGAGCAGTATTTCCGTTTCCGGGTCACGGACATCGGTGTCGACTTCTGGATGAAGATGTCGTATCCGATCTACCGGCATCCGGAGTTCACCGAACACGCCAAGACAAGCCTGGCCGCACGGATGACCACCCGCGGACTCACCATCGTCAACGACTTCTACTCCTATGACCGCGAGGTCTCCCTGGGACAGATCACCAACTGTTTCCGGCTCTGCGATGTGAGCGACGAGACGGCGTTCAAGGAGTTCTTCCAGGCCCGCCTCGACGACATGATCGAGGACATCGAGTGCATCAAGGCGTTCGACCAGCTGACGCAGGACGTCTTCCTCGATCTGATCTACGGCAACTTCGTCTGGACCACCAGCAACAAGCGCTACAAGACGGCCGTCAACGACGTCAACTCCCGCATCCGGTGAGGGAACGGGGAACCGTGACTCCCGCGAAGAGCTCCGCACAGCCGGAGCGCTCCTGGACCACCGGCACGGCGCCCGGCTCGGTGCCGCTGCTGGGGCACACCCTGGCGCTCTGGCGCCAACCGCTCCAGTTCCTGGCCTCCCTGCCCGCCCACGGCGATCTGGTGGAGGTCAGGCTGGGCCCCAGCCGCGCCTATCTGGTCTGCCATCCGGAGCTGGTGCGCCATGTGCTGCTCAACCCCCGTACGTTCGACAAGGGCGGGGTCTTCGACAAGGCGCGGCAGTTGCTCGGGAACAGCCTCTCGGTCTCCCGGGGCGAGGAACACCGCCACCAGCGGCGGATGATCCAGCCCGCGTTCCACACCCCGAAGATCTCCGCCTACACCGCCGCGGTCGCCGATGACACCCGCGCCGCGATCGGCTCCTGGGAGCCGGGGCGGACCCTGGACATCAGCGACACCATGCACGCCCTGCTGATGCGGGTCGCCGCGCGGACCCTGTTCTCCACCGGGATCGACGAGGCGACGATCGACGAGGCGCGCCACTGTCTGCGCACCGTCTCGGACGGCATCTACAAACGCACCATGGCGCCCTTGGGGATCATGGAGAAGCTCCCGACGCCGGGCAACCGGCGCTACGACCGGGCCAACGCCCGGCTGCGGCAGATCGTGGACGAGATGATCCGCGACCGGCGGCGCTCCGGCACCGACCACGGCGATCTGCTCTCCACGCTGCTGCGCGCCGAACACCCCGAGACCGGGAGGGGATTGGACGACGGCGAGGTCCTGGACCAGGTGGTCACCTTCCTGGTCGCCGGGAGCGAGACCACCGCCTCCACCCTCGCCTTCGTCTTCCATCTCCTGGGTGCCCACCCGGAGGTGGAGAAGCGGGTGCACGCCGAGATCGACGAGGTCCTCGAGGGTCGCGTCGCCACCTTCGAGGACCTGCCGTCCCTGGAGTACACCCGCGGGGTCATCACCGAGTCGCTGCGGCTGTACCCGCCGTCCTGGATGGCGATGCGGGTCACGGCGGCCGAGACCGAACTCGGCGGCCGGACGATCCCGGCGGGCACGATGATCCTCTACAGCGCCCAGGCGCTGCACCACAACCCCGAACTGTTCCCCGACCCCGAGCGGTTCGACCCCGAGCGCTGGCTCCCCGACCGCGCCGAGGAGGTGCCGCGCGGGGCGCTGCTCCCGTTCGGCGCGGGCAGCCACAAGTGCATCGGGGACGTCCTGGCGCTGACCGAGACCGCCCTCATCGTGGCGACGATCGCGAGCCGGTGGCGTCTTCGCCCGGTGCCCGGGACCACCTTGCGCCCCGAGCCGAAGGCGACGCTCGAACCCGGCCCGCTGCCCATGGTGTGCGAGCCGCGCTGACACCGTCCGGTCCGGGGGCCGCCCCGGACCGGACGCCCCGTACCTTCCGTACCCCACCTCGCGAATGAAGGACATCTTCCGCATGAGGACCGCGCAGCACCCGGCGACGCGCCACTGGCGGCACGCCCTCGCCCCCGGCGGGCTTCCGCTGGCCGGCCATGCCCTGCTCATGGGCCGCAAGCCGCTTCAGTTCCTGGCCTCCCTGCCCGCCCACGGCGATCTGGTCGAGCTCCGGCTGGGGCCCCGGCCCGTCTTTCTGCCCTGTCATCCGGAGCTGGTCCAGCAGGTGCTGGTGAACGCGCGGATCTACGACACCGGCGGACCGGTGAAGGAGAAGGCGAAGCCCATCCTGGGCAACGGCCTGATCACCTCCGACTGGGCGGACCACCGCCGGCAGCGCCGACTGGTGCAGCCCGCCTTCCAGGCCGCCCGGATCGCCAAGTACGCCGAGGTGATGGAGGAGGCGTGCGCGGCCGAGTCGACGGCGTGGTCGGCGCGGCGGCCCATCGACGTCAGCCATGAGATGCTCGCGCTCACCGCGCGGGTGACGGCCCGTGCGCTCTTCTCGACCGATATGGCGCCGCACGCCGTGGCCGAGATCCAGCACTGTCTGCCCATCGTCGTGGAGGGCGCCTACCGGCAGGCGATCGACCCCACCGGGCTGCTGGCCAGGCTTCCGCTCGCGGCGAACCGGCGCTTCGACGACGCGCTCCGCCGGCTCAACCAGCTCATCGACCGCATGATCGACGACTACAAGGCGGCGGACGACGGCGACCGCGGCGATGTGCTCTCCGCCCTCTTCGCCGCACAGGACGACGAGACCGGCGGCACGATGTCGGACCAGGAGATCCACGACCAGGTCATGACCCTGCTGCTGGCCGGGATCGAGACCACCGCCTCCGCGCTGACCTGGACCTGGTTCCTGCTCGGCCGCAACCCCCGGGCCGAGGCCGCGCTGCACGCCGAGGTGGACGAGGTGCTGGGCGGGCGGGCCCCGGTCTACGCCGACGTCCCCCGGCTCGCCCACACCCAGCGGGTGTTCAGCGAGGCGCTGCGGCTCTTCCCGCCCGCCTGGCTCTTCACCCGGACCACCACCGAGGCCACCGAGCTCGGCGGGCGGCGGCTGCCCCCCGCGTCGGACGTGCTGATCAGCCCGTATGTGATGCACCGCGATCCCGCGCTGTTCCCCGACCCGGAGTCCTTCGACCCCGACCGCTGGCTCCCCGAGCGTGCCAAGGACGTGGCACGGAACTCATATCTGCCGTTCGGCGGCGGCAGCCGCAAGTGCATCGGCGACGTCTTCGGTATGACGGAGGCGACGCTGGCCCTGGCCGCGATCGCGGGCCGCTGGCGGATGCGCCCGATTCCGGGGACGAAGATCCGGCCAAGGCCGCAGATGAGCCTCACCGCCGGTCCCCTGCGGATGATTCCGGAACCACGCTGACCGCCCTGCCCCACGGACCGCGGTGGTCGGCCACCGCGGTCCGTCGAGTCCGTCGGGTTGCCGGGGTCCATCAGGTTGCCGGAGTCCGCCGGGTTGCAGGGGTCCATCAGGTTGCCGGGGTCCGGCGGGCGTGCACGGCCGCGGCCGGCCAGGGCGCACGTCCCGTGGGCGGGAACTCAGGCGTCCGGGGCGGTGGAGAAACGTACCGGCAGGCGCCGCAGGCCGCGCAGCATCAGGCTGGGCCGCCAGGCGAGTTCGGCCGGATCGCCGTCCAGGGCGAGATCGGGGCAGCGCTCCAGCAGGGCCCGGAAGGCGACGGCCCCTTCGAGCCGGGCCAACGGGGCGCCCAGGCAATGGTGCACGCCGTGCCCGAAGGCGAGATGGCCGCGCGACGAGCGCCGGATGTCGAAACGGTCCGGCTCGGCGAAGCGCCGGGGGTCACGCGACCCGGCGGCCAGGGCGACCGCGACCGGCTCCCCGGCCGCGATGGCCGTACCGGCGATCTCCACCGGCTCCCGGGTGAAACGGAACGCGGCGCTCTCCACCGGGCCGTCGTAGCGCAGCATCTCCTCGATCGCGCCCTCCAGCAGCGACCAGTCGGCGCGCAGCGCGGCCAGTTGCCCGGGGTGGCGGAGCAGGGCGAGGGTGCCGCTGGAGATCAGGTTGGCGGAGGTCTCGTAGCCGGCGACCAGCAGCACGAACGTCATGCCGAGCATCTCCTCGGCGGAGAGCGCGTCGCCGTCCCCCTCCATCGTGCGGACCAGGGCGCTGAGCAGCTCGTCGCCTGGGGCCCTGCGCTTGGACTCGATGAGCTCCGCGAAGTAGCCCGTCAGGGCCTGGGCGGCGGCACCTGCGGTCTCCGGGCAGGTCAGGTCGGTGCTCTCCAGATACCAGTCGTGGAACGCCTTACGGTCCGTCTCCGGCACACCCAGCAGCTCGCAGATGACGGCCAGGGGCAGCGGCAGCGCGTAGTCCTCGACGAGATCCGCGCGGCCCAGCGGGACCATGGCGTCCAGGAGTTCGTCCGCGATCCGCTGGACGCGGGGGCGCAGGGCCTCGATCCGCCCCGGGGTGAACGTGCGGGCCACCAGCCCCCGCAGCCGGGTGTGGTGCGGCGGGTCGGTCTGCACCATGTTCCGTCCGATGGCATTGCCGCCGTCGTCCTGCCACGCGGCCGAGTGACGTACGTCATTGCTCAGCCGGGGATCGGTCAGCGCGGCGCGGGCCTCTTCATGGCCGACGACGAGCCAGAACACACCGGAGGCGTCCGTGCGCACCCGGTGGACCGGGCCCCGTTCCCGCAGTCGCGCATAGACCGGATACGGGTTGACGACGAAATCCGCGCCGAGCGCGGACAGATCCTGGGGCATGTGATCCCCTCAGTCGGTTGACGGCTTCCCCCGAAGCCAGAACCGGGGATCGTTCCCCGTTCTGTCGATGATCTTAACACCTAACCGGAGAGATTCCCCCGGTTAGTGTTAGGGTTGCGGGCCATGGGCAGCCGTGTGGAGAAAGAGACACCATTGCGCCGAGACGCGCGGCGCAATCGCGAGATGCTGATAACCGCCGCCCGGGAGATCTACACGGATCAGGGGGTGGACGCCCCGCTCGACGACATCGCCCGTCGGGCCGGAGTCGGCAGCGCCACCCTCTACCGGCGGTTCGCCGGCCGGGCGGAACTCATCGAGGCGGTTTTCGGCGATTCCCTTCGGGACATTCTGCGGGCAGCGGAGGAGGCCCGCTCGGCGGTCGACGCCTGGGTCGGTCTGACGGCCTATCTTGAGCGCATCTTCGGGCTGCTCGCCGCCGACCGGGGCACCAACGATCTGATGACCACCGGTATACAGGGCGTCCCCTCGCTCGACGCGCTCCGTAAGGAGAACGCGAAGACACTCGACGTCCTCCTGCGCCGCGCCCAGGAACAGGGCGCGGTCCGGAAGGACGCCACCGCGGAGGACCTTCAGTTCATGCTGGCCGCACTCGGCCGCGCGGTCCCCGGCTCGACGGTCGCCGCGCCGCTGGCCTGGCGCCGCTATCTGTTCCTGCTGCTGGACGGGTTGCGCCCCGAGGGGTCCCATCCGCTCCCTGCCCCCTCGCTCACCGCGGAGCAGCTCAACGCCGCCATGCTCCAGCTCGGCAAGGTGCGGCGGCCGCGCGCGGGGCGCGCCGACTAGGCGGGGTCCGGGAGCGCCTGCTCTCCGGGAGCGCCTCCTGCTCCGGGAGCGCCTGCTCTCCGGGAGCGCGGGCCGGAGGACGTCGTCCGGGCGGTCCGATGTGGAGGCGCCGGGGCGAGGGTCCGGGCGAGGCACCTCACCACAGTGGCCGGGCGAAGTATGTCGCCCGCCTACATATCCGAGCCGAAGAGCGCATTTCTACGGTGTGGCAACACAAAACCGTCCCCGCACCCCGCTCGGAAGTGGTGACCCATGCCCACCCCGGATTCCCCGGCCTCCGCTCCCCCGACCCCACCCGGTTCGCTGCGCCGTATCGTCGCCGCGAGCCTCATCGGCACCACCATCGAGTGGTACGACTTCTTCCTCTACGGCTCGGCCGCCGCGCTCGTCTTCAACAAGCTCTTCTTCCCGGACTCCGATCCGCTCGTCGGCACGCTGCTCTCGTTCCTGACGTACGCGGTCGGCTTCGCCGCCCGGCCGGTCGGCGCCCTGGTCTTCGGCCACTACGGCGACCGGCTCGGCCGTAAGAAGCTGCTGATCCTGAGTCTGCTGATGATGGGCGGCGCGACCTGCGCCATCGGGCTGCTGCCCACCCACGCCACGGTCGGTTCGGCGGCACCCGTACTGCTCACCGCGCTGCGTCTGCTCCAGGGGTTCGCGCTGGGCGGCGAATGGGGCGGGGCGGTGCTGCTGGTGTCGGAGCACGGGGACGCGCGGCGGCGCGGGTTCTGGGCGTCCTGGCCGCAGACCGGCGCCCCGGCGGGGCAGCTGCTGGCCACCGGGGTGCTCTCCGCGCTGACCGCCCTGCTCTCCGACAGCGCCTTCGAGTCATGGGGATGGCGGGTGCCGTTCCTGCTCTCGGGCGTGCTGGTGGTGGTCGGCTTGTGGATTCGTCTCTCTGTCGATGAATCGCCGGTGTTCAAGGCGGCGCTGGCCCGGGCCGAGGCCCGTAAGGCGGCCACGGACGGCGGCGCGGACGCCGCCGAGAAGATGCCGCTGGTGGCGGTCCTGCGCCACCACTGGCGGGATGTGCTGATCGCCATGGGCGCGCGGATGGCCGAGAACATCGGCTACTACGTCATCACCGCCTTCGTCCTCGTCTACGCGACCTCCGACCATGTGGGCCTCGGCAAGCAGACCGCGCTCAACGCCGTACTGATCGCCTCGGCCGTGCACTTCGCGGTCATCCCGGCCTGGGGCGCGCTGTCGGACCGGATCGGGCGCCGCCCGGTGTATCTCCTGGGCGCGGCGGGTGTGGGCGCGTGGGCCTTCCCCTTCTTCCTCCTCATCGACACCAAGGGCTTCCCGGCCCTGCTGCTCGCCGTGACGGTCGGGCTGATCTTCCACGGGGCGATGTACGCGCCCCAGGCGGCGTTCTTCTCCGAGATGTTCGCGACCCGGATGCGGTATTCGGGGGCGTCGATCGGTGCGCAGTTCTCGTCCGTCGCGGCCGGTGCGCCCGCCCCGCTGATCGCCACCGCGCTCCTGGCCGACTACGACAGCGCCACCCCGATCGCCCTCTATGTGATCGCGGCGGCCCTGCTCACCCTGGTGGCCGTGGGCGTCGCCAAGGAGACCCGGGACCGCGATCTGGCCGCCGTGGAACCGACCTCGGCCCCCTCCCCGCGTCCGGCGTCGGAGGGAGCGGGGCGCAAGGCCCGTTCGGCCTCGGCTCAATAGCCTACGGTCGAGGCCAGTCGGTGCAGCCGCAGGGCGAGCTGGATCTCCAGGGAGCGGGCGGGCGACTGCCAGTCGGGGCCGAGCAGCCGCCCGATCCGCTCCAGCCGCTGCGCCACCGTGTTGACGTGCACGTGGAGGGCGTCCTTCGTACGGGCCGGACTCATCCCACCGGCGAAGTACGCGTCGAGCGTGCGGATCAGTTCGGTGCCGCGCCGCTCGTCGTAGTCGATGACCGCGCCCACGGTGCGGTGCACGAAGTCCTGGACGCCGGTGCCGGCCGGGGCGCCCTCGCGGGTACCGGCCAGCAGCAGACCGAGGAAGCCGAAGTCCTCGGCGGCGGCGCCCTGTCCGGCCCGGTCCAGCACCCGCAGGGCGGCCAGACAGCGCCGCGCCTCGGCATAGCCCGCGGCGACGTCCCCCGGCCGCGCGGCGGGCGCCGG
>NZ_JANIIC010000048.1 GCF_024519315.1 Streptomyces malaysiensis subsp. samsunensis | reverse complement strand
ATGAGTGCCCGGCAAATTCGGAGTCGTGGTTCCTCGCGAACTGCCTAAAACGCCTGCTCGCCAGTGGTGTACAAGGAGTCGTCTCGTTCGCGGACCCTGTCCCGCGCCGGACCGCCTCGGGACGTCTAGTCATGCCTGGGCACATCGGCACAATCTACGCAGCCACGAACGCGGTCTACGCCAGCCGGGCCACCGCCCGGACGGTGAAGCTCCTACCGGACGGCACCGTCTTCCACGACCGCACGGCGCAGAAGATCCGCCGCCAGGAGCAGGGCCACCAGTACGCCGAAGCCCAGCTCATCGCGCTCGGAGCTCCGGTTCCGCGGGCCGGGTGCAACCCGGCCGTCTGGCTCCGGGAGGCCCTGATCGCGGTCGGCGCCCGCAACGTGAGGCACCGCGGCGCGCACCGCTACGTATGGCGGCTGGGCCGAAGCCGACGCGAGCGCGAGCAGATCAAGCTCGGCCTCCCCGCCCAACGGCCCTATCCCAAGCAGCCCGACCCCGAACCGCTGGCGATCTGAGAGCTGTTCAGCCGCGCAGTTTGAACCGCGCGGTCGCCCGTCTCACCGCACATTGCCCCGTACTCCGTCAGGAAGAAACCCATGCGCTCCCTTTGGAATCCGCCCCCGACCCTCTCAGTGCACCAACTCGAAGGTCTTCCCGTGATCGGCCACGCACACGGCCCCAAGGACACCGCCCCCTGGTCGACGCGGCCCGGGAACCGAACCCGATACAGCATCCACGCCGTCGACACCGCCCAGAACAAGTTGCTCGTGTCGATCAGCAGCGTCGTCATCGCCGGGGGAGACACCGAGTACCCGCACCCCCAACGAGGCGTCACCGGCTGGGCTCCCCTCGCGCGTTTCGACCTCATCCTCCTCACCCACCTGCGCACCAGCGGCTCGTACGCCGGACACCAATGCCACCACCACATACGTGCCTACCCCGAGGCACGGCCCTGCTGGCACTGCAAAGCCCGTCCGCCCGAGGCCCAGTGCACCTACTTCACCGCTTCCCAGCCCCACCAGACCGGGCCCGTCGGGGACGCCCGCTAACCCTCCTACCAGGAAGGAGGAACCATGTCACACCCCAACCCCTTGTACGCCGACCCGGTCGAATTCGCCGCGACCCGGCACCGCATTGTCATCAACCTGTCCGGCGGGAAGGACGGAGTAGTGGCCGGCGTGATCGCGATGGACGCTGCCCGCCAGGCCGGTGTCGCCGACCGCGTCTGGACCGCCCACGCGAGTCTGGGCCCGATGGAGTGGCCCTCCGTCACCGTGGACGGAGTTCGCTGGCCGAGTGCCAGCGAACTCGCCGCACAGCACAGCCAGGCCCTCGGCGTGCCGCCCGAGCGCCATATCGAGGTCCGGCGCAGCCGTGAAGTCGCCGGTGAACGGGTGCCGTTCGACCTGCTGACCTTCATCGCGGAACGAGGCGACTGGCCCTGGCTCGGCCGAGCCCGCACCTGCACGGGCCCGTGGAAGACGCGGATGGTGTACCAGGCGTTCACCCCGCAGGTCCGCGCGCTCAGGAAGGAGACGGATGGCCCGCTGATGTTCGCCAACGTGCTCGGGATGCGAGCCGAGGAGAGCCCGGACCGCCGCAACCGGGAGATGTGGCGCCGTACGACCGACAACTCGGCCCGGGTCGTCGACGAATGGTTGCCCGCCCACCAGGTGACCACCGAGGAGGTCTGGGAACGCACGATCGGCGCGGGGCTGCCCTACCACTGGTGCTACGACTCCTACCCCGGTGCCAAGGACCGGTGTGGTTCCAGTCGCTGCTCGTGCTCGGCATGCACCCTGGCCAACCACCGCGATCTGCTGCTGACCGCCGGGCGCCGCCCGCGGCTGGCCGAACTGTGCGCGCTGGTCGAACGCGTCCGCCAGGTGCCGTTCAACCCGAACATCACCATGGCCGAGCTCATCGCGCTGTCGCACCGACGCGACGCCCCGGACCCTGGCGTCGAGGTTGAGGAGACCGAGGACTTCGAGCGGATGGAGCGCGACGTCCACGCCGCCTTGCGCAAGCCACCCACGTGGGACTCCAAGGCCCGCACCGGCCCGGGCGAGCTCCTGCACAGCGCCGCCGGCTGCGATGGCTGCAGCTGACCACCACGCCGCCCCCCTTACGGAGGGATACTGCTCATGATGACGACGACCCCGCGCATCCTCGACCTCGCTGCGGCGGCACCGGCCAGCCAGGGCGAGGACCTGGTGCTGCTCCTGAGTGAGGCGAACGATCTGTACCAGCAGGGCCTGCAGATTCTGCACCGGGATGTGGCAGCGCGGCTCGGCGGACTGGCCACCGCGGATCTGATGTTCGCCGCGGACACCGCCGGTATGCCCTGCGATGCCTCGCAGGACCGCGACGAGGTGGTCCTGCTGCTGGCCCTGGTCGAGTGGGAGATGACACCGGCCGCCATGGCGTACGCGGAGATGGCCGAGGCCGCCGCGCGCCGCGGTGTCTGCTTGATCCCCGAGGAGTAGGCCGGGAGTCGTGAGCGCGGGCGCCGACGAAAAACCTTGAGCCGCGGGCTGGACCCCCCTCCGAAACTTCTGCCATTATTTGCTTTGTGAGCCGGGCTGGCCGGCGCACTGCTGACAGAACGGACGGTTCTGCCATGACCTCGCGCCGTGAGCCTCGCCTGGCCGACGCTGCCGAGATCGCGGCTGAACACGGTCTGACGTCCGCACGGATCAGCCAGTTCTACACCGAGCGCACGGAGAACACAGCCGGCAAGCCGTTCCCCGAGCCTGTCGACAAGCGCGGCCGGGCCCGCCTGTGGGACCACGCGAAGGTCACGGAGTGGTTCGCCCACCGGGCGCCGGCACGGCTCGCTGAACACGCACCGCCCTCCCTCGACCCGGAGACGCTGCTGAACGCCGCGGAAGCCTCGAGGTACCTCGGCTACAAGAACTCCAACCAGGTCACCACCTTCGTGCGCGACCATCCCGGTTACTTCCCCGAACCGGACGTCGTCGAGGAGAAGGGCACGGCCGAGAACCCTTACCGCCGGCAGCTCTGGAAGGTGCAGACCCTGCAGGCGTGGACGGCCACCCGGCCCGGCCGCGGAAGACGGGCCGGCGTCAAGGAGGCACCGCCCCTGCCCGAGGTTCCCATCGACGGCGATCCCGACGAGCTTCTGGGGGCGAGCCAGGCGGCCGCCTTGCTGGGGTACAAGAGCGTCGGCTCCTTCTCCAGCAGTTTGTCCCAGGGCAATCTTCCGCTGCTGAAGATCACGGACGGGGTTGCCGAGAATGCCGGGCGTCAGAACGGGCGTCGGCGGTGGACGCGCCGGCGCATCCTCGAGCAGGCCGCCCAGCGGTCCAGGAAGTAATACCCGGCGGTGAGCGGACCTCCGCGCGCCGCCCCATGAACGCGGCCCCCGGTTTTGGGAGTTGGTCCCTTGCGGGCCGGGTGTCGCACGATGGCCGGCATGGCGTGGTTCGCCACCACGCCCCGCAGCAGCACCTGCTGCTGCGGACCGGCCATCGCTTATCTCCAGCACCTGTTCGCGCGACCGCGCGTACTCCTGATCTTCTGGCTACTCGCGTGGTCGGGGCCGTGGGACCCCGACCATGGCCCCGACCACGCGAGTGTTCTTGCGTTGTGACCTTGGTCCGGGTCTCATGGTCGGGGCTTGGGTCGGGGGCTGAGGGTCTCCTCTTCTCCATGCCCCGTCCCACATCAGGTGCTGCGGCCGCCGAGTTGGCCCCCAGCCCCGCCGAACCGCTGCGCTTGCAGGTCCTGACCGCGCTCGCCCTTCACCGCATGGCCACGACCGGCCAGTTGCGCCAGATGCTGCGTCCGGACAGCTCTCGCCAACTGGTCTCCCGCGTGCTGAACAAGCTGCGTTCTACGGGCTTCGTCGACCTCACTCCGTTGCCGGACTCGGACCGGTCTCGTACGCACGCCTGGTACCTCACCTCTGAGGGGTCGCGGCTGACCCGCGATCTCCCCATCCTTCGGGGGCGTCCGCCGTACCCCATCACCTCGACGACCGCAGCGTCGCTGAAGACCCCGCACACGTTGACCGTCGTACGGTCCCACCTGCCGTTTGCGGCAGACGCCCGCCGGCTCGGGCACGAGCATGGCCCGTGGGACTGGACTCCTGAGGTGGCTCACCCCATCGGTGAGGGCGAGCGGCTCGTTGCCGACGCCGTCATGCACTACACCGTTGTCGACGGCGGACACCGGCGGAAGCTGCGCGCGTTCGTGGAGGTCGATCGCAGCACCATGAGCAGCGAGCGCCTGGCCGTGAAGCTGATCGAGTACGCCAGATTGTTCCAGTACGAGGTGCAGCCCGTCGGACGACGCAGGCCGGCCTCCACCGGCCCGGCGTGGCTCCGCTGGTATCCGGTCTTCCCTCGCGTGCTCTTCGTACTCACCGGCGCCTCCCGGGCCCGACTGGGCGATCGAATCAGCGATCTGCAGGCGATGGTCGCTCAGCATCCGCTCGTCGCAGCCCTTGCACGCGAGGTACAGCTGGGAGCCGTCGTCCTGGAGGACATCGAGGAGCGTGGTCCGTCCGGGTCGGTGTGGGTGCCGTTGACCGGGGGCGGGCCCCGTCCGTGGACCAATCTGTGACCTCGCTGCTCACCACCGTGATCATTCGACCCACCAGATACCCGCCTCCACAGGCCTCAACTCCTCCCCTGCCGTCGGGCAGGAGCGGGAACGAATCCGGCGCCCCAGGCTTTGGCCTGGGGCGCCGTGCTGTTGGGGCCGGTTCGCTACGCCTTGAGCGGCGGACCGCTGAACGATCCGGCCGACTCGTGGCTCTCGTCCACGCGCTTGCGGAGGCTGTCGAACGGGACGACGACCGCATCCACGACTCGCCCGTCATCACCGCGGGCAGTTTCCTCGGCATGGCCAAGAGCGTGGCGGAGGTGGCGCACGACCGTCCGGCCGCGTCCGGCGGCGAGGGCCTCGTCGAACCGGTGCTGCGCGCTTTGCGCAGCACCGGCCGTGGACACGCCGAGCGAGGCGCCCAGCGATTGCGCGTCCTGGAGCGGGTCCTCGGCCGCGGGCCGGAGCCGTACCTCCGAGCGCGCCACGCGGACCGCTTCCACCCCTGTTGCTGTGAGGGGCCCCTCGGGTCCGGTGGTGGGGAACATGGACAGCGTCTCCTTGAGGATGCCGATGACGCGGAGCGGCGGCGACCAGCTTTTGAACCGGCTCTGACAGCGGCCTTGCGGTCGCCGGCCGCTGCCGCACCAAAGGGGTGGTGGTGTTACGCCTGGCGGAAGAGCGGGGGAAGCAGACCATCGCCCGGCCAGATCTCCTGTTCGGCGACGAGACAAGCGAGGAACCTGTCCACCTCGGCCAGGACAGCAGCGCGCTCCTGCGGCCCGTAGGTGATGAACTCGTCGGCGGCGGCATCGAAGGCGCGCACGTGGCTGTCCGGGCCGGCGCAGACGAGGGCACGCCCGATCTCGGGCAGGCCGAGGCTGAGAGCGTCGCACTCCCTGGCGTGGACGAGTTGCAAGAGGTCGGTCGTGACCTTCTCCCAGTCGCCGACCGTCGGCCAGTCGGCGCCGCCGCCCAGTTCATGGGTGAGAGTGGACAGGGGGATGATTTCACCCGGTTTGCGCCCCTGGGTGAGTCGGTCGTGGATCCGGGCGCCGTCGGGCTGTTGTACCTGGGGGTGGAGCAGGGATGCGGCGGCGACCACGGTGGTGTTGATCTCCTGGGCACCATCGCTGGGGTAGTACGGCTCGTGCGCGAAGAGCAGATAGACGTCCGTGGTGCGGACTGCGTCGTCGGGCTGGGTCTGCGTCATGGGTCGGTATCCCTTCAGCGGTGAAGTGTCGGGTGTGGGCGAAGGTGTTGGCCCCGCCGCTGGTTCGAAGCCGTGCGGGAGCGGGCCCAACGTGCCTTCGCCGCCGCAGGGCTGGTCGGCCTCGTGGGAAGCCGACTCGGGGCGGGTGCGCTCCACGGTCTGGGCGACTTGGTCGGCGAGATGGACCATCAGCCGTTCCCGGTCGATGAGGCGGGGCGAGGCCGAGCGGGTGTCCTGGTTCTGGAGCAGGTCGGCGGCATCCCACAGCAGGTGCTGGCCGATCTCGGCCGAGCTCCGCAGTTCGTGGCAGTCGCTGCCGGCGGCGGTCTGGACGATGTAGGTGTGGAGGGCGGCGAGCCGCTGGAGGTACTGGCAGGCTTCGTCCCCTTCGACGCTGCGGACGTAGTCGCGGGCCCGGCCGTCGAGCCGGTCGGGCAGGTCTTCGGTGAGCAGCGGGGCGAGCAGCATCGCCGGCAGCACGACGCCGGCGGGGATGTCATGGCTGAGGGCGAACAGGGCGGCGAAGAGGCTGATGATGCCCACGAGGGCCGCGGAGAACCGTAGGGATGAGGGGCTTGTGGCGGTCAGGGCGATGCGGTGGGCGGGGCGCCGGGTCAGCCAGCGCACGGCGAGCCGTTGCGTCAACGTCGCGTCCGGAGTGAGCACCCCGATCTGCTGAGGGAGGCTGGGCAGGGTGCCGTCGCCGGGCACGGTCCAAGTCAGCCAGCCCCATCCGGTGCGCTCGTGCACGAGCGTGGGCTTGCACGTGCCGGTGCACGTGGTGTCGCCGCAGACGTGGCCGGTCAGCAGCGCGCGGGATCGTTCTTTCTCCCACCGTCGCGGATCGCGGGCGAAGGGACGCAGAGGCTGCTGGGGTGCCGTCCGGGGTGTGTGGAGCGTGTCCGTCATGAAGTGCTCGCTTCCAGAAGGTCGGTCACGGTTAGGGCGGAGTGGCAGGTGGAGCAGCGGCCGTCGCCATCGGGGTGAGCGCGACGGGGGGTCGGGCCTGGGCAGGCGCGGCACAGTGGCCAGTCGAGGCAGGCCGGGCAGAGGTCTTCACCGGGGGCGGTGCCGGGCCTGCCGCAGCCCGAGCATTCGACGAGGGCCCGGTAGGTGAGCGCCTGGTCGACCGTGCGGGCGGCGGCGGGCGATGTTGTGGAGGGCTGCGTCGTCCACGAGGCCTCGCCCGGGTCAACGTCGTCGACGTCGGCAGCGGGAGGCGGGTAGAGCTGAGCGGAGCGCAGTCGGGCGGCGACGATCGCGTCGACAGAGGTGCGGATCCTGCTCGGCAGGGGGCGGCTGGTTATGACGTGGCGCAACTGCTCGGAGCTCCAGCCGGCGTCGAGCATCGCGGTCATGACCTGGCCCTGGTCGTACAAGGCCTTCTCCTGCAGCAGCAGGTCGGGATGGGCCGACCCGATCGACAGCAGCAGCCGGGTGCCCGGATCCAGATCCTGTGGCGCCGGTGCGACCGTCCGTTGCGCAGGCACAGCCGGGCGGCCGCCCGTGCGCTGGCGGCGGGCGCACGGAGGGACGGACCTGGTCTTCTGCTTGTTGGTCTTCTTACTGATGGTGTTCTTTGTGGGGCGGTCAGCCAACGTAGGGTTTTCCAGTCCTGGATTTCCCGACTCTGGTTGTGACCTGGAGTTTTGCAGGGCAGGCAGGTCGGTGATGAAGTACGTGGCCGAGCCGAGGGTGCCGTCGGGATTTCGGTCGCGGTCTCGCTGTAGGAAGCCGTAGCGCTCGAGCTCCTCCAGCCCAGCCGTCACCGCGTCCACGCCCTCGCGACCCCGCCGGGCCAGGTCTGCGACCGTCATGTGCCAGCCCTCGCGATGGGTGCTGATCAGTCCGAACAAGCCCTTCGACTTGAAGGACATGCGCTCGTCGCGGAACAACCCGTTGGCGATCTGCGTGAACTGGTCCCCGGCCATCACGCCGCGGCGGATGCCCCTGCCGTGATCGCCCTGGCGGTCCTTGGGCGCCGACGGCGCGTGGAGCGCTGTGGCGGCGTCCGCCATGAGGGCGTCGACGAAGGTGGGGTGGTCGGTGATGGAGTAGACGATCTCGCCGAGGGTGCCGTTCGTACGGCGCAGGCGTTCGCGTATCAGGTAGCCGTGGGTCTCCAGTTCCTTCAGTCCGGTGCGGACCGCGTCCCGTCCATCGGGTCCGGAGCGGACCATGCCAGCGACGGTCACCTGCCAGCCGTCCTGATGGGTGCTGATGTATCCGAAGATGCCTTTCGCCTTGTAACTGAGGCGGTTGTCGCGAAACAGGCCGTTGGCGATCTGCGTGAACTGGTCCCCGGCCATCGAACCGCGACGAATCCGTGCTCCGGTCATCGCGCGTCCGCAAGTGCGCTGTGTGCGCGGCAGCCGGGGCGTCCCCCACCGCTCGCGTGAGCGAGACGCCCGTTGCCTGCGGCTGAGGGGACGTGCGTGAGATCCATGCAGGCAGCTCACCCGTCAACGCCGACCAGGGCGGCGGCCACAACCCCCGACCACCGATCACGATCCGGCAACATGAACGCTGGGCTGCCATGGTCGGGCGCGTGGTCGGGCCCGACCAGCCCGTCGGCCACGTCCTATTTGCACGGCGCAGGGCGCTCGGAGTCAGAGGAGGCTTGCTGTTGAGCGCGGGTGCCCCGAGCCGGTGCACCGCCGCATCATCTGCCTACGGGACTTGATGTGGCTCGCCATTGAATGGAGGGTGCGGGTCTGATCTCATAGCCCCAACGCGAGCCCCTGCCACATCGGCAGGGGCTTTTGCGTGCCCGGCCGTCGGGGCGCCGAGCGACAGCTCCGGAACCGGCGGAAGCGGACACGGGCGAGTCGTGGGTCGAGGGCTCACGCCCAGCGTCGCGTTCGTCCTGGCGCGGACCTGCTGAACCCGTCGATACGTCAAGTTGCGGCGCTAACCCCTGGGTTCTCCATCGTCCTCATCGCCGTCCCGGTCAGGTACGGCGAGCCTTTCCGATCCGATACAGCTCTTGGAGGAGCACGTGAGTAACGAGCAGGGCACCCCCAGCTCGGATCCGTCCGGCGCGGTGGCCGGCGGGCGTCCGGCGCAGCCCGCACGGAAGGCCAGGGACAAGGACGGGGAGCGGAAGGACTTCGCGAAGAAGGCCGGCCTGGCCGCGATCGGCGGAGCGTTCTCCGGAACGTTCCGTGTGGTGGCTGGCGCGATCCGCGACGCCTTCCTCGGAGATTCCGGCACAGATTGAGACCGCCCGCTTCGGCGGTTCGGCTGCCAACTGTGTCCCGCGGCCCCGCGTTGATCGACGCTCTGATCAGGCTGCGCATTCGGTGCGCGCTGCCGACTGCGCAATCTCTCGCGTGCCGCTGCGCACGCGTTGCGTACCGGGTCGCGGATCGTGCGCACTCGACTTGCGCGTGTGAGTGCGCAGCCTCGCTCGAGGTCCTCGGGAGCCGGCTGCTCGTCCGCCTGCCGTTGCGCAGTCCCCCGGCGCGGGAGTCCGGTGACTGCCCGTCCGCGGTCTTCGCCGCGCGTTACGCAGCAGGAGCCGACCGCGCCGAGCACCGTGTGCTCCGGTGTACCGGAGCGGAGCTCCGTGGGGGTGCGAAATGTCGTGGTCGGGTCTGTGGTCGGGGCGACCATGGCCCCGACCACGGGTTTGTGTCCCCTTCGTGATCGTGGTCGGGCCTTCGTGGTCGGTGGTCGGGTCGGGGTCTACGGGTTATCTCGGGTCAGAAGCAACAA
The DNA here is from genome assembly GCF_024519315.1 of Streptomyces malaysiensis subsp. samsunensis. GTDB lineage: Bacteria > Actinomycetota > Actinomycetes > Streptomycetales > Streptomycetaceae > Streptomyces > Streptomyces malaysiensis. Next base: position 84,535 of record NZ_JANIIC010000048.1, on the reverse strand, counting down.
CTCGCTCTGACCTGGGAGTTTGGAATGTCTCCTGCCAAGCAGGCAGCGGAGGAGCACGCTGCTCCTCCGACCGCTGCTGCGGGGGCTCGGCTGCGGCAGATGCGGCGCCGGGTACGCCTGGGCCGCCTGGGCGTGTGGGCTGCGGTCGCGGCCGGCCCCATTGCGCTGGCCGTCGCCGTGGCCACGCCCGCGACCGTGGTCCGTGTCGCCCCCGCGACGAAGCCGACCACCGTGAAGACGACCGTGTCGGCCAATCCGTCCGGGTACGCCACGGTGTTCCTCGACGCGTGGCTGCGCAGCCGCGCAGGGGCCGAGAGCACTGCGCAGGCCCGGCTTGCGCAGTCGATGGGCCCGGATGTTGATCTTCCTGATTCGTCGGATGCGCAGCCCGATCCGGAGTCGGTCGTGGCGGTGCGCAGTGCGCAGCAGGCCGGCACGGCGTGGTCGGTGACGGTGGCTGCGCAGTACGCCGATGGCTCGGTGCGCTATTTCGCGGTGCCGGTCGTCGCTGACTCGGGCGGTGCCTCGTTCACCGTGTCCGGTGCACCTGGGGTGGTGGCCGGCCCGGCCCGCGCCGAGGGGGCTCAGTCGCCGTACACGGTGACCGTCCCGGCAGACAGCGCGGTGTCGTCCGCGGCTGGAGAGTTCCTCTCCGCTTATCTGGCGGGAGCCGGTGAGGTCGACCGCTACCTCGCACCCGGGGTGAGTCTGTCGCCCGTCTCCCCCGCCCCGTACCAGACGGTCACGGTCCAGCAGATCCTTGCCGCCGACCAGGAGGCGGCCGCCGAGTCCGTCCCGGCGGACGGGACCCGGGTGCGGGTGATGGCCGAAGTCGAGGCCCGCGATAGTGCGGGGCGGTGGCCGCTGACGTACGAGCTGACGCTCAAGGCTCGCTCGGGCCGCTGGGAAGTCGCCGGGCTGGAGTCCGGTACCGCGCAGGCGGGAGGTGCCCGGTCATGACCGGTGTGCTGCTCGCAGGGAAGCTTGGCGACCTTGGCGACTCGTGGATCACGATGTTCGAGAACTGGGCGACGAAGGGGCTACAGGCCGGTCTGCTCGTGCTCGTCGTCGTCATCATGATCCAGAAGTTTTCGTTGAAGGCCGGGATCGGCGCGCTGATCCTGATGGTGATCGCGCTCGGCCTGTACAACTCGCGCAATGACCTTGCCGACATGTTCGAGGACGAGGTCAAGAATCCGTCGAAGTCGGCGCCCGCCGTTCCGGGCATCGTGCGGGACGGGCCTCCGGCCGCCCGTGACCACTCCGCAGGCGTCGGGAGCTGGCTGTGAGCGCCGACGCTACCGCCTCCGTGCGGATGGGCCGCTTCTACACCGCGGCCCGCCGTCACCCGTGGGTGCTGGGCAAGATCGCCGACTGGCGTATCCCGCTCGGTCCGTTCACGCCCGCGCAGATCCTCCTCGCCGTCGGCGGCGGTTTCGTTTTGGTTAAGACGATTCCGTTGTGGTCGTGGATGGGGCCGGTCCCGCCCGCCGCCTGGCTGCTGGGCATATGGGCGGTGCGCCGTCCGAAGATCAAGGGACGCGCCCCGCTCCCGGCCGCTCTGGGCTGGCTGCTGCTGTTCTGGCAGCCGCGGGGAGGCCGGATCGGCGGCCGCGCGGCCCGCGATCACGCCGCTCGCCCCCTGACTGGTGGCTTCGTCATCGAGGGCATCGCCCCGGCCGCGCCTGTCACTTCGGCTGAGCGGCCGCGAGCCGTCGCCGAACGTACGCCGCGCCGGGCGGCGGAACGGTCGCGGCCGGGCCATCGCCCGGCGGCCGTCGCCGCTCAGCCGGTACGGCCGGTGTCGGGTGTGCAGCAGCTGCTCGCGCTCGCCGGGCAAGGGGGTGCGCGGTGAGGGTACCGATCCGTCACGTCGCCGGGCACCTGGTGTGGTCGACGCACGGCAGCGTGTGGGCCGTCTACCGGCTGCACCCGGGTCCGGACGAGCAGGGCCGTCACGAGGAGACCGTGCAGGGCACCTATGTGCCGGCCGTCGTACGGGAAGAACAACTGGCCGAGATCACGCATCTGGTGCGGTCCCTGACTGGGGCGCCGCGGCTGTTCGGCCTGTGCGCCCGGGTCGACCCGGGGGAAGTCGCGCTGCGCATGATCGAGGGCATCGAGCCCTCCGACACCCCGTCGGGCCAGACGCACCCGTGGGTGGAGAACGTCGAGGCCACACTGGATCTGCTGGACGGGCAGGAGATGCACCGCCGAACCCTGTGGCTGGCGGTCCCGCTCCAGACCGAGAGCACCGGCCTGCAGATGACCGCTCAGTTCGGCGCGATGTGGGCCGAGATCGCCCCGACGCTGGGCATGCGGCCGACGCCGGTGGCGCGACGGGAAGTAGCCGCGTACCAGGAGCAGGCCGCGCGGGTGGAGGCCGCGCTCGGCGGCGGCGCCACGTTCCGCCCCGCCCGCCCGGCGGAGATCGTATGGATGGTCCAGCACGCGCTGCACCGCGGACTGGACGAGCCGCTGCTGGCCGAGGCCGAGAGCAGCGAGCTGTACGGCGGGCAGGTGCGCGAGGGAGTGCTGCACTCCCCCAGCTACGCCGATCTCGGGCAGGTCCGCCTACAGGAGGGCGGCATCGACCCGGACCTGGACGACGTCGACGAGCTCAAGAGCGCCGACCAGCTCACCCGATCGGGACGCAAGGCGTGGTGGCGGGTGAAGACGGCCTCTCCGCTGCGCAGGCGGTGGCTGCAGATCGAGTCCGACACCGGCACCGGCTATCAGGCGCAGTTGGCGCTGGCTGAGTGCCCGCCCGCGGTCAGCGTGGATGCCGCCGATCTGTTCGCGCAGTTGGAGACGCTCGATTTTCCCGTCGACTACACGGTCGACCTGACGCTCGTGCCTGCGGAGAAGGCCCGGGATCAGGTGCGGCGTAAGCGCAACGAACTCGTCGACCAGGCCGACCAGTACGACGCCCGGCCGACCGGCATGCCCGCCTCCCTCACGGACGCCGCTCGCGACCTGGGCGAGCTGGATGCCCGCCTGTCGCGCACCTCGGTCGATGTGGAGGTGCAGTCCGTGACCGTGCTGAGTGTGTGGGGGCCGACCGCCGCGATCTGTGACGCGCGTGCCCGGGCCCTGGCTTCGCTGCTCGGCGGCGCGGACTACCGGGTCGTACGCCCGGCCGGCTTGCAGGAGGCACTGTTCCTGCTTGGGCTGCCGGGCACCGCACGTCCGGGCGTGGTACGGGAGTTCACCCAGCACCAAGTCTCCGAGGACTGGGCTCTGGGCGGTGCCTTCACCATCGGTGAGGTCGGTGACCCCAACGGCATGTTCCTCGGCATTGACCTGGACTGCGGCACCACCCGCCCCGTCATGATCAACGTGGCGGACGCGCCGAAGCACGACGCCAGCGCTTCCCTGGGCATCGTCGGCGATCTGGGCGCCGGGAAGAGCGTCCTGCAGAAGCTGATCGCGGAGGCGGTGTGGGCACGCGGCGGATGCGCGATCTGCATCGACCGTACCCCCGTACGCGAATGGGCGACCTTCGCCCGTACGGCTGCGAAGGGCCGCGTCCAGATCATCGACGCCGCGCAGGCCGAGGTGTCCATCGACCCGTTGAGGATGTTCGACGGGCCCGAGGGCCGCCACTACGCCCTGTCCTACCTGACCTTGCAGCTCGGCATCGGTCCGATGAGCACCAACGGCGAGGTCCTGCATCACGCCGTCGAGAAGGCCGCCGCCAGCGAGGAGCCGTCCATGCGCCGCGTGCTGGAGGTCCTGGAGGAGATGGCCTCGACCGAGGTGGGCAAGCGGCAGGACGCTGCGTCCGCGCTCGCCGGCCTCGTCCGCGTCGTCGCCAGCAGCTCCCTGGCCCGGATGGTGTTCGACCCCACGCTGCCCCCGGTGCGGCTGAACGCCTCCAGCACCTCCGACATGATCGTGATCACGACGGCGGGTCTGAAGCTGCCGCCCAAGGCCGCGTTCGTCAATCCGGAGGTCCTGCACCAGCAGCCGTTGGAGGCCCTGATCGGCCGCGCCGTGCTCTATCTGATCGCGGCGCTCGCCCGGCAGACCGCGTTCGAGGACCCCGAGAGGTTCACCGCGGTGGTCGCGGACGAGCTGTACTGGCTCACTTCGTCGGCCGAGGGGACCGCGCTGATCCACGAGATCCTCCACGACGGCCGCAAGCACGGTGCCGGCCTGCTCGCCGCCTCCCACGACGCCGAGGAACTGGGGCCCGACCGCGGGCTGATGGCCTACCGGGCGCTCGCCCGCACCGCCGACCGTGGGCGGGCCCGCCGGGGCCTGGAGTTCGTCGGGCTCGATCCGAACGACGGCGAGTTGCTGCGGCTGGTGACCACCGGCTTGTCCCCCGTCGGGCAGCGCGGCCGCGAAGGGGAGTTCCTGCTGGCCTGCCCGCGGCAGAACACGGGCCGGATCAAGGCCGTCATCCCTCGCATCGAGCGGATCGCCACCTCCATTGCCACCACACCGGGCCGCCGTACGAGCGGACTCACCGCGCACGCCTCCAGTGGCACCGACACGGCCCGACCGAAGGACCACGTCTCATGACCACGTCGTCATTCAGCTCATCCCGCACCCGGCGCATCGCCCGCGCGGCGAGCACCCTGATCGTCATCGCTCTCCCGGCCGTCCTGCTCGCGCTGGTCGTGGGGGCAGGCGTGCCGGAGTCGTGGTGGCCGCAGACCGGGCAGGCCTTCACCGCCGGCCAGCCGCGCTCCGACTCGGCGCGCCGGGATCCGTGCGATCTGATCGTGGGCCCGGCCAAGGAGTACTGCGAGCGTGGCCATCGCTCTTCCACGTCGTCGTCCTCTGCGGGCGCGGCTCCCCACGAGGGCGCCGGGGCGGCATGGATGCTGATTCCGCCCGCAGCGGGACTGGCGGCCGTTGTCGTGTGGCGGCGCCGGGGCGCTGCCGGACACGGGCGGCGCTGAATGTGGCGCCCAGACCGGGGCACGCTCCGCTCGGCCGGTGTCGTCGTCCTGCTCTCCGGCGTGTTCGTTCTGGTCAACAGCCAGGTCGTGTACGCGGCGAGCAGCAACAGTGAGACCGGTGGCCTCCTCGCTCCGCTGAACATCACCTCCTCCGAGGGGGTGCCGATCAACGGCTACGAGCTGAGCGCGCAGGGCGGCTCCATCGTCAGCTTCAAGACGCAGTCCCTCGCCTTCGGGCTGTCCGGCCTGTTCATGCTCATCCGGCTCCTGGTCGGACTGGCTGGCTGGGCCGTCGAGGTTGCTTTCCGGTTCCCGCTGCTGAAGATCCTCGCCGGTCCGGCCCAGAAGGTCGCCGACGCCTACAACAACGTGGCCGTCGATACCTTGGGTCTCAAGGGGCTGCTGCTGGCCTGGGCATTTGTTTTTGCCGGGTTCATGATTGTGCGCGGCCGGGTCGGCCGCGGCCTCGGTGAGATCTTCCTGACTCTGCTGATCGCGGCGTTCGCCGCGTCCACCTTCGTCCGCCCGGACTACCTTCTCTCCGAGAACGGGCCGCTGGGGCAGACCCAGCAGGTGGGCGCCGAGGTCGCCCAGGCGAGCGTCAACTCCTATGACTGGGGCGGCAAGCTCGCCAGCTACAGTCCGTGCGCGGGCATGGCCGGCAGGGAGCAGAGCAAGTGCAAGGAGCTTGAGGCTTCCAAGCCGGTGTCGGCGGAGGACGTGGCCCGCCCGCTGCAGGACTCGGTCACCAACGCGCTGATCGTCAAGCCTTACATGCTGCTGCAGTACGGGCGCATCCTCGACCCGGCCAAGAAGTCCGACCGCAAGGCCTACGCCGTCCATCTGAAGTGGGTCACCGGGGGTTACTCGCGCGATGCCAAGAAGACCAAAGAGGAAGGGGAAGGTAACTGCGACAAGATTATCGGCCAGGCCAAGAAGTACTGCATGAGCGGCGGCGACGACGACCGCGGCGTGGACGGCCTGCCGAAACTCACCCCTGGCGGTGAGTTGCTGGACTCGACGAACGCTGTGGTCAGCCAGGAGGGCCGCGAATTCGAGGCGTTCCTCGATGACATGAACGAGGCCGGCGACGTCGGCAAGGCGTGCGCCACCTACGCCAAAGAGCCCACCTGGTGGCGGGTCGGCGGCGCCCTCCTTCTGCTGATCGCCGCGGTGTTCATCGGCGGCATGCTGTTGTCGGCGGCGATCGTCCTGCTCGGCACCCAGGGCCTCTGCGCCGCGGCCGCGGCCGCTGGCGGCGTCACTTTCGTCGCAGCCATGCTGCCCGGACCTCCACGGCAGTCGGTGTGGAAGTGGCTGTCGATCTGGGGCATCGCGATCCTCGCCATGGTCGGCATCTGCGCGTTCGTGCCGTTCTTCGGCATCGCTGTCGACGCCACGATCACCGACGGCCCCAACCTCATGATCGAGCGGATCCTGCTGATCGACGTGCTGGCCATCGCGGGCGCGGCCGGGCACCGCCGGATGCTGACGGGTGTCACCTCCTTCGGCAAGCGCATGGCCATGCGGATGCGCTACGCCAAGGTCGGCGGCACGCACATGCCCGGAGACACCTCCGAGCTCGGCGCCGCGCTTGCCATGAACTCTCCCGTCGCGATGGGTGGATACGGCGGCGGACTGCGTGCCTTCAGCGCAGGTGGGGGCGGCCGGTTCGGAATCCTCGGCACCCGGCAGCGGCTGATGGGCGCTCTCACCTCGTTCCTTGATGGGGCGGGCATGCCCGTCGACACCGGGAGGATGCTCGCCGATGCCACGGCGGAAGCCGGGAGAGGCCTCGCTCCGCTGACCGCCGCGGCGGCCGGCGCCGGGCTCGGCGCGCGAATCGGCACGAAGGGCGCGCACTGGCTCCTGATCGGCAAGCGGCCGGACAAGGAGCAGCTGGCCAAGTGGCGAAAGCACACCGGCGTCGAAGGTGAGGGCGACACCATGAGCAGCGGGGATGGCCAGGGCGTCCAGCTCCGGCGCGGTGGCCCGCGGGACCGTTACCGCGACGATGAAGGCCGGGTCGTCGACCGTGAAACCGGTGAAATTGTGCACGACCAGAACACTGACCGCTCCCTGCTGTCCACGCGCGCCCACAACCGCTTGATGCGCTTTCGCGGTTACCGCATCCTCAACCGCGGCGGGCGGGCCGCCTACGGAGCGACGGCGGGTCTGCCGGCGAATGTGCGCCGGGCCCGGCAGGGCGGCTCACGCTACACCCAGGACGCCCGCCAGCAGGTTCAGGTGTGGCGTAACACCGTGCGCGAAGACCGCCGGGCCTGGGGTGATGTGGGACGGCACACCGCCCAGACGATCCGCGACCACGGCGACGACCGAGGCGCGGTGGGGCCCTTCCATAGTCGTCGCCTGCCCACGGGGGGTGCGACGTCACGGCCGGGCGGCTCCGGTTCGCGGGGCTCGGCGCCGATGCCGTCCGCTCCCCGGCGTCGGCTGACGGACGCTTCCTCTGAGTTGCGCCGCCGGATGCGGGACGCCTTCGACCGGGGGCAGGACGACGGCTCGCGTCCGCGCGGGACGGACGGGACCGACGGCGGTCGTGATGGTGGTGACGGCTTGTGATCCGCCGTCGCGGACGGAAGGCCAAGTGGGGCTGCATGGTGGTGATGCTGCTGTTCGCCGCCGTGTGCTGCGCCGCGCCGGTGGGAAACGCGATCAGCGGGTACGTTGCGCTGAAGACGGGTACGCAGGGCGCCGGAGACGGCGGGATCGCCGAAGGCGGCACGGCGGCGGACATCCCGCCGCGCATGCTCACCGCCTACAAGAAGGCGATCCAGCAGGCCGGCAAGCAGGTGCCGAAGTGCCAGGGCATGCGCTGGGCGATCCTGGCCGGGATCGCCAAGGTCGAGTCCAACCATGCCGTAGGCCGCAACATCGCCGACAACGGTGACATCCGCCCGAAGATCTACGGAGTGCTCCTGGATGGGTCCGGCGCCGGCGGCAACACGACCTCCTTCCCGGACCACGACGGCGGCAAGTGGGACGGCACGTCTCAAGGTGAGCGGGCGGTGGGCCCCTTCCAGTTCCTGCCCTCCACCTGGGAAGGCGTCGGCGGGGACGCCAACGGTGACAAGAAGGCAGACCCGCACAACGCGGACGATGCCGCTCTCGGCGCCGCGATCTACCTGTGCGACAAAGGCCGCGATCTGGCCCAGCGTGACCAGCTCAAGGCGGCGATCCTGCAGTACAACCAGTCCAGCGAGTACGTCTCGAACGTGCTGGACTGGATCGACCAGTACACAGCGGCCGCAAAGGACCCGGACCTCAAGAGCGTGTCCGGGAAGGTCCGCACCGTGCTGGAAGCGGCGCTGGCCCAGCGTGGTGTGCCCTACTCGTGGGGCGGTGGCAACGCGAACGGCAAGTCGACCGGGTCCTGCTGTTCGCCGAAGGGGTTCAGCGGCGAGAGCATCAAGGGCTTCGACTGCTCCGGGCTGACGCAGTACGCGTTCGCCCAGGTCGGGATCCGTCTGCCGCGCCTCGCGGCTGACCAGGCCGGTGTCGGAAAGCGGATCTCCGCCAGCCTGGGCACGTTCGCGCTCAAGCTCAAGCTCAGGCCGGGCGACTTGGTCTTCTTCGCGTACGTTCCCGGCCGCGATTCGAGCATCTATCACGTCGGGATCTATGTCGGCAGTGGACGGATGATCAACGCCGCCCGCCCGAACACGGTTGTCCGGTTGGACGCGGTCGACGCGATGGACGGATATGCGGGAGGGGCCCGGTTGCTATGACCGCCACCCCACGACCCCCGCGCCTGCTCCTGATCATCACCATCGTCCTGGCCGTCGCCGGGGGCGTGCTCCTGGCCGTGCCGCACGGCAAGGACGCGAAGGTCTCGGAGAATCCGCCGGGCACGGCCGCATCGACGACTCCCCCGTCCCGTGCCTCGACCGCCCTCCGTGAGCCGGCGGACGGTACGCGCTCCTCCGCCACGGAACCGTCCGCGCTCGCCTCCGCGCTGCCGCCGCACGGCGAAGGGGCGGCCGGTGACCCTGCCATCCAGCAGGTACTGGAGAGGTCGTGGCCCGCCGACCTTCCCGACGACGACGAGCGGCAGTTGATCACCGCCGGCCGGGCTCTGCTGCGCGCGGACGCCATCGGGATCGGCCGCTCCCGATGGCCCCGCATTTTCGGCGACTCTGGGCAGGCGGTGGCTCCGGCCTTCGCCACCGCCCGTTTCCGTATCCAGGCCGCGATCGCCCGCCGCGACGGCAGCCCCACCAAGGCGGTCGTGCACCTGGTGTGGGCGGGCAGCGACCGCGGCGGCACCTACACCGACGGCCGCATCACCGATCTGTTCTTCACTCGCACCATCAAGAAGGGGAAGCCGACGTGGACTCCGCAGCCTCGTATCTGACGGGTCAGGCCTCTGAGGGGATCTACGGTCAGGTACTCGGACTGATCACCGGGCTTGTCGAAGCCGTCGACTGGCTCTACGACCGCTGGTACCTGCTTGCCCTCGCTGTCGCGATCCCCTGGGGCGTGGGCGAGCTGGTGGTGCGTCACCTCGCGGGCCGGGCTTACGCCGAGCGGATGGCCCTGGAGCTCACTCCCGCCCGGCACTTCGACCCGGGTTTCGAGGAGATCTTCCGCCGCGGTGTGCAGCTGTCGCGGGCCTCGACGAGCCTGCCGTGGTGGGCGCCGCGCCGGTCGAAGACGGTGCAGATCAGGCTGCGAGCGGACGGCAGCGCGCCGCTGCGCTACCGCGTCGAGGGCCCCGCGGGTGGCGAACGGCTGCTTTCTATCAGCCCCTTCGGCCCGAACGTGACCGTCGTCCGGGCCCGTCCGATCGTGGACAAGCCACGCGACCACGTGGTGCGGGCGGAGTTCATCCTGCGCGGCAAGCTCACCTCTCCCCTGCGGGAGGTGCCGCTGGAGCCCGACCCGCTGCAGCCCCTCGTCGACGCCGTGTCCGACCTGCGCGCCGAACTGGGCGACCTCGCCGAGATCCGCCTCGACATCCAACGCGCCCCCAAGTGGGCACTGCGCGCGCGGCGTCTGCAGCTCATGAGTGCCGCCCGCCGCCAGGAGCGCCGGGAGACCCAGCGCGCGGCGCGCTGGGTGCGCCAGGATGCCACCGGGATCGAAGACTCGCTCACCTGGAACCTGCAATCGCTGATCACCGGTAAGGACGGATCAGCTGGGAGGCGGCTGGTGATGCCCCCGGTGCCGCGCAGGGTGGACCCGGCCGAGGCGCTCGGCAAGCTCGCCGAGGACGACCACCTCGTACGGATACAGCTGCTCGTGATGTGCGCGTCCAACATCGAAGGCCGCGCCGAGGCCCGCCTCGCCCAGCTCCAGGCCGCCTTCGATGTGTTTGGTGGCCGGTCGCGGTGGGCGATGCGCGGCTGGCGGCTGGGACCGTGGCGGCTCGGTGCCGATCGCTGGCCCACCCGGCGCAGCTGGGAACGCCGCTGGCAGCTGGGGCAGTGCCAGCCGCCGCGCGCGAACTGGGTGCGCTTGGAAGAATTGACCGGATTGCTCAAGCCGCCGACCGTCCACTGCCGGCTTCCGCTGCTCGCCGGTGATCTCCCGTCCTTCGAGTTCGGCAATCCTGAGCTGCTGCTGCAGGGCATCCACCGGGGACCCGACGGCCGGAAGCGGCTGGTCGCCACGTACACGGCAGAGACGCTGTTCGAGTGCGGGGTGGGCAAGGCAGGCGGCGGGAAGACGGAACGTGCTCTGGCGCAGGCGCTCGGGGTGGCGCACGCCGGCGGCGGGTTGATGTTCATCGACCCGCACCGCGACTCCTGGCCCCGTGCCGCGACGTTCCTCGCTCACGACCGCCTGATGCAGAGGATCGCGCTGATCGACCTCAACGCGTCGGGGCCCTCGCCGATGTTGAGCTCGTGGAATCCGATCGCCATGCACCATGGGCAGGCCCCGCACGACGTCGTCGAGGCGGTCACCGACGCCTTCGCCTCCATTCTCGGCTGGGACGACGCCGCCGCTCCCCGTGCGCTGACCATCCTCACGTCGTGCCTGGCGGTGCTGGTCGCCGTCAACCAGGCCGCCTGCCAGGCCGGGCGCCGCGAAGACCAGGCCACCCTCTTCCACGTGCGGTCGCTGATCTCCGACCCGGGCTTCCGGGGGGCGGCGCTGGCCGCCGTGGCGGACCTGCTGGACGAGGAGACCCGGGCGTGGTGGCGGGCGGTGTTTCCGACGTTCCCGCCGGACGCGTTCGGCGTGGTCCTCAACCCGCTCGCCCGGCTGGCCGCCAACCCGGTCACCCGCGCCTTTCTCGGGCAGCCGGTCGGCGTCTACAACAGCCGGGCTGCCATGGACAACGGGCTGATCGTGTGGGTGTGCCCGGCCGGGAACGGGCCCACCGACCGGCTGCTGACCGCGCTGATCGCTCGGGATCTGTTGCGTGCGGTGCGCTCGCGCCGGGACACGCCGGAGGAGCAACGGCGTCCGTTCCGGCTGTACTTCGACGAGCTGATCACCTTGACCGGTGCGGCCCCGGAAACCATCGCGTCGATGTTCGAGGACTTCCGCAAGTTCAGGGTCACGGTGCACGGGATGACCCAGTTGCTGGGCCGTCTGCCGGCCCCGGTGCGGATGTCGTTGACGCAGAACGCGTTCACGCTGGCGTCCACGGCGGGGTCCAAGACCGCGATCGCTCCGATCACCGCGGAGTGGGGGGACAAGCCGAGCGCGGACGAGGTGGCTGTGCTCGACCGGTTCGAGCACTACATGTCGTTCACCGTCGGCGGCCGCCGTGTCGGACCGGTCCGGATCACCGGCCCGCACCTGGACGAGGTGTTCGCCGACTACGCGCGTCCCGGCAAGGTCGGCGCTCTGGAGCGCGCCGCCCGCGTCACGGCAGGGGCGGCGCCGCTCGATGAGCTCACCGCTACTGCTGCCGCCCAGCAGGGCCGTGTTGCCGACTTCCTTGCCCAGCGTGCCCCCGCCGCGACGGCGGACGTGCGCCTGAGCAAGCACACGGAGGGATACCAGTGACCGCCGCATCCGTTGGCAGGTTCGCGTCGTCCTCCCGGTCAGATGCCGATTTTCCGCATGGGGGCGTAGCGGAGCTGGAGCCGCTTGATGTTCTTCTGGGGACCGAAGGAAACCCGCGCGACGGCGTGAGGGCCTTCGCCGTCGACTTCGATCACGGTGCCAATGCCGAAGCGGTCGTGCTGGACGACGTCGCCGGCCGCCGCAGTGTCGACGCGGGGCCCGGGCGCGCGGCCGCGTACCTGCTGGTGCTCGGCCTGGTATTCCAGGACAGCCTGGGCGCCGGTCGCGAAGGCGGGGCCGGCCGGTTCGGGCACGGTGGCCTTGACCGGCCACCCGTTGGCGTCGGCCGCCGGCGAGTCGTCGCTGGGGGGCTGCTGCGGGGGCAGGGGCACGGTGTACCGCACGGTCGGGGTGGGCTGCTCCCACCACGCGGGGGTGCGGGGCGCCGGTGCGGGCTCGGGTGCTCGAGGCGGCCCGCCGTCGATCGGGGCGGGCGGGTTGGTCAGCAGAGCCAGCAGGGCCGCGGCGGTCGGGCGTCGCCTGGGCTCCTTGTGCAGGCAGGCCGTGAGGGCGGGACGCAGCGCGTCCGGGATCGCGGTGAGGTCGGGATCGTGGTGGACCACCCGGTGCAGGAGCGCGGGGATGGTGCCGTGTCCGAACGGGCCGGTGCCGGTGGCGGCGTAGTAGAGCACGGCGCCGAGGGAGAAGATGTCGCTGGCCGGGTCGGTCCTCGCGCCGCCTGCCTGTTCCGGCGACATGTAGGCGGGGGTGCCGAGGATGCCGCCGACGGTGGTGAGGGTGGCGGCGGTGTCCTCGCGGGCGATCCCGAAGTCGATGATGCGGGGCCCGTCTTCGGTGATCAGGATGTTCGCCGGTTTGAGGTCTCGGTGGGTAAGGCCTGCGTGGTGGATGGCTGCGAGCGCTTCGGCCAGGCCGACCGCGAGCACCAGCAGGCCGGTAGCCGGGAGTGGTCCGTGGCGCCGGACGTGCTCGCCGAGATCGGGGGCGTCGAGGTACGCGGTGGCGACCCACGGGGTGGCGGCGTCCGGGTCGGCGTCGACGACGGGCGCGGTCCAGAAGCCGCTGACGCGGCGGGCGGCGTCGATCTCGCGGCGGAAACGCTCCCGGGCTCCGGGGTCGGCGGCCTGGTCGGCGCGGATCGTCTTGACCGCGACGCGGCGGCCGCCTAGTGACTGGGCGAGGTAGACGGTGCCCATACCGCCGGCGCCGAGGCGTTCCAGGACGAGGAAGGGCCCGAACCGTTCGGGGTCTTCCGTGCTCACTGCCGGATTCACTCCTTGTGGGCATGTATCGGTGGCCGGGTAGACGGCCTTTTCAAGGTACATGCCGGAGTTTGGCCTTTAGCACACGTATCGAGCGAAGGGATAGAACAATAAATCGACATCCTGTTTCGGAAGTGACCGAGTACGTCCCGAGATGTACGTGTGAACTCACGTATTCTACTGGGAAGTTGACTGGCATATGCGTAATCTTGCGGCTACGCAAACGCATAACCGCAGCTTGGATCAGGCCGCGGCTGTGGACTGCCGTACGCGGCATCTGGGGCGGCAGTCTGCCTCACCTCGTCGTACGGGGAGACCACGTGACACGAGCACTACGCCGCCCGGCGGGGCTCACCGCTGTTCGCATCCGGAAGCACGCAACCGCCGTGCTCCTCGCGGGAAGCCTGGTGGCGCTGGCCGGTTGCAGCGACAACGGCTCGGAGGCGTCGCCCTCCGACCCCAGCAAGAGCCCCAGCACGAGACCGTCCGCCTCCCCCAGTTCCACGCTTGATCCGGAGCAGGCCGCGGTCCTCACCGCCTACACCCAGTCCTGGCAGGCCCAGACCGAGGCCTACGCCAAGGCGTCCTCCGCCGGCACCGGCTTGAGGAAGACCACCACTCTGCGGGCCCTGGGTCTTATCGAGAAGGACCTGGAGACCATGCGGAAGGCCGGGCAGGTGACGACCGGGAAGCCGGTGATCCATCCCAGGGATCCCAAGGTGACCGACGGTGAGACTCCCAAGGCCACCCTCACGGACTGCGTCGACACCACGAACTGGACGCTGATCGACAAGACCACGAAGAAGAAGGTCCCGCTGCCGTCAACGCGGCTCATCAAGTACATCAGCACCGCAAAGCTCGAGAAGTGGGGGACGAAGTGGATGGTCACCGAGTTAACCGCTCAAACGCAGACCTGCTGATACGACGCTCCGCCCTGCTCGGTGCCGCTCTCGCCCTGGCCTCCGCAGGCACCGCCCAGGCCGACGACGGCCCCGATGTTGGTGCGGGCAAGTGCCAGGTCGTCAGGTTCTGTGTCGATGTCAAGGTGCCCGGCAAGACCGGCGGGGAAAAGCAGCAGACCGGCTCGCAGGACAGCGGCCGCGACAGCAAGCTGAAATGCAAGTACACCAAGATCGACCCGAAGCCGCCGGCCAACCATCCGGCCTGGAAGAGCGCCGATCCCAAGAAGAGCGACCTGTACTTCTACGGGTGCTCGGACGGCGCCTCCAACAACCCGGACGGCTTCGTCGCCGTCCCCGAGGGCCAGCCCCCTCAGCAGGCGAATCCGCAGGAGTTGGCGCAGCAAGCCGTCGACTCCATGACGCTGCTGGGCCCGGACATCAACATCAACCCCAAGCCGGGCGGCAAGGGCTTGGTGGGCATGCCTGTGTGGATGGCCGTGGACCAGTCACAGACGACGTGGGGGCCGAACACGGCGAGCGCCTCGGCCGACGGGGTAACGGTGACCGCGACGGCGAAGGTGGCGAAAGTCGTGTGGTCGATGGGGGACGGCTCCTCGGTGACCTGCACAACCCCCGGCACCGTCTACCAGAAGTCATACGGGCTGAAGAAGTCGCCGGACTGCGGTCACGTGTACACCCAGCCGTCGACCGACACGTCCGGCGGCACGTACAAGGTCACCGCGACCTCGACCTGGGTCATCAACTGGAACGGCGGCGGCGCGAACGGCCAGCTGACCGAGGTCCGCAACTCCACGGTGAACGTGACCATCGTCGAATCGCAGGCCGTCAACTCTTAAACATCGCACGAGATCGAAGGGCCCTCAGGCCGATGGACAGCACTCAGACCACCTCCTTTGCGCCGCGCAGCGACGCACAGCGGCAGCCAGACCTGCCCGTGAGTACCGGCACGAAGAAACGATCAGGCCGCACGTGGTCCTTACCCGTTCTGCTGGTGCTGGTCACGCTGATCGGCGCGCTCGGCGGCGCGGTCGTCGTGGCGCGAGCCGGGGACCGCACCGACGTCCTCGCCGTCGCACGGAATGTCCCGGTCGGCCAGCAGGTCACCGCGCAGGACGTGAAAGTCGTGTCGTTCGCCGACGATCCCGGCCTGTCCCCCATCCCTGCCGCCCAGCGGGCCTCGATCGTGGGCCAGCGCGCGGCCGTCGCCCTGCACCCCGGTGCCCTGCTCACCCGCTCGCAGCTGAGCGCGCGCGGCGGACTGGGAGACACCGAGCAGGTGGTCGGGGTCGAACTCAAGCGGGGCTACGTACCGCGCGACGAGCTGCGGCCGGGCGACAAGGTAGCCGCCGTCGTCCTTCCCGCCCAGGGAACGGACACCGGCTCCACAGGCTCCGGCTCCACAAGCAGCGAGACCCCGGACACGATCGAGGCGACGGTGAAATCGGTCGGCACCCCGGACTCCACCGGCGCCCTCGTCGTCAACCTGGTGGTGGCGCCCGCGGACGGTCCCCTGCTGGCGACCAAGGCCGCGGCCAAGCAGATCGCGCTCGTACGGCAGCCCCGGCAGAGCGGAAGCTGACCGTGGCTCTGATCGCTTTGGTGTCTGCGAAGTCGGACGGCGCGACCACCTCGGGGGCGGCCCTGGCCCTGGCCAGCCGCAGGCCGGTGCTGCTCGCCGAACTGGACATGGCCGGCGGCACGTTGCGCCACGGCCTGTTGCGCGACGTTCCGCGTGGTGAACACCACGAACGTCTGGACGGGAACATCGGACTGCATCGGCTGCCGCAGGCAGACTGGGAACGCGCCAGCGGTGAGCAGGACTTCACCCCGCAGGTCGCGCGGCACCTGTGGCCGCTCGACGACAGCGACTACCGGGTCGCGCTGCCCGGGCTGATCGATCCGAGGCAGGCCGCCTCCCTGACGTCGACCTGGCCGACGCTGCTGAACGTGCTGCAGCTGACCGACCAGCAACTGCGGTGGGACGTCCTGGTCGACGGCGGACGGATGGTACTCGAAGGGGGCCGCCTGCACCCGGTGCTCTCCCCCGCGCCTGTACTGCGTGAGGCCGACCTGGTGCTGCTGGTGGTTCGCATGACCGAGGAATCCCAGGCGCTCGCCTACCCGATGGTGCGCGCTCTCCAGGACGATCTCGCCACGCACGGGGCCGGCGCCCGGGCCCTTGGACTGCTCGTCCTCGGCGAGGGCTACCGGCCCTCCGACGTCGCCCGGGGCCTGGACGCGCCGGTGCTGGCCACCCTCCCGTGGGACGAGACCGCCGCCGCCTATCTCCGTACCGGCGGACGGATGCCGCGCGGGGTAACGCGTTCACGGCTGATGCGCGCCGCGCGCGACACCATGACGCCGCTGCGGGAACACGCCGACCGTCGGCGCCTGCATCTGCAGATGCGGCAGGTCCGGGCAGCCACCCCGGCGGTGGAACGGATCATCCAGCAGCTCTCCCAGCGGGGGGTGCGTCATGGCTGACTGGCGCACCCCGAACGGCACCAAAGGACAGAACGTGGCCACCCGGCTGGGGGGCCTGCTCTCCGAGCACGCCGCGGCCTACCCGACTACACACCCCGCACCACCGGCCGGCCTGCCGGGACCTGCCCCGGTTGCGACTCCGGTGGCGCCGGCACCTGGTCCCCCGGCCCCGGTGCCGCCGGGAACTGGGCCCGCCGACATCGGCGCGGCAACGTCCTTGCCCGGAGCGCTTCCTGTGCCTTGGGGGGAGATAACGAAGCTGCGGCAGCAGGTCGCCAACGACGTCGACCACCTCAAGAAGGACCGGCGCCAAGCCGGTTCGCCTCTGGGTGAGAAGGACCTCGAGGAAGTTGTGCGCGCCCGGGTGCGCTCCCGGGTCGCGGAGTGGGCGCAGACGTGGTCCCTGACGAACCCGCCGCTGTCGGGCGAGGAACTGGAACGGGTCCGCACCGAGGTCTTCAACCTGATCTTCCTGGCGGGTGCGCTGCAGCGGGTCCTTGACCGGCCGGGCGTGGAGGACGTCCTGGTCGACGGCGAGTGGATGTACATCGACTCCTACGGCCAGCCGCGCGAGCGGGTCCGCTCCCCGTTCTCCAGCAGGTCGCAGGCCGTCGAGTGGGTCAACCAGATGGCCGCGGCGTCCGGGCACGGGGAGCGGCTGCTGTCGTACGCCACCGGAAAGGTCGAGTTCGACCTGCCGGACGGCTCCCGTGTGGCTGCCACGCTCCTGACCGGCGACGTGACGATTGCGATCCGCCGGCACGTGGCGGAAGCGGCCACCCTCGTCGACCTGGAGAAGTGGGGCGCCGTCGACACGATCGTCGCCTCTTTCCTGTCGGCCGCGGTGAAAGCCGGCCTGTCCATCATCATCGCCGGCGACATGGCGACGGGTAAGACCACGTTGATGCGGGCCCTGGGTCGCGAAGTCCCCGCTCACGAACGGTTGGCGACGTTGGAGAGCGAGCCGGAGCTGCGGCTGAACTACGACGACCCGGACCGGCACGCTCATGTGCTGGCCTTCCGTACGCGGGAGGGCAACGGCGAGCGGGACGCCACCGGCCGGGTCACGCTCGCCGACCTGGTGCCTGTGTCCCTGCGGTACAAGGCCACCCGGGTCATGGTCGGCGAGGTCCGCGGCGATGAGGCGATAGCCATGCTGGAGGCGATGATCGCGGGCGGTGCGGGCTCGATGTGCACCCTCCATGCGAAGGACCCCGAGGCCGTGGTCGACCGGCTGATGGTGCCGCTGGCCCGGGCCGGGCTCAGCGATCAGGCCTCCTACCGGCTCATCGCGGCCGCCGTCGACCTCATCGTGTACGTGGACGCGATCGACGAGACCGACCAGGGCGGCCAGGTGCACCGGTTCGTCTCGCACGTGTGGGAGACGGCCGGGCGCAGCGAAGGCGGCGGGGTGGCATTGTCGCAGCTCTTCGCGCCCCGCGAGGACAGCGGCGAGGTGCGCGCCATGCCCACCCGTACGCCGATGAACGAGCGCCGGTTGCGCAAGCTGGAACGCAAGGGCTTCCACCGGCGCTGGCTGATCGACTACCCGAATGGGCAGTGGCGGCCGCTGCGCCGGGCGGGAGGTGCCGCGTGACCCAGTCGTACCTGTCCGCGCTCGGCATGCTCGCCGGCGCGGTGGTGGCCCTGAGCCTGACCGGAGTCGTTGCCGCACTGCGCGGTTGGCGGCCGGCCGTGCGGGGCTTGCGGCCCGGTCGTGTTCGGGGCCGGCTGGTGCGGGCGGTGGAGGAACTGCCGCCCGGCTGGCGGGACAACTACCGGCTGCTGCTGGCCGGGGCCGCGGGCGCGGGAGCGCTGATGTGGGCGGTCACCGGGTGGCCGGTGCACGGGCTGCTCGCGTTCGCGACGGTGGCCGGGCTGCCGTTCGTGCTCTACCCGGGCGGTTCCGGCCGTACGGAGGTGGCCCGGCTGGAGGCCATCGCGGAGTGGCTGCAGCAGCTCGCCAGCGTGCGCGCGGGCGGCAAGCCCTTGGAGTCCACGATCGTGGAACTGGACACGGTTCCGGCGCTGTTGGAGCGGCCGGTGGGCCGGCTGGCCGACCGGCTGAGCTCCGGGATGCCCGCGCGGCGGGCCTACCGAGGGCTGGCCGACGACCTCGCCAGTCGCATCGGCGACGACCTCTCCCAACTGTTCATGGACCACGTCACCAGCCGCGGTCCCGGCCTGGCGCGCGCGCTGTCGGCGCAGGCCGCTCTGGTCGCCCGGCAGGCCGCTGATCTGCGGGACATCGACGCCGAGCGCGCCAAGGCCCGCTCCGAAGCCCGAAGGGTGTCCCTGTTCGCGATCGCCGTGGTCGCCGTGATCCTCGTCAACGGCAGCTACTCCGAACCGTTCGCGACCCCGATCGGCCAGCTCGGACTGCTGGTGCTGGGCGTGCTGTTCGTCGCGTCGCTGCTGTGGCTGCGCAAGATGGCTGTGATGGAGGAGGAGCCGCGCACCCTACTCACCGCCGAGGAACGCGCGAAGGAGCAGGCCAAGGAGAGTGAGTCGGCATGAGTCTGTCCGTCCCCGGAATACTGCTGGGCGGGCTGACCGCGCTCGGCGGCACCCTCGCGGTACGCAGCCTGCTGCCCCAGCGGACCCCGCTCGATCAGGTCCTGCGCCGCACCCACGCCCCCGCCCCGCGCACCCCGTCCACCAGGGCGGCGGCGAAGGGATCCGCGCAGTGGGCGGACCGGGTCGGTGCCCGGCTGATGGAGACCGACGCGTTCGTGACCCGGCTGCCCGCCCGGGACCTGAACCTGCTGGAGATGGCGCCCGCCTCGCTGCTGGGCCGCTGCGCCCTGTATGCGCTGGGCGGGTTCCTCATCCCGCAATGGATCATGTTCCTGCTGCGGTTGGGTGGGCTGTCGTTGCCGTTCGTCGTCCCGGCGGCTGCCGGGGTGGGCGTCGCGCTGTTCATGGTGTTCAAATGCCTGGACGACGTCCGCGACAAGGCCACCGACGCCCGCCTTGAGTACCGCTACTACATCGCCTCGGTCCTGGAGCGCGTCGCCCTGGCCCGCAACTCCGACGCCGGCGCGGCCGAGGCCCTCGCCCGGGCCGTGGTGTCGGGGGACGGACGCGCCGCGGTCCGGATCCGGGACACCGTCGAACACGCCCGCCTGGCCGGGGTCAGCCCCTGGGATGCGCTGGGAGGGCTCGGCACCGAGCTCGGCGTGCCCGACATCGCCCGCCTGTCCGCCAGCCTGTCCCTCGCGGGCGAGGAACAGGCGGCCGTCTACGACCAGTTGGAGGCCCAGGCCGAAGTCGTCCGGCGGGGCCTGCTGTCGGACCGCAAGGAGAAGGCGAACGTGGCCACCGAGAAGATGCACGTGCCGTCACTGGCGATCGTCTTCTTGATGGCCGTCTTCCTTCTAGCACCGGCCCTCGTCCGCATCCTGTCGTTCTAACCCGCCCGCACGGTGCCATCGAGTGAGCGCCGTGAACTTCTGGAGGAAAGTCATGAACACCGTACGAAGCCGCTTCTCCCTCGTGTTGGGCGCACTGCGCCGGCACGGCGCCATGATCCGCGCTCATGCGAAGGACCGTGGCGCCACGGCGATGGAGTGGGGTCTGATCCTGGTCGCCGGGGGCACGATGGTCGGCGTCGTGTACGCCGCGGCCAACACCACGGTCGGTGAGAAAGTCCAGCAGATTCTGGGATTTTGAGCATGCCTGCGACACGCATACGCCCGTGGCGGCACCTGGCCGGCAGACCGTGGTGGCGGGAGGACCGCGGCGCCACTGCTCTGGACATGTCGATGGTCGTCCCGCTCGCGTTCCTGTTGGTGTTCACCCTGATTCAAGGCGGCATCTGGTTCCATGGCCGGTCGGTGGCGCACCATGCTGCCCAGCAGGCCGTGGACGCGCAGCGGGCCTACGACGCCGCACCGGGCGCGGGAGAGGCGGCTGCCGGCGAGTTCCTCGCCCGCATGGGCGGCTCGTTGCACGGCGCGGCCGTCCGGGTCAGCGACGACGGCGAGACCGTCACCGTCTCAGTAGAAGGCAACGTGATCAATCTGGTGCCGGGGTGGAGCGGGCACGTCAGCCAGAGCGTCCAGGCCCCCGTCGAAAAATTCCGTCCATGAGGCGCCGACTGTGGCCCGGCCGCCTGGAGCGTGACCGTGGCAGCGCCGCCTTGAGCCTGGCCATCTTCGTGCCGGTGGCGCTGGCGCTGATCGGCTTGACGATCGCCTGCGGGCGGGTGGCTTTGGCGGAGGGCGCCGCCGACGCGGCCGCGCGGGATGCCGCGCGCACCGCCTCGCTGGCGAGCGACCCGGCCTCCGGTGAGGCTGACGCCCGCCAGGCCGCGCAGACTTCTTTGTCCAACTCCGGGATCCACTGCGCCGGAATCAGCGTCGAGTTGGACACCAGCGGGCTGTCCGCTCCGGTTGGGCAGGCCGCCAGTGTGACGGCCACCGTGTCGTGTATCGCGCCGCTGAGCGAGCTTGCGCTGCCCGGCGTCGGCGGGTCCAAGATGCTGACCAGCACCAAGACGTCGGTCGTGGATACGTGGGCGACTCGGGGCGGCTCATGACCAGGTGGCGTCGACTGCTTCGTATCCCTTCCGGCTGCCGGGACCGGGGCGGCATGGAACTGTTCTACGCGGGCACCGTGCTGATCGCGTTCCTCATCATCGGCCTGGTCATCGATGGCGGGCTGGCCCTGGACCGGATGTCGGATGCCGACTACGTCGCGCAGGAGGCCGCGCGGGCCGGCGCCCAGCAGATCGATGCGGGCCAGGCCATCACCGGCGAGGCGATCGTGGTCGACCCGGACGCCGCCCAAGCCGCCGCCCGCGCCTTCCTCAGCAGCGAGGGCGTCGACGGCGACGTCGCCATCGCCGGGGACGGGCAGAGCCTCACGGTTACCGTGCGGGACACCTACCACCCCTACTTCGCGTCCCTGATCGGCGTCAGTGAGATGTCCGTGACGGGACACGGCACTGCCACGTTGCTTCACCAGCCCGGAGGCTGACCCGATGCCCCACTCCCCCACGCCCGTGCGCCGCCAGGACCGCTCTTGGCCACGGGCGGTCGTGCGCGGCCTGTTCGCGCTCGCCTCGCTGGCCGCTCTGGTCGTCGGCGTGCCTGCGCTGCTGCTCGCCCTCGGCACGCTTCCCGCGACGGTGCCGACGCTGGACGAGGCACGCGAGGTGCTGCTGAGCCCGGACGATGACGGCTCGGGGCTGCTGACCACGATGACCGTGGCGGCGTGGATCGCGTGGCTGTGGCTCGTGGTCCCCGTCCTGATCGAGATCGTCGCTGTCCTGGCGCGGCGTACGACCCCGCGGCTTCCGGGCATGGCGACCGGTCAGCGTCTGGCCGGGTTCCTGCTGGGCAGCATCGTGCTGGCCTCGCCCGCGGCCGCGGCCAGTGCCGCCACCCCGGCGGTCGCCGCCACCGCGCCTCACGCGCTGTCGACCGGCCAGGCGCCGGGCAGCCAGCAGAGCACCCCTGTCCCGGCCGCGGCTGCGGAGAAGTCGGCACCGTCCGGGACCGTCCGGGAGTACACCGTGGGGGCGGAGGACACCACCTGGTGGGAACTGGCTGAGCAGTTGCTGGGAGACGGCACTCGTTACACCGAACTGCAGCGCCTCAACCCGGAAGTGCCCACCACTGCCACCGTGGTTCCGCAGGGCACGACCCTGTACGTGCCCGGCCACGCCGAGGTCCACAGTGAGGCAGCCGACTCCGGCATCCGTACTCAGCTCGCGTCCAGCACACGCGACGCATCCGACGCGGGTGGCGGCGGGGACGTGGTCACCGTGGAGGCCGGCGATTCCCTCTCACAGATCGCGGCCGAGGAACTCCACGACGGCGACAAGTGGCCGCAGTTGTTCGAGGCCAGCCGGGGCACGGCGCAGCCTGACGGCCTGCCGGAGATCACAGACCCGAACAGGATCTTCCCGGGGCAGCAGGTCACCATGCCCAAGGCGGTATCCGAGCGACCCGAGCATCCCCGAGAGGACACAGAGAACGGCTCCGGGTCCGAGCGCTCCACTCCCCCGGCTCAGGACGACACCGCACAGGAACCGGGTGCCGACGCGGGAGTTGGCGGGTCGACGTCCCCCAGCCAGTCCGCCACCTCGGAAGCGGAAACCCCTGCTCCCAGCGAGTCGAATCGTCCGGCCGAGCAGCCCGGGCGGGGCCAGGATGCCGCGCCCACCGGGCCTTCGGCTGGCAACAGCGAGCCGTCGGCACCCGCATCGGGCGAGCCGTCGGCATCGGGCACGCCCACGGCGCCGGCGTCCGAGGCGCCCGCCTCGTCACCCGCGGGTCAGGTGCAGCTGCGGATGGTTCTGGGCGCCGGTGCGCTGCTGGCAGCCGGCATCACGGGTGCGCTCGCCACGCGCCGCATGTTGCAGCGGCGTCGCCGCAAGCCAGGTGAGACGATCGCGATCGCGTCGGAGACCTCGTCTGCCGAGGCGCAGTTGGCGGCCGCCGCCGAGCCCGGTGGGTCAGCCCGTCTGGATGTGGCCCTGCGGACAATGGCCCACCAGCTGGAGGACGAAGCCGGCCTGCCCGGTCTGCGGGCCGCCCGGATCGGGGCCCGCTCTTTGGAGGTGCTGCCCGAGGAGCTCGGGTTGGAGCCGCCGGTGCCGTTCACGGCGGGGCGCGCTGGTTGGTGGGTGCTGCCGGGGGACGCCGAGCTCCTGGACGACGAGGCCGCCCGTGAGGTGCCGGCACCGTATCCGGGGCTGGTGACCCTGGGAAGCACCGAGGACGGTGGTCTGCTGCTGGTGAACTTGGCCCAGGTGCCCGCGCTGTTGCTCGACGGCGATCCGACGCGCATCGCAGAAGTGTGCACGTCGCTCGCGGTGGAGATCGGGATGAGCCCGTGGGGCGGGGTGGTCGAGGTCGTCGCCGTCGGGTTCGGTGAGGACCTGCCTCGGCTGCTGCCGACCTCTCGGATCATGCACATGCGGGAGGCCGTGCACGCGCTGCGGGATCTCTCCGAGCGTCTGCTGGAGGTGCACCAGATGCCGGAGACCAGTCACCATCCCTATCTGCTGCTGTGCGCCGCCTCTCTGGACGGGGACACGGCGTGGCAGTTCGCCGACGTCATCGACAAGGCCCGGATTCCGGTCACGCTGGTCGCTCCGGCGGCCGCGGCCGCCGCGCACCTTCCCGATGCCGAGATCCTCAACGCCGAGCTCGACGAGCCGCAGCAACTCGACTACGCCGACACCGAGATCACCGTGCAGCGTCTGGAGCGCGCCGCGTACCAGCAGATCGCCACGGCACTCGCCGTGTCCGGGCAGCCCGCCGCACCGGCCGAGGGGCCGTGGGAGGAGGTTCCAGACGAGCCCGAACCCGAGATGACCTCCCCGCCGGCCGTGACGGAGCCCGATGACCACGCCACCGGCGCCGACACGTTCGCCCCCGACGCCTCCTCCGGCGCACCGGTCGCGCCGACGTCGGTACGCACCAGCGGCAACAGCGACGGCGACGTGTTCCCGGCCTTGCTGGCCGCCTCCGCGGACCCGGCCGGGCTCCGCCTCCTGCCCGCCGCACCGCCGCCCCACGAGCACGACGAACACGACGAACACGACGAGGACCAGGCGCTCGCCGCCGACCCCGTGGCTAAGGCGCCGGCGGAGGCCGACGTCCCGCTCCCGGAGCCGGAGAACGGCGGGGATGCAGAGGAGTCGGAGGCGCACGACCTCCATGCCCCGGAGATCCGCGTCCTGGGCCCGGTCGAGGTGGACGGCGTGGCCGCTTCAGGACACGGCCCGCGGATCGCGCAGCTCGCCAGTCTGCTCTACTTCCGGCCTGGTCGCTCCGCCGATGCGCTGTGCACGGACATGGACCCGCTCGCCCCGTGGAGTGCGAGCACCCTCAACGCCCGGCTGCGCGGCCTGCGCAGCGCCCTGGGCAATGACCCGGCCGGCAACGCGTACGTTCCGCGCCGCCGCACCGGCGAGGACCCGTACCGCCTCTCCCCCGCGGTGCGGTGCGACTGGACGAGGTTCCTCCAGCTCGCCGAGCGTGCGCTGCCGCAGGGACCGGCAGGGCTGCCAGATCTGGAGAAGGCTCTCGGGCTGGTGCGGGGAAGGCCGTTCGGTTCGAGGCCACTGCCCTGGGCGGGACCCTTCCAGCAAGAGATGATCACGAGGATCGTCGACGTCGCCCACACGGTGGCCACGCACCGCACTCCAACGGGCCCGCACCATGACCTCACCGCGGCCCGGCAGGCCATTGTGACCGGCCTCGACGCTGATAACAGCGCCGAGCTCCTCTACAGGGACTGGATGCGGATCGAGCATGCTGCCGGGAACCGCTCCGGCCTGCACACTGCGATCACCCAGGTCCAACAGGTCAACAGGTCACTGGACTGCGATCTTGAGATGGAGACGGAACAGCTGATCAGTGATCTTCTCCACGGGACGGGCTCGGCGCTGCGCAAGGCCCTGTAGCCGGGTGCGCAGGCTGCGCAGTGCGCTCTACCGGTGGGCGGCGACGTCCCGGGCAGCGTAGGCGAGCAGTTCACGCATGGCCGCCTCGTTCGACGCGGGCGGCCGTGTCTTCCAGGCCTCCCGCGTCTCCCGAACGGTCTGCGCAACCGCGTGCACGTGCGCGGCAAGATCGTCGCCCAGCGCGCTCGTGTCCCCGTCCTGCGTGCGGCCGGTGACGACGACGGGTCCGTGGAACGAGTACAGGGGCATGCCGCGCCAGGCGCTCGCCAGTGCCCAGGCGGTGAGGTTGCTGTCGAGGCCGATCCGTTGCCCGTCGCCGTGTACGTGCACCAGGGCCTCTCGGTGGTAAAGGCCTTGATCGACTGCCCCCGCCGACCCGACATGGTCACGGATCGCCGAGCGCGCGCCGGACTCCGGGAGGTCGAGTTCGGTGACAATGCCAGCGGGGGTGATGAGCAGGGCTCGCATGGATCCTCCCGAGTTCGAGGGTGAAGGCGTGCTCACTGCGCAGAGTCGAATCCGCAGCGTGCCGTTGGCCCGGGCTGCGCAATGATCAAAAAGCTGCGCAATGCCGGGCTGACCAGGGATTTCTTCCGATCGCGCAGCCTGCGGCGGCGCGAAGGATCGGCCACTGCGCAGGGGACGCACAACGAGCAGTCTCACGGTTGTGCTTGCGCATGGTGGTGCGTGAGGGACTGCCAGCGCCGTTCGAAGTCCTCGGCCTGTTCGGCGATGTAGGCGGTGGTGATGGGCTTGTTGTGCTGCGCAGTGATCCCCTGGGTTGCGCACTCCTGCGCAATGGCGTCAAGCGACGGAGTGTCGCTGCGCACTCGCTGCTCGGCCCAGAGGTTGTAGATCCGGAACGGCAGGAGGTAGCGGCGCAGGTTGGAGGGACTGACCGGCTTTCCCCCGCGGCCCTTCATGCCCTTCTCTTGCGCGAGGAAGGCCGACAGTTGCTCGGCCTCCTGCGTCGAGGACCGGAGTTCATCGCCGCGCTGCGTCTGGACCTCCGACCACGCCAGGTAGTACCGGTCGACGGTGGTGAGTTCAGCAGCCGCAGCAGCCGGCTCTTCCTCCTCATCGGGCGGCGGGGTGTCGATGGGGGCATTCACGCGGGGCCCGCGCTGGTCCTTGGCCGGCTGCGCGCCCACGCCAGCGGGCGCCGCCTCGGATTCCTCTTCACGCGGCAGAGGTGCTTCGGCCTGGTCCTCGTCGGGCTCGTTGGTCTCCTGACCGGCGGGCTGGTCCTCTTCGTCGAACTCGCGCTGCTGGAAGACATTGACGAAGGCCTTCAGGTCTTCGCCTGTGATGGGACCGCCACCCGGGCCGGTGGTGTTGTCACGCTCGAAGACGTACGTGGCGAGCGCGGCCGCGTCGGGGTATGCGCCGTGCTCCTGCGCGTAGGAGAGCCAGGAGTTGTAGAAGTAGTCGTTCCAGGACAGTTCGTCGTCCGTCTGCTGCTGTTCGGCAGCGGGTTCGGACGAGGGACCGTAGCGCTGTTTGAGGACCTGGAGCAGAGGCCGCAGCTGTTCGTCGGTGAGCACGCCGCCGGCCGCGGTGGTGATGCCGTGTACCTGAAGCCAGTACGCGAACTGGGCGGTAGTGGGCTCGGTCTGGAAGTTCGCGAGCCATGCCTGGTAGGCCTCGGCGAAGCCCTCGGCTGCATCTTCGTCCGTCTGCTCTGTCTCGGGTGACGGTTCCGGTTCAGCAGGCGAGGTCTGTGTCTCGGGTTGTCCTGCATCAGTGCGCAGTTGGCCCGGCTCTTCTTGTGGGTCGGCTGCGGCCTCGAGCGCGGGATCCTCCGTGTGGTTGGGAGCGAGTGCCCGTTCGGCGATGAAGGTGAACTCGATCGGCAACTCGTCGATGCCGGCGGCTGCGAGGCCGGCGGGTGCGGTCTCGGCGAGCGGGACGCCGTACCGGGCGAGGCGCAGCGGCATGAGGGCTTCGACCGGGGCCTTGCGTCGCCATGCGCGGCCGAACCGGGCGCGGAGGCTGGTCTGGTAGACCAGGCGCTCTTGTTCGAGCCGGATAACCTCGTCGTAACTGCGCAGCTCCCACAGCTTCATCCGGCGCCACAGCCGGAAGGTGGGCACCGGCGCGAGCAGCCAGCGGGCGATGCGGACCGACTCCATGTGCCGGTCGGCGGTGATGTCGGCGATCCGGCCGACCGCGTGCCGCGCGGCCTCGACGGCGACCACGAACAGCACTGGGATCACAGCGTGCATCGCGACGCCGAGCGGATCGCCCCAACTTGCTGCGCCGTTGAAGGCGATTGTGGCCGCTGTAAGGAGCCAGGCCGTCTGCCGCAACAGGGGGAACGGGATACGGATCCACGTCAGGAGCAGGTCCAGAGCCAGCAGTACGCAGATGCCTGCGTCGATGCCGATCGGGAACACGCTGCTGAAGTTCCCGAAGCCCTTTTTGATGGCCAGCTCGCGGACGGCCGCGTACGAGCCCGCGAAGCCGATGCCTGCGATGACGAGGGCACCGAACACGACGACGCCGATGAGGACCCGATGCGTTTGGGTCAGCTGGGGTATCTCGCCCTTCCCCGCAGCCACGTACCACTCCCCTGTTCGTACCTCACTAATGAGCAGCTCTCACACTCCCACGAGGTGTGGCGGGTTGGAGGGTCGCGGAGGCGTCTGTTGCGGATCGTCAGCGAAAAGTGATCGCTTGGCCGCTCCTGTCGGCGGCCCCTGCTGCTTCTTTACGCCGTAAAGAGGCGACCCCCGGCGCGGGGGCTCCGGGGGTCGGGGGTGATCTTTACGGCGTAAGGAGGTCATCGGTACAGATTCATCTGCCGACCGATCTTCGCGTAGGCCTTGGCGGCCCGGCAGTTCGGGTTGAAGAGCGTCACGGGCAGGCCTGCCGTGTAGGCCTCGGGGACCTTGACGTCGTCGCTGACCGTCTCCAGGACGATGTCTCCGTAGGCCTCCCGGAGCTGGTTCTCCATGTCCTTGTAGACCTTGCCCTGTGAGTTGTGCTCGACGCCTTCGGTGATGACCACCCAGTCGATGCCGGTGGGCATGCCTGTGTGGCCGTACGCCCTCGCCACCTCGGCGATCTTGTCCTCAAGTTCGGTGAGGCCGCGTGCTTCCTTCTCCTGGGACTTGGTGCAGCCGACGACTTCGTCTCCGGCGATGATCGCTCCTATCGTCGCGAGCTTCACGTCGCCGGGGCAGTCGAAGACGATGAGATCGAAGCGCCCTCGCAGTTCACCGATGAGGTGGAACATCCACATTTCTCTCGCGGTCTCGCCCGCGAGCTTGAAGTCCAGGTGTTCGAGCTTCTTCGACTCGAGTACGACCCACAGATTCGGGATGACCTCTTTGGTCTTGCTGTCCAGGGCTGGCACGACTGCTTCGGCGAGGGAGCAGATCTTGTCCACCACGTCGTACAGGGTGGGCAGGTCTTCGTCTCCGTCCGGGTCGTCGTACCCGAGCAGGCGGGAGATGTCCCGCTGCTTGTCGAAGCCGATGACGCAGACCTTCTTCTTTTTCTTGGCTGCGGCGTAGGCGAGAGCGGCGGCTGTGGTTGATTTCCCGGACCCGGCGGAGCCGTTAGTGCACACGAGGACGCGGGTTTTGCGTCCGGTGTCCTCCGGGAGGGGTTGAGCGTCTGTGGTCACGAAGAGTCTCCGTAGTTACGCGGTGAGGGCGGACTCGGCGTCGTCGGCTTGCTCGTAGTCGGTGTGCGTGCCCAGCCAGTCCAGGTAGGCGCTGGCATGTGCAGCGTCGTTGCCGCCGTTGCGCACCATGTGGATTTCGCAGTGCGCGAGCGAGAGCGCGAGTGCGGCCCTCGCCTGTCGGCCCTTGCCCTCATCGCCGGGCAGCGACGGAAGGCTCAGAGCTGAGGCACCGATGCCGGCTTCGCCCAGCCACTGAGATGCGAGCGCAACAGCTTCATCCGGGTCGGTTGAGGCCTGCAGGGCGATGATGTGGAGCCGGGATGCATCCTCAGTGAAATCCAAGACGGTCGCCAGGCACGCTTCTCGCCGCGCCTTGGTGGCCTCGTCCAGTTCGTCACCACCGGCGCCGCCCTGCTTGGGGACCGGCTTCTTCGCGGCCTTCTTGCTGGCGCCGCCCTGCTTCCGGCCCTTGTCTGGCTTGGGCTCAGCATCACGAGCGGCCGCCAGGGCCCTCTCTTGCTCCCAGGCAGCGAGCTGCTCGTCGCGGTCCTTGATCGTGCCAAGGTCTCGGGCCAGCTCGATCGTCATACCGGGGATGCGTTCCTCAAGGGCCTGGCGGACCTCAGGCTGCAGGTTGTGCAGACGTCGACGCTGGGAGACCCATCCGCCGGACTTCCCGAGGACCTTGGCGACCGCTTCGTAGGTCCCGAATTCCTTCTTGAGTTCCTCAATGGTCGCGAGCTCCTCGAACGGCTTGAGCTCCTCGCGCGAGAGGTTCTCAGTGGCGGCCGCGACCAGAATGTTCTTGCGTGTCGTGGCCTTCCTGTTCACCAGGACGGGCAGCTTCTCCAGGCCCGCGAGCCGGGCCGCCGCAAGGCGTCGGTTGCCGCCGATGACCACGAAGCGGGCGTCGCCGATCTCGTCCGCGTTCTCCGGAAAGGCCGCCTTGAAAACCTCGGCCGGGAT
This sequence comes from Streptomyces malaysiensis subsp. samsunensis, assembly GCF_024519315.1. GTDB lineage: Bacteria > Actinomycetota > Actinomycetes > Streptomycetales > Streptomycetaceae > Streptomyces > Streptomyces malaysiensis. Next base: position 54,932 of record NZ_JANIIC010000048.1, on the reverse strand, counting down.
CGCGGCGACCGGTTGGAGCAGGCCGACGGACTCGTAGGTGCTGGCGAGCCCTTCGAGTCCCTCAAGCTGCTCGCGAGCGTTGCGGGGATTGTTGGCGAGTTCTTCGATCGCCACCTCGAAGCCGCTGCCTGCAGCCCTCTGCTCGGCTTCAGCGCGCTGGCGCCCTTGCTCAGCACGTCGCTCCGCTTCCCGCTGGGCCCGTCGTTCCGCCACGGACAGGCTGTTCTGCGCCCCGGCCATTCACGCTCCTGAGGGTGGTACTCGATGGGGGTTCTCAGGCTGGAGCTTAACGAGCAGAGCACGCCATGGCTCGCACTCCCCCGGTCTTTACGCCGTAAAGGCCGTCATCGCGAGGCGCCGCTGGGCCTGACGGCGGACCTGGTGGTCGCCATCGGCACACTGTCCAGCGCCTCAACTGGGCAATCCGAATCGGTCCCTTGGGCGCTGGGCGCTGACGCAGGGCTTCACTTCCACGGGTCTCCAAGCACTGAGCGTTCTACGTCAGCAAGGAGGGCTCCCCCACCCGGTCGGGCGCGGCAGGCTCTTTACGGCGTAAAGATCACTCGTGAAACACGAAGAGCCCCGCACCCTGGAAGCGTGTCCAGGGTGCGGGGCTCTTCGGGGCGCGGATCGTCCGCAGTCCTGCGGGATGGACGGTCGATGCGAGGCCGTCTCCTGGGCGCCTACTCACTCGGAGACGGCCTCGCTGTGTATCGCGTCGTACATGGTGCAGGCCGCGCGCCAGATGGAACTCGCGCGGTCGTGCCCCTCGTGTGCGTGGAGGCGTGCCCACAGGTCGGGGAAGTCGTGCCCCATCACCGCGCTCGGTTCCTCCTCATCCATCATTCTGGCGAGCTGGAAGGTGTCCGTCGGGACGTGGGGATCCTGGTGGGTGAGGTGCGGCCGGTACGGCTGAACGGTCACGGTGGTGCCGTCCACGTGCTGGGTGCTGTGCATCTGGAGGCGCAGGCTGCTCGCGACCGAGGTCGCCTGGTGCGGGAACGCGTAAGGGCCCAGCCGGATGTCGGGGAGGCCGGGGCGCATGATGACCACGGCCAGCGCAGTACTGGAATCACCCTGCCACGGTGGCGAGAGAGAGGCCTGATTGCTCGGCGGTGTCCAGCGGGCCGGTTTCCGGGCCTGGCTCAGCCTGAGCGGGTGGTGGGGCTGTCCCAGCCGGGTGACCGCGAGGGCGCTGAGTCGGCGCATGTGAGGCAGTGCGAGGACAGCGGAGATGCGGTCCGGTCGGGCATGGATGCCCCATCCCCCGACGAGTGGACCGCCGGAGTCCTCGGCGGAGGCGGCAGCGGCGTACAGGAAGGCGTCATTCTCGGGGCCTACCGGGTCTTCGACCGTCCGAGATCGATCGGCTTGGTCGCGCGCCAGGCGTAGAGGTTGACGATGAGCAGGGCGCCGCAGCCCCAGCTCCGGGCGTAGCGGATGCAGTGCCCGCTGGTGTGGTCGTCGCTGGTCCCATCAGCGGTGCTGGGGTTCAGCAGTACGAACACTGCTGTGGGGCCGGTGTCCGCCCATTGCCGCACCAGGAGATAGCGGTACCGGCCGCAGTCCGAGATGACTGCGGCGCGCCGTATCTCAGGGGCCGCGGTGGGGGCCTGTTCAAGGGATTCCATGGCTGTCCGTTCGTACGGCGGGTGTTGTCGAAGAGATGCGCGGGCTTTGGCGGGGCCGCTGTTCCGAAGCCCGTGGACGGGCATCGAGGGCGGCTCGGCACGTCCACCTACCTCGGCGCCGTGAACGGCGGCTACGACCAGGAACTGCGCTGCGCCGCCCTCGCCACGGCGGAGCTGCACCGCGAGGACTACACCCTGAACTGGCGCAATATGCTCGCCCGCGGCATCGCCGTGGTCGGCCCCACGGTGAAGCTGGAGCTCGACATCCAGGCGATGTACCGCAGCCACGACACGCCGACGCCGCCCGAGTAGGCCCCTACCGGGCATGTGAAGGGGGCGGGCCCCGCGGCCCGTCCCATTGCCCTGTCAGATCACCGCTGCCGCTGGACGACGACCCGCCCGCATGACGACCCGCCACCCCTGGAGGCCGTTGACGACGACTCGCCGGATGACGTGCCGCCACCGCTGGTGGAGGAGGGCGAGTCGTCCTCACCACCGGTGCCGCCCGCCGAGGCGTCAGCCCGTACCGGCGTGCGTAGCGGGCTCAGCTGGCCGTCACGCCGTACGGGCTGGCGCCAAGGGTGACCGTCGCGACGACCTTGCGGGAATTCGGGTCGATGACCGAGAGAGTGCCCGCTCCCTGGTTCGCGACGTAGACCGCCTGGCCGGTGACCTCCAGATTGAAGGGGTCGGTGCCGGGAGGGCCCAGGGCGATGGTCGCCGAGACCCGGTGGGTGCCAGTGTCGATCACCGAGATGTTGCCCGGGCCGAGATCGGCGGAGTAGGCGCGACGGCCATCGGGCGCGACGGCCACGTCGAAGGGTCCCTGGCCGACCCGCACGGCGGTCGCCTTGCCGGTGCGGGTCGAGATGGCCAGGACCCGCTTTCCCACTTCGTCGGCGACGTAGGCCGACTTCCCGTCCGGGGTGATGGCGACCGCCACGGGGAAGCGCCCCGCTGGGAGTCGCCGGACGACCCGGCGTGTACGGGTGTCGATCACCGACAGGCTGCCCGACCCGGAATTCGCCACGTAGGCCGTACGACCGTCGCGGCTGAACGCCACGTTCACCGGGGACTTGCCGACCGAGATGGTTTTGGCAACCCGGTTGGTCCCGATGCCGATCACCGAGACGGTGTTCGAGCGGCCGTTGGCGACGTAAAGGGCCCTTCCGTCGGGGCTGAGACCGATACCGGTGGGGCTCTTCCCCACCCGCACGGTCTTGACGATCTTCTTTTTCCGGGTGTCAACGACCGAGACCCGGGCCGAACCGTTGTTGGCAATGTACAGGTGCCTGCCGTCCTTGGTGACAGCGATGCCTTCGGGTGCCAGGCCGGCCGGCACAGTCGCGACGACCTTGTAGGTGCGGGCGTCGACCACCGAGACGGTATTGTCCTGCTGATTCGTGACATACACCCGGCCACTGGTACCGCCCCTGGGTGCGGTCGGCACGTGCGTGGCTTCCTTGTCCACACCGGTGGACGTACAGGAGACCAACAGAATCCCGATGCCTGCCGCCAGGACCGACTGGAGCGGCCTGCCGGGGCGCCGATGGCCGCTGCCGGCCCGGGTCCGCAGGACAGAGAACATCTCGCCTCCTGTGCGCGGTGCAGTGATTCGGCCGGGGGTCAGGCTCGGGCGAGGAGTCCGCGGGCGTAGTAGTCCTTCTCGTCCCGAACACCTGGAAGTGCGAAGAAGTAGCCGCCGCCCCGTGGGCTGATGTACGGCACCAGTGCCTCGTCTTCGAGCCGGGTCTGCATGGCGATGTAGGTGTTCAGCTTCCGCTGGAAGCAGTTGAACGCATGCCCCATGTCGAGTTCCCGCAGGTTGGGGCTCCGGTCGTAGTCGTAGCTGCGGCGCAGGATGGCGCTGGTCGCAGCGGTTTGCGGGGTCTGGGGATTGGCAAGGCGGATGTGGCAGTTCAGCGGGGTGATCAGGCCCTGCGGGTCATTGGTGTAGATCGGGTCCAACACGTCCGGGACGTTCTCGCCCACCGCGTACAGCGGGGCGCCGCTCGCCTTGCGGCGGCCGAAGATCCGTTCTTGCTGGGCAACGGGCACCTTCTGCCACGCTTCGATGAAGAAGTGCACGATGCGCACCACGTGATAGGTGCCGCCCGCGGCCCAGGCCGGTTCGCCGCTCTTCGGCTGAACCCACACCACCTGGTTCATCTGGGCCTCGTCAGAGACGTCCGGGTTGGCGATGCCGTCGTGGAAGCCGAACCAGTCGCGCCGGATGCCGACGGGGCGCTCCTGATTGCGCTGGCCGTCGACGCGCCAGCGCAGCTTCATCGCGGATGTGGTGTGGGTCAGGATGTCGACCAGTGCGTGGACCGTCGTGTCTCGGTAATCAGCGCAGATCTGGATCAGCAGGTCGCCCTGGCTCATGGCGGGGTCCAGGTCGTCATGGCGGAAGGGTTTCATCGGGACGAGCTGGACCGGCTTGCGAGCGCTCAGTCCGTAGCGCTCATCGAAGAGGGACGCACCCACTCCGACGGTCACGGTGAGACCATCCGCCGCGACCGTGGGCCCCACGATGCCGTTGTCCGACGGCGTAGCGGTCAGGGGTGCCTTCGGTGGCGTGCCGCCCGCCGTGAGGAAGCGGGCTCGCGCGGTCAGCATGCGGAAGAGCTCGGTGAGTTCCTTGCGGTTGGCGGCGGTCACATCGCACGACACGAAAATCGCGACCTGTTGCGGCGCGGTGGCGATCCCCGCCTGGTGATACCCATGGAAGGGAATCACCCGCGACCTCGGCGCCGCCTTGATCTCGCCGACCGAGTCCGCGACCGCCCCACCGCCGACCGCCGCGATCCCGCCCGCCGCACCGGCCACACCCACGGCGGCACCCTGAAGAAACCACCGCCGAGCGAAGGCCCCCATCGGGCACCCACCGCCACTCCACCCCTCAGCCGACGGGGCTGGTGTCTCCTCAGCCATGGTTCCCCTCAGGCAGTTCCGACCAGCGTCCGGAGATGCGCCGGTTGTGCATGGATAGACGTTAAATTAGAGATTAACGAATAAATTAACGCATTTCGCCATGAAGGGCGCCACGAGGGTGAGGGATGAGAGGGGATGAGGGGCTCGATGAGCGATCCGAGACGGGGTGGAGGCGGGGCTGGTTTCCGTGGTGCGCCGCTCAGGGTCACGGGGCCGGCTCTTCGGTGACCGGCCCATGTTCGGCGACCAGGCCCCGCCACCGGATCCAGTGCGTGCCCGTGCAAGTCCAGCGGGTTGCGCCGCGGGTCCAGAGGCGTCCATCACGGTCCCGCACGGCGGTCACACCGGCAGGCGCCTGGAATGAGCCGGGCCCGTCCGGGCGCCAGGTGCGGGCGGCCGCTGTGCTCACTGGACGGGTGCGGGGGCCGCCTGCTGCGCCGCTCCACCATCGGCCAGCAGCTGGTCGACGGTGGGTTCGTCGACGCACAGGGCGTAGGCGATCTCGTGTCGGGGCCAGTTCCGCGCGGCGTACTCACGGGCCAGCGCCATCCAGGCGGCGGGGCGGTCGCCGGGTTCGATGTAGTCGGTGCTTTCGAGCATTGCTGCCTCCCTGAAGGCAGGTTGTCGATGGGTGCGGTCGTGGCCTGATTCGGCAAGACCGTGTGCATGGTGTGCGGCCCGTCCCCTGCTCCCCGGTGAGACAGCTCGGGAGGTCTTTACGCCGTAAAGAGGGTGGAGAGATCGTCCTGCTCCACGAGCGGTCGCGCAGGAGGCGGGCCGTGGGGCGGGTATCGCCGTAGATGAGGGGCACTGGCAACGCCCGGAAGCCGCTTCAGAAGTACGCGGGCGGCTACCGGGCCTTGTTGCTCGTGCTGCTCACACGGCTGGGTTGGATGTGACGAGCAGATCGTGCCCGTACGCCTGCATCCAGGCCGTGCAGAGGTCGTGGTCAGGGTTGGCCGGGGCGGTTGGCCAGATGCGGCGCCAGGTCGGCCGCCGGTATTCCATCGCGACCTGATCGAGGCGGTCGTGGTCGTCACAGTCACCAGCGGGCCAGTGCTCGAAGAGGACAAGCGGGCCGGGATAGCAGGCGGCGAGTTCCGCCCAGATCTCACCCGCACTGTTGGTCGTGGAGGCTCCGAGGCCGGTCTCCGTGACGATAGCAACGTGGCCTTCACCTTCGGCCTTCCAGACCCGAAGGTGGGCGATGCCTCCGTCGGCTGCGCACGCCGACCGGAAGGGCCAGGCGGGATCGTCACGGACGAGAGCGGCCCGCGCGTCGGGGACTGGGGCAGCGGGAGGAAGGGGGGCGATGGGGTCGGGTCCATTCGTGTCTCCCGAGGTCGGGGCTGGCTCCCGTGCTGTCAGCTGGCTGCCGGTCATCTGGCAGATCTCCGGCAGTGGGTATCAGCGGTGTCCTCCGCAGGCGGCGCCATGCGGACTAGGTGTTCTACCCACAGAGGTTGGTGACAGGGCGCGATCCGTACGCGTGGGACTGACTGCTGGCGATATCGCCCGCCAGGAGCGTGCGCCGATCCCGTCGCTCACTGGCGAGGTGCTCGCTCCTCGCCAGGCTTCTCGCTGCGGCCACGGAACGTGGTGCGGTACGCCTGCGGTGTGACTCCGATGGCTGTGTGCAGGTGCTGCCGCAATGAGTTCGCTGTGGCGAAGCCGACCTCCGCGGCGATCCGGTCGACCGTGAGGTCGGTGGTCTCCAGGAGATGACGGGCCTGGTTCAGCCGCTGCTGGGTCAGCCAGCGGCCGGGGCTGGTGCCTGTCTCTTCCTGGAAGCGGCGGGAGAAGGTCCGGGGGCTCATCCGGGCGTGCGCGGCGAGTTCCCGCAGAGCGAGCGACCGGTCAAGGCGTTCCAGAGCCCAGGCGCGGGTGGCGCCGGTGCCCTCGTTCCTCTCCTTGGGCATGGGCTGGATGATGAACTGGGCCTGGCCGCCCTCCCGCCAGGGCGGTACCACGCACTGCCGGGCGACCTGGTTGGCGACGGCGCTGCCGTGGTCGCGGCGCACCAGGTGCAGGCATACGTCGACTCCGGAGGCGACGCCGGCCGAGGTGAGTACGTCGCCGTCGTCGACGAACAGCACGGCGGGGTCCAATGCCACCTGGGGGAACAGTCGGCGGAACTCGTCCGCGAGCGCCCAGTGCGTGGTCGCGGGCCGCCCGTCGAGCAGCCCGGCGGCGGCCAGGGTGAACGCGCCGGTGCACAGGGAGACGATGCGGGCGTCGGGGCGGATGTGGGCGAGCGCCGAGCGGACCGGCTCGGGCAGGTCGGCCGTGAAGCGGCTCAGGTCGTAGGGCGGGAGGATGACGGTGTCGGCGCTCTCCAGTGCCTCGGGTCCGTGGTCGAGGGTGAGGGTGAGACCGGTGCTGGTGGTGACTGTGCGGTCCCCGGTCGCGGCGCAGCTGACCACCTCGTACGCCCCCAGAACCCCGGCGTAGTGGACACCGCCGAAGACCCGTTCGGGGATGCCCAGGTCGAAGAGGTACACGCCGTCGAGCGCGAGGACGACGACCCGGTGCGGCGGCGTGCTGGGGGTGGTGAGGGGTGTGGGCGTGGCCATGGCACGATTCTATGGGTTTATGACCATCTTGCCATTGGCGAGGTCAGGGCCGCTGCCGCAGCCTGGAGACATGAACACGCACACCATGCAGGCCATCAGTCAGGACATCCTCGGAGACCCGGTTGTGCTCCACTCGGTCGAGCGCGAGCGCCCGGAGCCCGGCGTCGGACAGGTCCTGGTCGCCGTCCACGCCGCCGGAATCAACCCCACCGACGGCCAGCACCGCAGGCTCGGCCTGTTCCTGGGCGAGCCGCCCTTCACCCTGGGCTGGGACGTGTCCGGCGTCGTCGAGGCGGTCGGCCTGGGCGTCTCGCTCTTCGAGGTGGGCGACGAGGTGTTCGGCATGCTGCCCTACCCGGATGGCGCCGGCGCCTACGCCGAGTACGTCACCGGGCCGGTCCGCGCCTTCGCGCCCAAGCCCGCGGAGCTGAGCCACGTAGAGGCCGCCGCGCTGCCGATGGCGGGCCTGGTCGCCTGGCAGGCGCTGGTGGACACCGCCGATCTGCGGCCGGGGCAGCGGGTGCTGGTCCTCGGTGCGGCCGGCGGTATCGGGCACATCGCGGTGCAGGTCGCCAAGGCGCGCGGCGCGTACGTGATCGGCACGGCGTCCGGTGACAAGTGCGATCTCGTGCGCGGCCTGGGTGCGGACGAGGTCATCGACTACCGCACCGCCGACGTCGTCAAGGAGGCCCACGACATCGACGTGGTCCTGGACGTGGTCGGCGGCACGGACCGGCTGCGCGCCCTGGACACCCTCAGGCCCGGCGGCATCCTGGTCTCCAGTCTGCCCGTCGAGTTCGACGAAGTGACCGCGCGCGCCTCCGAGTTGGGAGTGCGGGCAAAGAACCTGGTCGTAGAGCACGACCACTCCGGCATGACCGGCCTCGCCGCTCTCGCCGAGGCCGGGCGGCTTCGCCCGCACGTCGCCGCCACCTTCCCGCTCACCGAGGCCGCCAAGGCCCACGCGCTGGCTGAGGCGGGCGGCGCCACCGGCAAACTGGTGCTCACCGTCCACCCGCAGAGCGAGAAGACCGAGAGCCGGTCGTGACGACGCTCGGCTTCATCGGCGCGGGCAGTGTCGCTGGCCAGGTCGCCCGCAAGGCCGTGACGCTCGGCTACGACGTCATCCTCAGCAACGCGCGCGGGCCCGAGACCCTGGCGGACCTGATTGCCGAGCTGGGGCCCACGGCACGCGCAGCAACGGTCATCCAGACCGCGCAGGACGCCGACGTCGTCATGGCCGGTATCCCCATGGCGGCCTACCGAGACCTGCCCGTCGCACCTCTCCGAGGCAAAATCGTCATCGACGCCATCAACTACTATCCGCCCCGCGACGGCCACATCCCCGCACTGGACACGGGCGAGACGACCACCTCCGGGCTGGTGCAGCAGCACCTCGAAGGCGCCGAAGTCGCCAAGGGCTTCAACCACATCGCCGCGGCCGACATCACCACCGACGGCCGCCCCAGCGGCACCCCCGGACGGCGAGCACTCACGACCGCCAGCGACTTCCCCAAGGCCGCAGCGTTCGTCACGGAACTCTACGATCGGTTCGGCTTCGACACCGTGAATCTCGGCCCGCTCTCGGAGAGCTGGCGTGCCGAGTTCGGCCGTCCCGCCTTCCTCGCCGCAGTGGGCACGGCTGACCTGCGGGCTCGTCTGGCCGAGGCCCCTCGGATCGTGTGACCCGACGCAGCGATCCGACTCGGGCGTGCGCCGCGCGCCCACGCACGTGCCGTCACCCGCAACCACGACGCCAGAGCTGGACGTGGGCGCGAACGCCGTCGTGACCGCTGACGCCGGGGCGAAACGAGCCACGCCACCGGCAATCCGGAGCTCACCGCCGGCCGCTTACACAGCCAGCACCACGGCCGGGTGCACGGGACATCACCCGTGCACCCGGCCATCGTCATTTTCAGAGCCAGAAAGTCCTCGCATGGTCCACCGCAACGCACCCCTGACCGAGACCGGCCGTCTGCGTCTGGCCCGCTGTGTCGTCGAGGACCGGTGGCCGCTGCGGCGGGCCGCCGAACGCTTCCAGGTCTCGCCCACCACGGCCCAGCGGTGGGCCACCCGCTACCGCGAGCTCGGCGAGGCCGGTATGGCCGACCGCTCCTCACGGCCTCACCGCAGCCCACGCCGGACCCCACCCGCACCGAGCGCCGGATCATCAAGGTCCGCATCCTGCGCCGCTGGGGGCCTGCCCGCATTGCCTACCTTCTCGGACTGAACCCGGCCACCGTCCACCGCGTCCTGACGCGCTACGGTCTCGCCCGCCTGGCCCACCTGGACCGGGCCACCGGCCGGGTGATCCGCCGCTACGAACACGCGGCCCCGGGCGACCTCGTGCACGTCGACATCAAGAAGCTCGGCAACATCCCCGACGGCGGCGGCCACAAGGTCCTCGGCCGGCAGGCGGGCCGCAAGAACAGCGCGAAGGCGGGCATGAGCTTCCTGCACAACGCCATCGACGACCACTCCCGGCTCGTCTACAGCGAGATCCTGGTCGACGAGAAGAAGGAAACCGCCGTCGGATTCTGGCAGCGGGCCCACACCTTCTTCGCCAATGCCGGAATCACCATCCGCCGGGTCCTGACCGACAATGGCTCCTGCTACAGGTCCCACCTCTGGCGCAACTCGCTTGCCGAACAAGGGATTTCACACAAGCGGACCCGCCCCTACCGCCCCCAGACCAACGGCAAGGTTGAACGGTTCAACCTCACCCTCCTCGACGAATGGGCCTACGCCAAGTCCTACCGGTCCGAAGCCGAACGACGCGATGCCTACCCTCTCTGGCTGCACACCTACAACCACCACCGCGGACACACCGCACTCAAGGGCCAGTCACCCGCCAGTCGCGTCCCCAACCTCGCGGGTCAGTACAACTAGGCAGAGGCCGGCGGTCTTTACGGCGTAAAGACCGCCGAGGGTGAGTCAGGCTTCGGAAGCTGTTGCCCGGGCAGTGCTGAGAGGCGGCACGGCGTCGTGCAGTTGGCCGTCCAGGAGGCGCCCGGCCTTCTTCTTGCCGAGGCGGACCATCTCGACCCGATGCCCCAGTCCGTCGACCGGGTCGCCCACCAGGGCGTGGCCACGCTGGTTCCCGCCGATAGCGATGCGGCCGGACGGCGCCCACTCGCCCCATTGCTTGAAGAAATAGGGCGTGCCCACTGCGTCGCACTGATCCCGGAGATTGCGGGCCCACGCCGGGTTCATCGGGCGGGCCTTGGCACCGGATTCACCACCGGCGATGACCCAGTTGATGCCCGCGCCGGTGGTGACGTCAGCCAGGTACGGCTCCAGATCGATCTGCTGCACGAGCGGTTCACACGAGAGGAACCGGACACGGGCATTGACCTTCAGGAGGAGGGGGATGCGCTCTTCGGCGTAGCGCTGGTCTTCGACGCTGGTGCCGATCCACACGTGGTCCGGCCAGGCGTCGCCCCACGGGGCCATGGTGGCGATGTTCTCCGGCCGCTTGGTCAGCAGTTGCCACCGGAGCCAGGGGGTCTGCTCGATGAGCTTCCAGAGCCGTTCGCGGGGTTCGGCGACCTGGAGGTGGGCCTCGAAGACGTCGGCCATGGAGGCCGTGAAGACGCGGAGGGGCACGCCGGTTTCCTCCGCCTGGCGGTTCCAGGCGAGGGGCTTGCGCCAGTACTGGTCGGACAGCATCCGGCGCTCGCCGCCGCGGTGGAAGAGGTCGAGGCCCCAGCGGCGGGCGAATTGGTCCGCGTAGCAGTGTTCTTGCACCCGGGCGAGACCCGCGAGCATCCCCACCAGGGGTTGAAGGTGCAGTCCGTCCATTCGATGCCGGTGTGGTCACCCACGGGTCTGTTCTCCTGCGTGGTTGAGGGCCTTGGTCGTCTGGGGGCTTGGGGTGTGCGAGAGGTAGGAGGCGTACGCGGCCTCCGCGAAGCGCCAGGCGGCGGGTGTGTGCCGCTTCGGTCGCCACAGCTCGGGCTCGACGAGTGTCTCGAGCTCACCGTTCCCGTGGTCGAGGAAGACGCCGATTCCCCAGTAGTTCGCCTCGGACAGCAGGAAGTTGCGGCGGGGCGGTGTGGGGGTGACGACGTCGCGGGTGCAGAACGGCGCGTAGGAGCTTGCTCGCCCGATGCTGTCGCGGGTGCAGGTGGCGTGGATTGTGGCGAGGTCGACGCGGCACGGACGTACGGCGTGCCGGGTGACGACGCCGAGGGTCAGGTCCAGGATCCCGGCCGGTGCACGTCGTATGTCGGCCTGCTGCCGTGCGGTCAGGTCCTCGTGCTGGACCGGGAGGGCCTGGTGGGAGGGCCATCAGGGTGTCCAGCAGGGCACAGTGCGAGTCGCGTATGTACCCGAGGCCAGCTTCCTGGCGGCGTGCGTGTTCGGCGGCCTCGACCGTCAGGTGCAGGGTGGCGGTGCGGTAGCCGCGCGGCGACGGAGCCTGTACAGAGCCGGTCACGTGCACGTCCTGGTCCTCTCGGGGTGGTTGGCCAGCTTCAGGAGCACAGTTGCGTGGCAGTGGTCGTCTTCGCCGTCACTGGGCAGCGGGCAGGTGCAGGCCAGGTCACGGCCTTCGAGGTGTTTGAGGTCGGTGTGGACACGGCGCCGGTCGAAGGTCCTCTTGCCGACGCGGTAGGTGTCGGGTCCTTCGCCGTGGAGCCAGGCCTGGTAGCGGCTGCTGGCTTCCTTGCGGGCCTCTCCAGGTGAGGCCAGGGGCTGGGTTGTGCCGTCCGGAGCGAGGACGACGACGTCGTCGATGATGCGCCACGGGTTGCCGTAGCGGCTGCTGCGGTCGACGCACCGTGCGCTTCCGGCGCGCCAGTTCTTGGTTCGCGTGCGCCGGATACGAGCAGGGCTCGGGGGCTGTTGGTGGAGGTGGGCCAGGCGTCTCATGCTCCTGGTTCGGGCTCGGTCTGGAGGGCGGGCTGTGGGTCTTTACGGCGTAAAGACCCCGGCCTCGCGCCGGTCGAGGTGGCGAGCGCGAGACCCGGGCCTGGCTGGGGTTCAGCCGCTGAGGCGGACTGGCATCAGGAGGTAGCGCAGCGCCTGGTCGTCCGCGTCGTGGCCGCGGAGGAGGGCGGGCTTGGTGGGGCTGACGGCGGCGGCGAGGTCGGGAGGGGCAGGGAGTTGGTCCCCGGCGTTCTGGTCTTGGTGGGTGTGGTGTGTGACGGGGGCTATGCGGCGAGTCGCATGGCGAAGGCCGGGTTGGCGGTGACGATCTGGTCGAGCAGGGGCTGCTTGGGGGTCCACAGGCCCTGCATCCCGCGGGCCTTGACCGGCTGGATGCGCTGCACGCTGGTGAGCTCCCAGTGGAAGCATCCTCGCTCCGACCAGGGGGTGCATTCGCCGTCGTCGGGGTGGATGCCGGTGAGGTCGGCGATCGCGACGACGAATCCCTGAACCGGCTGGTAGTCGTCAGGCAGCGCGGCTCGTACGGCAGGCAGTGCGAGCGCCATCTGGTCGAGGGTGAGGCCGCCGTGGATGAGCAGGGTTCCGCGCCAGGTCCTGGTCCAGCTGCGGTTCTCGATTCGTTTCGCGATCGCCTCGTTCTCGAAGGCGATCAGGTCGGACCAGGGTGGCTGGATGGTCAGTGCGCGGACGGCGGTGGGCTGGCCGGATTGGGCGGCGTGCGGTTGGCGGCTGGCGGTCTGGTCCCGTGCGGGCTCGGGGACCACGGTCTGGGGGATGGGCATTGGGCTCCTTGCGAAAGGGTCGACGGCCGGCCCGAAGGGGCGGGCCCGCGGCGGGCTGGTCGGTCCTGGTGTCCCGGTGGTCTGCCGACAGGACGGTGACGGGGCAGCCGGGGCGGCCGGGCTCGGAGGTCGACGGCCGCCCCGGGCCGGACGGGAGTTACGCGCGGGCGAGAGTGTTGCGGCGGCCGCGGCGGGTGCGGTGTTGCCGGCCGAGGGTGCGCTCGGCATCAGCGATGCGCTGCCTGGCTCGGAATTGGGCCTCGCAGCGGGCTTCCAGGGGCGCGCACTTCTCGCTGGGCTGTTCGCGGCGTGCTCGGTGGCAGCCGAATCCCTCGATGGTGCCGTGCGGGGAGGGCACGTTGTGCAGGGCTGCGAGGCGGTAGAGGTCGTCGGGGGCGATCTCGGTGCGCAGCCTGATGTCGTCGGCGGAGAAGCCGTCGGCCATGAGGTCGAGGGCGAGGGCCTCGGCGGTGGTGACGGCCGGCGGGCTGGTGGGGGTGGCGGGTATCGCCATCGGAGAGTCCTTCGGTGCAGGGGGTACAGAGGGGCAGGCCGCGGTGGACCTGCCCGCGGGGTGCGGTGGTTCAGGGCTCGGTCGGCCCGCTGGTGTAGACGAGGCGCAGTGCCGGGCACTGCGAGGGAGGGGGCGATGGGGCAGCGAATGCCTCGTGTTCCGGGTCCTCGGGCTGGACCGTGAGCACGACCAGGCGCAGGGGAGTGGTCGGCTGCTCGGGCAGAGCGAGGTAGCCGGTGACCTTGAGCGAGGCTCCGGGCGGCAGCGCGGCAAGTTCCGGTGCGCCGACGGGATCGGCCAGGTAGCAGGGAAGGACGGCTTCGCGGACGTCGTGTTCCTGCGGGGTGAGCTCGTGGCCGTCGCCCTCGGGTGCGAGCAGCAGGCGGAAGCGGGCCTCGTCGCCGTCGAGGACGGCTGGTTCGGCGAGCGCGCCGCTGAGGGTCAGCGCAGGAGTGTTCATCGGGGGTCCTCCTTCTCCTGGCGGAACCGTTCGCGGGTGGGGTCTCGCTGGTCGCTGGCCGCCGAGGTGAGGGCTGCGCGCAGCGCAGCAGCGGTGAGTTGGTAGGCGGCGAGCGGGTAGAGAGCGCAGGCGTACGCGATGTCGATCACGTGGTGCCTCCCGTGTCGCCGGAGGCGGTGCGCTGTTCGTATGCGTGGATCAGGTCGCTGATCTCCGACGGGTCGTCGGTCGAGCCGATCTGGTCGCCGGTCTCGTGCCACACGTGGGTGAGTCCGTCCGGGTCGTAGATGACCACGTAGGAGGCGTAGCGCTCGATGAATGGTGTGCTCTCCTCGTCGTCGGGGTCGGGGTCGGGGAGGAGCGTGGGGTGGAGGACGTCGATCGCGTGGACCTCCAGCCACATGGCGCCGGCCGGTGTTTGGGGGAGCCGGAGGTGGCCGGCGACGCGGAGCAGGTCTCCCCGTTTGCGTTCGTTCAGGACGGCGGCGGCCAGGGCCGGATTGGCCACGACGCAGGGCAGCACGGCTTCGTCGACGCGGTCCTCGTCCGCCGCCAGATGGATACGGAAGCGGGCGGTGTCATCGCGTGGGCCGGGCAAGGTCTCCTCGTCGAGGAAGCCTTCCAGGACCACGACGTTGTGCTGTGCGGTCATCGGCTCGCCCCCTTCGTCAGCTGGAGGCGCTCTTCGGCCCCGCGGGTGGTGGTGGCTCGGCGCGGGGCGCGGTGACCGCGTCCGCCTCGGGCCTTCTTGACGTCGTACATGGCGTCGTCGACGCGTTTGAGCACGGTGGATGCGGACGGCTGCGTTACGTCGGCGATCGCGACGATGCCGATGGAGGCGGTGACGGTGAGGGGGCCGTCGGGCCACGGCACGGGGTGGGCGAGTTCGTGGGCCAGGCCGTCGGTGAAGGCCGCCACGTCGCTGTCGTTGAGGGTGAGGATGGCGACGAACTCGTCCCCGCCGAGGCGCGCGCACTCGGTGTGCCGTCCGCCGTGCTGGGCGGTGAAGTCGGCCAGGCGCGCGCCGGTTGCCCGCAGGACGGCGTCGCCGGCGGGGTGGCCGAAGGTGTCGTTGACCGGCTTGAAGCCGTCCAGGTCGAGCATGAGCACGTGGCTGGCCTGGTGCCGGCAGATCAGCCGGTCCGTGCGGCGCATCCACGGCATGCGGGTCCACAGACCGCTGAGCGGGTCGTGGCGTGCGGCGTACAGTTTGCGGCCCAGCAGTCCGGCGGTCAGGGCCCAGCCTGCGGTGGGGAGGGCGGCGGCGGTGATGACGTCGACGGCTATCACGCGGTCGCCTCGTCCGTGTGCGGGTCGACGGCGCGGACGACGGCGAAGCAGTCGTCGACGAGGGAGAAGTGGACGTGGGCGCCGTCCCCGAGGCGAATGGCGGCCATCGTGGCGTCGGCATCGGAGCGCGGCCGACCTCGGCCGTAGGAGTCGAGACGCCGGGCACGGCGGCCGCCGCAGGTCTTGTACCCGGGCGCGCTGGAGGTGGTAGCGACCTGTCCGGGGTGGGTGGTTGCGGTGCTGGTGCTGGCTGTGGTCATCTCGGGAGACCTCCTTCGTTGGGGGAGCAGGGCACGCCCAGTGCTTGCAGGCCGGGGGCGTGCCCTGCGCATGTGACGTTCGGGGGCAGCCGGATCGGGTCCGGTATGTGGGTGCGGCGGATTCATCTCACCGGGGCGCGGTGGCGTCAGCGTCTTTACGGCGTAAAGGCCAGCTGGCTCAGATGGCAGCGGCCGCCGAGAGGAACGCATGGTCCGCGGTGATGGCACGGTTTCGGCGGGCGTCCATCTCTGCACGGGTGACCGTTGACAGGTCTTCGCCGGGCCGTTTCACCGCGTAGGTCGCGTCGACGGCGGCGTCGGCCAGTCTCAGCAGTTCCGCACTGCGGGTCAGGACACGCAGCTCGTACAGGCGGAGCGTGACGTCGTCGCGGGAGGTGTTGCTTGTGTCGTTGGCGGCCTCCGTCTCGCGGGGGTCCGAGTTCTCCCGCCGGGCGATCTCCCAGCGTTTGTAGAGGTGTCCGCGGTGGACGGAGAGCTGGGACGCGAACCGGGCTGCGGTGGTGCGCAGTTGCTCCTTGCCGGTGGTGTGCCGCAGGAGGAGGGGGCCGAGGACCGTCCCGAGCAGGGTGCCGGCGACGGCGATGAGGCTGGCGAGTACGGCGTCCATCGGTGCCTCCGGTCAGCTCACGGCCAGGCCGTGGCTGTGGCAGCCGTCGCACCATGGTTCGTCGGGTGCGCCGCCGAGGTAGACGCTCTGCAGGTCTGCCGCGTCGGTGACCTTCACCCACAGCGGGCCCGGGCAGCCGTCGGTGCAGGCCTCGTTGAGGCGGGCCTGCCAGTGGTGGTCGTACGGGTCGCCGTCGTCTATCCAGCGCACCGTGATCTCACGGCCGGCCACGGCGAAGGTGCCGGCGGCGAAGCCGTGCTCGCGCTCGCTGTGCCAGGCGAACACGGCGGCCAGGTCCTCGCCGAAGGTGCACCGTACGTCGGCGAGCGGGTCGGGGTCGGCGGTGGCCGCGCGGCATAGCAGCAGGCCGAGGAGGTCGAGTTCGTCGGCGTAGTACGCGTGGTCGAAGCCCTCGTCGATCAACTGGTCGGGGGTGGGTACGCCGTCCGCCTGTCGGGAGATGGCATCGGGCGGCACCTGCTTGGCCTTCGTGCGCGTCTCCTGCCGGGCCAGGCATTCCTGCACGGGGACCCGGAAGACGATCGCCACGGTGGGCATCCGCCAGTGCCGGGCGCGCTGGGTCAGGTAGGCGCGGACACCGCGCTCACTGTTCGTGGAGTCCGCCAGGACGGGCAGGTTGCGGGTGAGGCGGGCCTCCAGCAGTTCGCGGAACACCACACTCGCGATCGGGGTCGCGGTCTGGTCTCCGGGCGACCCGGTGGCCTGCCAGCGGTAGTTGTCGAGCTCGAGCCGCCAGTCGGGCGGGAACGCCCGGGCGACGCGGCTCTTTCCGCTGCCGGCGGCGCCGACCATCGCGAGTAGGAACGGGCCGTCGGGCAGGGAGAGCGGGGCGAGTATGGAATCGCTCTGGGAACGCACGCAGTCCTCCAAAGGGCGTCGGAGGCGCACGGAGGGCTGGCGGCTTCAGCAGCCTGTCGCTCGTGCGCACAGTCAGGTGGCGGCAGTCGCCGAAGTGGATGGGAGGTGGTCCGCCGTCCAGGGGGCCGTCCGGTCCGGCGGTCCTCCGCACCGTCCCGATCCGGGATGGACCGGGACAGCACGAGGAGCCGTCAGCAGTGGGGGACGCTGATGTCCGTGGGAATGTTGCCGCGCAGCAGATCGACGCGGGTCGCGGTGCGCGCGGTCTTCCCGGCCAGCCGGAGCAGACCCTTCGCGCCGGCCGCGACGGGCTTGCGGTAGATGAGCCGGGCCGTGAACTGGCTGGTCTGCCGGGCCAGTTCTCCCGCCTGCACGGCGAGGTTCTCGAGTTGCTGCTCGGCGGCGTTCAGGTCGAGGGGCTTCCCGCCGTCGGTGAGGGGCGGAACTGGCTCGAGTTGGTCGAGCAGGCTCCGCATCAGCTTCTTGATGGCGTAACCGGCGTCGGTGAGGTCGGCGCACGACAGCCAGTGATCGAGGTGGCGGTGGCCCGCCAGGTCGACCGTGAACACGGCGGTCGGGGTCACCCAGTCCCAGTCGACCCAGGCCTGCAGGATGATGCGGTTCTCCGCCGGGTCGGGAGTGGCGCACATGGCGCGGCCTTCCCGGGTGCGCAGCACCGCGCTGCAGCGGTCGGCGTCCGGTTCAGGTACCCAGGCTTCTCCGAAGCGCAGACGCAGCAGGGAGGCGAGGCGTTCGACCGGATCGGGGGCGAGGCTGAGATCGAGCTCTTTCATCGGCGGCCGCCCTTGCGGGTGGCGAGCCACGTGGTGACCGCTGCGGCGCCGACGCCGATGAACCGGTGGAGCGCGGCGTCGAGTTCGATCCACGCGGTGCCGGGCCCGTTGATCTCCTCCTTCGGGGTGCCGTCCTTATCCAGGCGGACGGTCTGACAGTGCTCGATGTAGCCGGACTGGCCCGCCTTCTTCGCGAGCCACAGGAAGAGGGCGCCGCGGTCGATCGCGGCGTGGGTGAAGCCGTTGATGGCGGCCCCGGTCAGAAGGGCGGAGGCCGGGATGCGGTAGCCGAACGCTCGGGTGAGCGCGGTGGCCGCGCCGGTCTGGATCGCGGTGTGTGTCGCGACGTTCTCTCGGGGTCGTAGGTGCGTCGTGCACTGTCGCGTCACCCGCAGGAGGTCTGCTGTGTACGACGGTTCACGTCGCCGTGTCGTGCACGTCGGGGGGACCTCGATGCCGCTCGGACCACCAATCGGGAGCTGATGACCCAGCTCAACAGCACCC
This sequence comes from Streptomyces malaysiensis subsp. samsunensis, assembly GCF_024519315.1. Taxonomy (GTDB): domain Bacteria; phylum Actinomycetota; class Actinomycetes; order Streptomycetales; family Streptomycetaceae; genus Streptomyces; species Streptomyces malaysiensis. The sequence goes on along the minus strand of NZ_JANIIC010000048.1, from coordinate 36,793 downwards.
GCCAACTCGGCTGAGGCCAGGCTCACGGGACCACCGCCAGCAGCACCGCCGCGATGCCCAGGGCGAACCAGTGCAGGGCCTGGTCAGCGGCATACATCCCGTTCAGCCCGCCGACGTTCAACCGGGCGAAGTCCGGCGAGCCTGTGTGCTCCAGAACCCACCGCACCGGCCATCGCCGATCCAGCAGGGCATGAGTGCCCGCCGACCACGCCAGCGCCGCGATCACGCCGGCGGGTGACCAGTCCAGCGGCAGCACCAGCCAGACCAGGAATCCAAGGACGAGTAGCGTGAGGTGATATAGGCCGACATGGGCCAGGTTCGCCCTCCAACCGCGACGAGGGCTCGCCCCGGCAGCGACCTCCTCCGGTGTCGGGGCGCCCTTCTCTGCCGCTTGCCAGTCGCACTGGCCGGTCACGTGATCGGCGAGGTTGTGACCGACGAGGAGGAAGAAGCCGCTCCCGGCGAACGTCGCCAGGGTCATCAGATCGTCGACGGTCGCCATCAGACCATCACCGTCCGCGACACCTGTCGCGCACCGATCCGGCCAACCCCAGAGCTGCTGACCAGGAACGATGCCAAGCAATCAGCCGGTCGAGCAGGCCCCTGCCCGACAGAAATGACGTGAAGCGCGACGGCCCGGCGGCCTCGCGCGCTGGCGGTCATGGTCGGCTCGTCTGCCCGGTCGGCGTCCTCCGCTTCGACGGGGCCGCCGTCACGGTAGACGGGATGCGGGCCGTAGAGCCGCTTGCAGCGGGCGGTTTCGCTTCCTTGCGCCCAGTGATCGCAGAAGGGGTGGATCTCGCCGAACGCGGCGAGGAGGCTACCGAAGAGCGCCAGTCGCTCGATGGCGCGGGTTTGGGGCATGGTCGGGTGTACTCCTCAACTCATCAAGTCGGTAGTGGGGTTGTCGGATTGGGCCGACGCGTACGGCAGGCGTGTGCTGGCCGTTTGGAACGCGGCTGATCAGCTCACGGCTGGTAGGGCCGGTCGGGGATGACGGCTCAGGTGCGGGCCGGTGGGCCAACGGGGCTCGCGGCGTGCCGCACGAAGGGCTCGTGGATCAGCTTCGGGCTGGTGGCAGTTCTTTACGCCGTAAAGAGCGGCCCTGTGGCGCAGTTGTGCGCGCTGGGCACGATCCGCCCTGCCGGGCCTCCGCACCGTCCCGGCCTGTGAGGGACCGGGGCGGCACAGGGGGCCGGCAGGGTCAGGCCGCGACCGGCTCGTCCTTCAGCTCGCGGGTGACGTGCTGCTCCAGGAGGTCACGCACCTGATCCATGGACGTGACGGGGACTGACTCGGTCCTGGTGGCGGGGGCGACGAAGGAGTACTCGTGCCTGGGGTGCTTCCCGCTGTCGTCCTTCTCGTAGTACACGTACGCGCCGTCAGCGAGATGGAACATGGCGCTGGTGCCGTCGACGCCCACCCACAGCTCCTTCTTGTCCAGCAGGGCGCCTGCGGGGTCGACCTTCCTGGAGTGGAACGCGGCCTCGTGTGCGGCCCCGGCCTGTGCCGCCTGGGTCAGGAGGTCCATGACGTCCTGGGGGTGACTGGGCAAGGCTTCCTCCGGCTCCTCCAGGCTCAGCTCGGTCGCCGGGGAGTTCGAGGTGCGGTTGAGTGCGCGCAGCGACGCCTTGAACGAGTTGAGCAGCTGCATGACGCCGGCGGCGAGCCCGAGCCCGAGGGCGCCCCCGAGCGCCCCGGCCCAGCCGCTGGGCAGGCCCGGCGCGTTGGAGCCCACCCAGCCTCCGGTGCAAGCGGCGGCGGCTGGGATGACGACTTCGAGGCCTGCCACGGCGATCGCTCCGATGGGGGTGGCGGCCGCCGCGAGGGCTTGCTTGGTCCTGGACATGAGGATCTACTCCTGCTGGATTTGGGAGTCGGTTGGAAGCACGGGTAGGCCGTCTGGTTTGGGAGCAGGCGGCCGTTGAGAGGTGTTGCTGTCTGGCATGCGGGCGCCAGACCGTCCCATGAGGGCTGTGAACCCGAGTTGGGTCCCGTGGAGGCACCACACCGTGGGCGCTCGACCATGCGGGCGACCATCGGCCCCGACCACCGGTCACGATGCGGCAACGCGTTGCCGGTGCTGCCGTGGTCGGGGTGATGGTCGGGCCGACCATGACGGCCCCGGGCTCGGCGACCGGGACCCAGGCAGGTCGACGGTCAGTCCGCTGATGCCCGGCTCACGGTGGCCGCGCAGACGCGGGGTGCTGGCGCCGGGATCGGCTCATTGCAGCCGCTCTCCGCCAGTCGCGGTGTGAACCCGCTCCTGGAGGCTGTCGGTGTCGGCGCCTTCTCCTTGCGCACTGCCGGGCACGGGACGGAGTAATGCCAGCACCCCGTCCAGCTCGTCCGGCTTCACGAGGACGTCGCGCGCCTTGGAGCCCTCGCTGGGCCCGACGATGTTGCGGGACTCCATGAGGTCCATCAGCCGTCCGGCCTTGGCGAAGCCGACACGCAGCTTGCGCTGAAGCATGGACGTCGAACCGAACTGGGTGGAGACGACCAGCTCGGCCGCCTCGCACAGCAGGTCCAGGTCGTCGCCGATCTTTTCGTCGATCTCCTTCTTCTGCTTGGTGCCCATGACGACGTCGTCCCGGAAATCGGACCCCATCTTGTCCTTGCAGTGCTGGACGACGGCCGCGATCTCGTCCTCGGTCACGAAGGCGCCCTGCATACGGGCAGGCGTGTTCGCCCCCATCGGCAGGAACAGCCCGTCGCCCTGGCCGATCAGCTTCTCGGCGCCGGGCTGGTCGAGAATGACGCGCGAGTCGGTGAGCGAGGAGGTGGCGAAGGCGAGCCTGGAGGGCACGTTCGCCTTGATCAGACCGGTGACGACGTCCACCGAGGGCCGCTGGGTGGCGAGCACCAGGTGGATACCGGCCGCGCGCGCGAGCTGCGTGATGCGCACGATCGCGTCCTCGACATCCCGCGGAGCGACCATCATCAGGTCGGCGAGCTCGTCGACGATCACCAGCAGGTACGGGTACGGCTGGAGATCCCGCTCGCTGCCCGCCGTGGCCTTCACTTCGCCGCTTCGTACGGCTGCGTTGAAGTCGTCGATGTGCCGGAAGCCGTACGCCGCGAGGTCGTCGTAGCGGAGGTCCATCTCCCGTACGACCCACTGGAGCGCCTCGGCGGCCCGCTTCGGGTTGGTGATGATGGGCGTGATCAGGTGGGGAATGCCTTCGTACGCGCTGAGTTCGACGCGCTTGGGGTCGATGAGGACCATGCGGACGTCCTCGGGGGTCGCGCGCACCATGATGGAAGTGATCAGGCAGTTGATGCACGACGACTTGCCGGAACCGGTGGCTCCGGCGACCAGGATGTGCGGCATGGTGGCCAGGTTGGCCATGATGTAGCCGCCCTCGACGTCCTTGCCGAGCGCGGCCAGTAGCGGGTGGTCGTCCTCGGCGGCCGCGGCGAGGCGGAGTACGTCGCCGAGGTTGACCATCTCGCGGTCGGTGTTGGGGATCTCGATGCCGACCGCGGACTTGCCGGGGATCGGGCTGATGATCCGTACGTCCGGGCTGGCGACGGCGTAGGCGATGTTCTTCGTCAGCGCGGTGATCCGCTCGACCTTCACGGCGGGGCCGAGTTCGACCTCGTAGCGGGTGACCGTCGGACCGCGCGTGAAGCCGGTGACGGCGACGTCGACCTTGAACTCGGAGAAGAGGTTCGAGAGGGAGGCGACGACGGCGTCGTTGGCGGCGCTGCGTGCCTTGCCGGGGCCGCCGCGTGTGAGGAGGTCGAGTGCCGGCAGGGAGTAGGTGGTGTCGTTGGACAGCTGGAGTTGCTCCGCGCGCGCGGGATGTTCGCGTTCCTGGCCGGCGGGCGGTGTCTTGGTGAGGTCGGGGACGGCGCGGGGGGACGGCATCGCCCGGTGCGGCTGGGCGCCGGCGGGCGCCGGCGTTGCTGCGGTTTTGAGTGTCCCGCGCTGTGGGAGGGCCTTCTGCTGATCGCCGTCGGGGTCGTGCGCCTCTCCGACGGGCCCGGGACGGCGGGCGCGCGCGGGCGGCTCCTTGCGCCGCTGCTCCGTGTGTCGCTGGTCGTCCTGGTCGGGCGCGTCGGCCGCTTGGCCCTGGACGACACCGAGGTGCGCGCCGAGCGCCCGCAGCCGCTGTGGGATGGCGTTGACCGGGGTGGCCGTGACGACCAGCAGCCCGAAGAAGATGAGCAGGACCAGCAGCGGTGCGGCCAGCACGTCGCCCATGGTGTGCGTCAGCGGGGTCGCGGCGCCCCAGCCGATCAGGCCGCCGGCCTCCCGTATGGCCTGCATGGTGTCGCTGCGGGCTGGTGAGCCGCAGGCGATGTGGACCAGCCCGAGCACGCCGATGGCCAGGACGGACAGCCCGATGACGGCACGGCCGTTGCCGTCGGACTTCGCTGTGTTCCGGATGAGGCGTACGGCGATGGCGCCGAGCAGCATCGGTACCAGCAGGTCGAGGCGGCCGAAGGCGCCGGTCACCAGGATCTCGACGAGACCGCCGACCGGGCCCCGCAGGTGGGCCCAGGTGCCCGCGGCGATAATCAGCGCGCTGGCGAGCAGGAGCAGCGCGATGCCGTCCTTGCGGTGTGCCGGATCGAGGTTCCTGGCACTGCGGCCCATGCTGCGGAAGAGCCCGTACACAATCCTGGTGGGGATGGGCGTCGGTTTCGCGGCGGCCTTCTTGGCGGGGCTCCTCTTCGCGGCCGGCTTCTTGGCTGGTGCCCTCTTCGCAGGGGGCCTTTTCGCGGCGGTCGTTTTGGCCTGTGACCTTTTCGCGGCGGGCTTCTTGGTGGGGGTCTTCTTCACAGCGGACTCCAGGGAGGTTGGGCAGGAAGGCAGCGCAGGGTTGGGTGATGGGGCCGGGGCCGGGCGAAGCAGTCGTCTTCCGGCGTCGTGACGTGGCCGGGGTCTTCTGCTGTCAGGCGATCGCGGTCACGAGGACCGCGAGGACCGCGAGGACGAGGTTCTGGTCGACGAAGGAGGGCTGGGTGCCGGGCTCGTCGGTGGTCGGGGCCTGGTTCACCGAGTGGCCTCTTTCGTCTGCCGCGCGGCGGGTGCCGAGGTCGGCACGGGCAGGCCCAGGCGCTGCGCGAGCGCGTGGCGGGCCGCGAAGTCGATGGCCGGGTCGTGGATGAACTCGGCGACCGTACGGAGTCGGCCACGCAGCCTCTGCAGGTCGTTCTCGGCGGAGCGCAGGGCGATGGACTGAGGTAACGGAGTGGTGCCCGCGGCCTCGGAGCGGCTGGTCATCAGGATTCCTGTAGGGGATCGGAGTGAGAGCGGGCGGCGGGCGCGGTGTACCCGCGCCCGCCGCCCGTGGGGTGTTTCCGTCACCCGTGCCAGTCGTGGACGGGTGTTGGTGGAGTCGGAGGCCGGTGACGCCGTGGGCACTTCACCGGCGGTCCATTTCGGCAGCCGAGCGGTCAGTGCGTGGCCGCCGACTCAGCGGACGGCCTCGTGGCCGTCGAGGAGTCGGGTACGGCGTCGTGGAGCTGGCCGTCGAGCTCGCGGCCGGCGGACTTCCTGCCGACGCGGACGGCGATGGTGTCCTGGTCGAGCATCCAGGTGTGTCGGGTGCGGTCGCCCGGCACCATCGCGCGCCACGGGCCCGAGCGGAACGTGCGGCTGGGGCCTCGCTCGCGGAGCGAGGCCGAGCTGCGGCCTCCGTGCAGGGGGTCGTCGTAGGCGCGGCCACCGCCGAATGCCGGGTCGTCGACGACGGGCGCCGTGAGGTAGTCGCCGTGCTGCGTGAAGAAGAACGGCACGTCGTGCTGCGCGCACGCGTCGCGGAGGTCGCGGGCCCACTGCGGGTGCAGGGGGCGGGCGTTGGGCCCGAACCCGCCTCCGGCGATGACCCAGTGCAGGCGTTCGGTGCGGTGCCACTGGTCGCCGTGGCGCACCATGCCGTCGACGACGGCGTCCTCCGGCGCGTCGGCATCCAGGTGCGTGACGTCGCGGCGCTCGGTCAGGAACGGGTTCAGGTCGACGGGACTGGTCAGCGGCTCGCAGACGATGACCCTGGTTTCGGCCGGAGTCTCCAGCAGCGCGCGGATGCGCGTCTTGGCCGTCCATTGGTCGTTGACCGTCACCGCGAGCCAGATGTTCGCCGGGGGCTTCGCGGCGCGGGCCCGAGCGGACTTGGCAGCCGGGCTGGCGTGCAGGCCGTCGTCCGGCGGGCCATCGAACCGGGCGGCGTGCTGCCGCATCCCGGCCTCGCGCTTCTGGACGAAGTCGCGCATCCTGACCGCGTGTTCTGTCGGGACGACGAAGGTGATGGTCGGGTTGGCCTCCATCACGTCCAGGACGCGGGTGATGAAGTACTCCGGCACCAGGTGGTGGAAGAGATGGGGCACGAGGACGCGTCCGGTCTTCTTCCAGCGGTTGGGCTGGCCAACGCGGTCGTCGTGCCAGATGACGCTGTTACGGCCGTGTCCAGTGCCGATTGTGACCGGATGCCACGTGCGATCGGTCGGTGTGGCTGGGATGTCAGCCATGGATGCCTCCTGCCGGGTTCGGTGGGTTACTGGGCGAGGTGGTCAAGGGCGCGCTGCAGGAGGGGCCGGTGCGCGGCGTAGAGGGTGCGTCCGGCGGCGGTGATCGCGGCATCGAGTTGGTCGAGCGAGCCGAACGGCCACCAGTTGGCGTCGAGGGCGTCGGTGGCCGCGATCGCGGTCACGGTGGCGGGCAGATGGTAGAGCGCGCTGGTGGAAGCGACCCACGCGTGATCCGAGTTGCGCCAGTCGTCCACGAGGTCCTGGCCGAGGATGATCGGGCGGTGGTCGGACAGGTCGACGCCGGTCTCCTCACGCAGCTCGCGGCGCAGAGCGGCCGGGGCGGTCTCGCCCGGGTCGACCATGCCGCCCGGAATCGCCTCCACGTGGATGTCGTCCCGGAGGATCAGTAGTACCCGGCGCTCCTGGCCGCTGCCCGCGACCACGATCGGGTCGGCGGCGGCGTTCTCGCCCCACTTGCCAAGGTTGCGGCCGGTACGTCCAGTGCGCCCATGCGGGTGCAGGGGCCAGCCCCGCGCGTCCAGCTCGAACGGCACGAGCGCGTTCGCCCGCCGGCGGTCCCAGTCGTGGACGTCGGTCGGCGTCGGGGCGCCTTCGGCCCAGCCGGGCACGTGCTCGGCCAGAGCCGTGGACAGCAGCTCGGGCGGTGTGACGTCCGCGGGCGTGTACTCCGGCCAGCTCACCGACCAGCAGCGCAGCCCGGCCGGGATGGTCCTAGTGATCTCGCTCATGGTGGATCTCTCCTGATCTCGTGGTGGGTTCAGCAGCAGGCACTGAACGCAAGAGCGCCCTCCCGTGGCCGGGGAGGGCGTCGGATGTCGTGCGGGCCGTGCGTGGTCCGCGAAAGCTGCCAGCGGCGAGCGGGCGAGGCCGTACGGGCTGGTCAGTTCTCAGGCGGGGACAGGACGTAGTAGTAGAAGGTCGTGTGTTCGTAGTCGCTGCGCTGTACGGCGAAGACGTCGGGCCGGTCCACGGCCAGTTGCTGGAGCTCGGCCTCGATCCACTCGTTGCTGCGCTGGAGGGTGAGACGGTGACGGTCGAAGTAGCTGACCATGATCTGGACCTTGTCGGCCTTGCGCTGCCAGCTGAGCGCCCACTTGCGTAACTGTTCGCGGGCGCTGTCGTCGTCCGGTCGGTCCGGGATGGCGCGGGACAGTGCCCGGCAGCTGGTGGCGTGCTCGGTGGCGATCCGGTTCGCGTCCGTCAGCTTCAGGCCGGAACTGTATGCGGAGTCCGGGTCTTGCACGGCGCTGAAGTGGCATCCGAGACAGGCCACGACGTGGTGGTAGCAGCTGGCGTCGGCGGAGTAGACGAGGACGATCGCGCTCATCGCCTGATTCCAGTGCCGCTCGATGACGGTGACGCCTTCGGGCATCCAGGTCTCGCCGAGCTCCGGCCACGGCTCGATGACCGGGGGCTCGGTGGACGCGTCACGGGTGCGGCGGAACAGCGCGAGGACCATGGGCTTGGGCTCCTTGTCGAGGTGGGGTGACAGCGCGCGGCAGTCCGGTGAGGCCTGAGGCGGCTGCCCCGGTGGGGTCGTTCAGCGGGTGCGGCGGGCGGCGGTGCAGCGGCTGCAGAGGAAACGGCACTCCGCGCTGAAGGGATCGGTGGTGCAGGTGCCGAGTTCGGTGAGTGCGCCGCACTCGGCGCAGGTCGGGCCGAGCAGCTTGCGGAGTTCCTCAACGTGGTCGGCGAGGTCGGCGCGCTCGTCAGGGAGCATCTCGGCGATGATCCGCTGGGCGGCTTCGCGGTTCCCTGTCCGTACGGCGGCCAGGGCCGCGTTCCCCGCGGCCTCCGGGGCGGTGATCGCGGCGTCGACGTCGTGGCCGGTGTCGTCCTGGGGCGTGCTCAAGGCCGCTGTCGTGGAGAGCGTGGTGTCGGTGGCGACCGTCATACGTCGTCCCCTGCCGCGTCCGCGTGCTCCATGACGAGCGTGGCGTAGGTGGAGTCATCGCCCGCCACGAGGCGTACCGCCTTGGAGAGCTCGATCCAGCCCTCGGCCCGTCCCAAGTGGTAGGGGCACAGCTGTTCCAACGCGTCGCAGGCGGGGCACAGTTCGGGGTCGGTGTGGTGCTGGGGCAGCCCGTCCTTGAGCTGCTGGACCTGGTCGCGCAGCTCCAGGTACTCGCTGATGAGCGTTTCGACCGCGTAGGCGGCGTCGCCGTTGATTCCGGCGAGGATGCGCTGGACGTCGCGTGCGGTATCGAGCACGTATGTCTCGGTGCTGGTGCCGAGCGTCATCACGAACTCCTTGCATGGAAAACCTCCGCCTTCAGGGGCGGAGGAGAGGAACCCCGGTGCCGCGACGCGGCGCCGGGGTTCCTCGGGGCGGATCGGTGTAGAGCCGTAGAGGGTCAGCTGTGCTTGGTGCCGCCGTAGCGGACCGGGACCTTGGCTGCGGCCTCGTTCGCAGCGCGGCTCAGGCGCCGGTACTCGGTGGTCTCGTAGGTGATCCCGGCGGCGCGCTCGCGGTCCAAGTTGGCGGCGAGTGCGGCCTCGGCTTCTTTCATCGCAGCGATGTTGGCCTTGACCTGTTGGCCCTTGCGGGCGTGGCCGGTCAGGACGAAGAGGGTGCCGACGATGAGGATTGCGATGGAGAGGGGCAGCATCACGACGGGTCCTTTGTGTGCTGTGGTCGGGCGGGCGGTTGCTGGCCGTGCTCGGGACCGGCCTGCCAAGGGGTGGTGGGGGAAGCGGCGCGTTGGCTGCTCCGGCTCCCTGCCCGCCCCCGGGACCTGATGACCGGGCCCGAAGGGCGGACAGGCGGCCGTCAGTTCGGCGACGGCGGCAGGTACGGGAGGCCGTAGGGCATGTAGTGGGTCGCCTCGGTCCTCGGCAGGTGGATCTCCACGTGGACCTCCACCTGGGGAGCGGGCGGCGCCTCGTTGTACACGTCGACGTGGACGAAGGCGGGCGGTCGCAGACGCAGGCCGCGCAGCGCCAGGACGGACAGAGCGGCCCAGCCCAGGAGGGCGACTCCGGCGGCGACCTGGCGGCCGGGCTCGGGGGTCCCGATCCACACCATGATCACGGTGGCGGCACCCCACACCGTCCAGGCGAGCCGGGCAGAGCTGTTGTGGAAGAACCCGAGGACGAAGGCAGCGAAGCCGAGGGCCTTCCAGATGCTGTAGGCCGTGGCGGCGGTGATGGGCAGCCCCTGTGTGTGGGTGGCGAGGTAGCCCCGTACGGGGTCGTCGATGGTGGCCCGCATCCCGTCGACGACCGCCGCCCAGCTAGGAACGTGCGGCATGAACTGACTCAGCAGCCAGGCGCCGAGGAGGGTTACGCAGGCACTGAAGGCCATGTGGCGGACGGTGTCGTACTGCCACAGCTGCGCCAGCCTCGCCCTCGCCTGGCCGGTCCGGTGGCCCATCCAGGCGAGGGCCTCGTGTAAGCGGTGCCACCGGGGCGCACGCTCGTGGCCGTTCCCGCCGTCGGGGTTGGTGGTCATGGTGGGTGTCCCTCTCTTCACGGAGCGCACGACGGCGCACCGTCAGGTGGTCGTGAGGTCGGTGCGGACGTAGCGCTGCAGATGGGCGTCCCAGCGGGCGTGGGTGAGCAGCCGGTTGAAGTCTTCAATGGCGTCTTTGGTGCCGGCGGGGCACGGAATGAGACCGAGCTCGGGGTCCTCGATGAGCCACCAGTCCCACTCACGGCATTCAGCGGCTCCGACAAAGTCGCCGCTCCAGCGGCTGGCGCACGCGCCGTCGTGTTCGCATACCGCGCGCTGACGGCCGGTGTCCGGGCAGTGCGCGTGGTCGCAGCCCTCTTCGTGCAGTTGCCCCGGCGCGGCGGCGCAGTCCGGGCAGTTGAACGGATGCGGGTCGTGGTCAGCCATGGAGCAGTTCCCCGGCGACGACGGTGTTCTTCGAGACGAGGAGTCCGGGGCGGCCGGAGGGTCGCTCGGTGACCGTCCAGCCGTCTTCGCGCAGCAGGTCTGCGTAGGTGGCGACGAGGACGTGTTCCTCAGCCTCGACGTCGGCGAAGGAGTGGCCGTTGGAGGCGCTCGGGAACGGGGCGCGGTGGCAGACGCGAGTCTGCGCGGAGCCGGGTGCGCCAGGGGAGCAGAGAAATCCTGCTGTGGCGACGGCGCCGGTCGTGTCGAATGTTGCTGGCGGGTGGCGTGTCAGGAGGAGAGCGGTCACGGCCGCGGTCTCGTCCTCGGATGGATTCGTGGTGTTCATGTGCATCCTCATCCCGTCGGTGGGTGGCTGGTCCGGCTCCCTGCCCGCCCCCGGCCCCCGTGGCGGGGGTCGAAGGGCGGACAGGCAGACGTCAGCGCGTCGTGAGCTGGTGGTGTCCGGCGGGCTGGCTACTGCTGGCCGTCGGTGATCTGGTTGTTGGTCCGCCCGAATCCGCGGGTGTTGGTGTGCAGTTCGGTGTGCTGCACGTAGACGGTGCCGGTGTACTGGTTGACCGTGTGGTCAGGCAGGGCGGAGGCGCCGTCCCGGAAGGCTCGCCCGATCATGCGGGCGGCGGCGCCGATCGCGATGACCACTCCCGCGGCGCCCAGGCCGGCGAAGGCCAGCTGCATCGGGCTGACGCTGGACAGCTGCCACAGCACCAGGGAGATGGCGCCGCCGACCGGTAGCGACCCCCAGGTGTAGACGACAACAAGGGCGGCGTGGTCGGTGGCCTTCAGGGACATGGGGGGTCGTCCGTGCTGGGCGAAGGGCACGGCGTCCCCCACGGTGGGTTGGGTCGGCGCGGGAACGGTGTCCTTCCACCGGGTCACGGTGGGGGTGGGGTTGTTGCCGCTGAGTCCATCGGCGAGCAGTCTGATCGACTCGAAATGCTCCTGAGCCGTCAACTCCCGCCCGCGTTCGCGCTGGTCGTCCATGGAGTGCTCCTTGCTGTGAAGCCCAAGGCGGTGGAAACGGCAGCAGGGCGGCCCGCCGTACGCTGCGGGCCGCCCTGCTGGCGGGGCATCCTCTTACTTGGAGGAGACGTTGTTGACGGTCTCGCTGAGCCCGGCCGCTCCGTTGCCGAACATCTCCTGGACCTTCTCGACGGTTGACGTGCCGAGGGGCGTCATCATCACGAGAATCCAGAACACCGAGACGACGGCGACCTCCCGCTTGCGGAAGCTGCTGTCCTTCTTCATCCACCAGCCGATGCCGATGGCGACGAGCAGGGCGAGTCCGGACGAGGTGAGAGCGAATGTCATGGCTGATCTCCGACTTCTGTGAAAGGGGGAAGGGGGCGGGGGGGTCAGGCGTCGATCGGCTCGACGGTGTGCCAGTCGCGATCGACCTGGGTGAGCTTTCCGAGGCGCTCCAGCCGCTTCGTGGCGTTGGCGACGTTGGGCGGCTTCAGGGAGGTGATCTTGGCGATCTCGCCGTTGCGTCGGGCACCGCGGTCGACGGCGTGCCAGACGAGCTCGGAGCGACTGGGCGGCACCAGCACGTCCAGGTCCTCGTCCTCGTCTTCGACGTCGAGGACGACGTCCGTGCCGCCCGGGATGGCCGGCACGGGGGCGAGGTCGACGACGGTCGTGTTCTTGCCGCGCTTGGCGTCTTCCTGCTTGACCAGGTCGCGCAGGAACGCCTCTTCCTCGCCGGCGTCCATGTGCCGGTACTCGTCCCGCCGCAGGTAGGCGATGCCGGCGGGGCTCATGTCGGCTATTGCGTCTGCTTCGGAGGTGGTGAGGGTCGGCCGGGGCAGTTCGCGGGCGACGCGCACCGGGTTGGGGTGGAACATCATGCGGGACTGGGTGTATTGGTCGGCGCCGTCGGCGATGTAGCCCAGGCCGCCGGTGCCGGAGCCGTTGGGGAACTTCTCCGGGATCGGCTCCAGGCGGAACTTCGGTGTCCTGGAGCCGAGCGACATCACGTCGATGTCCGCGCGTGCGGTGCGGAAGAGGCTGATGTTGCCGGACTGGAGCATGTCGCGGATGGCGTTGGCGTGCTTGTTGGTTCCGATGGAGTCGAGGTTGGGGATCTGGACGTAGACCCGGGCGCCGATGCCGGCGGATCGTGTCTGGCGGCCGAGGTTGGACGCGGAGGCCAGGAGTGGGTTGACGTGGTCCTTGACCGGGTCCATCACCATCTCGTTGAACTCGTCCCAGGTGACCTGCATCGGGGCGAACGGCTCGCCGGGGACGAAGAAGCTGCGGCCGTCCATGACGTAGCCGTCGGCGTCCTGCCACTGCATCTTCATCTGGGTCGAGAAGCGGAACTTGCCGGCGTCGACGGCGGCCTGGCCCATGAGCATGGCGCCGTAGTGGCTCTTGACCATCCAGTCGAGCACGTGGGTCCAGGAGGCGAAGCCGGCGCCGTACTTGCCGTCGGCCAGCCACCCGACGATCCCGTTGATCATTTGGGCGATCAGGAGGGTCTCCTCCAGCGAGCTCTTGCCGGAGCCGGTGGTGCCGGAGGAGAAGGAGTGCACGGCGGACATGCCCTGCTGGCCGGTGAGCCCGAATTTCCCCTCGTTGGGGATCATCAGGCGCCACCGGGCGGGGTCGCCGTAGATGTCCTTGCCGACCGTGACGTAGCCCCGGTCGTCCATGACCAGCGCGTTCGGGTCCAGGGGGACGCCGTCCTGGAGCGGGTTGATGGACATCTCGTTGACCTCGACGCGGCGGGCGTCGATCACCCGCAGGTGCAGGTGGGAGACGGCGTCCGCGCCGTCCATGTCGAGGGCCTGGGCGATGGCGAGGGCCTGCACGTCGGCGACCGAGGAACCCCGGCGCGGCATCAGCAGCTTGAAGCGCCGGCCGAACTCGGTCTCCTCCGCGTCGTACAGCTCGCTGCCGTGGTAGGGGCTGTATTCCTCCCACACGGCCGACAGGTCGTCCATGTCCAGCTCGCCAGTCCTGTTGCGCAGTTTGACACTGAGCTTGGCGCGGGAGGCGGCCATGTCGTCAGGACGGTAGATGTTCACCGCCCGCGGCGGTACCTCGAACGCGATCGACACCGCGTCCTGGCCGACGCCGAGGGCGGGCCGGGCGGTGGTGGAGACGATGATCGCGGTCAGCCGGTCCTCGTCCAGACGGACGTCGGTGAGCTTGGACGCGGGCAGCGGGCCCTGGTCGCAGGCGATCCACTCAGCCCAGCGGGCCAGGTACCAGTCGATGCCGTCCAGGCCGTCCGGGTGTTCGTCGGCCGCGGGCGCCGCAGAGTCCGGCAGCGCCCACATCCGCGCTCCCCAGGTCGCCGCGGTGGAGGCGACGAGGAGGCGGGCCCACCAGGGCACGTCGATGTAGCTGCTGGCGGGGATCGCCGCGAGCGGGCCGGCCCGCAGCGCCATCTCCACGGGGCTGTAGCGGCGCCACCAGCCGCGCTCCCAGTCGGGAAGGCCCTTGGCCCAGATGGCGCGCAGCGTCGCGGAGCGCTTGCGGTAGGCGTCGGCTTTCGCCGCACGGACCAGGGCGGCACGGTCGTCGCGGTGGCGCCAGCCGTCGGCGATGCCGACGGTTGGCACGAGCAGGCCGTCGGGGCCGACGGCGGGACCGTACGCGTGGTCGAGGCCGAGGCGGCGGCGCATGCGGCGGACCCGGCGCCGGTAGCCGCGCCGGCTGCTGCGGTTCATCCACTCCCACGGCTCGCCCTGCCCGGGCAGCCAGCGCCACGGGCCGGGGTTCATGCCGAGCGCGGTCCAGCCGGCCGCGACGCCGGTGGTGCCGAGCGTGGTGTACAGCAGCGGGTCACCGGACAGCCAGCCGGAGGCGATGCCGAGGCCGGAGCCGACGTAGAGGCCCGGGTTGTGCATCTGGGCCATCCGCGCGCGCAGTCCGGTCAGCTCCGGGGGAGCGTTGTCTTCGGTCTCTTCCTGGGTCGGGGGGGTCGTGGCCATCCGGTCTTCTCCGTTTTCAGCGAAGACGAAGGGCGGGACCGCGGATTGCGGTCCCGCCCTTCGAGGTGGGGGTGGTGTGGGTGTCTAGCGGGGCTGGATGAACTTCGCCTGGGCCATCTGCACGGTGTGGGTGCGGTTGGCGTCCCTCATCCGGCCATGCTCGGCCTCGGTCGCCTCCGACAGGCCCTGGGCGTTGGCCTGCAGAGAGTCGGCGCGGCCGACGATGCCGGCGACGTTGGCCGCCATGGCTTCGGACAGGGTGGAGACCTCCATGTAGGCGGTCGTGGTCGGCTCGTCGACCTTCAGCTTGCCCATCGCCTCGGACAGGTACCGGGCCGAGTCGGCGCGGTCGTGGTAGCGCTTCTCCAGCCGCTCGACGGCCCGCTTGGTGAGGGCGGCCCGGACTCCGTAGGCCGTCGCCCTGGCGAGGATGGCGGCGACGGTGACGAACGAGCCAACAGCCTTGCCTACGCTCATGGTCAGGCTCCCCTTGTCTCGTAGATCTCGGTGTGTGCGGAGGTGTCCTCGGAGTCGACCGCGTCGCTGATGTATGCCTCGCGTTCGGCGACCTTCTCCATGTCCAGGGCGATGTCGTAGTAGACGCCCTGGCCTGCGGTCAGGTGGCCCTTGGCCCTGACCACGGCCTCGTCCTGGGCGATCGTGTTCTTCTTCAGCTCGTCGAGATGGGCGCCCATCCCCTGGTAGTCCTCCCGGCAGCGGGTGACCCAGGCCTGGAGGGACTGGCCGAAGCCGGTCGCCTCCATCTCCGCGAGCAGGGTGTCGCCGCGCCCGACCTCGCGGTCGGCGCGGTTCTTGATCCGGTCGCAGCTCTGCGAGTCCTCCTTGCACATGAGGGAGAGCTCGTCGCTTTCCTCCGCGACGGACTCGTACGTGACCTCTGCTGCCATACGCCCAACTCCTTCACCGGCGGCAGCCGGTTCACTGTCTCGGGTCGGTCCCGGCGTGGTGCCTTCGGGCGCGGCCGCCGGGTTTTCGGGTTCGGCGGCCGGGCTTTCGGGCCTGGCTGCCGAGTTTTCGGGCGCTGCCGGGGTGGCTTCCGGCTCGGCCGGGGCCGGGGCGGGTTCCGTTTCGGCAGCGCCGGAGGGCTCCTCGGAGCTTTTCGGCTCCGCGGTGTCCTTGGTTTCGGCGGCGGACTCGGGTTCGGCCGCCGCGTCCTTGGTTTCGGGCCCGGTCGCAGCCTTCTCGGGACCTGGCGAGGCATCCGGGGCGGGAGCCGTGGGCTCCTTCACCGGAGCTTCTCCGGCCCCATCTGGCGGCGTTTCAGGGCCTGTTGAGGCCCCCGGTGTCCCCGGGGAGTCATCGGCGCCTGCGGGAGGCTCTGCGGCCCCCTCGGGGGGCTTCTCGGAGCCTTCCGGCTCGGTGGCCTCGGCCCTCTTCTTGGGCCTCTCCAGTGAGACGCCCTTCTTACCGTCGCCGCTGTCGGTTCCCGCGGCCGGCGGCGGGCCGGAGGGGACGGGCGGTGCGTCCGGCGGCAGGGGCACGGGCTCGAGCACCGGCGCCGGGTCATCATGGCCAGCGGCTCGGCGGCGCTTGCGGTATTCCCGCAGGACGCCCCGGCCGGTGTCCTGGCCCCAGGCCACGCCCTGCGCGGCCCACCCCCCGACGCGGCGGCCCATCGGGGTCGCCAGACGCTCGATGCGGGTGTGCCGGCGGTAGCCCGAGCGGAACGACTCCGGCAGCGAGAGCACCGGATCAAGCTCCGGGGCCGTGGGCTCCTTCCCCGGATCGAGCTCCGGGGCCGGTGACTCCTTGTCCGGCTTACGGTCGGCCGGCGCGGAGACCCCGTGCTTGTCGGCGATCTTCTGCACGGCCTTCTCGTGCCGCGTCCGCTCCTTGAGGATGTCCCGCTGCGCCGGGGACAGCCCGACCTTTGCCTGCTCGCCCTGCGCGCCCGCTGTGTACACGAGCCATACGCACGCGAGAAGCAGCAATTCCATCGCTTTCCCCTCACAGTCTGCGACCGGGGGAGTGAACACCTGCCCTCGTGCGCGTACGTACGCGTGTAGGGGCGGGTCGAGTTCATCTCTCCCCCGGGTGAATGAATGGGTGAACGATCACCGTGTGTGACGAACAGTGATCTGCTGGAGGGCGTCGCTCACCTCGCGCCAGGCGCGGTTGGCGACCACCGGATCGACCCTCTGCAGCACGCCGCGCAGCCGGTCCAGCCGCTTGGTCGCGCCCTCCTTGGACGACCGTTTGTCGGCCTGTTTGATCTCGTTGATCCAGTACGCGGAACCGCGTTTCGAGTAGCGGTCGATGATCCGCTGGAGGGTGTCGGCGACCTCCTTCCAAACGCGGTCGGCGACTGCCGGATCGGTGTCCTTCAGCAGTCCGCGCAGCCGGTCTATCCGCCGGGTCGCGCCCTCCTTGGGCGACCGCTCACCCGCCCGTCTTATCTGCTTTGTCCAGTACGCGGTTCCGCCCACGTTTCCGTGTTCCTCCGTTCGATCGCTGGGTCAGGCGGGGCCAAAACGGCCGGGCGGCTCGCAGAGTGCGATGCCTGATCACCCGGCCGCTGTTTGTGCTGGTCACCTCCCGGGTCACCTTCCTGACGGGCAGGTTGGGTGAGAGGGTGGGACCCGGCGCTTCGGCGCCTTCACCGCGCTCCCGAGACGCTGACTTCGTCTCGGGGGCCGGTGGAACCGTCGAAACAGCTCGTTCAATGCAGGTCACTGCTCCGGGCGGTAGCCGTTGGCGATCAGCACGACAGCCTCCTGGCGGTACTTCGAGGCGGTGTCCGTGGACGACACCTCGAACTCACGCTGAATGTCAGCGATCGAGATCACCCGGCACATCTCACGGTGGATCCCATCAAGGTCCAGGCCGACGGTCACCAGGCCGGCCGCGAACGCCATGCGCGCAACCTTGCGGACCGACCGCTCGCGCGGGGTCAGCTTCGCGGCGTCCTCGATTTCGACCGCGCGCTGCTCGATTTCGGCAGTGGCCAGCCGCGTTTCGGCGGCGCGCTGCTCGGCTTCGGCGGCAGCCTGCTCCGCCCGCTTGATGTCGGCGAAGGCCGCCTTCTGACGCGCCTCCTCTTCGGTCCTCTCCCGCTCGGCTTCGGCGGCGTCGCGCTTCGCTTCGGCAGCAGCCTGTTCCTTTTCGGCGGCGTCGCGCTTCGCTTCGGCAGCAGCTTCACGGGCTTTGGCGATCTTCTCCGTCTCGATCGCCTGAGCCTCCGCCGCGGCGACCCGGTCGGCCTCCTCGATCTCCCTCCGCTTCTTGGCCGCTTGCTCCTCCAGCCGGGCGGCCTCCAGGTCGTCGTCCGCCTTCGCCTTGCGTTCGGCCGCCTCCTTGCGCTCGGCCTCAGCGGTGCGGGCACGGGCCTCGGCGACGAGGGCCGTCTCCAGCTCCTTCTCCTCCAGCTCAGCAGCCCGCTCGGCGGCGCTCATCTTGGCGCGGGCCTGGGCGCGGGCCTGGCCCTTCTCGCCCTCCACCTCGGCCTGCGCGGCTTCGAACTTGCCCTCGGCCCGCAGTTCCTCCTCCTGGGACTTGAACTGGGCAACCTTGCGCCGGGTGCTGGCATCCAGTTGCCGTTGGGCGGCCTCCTCCTGGCGCTTCTCTGCGGCTTTGTCCTGCTCATCGGGCATCGCCAGAGCCTGCGAGACGGTGTAGCCGTAGGGCGCCATCGTCATCGGCAGCATCTCGTCCTCGGTGGCCTCGGCCATGTTGCCCTTGTGCTTACGCTTGAGCCACAGCTTGTAGGCGAGAAGGTCCTGGTCACGGCGGATCATCTCCGGGTAGGAGGTGATCCCCCACAGCCGCATCCGACGGTAAATCCGCCACGTCGGAACTGGCGCGAGCAGCCACCGGTCCCACGGGATGGAGTCGCGCTCCTCCTGGTCGTCGGGACGGACGACGCGATCGATAGACGTACGCCCCAGCTCCACGACCATGATGAACAGGACCGGGACCACGGCATGTGCGAATGCGGCAACGTAGTCCAGCAGCTCCCAGGCCCGGTCACGCGGGGCGCCGGATGCGGCGTTGAGGACGACTGTCGCGCCCGTCAACAGCCATACCGGGTAGCGGATCCAGCTGATGGCCCGCTTGAGCCAGGCCATCAGCAAGTCGACCGCGATCATCACCATGATCCCGGTGTCGACGCCGACCGCGAACAGCTGGCCCTTGCGG
Organism: Streptomyces malaysiensis subsp. samsunensis; assembly: GCF_024519315.1. Classification (GTDB taxonomy): domain Bacteria; phylum Actinomycetota; class Actinomycetes; order Streptomycetales; family Streptomycetaceae; genus Streptomyces; species Streptomyces malaysiensis. Next base: position 18,340 of record NZ_JANIIC010000048.1, on the reverse strand, counting down.
AGTGAGCCGAAGTTGAGCTCCTCGTATGCGAACGAGGCAACGTGCTCGAACGACAAGTACAGGCCGATCCCCGCGAGGGTGAGCGCGGCCACAATGATCAGCGCGGCGGTCACCTTCTGCGAGCGGGTCAGTCGGCCCCTGCCCGGGGCGTCGCCCTCCTTGATCGTGTTCCGCTTCTCTATCTCCGAAACGAAATCCGGTGCGCCCGAAGCGAAGTCGGGCGTGCCCGAAACGGGGGTAGGTGGGGGCGAAATGAGGGTGTCGGTGGCCGCGTTCTGCGGCACGTCGGTGATTGCCACGAGGGCCTCCGGAATGGGTGGTTCAGGGTGGGGGCGAAACGGTGGGGGCCGCTCCCGAAACGCTGGCGGCTGCTGCCGAAATGGCGGTCGGTGGAGCCGAAACGGGCTCCGTGGGGGCCGTTGCCGTCCCGGAGCGGGCTGTGCAGAAGGGCCAGCTGCCCGTGGTGCGGACGGCTGGCCCGGGGGAGTGCTGGAGGTGCGAGCGAAACGGACCGCGGTTCCCACCGGCCGGGAGCGAAATCGCACTGCCGAGTCACCGCCCGGCTCGAGCCACCGGGACTCAGCCAGGCGGTGTGCCGAGGGGATCGCGCGGACGCGCTCGGTCAGCTCTCGGCGGGCGGCCGCCCGTGGCGGGTTCAGGCGGGAGAGTGGTGGGCCAGGTCCACGTCGCCAGCCAGCTGCGCGACCTCACGCAGCCGCTCCCGCTGTTCGTTGATCTCGCGGGTGAGGGCCTCGACCAGCGGGGTGCTGTGCCCGTAGGACGTCTCGTACTCCCAAACGAGGTCGATGGACCACGCCGAAGCGTCCAGGCCGAGTTCCTCAGCGACCGTGGTCAGCCGCAACTCGTCGCGCTCCCCGGCGATGTGGATCTGCTCGTCGGCCAGCTTCGCGAGCTTCTCGGCGACCTGGTCCCACGCGACGGCCGCCTTCTTGGCGACCTGCTCGGCATCGGTCAGCCGCAGCAGTTGCATACGCCACCTGCCGTCCTCGGTCTCCCAAAAGCCCTTGAACACCCGGCGCAGCTCCGTCAGGGCAGCCTGCCACTCCTCCCACACAGGCGCGGCCTCGCGGAGCAGCGGACCGGCCAGCAGTCGCATCCGGGCCTGGGACCATACGGTCCGCGCGGCCTGGTATTGGTAACTGAGCTGCTTGCGCTGCTCGTAGGTCGTCGTCTTGTCGTCGTAGACGGCCGAGGGCGCTTCCGGCTTGGGCTCGCGGCCGGTGAAGGGGGCGAACCAGTAGGTGGTCCATCCCTCGAACTGGCCGGGCTCGGCGCGCTGGAAGTGCGGGTGGTGGTACCGGCTCATGTCGGCGACGGGCACGGCCGAAACGGGGGCTGTCGGCTCGGCCGGCGTCTTCGGGTGGGGGAAGCCGCCGAGGCCGTTGTCGTCCAGGGGGTGCTTCAAAGCGAGGGTGCGAGGCATCCGGTCCTCCTGTGTTGAAGGGGTCCGGCCCTGGGGCTCTACGGGGCCGGGGCGTGCAAAAGGCCGGCCACCCGTGCGGGCGGCCGGCCGTGGAATCGGGCCAGCAGGTAACTGGTGCGGGCTGTCTGACTCCCCGCGCCTCTGCCGGTACCAGCCGCACGGGCCGGGACGGGCAGAGGAGGCAGCTGACAGGCGGCGCAGTGCCGATCAGAGGTTGTGGGTGATCGCGAAAATCAGTGAGGCGAAACCGGCGAAGATCGCGAAGGCGTAGAAGAGACGCATGAGAACTCCCGTTGAGTCGTTGATCAGGTGCGGGCGGATCAACCGTCCTGGGCGTGGCTCCCGGTGAGGAAGGCGACCGTGCGCACGTGGACGCGCTGTCGATCGACCGCCTCGGTCAGCTTCCGGATGAGGGGAGTGGAGCGACGCTCGTAGTCGTAGTAGTCGCCGATCAGCCAGCCAGAGCTGTCCACGCCGGCCCTTTCGTAGGCCTGGGCGGGGGAGAGCTCGGTGGACACGTAGTCGTGGTGGACTCCGGCGATCCTCCGGCCCTGCTCGTCCCACGCCTTCGCGGCATCCATGGCGTTGTTCTGCCTGGTGATGAGCGTGGAGACGGCCGCGTACCAGTGACCGCTCTCGGTGCGGTCCAGCGCAGCGAACGCCTCGTCCATCTCCCGGCGTGCCTGTCCGGCTGCGGCCCACACGGCGTCGGCACCGACGGCGGCCCTCTTCAGGTCGCGCACGTAGCGGGCGTCCCGCCACAGGGCGCGAGCCATGCTGTATTCCTCCTCCAGCAGTTCCTTCGCGGCGCGGGAGAGCGTCTCGTCCCGCCAGGAGGCGGCGGGCCAGCGGGGCTCGTCCTCCTCACCGGTGAACTCCCGGAAGCTCAAGCGAACAGTGTTGTACTGGTTCTTCTCAGCACCCCGGAAGTGGGGGTGGTGGTATGCCGCGGTCTGCTGCACGGCCTGTTCGATGTCGACAAGGCTGATCATCTATGTCCTCCTGGACGGGCAGACGGTCCGGACTGTCCGGCTCCCCCTCACCGCCCGCACCGGCCGCCAGGATTTCGGCGTCGGTGCGGGCGGATCAGGCAGCCGTCAGGCCGACCAGTGGTCGGTGGAGGAGTTCGCCAGAGCCGCAGCCACGTTGGACTTCCCGCTGCCGGCCGCGCCCCCGATGAGCGCGCGGGTGTCCGCGGGCCGGAACGACAGCACCCCGTCGACGTGGGCATTGGTGGGCCGGTGAGGAGCGATGATGCGGCCGTCGGGGAGCAGCTCGCCGGTGTCTTCAAAAAGAAGGACTCCGTTGCACAGCAGGCTCCAGCCCTGCTCCGGGTGGTGCGCCACGAGGTGGGCGGCCTCGCGGTCGGAGCTGTCGGCCGACGGGCACACCGGTGTGTGCGGGCAAACGGGCGTCGTTGCCATGAGTGATCTCCCTTGAATGCGATGCAGGTTGAGGTATGGGCCAGAGAGCAGCCGGATCGAGCGGTCGGCTACTCGGTGCGGTCCCTGCGTTCTCCGCCGCCACCGGGCCGGAGCAGATTCCGGGCCGGTGGCGCCCGGGCAGCCCAGGGCTGCGATCAGGCGCTGGTGTTGCGGGTGCGCTTGCGGGCGGCGCGGCGCTTCATACGGCGGCGGTCGTCCTCATCGGTGCCGCCCCAGACGCCGAACGCCTCGCCGCGCTCCAGGGCGCCCTGGAGGCAGCTCTCCATCAGCGGGCAGTGGCGGCAGACGGCTTTGGCTTTTTTGATCTGGCGCAGTGCGGGAGCGGTGTTGCCGATGGGGAAGAACAGCTCGGGGTCCTTGTCGGCGCAGGCCGGGCGGGGGCCGGCGGGGCCGACGGTGGAGACGGCGCCGTAGCTGTACGGGGCAGTGCGTACGATGGTGTGCACAAGGGCCTCCCAGAAGGTCCGGTAGTGACGAAGCGGCCCCGGGGATGCGAGCCCCGGGGCTGTTGTGTGTCGGCGGTCTCATGGCCGGGGCGGAGCACCTGCGTCCGGGGAAAACTTCGGGTCGTCAGGCAGCACGGGTAAAAGCGTTCGCGCCCCTGCCGGATTCGGCCTTGCCGCACCGGATCAGGTAGTCGGAGCCGGTCCAGGCCGACCCGACCGGGAACGGCTGCCCGTCGGGACGCAGCGTGTCGCGCACGATGACCGCCCACCGCGCGCCAGCTCGGCCGAGGAGCGCCGTTGCCCTGATCGGGTCCCTGATGAGCACCAGGACCTCGAAGCGGCCGTCGACGTTCTGGTAGATGGCGCCGGGGCGGCGGGGGCCGATCTCGTCGTCGGCAGACGGCAAGGGGATGCTGTTCAAGGTCGGAAGTCCTCTCAGTGGCCTTCGCATGTCGGGCCCCGCCGGGGCGGGGCAGTGCGTCCTGCGCACTCCTGGCAGCCGCCTCTCCGAGCGGCAGCCAGGGCAGCGCGGGCTGCGGTCAGCGTCAGTTGGGGGAGGGCATCAGCGGCCGAGGTCAGCTGCTCAAACTGCTGATTTCGTCGTTCAGCTCGTGGATCCGGTCGGCGAGCTGCCGCCGCCTGCTGCGGGACAGGCTCGGCCCGCGCAGCTCGTCATGGATGGCCGCCAGCTGGGCCTGGGCACGCTCGAGCGGTGTACGCGGATCACGCGGTTTCGGTGTTGTGGGGCTGGGTGCACTCATCGTCGGAGCCTTTCGGAGTGGGTAAATGGCGTGGACAGGGTGGCCGGCGTCCAAGGCCACGCCCGCCGCTACGTCCGCGGCGAGCAGCAGGGCGAGGGCGGCCGGACTCCGCACGCCTCGCGCGGCGATGACGTGTGCGGCAGCCGCCTGCGTGGCCCGAGCTATGTCGGTAATGGTCAATAGGGATGTGGAAGGTAAGGCGCTGCCCTCACGCCGGGAGGAGCGAGGGCAGCGCGGTTATGTTCAGGTGATGTCCGGCGGTTCGGGACGGTGCCGGACCCTGGCCGATCGGCAGGTGGCCGTCGGCGGGGTCACGAACGTGACGCCTACGTCGTTCCAGCCGTAGCAGATGTCGCGTTCGTACCGGCCGTTGCGGGACGCCATCGGTTGGCCGCAGCAGGTCAAAGCGATGCGGGCCCCACAGTGATCTCCGTGGGGCCCGCAGACGCTCGTGATGGCGCGTCAGCGCCGGTAGGAACTTGTTGTGGCTGGCCTCGGGCAGGCCAGCCACAACAGAGTCAGCCGATGGGGCGCTGGCAGCCACAGACCTTCTGGTCGCCGGGCACTTCGGCCTGGCAGAACCAGCACGTCCAGGACGCGACGATCAACAGACGTTGAAGGATCTTCTTCATCGGACACCCGCCTTCACCGTCACACCGGCCGCCGGGGCAATCTCGGAAGGAATCGGGTGAGGGTGCCTGCATTCGTCGTTCGGTCCGCAGCTGCAACCCTTCTCGATGTGGCATCGGATCTGCTTGCCGATCGGCAGACGCCCGACGGTCCAACCCGGTGCCAGCACATCCAGCAGGTGCAGGCCACGCCCGCACTCCGCGTCGTCACTGTCCATCGCCGTCTTACGGCGGGTGGGCAGCAGATCGCCACGCGGGTCGCGGACGATGACGGTGACACCGCGGTCAGCAGAGGCGTACGCCTCCACTAACAGCTGGACGCCGTCACCGCAGACCCGCACGGCATTACCGATCAGCTCCGAGACCACCAACTGCGCGGTCTCGGCAGCCTCGCGGTCCGCCCCGCACTCCACCGGCACGGTGCCGACCAGCTCGCGCACGGCACCGAGCGTGACAGCCGAGGCGGTCATCCGAGCGACGACGCCGCGAGCGTGGCGCCGGACGCGCAGCCCAGGGGCAGACGGGAGGGGCGGCAACTCGCTCCGCCTCTCCTGCTCCTTGACCCGGCGCAGCGCCTCGTCCGGGTCCGGATCGCTGTCGCCCTCATGGGCGCGAGGAGGCGGTGGGGATGTCATGATGGTGCTCAAGGTCGTCTTCCTCCTACAGATTTCGACCGAATCGGCCCCGGGGCGCTATCCCGGGGCCTTCATCGTTTTGACCGACTGCCCGGACGAGCAGCCGCGGCCGCTGGGCATCCGCCAGGTGAGCGGGGATGTCCAGGGCCGTGGTCGCTGGTACGAGGGATCAGGCGGCCACCACGACCGCCGCGGCAGGGCTTCGGACTACAGCGGCCGGAGTGAGGACGTCCTCCCGCGCTGCGAGTTGCAGCAGAAGGAAACGCCACAGCACGATGCGGGCCTGGTCGGCGATCCAGCCGGGCACCCCATCGGTGTCGGGGGCGTGACTGCGGCGAGGCTGAGAGAGCGCCCCGGTCCAAGTCTGCTGAGCGAGGTCATTGGCCCGGTGCCAGTCAGTGACCAGGAGACGGGAAGTGATGTAACCCCGCAGCGCGGCCTGGTGGTCGATGAACTCCTGCTCAGGCGGGGAGTAGCGGCGGCTGGTGTGATCGATCGTGGTCATGTCGATCTCCGTAGATGTGAGCAACCGGCAACGGCCCCGGGACGCGATCCCGGGGCCGTTGTCTTTGGTAAATTTTTGGGCATCTCACCCAATCCGGCGATCAGCGGATCAGCGGGCCACGCCCGGGTCCGTCCAGGCGCCGCACTTGGAGTTCGACACACCCACTGACCCGTGCTGCTGTCCTTGGACATGGAGCTTCCGCAGTGGCACGTCACGCACTCCACCCCCCGAACCACAACCGGTTCCCACCCGACGTGGGCCATGCAATGCTGCTGATCACAGGTTCCTCCAGATCAGGGCCTGTACAGGCGGCCCCGGAGCTCTCACCCTCCGGGGCCGTCGCCTTCCGACTACTCGGGACGAGCGGCCGCGGCCCCGGCCTCCCCGCGTACGGGATGGCCGGGGCCGTAGTCGTTCGTGCGTGGGCGATCTATCGGCTGAGCTGCTTCAATCGCCTCGCGAGCATCGCGATCGCGCTCTCGAAGTCGGCGTGCTCCCAGGGGTTGAGCTTCGGGCTCAGCTGCTTGAGCTTCATCTCCAGGGCGTCGTGGACGCGCTGGATGTCGGTCCGGCGTACACCGGCGGCGGTCGACGCCCATTGGAGCTCGCGCAGCAGCCACAGGCCGCGCTCCCGCTGCTCAGCCAGGTCTTCTCGAAGGGTGAGGGCCGCGCGGCGGGCGGGCTCGGTGCGCTGCTTGTGCGTGTAGAGGTGGGCGAGCCGACCGCCTTCCGTGCAGCGGGTGTGACCGGGCTGTTTGCAGATCGGGCAACCTTTGCGATGAGCGCGGTAGAGCTTGAGCGCGGCGTTGGCGTCAAGCAACGGCGCCAGGATCTGGGTGACGGCCGGGACGACCGCCGTCTTCGGCTTCCGTGTGACGCGGGTCGCGCGGCGGCCATCGGTCTCCGCGACGCCCTGCTGCAGGCGCTGCCACCACACCTCGAACTTCACGTCGACGATGACTTGCCGGTTGCTGCCCCTCGAGCAGCGGATTGCCTCCTCCTCGCCCGCGGGACTGGTGTGGTGCGGGACCAGCTTCTGGACCTTGGCCTGGATGCCGGTGATCGGTACCCAGGTCGTGCAGTCGGGGCAGATGAGCGACGCGCAGGCGGGCCGCAAGTCGTACTGGTGAGGCTTGAGAGTGGAGAGGACGAGCGCCGGTCGGGCACTGATCTTCGGAGTACGGGTCCGGCTCCGCCGCATGCGTGCGGTGGGCTCAAGGGTCGAAACGGGCATGCGGGCGCTCCTTGCATAGGGAGGGGCTGGGCGTGCGTCGCGGTGCTCTCTCCGCCCTCCAGGCCGCACGGCGAACCGGCGTCCTGCAGCACGGACAGCGCATCAGCGCTGCGATGTGCACGCAGATCAGTCGAGAAACCCGGGGGATTTGGTGGTGCCATCGACCCCGGCCACCCCGTGGAGGGGCAGACGACCTACTGCGGTAGTGCTTGTGGGCGCTGGCGTGCCGATATAGCGAACGCAACCGAGGAATTTAGCGCCCTAAACCGCTCGGCTACTGAAACCATAGGACCCGTCACAGCGCGCGTCAACCATCTTGAACCGATGCGGTTTAATGGGGTAAACATGATCTCGCGAAGGGAGGCACCGCATGGAGCGGGAACAGCTCGACGGGGACTTGCCCTCCCTGAAGGAGCAGTTCGACGCGGCTTTCGACGTCGTCCTGTCCCGGCTGAAGGAACTGTCCGACCCCCTAGAGCGGGCAAAAGTTGCGCATACTCTCGCCGGTCGGGTCCAAGACCACGGCAACGAATTTCAGGCCGTCCGCAACGAGGCTATGAACGAAACGCTACGCGTCGGCCAACTGAACAGCACCCAGTTGGCAGCTGAGCTCGGCATCAGCAAGGGACGAGTGAGCCAGCTCGCTAAGGGCGCTCCTCCAGAGCGTCTGTTCCTCGGTTCGGGGAAGGTCATCGTGGCCCTCGCCGAGAAGCTGGAGGATGGCAAGCTGCAGGATGGCCGAGACAAGCCCGTACAGGGCCCTGTGATCGCCACCGAAGATGTCCAGACCTACGAGCGCCTACGTGAACTGGCTGAAGACGTGGGCCTGGAGATCGCGTTCGAGCGGATCTCCCTCGGTGGCAATGTCCGGCTCAACCGGAACAACCTGGTCGTGATCTGTGGCCCGCGGCTCTCGCCCCTAATCGAGCAGATCCTTGAGAGCGACCCTCACCTGCGGTTCGAGAAGGATGACGACGGCTGGCACCTCGTCGACCGGAACACTGGCCAGGTCTACCGATCTCCCATGGACGAAGGCGGGAACGGCGACATCGCCTACTTCGGCCGCCTTCCCCGGCCAGACGGCCAGGGGGCCTTCCTTTACATCGCAGGCATCCACGCTCGCGGCTCCGGTGGCGTCGTCCACTGGCTCAGCCAAGAGCTGGCCAACGTGCACCGCGAGCTCAAGGTCAAGCGGTTCTCGACCCTCATTTCCAGCCGGTTTGACCCGGAGACTCTAGAGATCGTCGAAAGCGAGCGAATCACGCCGTTCTACCGCCCGGAAGGGGCCTGACGTGCAGGTATCCGTGGCATCGACCCAGGGTATGGGCGCTGCGAACGAGGACACAGTCCACGTCAGTCCTACCGGGGTCGTCGTGCTGGACGGCCTGTCTGCCCCGAGAGACCTGCCCATGGGGTGCATCCACGGCACTCCATGGTTCGTGCGACAGCTCGGCACGTGCCTGATCAATCTGATCGGCGACAACACAGTGAGGCTGCGGGAAGCTCTGCGAACCGCCATTGCTGAGGTCAACGACCTGCACCGTGACACCTGCGCGTTGGACCAGGAGGCCGTGCCTGCGTCCACCGTCGTGATGATCCGTGAGCGGGACGACGTCCTTGAATACCTGGTTCTCTCTGACAACGTGCTGGTGCTCGACCTCGGCGACGACGGCATCCAGACCGTCACCGACAAGCGGGTCGAAGAGGTCGCCGGCCACGAAATGCGCGCCGCCCTCCAAGGCCCGACCGGTACTCCCGAGCATGCGGCACGAGTCTCCGCACTCGTCACCGTCCAGCGTCGCCTCCGCAACCGACCAGGCGGATACTGGGTTGCGGCAACCAACCCGGCCGCCGCTGACGAGGCAATCACCGGGGCTCTCAACCTTTCCAAAGTCCGGCAGGCCGCGCTCCTGACGGACGGCGCGAGCCGACTCGTCGACAGCTTCGGCGCCCTAAGCTGGGCACAACTCCTTGACTTGCTACGCACCGAGGGGCCAGCCGCTCTTATCACCCGCACCCGTGAAGCTGAGCTCGCTGACCCGGCTGGCGAGCGGTGGCCACGGTTCAAACGATCGGACGACGCGACCGCCGCATACGTGCGTATTGGCCAGCCCGTGTCTCTCTCCTCTGGGGCTCAGCGCGCGGAGCGCGGGAAGCGCACCGGTTCCTCCTGGTGTGCGGGGGAGCGCTCCGATGGGCACACCGCAACTATCATTCCCGCCCCGCGTGAGGTTGCGAGGGCTCTCGGTGTAGAGCCAGGTGACGAGGTCATTCGGCGGAGCCGCGTCTACCGCGACCGGCATGGCATCGTCGCGTACTCGACCTCTTGGATCCCGATTAAGTTCGGTGAAGCGGTCCCCGAGCTGTTGCACAGCGAGCGTCTCAAAGAGGGCCTATCTCTGGACCTGATCGAACAGGCTACGGGGCGCAGAGTCGTGACGCGCGAGGATGAGGAGACCGCGCGCATGGCTACCACGCAGGACCTCCAACTCCTTGAACTGGAGGCCGACACGGTGGCGGCAATCCTGGTACTCACAGCCAGATTCCTGGACGCTGACGGCCAGGTCCTGGAGTACGGAGTCGACCTGGGCGCCCCTGGCCGCACACGACGGACCACTTCGGACGTGCGATGATCGCCCGCGACATTGCTCTGGAGGGCACCAGAGCCCTGATCACGGATGGGCGACCCAAGATCACGCGCACGCATGCAGTCCCGCACAGCCGTCAGGCGCGCACGCCTCTCGCTGTCCTCATGACCGGAATGCCTGGCGCAGGTAAGACGACACTCGCCCGCGCGCTCGAGCAAGCCGGCTACCAGCGGCTCTGCCCAGATGAGGAGATGTTCCGCCGCTACGGTCATTACGGCATTGATTTCCCTCGCGGTCAGTTCCGCGTCAGGGAGGCTCCTGTCCTCAAGGACATCGCGGTGGAGTTCCGACGTCACCTACAGGCAGGCCACGACACCGTAGTTGACCACGGCTTCTGGACACCGGAGGAGCGCGCCGAATGGCGGCGAATCGCAGAGGAAGGCGGCGGCGTGCCCGTGCTCATCTACCTACCCGCACCACATGAAGTGCGTTGGGCGCGGGTCAGAGAGCGCAACCAAAAGGCGACGGTCGACGCCAACTCGATCGAGTTCAGCGAAGAAGACCTGCTGAGGTTCGCGACGCGGTTCCATCCGCCATCTGCCGATGAGCCGCACATCGTGTACGACTCAAAGCCGGACAGCGTGCTAACCGAGCTCCGCCATGTCCTTCCTTGCGGGGATGTCGCTCCGCAACTCCCGCCCGACACGGCTGCCCCTGGAGTCTCTAACGCCCCGTCGGAGGAGTAGGGTGGCCCCGACATTGATCAAAAAGGAGTGGCCCCATCAACCGGCCTTGGACAAGCCGGGAGGGGCCACAGTGGCCGACGGATCTTGTGATGGGGATCCGAAAGCCTGCCGACACCCTTATAGCCATACGAGGATGATCGACATGGATCAGGGTACCTCGCCCAGTCCCCAGACACACCGCACCCCGCCGTGGGGTCAGCGACGCATGCGTGAGCGCTGGCCCCACGGCGGGGTGTTTGTGTTCTCTGCGCCCGCCTCGACACACACCTCTGGTGTGGAGGGGGTCTGCATGATCTAGCTCTGAGACGGCGGCTTGGCCGCCGGGGCGCTCAGCCCAGGTGATGTGGCAGTCACCTCGGCTCAGCGCCCCTCACGTGACCGGAGGGTTTGGCAGCCCCTCCGAGGGGATTGTTCGCCGGTTGGCAGACCGGACGAACGGTTCATTTCAGGTTCTGACCAGAACCGAAGCACCTACGAGGGGGCTTCTTTGTGCCGTCAGGCGGGAGGCCCGCGACAGGAGCATTGTGCATGACTGCACGAGGGTGCGCCAGCTTTGGCATGCCTGCGTACCCCTTATCGAGCCATTCACCTGGCAAAACCGCTGGTCACCTGAGATCAAGATCACAGTTCGCCGCACCCCATTGAGGGCGATTTTCGCCTCATCGAGTGAATTGATCTCGTTCTTCCTGACTGCTGCTTCAAGGTCCCCATCTGAGGAGGGCCAGTGAGCACCGCGGCGGCGGAGGCCGCTGCGGGTAGTCGGGCGTTGGGTCCGCGGCCGCGCCTGCGGGCTGTTCCGGATCAGGCGGGACCGGCGCCTCGGCGTGGTCCGAGTCATCCTCTGGTGTTGGGGTGTGATGCACGGGCCCGGCTGCGATGCGCGGTGCGTGAACTGCTGAACGTACCGGGGCTGGAGGGTTTGCCGGATTCGGCGCGCCTGGCGGTCATCGTGTTGGCGGCGAAGACGTCAGCGGAGTCGGGTCTGGTGGAGATTCGGGCGGGTGAGCTGGCTCGGTGGCTGGGGCTGTCGGTGTCGCGGCTGCGCCGGATCGTGCGGATGCTGCACGAGGCGGGTGTCGTGGACCGGGACACGGCCACAGGGGACTGGAAGGAACACACGGGCCTGGAGTGCAAGGTCCTGCCGCTGTGGGCCGCGTATGGGAAGCCTGGGCATCCGCTGGCGCTGGTGCAGCGCGAGTTCGCGGTCTTCCTGCGGCTGGTGGAAGCGGTGTTCGGGCCGGGCTGGCGCCATCGTGACCGGCCGGACACGCCGGCTGGACTGTTGGCGTGGCGCAAGGGCCGGGGTGGCTGCACCGATCGTCTGGCGCTGCTGGTGCTGGTGCTGGAGGCGACGGAGACGGGCCGGGTGCGGCTGTGCGGGGGGAAGGTCAACGCGCGCGGCCGCGCGGCGGCGACGCTGGCGCGCCTGCTGGGGTGTGGACTCGCTGGGGCTGAGGCGGTGTTGGAGCGGCTGGAGGCTGCTGGGTTGGTGGCGCGGCCGCGCCGGGAGACCGTTTCCGATCTGCGTCACCGTGGTCGGCTCGTGGTGCCGGCGGTCGCAGCCGCGCACGGCAAGAACGCCGCCTCCGTCGTCCGGGAGCAGCGCGTTCGGGCAGCGAAGCCCGATTTTTCAGACCCCGACGCTACGCCAGGGGGCAGTGACAGCCCCGAGGCCGATGAAGAACCGCAGGTAGAGGAGGAGCCGGCTGCCGAGGAGGCCGGGACTCCAGACCCCGACGTTGTGCCTACCCTTCACACTGATCACGCTTCTGGGGCCGGTACTTGTGGTGATGGTGCTGGTGGATGGTGCTGTTCCGGCAACGCCGGGTCGGGGTGCTGTGATCGGCCGGAACGCGCGCGTGCGCGCGAGGACCAGGCCGTCGACGGCGAAACGGCCTCTGCCGGGTCAGCGTCGGCGGTGGCTGAGGAGTGCCCGCTACGCGGGGAAAAGCCGAAAAAGTCCTCGGTTGATGAGCGGGATGGACAGCGCGCTCCCCGAGCTGAGGCCGGTGGCCGTCCGAAGGCCGTGGGCGGTGGAAAGACGCAGCGGCAGCGGAGGGTGGGCCTTCCGGCTGATCTTGGTCTGCGGGTGGCACTGGGGCCAGTCGCGTGGTTGTGGGAACGGCTGAACGGCTGGCAGCAGGATCGGGTCGAGGAGGCCGTGAAGAGGGAGCTGGGGCGGCTGAAGGATCTGCTGATGCAGCCGGATGCCGCCCCGCGGCTGCTGGCCGACCGGCTCACCGACCGGCTGGAGGAGATCGGTGGTGAGGCCCTGGTGCGGAGTCCGTACGGCTGGCTCATCCGGCGGGGCCTGGTGCAGCGGCCGGACTGCTCGGACCTGCGGTGCGATGACGGGATCCGCCTGGACACCGGCGGCGAGTGTGAGAACTGCGGCAATGTGATCCACCTTCGCCGTACGCGGCGTGCCCGGATCGCTGCGGAGATCGACCGAGCGTTGCCCGGCCTCGGTGCCGATGTGCGGCGTCGGATTCTCGAAGACCGGCTCCGTGAGCAGGTGGCCATCGAGGCGGAGGACTTCGTGTGGCGGCGCGAGCAGGCCGCGGCCGAGCAGGCCCGCTGGCATGCCGTCCGTGGGGCCGCCGGGGGCCACGCGGAGTCCGAGCGCCAGGCCGCGGTCGGTGCGCTCCGGCAGGCGAAGGCTGCCCGGCAGCATGGGGTGGGCGGTTTGAGCGTTGATCCGGGCTCGGGACGTCGTCCGGCTGACCGGAGTGGGGGCGTGGGCGTCGAACCGCGGGTGGCTCCGGAAGTATCGGTTCCGGAGGCGCCGGTGGTGTGCGGGGTGTGCCGGACCGAGGGGCCGGTGGATTCGCTGTCGGGGGTGTGCGGTTCCTGTGCGGGGGAGATGCAGGGGCTGCTGGCGCCGGAGATGGAGCGTTTGGACGGTGATGGGCAGCGGCTGCTGATGCGGCTGGTCTCCGGCGGCGGGAACCAGGCCAGCAGTCGGTCCTGGAAGTGCAAAGTGCCCTCGTGCGGTCGGCGGCAGGTCGGTGTGCCTCCCGCTTCCGGGCGGTGCGCTCCCTGTGATCGGGAGGCTGCCGGAAAGCCGCCCCCGTGGGAGGGCATCAGGGGTGACCGGGCGCGGCCGCGAGGTGCAGCCGGATCGGCCGACCCTGCCGATCGGGAGTAGGGATCTGCGTCCCCGACGGTGCGATCGCCTGCCCCACCTCGGGTGCTCGTCCATCGGGGTGTCCCGCGCTCGGGAGCTGCGCGGGGCCGTGCCGAACGGGCTCAGCTGACCAACGCGCCGTCGATCAGGAGGTCCTGGCGCGCGTGTGAATGCCCAGGTCAGCACCGATTGTCAGTGGTCGCCTCTACTGTTTTCGACGCCGTCGCAGTGGGGCTGAGTTGAGGAGGTGGGTTGGGTGCGGCAGGAGGTCCTTCGTGCGTTCAAGTTCGCGCTCGACCCGAGCCGTGTCCAGGGGGAGGCGTTCACGCGGCATGCTGGCGCAGCTCGGTGGGCGTTCAACCATGCGCTGGGGATGAAGGTGGCCGCGCACCAGCAGTGGCGGCGTGAGGTCCAGGCGCTCGTGGGCCAGGGTCTGCCGGAGGTAGAGGCCCGTAAGAAGGTGCGGGTGCCCGTTCCGACGAAGCCTGTGATCCAAAAGCACCTGAACCAGATCAAGGGCGACTCCCGTCGGGGCGATCTCCCCGAGGGGGCCTATGGTCCGGCGCGGCCGTGCCCGTGGTGGCATGAGGTGAACACCCACGTGTTCCAGTCGGCGTTCATTGATGCCGACCGGGCGTGGCAGAACTGGCTGGATTCGCTGCGCGGGGCTCGGGCGGGGCGCCCGGTGGGGTATCCGCGGTTCAAGAAGAAGGGCCGGGCCCGGGAGTCGTTCCGGCTGCATCACGATGTGAAGCGGCCTTCGATCCGGCTGGCCGGCTACCGGCGGCTGCGATTACCGACGGTGGGGGAGGTGCGGCTGCACGAGTCGGCCAAGCGCCTGGCCCGCCTGGTCGACCGCGGAGAGGCGGTGGTGCAGTCGGTCACCGTGGTCCGCTCAGGGCACCGGTGGTACGCCTCGGTGCTGTGCAAGGTCACCGCTGAGCTGCCCGAGCGGCCCACCCGACGACAGCGCGAGCGCGGCCGCGTCGGCGTCGACCTGGGCGTCAAACACCTCGCCGTCCTCTCCCAGCCCCTCGACCCCGACGATCCGGCATCAGCGTTCGTCGCCAACCCCCGCCACCTGCGGCAGGCCGAACACCGACTGGCCAAAGCCCAGCGCGCCCTCTCACGCGCCCAGAAGGACTCCGCGCGCCGAGCCAAGGCCCGGCGCCGAGTGGCGCGGCTGCACCACGAGGTCGCCGTGCACCGCGGCACCGTGCTGCACGCGATGACCAAGCAGCTGGCCACGCGTTTCGCTGAAGTCGCCATCGAGGATCTCAACGTCGCCGGCATGACGCGAACCGCCCGTGGCACCCTCGAGGCGCCCGGCCGCCGCGTGAAACAGAAAGCCGGCCTCAACCGCTCCATCCTCGACACCTCGCCCGGCGAGCTGCGCGCTGCGCCGCCAGCTCTCCTACAAGACCCTCTGGTACGGCTCCATCCTCGCGGTCCTGGACCGCTGGTGGCCCTCCAGCAAGACCTGCTCCGCCTGCGGGTGGCAAAACCCACGCCTCACACTCGCGGACAGGACGTTCCACTGCACCAACTGCGGGCTGGGAATCGACCGGGACCTCAACGCCGCCCGGAACATCGCCCAACACGCTGTTGCAGCTGCTCAATGCCCTGTCGCCCCTGGTAGAGGGGAGACACCAAACGCCTGCGGAGCCTCCATGAGACCGCCCAGCCCACGGGCTGGACGGCAGGAGGTGATGAAACGGGAAGACACCGTCCTACCCAGGCCGGTGCCACCTCAGCGGAGCGATCCGCTGACGCTCTTCACCCTCAACGACATCGGTCACGAGACGGCAAACCGACCATAGAGTCGCAGGCCAAACAGTGTCCGACCCATACACGTGGGGAGCGACCGACCGTGCCGAAGATCTGGACGTCCGGGATGTCGTCCGACCCATACACGTGGGGAGCGACCGAGGAGATCACCCTGAACAGCCTGGTGGTGAGCGTCCGATCCATACACGTGGGGAGCGACCGCCCGCGACAGGAGCATTGTGCATGACTGCGCGGTCCGACCGTACACGTTGGGAGCGACCGTGACGGTGACTTCCGAATCCGGTGGTCGGGGTGTCCGACCCGTACGCGTGGGGAGTGACCGCCGAGGCCGCGCGTACGGGCGCTGCGCCGTGCCCGCGTCGAGCGCGCCCAACGAGGCAGTGCCGCAGCTGGTGACCAGGCCCTGTCTGACCGGCGTACGGCATGAGCGCTCAACTTGGCCAAATACCGCTGTGCTAAAGGGCTGTGGTTCGTTGTAGAAGCGAACATGGAAGTGTTGTACTAGAAGCGCAGCACTTGCCGGGAAAAGAAGGGCAACGCTTTGTCGCACTACTTCCGTCCCCTCGCGAACGGCACCCGAACCGATCACCCAGTCCCGGGCCTGCCGTTCGTCGACGACTCCCATCTCCCGCTGGACGAAGGCCCCGAGGCCATCGAGGCGGTCGGCCGCCACGAGGCCCAGGGCACCTGGGGGCGCTTCGACCCCGAGCGTTCCAACGGCGGGTGGCGGGCCTTCACCACGGACCCCATCAACCACAAACTCGCCTGGGCCGTGCGCTACCACCCCGATCACGGCCGGACCGTGATCCTGATGAGCGACGGACACACCTCATCCCTGCACAACGACTGGGCGGGAGACCCGCTGCTGTACCGCGCGGGCGGCTACTGGTGGGACGGCACCACCTGGTACCGGCCCGGCCAGATCTGGGACTTGGTCAGCCAGGACTACGAGCGCCGCAAGGCCCAGGCCGCGGTGACCGTCACCGCGGCCGACATGCTCGACGGCCGCGCGAACCCCTCCCGCGCGCACGCGCTGAAGGTCGCCACCTTCGACCGCGAGGCGCCGACGCCGGCGAACTGGCTCGATCACCTGGCCCTGTGGGCGCAGTTGCACGCGCAGCAGGAGAACGCACTGCCGCTGGAACGGTGCGTCGTCAACGTGGCCAGCCCCGAGCTCTCCGGCGACCAGCTGCTGGGAATCCCCGCAATGGCCGCCATGGGGGAGATCAGCGCCTCCACCCTGCGGTCCTACATCTCGCGCCGGGAGAGCGACGTCCCGCTGCCGCAGGCGACCGTCGGCGGCCGCGCGCAGTGGTCGCGGCCGGTAGCCGAGGACTGGGTGGAAGCACGCCGGCGCTCCGCCGACGGGGTGCGGGCGGCGATGTCCGCCGGCGACCGCCACGACCTGTCACCAGGCGCCGCCGAGGTCCGGGACCGGTTCGCCAACGACTTCCTCAACACCCTCTGGGAGCGCCCGGACGTCCGGAAGCGGTGGATCCTGCGCCAGCGTAACGAGGCGTCTGTCAAGGAGGTCGCCGACAACCTGGCGTGGAGCGTCGCGGTCAGCCTGGACCGCATCCTGCCCACCGACATCCTCGGCGCGACGATCCGGCATGCCGTCCTCGATGACTTCGGTCAGATGCTCAAGCTCCGCGACGCGAAGGACCGGAAGAAGGCGGCCCAGGCGCCCTACTGGTGGGACCTCAACCTGACGATCCCGGTGGCGAAGATGCTGGACTGGTTCGTCCGGCACCATCCCGATGCGGCCCACTGGACAATCGGCGAGATCATGCGCGAGGCCCACAACCGCTGGGACACCCCCGCCGACGCCACCGTCAGGGCCCTGCGCAGTGCGCTGAACATGGACGGCGAGCTCAGCGAGGAGGTTCTGAGGGACTACTTCGATCGGCTCGGGCCCGGGAAGCAAGCCACCTGACGTAAAGGAGGTCCGGAGCCAATGCCAGTGGCTCCGGACCCCGGTCGCGACCCGTAGCGGCAGCGCGAGTCCAGGTATCCCCTGATCGCTTCACCGGCGGCCAGCCTGCCGGGGTTCTCGGTCACACAAGACGGCTTGACGCCGAAGATGACTGCCCGCTTAGCCGCGGCTTGAGAGCAGGTCACCATGGGTCAGCCCCCTGACGCGGCTGGTGAGAGCTGTGGACGGCCCCGCCTATCAGGCGAACTCCAAGGCGGGGCGTCGATGTTTCGGGGGCGTCTTTACCGCATCGCCGCGTAGTCCTGTGGTGCCTTGCGGAGGATCTCGAGCATCTGGTCTTCGTTCAGTTTCCGGAATGCCACTGCGGACGAGTTCGCGATCTTTCGGAACAGGACGTCGGCAGGGATCGGCGGCAGGTCGGCGAAGACAGGGTGATGGTCTGATCCGGCGCCTTCGCTGAACTCGCGGTGCAGCAGCCACACCGCCTCGGCGAACATTGGGTAGTTGGTCTCGTGCTTGCTCCACAGGCACCGCAGCGCGTCGCCGCCGAAATCCCGGTTGATGAATCCCCAGACGTACGCCATCTCGGCCGTCTTGTCCGGGTGCTTGTCGTCGTTCAGGTATCGGATCCACTCGTTCAGGATGTCCCAGCGCAGCGCGCTGACGATCACCCCGGTCGGTGCCTCGCTCGGTCGTAAGTCGGCGGCGAACTCATCATTGGAGGTCATCTGGAGACGGTAGCGAGAAGCACCGCCGCCCTGCCACGGCGCCCGCGTCGCCAGTCCCTGCGCGCCCCACGGCATAAGCCGGTGGTGGCTCAAGCCCCTCTGGAGAGCGAACACCACCGGTGACACGATGACTTCGGGGAGAGAAGGGGGCTGCGTGCTCGAGGACCGACGGCAGATCCAGACAGCGGTGTTGGGCAGCGCGGATTCGGAGGAGCCGCTCATGCTGCCGTTGGAGGCGATCGAGCTGAACGTGTTCCGTCGCCGGTATGAGCAGGAGACGTTCTGGTGCGGGGTGCTGCTCGGCGGTTGTGGTGGCCAGCTGGCCACG
>NZ_JANIIC010000047.1 GCF_024519315.1 Streptomyces malaysiensis subsp. samsunensis | reverse complement strand
TTGGAAGTTTCCCCGTGATCCTGGACACTCTTCTTCTACGCTGCGAGTGCTTGGTCGTTCCGGAGCCGCTGGTGTGTCTCGCGGGGCGTGATGTACCCGAAGACAGGGTGTTTCCGCAGGCGGCGCCGGTTATAGAAGGTCTCGATGAAGGTGAAGACCTCGGCGCGGGCGGTGGCCCGGTCGGGCCGGACCCGGGTGCCGATCTCCTCCTTGAGCACGGCCCAGAAGCTCTCGGCCGCCGCGTTGTCATAGCAAGACCCGGTTCGGCCGGTGCTCTGCCGGAGCCCCAACGACCGTATCTCTGCCCGGAATTCAGCTGAGGTGTATTCGCTTCCGCGGTCGCTGTGCAGGATGCAGCCGGCTTCCAGGCCGCTGCGGCCGTGGGCCATCCTCAGCGCGTCGACCACCAGCTCGGCGCGGTGGTGGTCAGCCATCGCGTAGCCGATGACCTCGCGGGTGGCCAGGTCCAGCCAGCAGGCGGGATACAGCCAGCCCTCCTGGGTTGGCAGGTACGTGATGTCGCCGACGAGCCGGGTACCGGGCCGGGCGGCGGTGAAGTCACGGCCGATCAGGTCCGGGGCCGGCCGTGCCTGCTTGCCGGGACGGGTCAGCGAACGGCGTCTTCGACGTGTGACGCCGGCGATCCCACGTTCGCGCATCACCCGCTCCACCCGCTTGCGGTTGACCGCACGGCCCAGCCGCCGCAGCTCGGCGTGCACGCGCGGAACACCGTAGGCACCTTTCGAGGCCAGGTGGATCACGATGATCTCGTGGGCAAGCGCGTCATCCGCCCGAGCCCGGGCCTGCCTGGCCTCCTCCGCCTCCAGCCAGGCGTAGAACGAGGAGCGGACCACGCCCAGGACACGGCACAGCAGGGCCACCGGGTGGACGGCCTTCTCCGCAGCGATGAACCGGTAGACCTCGCTCACCGGTCGCTGTCCCTGGCGAAGAAGGCCGCCGCTTTTTTCAAGATCTCGATCGTCTTCCGCTGCTCGGCGTTCTGCCGGCGCAGCCGTGTGAGCTCTTCACGCTCGGCGCTGGTCAGCTCGCCCGGCCCGCCCTCACCGCGGTCGATCCGGTCACGCTTGACCCAGCCGCGCAGGCTCTCCGGGCTCACCCCAGATCCCGCGCGACCTCCGTGATCGTCTTGCTGGAGGAGCGGGCCAACGCGATCGCGTCCCGCTTGAACTCCTCCGAATACCGCTTCGAGTACTGACTACCCACCTGGCACTACTTCCTCTGGAACCTCGTCCCAGTCTCCAGGTGTCCACGATCAAGGGGAAGCTTCACAACATCCCCTGCCCCTCAGCTCACGACCGCGCTCGCAATCCGCACCGCGACGGCCGCGCCTGGTCCAAGAACGCCGTCCGCGCCATCCTCACCAACCCCCGCTACACCGGCCACGAGGTGTGGAACAAACAACGCAAGCAGGAAGTCCTCCTCGACATCGACGATGTCACCCTGGGTCACCGCACCCAACAGACCTGGAACGCCCCCCAGCAGTGGGTCTGGTCCGCCAAGCCCGTCCACGAACCCCTGATCAGCAAGACCACCTTCACCCGCGCTCAAGCCCGGAGACACGACCGCCGCCAGCACCACCCCGCAGAACGCAGCCCCCGCACCACACCACGCGCCTACGCCCTGCGCGGACTCATCCGCTGTTCCCTGTGCGACGGCAAGATGCAGGGCACCTTCAACCACGGCCACCCCCACTACCGCTGCCGCTACCCGTACGAATACGCCAAGAGCAGCCCCCTCGACCACCCGCTCACCGTCTACATCCGGGAAGCCGTCATTCTCCCGGAACTCGACCGGTGGATCGCTCAGACCTTTGCCCCCGGACAGCTGAAGAGCACGCTGCAGGCCATGCAGCGATCCCAGCAGACAGCAGCCACCCCCTTGCCCGGTCTCGAGGCCGCCCGCCGCACCATCACCGACTGCGACCGGTGACTGAACCAATACCGCGCGGCACTCGACGCCGGAGCCAACCCCACAACCGTGGCCGGCTGGATCAGTCAGGCCGAGGCCGACAAAGCCGCCGTGCAAGAACAGCTCATCGCCGCCGGCGCAGCCCGGCCCACCGTCCTCACCGACGAACAGATCCACGGCATGATCAAAGACCTCGGTGATCTCACCGACCGGCTTCTCACCGCCCCCACCGACCGCAAAGCCCCTCTCTACCAGGCTTTCGGCCTCACGCTCACCTACAACATGAAGAAGCGGGTCGTGACCGTTGAGTCACAACCCGCTTCATCCGTGTACGTAAGATCGTGTCCGAGGGGGGACTTGAACCCCCACGCCCGATAAAGGGCACTAGCACCTCAAGCTAGCGCGTCTGCCATTCCGCCACCCGGACCAGGTGTTTGTCGGCCGGCCCGTGGCCCTTCCGACATGGAAAACCATAGCAAACATCGGGACGTGCTCGATCACGGCCGATCGCGCCCCGGGCGGCCGGGACCGTGTGACGGGGGCATGACGGCGGTATTGCCGCCTTGGGCTGGGCGGGCGAGCGGAGGAGTATGGGCGGGTGACCCCTGTCGTGGGCCCGTACCTGGGCGTTCCGCGGCAGCGCAACAACGAGGAGGCATCGTGAGTGAGTCGCTTTCGGGCGCGACGACGACCGGAACGGTCAGGGGCGAGGACGAGGTGGTCGACCTCTGCCGTGACCTGATCCGGATCGACACCAGTAACTATGGCGACCACTCCGGCCCCGGTGAGCGCGCGGCCGCCGAGTACGTCGCCGAGAAGCTGGCCGAGGTGGGGCTCGAACCGAAGATCTTCGAGTCGCACAAGGGCAGGGCGTCGACCGTGGCACGCATCGAGGGGGAGGATCCGTCCCGCCCCGCGCTGCTCATCCACGGCCACACCGACGTCGTACCGGCCAATGCCGAGGACTGGACCCACCATCCCTTCTCCGGCGAGATCGCGGACGACTGCGTCTGGGGCCGGGGTGCGGTGGACATGAAGGACATGGACGCGATGACGCTCGCGGTCGTACGGGACCGGCTGCGCAGCGGCCGCAAGCCCCCGCGCGACATCGTGCTGGCCTTCCTCGCCGACGAGGAGGCGGGCGGCGTCTACGGGGCCAGGCACCTGGTCGACAACCACCCCGGCCTCTTCGAGGGCGTGACGGAGGCGATCGGCGAGGTCGGCGGCTTCTCCTTCACCGTCAACGAGCAACTGCGGCTCTATCTGATCGAGACCGCGCAGAAGGGCATGCACTGGATGCGGCTCACGGTGGACGGCACCGCGGGGCACGGCTCGATGACCAACAACGACAACGCCATCACCGAGCTGAGCGAGGCGGTCGGGCGGCTCGGGCGCCACAAGTTCCCGGTGCGGGTCACCAAGACCGTACGGTCCTTCCTGGACGAGCTGTCCGATGCGCTCGGCACCCCGCTCGACCCGGAGAACATGGACGAGACGCTCGCCAAGCTGGGCGGCATCGCCAAGATCATCGGGGCCACGCTCCAGAACACCGCCGCGCCGACCATGCTCAACGCCGGCTACAAGGTCAATGTCATTCCGGGGCAGGCCACGGCGCATGTGGACGGGCGTTTCCTGCCCGGGTTGGAGGACGAGTTCCTGGCCGACCTCGACCGCATCCTCGGCCCCCGGGTCAAGCGGGAGGACGTGCACGCGGACAAGGCGCTGGAAACCAGCTTCGACGGGGCCCTGGTCGACGCCATGCAGTCGGCGCTGAAGGCCGAGGACCCGATCGCCCGCGCCGTGCCGTACTGCCTCTCGGGCGGTACGGACGCGAAGTCCTTCGACGACCTCGGCATCCGCTGCTTCGGCTTCGCGCCGCTGCGGCTGCCCCCCGAGCTGGACTTCGCCGGGATGTTCCACGGGGTCGACGAGCGGGTGCCGGTGGACGGGCTGAAGTTCGGAGTGCGGGTGCTGGACCGGTTCCTGGACGCCTGCTGAGGGCCGCCCGATCGGCCTAATCGATCACACATACCGACGGAACCAAAAAGGGTGAATGGTGTCGTAGCTTGATAGCTTGATTGCTCCCTCCTCGTTACATGGGGTGTGCGGCCCGTAACCGGGCCGCGATGCCGACAAGGGGGTGGTGCAGTGCCCCGCCTTCGGCAACTACCGCATCGATCACGTGACATCGGGTCACGGTCCACCGGGGTGTGATCCCGGGCGGTCTCGGAGTGTGCGCGCTCCGGGGCGCCCGGGGATGGGGGTGCGGGCGAGATCGCCCGCGCGCGCTCCGGCCGGGACGGAAGGCTAGGGGAGCAGAAAGTTATGCGACAGGTTGCGAAAAAGGGCCTGATCACCGTAGCCGCTGCGAGCGGCGTTCTCGCCGTGACCGGCGGTTATGCCCAGGCGGCGGGTTCGGGCGCCGACGGCGGTGCCATGTACTCGCCGGGCATCGTCTCGGGCAACAACATCCAGGCCCCGGTGCATGTGCCGGTGAACCTGTGCGGAAACACCGTGAGCGTCGTCGGCGTCCTCAACGGTGCCGGCGGTGGGCAGTGCGGCGGCGGCTCGGGCGACTCGTCCGGCGGCGGTGCGCAGTCCGGGGGCTCGCAGGCGCAGGGCGTCGCCAGTGGCTCGTCCGGGATCGGCTCCGGCAACAACATCCAGGCCCCGATCGGCGTTCCGGTCAATGTGTGCGGGAACAACATCAGCGCGGTCGGGTTCGGCAACAGCAGCGACGGCGGCGAGTGCGGCGAGACGGTTCCGGCCGTGCCGGAGAACCCGAGTGAGCCGGGTGAGCCGGGCAACCCGGGGGAGCCTGGGAACCCCGGTGAGCCGGGAGAGCCCGGGAACCCTGGTAACCCCGGTCAGCCGGGCAACCCGGGCAACCCGGGCAACCCCGGGAACCCCGGTGAGCCTGGGAATCCGGGCAACCCAGGGAACCCCGGCAACCCGGGTCAGCCCGGCAACCCCGGCAACCCCGGGGGTTCGAACCCCGGCGGTGGCTCGGACCAGCCCGGACACTCCTCGCCGGGGCACCAGGCCGAGCACACGGGGGTCCACGGTGTCGACCCGTCCGCGAACCTCGGCGGCAAGGAGCAGCTGGCGCAGACCGGCGCCGGCCCCGTCGCGCTGGCCATTCCGGCCGCCGCGGGCATGCTGCTTGCGGGCACCGTGCTCTACCGCAGGGCCCGCGCCGCGCAGCACTGATCGCGTACCGATCACGTACTGATCACGTCAAGCGCTGACATGCGCTGACAGGTGCCGTGCGGTGGTGGTCGCGCACCACACACCGCGCATCACACCTCACACGCCGCGCATCACACACCGGATCCCATACGCCGGGTGATGGTGGCGTCACTCTCGGCGGGTCCCGCGCCAAGCGGGGCCCGCTCCGTGTTGTCCCGGCCCGCTACCAGGTGGCCCGGAGCTGGCGGATGATCCGGCGCCGCAATCGCACTCTGCGGCTGCCGTCGGGGTTGAGTCTCAAGCGATCCAACTCCCAGTGTCCGTACTCGGCATGGTCGGTGAGCAGGCGGGTAGTGGCCTTGCGGGAAACGCCCCGCGGCACATACACATCACAGAATTCGTATTCCGGCATCGCATCTATTGTGCGGGAACTGCCCTGCTACGGATAGCGTCTGCACTATGTCTGATGCTGCGCAGCCATCCGCTGCCGAGGTACGTGCCGCCGCTGAAGCGGTGAAAGCCGCACTGGATCGTCACCTCGACGCTGTCGAACGCCGCTCGGGGGAAGGCGATCCGGCCGTCTACGCCGCGTTCAACGAACTGGCCGCGGCAGCCGAGGTCTACGACGAGCTGCTCTATGACGCCTACGACGAGGTGACGCCCTTCGAGATCCCTGGTGATGACCGCCTGCCCGCCTATGCCGGGCCGGAGGAGCCCAGCGCGCTGAGCGTGCTGATCCGCAGGGACTATGTCGTCGCCGAACCGCAGCGACTGCTCTCGCAGGCGCAGCGGATCGCCGACCTGGATCCGGACATCGACACGGGGAACGGCAGGGAAGGCGGCGGGGCGGCCGCCGGGGAGAGTGTGCACACCGCCCTGGGGGTGGTCTTCGGCGAGTTCGAGCCGGATGAGATCGCCTCTCGGCACAAGGAGTTCGGCCTGGAGGAGGGTGACTCCACGCTCTGGGTGGTGGCGGCCGAGGAGC
Organism: Streptomyces malaysiensis subsp. samsunensis; assembly: GCF_024519315.1. Classification (GTDB taxonomy): domain Bacteria; phylum Actinomycetota; class Actinomycetes; order Streptomycetales; family Streptomycetaceae; genus Streptomyces; species Streptomyces malaysiensis. The sequence goes on along the minus strand of NZ_JANIIC010000047.1, from coordinate 88,940 downwards.
CCCCGGAGCCGGGGGAGTGGCTCTCCGCCCCCTTCGATCAGGCGGATCCGCATATGGTCGTGTGCCGCTTCGACATGAGCTCGGTCTTCGACGAGGAACTCGAGGACGAAGACGAGGACGATCTGGAGGTCCTGGAACCGGGCAGCTGAACCCCGCGGCCCTGGGCTTCGGGGTTCCGGGCGGCTCTGGATCGCGCGGCTCCAGGGCACCCGGTCTTGGTGGCGCTCGGCCCGGGGTGTTGGCTCCGGGCCGTTCGGCCTCGGGCAGCTCGGCCTCGGGCAGCTTGGCCCTGGTTCGCCCGGGTCCGGGCTGTCTGGCCCCGGGTTGCTCGGCTTCGGATCGTTCGGCTCCGGGCCACGCGGTCCCGAATCGCCCGGCCCGAATCGTGCCAGCCCCGGACGACCGGCCTTGTAGCCGGGGGTCCGGGGGCGTGGCGTGTCAGGGGTCCCGGCGGCCCGCTCCGGGCTGGGGCGGGCCGACCGTTAGTCCGTGGGGGCTCGGCCCTGGTTCGCCCGGGTCCGGGCTGTCTGGCCCCGGGTTGCTCGGCTTCGGATCGTTCGGCTCCGGGCCGTTCGGTGCCGATTCGTCCGGTCCGGGTTGCTTGGCTCTGAGCCGCACGATCGCGGTGCTCGGTTCAGGGCGGCCGCCCGGTCGTGAACCGTCTGGCTTCGGATGGTCGGGCTCCGGGCCACGCGGTCCCGAATCGCCCGGCCAGAATTGCCGGCCCGAATCGTGCTGGCCCCGGACGATCGGCCTTGCAGTCGGGCGTCCGGGGCCGTGGCGTGTCAGGGGTCCCGGCGGCCCGCACCGGGCCGGGGCGGGCCGACCGTCAGTCCGTGGGGGCGGTCGGGGCCTGGGCCTGGAGCAGGGCGCGGAGGCGGGTGGTGCGGTCCTTGAACGGGATCTCCGCCACCGCCTTCGGCAGCGCCGACTCCGCGCCGTGCACCACCGACAGATGGCGCTCACCGCGGCCGAAGGCCGTGTAGACCCAGGCTCGGGTCAGCCCCGCGGTGGCGTCGCCCGGCAGCACCACCACGGCCGCGGGCCAGCGCGCTCCGGCCGCCTGGTGCGCGGTGAGGGCCCAGCCGTGCCGCACCAGCTCGCCGACCTCCGCGCGTTCCACCACGACGGGGGCGCCCGCGCAGTTCAGACGCAGCCCCTCGGCGTCCGCGGAGACCACGGTGCCGGGCACCGTACGGCCCGGGGCCGGGGAGTACGCCACGCGGTCGCCCGGGTCGAAGCCGCCGAACCGGCCGGGACCGGGGTTGAGGCGGTCCTTCAGCGCCGCGTTGAGCGCGCGGGTGCCGGCCGCGCCGCCGTGGCCAGGGGTGATCACCTGGGTCTGCTCAGCCGGGATGCCGATCGCACGGGGCACCGAGTCGGCGACGAGCTGCACGGTGCGGTGCACCGCCTCGCCCGCGTCCCGCACGGGCACGATCACGACCTCCTTGCCGGGCGCCTCCACCTGGTTGAGCTCGCCGATCCCGATCCCCGAGATCAACTCGCCGATGGGGCCCGGGTCGGGGGTGCGCGAGACGACCTGCGGGCAGCGGCGGGCCGCCACCAGATCCGCGAAGACCCGGCCGGGACCGGCCGACCACAGCACCCCGGGGTCCCCGCTCAGCACCAGCCGGGCGCCGTCCGGCAGCGACTCGACGAGCATCGCGGCCGTTTCCACATCGAGCTGCGGGGCGTCCAGCACGGCGAGCAGATCGAGCGCCAGCGTCCCCTCCTCGTCGCGCCCGGGGCCCTCGGCGTCGGCCAGCAGCCCGGCGACGGTGACGGCCGCCGAGGCGGTGTCCGGGTCGGCGGCCGTGCCGGTGTCCGGGTCGGAGTCGGGGGCGGTGCTACGGCCGCCGCTCGCGGCCTCGCTCAGTGAGGCCGCCAGCCGCCGTCTGCCGTCCTCGCTGTGCGCGGCCACGTAGGCCCGCAGGCCCATGGCGCGGGCCGCGGCGACCAGCGCCACCGGCTCGGCCCGCGCCGCCTCGCCACCGCTGTGGGCGACCAGCCCGTGGGCCGCGGCGGTACGGATGAGCTCCGCGGCGGAGGCGGTCGGCGCGGCGGCGGCCGCGCTCTCCCACCCGGGCGCGCCGGGGTCGCCCGCGGGCGCCTCGCCGTCCGCCGCGCCGCCCTGTGGCGAGGCGAAGGTGCTCGCCAGCCGGGCGAGGCCGTCGGCCAGGCTCTCCTCGGCCAGGGCATAGCGGTCCAGCCCCAGCAGCACCCGCACCGGCTGCTCGGCGTCCTCGTCCTCGGCCGCGCGGGGACGGGCCCCCGGCGCGGCGTCGAGCGCGTCCTGGAAGACCAGCACCGCGCCCTCCGCGATGGCGGTGCGCAGTGCCTCGTCCGGGTCCGGCACGGACACCTTGGCGAGCGCCTCGCGCAGCGCGGACGACTCCAGCGCGGTGTGCCCCTCGAGGGCGGCGCGCTCCAGCAGCCAGCCGGTGAGCGCCAGCGCGCGGCGCTCGTCGCCGGGCTCGCAGTCCGGGCCGAGGAGGGCGCGGGCGAATCCGTCCGCCTGGTCGGGGCGTACGCCGGGCACGGCCAGCAGCTGCCAGGGGTCCTCGCGCAGCGCCTCGGCGGCGCGCTCCCCGAGGACTTCGGCGACCCGCCCGGCCAGGGTCTCGGGCGCTCCGCCCGCCGCGAGCACCTGCCGGACGTCGCCGCTGCCGGGGATCTCGCCCCCCGGCCCGGGCGCCGGACGGGCCGACGGCGGGCGCACGGGAGCGGGTGCGGAGGCGGGCGCCGCCGCACGGGCCCGCTCGCGCGCGGGGGCCGCGGGCGCCGCAGGACGCGGTGCCGGGGCGTCGTTGAAGAACGACGCCGCCGACCGCTCACCGCTCTCCACGGCCCGCACGGCCGCGGCCAACGCCTCGGCCGCCGCCGACCGCCGCCCCTGCCCACCCTGAACGCCGCGGGGGCCCGCCTCGGCGGGGGCTTGGGCGTCGCCCGGCTCACCTGGTGCGGCAGGTGCGGAACCACCGGGGCCCATGCCGGTGCCCGCCTCGGCCGGGCGCTCTTCCGCGTCTCCGGCGCCGCCCGGATCCACCCCTGGGCCGCCGGATGTGTCGCCGTGCCCGGCTGACGGGGCCTGCGCACCCGTCATGGGGCCGTCGGCCTCGGCCGTGGAGGACTGGTCGCTGTGGTCTCCGCCGGCGGCGAGTCCCACGGCCCCGTCCCGCTCGGCGGCCACCGCCCCCGTATCGTCGCGGTCCGCCCCCGCGGGGGCACCCCCCGCGCCCGGCTCGCCGTCCGGGGCGCGCTCCGGGTCCACAACGGCTCCGGTGCGGTCAGGGTCCGCCCCGGCGGCGGGCTCGCCGGGGCCGCCCGGCTCCGGGGCTCCGGGCTCACCCGGTGCCGCCGGCTCCGCCGACGCTTCGGGCTTCGGGTCGGCCTCCTCGGGCGCCGATGCGGCCTCGCCGGCGAGGCGGTCGGTAGTCACAGCGTGCTCCAGTCCTGATCGGGATAGCGGTGCACGGGCGCCGACACATCGTCGAGCGCCTGGCAGATCTCGTCCGGAAGACTAAGGCTCTCTGCCGACAACGCCGCCCTCAGCTGCTGTGCGTTGCGCGCGCCGACGATCGGGGCGGTGACGCCCGGCCGGTCGCGGACCCAGGCCAGGGCCACGTTGAGCGCGGTGGTCGCCAGGCCGTCGGCGGCTATGGCGACCGCCTCGACGATCCGGCTCGCCTCCTCGTCCAGATACGGCGCGACGAAGGCCGCGAGCTCGGAGGCACCGCGCGAGTCGGCGGGCGTCGTATGGCGGTACTTGCCGGTGAGCACACCGCGGCCCAGCGGCGAGGACGGCAGCAGCCCGACGCCCAGATCGAGGGCGGCGGGCAGCACCTCGCGCTCCACCCCGCGCTGGAGCAGCGAATACTCCATCTGGGTGCTGGCCAGCCGGGTGTGCGCACCCGAGGAGGCCAGCTGCCAGGTGGCGGCCTTCGCCAGCTGCCAGCCGCTGAAGTTGGACACCCCCACATAGCGGGCCCGTCCGCTGCTCACCGCGATGTCGAGCGCCTGCAAGGTCTCCTCGAGCGGGGTGAACGGATCGAAGGCGTGCACCTGCCACAGGTCGACATAGTCCGTGCCCAGCCGCTCCAGCGAGGCGTCCAGCGCGGCCAGCAGATGGCCGCGCGAGGTGTCGAAGCGGCGGTCGGGGTCGGGCACGCTGCCGGCCTTCGTGGCGATCTGGAGATCGCGCCGCGGCAGCAGCCCTTCCAGCAACTGCCCCAGGAGGTATTCGGCGCCGCCGTCCGCGTACACATCCGCGGTGTCGACAAGTGTCCCTCCCGCTTCCCAGAACGCCTTGATCTGATCCGCGGCGTCGTGTTCGTCAGTGTCCCGCCCCCAGGTGAGTGTGCCGAGCCCGAGCCGGGAGACGCGCAGGCCCGTGCGGCCGAGGTGCCTTAGCTCCATGAACGTCGAGATTACTGGCCGGATTGCGCCGCGTGGGTGCCTGTGGATAACCCACCCCTGACGCATCCCGGCGATGCGCGCTAGAGTCCCCTGAACAGCGACGTTACTGATCAGTAAGGGGTGCGGTATGAGGCTCGGCATCAACCTCGGCTATTGGGGCGCCGGAATGGACGCGGACAACCTCGCGGTCGCCCGCGAGGCCGACCGACTCGGCTATGCCGTCTGCTGGGCTGCCGAAGCCTACGGTTCGGACGCCGCCACGGTGCTCGCGTGGGTCGCCGCGCAGACCGAGCGCATCGACGTCGGCTCCGCGATCTTCCAGATCCCGGCCCGCACCCCCGCCATGACGGCGATGACCGCAGCCACCCTCGACACCCTCTCCGGCGGTCGCTTCCGCCTCGGGCTCGGCGTCTCCGGGCCCCAGGTGTCCGAGGGCTGGTACGGGGTGCGGTTCGACAAGCCGCTCGCCCGCACCCGCGAGTACGTGGAGATCATCCGCAAGGCGATGTCGCGCGAGCGGCTGAGCCACGAGGGCCAGAACTGGACGCTGCCGCTGCCCGACGGCCCCGGCAAGCCCCTCAAGCTCACCGTGCACCCGGTCCGGGAGTACATCCCGCTCTACATCGCGGCCATCGGCCCGAAGAACCTGGAGCAGACCGGCGAGATCGCCGACGGCGCCCTGGTCCTGTTCTACGCGCCCGAGCACGCCGAGGCGACCACCCTCGGCTCGCTGCGCGCGGGCCGGGCGAAGGTGGGCAAGGACCTCGAGGGCTTCGACGTGGTGCCCACCGTCCCGATGGCCCTCGGCGACGACGTCCGCGCCCTCGCCGACCAGTTCCGCCCGTACACCGCGCTCTACGTGGGCGGTATGGGCAGCGCCAAGCAGAACTTCTACAACAAGCTCGCGCAGCGCCTGGGGTACGAGAAGGAGGCCGCCGAGATCCAGGAGAAGTACCTCTCCGGGGACAAGGAGGGTGCCGCCGCGGCCGTCCCGCACGACCTGATCGACTCCACCGCGCTGCTCGGCCCCGTCGAGCGCATCGCCGACCGTATGCAGGCGTACGCGGAGGCCGGGGTCACCACCCTGTCGCTCACGCCCTCGGGGTTCACGCTGGAGGAGCGGCTCGCGGGGCTGCGGGCGGGCGTCGAGGCCCTGGAGCGGGCGGGGCTCGCGTAAGGGCTCGCGCAAGCGCCGCGACGAGTGCCGGGCCACAAACGCCGCGACGAGGGCCGGGGGCGCCCCGCTCGCGTCAGGACCGGCCGGGGCACCCCGCTCGCGTCAGGGGCGCGAGGGACGCCCCCAGCACCCGCGAGGCCGCGACGAAGCCACACAGAGCCGTCTCGAGGGCCCCTGGGCAGTCGGCTCGGCGCCGGGCGGGAAGTACTGCGGCCGTGGTGGGGGCTCGGGGGTCTTCCCCGCCACGGCCGTCACCCTGCACAACGCCCACGCCGCCCAGGAGTTACGCGGATGTGGCACCCGCGGGATCGCCCGTTCGGCCGAGCCGGGCGCCCCAGCTGTTGCCGCCGCCCCCGACGGGCCGTTGACTTGTGTTGCGCGACCCCTGCGCGGATGTCGGCACGGAAGCGCACGGCGGCGCCCGACAAGCGTACGGAGGTGGCGGCGATGCTCTCGGCGAAAAGCGTGTTCCAGGAGATCCTCGACAACGACGAGTCGTTCCGGCTCTTCTGCTCCGTCGCGGCCAGCGGGGAGGCCCAGGGAGGCTGGGAGAACGGCCGGATCGCCGCCCTCGTGCCCGAGAGCCGCCGCGACCTCGCGCCCAAGATCGCCCGCCATGGCACCGACGAGGACAAGCACGGCCGGATCTTCAACGCCCTGCTCCGCAAGCGCGGTCTGGAGCCCATGGAGGTGCCGCGCGAGACCGACTACACGATGCTCCTGGAGGCGCGCGGCATCGGCCTCGCCCACGACAAGCTGCGCCGCGACGAGCCGCTCACCGACCACGACATCGTGATCTACCTCGCCCACAGCCGGGTCACCGAACAGCGCGCCGCCGCCCAGATGACGATGTTGTGCAGATACTTCGGCGACCACCCCGACCTCGGCCGCGCGGTGCGCATGATCGCCGACGACGAGGACAACCACCTCGCCTACTGCCATGAGGAGCTGCTGCGCATGGCCGCCGCCGGGTACGGCCGGACCATCCAGCGGACCCTGCGGGAGAGCGCGCTCGTCGAGATGGGGGTCTACCGGGACGTCAGCCTGGCCGTGATGGCCCGGATGGGACGCGTTCTCGGCTGGTCCAGGGCGAAGTCCGCGCCGCTCGCGGCCGGGATCCGCGCCCTGTACGCGTACGAGCGGCTGGGCGGCTGGCGGCGCATGGTGTCACTGCGGATGCCCGAGCGGCGGAACGCGCTGGGCGGGCCCGCGCAGAGCGCCTCCGGTGCGCCCGAGGCGCCCGAGTTGGTCTGAGCGCCGGCAAACGCCCCCGGGCGCGCGCGGACCGGCGCCGACGCCCCCTCAGAGCCAGCCGCGCCGCTTGAAATAGCGGTACAGCAGGGCGATCACACCGCCCATGAGCACGATCACACCCGGATATCCCCAGGGCTGCTCGAGCTCGGGCATATGCGTGAAGTTCATGCCGTAGATCCCGGCGATCATCGTCGGCACCGCGGCCATGGCCGCCCACGCCGAGATCTTCCGCATGTCGTCGTTCTGTCGCACGCCCATCTGCGCGAGATGGGCGGAGAGGATGTCCGACAGCAGCCGGTCCAGCCCCTCCACATGCTCGTTCACCCGGGTCAGATGGTCGCTGACATCGCGGAAGAACGGCCGGGAGCCCTCGTGCACGAATGGCACCCCGGCGCCGGTGAGCCGCTCCATCGGCTCCGCCAACGGCCCGGCAGAGCGGCGGAATTCCATCACCTCGCGCTTGAAGGCGTAGATTCGCCCGGCGGTGTTCTGCCCTCCGCCCGAGTTGGAGGCGAAGACCTCGGTCTCCAGGACCTCCAGGTCCCCGTGCAGATCGTCGGCCACGTCCAGGTAGTGGTCCACGACCGCGTCGGAGACCGCGTACATCACCGCCGTCGGACCGTGCTGGAGCACCTCGGGCATCTTCTCCAGCCGGTCGCGCACCGAGCCGAGCGGATTGGCCTCGCCGTGCCTCACGGTCACCACGAAGGAGTCACCGACGAAGACCATCAGCTCACCCGTTGTGACGGTGCCGGCCTTGTCGTCGTACTGGACCGGCTTGAGCACCAGGAACAGCGAGTCGTCGTAGACCTCCAGCTTCGGCCTCTGGTGGGCGCCCAGGGCGTCCTCCACGGCCAGCGGATGCAGTCCGAACTCGCTGGTGACCAGCTCGAACTCCTTCTCGGTCGGCTCATGCAGCCCGATCCACAAGAAGGCGTCCCCTCTCGCGCGCGCCTCGTCGAGGGCGTCGGAGAAGTCGGCGGGTCCCTCGGTACGGCACCCGTCCCGGTAGATGGCACAGTCCACGATCACGCTGCGCATTGTGCCTCGCGCGATGCCGGTACGCACAGGGGGGCCGTGGTCCGGGATCGGGGCGCAGCACCGCTGAGCGGCGCCGGAGGGGTCGTAGGGTGGCAGGCATGCCCATGCTGATCCTCGTACGGCACGGCCGGTCCACCGCCAACACCGCGGGCGTCCTCGCGGGCTGGACACCCGGTGTCGCCCTTGATGAGCGCGGCACGGCCCAGGCCACCGCGCTGCCCGACAGGCTGGCCCGGCTGCCCCTCGCCGCCGCCGTCACCAGTCCGCTCCAGCGATGCCGGGAGACGCTGGCCCCGCTGCTCGCCGCCCGCCCCGAGCTGCCGCTGCACCCCGACGACCGGATCGGGGAGTGCCACTACGGCGACTGGTCGGGCCGAAAGCTGGCCGAGCTGGCCGATGAACCGCTGATGAACATCGTTCAGCAGCATCCGTCCGCCGCCGCGTTCCCCGGCGGCGAGTCCCTGCGCGGGATGAACGCGCGCGCGGTCGAGGCGGTGCGCGACTGGAACGCCCGGATCGAGCGGGAGCACGGCGCCGACGCGGCCTATCTGATGTGCTCCCACGGGGACATCATCAAGGCGCTGGTCGCGGACGCCCTCGGACTCCATCTCGATCTCTTCCAGCGGATCTCGGTCGAGCCCTGCTCGATCACCGCGATCCGGTACACCCCGACCCGGCCCTTCCTCGTCCGGCTCGGGGACACCGGTGACTTCGCGGGGCTGGCGCCGCGCGAGGAGACCACCGGAGACCGCGGCGGGGACGCGGCGGTGGGCGGCGACGCGGGAGCACCGTGATCGCCGTGCGCAGTAGGGTGGTGCCGCGGTGCCAGGGCGCCGTGACAGCCGTGACCGGGCGGTCGTGACACCCAGCGGTCAGCAGTCAGTCAGCCGAGTAGTCGAACCAAATGGAGCAGGACGTTGTCCCGTCAGGTGTTCCTCTATGACCCGCCGGACCGTTTCGTCGCCGGTACGGTCGGGCTGCCTGGTCGCCGCACCTTTTTCCTTCAGGCGTCCGCCGGCAGCCGGACCACCAGTGTCGCGCTGGAGAAGACGCAGGTCGCCGCGTTGGCCGAGCGGATAGACGAGCTGCTGGACGAGGTGGTGCGGCGTACCGGCGGAAACGCCCCGGTCCCCGCGGTCGCACCGACCGAACTCAGCGACACCGCACCGCTGGAAGCCCCCGTGGAGGAGGAGTTCCGGGTCGGTACCATGGCGCTCGCCTGGGACGGCGAGGAGCAGCGGATGATCGTCGAGGCGCAGGCGCTGGTCGAGCTGGAGGCAGAGTCCGAGGAGGACCTGGCCGAGGCCGAGGAGCGGCTGCTCCAGGACGATGTGAACGGCCCGCCCATGCTGCGGGTGCGGCTCACCGGCACACAGGCGCGCGCGTTCGCCAAGCGCGCCCTGGAGGTCGTCAACGCCGGCCGTCCGCCCTGCCCGCTGTGCAGTCTGCCGCTCGACCCGGAGGGACACGTATGTCCGCGCCAGAACGGATACCGCAGGGGAGCGTGACCCCGCCCTCCCGTCTCCCACCACCACCCTCAACGGAGGCTTCGCGCTCCTTGACCTCCCGTCTCCCACCACCACCCTCAACGGAGGCTTCGCGCTCCTTGACCTCCCGTCTCCCACCGCCACCCTCAACGGAGGCTTCGCGCTCCTTGACCTCCCGTCTCCCACCGCCACCCTCAACGGAGGCTTCGCGCTCCTTGACCTCCCGTCTCCCACCACCACCCTCAACGGAGGCTTCGCGCCTCGTGGCCCCGTCCGAGCTGCTGGCCCTCGGTGAGCTGACGGTGCGCGGCCGGGTCCGGGAGGCGTCCAACGCGGTGCTGTACTGCACGGTCGAGTACGAGGGCCACAGCGCCCCCTGTGTCTACAAGCCGGTGGCCGGGGAGCGGCCGCTGTGGGACTTCCCGGACGGCACGCTCGCCCAGCGCGAGGTCGCGGCGTACGAGATCTCCGAGGCCACCGGCTGGGGCCTGGTGCCGCCCACCGTGCTGCGCGACGGGCCGTACGGGCAGGGGATGTGCCAGCTCTGGATCGAGGTCGAGGTGACCACCGGCGCGGCGGACGGGGACGCCGACGGGGCGGACGGCGACGGGTCCGGCGAGACCGGGGGAGGGGAGCTGCTCGCGCTCGTCGAGGGCGATGAACCGGGCCCCGGCTGGAAGGCGGTGGGCTACGCCGAGGTGGGCGAGGGGCGGACGGCGCTGCTGGTCCACGCCGACGACGTACGGCTGCGCCGGCTGGCCGTCCTCGACGCGGTGATCAACAACGGCGACCGCAAGGGCGGCCATCTGCTGCCCGCGGCCGGTGGCCGGCTCTATGCGATTGATCACGGAGTGACCTTCAACGCCGACGACAAGCTGCGCACCCTGCTGTGGGGCTGGGCCGGGGATCCGCTGCCGGACGATGTGCTGGAGGTGCTGCGCGGGTTGGCGGACCAGCTGGCCGGCGGCGGCCCGCTGAGCGCCCGGCTGGCGAAGCTGATCACCGAGGCCGAGATCGAGGCCCTGCGGGCCCGTGTCGCCACGCTGTTGCGGACCGGGACCCACCCCGAGCCCAGCGGCCAGTGGCCCGCCATCCCCTGGCCGCCGGTCTGAGCGGATGACCTCCGGCCCGAGTCGACCGGCTCGCTCCGGGTCCGGGCGGGGCTCCCGACGCGTCCCCACCCGGGGTCCGTGGCAGGCGATTGGGGCAGCTCAAGCAGGTTCTGGGCGCTTGCGCAAGACCGCCCATCCGGCCAACACCACTGGTCCGGTTCGTATACGGACGCTGCATCCGGTTACGCTCATTGCATGTATGCCTGGCCCGCTTCTGAGGTTCCCGCCCTGCCCGGCAGTGGCCGCGACCTGAGCATTCACGACACAGCGACCGGGGGACGGATCACCCTGACCCCCGGTCCCGTCGCGCGCATCTACGTCTGCGGGATCACCCCGTACGACGCGACCCACATGGGTCATGCGGCGACCTACAACGCGTTCGACCTCGTTCAGCGCGTATGGCTCGACACCAAGCGCCAGGTGCACTACGTCCAGAACGTCACCGATGTCGACGATCCCCTGCTGGAGCGGGCCCAGGAGAACGGCGACGACTGGACGGCCCTGGCCGAGCGCGAGACCGCCCTCTTCCGCGAGGACATGACGGCCCTGCGGATGCTGCCCCCGCGCCACTACATCGGCGCCGTCGAGGCGATACCGGGGATCGTGCCGCTCGTGGAGCGGCTGCGCGACCTGGGCGCCGCCTATGAACTCGAAGGCGACGTCTACTTCTCCGTGGAGTCCGACCCCTCCTTCGGCTCGGTCAGCCGGCTGGACGCGGAGGCCATGCGGCTGCTGTCCGCCGAGCGCGGCGGCGACCCGGAGCGCCCCGGCAAGAAGAACCCCCTCGACCCCATGCTGTGGATGGCCGCCCGTGCCGGCGAGCCGAGTTGGGACGGCGGATCGCTCGGCTCCGGCCGCCCCGGCTGGCACATCGAATGCGTGGCCATCGCCCTCGACCACCTCGGCATGGGCTTCGATGTGCAGGGCGGCGGATCCGATCTCGCCTTCCCGCACCATGAGATGGGCGCCTCGCACGCCCAGGTCCTCACCGGTGAGCGGCCGTTCGCCAAGACGTATGTGCACGCCGGGATGGTGGCGCTGGACGGCGAGAAGATGTCGAAGTCCAAGGGCAACCTGGTCTTCGTCTCGGCGCTGCGCCACGACGGTGTGGACCCGGCGGCCATACGGCTCGCGCTGCTGGCCCATCACTACCGCTCGGACTGGGAGTGGACGGACGAGGTGCTGCGCGAGGCCGATGAGCGCCTCGGCCGCTGGCGTGCCGCCGTCTCACGGCCGGACGGGCTCCCGGCCGACGCGCTGGTGGAGGAGATCCGTGAGGCGCTCGCGGACGACCTGGACTCCCCGGCGGCCCTGGCCGCCGTCGACCGCTGGGCCGCCGCGCAGACGGCCACCGGCGGTACGGACGAGGGGGCGCCCGGACTGGTCTCGCGCGCCGTGGACGCGCTGCTGGGCGTGGCCCTCTGACGCGTCGTCGGGCCGTGGCACCGCGGCGGTGAACGCATGAGCCCGCGCCGGGGACCTCCCGGCGCGGGCTCCGCGCTGTTCACCCGTGTGCCCAGGGCCGGGCGGGGCGGTCGTGGCCTACCGGCCGGAGCCGGACCCCTCGTCCCCGTCGCCGCCCCGGTCCGTGCCGCCGTCTTCGCGGTGGGAGGCGTCCTGGCCCTCGCCGTCCTGGGTGTCGTCAGGACCCTTGGTCTCGTCCTCGGCGCCGCCGGTGTCCTCGGCGTCGTCCTTGGCCATCTCGTCCCTGGGGGACGGCTTGCGCGGCCGCCCGTGGCCGGTGGAGGGGTCCCGCAGATAGGGGGCGCCCGGGCCGCCCGACGTGCCGCCCTCCCGGCCTTCCGCGAGGCCGCCGCTCTCGGTGGCGTGGCCGCCGGGGCCGGGCTGGCCGTCGCGCCGCCGCAGATAGCGCTCGAACTCGCGGGCGATGGCCTCGCCCGACGCCTCGGGCAGCTCGGCGGTGTCCCGCGCCTCCTCCAGTGACTGGACGTACTCGGCGACCTCGCTGTCCTCCGCGGCCAGCTGGTCCACGCCCAGCTGCCAGGCCCGGGAGTCCTCGGTCAGCTCACCGAGGGGGATGCGCACCCCGATGAGGTCCTCGAGGCGGTTGAGCAGGGCCAGGGTGGCCTTCGGGTTCGGCGGCTGCGAGACGTAGTGCGGCACGGCCGCCCACAGGCTCACCGCCGGGACTCCGGCGTGGGCACACGCCTCCTGGAGGACCCCGACGATTCCGGTCGGGCCCTCGTAGCGGGTCTCCTCCAGATCGAGGCTGCGGGCCAGGTCCGGGTCGGAGGTGACGCCGCTGACCGGCACCGGCCGGGTGTGCGGGGTGTCGCCGAGCAGTGCGCCGAGGATGACGACCATCTCCACGCCCAACTCATGGGCGTAGCCGAGGATCTCGTTGCAGAACGACCGCCAGCGCATGCTCGGCTCGATACCGCGCACCAGCACCAGGTCCCGGGACTGCTCCCCGGTGTCGGCCCGGACCACCGAGAGCCGGGTCGTCGGCCAGGTGATCTTGCGTACACCGCCCTCGAGCGCCACGGTGGGCCGGTTCACCTGGAAGTCGTAGTAGTCCTCCGCGTCGAGCGAGGCGAAGACCTCGCCCTTCCACTCCCGGTCCAGGTGCCCGACCGCGGTCGAGGCGGCGTCTCCGGCGTCGTTCCAGCCCTCGAAGGCACAGATCATGACCGGGTCGATCAGCTCGGGAACCCCCTCAAGCTCGATCACCCAGCGCCTCCTTCCGACTGGGGCGGACGGATCGGTGCCGCCTCCAGATGCAGTTCCCATTGCGTGCCTCCCAAGCCTACGGCTTTCCGTGCCCCCGGCCGCAGCCCCTGTCCAGGAGCACTAAGAGATTCATCCGATCTGTCCTCCGAAAGTTCCGCCACGCCTCTGGACGCAGCCCTTAGGGCAGCGCTATACATCGGATCATCGCGAAAGGTCCGATGTTCTCTCTCGCGCATCGTTCCAGGGAGCCCCCATTGAGTCAGCGTCCATCCGTCACCGAGCTCGAGGTCCACGACATCCGGTTTCCCACCTCGGAGCAGCTCGACGGCTCGGACGCCATGAACCCGGACCCCGACTACTCCGCCGCCTATGTCGTGCTGCGCACGGACGCGGGGGAGGGGCCGGCGGCGGAGGGGCACGGCTTCGTCTTCACCATCGGCCGCGGCAACGATGTCACCGCGGCCGCCATCCGCTCCCTCCTGCCCCATGTGGTGGGCCGCCCCGCGCCCCTGACGGCCGCCGATCTCGCCGCCCTGCACCGCGAGCTGACCCATGACTCGCAGCTGCGCTGGCTCGGGCCGGAGAAGGGTGTCATGCATATGGCGGCGGGCGCGGTGGTCAACGCCGCCTGGGACCTCGCCGCCCGGCAGGCCGGCAAGCCCCTGTGGCAGTTCCTCGCCGATATGTCGCCCGAGGAACTGGTCGAGCTGGTCGACTTCCGCTACCTCAGCGACGCGCTCACCCGCGACGAGGCGCTCGCCATCCTGCGCGCCGCGGAGCCCGGCCGCGCCGAGCGTGCCGCGCTGCTGCGCGAGCGAGGCTACCCCGCCTACACCACCTCGCCCGGCTGGCTCGGCTACTCCGACGAGAAAATGATCAAGCTGGCCCAGGAGGCCGTGGCCGGGGGCTTCGGCCAGATCAAGCTCAAGGTCGGCGGCGATCTCGACGAGGACCTCAGACGGATGCGGCTCGCGCGCGAGGCGGTCGGCCCCGATGTGCGCATCGCCGTGGACGCCAACCAACGCTGGGACGTGGCGGAGGCGGTGCGCTGGATGAGCGCCCTGGCGCCGTACGATCCGCACTGGATCGAGGAGCCCACCAGCCCGGACGACATCCTCGCCCACGCCGCCATCCGTGCCGGGCAGCCGGTCAAGGTCGCCACCGGCGAGCACGTGGCCAACCGCGTGGTCTTCAAGCAGCTGCTCCAGGCCGAGGCGGTCGACTTCGTCCAGATCGACGCGGCGCGGGTCGCCGGGGTCAACGAGAACCTCGCGATCCTGCTGCTCGCCGCCAAGTACGGACTTCCGGTGTGCCCGCACGCGGGCGGCGTCGGGCTGTGCGAACTCGTCCAGCACCTGGCCATGTTCGACTTCGTGGCCGTCTCGGGCAGCTGGGAGGACCGGGTCATCGAGTATGTCGACCACCTCCACGAGCACTTCGCCGATCCCGTGGTCATCGAGTCGGGCCGCTATCGGGCACCGACCGCGCCGGGCTTCTCCGCCCGTATGTACCCAGAGTCGATCGCCGCCTACCGCTATCCGGACGGGCCCGAATGGCGGGCCCGTATCGCACGGCCCGTACCGGCACCGTCCGCATCCGCACCGTCCGCATCCGCACCGGCACCGTTCACACCGGCTCAGACTCAGGAGGACCACCAGTGACCACCGGCGACTTCGAAGGGCTGGCCGCGCTCGTCACCGGCGGCGCCTCCGGTATCGGCGCCGCCATCGCCACCACGCTGCGCGACCGGGGCGCGCGGGTGGCCGTGCTCGACCGCGATCCGTCGGGCGCCCCGGACGGCACACTGCCGCTCAAGGCCGATGTCACCTCCGACGAGGCGATCAGGGGTGCGGTGGCCGCGGCCGTGGCCGAGTTCGGCGCCCTGCACACCGTCGTCGGCAACGCGGGCATCGGCGCGATCGGCAGCGTCGAGGACAACTCCGACGAGGAGTGGCACCGGCTGCTGGACATCAATGTGCTGGGCCTGGTGCGCACCGCGCGGGCCGCGCTGCCCCATCTGCGCGCCGCCGCGGCCGACCGGCCCGGCGCCGTCTCCATCACCCACACCTGCTCGATCGCCGCCACCGCGGGACTGCCGCAGCGGGCCGCCTACAGCGCCAGCAAGGGCGCGGTGCTGTCGCTGACCCTCGCCATGGCCGCGGACCACATCCGCGAGGGGGTGCGCGTCAACTGCGTCAACCCCGGCACCGTGGACACCCCGTGGGTCGGCCGGCTGCTCGACCAGGCGCCCGATCCGGCGGCCGAGCGCGCCGCCCTGGAGGTCCGTCAGCCCACCGGACGGCTGGTCTCCGCCGACGAGGTGGCCGCCGCCGTCGCCTACCTCGCGAGCCCCGCCGCCGCGGCCGTCACCGGCACCGCGCTGGCCGTCGACGGAGGGATGCAGGGGCTGCGGCCGCGCCCCGCCTCCTCCTGAGGCGACCGCCCCGGGCAGCCGTCCGGGACGACCGACCGGCACCACCCGCCGGGACAACCGCCACCGCCCGAGACCGGCACCACCCGCACGACTCGACCGACGAATGACCAAGGACGGGACTCGATGACGAGACTCCGCACCACCGGCACCGCCGCCTGCGCCGTGCTGCTGGCCGTCGCAGCGCTCACCGGCTGCAACCGTGAGAGCAATGGCGCCGGCGGCGGCAAGGTCGGCATCGACATGCCGCGGACGGACACCGACTTCTGGAACTCCTACCAGCAGTACCTGGAGAAGGGCATCGACAAGGGCACGGTCTCCGCGCTGCCGCTGTCCAACTCGCAGAACGACATCTCCAAACTGGTCGCCAACGTCCAGGCGTTCACCGACCAGGGCGCCAAGGCGGTCGTGATGGCACCCCAGGACACCGGCGCCATCTCCTCCACCCTGGAACAGCTGGCGGAGAAGAAGATCCCCGTGGTGAGCGTGGACACCCGGCCCGACTCCGGCAAGGTCTACATGGTGGTACGGGCCGACAACCGGGCCTACGGCACCAAGGCGTGCGAGTACCTCGGCGAGAAGCTCGGCGGCAAGGGCCGGGTCGCCGAGCTCCAGGGCGACCTCAGCTCCATCAACGGCCGGGACCGCTCGCAGGCGTTCGCCTCCTGCATGAAGAAGAAGTACCCCGGCATCAAGGTGCATGAGCTGCCCACCGACTGGAAGGGCGATGTCGCCTCCGCCAAGTTGCAGAGCCTGCTGGCCCAGCACAAGGACGTGAACGGCATCTACATGCAGGCGGGCGGCGTCTTCCTCCAGCCCACGCTCGCCCTGCTGGAGCAGAAGCGGCTGCTGAAGCCCGCCGGTTCGGACAAGCACATCACGATCATCTCCAACGACGGGATACCCGAGGAGCTGGACGCGATCCGCTCCGGGAAGATCGACGCCACGCTCTCCCAGCCCGCCGACCTCTACGCCCAGTGGGCCCTGAACTACGCCAAGGCCGCTCTGGACGGCAAGACGTTCAAACCCGGCCCCACCGATCACGGCTCCACCATCGTCAAGATCGAGAACGGCCTGGAGGACCAGCTCCCGGCGCCGCTGGTCACCAAGGAGAACGTCGACGACAAGAAGCTGTGGGCCAACCAGCTCGAGAAGAAGTGACCATGCCCGCGGTCGACCAGCCCGCCGTGGTGCGGGCCCAGGGCATCGTCAAACGGTTCGGGCCCACCGTCGCCCTGGACCGGGCCCGGCTGGCCGTACGGCCCGGGGAGGCCCATGCCCTCGTCGGGCGCAACGGGGCGGGCAAGTCCACCCTGGTGTCCGTCCTGACCGGGATGGAGCGCCCGGACGAGGGCGAGGTCACCTTCGCGGACGAGCCCGCCCCCGGCTACTGGGACACCACCGCCTGGCAGCGCAAGGTGGCCTGTGTCTACCAGAAGTCGATGGTGGTCCCGGATCTGACGGTCGCCGAGAACCTCTACCTCAACCGCTTCCCGGGCGCGGGGCGCATCCGCTGGCGCGCCCTGCGCGCGGACGCCCGCGCGCTGCTGGCCGAGTACGGCGTGGAGGTGGATCCGCAGACGCGGGCGAAGGACCTCAGCGTCGAGCAGCGGCAGTTCGTGGAGATCGCCCGTGCCCTCTCCTTCGGCGCCCGGCTGATCATCCTCGACGAGCCCACCGCCCAGCTCGACGCGGGCGGTATCGACCGGCTCTTCGCCAAGCTGCTCGAACTGCGCCGGCAGGGCGTCGCCTTCCTGTTCATCTCGCACCACCTCCAGGAGGTCTACGAACTCTGCGACACCGTCACCGTCTTCCGCGACGCCCGCCATGTGCTGACCGCCCCGGTCGCCGAGCTGGCCAAGGAGGACCTGGTGGCGGCGATGACCGGGGACGGCGGCGGGGCGCCCGGGGGCGACTCCGGGGCGGCCGTCCACGCCCCCGTCGCCCGTAAGGCGGCCGACCCGGACGGGGAGCCGGTGCTGCGCACCGAAGGGCTCGCCCTGGAGGGCGAGTTCGACCGCTGGACCTGGTGGTGCGCCCCGGTGAGGTGCTGGGCCTGGCCGGGGCCACGGCCAGCGGCAACACGGCGGTCGGCGAGACCCTGGTGGGGCTGCGCAAACCGGCCGGCGGGCGGCTGTCGGTGCGGGGACGGCCGGTGCGCCCCGGCAGCGTGCCGCACGCCATCGACGCGGGCATCGGCTACGTCCCGGAGGACCGGCACGACCAGGGTCTGGTCCTGGGCCGCAGCGTCGCCGAGAACGCCACGCTCACCGTCACCGACCAGCTGGGGCCCTATGGCACGGTGCTGCCCTCCCGGACCCGTGCCTTCGCCCAGCGGATGATCAACTCCCTGGACATCAAGACCTCGGGCCCCTCGCAGCCCGTTTCGGGTTTGTCCGGCGGAAATCAGCAGAAGGTCGTCATCGCGCGGGCGCTGGCCCGTGAGCCCAGCGTCCTGGTCGCGATCCGCCCGACCGCCGGGGTGGACGTGAAGTCCAAGGACGCGCTGCTCGGTGTCGTACGGGAGGTGGCCGCGGCCGGGAGCGGCGCGGTCATCGTCTCCGACGAACTGGACGATCTGCGGGTCTGCGACCGGATCCTGGCCTTCTTCCACGGCCGGGTGGTCGCGGAGTTCGGCGGCGGCTGGAGCGACCGTCAGCTCGTGGCCGCCATGGAGGGCATCACCGAGCCGGGCACCACGGGCACCGACGGCACGGCGGAGGACACGGAAGACCGCACAGAAGGAAGGCAGTCATGACCGATACCGCACGCCAGCCGACCGCCGAGGCGGTGGCTGACGACCCGGCGGAGCGGAGCCGGCCGCGGATCGACATCGCGCGCTGGCGCGATCTGTCGCTGGTCCCCGTGATCTTCGTGCTCGGGGTGATCGGCTTCATCGTCTCACCCGCCTTCCTCACCCAGGACAATCTGATCGGCGTCGTCCAGCAGTCCACCGAGCTGGGGCTGCTGGTGCTGGGCGAGGCGCTGATCCTGATCAGCGGCCGGATGGACCTCTCCCTGGAGTCGACCATCGCCGTGGCGCCGGTGATCGCCCTGTGGTTCGTCCTGCCCGAGCACGGGGCGCGGTTCGAGGGCCTGGGGCTGCTGCCGGTGTGGACCGCCATACCGCTGTGCCTGGCGGTCGGGGCGCTGATCGGCGCGGCCAACGGCTTCCTGATGCTCAAGCTGCGCGTCAACGGCTTCATCGCGACCCTGGGCATGCTCACCATGCTGCGCGGACTCCAGGTCGGCATCGCCGAGGGCCAGTCGATCGTCAACGTCCCCGAGTCCTTCCGCTACCTGGGCAAGGCCGACTGGCTGGGCGTGCCCGCCGCCGTGTGGATCTGCCTGGGGCTGTACGCCATCGGCGGCCTGGCCCTGGGCTATCTGCGGCACGGACGCGCGCTCTACGCGATCGGCGGCAACCCCGAGGCGGCGCGGGCGGCGGGCATCCGGGTGGACCGGATCACCTGGATCGTGCTGAGCGTCGGCGGTCTGCTCGCCGCCTTCGCGGGCATCCTCTACACCGGCCACTACGGCTCGGTCGCCGCGACCCAGGGCAATGGCTGGATCTTCCAGGTGTTCGCCGCCGCGGTCATCGGCGGGATCAGCCTCAAGGGCGGGCGCGGCACGCTCTTCGGCGCGCTCACCGGTGTGCTGACGCTGCAACTGGTGGTCAATGTGATGACCCTCGGCGGGGTACCTCCGCTGTGGAACCAGTTCATCAACGGCTCGATCATCATCGTCGCGCTGATCATCTCCCGCTACGCCAGCGGCGAGAAGCAGGACTGAGAGCGGCCGGGAGGCAACCATGGTGGGCGATGTCGGACGGGCCCCGGGCGGCCCGCGCGAGCTGGGCCGCTCGGGGGTGCGCGTACCACCCCTGGGCCTCGGCTGCGCGCCGCTGGCCAATCTCTACGAGGCGGTGCCGGAGGAGCGCGCGCTGGACACCGTAAGGGCGGCGTTCGACACCGGCCTCACCTATATGGACACCGCGCCGCACTACGGCGTCGGACTCTCCGAGGAGCGGCTGGGCCGGGTGCTGGCCGGGCGCGACCGCGCCGCGTACACCCTCTCCACCAAGGTGGGGCGGCGGCTGCGGCCGCGCGCCCCCGGGGAGCCGGTCCAGGCGGACGGGTTCGCCGACACCCCCGACCGGGTCCGTGAGTGGGACTTCACCCGGGACGGCATCCGCGCCACCCTCGAGTCCTCCCTGGAGCGGCTCGGGGTCGACGCCCTGGACATCGTCTACCTCCACGATCCGGAAGACCATATCCGTGAGGTCTATGAGACGGGCTTCGCGGCGCTGGCCGAGCTGAAGCGGGAGAAGCTCGTGAAGGCCATCGGCTTCGGCATGAACCACAGCGACCTCCTCGCCCGGTTCGTCGCCGACTTCGACGTGGACGTCGTGCTGTGCGCCGGGCGCTGGACGCTGCTGGAGCGCACCGCCTACGACGATCTGCTGCCGGTGTGCGAGCGGCGCGGCACCTCCGTGGTGGTCGGCGGGGTCTACAACTCCGGGCTGCTCGCCGACCCCGCCCCGGGGGCCCGCTACGACTACCGGCAGGCGCCGCCCGAGCTCCTCGCGCGGGCCCGGCGGCTGGCCGAGGTGTGCGCCGAGTTCCGGGTGCCGCTGCGGGCCGCCGCGCTGCGCTTCCCCTTCGGCCATCCCGCGGTGGCCGCGGCGGTGGTCGGCTGCGCCTCCCCGGCCGAAGTCCGGGACAATGCCGAGCTGTTCACCCATGACATCCCCCCAGAGCTGTGGCAGGCCCTGGTCCGGCGCGGTCTGCTCGACGACGACATCCCGCTGCCGGTCTGAACCCTCCAGGAGTGCCCGAGTGCCCTTGCCGCGCCGTATCGACGCCCACCACCACCTGTGGGACCTGACCCGCCGTGAGCAGCCCTGGATGGATGGTCCATGGGCGGAGCCCATCCGCCGCACCTTCACCCCGGACGACCTCGCCCCGCATCTGGACGCCCATGGGATCGGCGCGACCGTCGTCGTCCAGTCCAGCTCCTCCGTCGAGGAGACCCGGGAACTCCTCGCCCTGGCCGACGGTTCGGACCGGATCGCGGGTGTCGTCGGCTGGGCCGACCTCACCGATCCCGGGGTGGGCGAGGTGCTCGCGGAGCTGGCCTCCGGACCCGGCGGCGACCGGCTGGTGGGCCTGCGCCACCAGGTGCAGGACGAGCCGGATCCGCGGTGGCTGGACCGCGCCGACGCCCGCCGGGGGCTCGCCGCCGTGGCCGACGCGGGTCTGGTCTACGACCTGCTGGTCACCCCGCGCGAGCTGCCCGCGGCCCTGGACGCCGTCCGCGAGCTGCCGCGGCTGCGCTTCGTCCTCGACCACGCCGCCAAGCCGCCCGTGGCGAGCGGTGAGCGCGACCCCTGGGCGCGGCGGCTGGCCGCGCTCGCGGCCCTGCCGAACGTCGACTGCAAGCTGTCCGGACTGGTCACCGAGGCCGACTGGGAGGGCTGGAAGCCCGAGCAGGTGCTCCCGTACGCCTGGCACGTCCTGGACGCCTTCGGGCCCGGCCGGGTGCTGTTCGGCTCCGACTGGCCGGTGTGCACCCTGGCCGCGAGCTACGACGAGGTGGTGTCGCTGGCGGAGGCGGCCACCCAGCGGCTCTCCGACGAGGAGCGCGCCGCCGTCTTCGGCGGCAACGCGGCCCGCGCGTACGGTCTGGGAACCTAGCGGAAGGTCCCCACCTCACCCCCACCCGGCCGCACCCGATGCGCGGCTCAGCCGCGAGGCAGGGCTCCACCCGGGGCCGGGGGCGAGCCCGCCCCGGACCGCAGGCGGGGGTCGGGGCGGAGCCCCGGTGGTCTCACAGCGTGGAGCGCAGCCACTGCTCCACGCTCGCGATGTGCACCGTCGCCCAGGACCGCGCCGCCTCCGCGTCGCGGTCCCGCAGGGCGGCCAGGATCGCCCGGTGCTCATGGAGGGTGCGGCTGACCGCGTCCTCCTGGGTCAGACCGCGCCACACCCGGGCCCGGGTGGTGGGTCCTGAGAGCCCGTCGAGCAGTGAGCAGAGCACCGAATTGCCCGACGACTGGACGATGCCACGATGGAATTCCAGATCGCATGCGACCAGCTCCTCCACCGAGGGTTCCTGGCCGAGCTCGTCCAGCTGCGCCTGGAGCCGGTCCAGCTCGGCATCGCTGATCCGGGTGCAGGCCAGCGCGGTGGCCGCGGGCTCCAGGATCCGCCGCACCGCCAGGAACTCCAGTACCGTGTCATCGCGGTGGAAGTCCACGACGAAGCTCAGCGCCTCCAGCAGCAGTTGGGGGTCGAGGCTGGTCACATAGGTGCCGTCGCCCTGCCGTACGTCGAGGATCCGGATCAGCGACAGCGCCCGTACGGCCTCGCGCAGCGAGTTGCGGGACAGTCCGAGCTCGGCGGCCAGCTCGCTCTCCTTGGGGAGCCGGTCACCGGGGCGCAGCGCGCCTGAGACGATCATGCCCTTGATTTTCTCGATCGCCTCGTCGGTAACCGCCATGGTGGAACCTCCCCGGGCCAAACATCCGATGTATCAGGGGTCCATTATGACGTATGACGTGCGCGGACCGGCGGGGACGCCGCCGGTCCGCTGGGACCTCTCACCGGGAGGGCCCGAGGGTGGGCTCAACACCGGTTCATCGGATGGCTCAGAAGGTGAACGGCCCCGGGGACTGGGCCGAGGTGGCGGTGCAGTTCACCGTGATCAGGCCGAAGATCACCAGCTTGAGGGACTTGGCCTCCAGGATGTCGCCCGCGGCCACCGTGCCCTTGAGCGGGCCGGTGGTCACATCGGAGCCGGTCGGGATCGCCGGGTTGGCGTTGCCGGTGAAGGTGGCGGTCCCGGAGCCGTTCTTCGACAGCGTCAGTGTGGAGTTCACCGACCCCGCCGGAACGTCGAT
Organism: Streptomyces malaysiensis subsp. samsunensis; assembly: GCF_024519315.1. Lineage (GTDB taxonomy): Bacteria > Actinomycetota > Actinomycetes > Streptomycetales > Streptomycetaceae > Streptomyces > Streptomyces malaysiensis. Next base: position 66,430 of record NZ_JANIIC010000047.1, on the reverse strand, counting down.
CGGCGCCTTGATCGCCCCGGAGGACAGGGTGATGGTCGCGGACGTCCCGCTCTGCGTGGCCGTGAGGGTGGCCAGACCCGAGCCGTAGGTCCCGCATTCGGCGGTCAGGGTGGCCGTCGTGGGGTCGACCGCGGACGCGGTCGGTGCCAGCGCCAGCGCGCCGGCGGCCATTGCTGCTGCTCCCATTGCCGTGCTGATCCCGAGCTTGATCCGTCTCATGGGATTGCCTTCCGGAGTGGGGGAAGTGAGGTGGGGGGTTGTTCCTGCCCGTCATCCACGGGCGATGTCATTGATGCGCGCACCGCCGAAGAAGGCAAGAGCGATTCAGTAGATTTTTACGCACGAGTAAGTCCGGGGCTCCCGGTGGATCGCCCGCCAACTGCCCCCGACCGGGCGGAAGTTCGCCGGTTCCCGGCTCAGCTCCAGAGCTTGCTGGGTGCCTCCCGGCGCACCACCGGGGCGATCTCCTCGGCGAATCTGGCCAGCGTCTCGATCTGCCGCGAGTGGCTCAGCCCCATCCCGTCGACCGTGATCGACTGGAGGTCGTGCCGGTAGACCTCGTGATAGGCGAGGATCTTGTCGATGATCTGCTGCGGGCTCCCGATGAGCTGCGGCCCGTTCTCGATCGCGTCCTCGATCGTGCGGAACGGGGTGTTGTAGCCCGGCTTGTCCACCAGATGGGGCTTGAAGTTCTGCCGCACCCGCGCCTCGTAGAAGTCCTTGTACTGCTCGATCGCCCGCTGGGTGGTGTCGGCGATGAACAGCCCGCCGGACCCGGCCGCCACATGCGCGTTCGCCGGATCGTGGCCGTACGCCTCGAAACGCTCGCGGTAGTGGCGGATCAGCTCCGCGTACGCCTCGCGCGGCTGGACGGCGTTCGCCGTGAACAGCGGATCGCCGTGCTTGGCGGCCAGCTCGGGCGAGTTGCGGCTGGTGGCCGAGCCGTGCCAGATCCTGGGGAGCCCGTCGTAGGGCCGCGGCACGGTCGTCACCTCCTTCAGCGGCGGCCGGAACTCCCCCTCCCAGGTGACCTTCTCCTCGCTCCACAGCCGCCGCAGCAGTTCGTACTTCTCGGCCTGGAGATCCCACTGCCGGTCCTCGTCGAGGCCGAAGAGGTCGAAGTGCCCGGCCTCCGCGCCCTTGCCCACCACCAGCTCGATGCGGCCCCGGGAGATCTGGTCCAGCGTCGCGTAGTCCTCGGCGACCCGCACCGGGTCCAGGATCGCCACCACGGTCACCCCGGTGAGCAGCCTGATCCGTGAGGTGCGGGCGGCGAGCGCGCCCAGCACCACCGTGGGGCTCGAGGACAGGAACGGCCCGGCGTGCCGCTCCCCGACGGCGTACGCGTCGAAGCCGAGCCGCTCGGCGGCCACCCCCGTCTCCAGGACGTCCTCGAACCGCTCGGCGGCGGAGGGCAGCTCACCGGTCAGCGGATGCGGGGCACGGCCGATCAGGGACAGTACGGAGAACTTCATGGTGTCCTTCCAGCGTCGGACGGATCGGGCGGTGGGATTAGGGCCTGTCTGGGGTTGTGATCTGGGCTCGCGGGGCGTGGCACGCTCCCCCAGCTACCGCTGGGAGGTGCCCCCTCTCGCCGCGTTGCCGAAACGCCCTAGTAGCTCCGCTACGAGGGCCTTCCGGCGCCTTGCGATCGCACGCACCACGCCCCGCTCCCTGATCCGGATCACAACCCCAGACAGGCCCTAGGCGGATCGGGCGGAGACCGCATGGCGCCCGCCCGGGATCGCGGCGAGCAGCTCCTCGGTGTACGGATGGGAGGGCGCGGCGAAGACCCGATCCGTCGTGCCCGTCTCCAGCAGCCTCCCGTCGCGCATCACCCCGACGCGGTCGGCGATCTGCCGTACGACGGCGAGGTCATGGGAGATGAAGAGATAGCTCAGCCCCAGATCGCGCTGGAACTCCGCCAGCAGCTCCAGAATGCGCGCCTGCACCGACACGTCCAGCGCCGACACCGGCTCGTCGCAGATGACCAGGTCGGGGCCGAGGGCCAGGGCGCGGGCGATGGCCACCCGCTGCCGCTGACCGCCCGACAGCTCGCCCGGCCTGCGCCGCAGCGTGGTCGCGGGCAGCGCCACCCGGTCCAGCAGCTCGGCCGCTCGCCGCAGCCGTGCCGCCCGGTCGCCGACCCGGAAGGCGCGCAGCGGCTCGGTGACGGCGTCGGCGACGGACCGGCGGGGGTCGAGCGAGGAGTACGGATTCTGGTAGACGAGCTGAACGCGGCGCCGCAGCCGGCGCAGCGCACGGCCCGACAGCGCGGTGATGTCCTGCCCGTCGAACCGGATCCGGCCCTCGGTGGGATCGGTCAGCCGCGCCACCATCCGGGCCGTGGTGGACTTCCCCGAACCGGACTCCCCGACCAGGGCGAAGCACTCACCGCGCCGGATCCGGAAGTCCACCGCGGCCACGGCGCGGACGGGCGCCCGGCCACGCGCCGCGAACTCCTTGACCAGGCCCTCGGCGACGACGAGATCGGCGCCCGCCCCCTCGGCGCCCGCTCCCGAGGGCCCATCGGCCGGCGCCTCCTCGCGCACCCGCACCCGTGCCCGTTCCGTCGCCACGCTCGGGGCGCTCGCCAGCAGCCGCCGGGTGTACGGATGCCGGGGCGCGGTGAGGACGTCCCGGGTGCGGCCCGTCTCCACGATCCGGCCCTCCGACATGACCGCGATCCGCCGCGCCCGGTCCGCCGCGACCCCCAGATCGTGAGTGATCAGCAGCACGGCCGTGCCCGCCTGGCGGGTGAGCGTCTCGATATGGTCCAGGATCCGCCGCTGGACGGTGACGTCCAGTGCGCTGGTCGGCTCGTCGGCGATCACCAGCCGGGGGCGCGCCGCCACCGCGATCGCGATGAGCACGCGCTGCCGCATGCCCCCGGACAGCTCATGCGGATACTGCCGGGCCCGTACCTCCGGCTCCGGCAGTCCGGCCAGCCCCAGGATCCGTACCGCCTCGGCGGGCGCGGACGCGCGGTCCGCCAGACCGTGGATCAGCAGCACCTCGGCGACCTGCCGCCCGATCCGCTGCACCGGGTTGAGCGAGACCATCGGGTCCTGCGGGATCAGCCCGATGTCGCGGCCGCGCCGCGCCCGCAGCTCCCGCTCTCCGGCGGCGGCCAGGTCGGTGCCGTCGAAGAGGATCCGTCCGCCGTCCACCCGTCCGCCGGGCGGCAGCAGACCGATGACCGCGTGTGCGGTGGTGGACTTCCCCGAGCCGGACTCGCCGACCAGGGCGAGGACCTCACCCGGGGCGATGTCGAGGTCCACCCCGCGCACGGCGGGCGGGGCGCCGTCGCCGGTGCGGTAGGAGACCTCCAGCCCCCGGATCGACAGCAGGGGCTCGGTGGTGTTCGTCATCGGGACGCCTCCTTCGCCTCGCCGTCCAGCGCGCGGGAGACCCGTCCCGCGGCCAGCACGGTGGCGGCGATGGTCAGGCCGGGCAGAGTGGTGAGCCACCATGCCGTGGCGAGGTAGTCGCGGCCGCCGGAGACCAGGGAGCCCCACTCCGGTGCCGGGGGTTCGGCCCCGTAGCCCAGGAAGCTGAGCGCGGAGACGGCGAGCACCACGGTGCCGAACTCGACGGCCGCGTAGACCAGTACGGGCCCCGAGGCGTTCGGCAGCACATGCCGCAGCAGCACCGCCAGCGGGCGCGAACCGGAGGACCGCGCCGCCTCGACATAGGTGGCCTCGCGCACCCGCAGCACCTCGGCGCGCATGATCCGGGCGAAGCCGGCGACGCTGGTCACGCCCACCGCGACGGCCACCTTGACGGTGCCGAAGCCGAGCGCGGTCACCAGGGCCAGGGAGAGCAGCAGGCTGGGGATGGCGAGCAGCACGTCGGCGATCCGCATCAGGGCGTCGTCCAGCAGCCCGCCCACGTACCCGGCGGCAAGGCCCAGCGCGGAACCGGCGACCAGGCCCACCGCCACGGCCAGCGAGGTGGCCTTGAGCGAGAGCGCCGCACCGTGCACCACCCGTGAGAACAGATCCCGGCCCAACTGGTCGGTGCCGAAGAGATGGTGGAGGCTGGGCCCCCGCAGCCGTTCGGCCGGCACCCCCGACAGCGGATCCCGCCCGGTGAACAGGCCGGGGAAGAAGGCCGCCAGCAGCGCCAGCGCCAGCACGGCCACCGCGGCCACCAGGCCGGGGCGGCGCAGCCAGAAGCGCGCGGCGGCGCGGCCGCGGCTCATCGGGTCACCGCCGTGGCCGCGGCCCCGGTGATACGCGGATCGAGCAGCGGAACGATCAGGTCCACCGCCAGGTTGGCGAGGACGAAGGCCAGCGCGCCGAAGACCACAAGACCCTGTACCACCGGGAGGTCCTGGGCGGTCACCGCGGTGGCGGTGACCCGGCCGACACCGGTCCGCGAGAACACCGTCTCCACGATCACCGATCCCGCCAGCAGATTGCCGACCAGCATTCCGGCCACGGTCAGCGGCGGGATCGCGGCGTTGCGCAGCGCGTGCCCGAAGTGCACCCGCCGCCGGCTCGCCCCCTTGGCCAGCGCCGTCTCCACATACGGCTCGGCCAGCGCGGCCCGCAGGCTTCTGGCGAAGACCTGCGCGATCACGGCGGAGGTGGGCACGGCCAGGGTGACGGCGGGCAGGATCAGGCTCCGGAACCCCTCGTTGCCGATGGCGGGCAGCAGCCCCCAGCGGAACGACACCAGCTGGACGAGGATCAGGCCCACCCAGAAGGTCGGCGCCGAGACACCCAGCGCGGGCAGCGACAGCAGGGCCTGCCGCAGCCAGCGCCGCCGGGTGTAGGTGGCCGCCAGGGCGACGCCCGCGCCCACCACCGTGGCCAGCAGCAGCGCGGCGGAGGTGAGCTGGAGCGTCGCGGGCAGCTGGCCGGCGATCAGCCGGGTGACCGGGTCACCGCTCTGGACGGAGATCCCGAAGTCGCCCCGGAGGGCGTGCCACAGGCGGTCGCCGTACTGCTCGACCAGCGGCTTGTCGAAGCCGTAGACCCGCTTCAGCTCGGCGATCTGCTCGGGGCTCACATCGTTGGTGTCGCCGCCCCCGGAAGCCATGATCGACACCGGGTCGCCGGGCAGCAGATACAGCACGACGAAGGAGGTGGTGAAGGCCGCCCACAGCACGAAGACCGCCTGGAGCAGCCGCTGCACAAGGTAGCGCGGCATGGATTCGCTTCTCTTCGCTCTCGTGGTCGGGGACGGCGCTCAGGACAGCCAGGTGTCATGGAACTGGAGCCGGGAGGACGCCTCGAAGTCCAGGTCGTGGACGTTCTTCCCGACCCCGATCACGGTGGTGAGCTCGAAGACCGGCACCTGGTAGCCCTTCTCCACCACCAGGGCCTGGGCGCGGGCGGCGTGCTCGGCACGGCGTGCGGCGTCGGCCGTGGCCGACTGCTTGTCGAGCACGGAGTCGAGCGCGGGGTCGTGCAGCCGCGAGAGGTTGAGGCCCTCGCCGGAGAAGGAGGTGCGCAGGATGTCGGGGTCCACGCGGGTGGTGTTGCCCCAGGCGTAGTCGTAGTCGCCCTTCTGCCGGACCTCGACATAGTCCCCGATGGAGTGGGACTTCAGGGTGATCTGGACGCCGATCTTCTTCAGCTGCTGCTGGACCAGCTCCAGCGCGGTCTGGTTGGGGCCGAAGTTGGTGGCCCAGACGACCGTCAGGGAGAGCTTCCGGCCGTCCTTGGCCCGGATACCGCCCGGTCCCGGCTTCCAGCCCGCCTCGTCCAGCAGCTTCCGGGCCCGGTCCGGGGCGTGGCGCAGCCGGTCGCCGAGGTTCTTGTACGCGGTGGTGGTGGAGGCCAGCGAGCTGGTGGCCGGCTTGTAGCGGCGGCTGAGGACGGTGTCCACCACCTCCTGGGGGTTCACCCCGAGCTGAACGGCCTGGCGGACCTTCGTATCCCGGGTGAGGGGGCGGTCCGCGTTGACCGTCAGGGCGAACGGCACACCGGGGTTGGCCCTGCTGAGCAGGGTGAAGCCGGTGCTCTTCAGCCCGTCCTCGTCCTGCGGCGCGACGCCCCCGATGGCATCGGCCTGCCCCGACTGGAGGGAGCCGGTGCGCACCCCGGACTCGGGGACGACCTTGAAGGAGATCCGCTCCAGATAGGCCGGGCCCTTCTTGCGCCACAGCGACGAGCCCCAGGCGTAGCCCGGGCGTCGGCGCTCCTCGACGGACTTGTTCGGGGTGTAGTCGGTGAGGGTGAAGGGGCCGGAGCCGACGATGCTCTCGGTGCAGCGCTTCGCCGCCGGGAGCCTCGTCGTCGACCGGGCCAGCAGGCCGAGCGTGAAGGTGGACGTGGCCTGGAGGAACTGGGCGTTGGGCGCCTTGAACCGGACCCGGGCGGTGTCCTCGCCGACCACGTCCGTGCCCCGGTACCCGGCCAGATAGCTGGCGCCCAGCACCGACTTCGCCCCGAGCCGCACGATGCCGTCGAAGTTGTCCTTGACCGCGCGGGCGTCGACCGGGGTGCCGTCGCTGAAGGTGGCGCCGCGGCGGAGGTGGAAGGTGAAGGTGGTGGCGTCCTGGCTCACCTCCCAGCTCCTGGCGAGCCAGGGCACGATCTTCCCGGTCTTCGGGTCCTGGTCGGTGAGGGAGTCCACCAGCTGCCGGGCGGGGTAGATCGCGTCGTTGTTGCCCTGCTGCTGGGGGTCGACGCAGATCGGGTCGGAGGCGAGGGCGAAGGTCAGATGCCCGCCGGAGTGCGGGGTGGAACTCCCCGTACCGGACGCGCCGGAGGAGGAGCAGGCGGTGGCGGCGAGGGCCAGAGCGGTGACAGTGGCGAAAACGGTATAACCGCGGCGCGAGCCGAGCATGGGTGGGTCTCCAGGCAGAAAGAAAGGAAAGAGAGCGAAAAAGAGAAAGGGCCGGGCGGCGAAAAGCCGTCAGCGGCCCTGACAGATCGCGCTGGAGACGCGGTGCAGATCGATATGGCGCCGGGCGGTGAGCGAGATGGCGTGCTCCTGGTAGGGCATCGCGCGCTCACCCCCTCCCCGAAATTGGTCGCCGCCTCAAACTAGCAGCCCGGGCGGCCGGGTGAGAAGACGTTTCCTCTCGCCCGGCCGCCCGGGCCCGGGAAGGCGGCCCCGCGGGGGTCAGGGCCGCTTGGCCAGCAGATCCTCGACCCGGCTCCGGATGTCCTCGGAGTCCAGGCCGCGGATGGTCAGGGTGGTGCGGCGGCGCAGTACGTCGTCCGCGGTGCGCGCCCACTCGTAGTCCCGGGCGTAGACGACCTGCGCCCAGATCTCCGGGGCGTCGGGGTGGATCCGCTCGGCGAGCGCCGCGTCGCCGCTGGCCAGCCGGGCGATGTCGAAGGAGAGCGAACCGTAGTGGGTCGCCAGATGGCGGGCGGTGTCGGCGGCCATGCGCGGGCCGGGGGTGCCGCCGTCCACCAGCAGCCGGTGCTCCACGGCGTGCGGATTGGCCAGGCCCGGCAGCGGCATGTACCTGGGCAGCTGCTTGACCGGCTCCATGTCGTCGGCGAGCGGACGGCCCGGCAGCTGGGCCAGCTTCTGCATCACGGTGCGGCCGATGTGGCGGAAGGTGGTCCACTTGCCGCCGGCTATGGAGAGCATCCCGCCCCTGCCCTCGGTGACCACGGTCTCCCGCTTGGCCTTGGCGGTGTCGCCGGGGCCGCCGGGCAGCACCCGCAGCCCCGCGAAGGAGTAGGTGATCAGATCGCGGGAGAGCTGCTGGTCGCGGATGGAGAAGGCCGCCTCGTCCAGGATCTGGGCGATGTCCTTCTCGTTGACCGCCACATCGGCCGGGTCGCCCTCGAACTCCTCGTCCGTGGTGCCCAGCAGCAGCATGTCCTCCCAGGGGAGGGCGAAGGTGATGCGGTACTTGTCGATCGGGGTCGCCAGCGCCGCCCGCCAGGGGGAGGTGCGCTTGAGGACCAGGTGCGCGCCCTTGGACAGCCGGATCGACGGCGCCGCGTTCGGGTCCTCCATCCGGCGCAGATGGTCCACCCAGGGGCCGGTGGCGTTGAGCACCAGACGGGCGTCGACCCCGAACTCGGTGCCGTCGGTGCGGTCCTTGAGCTCGGCGCCGGTGACCCGGCCGTCGGTCTTGCGCAGACCGGTGACCTCGGCGTGGTTCAGGACGGTGGCGCCGGACTCCACGGCCGCGCGGACCGTCATCAGGGCCATGCGGCTGTCGTTCATCTGGCCGTCGCCGTAGACCGCGACCGCCTTGAGGTTCTCGGTGCGCAGCTCGGGGACGTCGCGCGCGGCCCGCTCGGCACCGATCACATGGCCGACGCCGTCGCGGAAGGCGGAGAGCGCCGAGTAGGCGAAGACGCCCGCGCCCAGCTTGGCCGCGCCGTGCGGACCGCCCTTGTAGACCGGCAGGTAGAAGGTGAGCGGGTTGGCCAGGTGGGGGGCGACGGTACGGGAGACCGCGCGCCGCTCGAAGTGGTTCTCGGCGACCAGCTTGACCGCGCCGGTCTGGAGATAGCGCAGGCCGCCGTGGAGCAGTTTGGAGGAGGCGGAGGAGGTGGCGCCGGCGAAGTCACCGGCGTCCACCATCGCCACCCGCAGCCCGGACTGCGCGGCGTGCCAGGCGGTGGTGATGCCCAGGATGCCGCCGCCGATCACCAGGAGGTCGTACGTCGCCTTGGAGAGCTGTTCCCGGGTCTCGGCTCGGCTGGGGTTCGAACCGGCAGCCGGGTGCGTTCCGAGGGACGGAACGCTCTGCGGGGTGGTCATTGATTACTCCTCGTCTTCGATCCAGCCCATGGTCCGCTGCACGGCCTTGAGCCAGTTCTTGTACTCGCGGTCGCGGACGTCCGCGTCCATTCGGGGGGTCCATTCGGCCGCCCGGCGCCAGTTGGCGCGCAGGGCGTCGGTGTCCGGCCAGAAGCCGACGGCCAGACCGGCGGCGTAGGCCGCGCCGAGGCAGGTGGTCTCGGCGACCATCGGGCGCACCACGGGAGCGTCCAGGGCGTCCGAGAGGGTCTGCATCAGAAGGTTGTTGGAGGTCATACCGCCGTCGACCTTGAGCGCGGTGAGCTCGACCCCGGAGTCCTTGGTCATCGCGTCGACGATCTCGCGGGTCTGCCAGGCGGTGGCCTCGAGCACGGCACGGGCGATGTGCGCCTTGGTGACATAGCGGGTCAGGCCCGCGATCACGCCACGCGCGTCGGCCCGCCAGTACGGGGCGAACAGACCCGAGAAGGCGGGCACGAAGTACGCGCCGCCGTTGTCCTCGACGGAGCTCGCGAGGGTCTCGATCTCGGCGGCGCTGTTGATCAGGCCCATCTGGTCCCGCATCCACTGCACCAGCGAACCGGTGACCGCGATGGAGCCCTCCAGGGCGTAGACCGGCTTCTCGTCGCCGATCCGGTAGCCGACGGTGGTCAGCAGCCCGTTGTAGGAGTTGACCGGCTTCTCGCCGGTGTTCATCAGCAGGAAGGTGCCGGTGCCGTAGGTGGACTTGGCCTCGCCCTCGGAGTAGCAGGTCTGGCCGAAGAGGGCCGCCTGCTGGTCGCCGAGCGCGGAGGCGACCGGAACGCCCGCCAGGACGCCCTCGGCCGTGTGCCCGTAGACCTCGGCGGAGGAACGTATCCGCGGCAGTACGGCGGTTGGGATGTCGATCGAGGACAGGATCTTCTCGTCCCAGTCCAGGGTGTGCAGGTTCATCAGGAGGGTGCGGGAGGCGTTGGTGACGTCGGTGACGTGCACCCCGCCGTCGACCCCGCCGGTCAGGTTCCAGATGACCCAGGAGTCCATGGTGCCGAAGAGGATGTCGCCCGCCTCGGCCCGCTCGCGCAGCCCCTCGACGTTGTCGAGCAGCCAGCGGATCTTGGGACCGGCGAAGTAGGAGGCCAGCGGGAGGCCGGTCTCGCGGCGGAAGCGGTCCTGGCCGACGTTGCGGCCGAGCTCACGGCACAGGGCGTCGGTGCGGGTGTCCTGCCAGACGATGGCGTTGTGCACCGGCTCACCGGTGTTCTTGTCCCAGAGCAGGGTGGTCTCGCGCTGGTTGGTGATGCCGATCGCCTTGACGTCGGCGGCGGTGATCCCGGCCTTGGTGATGGCGCCGGCGACGACCTCCTGGACGTTCTCCCAGATCTCGGTGGCGTCGTGCTCCACCCAGCCGGGCTTGGGGAAGATCTGCTCGTGTTCCTTCTGGTCCACCGAGACGATGCGGCCGTCGCGGTCGAAGACGATACAGCGGCTGGAGGTGGTGCCCTGGTCGATGGCCGCGATGAACGGGCCCTGGCCGTGGGACGAGGCGCTCGTGGTGTGGGTGTCGGTCATGATCTGCTGCTCTCCTGCGATGGGTGGGGTGGGCTAGGCGAAGGCGATCTCGTAGATCCCGCCGGCGATGGCACCGCCGATGAGCGGGCCGACGACGGGGATCCAGGCGTAGCCCCAGTCCGAGCCGCCCTTGTTGGGCAGCGGCAGGAGGGCGTGAGCGATACGGGGGCCCAGGTCACGCGCCGGGTTGATGGCGTAACCGGTCGGGCCGCCGAGCGAGAGGCCGATGCCGACCACCACGAAGGCGGTGATCATGGCGCCGATGACACCCAGGCCCTTGCCGTCGCCGTTGAGCCCCTGGGTGAGGATGGCGAGCACCAGTACGGCCGTGGCGATGATCTCGGTGGCCAGGTTCTGGCCGACGTTGCGGATCTCGGGACCGGTGGAGAAGACGCCCAGCACCGGGCCGGCGTCACCGGCCTGCTGCCGGTCCGCCACCACCGTGTCCTGGGCGCCCGGGCCGCCGACGATCTCGCGGTCCTTGAGATGGGCGTGGAAGTGGCCGAGGTAGGCGAGCCACACCAGCGAGGCGCCGATCACCGCGCCGAGCATCTGCCCGAGGAAGTAGACGGGCACCTTGCTCCACTCGACACCGCCCTTGATGGCGAGGCCGAGCGTCACCGCCGGGTTGAGGTGCGCCCCCGAGAGCGGCGCGGAGATATAGGCGCCGGTGAGCACGGCGAAGCCCCACCCGAGGGTGATGGCGACCCACCCGGCCTCGAACGCCTTGGATTGCTTCAAGACAACGCCGGCGACGACACCGCAGCCGAGCAGAGTGAGTACGGCGGTACCGATGGTCTCGCCGATGAAGATGTCGGAGCTGGACACCCGCGACTCCTTTGTCCTTCGTCCAGGGGAAGGCGAACCCCCGGGTTCTCACCGGTGGTCCGCGCCCTCGTGGGAGGGCGTTGGTCGGCCCGCGGCGAGTCCACCATAGCGAATATTGTCGTCAGGTGTTCGACAATGCCGACCGATGAACGGCAGTTTTCTTCACGCCGAAGACCCCGTCAAGGGTCGTGTGAGGGAAAAATCGCACGTATGTGAAACCGTGATGAAGCCGGTCATCACGGCATATGGGGGCTGATCGGCGCCCACCGGCACGATTCAGAAGCGCAGGGCACCCAGGTCCCGGGAGACGGCGCGGGCGCAGTCCCTTACGGCGGCCACGAGCTCGGAGCGCAGCTCCCCGCCGTCGCACACCCGCTCGACCGCGCCCGTGATCCCCACCGCGCCCACCGGCAGCCGGCGTCGGTCGTGGATGGGCGCCGCGACCGACGCGACGCCCTCCCAGGTCTCCTCCACATCGGAGCCCCAGCCACGCGCCCGGGTCAGGTCCAGGACGCCCTCGAACTCGGGCTCCCCGGTCACCGTGCGGGGGGTGAACACCCTGCGCTCGGTCTCGGTCACCTCGGTGTGGGCGACCGGGTCGTACGCGGAGAGCACCTTGCCCAGGGCCGTGGAGTGCAGCGGGTGCATCGCGCCGACCTCCAGCACCTGGCGGCTGTCGTCCGGCCGGAAGACATGGTGGACGATCAGCACGCCCTGCTGGTGCAGCACGCCCAGGTACACGCTCTCGCCGCTGGAGCGGGCCAGGTCGTCGGTCCACACCAGGGCGCGGGCGCGCAGCTCGTGCACGTCCAGATAGCTGTTGCCCAGGCGCAGCAGCTCCGCGCCGAGCTGATAGCGGCCGGACGCCTCGTCCTGCTCGACGAAACCCTCCTGCTGGAGGGTGCGCAATATGCCGTGCGCGGTGCCCTTGGCCAGCCCCAGAGTGGATGCGATGTCGGACAGCCCCAGACGTCGCTCACCACCGGCGAGCAGGCGTAGCATCGCGGCGGCGCGCTCCAACGACTGGATGTTCCGTGCCATCGCCAACCCCTCCTGACTGCGGTTCGACAATGCTGAACACTATCGGTCCATGTCGACCCCGCGGTACAGCGAGGCCGTGTGTCGGCGATCAGCGGGCCCACCGGGGGCCGATCGGCCGTGTTCATCCCGGCTGATGGAACGACCATCGTGAAATGACCACTGGCGGCTACCCTGGCGTGGTGCGCCTTCCCCCGGGGAGGGCGCAAAGCCGACAGCCGTCGCACTCCAGGGAGCACATCCATGGCCTCGTACACGCCATCGCCCACATCCGCCGCCCGAGCCGACGCGCTTCGTGAAGCGCTGGCCACCCGCGTGGTGGTCGCCGACGGCGCGATGGGGACGATGCTCCAGGCTCAGGACCCCAGTCTCGACGACTTCCAGCAGCTCGAAGGCTGCAACGAGATCCTCAACGTCACCCGCCCGGACATCGTCCGCTCGGTCCACGAGGCGTACTACGCCGCCGGTGTGGACTGTGTCGAGACCAACACCTTCGGCGCCAACCACGCGGCGCTCGGCGAGTACGACATCCCCCACCGCGTCCATGAGCTCTCCGAGGCCGGCGCCCGGATCGCCCGTGAGGTCGCCGACGAGTTCGGCGCCGATGGACGCCAGCGCTGGGTGCTCGGCTCGATGGGCCCCGGCACCAAGCTGCCCACCCTCGGCCACGCGCCCTACACCACCCTCCGCGACGCCTACCAGGCCAACGCCGAGGGCATGATCGCCGGCGGCGCGGACGCCCTCCTGGTGGAGACCACCCAGGACCTGCTCCAGACCAAGGCCGCGATCATCGGCGCCCGCCGCGCCCTGGACGCCACCGGTGCCAACCTCCCCGTGATCTGCTCGGTCACCGTCGAGACCACCGGCACCATGCTGCTCGGCTCCGAGATCGGCGCGGCGCTCACCGCCCTCGAGCCGCTCGGCATCGACATGATCGGCCTCAACTGCGCCACCGGCCCCGCCGAGATGAGCGAGCACCTGCGCCATCTCGCCCGCCACTCCCGTATCCCGCTGTCCTGCATGCCCAACGCCGGCCTTCCGGTGCTGGGCAAGGACGGCGCCCACTACCCCCTCACCCCCGGCGAACTGGCCGACGCCCAGGAGACCTTCGTCCGCGAGTACGGGCTCTCCCTGGTCGGCGGCTGCTGCGGGACCACCCCCGAGCATCTGCGCCAGGTCGTCGAGCGGGTCCGCGAGCTGACCCCCACCGAGCGCTCCCCGCGCCCCGAGCCCGGCGCCGCCTCGCTCTACCAGACCGTGCCGTTCCGCCAGGACACCTCGTATCTGGCGATCGGCGAGCGCACCAACGCCAACGGCTCCAAGAAGTTCCGCGAGGCCATGCTGGAGGGCCGCTGGGACGACTGCGTGGAGATGGCCCGGGAGCAGATCCGCGAGGGCGCCCATCTGCTCGACCTGTGCGTGGACTACGTCGGCCGGGACGGCGTGGCGGACATGGAGGAGCTGGCCGGGCGGTTCGCCACCGCCTCCACCCTCCCCATCGTCCTGGACTCCACCGAGGTCGACGTCATCCGGGCCGGGCTGGAGAAGCTCGGCGGACGCGCGGTCATCAACTCCGTCAACTACGAGGACGGGGACGGCCCCGAGTCGCGGTTCGCCAAGGTCACCGGGCTCGCGCGGGAGCACGGCGCCGCCCTGATCGCGCTGACCATCGACGAGGAGGGCCAGGCCCGCACGCCGGAGCACAAGGTGGAGATCGCCGAGCGGCTGATCGCCGATCTGACCGGCAACTGGGGCATCCGCGAGGACGACATCCTCATCGACTGTCTGACCTTCACCATCTGCACCGGTCAGGAGGAGTCCCGCAAGGACGGCATCGCCACCATCGAGGCGATCCGCGAGCTCAAGCGGCGCCACCCGGACGTCCAGACCACCCTCGGCCTGTCGAACATCTCCTTCGGCCTCAACCCGGCCGCCCGCATCGTGCTCAACTCCGTCTTCCTCGACGAATGCGTCAAGGCGGGCCTGGACTCGGCGATCGTGCACGCCTCCAAGATCCTGCCGATCGCGCGGTTCGAGGAGGAGCAGGTCGAGACGGCCCTGGACCTGATCTACGACCGCCGCGCCGAGGGCTATGACCCGCTGCAGAAGCTGATGGGGCTCTTCGAGGGCGCCACCGCCAAGTCCCTCAAGGCGGGCAAGGCCGAGGAGCTGGCCGCGCTGCCCCTGGAGGAGCGCCTCAAGCGGCGCATCATCGACGGTGAGCGCAACGGCCTGGAGGCCGACCTCGACGAGGCCCTCCAGGAGCGCCCCGCCCTCGACATCGTCAACGAGACGCTGCTGGACGGCATGAAGGTGGTCGGCGAGCTGTTCGGCTCCGGCCAGATGCAGCTGCCGTTCGTCCTCCAGTCCGCCGAGGTCATGAAGACGGCCGTGGCGCACTTGGAGCCGCACATGGAGAAGTCGGACGACGAGGGCAAGGGCACCATCGTGCTGGCCACCGTCCGCGGCGACGTCCATGACATCGGTAAGAACCTCGTGGACATCATCCTGTCCAACAACGGCTACAACGTGGTCAACCTCGGCATCAAGCAGCCGGTCTCCGCGATCCTGGAGGCCGCCGAGGAGCACCGGGCCGATGTGATCGGCATGTCCGGGCTGCTGGTGAAGTCCACGGTGATCATGAAGGAGAACCTGGAGGAGCTCAACCAGCGCAAGCTGGCCGCCGACTACCCCGTGATCCTCGGCGGCGCCGCCCTCACCCGGGCCTATGTCGAACAGGATCTGCACGAGATCTACGAGGGCGAGGTGCGCTACGCCCGCGACGCCTTCGAGGGGCTGCGGCTCATGGACGCCCTGATCGCCGTCAAGCGCGGGGTGCCCGGCGCCACGCTCCCCGAGCTCCGGCAGCGCCGCGTCCCCCAGCGCGCCGCCCAGGTGCGGGAGCCGGAGCCGGACCAGGGCCCGGCGCGCTCCGACGTGGCCACCGACAACCCCGTACCCACCCCGCCCTTCTGGGGCACCCGCGTCGTCAAGGGCATCCAGCAGGCCGACTACGCCTCCTGGCTGGACGAGGGGGCGCTCTTCAAGGGCCAGTGGGGGCTCAAGCAGTCCCGCACCGGCGATGGCCCCGGCTATGAGGAACTGGTGGAGCGCGAGGGCCGGCCCCGGCTGCGCGGCTGGCTGGACCGGCTGCACACCGGGAACCTGCTGGAGGCGGCCGTGGTCTACGGCTACTTCCCGTGCGTCTCCAAGGGCGACGACCTGGTCCTGCTGAACGAGGACGGCAGCGAGCGCACCCGCTTCACCTTCCCGCGCCAGCGCCGCGGCCGCCGGCTGTGCCTGGCCGACTTCTTCCGGCCCGAGGAGTCCGGGGAGACCGATGTCGTCGGCCTCCAGGTGGTGACCGTCGGCTCGAAGATCGGCGAGATGACCGCCGAGCTGTTCGCCGCCGACTCCTACCGCGACTATCTGGAGCTGCACGGTCTGTCCGTCCAGCTGGCGGAGGCGCTGGCCGAGTACTGGCACGCCCGGGTCCGCGCCGAGCTGGGCTTCGCCGGTGAGGACCCGGGCGAGATGGAGGACATGTTCGCGCTGAAGTACCGCGGCGCGCGCTTCTCGCTGGGCTACGGCGCCTGCCCCGACCTGGAGGACCGCGCGAAGATCGCCGATCTGCTGGGACCCGAGCGGATCGGGGTGAAGCTCTCGGAGGAGTTCCAGCTCCACCCCGAGCAGTCCACGGACGCCATCGTGATCCACCACCCGGAGGCGAAGTACTTCAACGCGCGGTAGCCCTCCGGAGGCCGTTCGTGGCCGCCTTACGGCGGCCACGAGGCGCGTCGGCGCGGCGCGACGTAAACTGGTCGATCCGGTAGAGGCCGGTCGCCTTCCCGTCCGTGGAAGGGGGCCGGCCTTCGTGCCCCTTACCCGGAGGTGTTTGGATGACCAGCAGCATCCCCGCCGTCGACACTCGTACGGCCGAAGGCTCGGCTCTGCAAGCCGTGCTGCTCGACATGGACGGCACCCTGGTCGACACCGAGGGCATCTGGTGGGACGCCGAAGTCGCCATCTTCGCCGAGCTCGGCCATGCGCTCGCCGAGGAGTACCGCCAGGTGGTCGTGGGCGGTCCGATGTCGCGCAGCGCCCAGTTCCTGATCGAGGCCACCGGCGCCGAGATCGCCCTCGCCGAGCTCACCGGCCTGCTCAACAGCCGTTTCACCGAGCTGATCGACGGCAGTGTGCCGATGCTGCCCGGCGCCCGCCGGCTGCTCATCGAGCTGGCCGCGCACTCCATCCCCACCGCCCTGGTCTCCGCCTCCCACCGCCGGGTGATGGACCGGGTCCTGCGCTCGATCGGCCCGGAGCACTTCACCCTGACGGTCGCGGGCGACGAGGTCGAGCTGACCAAGCCGCATCCGGAGCCGTATCTGTTCGCCGCCTCCGGGCTCGCCGCCGAGCCGGGGCGGTGCGTGGTCATCGAGGACACCCACACGGGTGTACGGGCCGCGGAGGCGGCCGGGTGCCGGGTGGTCGCGGTGCCGTCCGTGGTGCCGATCGAGGCCGCGGTGGGGCGTACGGTCGTCGGTTCGCTCGAAGAAGTCGATCTCGATTTCTTGCGCACTGTGGTCACTGCAATGCACTGATCGCGCACCGAGCGTATTTCTGTAAATTGCAGACTGAATAGCGCGGGCGTACTTTTCGCGATCCGTTGGCGACAATGGAACGTGATGTTTATCACTGCATATGCCGTGGACGAGTGTTGTGGATCTCTCCCGCGCGTCCCGTCTGGTGCGATTTGGGTGAGCCCAAGTGTCCGGATTGATGGCATCCCGTATGAATCGCGGCCGCGTCCGGATATCGGTCGATGATCGCGCGTTATCGGGGCGTGATATCGCCTCAACTTCGTTGTGTCTGAGCATGGCTGGCGCCTCGGACTAATGTCGTCGCGAGTAGTTGATCGATGGCAGGGAGACTCCCGACGATGACGCGCAAGTCGCTGGTGCTGCCGGCTGTGGCCGGCCTCCTGATCTCCACGCTCGCCGCGTGCGGTGGTACCGACGGCTCGGGCTCGGACGGTGAGGCGATCGTCCTGGGCAGCACGGACCGCATAGAGGCGTCGAAGGTGGCGCCCGCGCCACTGGATCCGGCCCTCGCCTATGACTTCGCCTCCTGGAGCGTGTTGCACAACACCTTCCAGACGCTGATGAGACTGCCCCGTTCGGGCACCGAGCCAATACCCGACGCGGCCGAGAAATGCGGCTTCCAGGACAGACAGAGCGAGCAGTACCGCTGCACGCTGCGAAGCGGGCTGAAGTTCTCCAACGGTCACGACCTGACCTCCAAGGACGTCAAGTTCTCCCTCGATCGCGTGCTGCGCATCGACGACCCCAACGGGACCAAGTCCCTGTTGTCCAACGTCGACAAGATCGAGACCCCCAGCGACCGAGAGATCGTCATCCACCTCTCGCAGCCGGACGCGACCTTCCCGTCCAAGCTCACCACCCCGGCCGCCGCGATCCTGGACAGCGAGGTCTACAAGCCGGACGCGCTGCGCGACGGCTTCGAGATGACCGGCTCGGGCCCGTACTCGGCGAAGACCGAGGTGCGCAACAACAAGCTGGTCAAGGTCGTCTTCACCAAGAACCCCCACTACAAGGGCGATGTCCAGCCGAAGTCCGACAAGGCCGAGATGCGGTTCTACGACTCCGCCTCGACCATGGAGCAGGCGCTGGTCAAGGGCGACATCGACGTGGTCCACCGCGGCTTCTCGCCCGAGCAGCTCGACAAGCTCAACAAGGGCGAGATCAAGGGCGTCCGCCTCTTCGAGTCCTCCGGCCAGGGCATCCGCTATCTGGTGTTCAACACCTCCGACCCGACGGTCAAGGACAAGGCGGTCCGGCAGGCCATCGCCCATCTCGTGGACCGCCAGGCGCTGGTGCGCGATGTGTACAAGCGGACCGCCGAGCCCCTGTACTCGATGATCCCCACCAGCATCTCCTCGCACATCAACTCGTTCCACAACGAGTACGGCGACCCGGACCCGGATGTCGCCCGGAGCGTGCTGCACGACGCCGGTATCAGCACCCCGGTGAAGCTGAAGCTGACCTACACCACGGACCACTACGGCCCGGAGACGGCGGCGGAGTTCAAGGAGCTTCAGAAGCAGCTCAACAGCAGCGGCCTCTTCTCCGTCACCATCAAGGGCTACCCGTGGCGGGAGTTCCGCCCCGCGCTCGTCAAGCGCGAGTTCTCCGCCTCCGGGATGGGCTGGCTGCCCGACTTCCCCGACCCGGACAGCTACACCGCGCCCTTCCTCACCAAGGACAACTTCCTCAACTCGCCCTACCGCAACAGCACCATCCAGGACGAGCTGATCCCCAAGACCCGGCAGGAGGCCCAGCGCAGCCTCGCCGACAAGGACTTCCAGTCCATCCAGAACGCCGTCGCCAGCGATGTGCCCTACCTCCCGCTGTGGCAGGGCAACACCTACGTGGCCGCCCGCGGGAACGTCACGGGCGCCGAGTACGCCTTCGACTCCTCGACCATGCTTCAGCTGTGGGAGCTCGGGAAGGGCAACTGAGGACGGCCCACGGGGGGTCGGCTGTGGCAGGGCAAGCAGTACGCGGTGGCCCAGGACGACATCTCCGGGCTCCAGTGGACCCTGGACTCCTCGACGGTCTTCCGCTTCTGGGAGATCGGCAAGTCGGCCGGCGGCTGACCGGGGCGACCGGCCGATCCGCGCCCCCGAGCCGGGCGAGGCGGCCGTACGCCAGGAGGTCCGGGGGCGCTCCCCCGGACCTCCTGGCGTACGGCCGTACGTCCCGGTGCCGCTACTGCGCGCCGGGGCGGACCAGCCCGCTCTCGTAGGCGTAGACGGCGGCCTGCACCCGGTCGCGCAGCCCCAGCTTGGTCAGCACATGGCCCACATGCGTTTTGATCGTGGTCTCGCTGACGAACAGATCCGCGGCGATCTCCGCGTTGGACAGCCCCCGGGCCACCAGCTTCAGCACCTCGACCTCGCGCTCGGTCAGCGTGTGCAGAGTGTCCGGCACCGGCTCCTCGCCCGACGGCAGATGCCCGGCGTACTTGTCGAGCAGCCTGCGGGTGATGCTGGGCGCCAGCATCGCCTCGCCCGCCGCCACCACGCGGATGGCCTGCACCAGCTCGGTGGCGGGCGCGTCCTTCAGCAGAAAGCCGCTGGCCCCGGCGCGCAGCGCCTCCACCACGTACTCGTCCAGGTCGAAGGTGGTCAGCACCAGCACCTTGGCCGGGCCGTCCCGGCCCGGACCGGTGATCTGGCGGGTGGCCTCCACGCCGTCCATCCGCGGCATCCGGATGTCCATCAGGACCACATCGGGCTGGAGCGCCCGCACCTGGTCGAGGGCCTGGAGACCGTCCCCGGCCTCGCCGACGACCGCCAGATCCTGCTCCGCCTCCAAGATCATCCGGAAGCCGGTGCGCAGCAGCGGTTGGTCATCGACCAATAGGACGCGGATCGCCACGGGATCTCCTTCATTCGCTAGCCCGCGCCCATTCTGCCCGCCCGTCTCCCACCACCACCCTCAGGGGCCGCTACGCGGCAGCCTCAATTCTGTGAAGGGATCACAGCCAGCGGATACATCGGCGGCGTACCCCCGAATTCCGGACAGTGTGCCTGGTGGTCGCACCAGCCACAGAGCCTGGTCTGACGCGGTACGAAGGCGCCGGTCTCCGTGGCCAGCCGGATCGCCTCCCACAGGGCCAGCACCTTGCGCTCCACGGCCCGCAGATCCCGCTCCTCCGGGTCGTACGTCAGCACATCCCCGCTGCCCAGATAGACCAGCTGGAGCCGCCGCGGGATCACCCCGCGCAGCCGCCACACCACCAGGGCGTAGAACTTCATCTGGAACAGGGCCTCGCCCGCGTACTGCGGCGCGGGGGCCTTGCCGGTCTTGTAGTCCACGATCCGTACATCACCTGTCGGAGCGATGTCGATCCGGTCGATGATGCCACGGAGCCTCAGCCCGGACTCGAGCTCCGTCTCCACGAACAGCTCCCGCTCCGCGGGCTCCAGACGGGTCGGATCCTCCAGCGAGAACCACTGCTCCACCAGCGTCTGGGCCCCCGTCAGCCACTCGGCCAGCCGGTCCGGCGCCGGGGCGCCGTCCTCCTCCTGGAACAGCTCCGCCAGCTCCGGCTTGGCCGCGAGCAGCCGCTCCCACTCGCCCGGCACCATCGCCCGCGCCCGCGGCGCGGTGCGCTCGGCGGCCGGGGCGTCGAAGAGCCGCTCCAGCACCGCGTGGACCACCGTGCCGCGGGTGGCCGCCGCGCTGGGCTTCTCCGGCAATTTGTCGATCACTCGGAAGCGGTACAGCAGCGGGCACCGCATGAAATCGGCCGCCCGCGAGGGTGACAACGAGGCGGCTGGAACGGATTTCGGTGGCCCGTCGGAGGGTTCGGCCTTCCCGGTGGTGGTTCCCGTGGTGGTTCCCATGGCCAAGACCCTACGACCCGCCACTGACAGCCGGACGCATACCATCGACGTTCGAGCCCCTCGCACTGCATGATCGTGGGGACCGTATCAAAAGAGGGGTGCGACGGAGCATCCGACGAGGGGACACCGTGGACAACAGCGGGCAGCGGCAGTCCGACAACGGGGAATCGGACCGCGCGACCGAGCCCGAGGACGGCAAGCAGCCGCGCCCACGCGAGGTGGGCGGCGGCTTTCTCATGGGCCGTCCCTTCGGCGTGCCCGTGTACGTCTCGCCGAGCTGGTTCCTGGTCGCCGCCCTCATCACCTGGGTCTTCGGCGGTCAGCTCGACCGGGTGCTGCCCGAGCTCGGCGCCGCCCGCTATCTGGTCTCGCTCTTCTTCGCGGTGGCCTTCTACGCCTCGGTGCTGGTGCACGAACTCGCCCACACCGTGGCCGCGCTCCGCTTCGAGCTGCCGGTGCGCCGGATCCAGCTCCAGTTCTTCGGCGGGGTCTCGGAGATCGAGAAGGAGACCGAGACCCCCGGCCGGGAGTTCGTGCTCGCCTTCGTCGGCCCGCTGCTCTCCCTGGTCCTGGCGGGCGTGTTCTACCTGGGCATGCTGGTGGTGGAGCCCGGCACGGTGCCCGGGGTGCTGCTCGCCGGGCTGATGATCTCCAACCTGATCGTGGCCGCGTTCAACCTGCTGCCCGGGCTGCCGCTGGACGGTGGGCGGATGCTGCGGGCCATCGTCTGGAAGGTCAGCGGCAAGCCCATGACCGGCACCGTCGCCGCCGCCTGGTGCGGCCGCGCGCTCGCCGTCGCGGTGCTCGTCGGGCTGCCGCTGCTCACCCAGGCGGGCGGGCTGGGCGAGGAGCCCAAGAGCTTCGGCAGCGTCGACTCGCTCACCGACGCGCTGCTGGCCGCCATACTCGCCGCGATCATCTGGACCGGTGCGGGCAACAGCCTGCGGATGGCCCGGCTGCGGGAGCGGCTGCCGGACCTGCGCGCCCGTACGCTCACCCGGCGCGCGGTGCCCGTGGCGGCCGACACCCCGCTCTCCGAGGCGCTGCGCCGGGCGAACGAGGCCGGGGCCCGCGCCCTGGTCGTGGTGGACGGCCAGGGAGCCCCGACGGCCGTGGTGCGCGAGGCCGCCATCGTGGGCGTCCCCGAGCACCGCCGACCCTGGGTCGCGGTCAGCGGTCTGGCCCAGGACCTCAAGGACGGTATGCGGGTCTCCGCCGAGCTCACCGGCGAGGAGCTGCTGGACACTCTGCGGGCCACCCCCGCCACCGAGTACCTGGTGATCGAGGAGACCGGTGAGATCTACGGGGTGCTCTCCACGGCCGATGTCGAGCGCGCCTTCGTGGCGGCCATGGCCAGGACCCCCTCGGGCCGCTCCTGAGGGCCCGGTGTGGTCCGGGCGGGCGGAAGCGCCCGGTAGGCTGTTCACATGTCCGAACCGACCGGTGCCGCCCGCCGTCGCGGGCCCTTCCAGGTCGGGGACCAGGTCCAGCTCACCGACCCCAAGGGACGCCACTACACCTTCACGCTCGAGGCCGGGAAGAACTTCCACACCCACAAGGGATCCTTCCCCCATGACGAGCTGATCGGTGCCCCCGAGGGAACCGTCGTGCGCACCACGGGAAACGTCGCGTATCTCGCGCTGCGCCCCCTGCTCCCCGACTATGTCCTGTCCATGCCACGCGGTGCCGCCGTGGTCTACCCCAAGGACGCGGGGCAGATCCTGGCGATGGCCGACATCTTCCCCGGCGCACGTGTCGTCGAGGCGGGCGTCGGTTCCGGCTCGCTCTCGATGTTCCTGCTGCGGGCCATCGGCGACCAGGGCATGCTGCACTCCTACGAGCGCCGGGCCGACTTCGCCGAGATCGCCGCCCAGAACGTCGAGCGTTACTTCGGCGCTCCGCACCCCGCCTGGCGGCTCACCGTCGGCGACCTTCAGGACAACCTCAGCGACACCGATGTGGACCGCGTGATCCTGGACATGCTCGCCCCCTGGGAGTGCCTGGAGCCGGTCTCCAAGGCGCTCGTCCCCGGCGGCATCCTGTGCGCGTACGTCGCCACCACCACCCAGCTCGCCCGCACCGTGGAGGCCATCCGCGAGCACGGCACCTTCAACGAGCCGTCGGCCTGGGAGACGATGGTGCGCACCTGGCACGTCGAGGGCCTGGCCGTGCGGCCCGACCACCGCATGATCGGCCACACCGGCTTCCTGCTCACCGCCCGCCGCCTCGCGGACGGTGTGGAGCCCCCGATGCGCCGCCGCAGGCCCGCCAAGGGCGCCTACGGCGAGGACTACGTGGGCTGGGGCACCGCGAAGGACACCGGCGCCGCGGACGCCTCCGAAGGCGGCCGGCGCGCTTCCGGCGGCCGGGACACCGCATCCGGTTCCGATGGCCGGGACACCGCTCCCCATGGGCGGGAGACCCCGTCCGGTGGCCAGGAGACCCCGGCCGGCGACTCCTGACGGCCGTCCGGTGTCCATCTGACGGACACCGGCCCGCAACAGCGCGGCGCGGCCACCGAATTCCCCGTGCGGGGGCGGTGGCCGCGCACCTGTGAGATGTGGCACGATGCGGGACACCCCCGCCGCAAGCCCTCACATGGAGTCGTCCCGCGTGCAGCCTCTGGGCCCGGATCTCGAGCACACCCACCCTCGTCCGGTGCACTGGGTCGCGACGGCGGCCGCCGTGGCCGCCGTCATCGCCGGGGGGTCGTTCTTCCAGCCCTCCGACGCCAAGGCCACCACGTCCACCGGCGTCTCCGCACCGCGCACCGGGTCGCTTCCGGCCGTCGAGGCCCCCGATCCCCGCGCCGCGGACTACCCGATGGACTGCGGACGGGCCAGGCCCGATGTCATCGACCGCGGCTCGGCGGACCTGGACGGGGACGGGCGGCCGGAGACCGTGGCCGTGGTGCGCTGCCGGACGGCGTTCGGGACCCCGCCCAGCGGTGTGTATGCGCTCTCCCAGCCGGCCGGGGCGGGCGCGGCGCCCCGGGTGGTGGCCACGTTCGTGGACCCGAAGGAAGGGATGAGCATCCGCGATTTCGCGGTGCGCGGAAAGCTGGTTTCGGCCACCTTGCTGGGATACTCCTCGGCCAAGGTTCCGCGGTGCTGTCCGGACCTGGCGCGCAAGGTCAACTGGCGGTGGCGGGACGGCAAGTTCGTTTTGAAGGCGCTGCCGGTTCCGGGGAGTGTGTGAGCGGTCACTCGCCCTGTGTCACACCGTGTGTGTCACTCCGCGTCGGGGCCGTAGACCTCGATCCGGTCCGTGACACGGCGTACATGGATGCAGTCGCCGGGGCACTCCTTCGCGGAATCCCGGACCTCGGTCAGCAGGGCCAGGGGGACCGGAGTGGTGGCACCCTTCTCCTGAAGCAGCTCATCGTCGGCGCTCTTGACGTAGGCTAGACCGTCGATGTCGAGTTCGAAGACCTCGGGAGCGTACTGGGCGCAGATGCCATCGCCGGTGCACAGATCCTGGTCAATCCAGACCTCAAGATCACCGAGCTCCTCGTTCCGCACAGTATGTCCCCTGCCGTTCCTTCGATACGCCATTCAACATTGTCTAAATATCGCCAACCCTGACGGGTGTTGACCGTGTCGACGATACAACCGCTCGCTTTCCGATGTTGTTGGGTGGGTATTCACCTGGCGTGAGGGAGTGCGCAAGGGTGAAGATCGGACACACGCCGACCGGGTTTGTGATCTAGGGGTTTCAACCCGCACCGGCCCAGGTAGGGTCAGGAAGCGTCCAGCTCCCCTTGGAGGAGGTGAGGACCGTGGCAGCCCACGACGACGACATCAACCGCGGCATCCGGCCGGGGCGGGGGTCTGACGACCCTGCCGGCCAGGTTGCCTATCTCGAGCAGGAAATCGCCGTCCTGCGCCGCAAGCTCGCCGACTCTCCGCGTCACACGAGGATTCTCGAAGAGCGGATCGTCGAGCTACAGACCAATCTGGCAGGCGTCTCCGCACAGAACGAGCGGCTCGCGAACACACTCCGTGAGGCCCGCGACCAGATCGTGGCCCTCAAGGAGGAGGTCGACCGGCTCGCGCAGCCGCCGGCCGGCTTCGGAGCCTTTCTACAGGCGAACGAGGACGGTACGGCCGACATCTTCACCGGGGGCCGTAAACTCCGGGTGAATGTCAGCCCAAGTGTCGAGCTCGACGACCTCAGGCGTGGCCAGGAGGTCATGCTCAACGAGGCGCTCAATGTGGTCGAGGCCATGGAGTTCGAGCGCGCCGGGGACATCGTCACCCTCAAGGAGGTCCTTGAGGACGGCGAGCGCGCCCTGGTGATCGGGCACACCGACGAAGAGCGGGTGGTGCGGCTGGCGGAGCCGCTGCTGCGCACCACCATTCGCCCCGGTGACGCCCTGCTGCTCGAGTCCCGGTCCGGCTATGTCTACGAGGTCGTGCCGAAGAGCGAGGTCGAGGAGCTCGTCCTCGAAGAGGTACCGGACATCGACTACAACAAGATCGGCGGTCTGGGAAACCAGATCGAGCTGATCCGCGACGCGGTCGAGCTCCCCTACCTCTACCCCGACCTCTTCAAGGAGCACGAACTGCGGCCGCCCAAGGGTGTGCTGCTGTACGGCCCGCCCGGCTGCGGCAAGACGCTGATCGCCAAGGCCGTGGCCAACTCCCTTGCCAAGAAGGTCGCCGAGGTGACCGGCAAGCCCGCGGGGAAGAGCTTCTTCCTCAACATCAAGGGCCCCGAGCTGCTCAACAAGTACGTCGGTGAGACGGAGCGGCACATCCGGCTGGTCTTCCAGCGGGCTCGGGAGAAGGCCAGCGAAGGCACGCCCGTCATCGTCTTCTTCGACGAGATGGACTCCCTCTTCCGCACCCGTGGCTCCGGGGTCAGCTCGGACGTGGAGAACACCATCGTCCCCCAGCTGCTCTCCGAGATCGACGGTGTGGAGGGCCTGGAGAATGTGATCGTCATCGGCGCCTCCAACCGTGAGGACATGATCGACCCGGCGATCCTGCGCCCCGGCCGTCTCGATGTGAAGATCAAGATCGAGCGTCCGGACGCCGAGGCCGCCAAGGACATCTTCTCGAAGTACCTGACCGAGTCCCTGCCGATCCACGGCGACGACCTCGCCGAGCACGGCGAGTCGCCCAAGGCCGCGATCGGCGGGATGATCCAGTCGGTGGTCGAGCAGATGTACACCGAATCCGAGGAGAACCGCTTCCTGGAGGTCACCTACGCCAATGGCGACAAGGAAGTCCTCTACTTCAAGGACTTCAACTCCGGCGCCATGATCCAGAACATTGTGGACCGCGCCAAGAAGATGGCGATCAAGGACTTCCTGGACCACAACCAGAAGGGCCTTCGCGTCTCCCATCTGCTCGCCGCCTGCGTGGACGAGTTCAAGGAGAACGAGGACCTGCCCAACACCACCAACCCGGACGACTGGGCCCGGATCTCCGGTAAGAAGGGCGAGCGGATCGTCTACATCCGCACCCTGGTCACCGGAAAGCAGGGCGCGGACACGGGACGCTCCATCGACACGGTGGCGAACACCGGTCAGTACCTGTAACACCGCGGTCCGGCTGCGGATGTCCTGGACGGGGCATCCGCAGCCGGATGCGCTTTTCGGACCGCATTCTTCGTATGAGTCCTACGAGCCCGACCGGAGCAATGACTGTAATGATCTCCGCAGCACCGCGTGGCCGTTCTAGGCTCTTCGGTACCGCAGTTTCGCGGCACGGGGGATCGGGGGCCGCAAATGGACCGGGAGCGCAGCGGTACTTGAGCGCCGATCCCAGCCGGGGGCGGCGCCGGGCAAGGAGGGCCGCATGACCGTACGGCGCGTGATGGGAATCGAGACGGAGTACGGGATCTCTGTCCCGGGGCACCCGAACGCCAATGCCATGCTCACCTCATCCCAGGTCGTCAACGCCTACGCGGCGGCGATGCACCGGGCGCGCCGCGCCCGCTGGGACTTCGAGGAGGAGAACCCGCTGCGGGACGCCCGCGGTTTCGACCTCGCGCGCGAGTCCGCGGACGCCAGCCAGCTCACCGACGAGGACATCGGCCTGGCCAATGTGATCCTCACCAATGGCGCACGGCTCTATGTGGACCACGCCCACCCCGAGTACTCCGCCCCCGAGGTCACCAACCCCCGGGACGCGGTGCTCTGGGACAAGGCGGGCGAGCGCATCATGGCCGAGGCCGCGGTGCGCGCCGCCGAGCTGCCCGGTGGCCAGCCCATCCACCTGTACAAGAACAACACCGACAACAAGGGCGCCTCCTACGGCACGCATGAGAACTACCTGATGAAGCGGGAGACCGCCTTCTCGGACATCGTGCGCCACCTGACGCCCTTCTTCGTCTCCCGCCAGGTCGTCACGGGCGCCGGCCGCGTCGGTGTCGGCCAGGACGGCCATGAGCACGGCTTCCAGATCAGCCAGCGGGCCGACTACTTCGAGGTCGAGGTCGGCCTGGAGACCACGCTCAAGCGCCCGATCATCAACACCCGCGACGAACCGCACGCCGACGCCGAGAAGTACCGCCGGCTCCACGTGATCATCGGGGACGCCAACCTCTCCGAGCTCTCGACCTACCTCAAGCTGGGCACCACCGCCCTGGTCCTGTCGATGATCGAGGACGGCTTCATCGCCGTGGACCTCGCCGTGGACCAGCCGGTGCGCACCCTGCACCAGGTCTCGCACGACCCGACCCTGCGCCGTCTCGTCACGCTGCGCAGCGGCCGTACGCTCACCGCGGTGCAGCTCCAGATGGAGTACTTCGAGCTCGCCCGCAAATACGTCGAGGACCGCTACGGCGCGGACGCCGACGAGCAGACCCGGGACGTCCTGACCCGCTGGGAGGACGTGCTGAACCGGCTGGAGCGCGATCCCATGAGCCTGTCCGGTGAGCTGGACTGGATCGCCAAGCGTGAGCTGCTGGAGGGCTACCGCCGGCGGGACGCCCTGGACTGGGACGCGGCCCGGCTCCATCTGGTGGACCTCCAGTACGCCGACGTACGCCCCGACAAGGGCCTGTACAACCGTCTGGTGGCCCGCGGCAAGATGAAGCGGCTGCTGGACGACGAGGACATCGCACGCGCCCAGAACAAGCCCCCGGAGGACACCCGCGCCTACTTCCGCGGCCGCTGCCTCGAGCAGTACGCGGACGATGTGGCCGCGGCCTCCTGGGACTCGGTGATCTTCGACCTGCCAGGTCGTGACTCTCTGCAACGGGTCCCCACGCTGGAGCCGCTGCGCGGCACCCGGAACCACGTGAAGGAGCTGCTGGACCGCTGCCGCACGGCCGAGGACCTGGTCCGGGTGCTGTCCGGAGGCTGAAATGCCCTTGGGCCGGGAATCATCGAGGTGGCCTCCGTGCGTTGTAGCGAGTGGGAGGCCGATGTCGGACCCGGCTTGTAGGGTCTGATCTTGAGACCGATCGAATCAGCGGGCGAACCGAGCGGGGTGAGGGATATGGCGACCAAGGACACTGGCGGCGGTCAGCAGAAGGCGTCGCGCTCGACCGAGGAGGTCGAGGAGCAGACGCAGGACGCACAGGCCGCGGAGGACCTCAAGGAGCGGCAGGAGAAGCTCTCGGACGACGTGGACTCCGTCCTGGACGAGATCGACGACGTGCTCGAGGAGAACGCGGAGGACTTCGTGAGGTCTTTCGTCCAGAAGGGCGGACAGTAAGGCGCGTCTTCTCCGTCCTGCGTCCCCGTGGAAGGGACGCAGGACGGATGACTTGCATGGCCAGGGGTATGGTCCGTGCAGAATTTCAAGATCTGGTGGAAGGAAACGTGTGGAAGCCAACACTCGTAGCACAGGGCGTCTGCCGGCTGCCTTCCTGACGCCCGGCTCCTCGTCGTTCATGGACTTCCTGGGTGACCACTCGCCCGAGCTGCTTCCGGGGAACCGTCCGCTGCCCGCGGTGCAGGGCGCCATCGAGGCCCCCCACGGCACCACCATCGTGTCGCTGACCTTCGCCGGCGGTGTGGTGCTCGCCGGTGACCGCCGCGCCACCATGGGCAATGTCATCGCGCAGCGTGACATCGAGAAGGTCTTCCCCGCCGACGAGTACTCGGCCGTCGGGATCGCGGGGACCGCCGGTATCGCCGTGGAGATGGTCAAGCTCTTCCAGCTCGAGTTGGAGCACTTCGAGAAGGTCGAGGGCACCGTGCTCTCGCTCGAGGGCAAGGCGAACAGGCTGTCGACCATGATCCGCGGCAACCTCGGCATGGCGATGCAGGGGCTCGCCGTGGTCCCGATCTTCGCGGGGTGGGACGTCGACCGGGAGAAGGGCCGCATCTTCTCCTACGACGTGACCGGGGGGCGTTCGGAAGAGCGCGGCTTCGCCGCCACCGGCTCGGGCTCGATGTTCGCCCGGGGCGCGCTCAAGAAGCTCTACCGCGAGGACCTGAGCGAGGAGCAGGCCGCCACCGCCGTGCTTCAGGCGCTCTATGACGCGGCCGACGACGATTCGGCGACCGGAGGGCCGGATCTCGCCCGCCGTATTTATCCGATCGTCACCTCCATCACCGAGGACGGTTTCAAGAGGTTCAGCGAAGGCGAGGTGTCCGAGCTCGCCCGTGCCATCCACGAACGACGTCTCGAAGAGCCCGACGGCCCCCGCGCCGCCCTGCTCTGAGAGGACGGTCCAACCGGAATGCATTCGCCAATGACAGAAGGGACGGACAGCCGGTGACGACGCCGTTCTATGTTTCTCCTCAGCAGGCCATGGCAGACCGCGCCGAATACGCCCGTAAGGGCATCGCGCGCGGCCGCAGCGTGGTCGTGCTCCAGTACACCGACGGCATCGTCTTCGTTGCGGAGAACCCGTCCCGCGCGCTGCACAAGGTCAGCGAGATCTATGACCGGATCGCCTTCGCGGCGGTCGGTAAGTACAACGAATTCGAGAATCTGCGCATCGGCGGTGTCCGTTACGCCGATCTGCGTGGCTATACCTACGACCGCGAGGACGTCACCGCGCGCGGGCTGGCGAATGTCTACGCCCAGACCCTGGGCACGATCTTCTCCAGCGCCGCCGAGAAGCCGTACGAGGTCGAGCTGATCGTCGCCGAGGTCGGGGAGGGCCCCGAGGACGACCAGATCTACCGCCTTCCGCACGACGGCTCCATCGTGGACGAGCACGGCTCGGTCGCCGTCGGTGGCAACGCCGACCAGATCAGCAGCTATCTCGACCAGCGCCACCGGGACGGCATGACCCTCGCCGAGGCACTCAAGCTGGCCGTCGACTCGCTCTCCCGCGACAACAACGGCGGGGAGCGCAGCCTCACCGCCGAGCAGCTCGAGGTCGCGGTCCTGGACCGCACCCGCCGCCCCCAGAAGCGCAAGTTCAAGCGCGTCCTGGGCCGCCAGCTCTCCCAGCTCATGGAGCCGGGAGAGGGCGGGCCGGACTCGGCGGCGCCGGAGGCGTCGTCCGAGGCATCCGAGGCGGAGGAGCCCACGTCGGACTCCGAGGACTGACCCACCCCGCCACCGTTTCGTCTCTCCACCACCGCCGCCCCGGGCCCACCCGGGACGGCGGTGGCGTTATGGGGCCGCGAGGCACGCGGGCCGCTGACGCCCGGTGCGCGCCAGCGAGGCCCAGGGCTCGGCCTGGCCGGGAGTGCCCCTCGGGGTGGCGTGGCCGGTGGGTCGCAGTTCGGCGGGCGCCCCCGGCGCGCGGTCACGTCCGAAGTGGGTCGTGGGCCGCTGCTCGTCCCCGCGGCGACCGTGGCGGCGGCCCCGAGGTCGGTCAGGGCCGCGGGGGAGGGGCCGTGGAGCTCCGGGGGATCAGGTCGACGGGTAGCACGGTGTCCTGGGGGGTCTCGCCGTCCAGGAGTGTCATCAGGGCCCGCATACCGGCCGCGCCCACCGCCTCCGCGGGGAGCCGGACCGTGGTCAGCTCCGGTTCCACCGCCGTGGCCAGGGCCAGATCGTCGAAGCCGGTCACCGAGACGTCGTCCGGGATACGCAGGCCCAGCCGCCGGGCCGCCTTGCAGGCGCCAGCGGCCAAGATGTCGTCGTCGCAGACGAGCGCGGTCGGCCGGGGCCCGGGGCGGGCCAGGACACGTTCGGCGGCCCGGCGGCCCTCCTCGACGCTCAGCCCCGCCGGTTCGGTGCTCAGCGCGGCGCCCGGGACCTCGCTCACCGCCTCCGCCAGGGCCCGGGCGCGGACCCGGAAGGTCCAGGAGTCCACCGCGGCCGCGAGATGCGCCACCCGGCGGTGCCCGAGCCTCAGCAGATGCCCCGCCGCCTGCCGCGCCCCGTCCGCGATATCGAGGTTGACCGTGGCCGCCGCGGCCGCGTCGTCCGGGTCGCTGTCGAGCATCACCAGCGGCAGCCCGCCGCCGCGCACCGCGGCCAGCGCGTCGGCGGCCATGGAGGAGGCGATCACCCCGTCCAGCGAGGCGCGCGCCGAGTCGAACGGGTCCCGGGCCGGGCCCACGCCCTCGGGGGACGGGTAGAGCACCACGCCGAAGCCATGGTCGGCGGCGACCCGCTCGGCGCCGGTGTAGACGCGGGCGAAGAACTCGGTCGTCAGGGCGGGCACCACCAGGAGCACGGTCCTGGTGCGGCCCAGGCGGAGGCTGCGGGCCGCCAGGTTGGGGCGGTAGCCGAGGTCGCGGGCGGCGGCGCGCACGGTCTCCGCGGTGCGCTCGGAGACCCGTCCGGGCCACTTCTCGCCGAGCACCAGGGACACGGTCGCCTGGGACACGCCCGCCACGCGCGCCACGTCCCGGCTCGTCGCCCGTCCCGCGGCGGGCCGTCCAGCGGCCGCCCCGCCGCTGCCTGGGCTCCCGCCGCTGCCCGAGGTCCGGCCGCCGCTCGGGTTCTCGTTGTCTGGGCTTCCGCTGCTGCCCGGGTTCGCGTCGCTGCGTGGGCTTCTGTCGCTGCCCGAGGTCCGGCCGCCACCCGGGCTCCCGTTGCCTGGGCTTTCGTCGCTATTTGGGCTTCCGCCGTCGCCCGGGTTCCTGCTGTCTGGGCTTCCGCTGCTGCCCGGGTTCGCGTCGCTGCGTGGGCTTCTGTCGCTGCCCGAGGTCCGGCCGCCGCCCAGGCTCCCGCCGCCTGGGCTCGCGCCGCCTGGGCTCTCGCCGCCGTCCGGGCCTCCGCTGCACGGGTCGCCGTCCAGGCCCCCGCCCCGCGCGGGCTCACCCGTTCGGCCGGTTCCCCGGGAACCTTTCCCGGTGGTTCCGGCGGCCCCGTCCGCCGCGTGGGTGCGGTCCGCGTTCGTCACCATCGCCTCCGCTCCCTCCGCCGCCGGGTGTCTCGCCGCCGGCTGCTCATTTCGGCCCGCGAGTGGACCCGCGGTGGCGGCCATGGTACGTATGACGCTGGCAGTTATACGTACAACGTCACACATGACCCGCGAGGCACTCGCGACAACCCACCAGGATTTCGCAGGAAGGGGCAGGCAATGGCGGCTGGCTACGGGGAACTGCTGCGCACCCCGCACGCGGCACGGCTGCTCATCGGCACACTGCTGGGACGGCTTCCGAACGCCACCGCCGCCCTCGCCGTGCTGCTCTTCGCCCGTGCCGAGGGCGGCAGCTACGCCCTCGCCGGGGGACTGTCGGCCGTCTACGGCGCGGCCAACGCGGTGGGTCAGCCGCTGCTGGGCCGGGCCGTGGACCGCCTCGGCCAGCCCCGGGTGATGCTGCCCGCCGCCGTGGCCTCCGCGCTCGGGATGGTGCTGTTCGCCGTCGTCGGGCTGGAACCGCTGCCCGTGGCGTACGCGGCGATGCTGATCGCCGGCCTGTTCACCCCGCCGCTGGAGGGCGGGCTGCGGGCGCTGTGGCCCTCGGTGCTGCGGCGCGAGGACCAGGTGCACGCGGCGTACGCGCTGGACGCCGTGGCCCAGGAGGTGATGTTCGCCCTAGGCCCGCTGCTGGTCACCCTCGCCGTGGCCCTGTGGTCCGAGGCGGCCGCGCTGCTGGTCATCAACGTCATCGGGGTCGCCGGCGCGCTCTCCGTCGTGGTGTCGCGGCCCTCGCGGCAGTGGCGCTCCGCACCGCGCGAGGCGCACTGGCTGGGCGCGCTGCGCTCACCCGGGCTGCTGGTGCTGCTCGGCTCGTTCTTCTTCATCGGGCTCGCCCTCGGCGCGATCGCGGTGGCCGCGGTGGCCTACGCCGACGAGCACGGCGGCGGCGCGGTCTCCAGCGCGCTGCTCTCCGCCCTCGGCGTGGGCGCGCTGGCCGGCGGCATCGTCTACGGCGGCCGCACCTGGCCCGGGGCACCCGAACGGCGGCTGCGGCTGCTCGTGGCCGCGCTGGCGCTGGGCTATCTGCCGCTCATGCTGGTGCCGGGCGTCGTCACGATGACCGTCCTGGCCGGGGTGGCGGGCGTGTTCCTGGCCCCGGCGCTGGCCTGCGCCTTCGTCGTGGTGGACCGACACGCGCCCTCCGGCACGGTCACCGAGGCGTTCTCCTGGCTGGTGACCACCTTCGTGGTGGGCAACGCGGCCGGGACCGCCGTGGCGGGGCCCGCCGTCCAGCTCGGCGGAGTGGCCCCCGGATTCGCGGTGCCCGCGGCCGGTGGAGTGGCCGCGCTGGCGGTGCTGCTGGCCGCCCAGCGGTTCCTCCTGGAGGGGCCACGCCCCGTCGTCCGGCCGACCGCGTACCGAACACCGGGTGAACCCGGCGCGGAAAATGATCGCAACCATGCCGCCGAACCCGGTTTCAGAGCACGCCATCAGGCGTAATGTTCAGGCATGGACCGCCGCATTTTCGGGCTGGAGAACGAGTACGGCGTCACGTGCACATTCAGGGGACAGCGCCGGTTGTCTCCTGACGAAGTGGCGCGGTACCTCTTCCGCCGTGTCGTCTCCTGGGGCCGCAGCAGCAATGTCTTCCTGCGCAACGGTGCCCGCCTCTATCTCGATGTGGGCTCGCACCCGGAATACGCAACCCCCGAGTGCGACAACGTGACAGAGCTGGTCACCCACGACAAAGCAGGCGAGCGCATTCTCGAGGGTCTGCTCGTGGACGCGGAACGCCGCCTGCACGAGGAGGGAATCGCGGGCGACGTCTATCTCTTCAAGAACAACACCGACTCCGCGGGCAACTCCTACGGCTGCCACGAGAACTATCTGGTGGCACGGCACGGGGAGTTCTCCCGGCTCGCCGACATCCTCATTCCGTTCCTGGTGACGCGGCAGCTGCTGTGCGGCGCGGGCAAGGTCCTCCAGACCCCGCGCGGTGCCGTCTACTGCGTCAGCCAGCGCGCCGAGCACATCTGGGAGGGCGTCAGCTCCGCGACGACCCGCTCCCGGCCGATCATCAACACCCGCGACGAACCGCACGCCGACGCCGAGCGCTACCGCCGGCTGCATGTCATCGTGGGCGACTCCAACATGTCCGAGACCACCATGCTGCTCAAGGTCGGCGCCACCGACCTGGTGCTCCGCATGATCGAGGCGGGCACGGTGATGCGCGACCTGACCCTGGAGAACCCCATCCGGGCCATCCGCGAGGTCAGCCATGACATCACCGGGCAGCGCAAGGTGCGGCTCGCCAGCGGGCGCGAGGCGTCCGCCCTGGAGGTGCAGCAGGAGTACTACGAGAAGGCCGTCGACTTCTGCGAGCGCCGGGGCATCCGCACCGGCATGGTCGAGCGCGTCCTCGAGCTGTGGGGCCGCACCCTGGACGCGATCCGCACCGAGGAGCTCGACCGGATCGGCACCGAAATCGACTGGGTGATGAAGTACAAGCTCATCGAGCGGTACCGGGCCAAGAACAACATCACGATGTCGCATCCGCGCATCGCCCAGATAGACCTCGCCTACCACGACATCCACCGCCGCCGCGGGCTCTACTACCTGCTGGAGAAGCGCGGCCAGGCGGCCCGGGTCTGCAACGACTTGAAGATCTTCGAGGGCAAGTCGGTACCACCGCAGACCACCCGTGCCCGGCTGCGCGGCGACTTCATCCGCCGGGCCCAGGAGCAGCGCCGCGATTTCACCGTCGACTGGGTGCATCTGAAGCTCAATGACCAGGCACAGCGCACCGTGCTGTGCAAGGACCCGTTCCGTTCGGTAGACGACCGGGTGGAGAAGCTCATCGCCGGTATGTGACCGGCGTACGGCTTACCTTCCCCTCGGGCCCCGTGCGTTCTCCGGACGGGGCCCGAGTCACGTCGTAGAGTGGCCCGCATTGGCCATCGCAAGATCTACCTAACGAGGACTCCGTGCGTCGACGCTCCGTACTCCTTGCCGTGCCCGCGGGCCTGCTGACCCTCGCGGGCTGCGGTGACGAAGAATCAGGGTCCGACAAGACCAAGCCGTCCCAGGAGCCGACGAACCAGAGTCCCTCACCGGCCCCCACCGGCAAGATCGTCTCCGGACCGGTGCCGGCCATTACCGCGGGTAAGAAGTTCGGCGAGAAGCCGAAGATCGCCAAGGGCACGGGGAAGCCGTCACAGGATCTCGCGGTCAAGACGATCAGCCAGGGCGATGGCAGGAAGACGGCCAAGGGCGACTGGATCCAGATCAACTACCTGGCGCAGATCTGGGACACCGGGAAGGTCATCGACAACACCTTCGACAAGAAGAAGACCGCGGCCTTCCCGATCGGCAAGGGCCAGGTCCTCCCGGGCTGGGACCAGGGACTGCTGGGCCGCAACCTCGGCAGCCGGCTGGAGCTGGCCGTCCCGCCCGCGTACGCGTACGGCAAGCAGGGCCAGCCGCAGGCCGGTATCAAGGGCACCGACACGCTGGTCTTCGTGATCGACCTGGTGGGCGCCTTCGACGCCAAGAGCTCGGCCAAGGGCCGCAAGGTGGAGCAGTCCGACGCAGACCTGCCCAAGGTGTCCACCAACACCGACGGCAAGGCGCCCTCCATCACCGTCCCCAAGAAGTCCGCGCCCAAGAAGCTGGTCTCCGAGTACGTCATCGAGGGTGACGGCAAGGAGGTCAAGAAGACCGACGCCCTGCTCGTCCAGTACAAGGGTGTGCTGTGGGACGGCGGCAAGGAGTTCGACTCCACCTACAAGCGCGGCGAGCTCGCCCAGTTCTCGCTCCAGCAGGTGGTCAAGGGCTGGTCGCAGGGGCTGACCGGCAAGAAGGTGGGCAGCCGGGTGCTGATCGTCGTGCCCCCGGACCTGGGCTACGGCAAGGCCGCCCAGAAGGGGATCCCGGCCAACTCCACGCTGGTGTTCTCCGTGGACATCCTGGCGGTTCTGTAACCTGTGCGGGTTGCCCACAACGTCACAAGGAGCAATTTCGTGAGCATCGAGAAGCCCGAGGTCGACTTCCCGGGCGGCGAGCCGCCGGCCGCGCTGGAGATCAAGGACATCTGGGAGGGCGACGGGCCCGAGGCCAAGGCCGGCGACAACATCGCCGTGCACTATGTGGGCGTCTCCTTCAGCACAGGTGAGGAGTTCGACGCGAGCTACAACCGCGGCACCCCGCTGCGGATCCAGCTCGGGGTGGGCCAGGTCATCTCCGGCTGGGACCAGGGCCTCCAGGGGATGAAGGTCGGCGGCCGCCGGCAGCTCATCATCCCGCCGCACCTCGGCTACGGCGACCGGGGCGCCGGTGGCGGCCGGATCAAGCCGGGCGAAACGCTGATCTTCGTCTGCGACCTGATCTCCGTCTGAGACAGCTGGTCTCCGTCCGGGACCGCGCGCGTCGGGCCGAGGGCTCCTGCCGGTGGGCAGGGGCCCTCGGCTTTTGCCGACAGGCGGCGGCCCTCGGCTTTTGCCGCGCGTCCCGGTAGCGGTACGGTCACGTGCGTAAGGTCACGAAGAAAGGGCGTCGATGGCGATTGCCAAGGCCGAGCGGCTGATGAACCTGGCCCTGTGCCTGCTGGGAACGCGGCGTCCGCTGACCAAACGGGAGTTGCGGGGCTCCATAGAGGCGTATCTCCAGACCGATACGGCCAATGACGAAGCGTTCAACCGTATGTTCGAACGCGACAAGGACGACCTGCGTGAACTCGGCCTGATCATCGAAACGGTGGAGGGCATCGACGGCGAGATCGGCTATCTCGCCCGCCGGGACAGCAACCGCCTCCCGCCGATCACCCTCGACGCCGAGGAGGCCGCCGCTCTCGGCCTTGCCGCCAAGGTCTGGCAGCAGGCCCGGCTCGCGGGCGCCGCGAGCGGCGCGCTCCAGAAGCTGCGCGCCGCCGGGATGCCGCTCGCCGACGATCCGTACGACACGCCCGGGCACAGCGCTCTGGAGCCGCGTATCCCGGTCCATGAGAGCGCCTTCGAACCGCTGATGCTCGCCTGCCGCGACCGCCGCCCCGTCCTCTTCGACTACCGCAAGGCGAACGCCGCACGCCCCGAGCAGCGGCAGGTCGAGCCCTGGACCCTGGAGTCCTGGCGCGGCCACTGGTATCTCGCCGGATGGGACCGGGAGCGCGCCGCCGAGCGGGTCTTCCGGCTCTCCCGGATCACCGGCCGGGTCCGGCTGCGGTCCGACGCGTTCACCGCCGAGGTGCCCGACCACGTCACCGTCCGGGGGACCGTGGAGACCTGGGCGGGCGAGACCGCCACCGGCACCGCCCGGATCAGGCTGCGCTCGGGCCACGGCTATCCGCTGCGGGCGAAGGCGCTGTCCGCCCGGGCGGCCGGTGAGGGCTGGGACGAGCTGGAGATTCCCTACGGGCACGGGCTGGACGCCTGGCTCGTGGAGTTCGGCCCGGATGTGGTCGTACTGGCGCCCGACGAGCTGCGGGCGGATGTCGTGGACCGGCTGCGCGCGGTCGCCAAGGGCTGAGGGGACGGACCGACTTCATCATGGCCGGAAACGCCATTGACCAGACCCGGCGGATGCTCTCCCTGGTGACATATTTGCGCGAGCGCCCCGGCGCCCGCGTCACCGATGTCGCCCGGGCCTTCGGCATCACCGAGGACGAGCTGATCGCCGACCTCGATGTGCTGCCGCTGTGCGGCACCAGCTTCCGCGGCGGCGATCTGCTGGACATCGACACCGACGGGGAGCGGATCTGGTGGCACAACCCGAACGCCTCCGGCACCAGCACAGCCGAACCGCTGCGGCTGGCGGCCGACGAGGCCACCGCGCTGCTGGTCGCCGCCCGCGCCGTCGCCACCCTCCCCGGGCTGCGCGAGGGCGACCGGGAGGCGCTGCTGCGGGCCACCGCCAAGCTGGAGGCCGCGGCGGGTGAGGCGGCCGGCGCCAGCTCCCGGCTCTCGGTGATCTTCGAGTCGGAGGGCGGTGTCTTCGCCGAAGTCGACCGCGCCATCTCCGAGCGCCGCAGGCTGTGGCTGCGCTACTACTCACCCGCGCGCGACGAGATCACCGAGCGCGAGGTCGACCCGATCCGGCTCTTCACCGTGGGCCGCACCTACATGGAGGCGTGGTGCCGCCTCTCCGAGGCGCGGCGGACCTTCCGGCTCGACCGGGTCGTCGAGATCAAGCTGCTGGACGAGGCGTCCGATCCGCCGCCGATCGAGCTGCGCGACCTCTCCGAGCTGTCCACCGCGCTGGTGCAGACCGGAGCCGAGGACCCCGAGGTGGTCGTCGAGGTCGGCCCCGGCGGGCGCTGGGTCGCCGAGTACTACCCGCACGACAGCGCGGATGAGCTGCCCGACGGCGGCCTCCGGATCACGCTGCGCGCGCCCGACCCCGGCTCGCTGCGGCGCCTCGCGCTGCGGCTGGGCAGAGACGGCAGGATCGTCTCGCCACAGGGGCTCGCGGACAGTGCTCGGGACGCGGCGCGGCAGGCGCTCGCGGCGTACGGTGAGTGAAGGGACGCACACAGTGACCGCACGGGGGAGTGCCGCATCGGTGGTCTTCAAGGCCGCCTGTCCGGAGTGCCGGGGCCGGTTCGAGCTGGCCGCGGGCGCGCTGCGGCTGGCGATCGGCGCCAGCGACCGCACCACCTTCTACTCCTTCACCTGCCCCGACTGCGGCAGCGTGGTGCGCAAACCGGCGGGGGAGCGGATCGTGGAGCTGCTCACCGGTGGCGGGGTGCGTACGCTCCGGCTGCACTCCACCGTCTAGGCTCTGCCGCATGCTCTGGCCGATGCTCGCCCTCGCCCTCGCCTTCTGCGGAATCGCCGTTCTCGCCGTGCTCGCGGCGCGGGTCTACGCGGAGGTCCGCGGGCTGGCCCGGCAGGTGTCGGACAGCTCGCGGCGGATCACCCGGGCCGCGGAGGACCTGGAGCGGGCGTCGGCTCCGCTGGGCAACCACGTCGACGCTTTGCGTCGCGAGTGAGGGGTCGCTTTGCGTCGGGAATGAGGGGTCGCTCTGTGCCGCGAATAGGGGTCGCTCCGCGTCGGGAGTAAGGGCCGCCCCGCGTCGGGACCAGGGGCCGCCCCGCGCCCGGGGGACGGGAGTGACCGCTGACGGGCGCCCTGCTGTGCTACGGCCAAGCGGGGTACGCTGACATTTCGTGGCCCTGGCTTCGAGGCGGAGGGCCGCAACCCGAAGTCCGCATGGGGATTGCTTCCGGTTTACCCCTGCGCGCTACGATCGCTGACAGCACGGCTGCCGGACACCTGTCCGACCGGTCGGGCCGACCCACCCCCAGCCGCCTCGGTGAGAAGGTAGACGCTTATGCTGTTCGGAAAGATCGGCGTTCCCGAGATTCTCCTCATCCTTGTCGTCGTGCTGCTGCTGTTCGGTGCCAAGAAGCTGCCGGACATGGCTCGCTCGCTGGGCAAGTCGGCCCGGATCCTCAAGAGCGAGGCGAAGGCGATGAAGGCGGAGGGTCAGCAGAGCGCGACGCCCGCGGACCCGCCCACCCCCGGCCAGGACGACGCCACGCACCGCACGATCCAGGCCGCGCCCGGAGACGTGACCAGCTCGCGCCCGGTGTCGGAGCCGAGCGACACCACCAAGCGCTGAATCAGGGCCACTTGAAGGCGGCACGAAGGGCCGCCACCGGACGCACGAGATGAGGACGTGGGTTGCTCAAGTCTGCCCGCAAGAAGGAGAAGGACCCCGAGGGGCGGATGCCCCTTGCCGAGCACCTGCGTGAGCTGCGCAACCGGTTGCTCAAATCGGTCCTGGCGATCTGCGTGGTCACGGTCGTCGCGATGTTCTTCTATATGGACATCGCCAAGTTCCTGATGCAGCCGGTGCTGGACGCCGTCGGCTGTGGTGGGGTATCGCTCTCCGATCTCTCGGGTAGCGGGAGCAAGGGCCACGACTGCGCCTACTTCACCGTGAACGGTCTGCTGTCGCCGTTCACGATCATGCTGAAGGTCTCCTTCACGACCGGTTTGGTGGTGGCCACCCCGGTCTGGCTGTACCAGCTGTGGGCCTTCCTCGCGCCCGGGCTGCACCGCAACGAGAAGAAGTACGGCCTGTTCTTCGTCGGGCTCGGCGTACCGCTGTTCGTCGGCGGCGCGTACTTCGCGTACATGATCCTGCCGACCAGCGCCAAGGTCCTCATCGGCTTCACCCCCGAAGGGGCCAACAACCTCCTCCCGCTGGACGACTTCCTCGATCTGCTGGCCCGGATGGTCGTCGTCTTCGGGCTCGCCTTCGAGCTTCCGCTGCTGCTGATCCTGCTGAACTTCACGGGCGTCATCAGCGGACGCCGGATGCTCGGCTGGTGGCGCGCCATGATCATGGGCATCACGGTCTTCGGCGCCATCGCCACCCCCAGCACCGACCCGATCGGCATGTTCGCCCTGGCCGGACCGGTCGTCGTGCTCTACTTCGGCGCCGTCGGCGTCGCCCTGATCAATGACCGGCGCAAGGCGCGCCGCCGCGCCGCCGACCCGGACTTCGGCCTGAGCGACGACGAGGCGTCCCAGCTGGATCTGACGCCCGAGGCCGTCGCCGCGCCCAGCGCCGCGCCGGAGCTCACCGACGGGGACGACTCCGGCACCACCCGGCGCAACGGCTACGACGACGTCACATAGCCGCCCGCGGCCGTAGCCGACCGGCGCCCGCGGTACGCGGCGGCGCCCCGCGGCGAGCGGCCGTACGCGGCCCGTACCCGGCCGGACCGTGCCCGCCCACCGTTCGGCCCGGTCCGGCGGCCGGTCCGGCGGGCCGAACAAAGCCCCGATAAAGATCGCGTGCGCTGTCGGAGGTGGCCGGTAGGCTCGTAGATACGATGACCGACGAGCTATCTCCCGCCGAGCGCTATGCGGCGTCCCGCGTCCGGGCCGCCGAGCAGGCCACCGCGTTGGCCCCCTTCCGCGAGTTGTACGACTTCGATCTGGACCCCTTCCAGATCGAGGCGTGCCAGGCACTGGAGGGCGGCAAGGGCGTGCTGGTCGCCGCTCCCACCGGTTCGGGCAAGACCATCGTGGGCGAGTTCGCCGTCCACCTGGCGCTGACCCAGGGCCGCAAGTGCTTCTACACCACGCCCATCAAGGCGCTGTCGAACCAGAAGTACACCGACCTGGTGAAGCGCTACGGCGCCGACCAGGTCGGCCTGCTCACCGGGGACAACAGCGTCAATTCCGAGGCCCCGGTGGTCGTGATGACCACCGAGGTGCTGCGGAACATGCTCTATGCCGGCTCCCGGTCGCTGCTGGGCCTCGGCTATGTGGTGATGGACGAGGTCCACTACCTCTCCGACCGGTTCCGCGGCGCCGTCTGGGAGGAGGTCATCATCCACCTCCCCGAGTCGGTGACACTGGTGTCACTCTCCGCGACCGTCTCCAATGCCGAGGAGTTCGGCGACTGGCTGGACACCGTCCGTGGCGACACCGAGGTCATCGTCTCCGAGCACCGCCCCGTGCCGCTGTGGCAGCACGTCCTGGCCGGGCGGCGGATGTACGACCTGTTCGAGGAGAAGAGCGGCCGCGACGGTGACCAGGCCGGACGCCGTGAGGTCAACCCCGATCTGGTCCGGCTCGCCCGGATGGAGAACAGCCGCCCCAGCTTCGGCCGCGACAAGCGCCGCGGCCGTAATATGCGCGAGGCCGACCGGGAGCGCGAGCGCCGTCAGCGCACCCGGATCTGGACCCCCGGCCGGCCCGAGGTGATCGACCGGCTGGACGCCGAGGGGCTGCTCCCGGCCATCACCTTCATCTTCAGCCGGGCCGGCTGCGAGGCCGCCGTCCAGCAGTGTCTCCACGCGGGGCTGCGGCTCAACGACGACGCGGCGCGCTCCCAGGTGCGGGCCATCGTCGAGGAGCGCACCGCCGGGATCCCCGACGAAGACCTCCATGTGCTGGGGTACTTCGAATGGCTGGAGGGCCTGGAGCGGGGCATCGCGGCCCATCACGCCGGAATGCTCCCCACCTTCAAGGAAGTCGTCGAGGAGCTCTTCGTCCGCGGCCTGGTCAAGGCGGTGTTCGCCACCGAGACCCTGGCCCTCGGCATCAACATGCCCGCCCGCTCGGTGGTGTTGGAGAAGCTCGTCAAGTGGAACGGCGAGCAGCACGTCGACATCACCCCCGGTGAGTACACCCAGTTGACCGGCCGGGCCGGGCGGCGCGGTATCGACGTCGAGGGCCATGCGGTGGTGCTGTGGCAGCGCACCATGGACCCCGTGGCGCTCGCCGGGCTGGCCGGCACCCGGACGTATCCGCTGCGCTCCTCCTTCAAGCCGTCGTACAACATGGCGGTCAACCTGGTCTCCCAGTTCGGGCGGCACCGCTCGCGCGAGCTGCTGGAGACCTCCTTCGCGCAGTTCCAGGCCGACAAGGCGGTCGTCGGGATCTCCCGTCAGGTGCAGCGCAACGAGGAGGGGCTCGAGGGCTACCGCGCCTCCATGACCTGCCACCTCGGCGACTTCGACGAGTACGCACGGCTGCGCCGCGAGCTCAAGGACCGCGAGACCGAGCTGGCCCGGCAGGGCGTGGCCCAGCGGCGCGCGGCCGCCGCGGTGGCCCTGGAGAAGCTGCGCCCCGGCGATGTCATCCATGTGCCCACCGGCAAGTTCGCCGGCCTCGCGCTGGTGCTGGACCCCGGGCTGCCCGCCGGGCGGGTCGGCGGCCACCGCGGCATGGAGTACCACGACGGGCCGCGGCCCCTGGTGCTCACCGCCGAGCGGCAGGTCAAGCGGCTGGCGTCGATCGACTTCCCGATTCCGGTCGAGCCGCTGGACCGGATGCGGATCCCCAAGTCGTTCAATCCGCGCAGCCCCCAGTCCCGCCGCGATCTGGCCTCCGCGCTGCGCACCAAGGCCGGCCACCACGATGCGCGGCGCCACCGCAAGGAGCGCTCGCCCGCCGCCGACGACACCGAGATCTCCCGGCTGCGCGCGGCCATCCGTGCCCACCCCTGCCACGGCTGCTCCGACCGCGAGGACCACGCCCGCTGGGGCGAGCGCTACCACCGGCTGCTGCGTGACACCCGGCAGCTGGAGCGGCGCATCGAGGGCCGTACGAACACCATCGCGCGCACCTTCGACCGGATCTGCTCCCTGCTGAGCGAGCTCGGCTATCTGCGCGCCGACCAGGTCACGGACGAGGGCAGGCGGCTGGCCCGGCTCTACGGCGAGCTGGACCTGCTGGCCAGCGAATGCCTGCGCGAGGGCATCTGGGAGGGGCTGGGCCCCGCCGAGCTTGCGGGCTGCGCCTCGGCGCTCGTCTACGAGGCGCGGACGGCCGATGACGCGCTGCCGCCCAAGCTGCCCACGGGCCGCGCCAAGGACGCGCTCGGCGAGATGGTCCGCATATGGGGGCGGCTGGACGCCCTGGAGGAGGAGCACAAGATCAACCAGGCGGAGGGCGTCGGCCAGCGCGAGCCGGACCTCGGCTTCGCCTGGGCCGCCTACCGCTGGGCGTCCGGCCACGGGCTCGACGAGGTGCTGCGGGAAATCGACATGCCCGCCGGTGACTTCGTGCGCTGGAACAAGCAGCTGATCGATGTGCTCGGCCAGATCGCCGCGGCGGCCCCGGAGGGCACGGTGGCGCGCAGCGCCCGCCGCGCGGTCGACGGGCTGCTGCGCGGGGTGGTGGCGTACTCCTCGGTCGGCTGAGCCCGTCGCCCGCCGCGCCGGGCTCAGGCCGGGTCGTAGGTGAACGGGAGGGTGTTGCTGTTGCCCGCGGGGGTGTGCAGCTGAACGCCGACGGTTCCGGCCGCGTGGGCCGGGGCCGTCGCGACGACGATGGTGTCCGAGAACACGGTGAAGGAGGCCGGGGTTCCTCCGAAGGTCACGGAGTCGGTGTAGATGAGGTTGGAGCCGCCGATAGTGACGGAGTCGCCGCCTGCCGCCGTGCCGTTATTCGGGATGAGGGTGTTGAGCATCGGGGCGCCGAGGTAGGTGTAGTACGGGGTCCCCAGGCCCACGGTGCTGGTGCCGCCCGGTGTGGTCACGGTGACCACGACCGTCCCGGTTCCGGCCGGGGCGGTCACCGTCAGTTGGGCGTCGGAGACCACGGTCAGGCCGGTGGCGAGGTTGGGGCCGAAGTGGACCTGCGTCGCCAAGGCCAGGTTACTACCGGCGATGGTGACCGTGGTCCCTCCCGTCGCCGGCCCGAACTGCGGACTCACCGAGGCCACAGTCGGGGCGGCGACGTAGATGTAGGGGAGTGGGTTGCTGCTGCCGCCCGGGGTGGTCACGGTCACGTTCACCGCGGAGGCCGGCCCTGCTGGGGCGGTGGCGGTGATTTGGGTGGGGGAGTTGACGGTGAAGGTGGTGGCGGGGTTGGTGCCGAAGAGGAGTTGGGTGGTGCCGGTGAGGTTGGTGCCGGTGATGGTGATGGTGTTGCCGCCTGCGGTGGGGCCGTTGGTGGGGTTGAGGTTGGTGAGGGTGGGGGCTGGTACTGCGGTGTAGGCGTATGGCAGGGCGTTGCTGGTGCCGTTGGGTGTGGTGACGGTGACGTTGACTGTTCCGGTGCCTGGTGGGGCGGTGGCGGCGATTTGGGTGGGTGTGGAGGTGAGGATCGTGCCG
Organism: Streptomyces malaysiensis subsp. samsunensis; assembly: GCF_024519315.1. GTDB lineage: Bacteria > Actinomycetota > Actinomycetes > Streptomycetales > Streptomycetaceae > Streptomyces > Streptomyces malaysiensis. The sequence goes on along the minus strand of NZ_JANIIC010000047.1, from coordinate 22,135 downwards.
GGGGTGGTGCCGAAGAGCACCTGCACGGCGCCGGAGAGATTCGTTCCGTGGATGATGACCGAGTTCCCGCCCGCGGCCGGACCGGTGGAAGGAAACAGACTGGTGATGGTGGGGGCCGGGGCGGTGGTGTAGGTGAAGAGAACGTTCTGGGTGCTGGTGCCGCCGGGCGTGGTGACCGTGACCTTGGCCGTGCCGCTTCCCGGGGGCGTCGTGGCCGTGATCTGGGTGTCGCTCACGACGACCACGTTGGTGGCGAAACTGGAACCGAATCTGACCACGGTGGCGCCGGTCAGGCCGGAACCGTTGATCGTGACGGAGGTGCCTCCGGCCGGATTGCCTTGGGCGGGACTGACGCTGGTGACGACGGGAGCCATGACGATTGTTCTCCTTGGTGTGCCGGGAGGACGGCCGCGCCCTGGCCGACCGGCGGGGTCGGCCAGGGCGCGGGGGCGGTCCTCACCGTGGGTCCTTGGCGCTGGTCCGGGAGACGATGACCGTGGCGGAGGCGCTGTCGGCAGGATTGCCTGAGGCAGGACTGACGCTGGTCATGACGGGGACCACGAACGTTTCATCTCCTACTTGTGCCGCAGGGACGACCGGCCCCCTGGCCGGCAGTGGTCGGCCAGGGGCAGCGGACGAGGAGAGCCGCCGCCGACCGCGCCATGTGTCGCGGTCGGCGGCGGGGGCCTCCGTCGGTCACCTGGCGAGAGCCGTCAGTTGAAGGCGATGGTGTCGGAGCCGCCGCAGGTGGTGACGGTGATGGTTCCCGCACCCGCGGGCAGCCCAGTGGGCACGGTACTGAGCACGTAGGTGCCGAAGGCCGTGGCAGTGGTGTCCGTCAGAGTGGTGGCACCGACCGTGTAGGTGACCGAGACCAGGTTGTTCAGGTCGCTGCCGTAGATCGTGACCGGATCGCCGGGGAGGTCGCCTGTTGGCGGGACCACGCTGGTGAGGGCAGGGTCGGCCTGCAACGTGACAAATGCGACGTTCGGCGTGCCCGTGCCACCAGGGGTGGCGACCGTGACCTGGTAGATTCCTGGGTCGCTCCCTCCGGGGATGGTGCCCGAGACTGCGTTGTTGTTGACAGGCGGGGTGATCGTGAGCGCCGTCGGCGTCGGTGTGGTGGGCAGGTTGATGGTGCCCCCGGACGCGAAACCGCTGCCCGTGACCGTCACGCTGCCACCGGTGGTGGCGGACAGACATGTCGGGGTCACCGAGGTGACGGTTGGCGCGGGGAGGACGACGAACGACACCGGGTTGCTCTTGACGCCGACCTGGGTGACGCTGACCTGGACCGTGCCGGAGCAGGGAGCGCCGCTCGGCACCACGAACGTGAGCTGGGTGCTGGAGACGAATGTCGTAGAGGCGAGGACCGGGCCGAAGTTCACCGTGGCGGCGGTGGTGAACCCCGAGCCGTTGACGGTGACGGTGTCGCCGATCTTGCCTTGGGCGGGCACCAACGGAGGGGTGATGACTGGAGCCATGAGTTTCTCCTTGTGTTTGCAGCGCTGGGCGCAGGGGCGTGCCGGTCGGCCGTACCGGCTTCGTCGGCGCTGAGCGGAAGGGGCGATGTCGCTGAATGGAGGAGAAGGACCTTCAGGGCCCGGGCCGCCCTGGTCTTCAGCGGAGGCCGAATGACCGGAGCGGTGCCACGGGAGGGGGCTCGGTGCCTCTCAGCCGATAGCGGGAGGGCGAGCCTTGTGCGGAACGGAACGGGACGGGCGCCAGGATCACCGTGGCGCCGGGACCTCGTTAGATTCGAGTGAACCAAAAGAGCTGTAGGTGCGGAAGGTGTGAAAAAGGTGCGTGCGGAGCTTGTGTGACGATATGTCAAGTCTTCGGTACGGACTCCTGTGAGCCGGAGTGCGCTCTCCGCCGCCGGATCGACGCCGGTACTCTGCCGTGCCCGCTGAGGCCGGAGCACGCAATCGGCCCCGGCCGGATGCTCCCGGCCGGGGCCTGACGGTCGTACGTACGGCGTTTCCCTACGCCGCGGCCTCCTGGGGCCCGGCCCCCTCCTGCTCCGCCTCGACCTGCTGGTTCCACTCCCGCTTCGACGCCTGCCAGCCGTCCTCGTCATGGCCGCGCCGCCAGTAGCCGGAGATGGACAGCCATTCGCGCGGGATCTGGCGCTCGAGGCGCAGATGGCGGCGGATCTCCTTCACGAAGCCCGCCTCGCCGTGCACGAAGGCGTGCAGCTGTCCGGGCGGGAACTCCAGCCCCCGCACGGCCGCCACCAGCGCCTCGCCGACCGGCGCGGTGCCCCGGTGCAGCCAGCTCACCTCGGCCCCCTCGGGCGCGGTGAGCTTGACCTCGTCCGCCTCGCCCGCCACCTCGATGAACACCCGCACCGGCACCTCGGCCGCGCCGCCCGCCCGGCTGTCGGTGAGCCGCTCCAGCGCGGCGGCGATCGCGGGCAGCGCGCTCTCGTCGCCCGCGAGCAGATGCCAGCCGGCCTCGGGGCTGGGGGCGTACGCGCCGCCCGGCCCCATGAAGTGGATCTCCTCGCCCGGCTGGACCCGGGTGGCCCACGGCCCGGCCAGCCCCTCGTCACCATGGGTGACGAAGTCCACCGTCAGCTCGCGGGCCGCCGGATCCCACGCCCGCACCGTGTACGTCCGGGTGACCGGCCACTGCTCGCGCGGGAAGTCGGCGCGAATCCGCTCCAGGTCGAACGGCTCGGGGTAGGTGGCGCCCCCGGCGGGGAAGAGGATCTTGACGTAGTGGTCGGTGCACTCGCCCGCGTGGAAATCCGCGAGGCCGTCGCCGCCCAGGACCACCCGCACCATATGCGGGGTGAGCCGATCGGTGCGCAGCACCTGGGCGCGATACGGCGTGCGCGTCTTACGGGCCGGACGGTCCGCCATGGCGACCTCCCTGATCAACAAGAGTTAGGTTTACCTAACCTAACAGCTCACCCCTCAAGAGTGGACAGCAGTCTGCGCAAAGATCCGCCCAATCCCCAGCGCTCGGCCAGGGCTTCCACACCCCCAGGATCGCGCGGCGACCGCGGCAGCGCCGGGTCGAAGGCGGGCAGCGCCACATCCGAGGCGACCTGGACCACCTTCGGGGCGACCTCGACATACGGCCGCGCCTCGGCCAGCCGCTTGCGCTGGGTGGGGGTCAGCTTGGCGGCGGGGTCGTCCACGGCGGCCATGATCCCGGCCAGGTCGCCATGGGCGGCCAGCAGCTTGGCGGCGGTCTTCTCGCCGACGCCTGGCACCCCCGGCAGCCCGTCGCTGGGGTCGCCGCGCAGCAGCGCCAGCTCCGCGTACCCCCGGCCGCTCACTCCGTACTTCTCGCGTACATAGGACTCGTCGACCAGCTGGAGGGTGCCCACGCCCTTGACGGGGTAGAGCACCCGCACCCCGCGCTCGTCGTCCACCAGCTGGAACAGATCGCGGTCGCCGGTGACGATGTCGACCGGGCCGGTCGCCCGGCCCGTGAGCGTGCCGATCACATCGTCGGCCTCATAGTGCGCGGCGCCCACCCGGGCGATGCCGATCGCGTCGAGCACCTCGTCGATCACCGGGACCTGCGGGGAGAGGGTGTCCGGCACCTCCTCCTGGTCCACCCCGGCCCCCTCCGGGGCCTCCTCGGCCACCCGGTGGGCCTTGTAGGTGGGGATCAGCTCGACCCGCCAGGCCGGGCGCCAGTCGAAGTCCATGCAGGCCACCAGGTCGTCCGGACGGTGGTCCTGGACGAGCCGGGCGATGAAGTCGAGCAGGCCGCGCACGGCGTTCACCGGAGTGCCGTCGGGGGCCCGGACCGAATCCGGCACCCCGAAATAGGCGCGGAAGTACAGAGAGGCGGTGTCGAGGAGCATCAGGCGTCGCGTCACGATCTCGACTATGCACTACCCCACTGACAACCAGTGCGCGGATAATGTGAAGCGGATCACCGTTGGGTTTGCGTCACATCGATCGGGGCAGGCGCGCCCCCGGAGCGAACCCGTTCAGTGATTCAACTATTGCGGCGGTCAGCGGTCCGATGCCGTACCGCTCCACGACCCGCCGGCGGGGGTGGCGGGTCGTTTTTTGGTGCGATCTGAGAGGTACATGTGGCCAATTTGCGAGCCGAACACCTGTACAAGGTGTTCGGCAGACGACCCGATGAGGCGGTGGCGCAGCTCGAGGGCGGCGCGGACCGCGAGGAGCTCCGTGCGAACGGTACGACAGCAGCGGTCATCGATGCCTCCTTCGCCGTCGAGGCGGGCCAGATCTTCGTCGTCATGGGTCTGTCCGGATCCGGTAAGTCCACCCTGCTGCGCATGCTGAACGGACTGCTGGAGCCGACCGCGGGGCGTGTGCTCTTCGACGACGACGATCTGACCGCGCTCAGCCCCAAGGGTCTGCGCGAGGTCCGGTCCCGCAAGATCAGCATGGTCTTCCAGCACTTCGCCCTCTTTCCGCACCGCAGCGTCCTGGAGAACGCCGCGTACGGCCTCGAGGTGCAGGGCGTGCCGCGCGAGGAGCGCATCCGCCGTGCCACCGAGGCGCTGGAGCTGGTGGGCCTGGCCGGTTGGGAGAAGTCCTGGCCCGATGAGCTCTCCGGTGGTATGCAGCAGCGCGTCGGCCTCGCCCGCGCCCTGGCCACCGACGCCGACATGCTGCTGATGGACGAGTCCTTCAGCGCCCTCGACCCGCTGATCCGCCGCGATATGCAGGACCAGCTGCTCCAGCTCCAGAAGCGGCTCAAGAAGACCATCGTCTTCATCACCCACGACCTGAACGAGGCCATGCGGCTCGGCGATCGCATCGCCGTGATGCGCGACGGCCGCATTGTCCAGATCGGCACCGCCGAGGACATCCTGGTCACCCCGGCCAACGACTACGTCGCCTCCTTCACCCAGGACGTCGACCGCAGCCGGGTGCTCACCGCCGGCGCGATCATGGCCGAGCCGAGCGAGGTGCTGGGCACCACGACCGACGACGGCACCACACTCCGTACCGCGCAGGACGTGCTCGCGGCAGCCCCCGCCACCGTCACCGAGAGCACTCCGATCATCGAGCTGTTCCGGCCCTGTTCGCGCAGCGGGGTCGCGGTCGCCGTCACCGACGACGACGGTGCGCTCACCGGTGTCGTCAGCCGCGCCCGGCTGCTCGCCGTCCTCGGCGAGCCGGACACCGGACCCGACGGGGCCGAACCACCGGCCGGTGGCGCGCCGGACGCGCCCGAGGCCGCCAAGAAGGTGATCACCGGTGCCTAGGCTTCAGCTCGGCGACTGGATCAACTCCGGCGTCAACTGGCTCCGAGACAATCTGAGCTGGCTCTTCGACTTCATCTCCAGCGTCGTGCAGGGCATGTACGACGGGGTGAACACCGTGCTCAGCGGCCCCGAGCCGCTGCTGCTCGCGGGCATCCTGGCGCTGCTCGCCTGGTGGCTGCGCGGGCTGCTGCCCGCCGTGCTCGCCTTCCTGGGATTCGCCCTCATCGACTCGATCGAGCTATGGGGCGAGGCGATGAACACCCTCGCACTGGTGCTGGTCGCCGGTGTGATCACCGTTGTGTTCGCGGTGCCGCTGGGCATCTGGGCCTCGCGCAACCGCGCGGTGAGCGCCACGATCCGCCCGGTGCTGGACTTCATGCAGACGATGCCCGCCTTCGTCTACCTGATCCCCGGCATCTTCTTCTTCGGCCTCGGGGTGGTCCCCGGCGTCGTCGCCACCGTCATCTTCTCGATGCCCCCGGGCGTCCGCATGACGGAACTGGGCATCCGGCAGGTGGATGCGGAGCTGGTCGAGGCGGCCGACGCCTTCGGTACCCATCCGCGCCGCACCCTGCTGGGCGTCCAGTTCCCGCTGGCCCTGCCCACCATCATGGCGGGCGTCAACCAGGTGATCATGCTGGCGCTGTCCATGGTCGTCATCGCCGGTATGGTCGGCGCCGAGGGCCTGGGCTCCACCGTCTTCCAGGCGATCAGCTCCGTCGACGTCGCCATGGGCTTCGAGGGCGGTATCGCGGTCGTCATCCTGGCCATGTACCTGGACCGGATGACCAGCGCGCTCAATCAGCGCGTCTCCCCGCTGGCCCGCCGCGCGCTGGCCAAGCAGAACGCCAAGGCGCTCAGCGGCCTCAAGGTGCTGCACTGGCGCCCCGCCACCTCCGTCGCCATGGTCGGCGTCGTCGTCCTGGCGCTGGTCGCCGGCGGTATGAGCATCTTCGGCGACGACGACGAGGGACCCACGGTCTCCGCCAACGTCGGCAAGGGCCAGTCGGTCAACATCGGCTACATCAACTGGGACGAGGGCGTCGCCTCCACCTTCCTGTGGAAGGAGCTCCTGGAGCAGCGCGGTTTCAAGCCGAAGGTGCAGTCGTACGACGTCGGCGCGCTGTACACCGGTATGGCCGCGGGCAACATCGACTTCGAGACCGACTCCTGGCTGCCCACCACCCACGCCTCGTACTGGTCGAAGTACAAGAGCAAGCTGGAGAACCTCGGCTCCTGGTACGGCCCCACCTCGCTGGAGGTCGCGGTGCCGTCGTACGTCAAGGGCGTCAAGACCCTGGACGACCTCGAGAAGAAGGCCGGCACCTTCAAGAAGAAGATCGTCGGCATCGAGCCCGGCGCCGGTGAGATGAAGTTGATGCAGGACAAGGTCATGCCCGGCTATGGCCTGAACAAGAACTTCACCCTGGTCAAGGGCTCCACCGCGGCCATGCTCTCCCAACTGGACCGCTCCTACGCCAAGAAGGAGCCGATCGCCGTCACGTTGTGGTCCCCGCACTGGGCGTATGACAAGTACGAGCTCACCAAGCTGAAGGACCCCAAGGGCGCCTTCGGCAAGGGCGACCGCATCGACTCCCTCGCGCGCAAGGGCTTCTCCAAGGACAACCCCCAGGTCGCCAAGTGGATCAAGAACTTCAAGCTGACCGAGAAGCAGCTCACCAGCCTGGAGTCGGCGATCCAGGACGCCGGTAAGGGCAAGGAGCAGCAGGGCGTGCGCGCCTGGCTGAAGCAGAACCCGGGCATGGCCAACAAGCTGGCCCCGGTGCCCGGCGGCGGCGACCAGAAGGGCAAGGACGCGGGCGCCGCGCCGATGATCGGGTACTTCCCGTGGGACGAGGACATCGCCACCACCTACCTGTGGAAGAACGTCCTCGAGCGGCGTGGCTACAAGCCGGAGATCAAGCAGTACGACGTCGGCTCGATGTTCACCGGGATGAGCACCGGACAGGTCGACGTCGAGTTCGACGGCTGGCTACCGGTCGCCCAGAAACAGTACTGGGACAAATACAAGAAGAACCTGGTCGATGTCGGGTCGTGGTACGACAAGACCTCCCTGGAGATCGCGGTGCCGTCCTACGTCAAGGACGTGAAGTCGCTCGCCGATCTCAAGGGCAAGGCCGGCACCTTCGGCGGCAAGATCGTCGGTATCGAGCCCGGGACCGGCGAGATGAAGCTCCTGAAGGGCAAGGTGCTCAAGGAGTACGGCCTGGACAAGGAGTACAAGGTCAGCGACGGCTCCTCGCCGGCGATGCTGGCCCAGCTGGAGCGGTCGTACGCCAAGAAGGAGCCGGTGGCCGTGGTCCTGTGGACCCCGCACTGGGCCTACAGCAAGTACAAGCTGACCAAGCTCGCCGACCCGAAGCAGGCGTTCGGGGCCAGCAACCAGCTCCACACCCTCGCCAACAAGTCCTTCCCGAAGAAGTTCCCCGAGTTCAACGGGTGGCTGAAGAAGTGGCACATGACGGAGAAGGAGCTGGCGAGCCTGGAGCAGGCCATCCAGGACGCCGGTAAGGGCAACGAGGAGAAGGGCGTCCAGAAGTGGATGGACGCCAACCCCGGCATCGTCGACAAGATGGCGCCGGTGGCTCCCTGACACCCTGTAGGCACCACGCACACCGCGGCCCGGAGCACCCGCTCCGGGCCGCGGTGCTGTGCTGTGGCCATGTGCTGCGCCGTGCCTCTGGGCGCAGCGCCGTGCCGTGCCGCCGGGTGCGGAGAAAACCGGATGACGGCCGAGGAGACGGCCCCCTACTGTCGTATCCGTGAACGCACCTCCCGGTGCGAAGACGACGGTTACTTCGGTCGATTTGGGTTCGATTCCTGAAACACCCCGCCGACGCGGGGTGGGAAACGTACCGTCGTCGACTTTGATCTCGGGAGGCGCGCGCACGGCATCGGAGCGCCTGGTGCGCGGGTCGCGGTTACTTCCTTTCCAGAACAGTCCGCCGCCCACTCCTGACCTCAGGCGCTGCCGACGCACCGGCGCGCACGCCTCCTCCTGTGCCCACTCGGGGGAGAGGCATGACCGCATGACGAAGTTCAACCGCGCCCTCCGGCGCGCCATGGCCACCGCGACCACCCATGAGGGCGGCGCCGCCGTCACCCGCGACAGCAAGTCCGACCTGGTGCTGCTGGCCGTGGTGAACATGGTCGGCGAGCAGACCTTCTACGAGCCCTCCGGCGACCGCGACGACCGCTTCCGCGCCCTCGTCCGTACGGTCGCCGTCGAGGACGGCGACTGGACCGCGTGCTTCATCACCTGGCTGCGCGCCGAGGCCCAGATGCGCACCGCGTCGCTGGTCGCCGCCGCCGAGGCCGTCGCGGCACGTCTCGCGGCCGGGCTGCACGGCGACAACCGCCGTATCGTCGACGCCGCGTGTCTGCGCGCCGACGAGCCCGGCGAGTTCCTCGCCCACTGGACCGCCCACCACGGCCGCGCCCTGCCCAAGCCGGTCAAGCGCGGCCTCGCCGACGCCGCCCGCCGCCTCTACACCGAGCGCTCGCTGCTCAAGCACGACACCGAGAGCCACGGCTTCCGCTTCGCCGACGTCCTGGAGCTGGTGCACGCCGCCCCGGACCCCGACAAGCCGTGGCAGGGCGAGCTGTTCCGGCACGCCATCGACCGCCGCCACCGCCGGGAGGCCGCGCCCCCGGTCTCGCTGCGCACCCTGCGCGCCCGCGCCCGGCTCACGGCCCTGCCGCAGTGGGAGCGCCGTGCCGTGCTGGAGCGGCCGGACGCCGCCGACGCGCTCCGTACCGCCGGGATGACCTGGGAGGCGCTCGCGGGCTGGCTCCAGGGGCCGATGGACGCGACGGCCTGGCAGGCCGTACTGCCCTCGATGGGCTATATGGCGCTGCTCCGCAATCTGCGCAACCTCGACGAGGCCGGGCTGCCGGACGAGGCCGCCGAGCGGGTCGCGGCGCGGCTGGCCGATCCGGCCGAGGTGGCCCGCTCCCGTCAGTTCCCGTACCGTTTCCTGTCCGCGTACCGGGCCGCGCCGTCGCTGCGCTGGGGCCACGCCCTGGACCGGGCGCTGACCGCCTCCACAGCGGCCGTCCCGGCGCTGCCGGGCCGCACTCTGGTGCTCGTCGACACCTCCGGCTCGATGCAGGCGCCGGTCTCGGGCCGCTCCCAGGTGCGCCATGTGGACATCGGCGCGCTCTTCGGGGTCGCGCTCGCGCACCGCGGCTGCCGGGTGGACCTGGTCGGCTTCGCCTCCGGGCACTTCGGCCACCGGCTGACCCCGGGCGGTTCGGTGCTCCGCGACATCGAGGGGTTCTGCGCGCGGATCGGCGAGGTCGGGCACGGCACGGAGACGGGCGCGGCGCTGCGGGCCGCCTATGGCGGCCACGACCGGGTGGTGATCGTCTCGGATATGCAGGCGTTTCCGCATACGCGCGGCCGCCGGTCCGTTCCGGCCTCGGAGGCCGTCCCGGCGCGGGTGCCGGTGTTCGGCGTCAACACCACCGGCTACGCGCCCACGTCCATCGACACCGGCCGCCCGAACCGGTACGAGATCGGCGGCTTCAGCGACAAGCTGTTCACGATGGTCGGGCTGCTGTCGCAGGGCGACCGCGGCGGGCGGGCCGTCTGGCCATGGGAGGCGCCGGCCGAGGCGGCGTAGCGGCGTGGGCCGTGCCGTTCTTACGGTTCGTAGGGCCGTAGGGCTCGTACGGTCGTGGGGCTCGTACGGGTGTGAGGCTCGTACGGGCGCGCGGGCCGTAAGGCTGCGATGGGCGCCTTACGGTTCGCACGGCTCGTACCGCACGGCTCGTATCCGGCACCGCGGGGCCGGTCGCGCCGTACGGTGGAGCGATGAGCCCTCGCACCCCCGTACGGCGCGTGGTGTCCCTCGTGCCCTCGCTCACCGAGGCCGTCGCCGCCACCGAGCCCGAGTTGCTGGCCGGTGCGACCGACTGGTGCACGCATCCGCCCGGCCTCGCCGTGGAGCGGTGCGGCGGCACCAAGAACCCCGACACCGCCCGGATCGCCGCCCTCGCACCGGATCTCGTGATCGCCAACGAGGAGGAGAACCGCCCCTCCGACCTCGCCGCGCTGCGCGCCGCCGGTCTGGAGGTCCTGGTGACCGAAGTGCGCACCCTGGAGCAGGCGTTCAGCGAACTGGAGCGGGTCCTGGTGCGCGGCTGCGGACTGGCCAGGCCCGGCTGGCTGGACGCGGCCGAGGCCGCCTGGGCGGACGTACGGGCCACCGGCCCGGCGCGGCACGCCGTCGTACCGGTGTGGCGGCGTCCGTGGATGGTGCTGGGCCGGGACACCTTCGCCGGTGACGTCCTGGCCCGGCTCGGCGTGAAGCACCTCTACAGCGCGCATCCCGAGCGCTATCCCCGCGTCCCGATCCAGGAGTTGACGGCGCGGGGCGCGGATCTGGTGGTGCTGCCCGACGAGCCGTACCGCTTCACGGCCGACGACGGCCCCGAGGCGTTCCCCGGCCTTCCGGCGGCCCTGGTCAGCGGCCGTCACCTCACCTGGTACGGCCCCTCGCTGGCCGAGGCGCCCGCCGTCCTCACGGATGCGCTGTCGGCGGCGCGCTGACGGCCGGGGGTGACGGTCCCTGGGTGACGTTCGAGGGCGGCCTCAGGCCCGCGCGTAGTCGGCGAGGGCCGGTTCCAGCAGGGCGAACGCCCGGGTGGCCTCGGCTTCGAGGATGGCGGCGATCTCCTTGCCGCCGTGCCCCGCGAGCGTGAGGTCCAGAATCCTGTGGAACAGCACGCGATGCACCCCGGCGAGCAGGGACGCGGCCGTGCGCGGGGTGATGTCGGCCGCGGAGGTACCGGTCGCCGCGGCCAGAGCGATGGCAAGGGCCTCCTCGCGCTGGTCGTGCAGTCCGCGCAGACAGGCCGAGAGGGTGGGACTCTCCACGATCATGCGGGTGAACTCCGGTCCGGCGAAACCGGCGACCGGATCCTGTGCGGCGACGGCGGAGAGCAGGGCGCGCCGCAGCGCGACGAAGGCGGATTCGCCGGGCTCCCGGGCGGCGACGGCGCGGGCCAGGCCGGTGACGAACTCATCCTGGTGGTCGAGGGCCAGATCCTCTTTGCGCGGGAAGTAGTTGGTCACCGTCTTCTTCGCCACGCGCGCGGCGTCGGCGATCTCGGCAATGGTGGTGCGTTCGAACCCCTGCGCCATGAAGAGCTCGGTGGCCCGGTCGGAGATCAGCTGCCGCGTCTCACGCTTCTTGGCCTCGCGCAGGCCGGTGGCCGCGGAGTCGGTCGTGGTGCTCGACTCGATGTCCATGAGGACGAATCTTACCCTCGTAGCATATTTACATTGACGAGCAATAGAGGACGGTTCTAACTTTACCTCCGTCATAACTTTTGCTTCGCGAGGAAGATGGGCCCGCCTCCGCGATGAGCCCATTGCCCCCCGCGAGTCCCGACCACCCACGACGGAGGACCGTTTGCTGCATGTCATCGCCGTTCCCATGGCGCCCGAGGCGGCCCGAGCGGTCCGCGACTGCCCCGACGCGCTGATCGCCGCCCCGCTTCCGGACGACGCCGAGGTGCGCGGCGACTGGGTCCGCGCGCCGGGCGCCCGGGGCGGCGCGCTGATCTATGTGCACGGCGGCGGGTTCGTCCACACCATGCCCGAGGCCGAGCGGGTGATGGCCTATCGGCTGTCGAAGGCGACCGGCCGCCCCGCCCTGCGGGTGGACTACCGGCTGGCGCCCCGACACCCGTATCCCGCGGCGCTCGAGGACGTCCTGGCCGCCTGGCGGAGCGTGCTGGACGCGGGCGTCCCCGCCGCCGAGGTCGTGCTCGCCGGCGAGTCGGCCGGCGCCACGCTGGTGCTCTCCGCGCTGCTGGAGATCCGGCGGACCGGCGGCCCCCAGCCGGGTGCCGCGGTCGCGGTCTCACCCGTCACCGACTTCGCCCTTACCGGCGCGTCGCTCTCCGCCAACGACGGTAAGGACGTGATGAACCGGGCCGCCCTCGACTCCCTGCGCGCCCGGTACCTTGCCGGCGCGCCCGCCGACCGGGCCCCGCAGTCGCCGCTGTACGGGGACCTTCGCGGGCTGCCGCCGCTGCTGATCGCCGTCGGTGCGCACGAGGTCCTCCTGGACGACGCCCGCCGCTTCGCAGAGGCGGCCGACGCCGCCGGGGTGAGCGTGCGCCTGGAGGAGTACGCGGATATGCCGCACGCCTTCCACCTGTCCGAGCGGGGCGAGGTGCTGCTGGACCGGATCGGCCGGTGGCTCGCCGACCCGGTCCGCGAGGTCGGGGTCGGCGATGTCAGCGTCAGTGATGCCAGGGGCCGTGACGTCACGGGCCGCGATGTCAGGGGCCGTGACGTCACGGGCCGCGATGTCAGGGGCCGTGACGTCAGGGGCCGCGATGTCAGCGTCAGTGATTTCACCGTCAGCGCCCCGGACGCGGGACCCTACGCGCTCACCGAAGGCCCTGACGGCGCCCTGTGGTTCACCCTGGTCCACCAGGGCGCGATCGGCCGCAGGGGCGCGGACGGCCGGATCACCGTCCATTCCGTCGGAGCCAAGCCGATGATGATCGCCCAAGGGCCCGATGGCGCCCTGTGGTTCACCGAGTACGACACACACCGCATCGGCCGGATCACCGTCGACGGCGCGGTCTCCTCCTTCGTACCGCCGACCGCCGGGGGCGGTCCGTACGGGATCGCGGCGGGCCCGGACGGCGCCATGTGGTTCACGCTGTCGGCCGCCGACCGCATCGGGCGGATCACCATGGACGGCGACATCACCGAGTACCCGGCGTCCGGGATCACCGAGCCCCCCGCGCCAGGCGCCACCCAGCACTCCCCGTGCGGGACCTTCCCGTCCGCCATGGCGGCGGGGCCGGACGGCGCGATGTGGTTCACCCTCAACCAGGGCAACGCCATCGGCCGGATCACCATGGACGGCCTGACGACCGCCCACCCCCTGCCGACCGAGGCCGCCGCGCCGGTGGGCATCGCCCAAGGGCCGGACGGCGCCCTGTGGTTCACCGAGATCGGCGCGGGGCAGATCGGCCGCATCACGGTGGACGGCACCGTCACCGAGTACCCGCTGCCCGACCGCCAGGCCCGCCCGCACGCCGTCACCGGCGGCCCCGACGGGGCGCTGTGGTTCACCGAATGGGGGCGCGGCGGGGTCGGACGCATCACCACGGACGGCCGGATCACGGCGTACGACCTGCCCCGCGCCGACTGCGAACCGCACGGCATCGCCGCGTACGACGGCGCGCTGTGGTGCGCCCTGGAAACGGGCTCCCTGGCCAGGATCGAGGTGCCCCGATGACCGTCACGATCCCGCTTGCCGCGACTCCGTTCCCCGAACCCGCCACCTAAGATACCCCATCTGAAACCCCGACGAGAGGAATCCCCTTGGCCCGGACCCCCTTCGACGCGGGAGCCGAATTCGACCGCCAGGTGTGCGTCCTGACCGACCTGGGCTACCCGGAGCTGTCCGGCCTCGGCCCGGAGCGGTTCGGCGCGCTGGTCGCCCCGCTGCGGGGCCGCGCGGTGGCGGCCCAGGAGAGCCGATACGAGCCCGGGACCGGGGCGGGGGACGAGGGCCGTGTGCCGTTCCTACTGGTCGTCACCCGGAACGTGGCGCCCATTGAGGAGACGATGCCGCGTACCACCCTGCGCGGCGGGCGTCTGCCCGGTTTCGTGGACCGGACCTTTGAACCCGGCTCCCTCGAACGGTTCGTCGCCACCCAGGAGACACCGCTTCCCGCCCCGGACGCCTATCTGCTGTTCGACATCGAACGCGGAGAGGAGTTCTGCGGCGCGGTGCCCCACGACGCCATGAAGGCCATCGCCGGACGGGACCGCTCCCTGCTCACCATCGAGGAGGGAATCGCGCTCATCACCCACTTCCCACAGGCGCTGGTCAAGAACAAGTGCTTCTCGTTGGGCGGTTCACGGTGCGGTGACCGCCGGGTCCCGGCGATCTGGATCAGCCAGAAGGCACCGAAGCTGGGCTGGTGCTGGGAGGGCAACCCGCACACCTGGCTCGGCATGGCCTCCGCGGGGACGCGGACCGGGGGAGTGGCGTAAGGGCGCCCTTGGGCTGGGGCGAGGGCCGAGGGCGCCTTGGCCGTGCGCGGGCGCGCCCTTGAGCCAGGGCTCAGGAGCCGGGCCAGGGCTCAGGGACCGGGCCAGGGCTCCCTGGCCGGGGCGGGCCGGGCGCGGACCGGAGCCAGCCAAGGACCGGAGCCAGGCCGGGACCGGCGCGTGGCGGGGACCCGGTGCGGGACCCCAGTGAGCCGGGACTCCAGGAAGCCAGGGACCGGGTGGACCGGGGACCGGAGCCCCGCCCACCCCTCAGCCGCCCCCAGCGCCCTCAGCCACCCTCAGCGCCCTTGGCCGTCCCCCAGCGCCCTCAGCCGTCCACCGCGCAGCACGAGTCCCGCCGCAGCTGTCGCCCCACCTCCAGCCACTCCTCCGCCGACCGCCCGTGCGCCCAGTTCTCCCCGTGCGGTGCCGTCGCGGCAGCGGTCCCCGGGAAGGACTCGACCAGCTCGCGCTGCTCGTACGGCAACCCGCCCCGCAGCACCGACACCGTCCGTATCAGCGTGTCGAAGTCCGTGAAGGGATCGCCGTCCACAACCGTCAGATCCGCCAGCTTGCCGACCTCCAGGGTCCCGAGGTCGCGGTCGGCGCCGAAGGCCCGCGCGGGCAGGACGGTCGCGGTGCGCAGCGCCTCCTCCGGCGACAGCCCGAACCGGTGCAGGGCGCGCAGCGCCAGATGCAGATGGAGGCCCACCGGCACCAACGGCTGGTCCGTCCCCAGGGCCACCACCCCACCCCCGGCGAGAATCCGTTGATACACCCCGACCTCGGTGCGCAGCGTGGTCAGTTGGCCGGGCGTCGGGGGCGTCCCGGCGAGTTGCTGTACGAGCGCGGTGTCCCACGGCGGCATCAGCCGGGTGACCCGCTCGTCCTCCGCGAGCGAGGGGTCCGCCCCCACCAGGGGGGAGGCCGTGAACGGCGTGGCGATGAGCCGGAAGTCGGAGGTCGCGGTGTAGATCTCCGTCAGGTCCTGGTAGGAGTGCCCGGTCGCCGTCGTGGCGTGGCCGTACTCCAGCCGCTGGGTGGCCTGTAGATGCGTCGTCAGGTCCTGTCCGAGCTGTATGCCCGGGGAGCACAGATGGCTGCCGGTGCGCACGCCGAGCCGCTCATGCGCGAACCGGGCCGCCTCCTCCATGATCCATCCCGGCGCCCGCACATACGTCTTGACGAAGTCCCAGTCGAGCGCGGCGCCGCGCTCCAGAGAGCGCCGCAGACCGTCCCGGGTGCGGTGTGCGCGGCCCATGCTGTACGCGACGCGCGGTCCGTCCAGCAGCTCGCCGGTGGCCAGCAGTCGCGGCCCGGCCAGGGCGCCCGCCGCGACGGCCTCCCTGAGGCGCGCCTGCTCATAGGCGAAGCCGCCGAGGGAGACCGCGGTGGTGATGCCGTAGGCGAGCTGCAAGGCGGTCTGACGGCCGCCATAGGTGTACTGCCACGGGTGCGTATGGGCGTCCCAGAGCCCCGGCACGACGGTGTGGCCGGAGGCGTCCACGCGCCGCTTCGCGGGCCGCCCGGCCCGGTGCGCCTCCACGGCGGCGATGCGTCCGCCGCGCACCACGATGTCCACGTCCTCGCGGACCGTGCCGCCCTTACGGCTGTTACGGCCGGAGTCGCCCTCGCCCCCGGTGCCGTCCCAGAACCGCCCGGCGTGGACGACGGTGTCCGCGGGACGCGGCCGCCGGTGGTCCAGCGGGACGCGGACCGTGCGGGCGGTGCCGCTCTCGACGTCCAGCAGCCGCAGCCGGCCCGCCGAGAGATACAGGACGTGGCGCGAGTCCCCGGACCAGGAGGGGTGGTCGGCGGCCTCGTCGGTCAGCCGGCGCGGCGCGCCGTCGGGGGTGCCGTCCGCCCTTACGGGCAGCAGCCATAGGGCGGACTCGACGATGAGCGCCATATGGCGGCCATCGGGGGACCAGACCGGCCCGGAGTCATAGCGGTCGGAGAGGGAGGTGTGCGGTGCGACGGCGTGCTGTCTGGCCTTACCACTGTCGGTGTCGATCACCCGGATCAGGTTGTAGCCCTCGCGGAACCGCTGGTTCAGCCGGTTGCGATCGCACAGGGCGACATAGCGGCCGTCGGGCGACCAGCTCGGTCGGCCGGGCAGCCCTCCGGCGCCCATCGGGGCGGCGAGCACCCGTTCCGTACCGGCGTCGAGATCGCGCAGGACCAGGTTTCCCGACATGTCGACACTGACGAGCCGCTTGCCGTCCGAGGAGAGCGCCGGATGCACCCTGCCGCCGGAGGCCAGCACGGTCTCCTCGCCCGAGGCGAGGTCCCGGCGGCGCACGGCCAGCAGCCCGTCGCGGTCGTCGGCGTACACCAGGGCGCGCCCGTCGGGCGTCCACGTGGGAGCCAGCAGATACCGCGTGGGGGCCGCCCGTACGACCCGGCGCGGAGCGCGCCCGCCGGAAGCATCGGCGACCCAGAGGGAGTTGAGGGCGGCGAAGGCGACCTTACGGCCGTCAGGAGAGAGCGCGGGCATATGCAGCCCGCGCACCGGGCGCGCCCCGCCGCCGTCGAAGTCGTACCGCTTGACGCGATACCGGGGCCGGTCGACGGGGAGGGTGGCGGAGAAGGGGATCTCCTCGTACGCGAGGCCCTTACGGGCGGCACCCTCGGAGGAAACGTCCTCACCGGCAGTGTCCTCACCGGCAGTGTCCTTATGGGCAGCGTCCTTGTCATCGGCGTCCTTACCGTCGCCGACGGCCGAGCCGGAGCGTACCGCCTCGGGCACTTGGAACACCCGGAACCGCCCGTCGACGGTGAGCAGCAACTCCTCCCGCGAAACCCAGCGGGGCGGCACGGGCTGCACATCGCCCGTTATGGCCACCGGCTCCCCGGCCACGACCAGCGTGCAGGAGGCGGCGGGGGCGGCCGTGGTGCGCAGATACGCGAGCCGGCCGTCCGCCGACACGGATGGCGTCATCACCTGGGCGTCGGCGGTGGGATCGGTGTGCTCGGCCGTGACCGGACCGCTGCCGTCGGCCCGTACGGAGGCGACCGTACGGGCGTTCAGCGTCGTCCCGGAGAGCGCGCCGCGCACGAACAGCACCCGTTCGCCGTCCGGGGACCAGACGGGGTCGAAGTCCTCCCAGGCGCCGTCCTGGAGCGGCCCGTCCTGGCCGTCCACCCCCGAGAGCCGGGTGAGCTCACCGGTGGCCACCGCCAGCACCCAGATCCGGTACGGGCTGCCCGCCACGGGGTCGCCGCCGCGCTCGGAGGCGAAGGCGATCCGGGTGCCGTCGGGTGACCAGGCCGGACCGCGGTCGTCCCACGGTCCGTCCGTTCGCTGTCGCAAACCGGAGCCGTTGGGACGCAGCGTCCAGATATGGAATCCGCCGCCCCGGTAGGCGCAGATGGCCAGCTGCTTTCCATCGGGCGAGTAGACCGGCCGAGTGGGCTCCAGATCGGCCGGCGTGAGTGCCACGGCCTCGCCGCCCTTACGGGCGACCGACCACAGGACGTTCTGGACCTCGGCTATAAGGCGGTCACCGGACGGGGAGAGGGTCGCGGCGCCGTTGGTGGCGGCCGTGAAGGAGAGCGAACCCGGCCGGGCAGCCGCTGCGGCGGTCGTTTCGAACGGCAGTGTGGCCGCGGTGGCGGCGGCGGTGCCCACGGCGGCGGCCTGGAGAAAACGCCGCCGCGAGAGGGCGGAGGCGTCTGCTGAGAGGGCGGCAAGCGAAGCGTCGTGCGAATCCAACGGTCCTCCTGGAGCAAGGGAGTTGCATGGAGCAGGAGTTGGTACGCGGTGCTGAGTGCTTGATCGTTACACACCCACGCCCCCGGAGGACAGGACCGCGTCGATGCCCTTGGCTTGCGGGCCGGGCAAAGGGAGAGTGGGCGTCTACATCCCTTCGCGCCGCGTCAATTCGCACCCGACCGATCAGTACTCGACCGATACACATCGAAGACCGAAGGCACCCGACCAATACGGTGACCGATTCACACGCGACTGATTCCCACCCGACCGATTCGCACCAGGAGACAGGAGATGAGACGGCATGCCCGACGGCGGTATCACCCACCGCACCGACCATCTGCCCATGCCCGACGGAGTGCGGGTCGCGACCTACAGCTGGCTGCCGGAGAACGGCGACACCGTACGTGCGATCGTCCAGATCGCGCACGGCGCGGCCGAACACGCGCGGCGCTACGACCGGTTCGCCCGCTTCCTCGCCGCACACGGCTACGCGGTGGTCGCCTCGGACCACCGCGGCCACGGAGCCACCGCCGAGTCGACGGGCGGCTTCGGCGTCGTGGGCGAGGAGGGCGACGGCTGGCGGGCGATCGTCTCGGACCTGCGCACCATCGGTGACCGAACGCGAGCCGCGCACCCCGGCGTGCCGCTGGTCCTGCTCGGCCACAGCATGGGCTCGATGCTGGCCCGCGACTGCGCCCAGGAGTACGGCGAGGAACTGGCCGGGCTGATCCTCTCCGGAACCTTCCGCTCACTGCCTGGGACCGAGACCGAGGAGGCGCTGGAGGGCATCGCGCGGGAGATCGCGGAAGGCGGCCGGACCGGCCCCTCCACCTTCACCCCGACCCTCTTCGCCTCGTTCAACGACCCGTACGAGTCCGTTCCGGACAGGACGGGTTTCGAGTGGCTGTCGCGCGACGCGGCGGAGGTGGCCGCGTACGCGGCGGACGAACGGTGCGGCTTCGCGTTCAGCGCCGGACTGTCCCTGGACTGGGTCCGCGGCGTCCGCAAGATCAACGACCCGCGCCACCAGGCCCGTATCCCGGCCACGCTGCCCGTGCATCTGGCGGTGGGCACCGAGGACCCGTGCAACCAGGGGATGACGCTCGTCCACGAACTCCTGGAGGACTTCCGCTACGGCGGTACGCGCGAGTTGAGCTGGAAGGGATACCAGGGGGCTCGGCACGAGATCCTCAACGAGACCAACCGGGACGAGGTCCAGCAGGACCTGCTGACCTGGCTGGAAAAACACCTCTGAACCAGAGAGCCCCGGCGGGCGAAGCGGGCCCCGGCGGGCGAACCGGAGGCCCGGCGGATGAACCGAGGGCCCTGGCGGGCGAACCGGGGGCACCGGTGGACGAACCGAGGGCCCTGGAGTCGAAGCGGGGGCGAACCGGAGGCCCGGCAGGCGAACCGAGGGCCCGGTGGGAGCCACCCCCTCAGCGCAGAAAGCCGGAGATGCGCTCCCGCAACGACGCCGGGTCCAGCCCCCGCCCCGCCAGATGCTCGTCGATCGTGCCGTAGCGGCGCAGCTCGCGCCGGGGGATGCCCAGGCCGAGCACCCGATGCGGGCGATCGGCGAGCGCGTCATTGGCGGCGGCGGTCGAGGTGCCCGCGAGATACGGCTCGACCAGCACGACGTCGACGGCGCCCGCCGCCCCCGCCCCGGCCGCCGCACGTAGCGTCCGCCCGTCGAAGGGCCGCACCGTGGTGGCGTACAGCACGGTCACATCCAGCCCCTCGACGGCCGTGAGCACGCCGTCGAGCATCGGCCCGACCGCGATCACCACACCGCCGCGCCCCTCCCGTACGGTCAGGAAGCGGCCGGGGGCGATGTCCCGCAGGGCGGAGTTGGCGTGCGCCGACAGCCGTACGTACACCGAGTCGTCACCGGCCGCGACCGCGTCCCGCAGCAGGGTCTCGGCCTCGTCCGGATGGCCGGGCACATGGATGGTCCAACCGTCGAGCGTGTCCAGCAGGGCCACATCGCCGGGGGCCATATGGGTGTAGCCGCCCGCCGGCCAGTCGTACGAACCGGCCGCGCTCACCAGCACCCCGCCCACGCCCTGATGCCCGAAGTCGAGCTTGACCTGCTCAAACGGCCGCTCGACCAGAAAGCTGGCAAAGGTGTGCAGAATCGGCCGCATCCCGGTCAGGGCCAGTCCACCGCCGACGCCGACCAGCAACTGCTCGCGGATGCCGACATTGATCACCCGGTCGGGATGCGCCCGGGCCGCGTCCGTGAACCCGTCCTTGCCGATCTCCGCCAGCACGACGGCCAGCCGGGGGTCGTCGTCCAGAAGCCGGGAAACGACAGAGGCGAAACGCTCACGCATAGTGTCCATGAGAACAGTTCCTCTCACCCTGGAAACGAATCAGACCTTGGCCTCGACCTGGGCCACAACGGCACGCGGCCGCCCCGCGTGCGGCGCGGTGTACGCCTCGTACAACGCCTGATGATCACGCCCGTCCACGGTCACCGTGGACCAGCCCGCGGCCTCGAAGCGCGCGGCGATGCCCCCGGGCCGGACATGGCTGGCGGAGGCGTTGTCGACCACGACCGTATGCAGCCGCTCCAGCCCGACGGCCCCCGCGTAAGCGATCGCCTCGTGATTGCTGCCCTCGTCCAGCTCGGCGTCGCCGATCAGCACCCACACCGCCGCCCCGGAGAGCCCCCGCGCCCGCAACCCGAGCGCACTCCCCACGCCCAGCGGCAGCCCGTGCCCCAGCGAACCACTGCTGATCTCCACGCCCGGCACGAGCACCCGATCCGGATGGTGCCCCAACGGCGAGTCATACGCCCCGAACCCCGCCAGCAGCGATTCGGGGAAGAACCCCTTGGCGGCGAGCACGGCGTAGTACGCCATCGGCCCGTGCCCCTTGGACAGCAGAAACCGATCCCGATCCACATCATCCACGGCCCCCGGCGAGACCCGCAGCACCCGGTCGTAGAGCACCCAGAGCACATCAAGCGTCGAGGTAGCGGCCGGCCCATGCTTCTCGTCCCCGGTCATGAGGCTCATCAGCCGCGGAAGATCGTCGTATCCATATGCGGTGTGAACGTCGATGAAGGTCATAGACCGAGCGTGCAACTTAAACCCAGCTTCAAGTCAACCCCACGCCGCCGCCCTCCACTACCCCCTGAGTGACGAAGGGCGACCACGCACTCCCGCAGAGTAAACACCCCAGCTGGTCCCGCCGGGCTCCCGATCTCCACCCCGGGTGGCAGCGACCACCCCCTGAAGTGCGGTATTGTTCTTCATGCGCGGTCGGCGAGGGAAAGCCTAAACCGAACGAGCACCGGGACGTGGCGCAGCTTGGTAGCGCACTTGACTGGGGGTCAAGGGGTCGCAGGTTCAAATCCTGTCGTCCCGACCAGCTTTTTCGCAGGTCGAAGGCCGTTTCCGCGGGTAGCGGAGGCGGCCTTAACCATTTCCCGAGTGGGAGCAAGTGGGAGCCCTCTGGGAGCCCTCGTGCTCCCAACTCGCAGACGTGTCAACGGTGCCCGATTCGTCCGTCACCCGATCCGGTAGACCTGCGGCGCCGTACCGCGCCCCTGTGTGTCGTCGTCAACCGTAGGCCCCTGGGGCCACCCCATCGATTCGGATGCTCTCTACATCGAGAGGCATAAAGGGCCCTTGTCGGCTCTTGAGCGCCTTTCGCGGTGGGAGCACGGTGTCGTGCTCCCCATGCGACAGGGGGCGGGCGGACCGGCGAGGATCTCTCCGGCCAGTTTTCGCAGACGGCTCGCGCGCGGGTGTCCTGGCCGCAGTGGAGGGCTTGTGTCAAGACGCGGCAAAGCCCCTTGGTGTCCGCCGGTAGATAGGGCACTCCCAGGGCGTGAGCGCCGTAGCGGGATCTGCGGCGCTGTAAAGGGACAGTCCGCAAGGGTGGCCATGTAAATAGTGTGCCAAGCGGCTATTGGCAGTGAGCGGGAGCAACAGGTGGGATGGCGGGCGTCGTGAAGGGTGTGGGTGTCGAAAACGGTGTCACCCTATGCGACCTGCGTGTATTCGAGGATGATGCCGCCGAGTCGATCGCGTCGATGGATGCGAGTGTTGTCGGTGGCGGTGGGTGGTCCGGGTTCGGTGAGTCGGTTCGGCGCCCGTTGTCCGAGGGATCGGCGCGGCCGGTGTTGGTTGTAGTGCTTCGCGTACTCATC
>NZ_JANIIC010000046.1 GCF_024519315.1 Streptomyces malaysiensis subsp. samsunensis | reverse complement strand
TGGCGCAACAGCCAACGCCAGCGAGGCTGTTCGAGCACGACGGACGTCGCGGCCAGCCCGGTCGCGACGACCGCCGCCCACGTGGGCCACGCGAACCACGGTGCCACCGCTGCGGCGGCCACTTCGAGGAGCACGAGCAGGAGCATCGCCGCGCCGGGGATAGCCACCGGCGGGTCGAAGGGGCGGTCGCCGGGTGTCCCGACGACGGCCGGCATTCCGATCAGCAGGACCAGCGCGGCGATCGCGACCGCCCAGTCGATCCGGTGCAGCGCCCATGGGGTGGCCGTCCAGCCGATCAGTTCGGTCAGGAACCGCAGCCCGGAGGCGGCGTTGGTGCGGTTCGGAGAGTCGGCGGCCTGGGTCATGGTCCCTCCCCGACATGGAGCGGCGCGGTGTCGGGCCCGCTGATGGCGGCCTCTGCGCGCATGCTGTTGATGAGCATGTCGACGACGAACCGGTAGCTGTCGGCGGGGTCGCGCTCCATCTGGAAGGCATCGGCGCTTTCGAGGCCGGCGAAGCCGTGGATGATGGTGCGCAGGGCTCGGACCGCGTCGATGGCGCGCTCGTCGGTCAGCCCGAAGCCGGCGACCGCGTCGAACAGGATCTGCACCGCTTCGTAGGCCACGGCCTGGTATTCCTCGTCTTCGGGGCGCGGGGCGCGGACGCGCGCCCATCTGCGCCGCCACGGCGGCAGCGCCGCGAACCTGCGGATCCGCTGGGTACGGATCGTGGACATCGCAGGGCTCGACGCGCGGCGCCGCCGACAGTCCGATTGCACGTTCGACGCCATCGGCGGGGTTCCGCTCACCGTGCTCGCCCGGCTGGCGCGGCGGCGACTGGTGGCGATCGACGACGGCGACCAACTGACCCTCTGGCAGCGCCGACTGGGCCGCTACCACGAAGTCGCTCAACTACGCCCGCACACACTGCGCGTCCAGCACGAGGACCGCGATCTACTGCGACAGTCCCGCTCGTTCCTTGCAGAATGGGCGCACGAGCCGATCCGCGAGTTCTCGCCCTACTCCGTGATCGCAGACTTCGGCAACCGGCGGACCGTCAGCTTCCAGGTGCACTACGGACCGACGGCCCCGCGCCGCGGACCAGGAGTCCGGTGACCGAGGCGAGGGTCACGAGCACAATTCGCGCAACACTGCCCACTCTCCGCGTCGTCCTCGCCTTTGCTCACCGGGCCTCACGGCCCGGTACGAGGTGACCCAGCATGGCTCGGTGCCCTCGTTCGAGTCGGTGGCCAGCAGGCGGTCGTCCTGCTGCCCGGCGAACCGGTGCACCACGGTGACCAGCATCTCGTCGCCGCGGCACGGCTGGGCGCCAGCGGTTGTGCCTTGCTCGCGACCTCGTCCGCCCCGCCCGAGGCGGTCGTCGAGCGCGCGCCCTCCTTGGTGTCACCGCCGCTGTTGGCCTGCTCCGCGCCGCCCTTGCCACCCCCGCTGGACGCCGACCGGTTCTACGCGGAACCGGGCGGCGTTGTCGCCGCCACGGGACTCGGTCGGGTTCACGATCGACCGTCGTCTGCCGTCCGCGCGTAACGCAGCAGCGGCCACCCCAGCGGCAGGGCGACCCACTTGGGCCCGCACCGCAAAGCCTCCTCTCGTCCGCCCGGACGGAAGAACCCGGCCGATCGGACCTGAGGCATGGCCGGTCAGGCGACGCGGAGCCGGAAAACGCGCACTAGCGTCCTCCTCAGCAGGTAACACCACGGAGAGGGAGGCAGGGATGGATCAGCGAATGTCCGACCGCAACGCCGGTGTGACCACCGAGTTCGAGAGGGACGTCGTCAAGCTGTTACTGGAGGCGATGCGCGCGGTGGACAAGCAGGAACGCGAGGACGTCGGTACGGAAAGCGTGCTGTATGCGCTCGTGTCGGGTGACTGGGCCGCGGGTTCCGCGATCGCACCCGGGATGAGGGCCGCCGGCTCGCTCGGCGGTTCGATCGGGTGCCGGGGGACATCCGTGTGGGTCAGCGACGACGCGGGTGACGGTGTGGTGGGAAGCCCGGACGACGAGCGCGAGATCGACGCCTTCTGGCGGGTGGTCCGGCAGGAGGAGGCCAAGAGGCTGCGCCGGAAGAACCGGAAGAAAAAGGAGGAAGAGAAGAAAAGTCTCGAACTCCCGCCGATGACCGGTGCGTTGCGGACCTGTCTGCGCAAGGCGCTGGAGGCCGCACGGGAGGAGGGCACCATTTCGGTGCGCGTCCGCCATGTGGCGCGCGCGCTGGTCGAGCTGCCCGATACGCGTGCCCGCGAGGCCATGGCGGTGAAGAAGCTGGACGTCTCGGCTGTCCCAAGGGCGCTCGACGCGTTGCGGGAGAGCGACGAAGCGCCGGAGCCCACTGCGGTGTTGGTGCTGCGCAAGGCGGGGACGTTCGGCAAGAGCGGTAATCCGCTGACCCGGAACTTCACTGCCTGGATATTCGGGGGCGGTGCCGGATTCGGCTCCGCGGTCGTGGGCGTGGTGCACTCGGAGGCACAACGGAAGGCGGTGCGGCGCGGGGCGTCGGAGGTGGAACCCGTCGATGTGCTGCTGAGTATTCTGGCGTTGGAGCGGTCGTTGACCGTCGCGGGGCGTGAGCTGCCCGAGAAGCTGACGGAGGCGAACCGGGGGGCGGAACTCCTTCGCCGGCACGGCGTACGGCAGGATGCTGTCACCCGGGTACTGCTTCCCACCACCGGGGTCGCGGAGGGGGAGCCCCCGGAGGCCGGCGACACCGGCGACTCCGGCCGGCGGCTCCTGCACGTCACGGAGCTCACCGCCTCCGCCCAGGGCTCGTCCACAGTCGGCACGACCCATCTGCTGGCCGCGCTGCTGGACGAGAAAGGGACGGACGCGGAATCCGCGGCGGAGATCGAGCGTGTGCTGACCGAGTGCGGGGCGGACGTCGCCGGGCTGCGGGCGGAGCCGGAGCTCCGGGTCCCGGGCGGAGCGGCCCAGGCGTCCTGAGGCCGCGGTGGTCCGCCAACGCGTTTGACCAGAGCAGCGGTTGAGAACGGCATCCACACCACACGGAGGAAACCATGAGCCCGGCAGTGCGACTTTGGAGTCGGGCGCGCCGCGAGGCCGCCGCGATCCGGGAGGCGGTGCGCACCGCGCCCCGACGGACGGTCGTCACCGAGTCCGTACTCGCCGGCCTGGTCCTGCTGTGCTCGCTGGCGCCGGTTCCGCTGGTTCCGCCCGCCCACCCGGTGTCGGTGGCCCTCCTGGGGGTGTGGGCGGCGCTGCTCGTGCCCGCGCGGCGGATGTACCCGACCCTCACGGTGCTGTGCTGCGTGCCGTTGATCGCCGGGGACAACGTGTGGGCGATGGTGGTGGTGCCGTGCGTCGTGTGGTCCGCCGTGCGCCGCATCACCCCCGCACGGCGCGCCTGGGCAGTGGTCGGGGCGAGCGCTGCCGGCGCCGCGCTCCTGTCAATTGCCGCCCAATCCCTCAGCGGACTCCCGAAGATGCCGTACCTGGCCGTCGGCGCCGGCGTGGCTGCGCTGTTCATCCTGCTGCCCGCGCTGTCCGGCATAATGCTGGGGCGTCGCCGCCCGCTGACGAGGCTGCTGCGGGAACGCAACGCCTACCTCGAACAGGCCCGCTTGCTCACCGACGAGACGGCCCGCATGGAGGAACGGGCGCGCATCGCCTCCGAGATGCACGATCTGCTCGGCCACCGCATCCTCCTCATCTCCGTGCACGCCGGAGCCCTCCAGCTCGCCGCCGAACGACAGGCGCCCCCGCTGGCCTCCCAGGCCGAACTCCTGCACACCACCGCCGGAACGGCCATGGACGAACTGCGCGGCATCCTCGGCGTCCTCCGTCACCCGTCCGGCGAGAACATCGGCGAGCGGGGGACCCACGAGTCCCTCTCGGCCCTGGTCGCGGATGCCCGGAGCGCTGGGGCCGACGCCGAACTGCACTGGAACGCGACCGGGCAGACGGGCACGGACGCCCGCACCCGTCAGGCCGTCCACCGTGTCACCCGCGAAGGACTCACCAACGCACTGAAGCACGCACCCGGCGCGCCTGTCCGTGTGACGTTCCACGACGAAGGGGAAACGGTGGTCATCACCGTCGTCAACGATGCCCCGCCGGTGCCCCGTCCGCCCGGGGACGGGAACCGCAGTGGACTCATCGGCCTCCAGGAAAGGATCAGCCTGCTCGGGGGCGCACTCCACGCCGGACCGCGCCCGGAGGGCGGCTTCGTCCTCTCCGCGCGGATACCCCTCCGGCCCGACTCGCCGCCCGTGTACGCCACTTCGCCCAGGCCGGTGTCCGGCGGGGCGGGCTCCCGACCACCGCTGTCCACGGAGGTCCTCACGTGGCCCCGCCTCCTGGGCGGCGGCTGCGTGGCGATACTGGTGTTGCTGCCGACGGTCGGCACCACCATCGCCCTGCTGATCATGGCGGTCCTACACTGAACCGATGATCCGAGTCCTGATCGCCGACGACGAGGCGCTGATGCGCGCCGGGATCCGGCTGATCCTGGAGACCGACGACGAGGTCCGTATCGTGGCCGAGGCACAGAACGCCCGTGAGGCCGTCGAAGCCTGCCGCGCCCACCCCGTCGACGTCGCCCTCCTCGACGTCCGCATGCCCGGGGACGGCATCACCGCCGTCGCCGAGATCACCCGGCACTCGTCCCGCACCCGGGTGGTGATGCTGACGGCCTTCGGCGAGGAATCGACCGTCACCAGCGCCCTGCGCGCCGGGGCCCACGGCTACCTCCTCAAGGACACCGGCCCTCGCGACCTCATCGACGCCGTACGCCGCGCCGCCGCCGGAGAACCCGTCCTCGCCCCGCAGGTCACCCGCCAACTCGTCGACTTCCGGACCCGGCTGAGCCACGGCACCGACGCCGCGTCACGTCGGATCGCGGACCTGACACCGGCCGAACGGGACGTCCTCCGGCTGCTGGGCACCGGCCTCTCCAACGCCGAGATCGCCGCACAGCTCCATCTGAGCTCCAGCACGGTCAAGTCCCACATCAGCAGCATCCTCACCCGCACTGACTGCACCAACCGCGTCCAGGCGGCGGTGCTGGCGCAGGAGGCGGGGCTGCTCGACTGACGCCCGGGCAGGCCGCACACCTTTCCGCCACGAGAGTCGCCCGGGACGCTCCCGGACGGGGTTCGGCCGCCCCGCAGGTAGTTCGCGCGACCCACGCCGGGTCCGGACCGCAAAGCATCCAGCGACCGGTGACGAAATCCGTCACGCCTCGCCTCATATCTGAACCGTATTCAAGACTCGGAAGACTGGCGCAGGGCGGCGATACCTGTCAGAAAGATGTCGACACCGGCGAGGAATTGCTCGCGATCGTCGTGCTCGCGCAGTTGCGCCGCCGCCGCGTGGACGAACGGGTACCGGCTGGGGTTCACTTGCGCCCATTGCGCGGCAGCGGTGTCCAGGAAAGTCGCTCGGTCCGTGTCACTGTCGGCGAGGCGCCGGGCGTTCGCGGCGTTCTGCACGGCGACGCCGAGGACGTAGTTCATGAGCGTGCCGGCCGCGTCGAAGCGCGATCGTTCGGGGATGGCCAGTGCGTCCAGCAGTCTGGCGATGCTCTCGTAGAAGTCCAGCAGAGCGGGTCGCCACGGTTGCCGGGAGAGTTCTGCCCCGACCCAGGGGTGTGCGTCGATCGCGTCGAACAGGCCCAGGGCGAGGTGGCGCAGGGTTTCCCGCGGGTCCGTATCCATGCCGGCGCCGGACAGTACGCGGGTGATGATGTCGTCGGTGGCGGCCGCGAGCAGGTCGCTCTTGTCCGCGACGTGGTGGTAGATCGCTCCGTAGCCGGTGCTGAGGCGAACGGTGAGCGCGCGCAGGGTCAACGCGCTCTCGCCACGGCTGTCCAGAAGCTCGATCGCGGTCTGGATGATCAGCTCTCTGGACAGGCTGTCCGTGCGCCGCGGGGCCCGCTGGGATCGCGTCGCGGTCTTCTTCCTCATGGTCCTCATCATCGCATGAATGGATCGCCACTCCAACGTCGTGCTAGCTTGTTGGAGCGACGATCCAATCAGGATCGGTCCTGCGACTTCGGGAGGAAACCCATGACGACACCGGTCACGATCGTCGGAGCAGGTCTGGGCGGCCTGGCGCTGTCCCGCGTGCTGCACGTGCACGGCGTCCCGTCCACGGTCTACGAGGCGGAATCCTCCCCGTCGACGCGCACTCAGGGCGGTCTGCTCGACATCCGCGACTACAACGGCCAGCCGGCGCTTCAGACGGCGGGCCTGACCGAGGAGTTCCGCAAGATCATCCTGGCGGGACGCCAGGCGATGCGGCTTCTGGACCGGGACGGGAACGTACTGCTGGACGTGCCCGACGACGGTACGGGTGGCAAGCCCGAGGTGCAGCGCGGCGAACTGCGGCAGATGCTGCTCGACTCGCTCCCGGCCGGCACCGTCCGGTGGGGCCACAAGGTCAGCGGCGTCCGCGCCCTCGGCGACGGCCGCCATGAGGTGGCCTTCGCCAACGGCACTGCCGCCACCACGAGCCTGCTGGTCGGCGCCGACGGCGCCTGGTCCCGAGTCCGGCCACTGCTTTCCGGAGCGACACCCGAGTACACCGGCGTCTCGTTCATCGAGACCCACCTGTTCGAAGGCGACAACCTGCACCCGACCAGCGCGAAAACCGTCGGCGGCGGAACGATGATGGTGCTCGAGCCGGGGAAGGGGATACTGGCTCACCGAGAGCGCGGCGGGAACCTCCACACCTGGGTGATTCTCGCCAGGCCGCAGGACTGGTTCACCGGCATCGATTTCGCCGACCCCGCCGCGGCCACCGCACAGATCGCACGGGAGTTCGACGGCTGGGCGCCGGAGCTCACCGCGCTGATCACCGACGGCGAGACCGCGCCGATCCTGCGCAACATCCACACCCTGCCCGTCGAGCACCAGTGGGATCGGACACCGGGGGTGACCCTGCTCGGCGACGCGGCACACCTCGCGGCCCCCAACGGCGAAGGCGCCAACCTGGCCCTGTACGACGGCGCCGAACTGGGCAAGGCCATCGCCGCACACCCCGACGACATCGAGACCGCGCTCACCGAATACGAGCGGGCCATGTTCGTGCGCAGCGTCGCGTCCAACGCCGGGGCCCCCGATCTTCACGTGATGTTGGGCGACGGCACACCCCACAACCTGATCAACGCCCTCGCCGGGAGCTGATCAGCGCAGGGCGACGATACCGGTCAGGAAGATTCGGCCAGGGCTGCGGCCCGGCGCCGAGTGCGGCGTCGGTCCGGTGAAGGTTGTCGGGGGCACTCCGCCCGGCGGGGTCGGGCCGTCGGCCCTCTGGACAGTCACCGCGCTGTCGTCGGCTCCGGTGCGTTGTGGGCGCGGCGGTAGGCCACCGGGGACAGGCCCAGGTGGGTGTGGAACTGTTTGCGCAGGGCGACCGGGTCGCCGAAGCCGCAGGCGGTGGCAATCCGTGCGACGGGCAGGTCGGTGGACTCCAGGAGCAGGCGCGCGTGTGCCAGCCGGCGCTGGGCCAGCCACTTGAGTGGGCTGATGCCTGCCTCGCTCCGGAACCGGCGGGTGAAGGTGCGTACGCTCATGTGCGCGTGCCGTGCCATGTCCTCCAGCGTGATCGGTTCCGCCAGCCGTTTCAGTGCCCACTGCCGGGTTGCCGAGGTGGACCGGTCGGCGTCTCGGGGGACCGAGTGCTCGATGAACTGGGCCTGCCCGCCCTCGCGCCACGGGGCTGCCACACACCGGCGTGCCGCGGCCGCCGCGATGGCCGCTCCGTGATCCCGACGCACCAGGTGAAGGCACATGTCGATGCCCGCGGCCCCGCCGGCGGACGTCAGGATGCGCCCGTTGTCGACGAACAGCACGTTCGGATCGACCTCGACGTCGGGGAACAGCTCCGCGAAGGTGTCGCACAGCGCCCAGTGGGTGGTGGCTCGCAGGCCGTCGAGCAGACCGGCTGCCGCGAGGAGAAAGGCCGAGGTGCACAGGCTCACGATGCGGGTCCGCGGCCGTATCCGATCCAGCGTCGCGGCAAGGTCGCCCGGCAGTGTCCCCGTGGCCAGCAGGTGCTCACCGGGCTCCTGGGTGGCAATCACCACGGTGTCC
The DNA here is from genome assembly GCF_024519315.1 of Streptomyces malaysiensis subsp. samsunensis. Taxonomy (GTDB): domain Bacteria; phylum Actinomycetota; class Actinomycetes; order Streptomycetales; family Streptomycetaceae; genus Streptomyces; species Streptomyces malaysiensis. The sequence goes on along the minus strand of NZ_JANIIC010000046.1, from coordinate 87,309 downwards.
GCGGTCTTCAGCACGGACTCGTCGTGGTCGACGAGGATCCGGAAATCCTCGTGCGTACGGACCGTACGGCCTCCGGGCGAGAAGGTGCTCACGGAGTAGAGACGGGTCCCGTCGGAGGTACACGCCTCGTTGAACACCCGGGCCGGGATGCCCAGATCCAGCGGCAGGACCCCGTCGAGAGCGAGGACGGCAACATGATGTGGCATGGCCGGAATGGTACGACAGGTGTCCCTCAGGCCACTCACCCGCCGCAGCGGGCACACGCCAGAGTGGATCTCGCCGGGCCGCGGTCCGGCACGAGAACCCACGAAACGGATATGAGCGAGGAAGCATGAGCGAGCACACCATGCGTGCTGTCACCATCAGGGAATTCGGCGGGCCCGAGGTGCTGACCGCCGAGCGGGTCGCCCGGCCCGAGCCCCTGCCGACCGAGGTGCTGGTGCGTGTGCACGCCGCCGGGATCAACCCGGTGGACTGGAAGACCCGTGCGGGCCAGGGGATGGCCGGGTTGCAGACGCTGCCGATGATCCTGGGCTGGGACGTCTCCGGCGTCGTCGAGGAGGTCGGCTTCGGCGTCACCACACTCGCGCCCGGTGACGAGGTCTATGGCATGCCCTGGTTCCCGAGGGCCGCCGGTGCCTACGCCGAGTTCGTTACGGCGCCCTCCCGCCACTTCGCCCGCAAGCCGGCCTCGGTCGGTCACGTCGAGGCCGCGGGCCTGCCTCTCGCCGCGCTCACCGCGTGGCAGGCATTGGTCGACACCGCCGGTGTGAAGGCCGGGCAGCGCGTCCTCGTGCATGCGGCGGCCGGCGGCGTCGGGCACCTGGCGGTGCAGTTCGCCAGGCACCTCGGCGCCGAGGTGGTGGCGACCGCCCGCGAACCCCGGCACGCCTGGCTCAAGGAACTGGGTGCGGACGAGGTCATCGACTACACCCGGCAGCCGTTCGAGGACGTCACCGGCGACATCGACGTCGTCATCGACTTGATCGGCACCCTGGATGACACCGACGCACGTTCTGTGTCGGTGACTCGTCCCGGCGGCCTGGTCGTCGCGATTCCCGGCGGTGTTTCGGAGCGTCTTGCCACCGTGGCCGGGCAAGCCGGGGTGCGCACCAGCCCGTTTCTGGTGGAGCCGGACGCCACCGCCCTGCACACGATCGCCGGTCTGGTCGACTCCGGCAAGGTCCGCGTCGAGGTGGAGCGCTCCTTCGCACTGGAAGAGGCCGCGGAGGCCCACCGCCTGGGCGAGACCAACCGCACCCGCGGAAAGCTCGTTCTCACCGTCAACTGACCCTCGCACCTGCCCCGGAGCAGCACCATGTACTACGAAATCCGCCGCTACCAGACCAAGGCCGGACGCCGCGAGGAGTGGGTCCGATACATGGAAGAGGTGATCATCCCGTTCCAGACCGCGCAGGGTATGAACGTGACCGCCTCCTTCATCGACGACCAGGACGAGGACGGCTACGTGTGGATGCGCCGGTTCGAGGACGAGTCGGACAGCGACGCCCTGTACGCGGCCGTCTACCAGCACAACCGGTGGAAGAACGAGATCGGTCCGATCGTCAACAGAAGGCATTCGACCGCGCCGACGATGCGCCCTTCCTCACCGCCGAAGTCGCCGTGGACAAGGCGTGGACCGCGGCGTCGTTCCACACCCCGACCCATGTGTGGAACGACTACCTGGCCAACCAGCGCATCGCGCCGCTGGGCGGCCACCCGCGTGTGATGGCCGTGGGCGGCGGCTACCCGATCATCGACAACGGCCAGTGCGTCGGGGGTCTCGGGATCTCCGGTGGCAGCTACGAGCAGGATATGCAGGCTGCCGAGGAGGCCCTGGCCACACTCGGGTTCGAGTTGCCCACTCGCTGACCGGACTCAACACATGCCGTCTGCCCTCGCACCATCGAGGGCAGACGGGTTGCGTTCATCTCCGCCGCATCCGTTCGACCCAAGCCTTGGCATCGTGGGCAGGACGTCCGCCGCGACTGTGCTGAACCGGGTGGCTCCCGTGGCCACGTCGCGCACGGGCGACTCCCGGTGGGCCAGGACGCCGAACCCGTCGGCGTCCACGGTGCCGTACCGCTGGTGCCGGGGGCGCCCAGGGCCGACGGTACAACCCGGGGGCCACGAGGAGCCCGTCGAACGGCTCCGCGGGATCCACGTAGGCAAGGTGACGGCACGTCAAACGGCCCCCGCCGACCGGGCCGTGCGGAACCAGGAGAAGATCTGCCGCCGTACGGCGCGGACGGTGTCCAGGTCGGTCGAGACGGAGGCCTCGACCTCGGCCTCACTGACGGCGGCGCGTGGCCGGATACAGCCACCAGCCGCATCAGACATCGGTGGCGGCGACAGGACAGGCCCGCGGTGGTGCGTCGTATGTCGTGTCGAGCTGCCGGCCCCAAACCGCCTTCTCGTCCCGTCGCGGTCGCGTCGGGACGAGACATCGGCCGGGCGATCAGTGGCCGTACGCTTCCAGCAGCCGCAGCCACACCTCGCTGACGGTGGGAAACGCCGGAACCGCGTGCCACAGCCGGTCGAGGGGCACCTCACCGACGACCGCGATCGTCGCGGCGTGCAGCAGTTCCGCCACATCGGGACCCACGAGCGTGAAGCCGACGATCACCTTGCGGTCCTCGTCGACGACCATGCGGGCCTGCCCCCGGTATCCGTCGGCGTGCAGGACCGATCCCGCGACGGCACCCAGGTCGTAGTCGACGACGCGGATCCGGAACCCGGCGGTCTCGGCCGCGGCCGCCGTCAGTCCCACCGAGGCGATCTCCGGTTCGGTGAAGACCACTTGAGGCACCGCACGCTCGTCGGCCGTGGCCACGTGGCGGCCCCACGGGCTGTCGTCGACCGCCTCGCCCTTGGCACGCGCCACGATGACATCACCCACCGCACGGGCCTGGTACTTGCCCTGGTGAGTCAGCAGCACGCGCCGGTTGACATCACCGGCGGCGTACAGCCACCCGCCGGCCAGCGGCGCCCCGTCATCTCCGACCACCCGCAGCGTGTCGTCCACCGCGAGCCAGGCACCCGGCGTCAGACCGACGGTGCCGAGCCCCATGTTCTGGGTGTTCGGTGCGCGGCCGACCGCGACGAGGACCTCGTCGGCTTCGACGTCCTCGCCGGTGGTGAGCGTGATGTGCACCGTACCGTCGCCGTCGCGCTTCACGGTCCCGGCCTCCGCGCCGAGAAGCACCGAGACACCGGCTTCCCGCAACGACTCGGTGACCCGTTCTCCGGCGAACGGCTCCGCGAGCGGCAGGACACCGTCACGGGCCAGCATCGTCACGGACGATCCCAGGGCGGCGAACGCCGTCGCCATCTCCGACGCCACGACGCCGCCGCCGATGACGGCGAGCCGACCCGGTACCGCACTTGCGGCGGCGGCTTCCCGGCTGCTCCACGGCTCCGCCTCGCGCAGACCGGGGATGTCCGGCAGCAGCGCGGCGCTGCCCGTCGCGATCACGACCGCATGCCGCGCGGTCAGGGACGTCGCGACACCTGCCTCATCGGTGACCTCGACGACCCGGTCGGGACGGATCCGCCCCTGGCCCCTGTACAGCGTGATCCCGGCCGAGTCGAGCCAGGACACCTGCCCGTCGTCCTTCCAGTGCGAGGAGAAGGAGTCACGACGGCGGAGCACGGCCGTGACGTCCAGGTCACCGGTCACCGCCTCACGCGATCCCGGCACGTGCCGGGCCGCCCGAAGCGCGGCCGTGCTCCGCAGCAGCGCCTTGGTCGGCATGCAGGCCCAGTAGGAGCACTCGCCACCGACCAGGTCCCGCTCGACGATGGCGGCACTCAACCCGCCTTGCACCACCCGGTCGGCGACGTTCTCCCCGACCGGACCCGCACCGATCACGATGACGTCGTACGTGTGGTCGTCCATGTCAGTCTTCCTTGGCGGCGCGGCCCAGGCGCAGGGCCGAGATGAGGAAGAAGACGCCGCCCGGGATGGCGTAGCCGATCGCGCTGGTGAGCGTGGGCTTGTCCGCGCCGGCCGACGCGACGAACGACGCACCGGCCAGGACCGAGATACCGCCGCTGAGGATCATCGGCCACTGGCCACCCATCTTGCGACGGGGAACGGCCACGATCAGCTGGACCAGCCCGGACACGATCGCCCAGGCTCCCCACACCCGCAGCACCGCCGGAATGCCGGACGCGGAGGCGATGCCCACGCCGACGGCCGCGACAAAGCTGACCGCCATGTTCACGTAGAGCAGCACCGGCGATCGAGTGGTGCGCGACGCGTTCGCGTCGACGACGGCCGCACCCACGTCGAACAGCGGATACAGCACCAGCAGCACGATCGCGACCGGGCTGAGCTTCGAGGCCATGGTGAACATCACCAGGGCCCAGACGATGGCGAACGCGAACCGGACGAAGTACAGCTGCCGCAGGGCAGAAGCCGTCCCGGTGGTACCGGACGGAGCAGCAATGGTGGTCACGTTGATCCTTTCGGTGGATATGCGAAGGAGAAAGAAGTTCAGGGCTTCCCGCGGTCGGCGTTCACGATCGGGCCCGCCGTATGTCTCCCGGACCGGCGCGATCGCCCGGTCCTGCCGGCGCCAGGGCGGGTGACGGACCGGGCCACCGCCGAACGCGATGAGCCACTGGACGCCCGGCTCTGCGAGACTGAACGTTCTGTTTCGTAGCCTGGCAAGAAACGTCGCACCTTGTCAAGACCGAACGTTCTACACCTAGAATGACAGCATGGTGCGCAGCGAATCCGAAAGCAGGCCGTCCGAAGCCCGGTCCCGGCTGCTCAAGACGGCCATCCGGGTGTTCTACGCGGAAGGGATCCACGCCGTCGGCGTCGACCGCATCGTCGCGGAAGCCCAGGTGACACGGGCCACCTTCTACCGCCACTTCCCGAGCAAGGAAAGCCTCGTCGTCGCCTACCTGAACGAGGCCGACCGCGCCATACGCGGCCAGGCCGACGCGGCCGTCGCCGCGGGGCTCCCGGCCGCCGACACCATCCGGACCATCAGTGCGTCCATCGCCGAGGGCATCCGGTCCCCCGGCTTCCGAGGGTGTGCCTTCCTCAACGCCGTCGCCGAGTACCCCGACCCCGATCACCCGGTACACCAGGCCGTCCTCGCGCACCGCCAGTGGTTCCTCGACACCATCACCGAACTTCTGGCCAAGATCCGAGAGCAGCCCGCGGAACCCGCCGCCCGCCATTTCGTGATGATGCGGGATGGCGCGATGGCCGCCGGCTGCCTCTTCGACCCCGCACTGGTATGCGAGACCTTCCTACGCGGAGTCGAAGGACTCCTCAAAGCCCACGCCGCGCCCTCCTACACCGAGCCGGCCGACATGTGAGTCAGGTATCACGCCGTGCGGTACCGACAACCGCGGTCGGTCCCCACCGGTGTGACCGTCGGGGTTCCACGGCGGACCGACCGGCGAGATTCAGGTTCCATGGACGGCCACGCCACCGGCCGACCACCGGCGTGCGCGTCCGCGGTCGCCGGTGTGGGCGAGGCGCGGCATCGAGCTGATTTCCCGTGTCGAACCGGGAATTGACGGCCCATTGTCCGCCCGGGATGTAGTAGTCGCCACCACGCACGCCGCCGGGGTTGGGGGCAGCCCGTGGCGGCCCCGAGGCACCCACCGCCGCACTTTGTGACAGCGTCGGAGAGGCGGGTTCGCCTCGGGGTTCAACGCGGTGGTTTCACCGGGTGTCGCGGGCAGCATCCTCGATCATGTGCGTGACCGCGCCGGGGCGACTGATCATCACGGCGTGGGAGGCGTTGACCTCTTCGGTGTGCGAACCGGCTCGCTTGGACATGAAACGCTGGACGTCGGGAGCGATCGCGTGGTCCTGGCGGGTGATCAGGCTCCAGGAGGGGATGGTGCGGAACGCTTCCTCAACGCCGGCTTCGGAGACCGCTTCGGTGTTGGCGGGCCGCTGGACCGCTGCCAGATTGGCGGCTGTGGTCTCGTCGACATCGCCGGCGAAGACCTCCCGGAAGTGGGCCGGGTCGATGGACACGTCCGTACCGCCCGGGATGGCGGTCGAGATGAGCGGGATGGGCGGTGAGGACTTGGCAGCCAGATCGCCCACCGTCTCACCCTTCGCGGGGATGAAGCCGGCGACGTAGACCAGGGCCTTCACATCGGGGTCCGAAGCGGCGGAGTTGGTGATCACGGCACCGCCGTAGGAATGGCCGACCAGCACCACGGGGCCGTCGATCGTGGACAGGTAACTGGAAACGTAGGCAGTGTCGCTGGCGAGCCCCCGCAGCGGATTGGCGATGGCTCGCACCGGATAGCCGTCCTTGCGCAGTCGCTCCATCACCGACGGCCAGCTGGAGGAATCCGCCCACGCTCCATGGACGAGGACAACGGTCGGCTTCGGGGAAGCGGATGCGGCAGAGGACCCGTCGTCGGTCGCCAGCGCCACGCCCGGAGCGGTGGTCGCACCGAGCAGAACGAGGGCGCCGGCAGCAAGTGCGACGCGACGGGGGATGCGAATTCGCATGGCGTGGCCTTTCGGTTCGACTGTTGCTTCGAGGTGCGGAGGTGCTGCTTCGAGGTGCGGAGGGCCGCCCCTGTTCCACGTGGACCTGGACGCCGCCGCCTCGCCCGGCACGGACACATGTGCACGGCGAGAGAGAACGTTCGGTCCCGCCATTAACCAGGCCGACCAGGGAATCCGAGGACAGGTCGCCGCCGCCCAGGCAAGCAGCGAGTCAGCCGTCGGCAAGGTCCAGGCCGTCGCCGAATCCATCACCCAGGGCATCCTGTCCCCCGGTTTCCACGGCTGCGCCTTCCTCAACGCGGCAGCCGAATACCCCGATCCCGCCCACCCGATCCACCAATTCATCCTGGCTCACCGCCAGTGGTTCCTGAACACCATCACGGACCTGCTGGCACAGACCAGCGACGCACCAGCCGCCCCGGCAGCCCGGCACCTCGTGATGCTCAGGGACGGTGCCATGGCCGCCGGTTGCCTCTTCGACCCCGAACTGGTCTCCGAAACCTTTCTGCAAGGCGTCGCAGGACTCCTCCTCGCACGCACCGGCACAGCAACCGCAACCGCGGCAGACACGTCCCCCTCCATCACCAACACCACAGTCCAGGCAACCTGACTCCTGCCATCTGCGCTGTCACGCGATGGCCTTGGCGTTGTCGGCGACCCAAGCCCGGAAGGGCCGGGCCGGCTTGCCGGTCAGGGTCTGGACGTCACCGCTGGGGACGAGTACGGCCGCGCCGGGGCCCATGGTCTCCAGCACGGAGGTGGTGACGAAGTCCGGGGTGCCGTGCGCAAACGCCGCCGTGGCCGCCTCGGCCTGGCTGATCTCCTGCACGGTGTACGAGCGGTGCAGTGTCTCGTTGATGATGGCGACCTGGTCGCGCACGGACAGGCGCTGCGGCCCGGTGATCGAGTATGCCCCGGGCTTCGGGTCGGTGGCGGTGAGTACGGCGACGGCCGCGGCGGCGATGTCGGCCGGGTCGACCACCGGGAGCTTCACGTCCGCGTTCGGGGCGCGCACGACACCGTCGGCGGCGCCGGCGACCCACATCAGGATGTTGTAGTCGAACCCGGCTGCCCGCAGCGACGTCGAGGGCACACCGGCCTGCATGAGGGCCTGCTCCCCCGCCTGGTGGCGGGCGGTGATGATGTTCGCCGGGCCGGAGGGCAGTTCGGTGACCGCGGCGAAGGAGGAGAGCAGCACGGTGTGTCCCAGCCCGGCCTCGGCGGCAGCGTCGGCGAAGACGGCCCCGTTGTCGTCGGCCATGTTGAGGAACGCCCGGTCGGTGCCGTCCAAGGCTCGGCGCACGGCGGAGGCGTCGGTCAGGTCACCCTCGACGATCGTGATGTCGGCGGGCAGGTCGGCCTTGGACGGGTCACGGATCAGGGCCACGAGCTGGTGGCCGCTGCCGGAGAGCTGTCGGGCGACATGGCCGCCGACGGTTCCGGTGGCGCCGGTGACGAGGATCTTCATCAGGTTCTTCCCTCTACTCGGTTGGCTCGGTGCGATGGGCTCGCCCCACCACGGTGCGGCGGCACGCACCGGTCCGGGAGAGACCCGCGAAGACAGGTATCGGCAGTCCCTCCCTGCCCGCGCCCGAGAGGCTCATACTCGGATGCATGGACAAGAAGGAGCTCGCGGGCTTCCTGCGGCGCCGCCGCGAGCTGCTGACCCCCGCCGACGTGGGCCTTCCCACAGGCGCACGCCGACGGACCCCGGGGCTGCGTCGGCACGAGGTCGCCCAGCTCGCGGGGATGTCCCCGGACTACTACATCCGGCTGGAGCAGGCTCGCGGTCCGCAGCCGTCACCGCAGATGCTCACCGCGCTCTCCCGAGCGCTGCGGCTGGGTATCGACGAACGCGACCACCTGTTCCACCTGGCCGGTCACCACTCTCCACCCGCCTTCGCCGCCGACGACCATGTCAGCCCGGGCCTGCTGCGACTGCTGGACGCGCTCACGGAACTGCCTGCCCAGGTCGTCTCCGACCTGGGTGAGGTCCTCGCACAGAACAGGATGGCGGTCGCACTGCTCGGCGAGCAGACCGCATACACCGGGCTCGCCCGCAACTTCATCTACCGATGGTTCACCCAGTCGGCCACCCGGGCGCTCTACCCCGGTGAGGACCACGAACACCAGAGCCGGGTTCAGGTCGCCGACCTGCGCGCCGCGGTCGCGCTACGTCCCCGGGACCCGCAGGCCGCGAAGCTGGTGGGCGCCCTGCGCGCCGCCAGCAGCGAGTTCGACGATCTGTGGGAGCGCCATGACGTCGCCGTACGCCGCAGCGACCGCAAGCGCATCGTCCACCCCGCCGTCGGCATCGTCTCCATCGACTGCGAAGTACTCGCCACCGCCCGGCAGGACCAGCGGCTGCTCGTCTTCACCCCCCGCCCGGGCAGCGATGCCGTGGGACAGCTCGAACTGCTGCGCGTCATAGGACACCAGAATCTCACCGCCCCGGATCCGTCAGCCACACCGCCTGATCCGATCCCCCACAGCGGCGACCAGCGGTAGCTCCGACGGCCCGGCACCGGCACCCGCCTTGCGAACACCGCCTGTTCCGGATGGCCCAGCCAGCGCGATGGTGGGGACGAGGTGCGCGCCGTATAGAGCGTACGCTACAATCTTCTGCGGAGCATCGTCCTCGTACGGGACGTACGTGGGCGATGCGGCAACGCCGCGTTGGGGCACCTCCCGGCGGCAGGGTGGGGGCGTGTCGCACCGGGCGTCGCGAGCCGGTGAACCTTTCCGGCCTACAGCCCTGGACAGTCTCGGCGGGCGCTGACAACACCTATGCGACCAGGGGCGGATGGGCTTGCACCCATCGCGTCCGGGGTTCCGCGCACGAAGTCCCGTGACCGATATATCCCGTGCCGGCACCGACGCCGGCAAACCTCACCCCGCCCGCGTCTACGACTGGTTGCTGGGCGGGAAGGACAACTACGCCATCGACCAGAACGTATGCGAGGCACTGCCCGAGGAGACTCGTGGCAACGCGGTCCGGAACCGGGCGTTCATGCACCGCGCCGTCGCCTGGCTGGCGAAGAACGACGTCGACCAGTTCCTCGACATCGGCTCCGGCATCCCCACCGCACCCAACCTGCACGAGACCGTGCAGGCGATAGCGCCCGCCGCCCGGATCGTCTACGTGGACAACGACTCGATTGTCCTGCGTCACGCGGAAGCGCGGCTGACCAGCACCCCGGAGGGGGTGACCGACTTCCTCCACGCGGATGTGCGGCAGCCCGCGGTCATCCTGGAACGCGCCAGTGAGCAGCTCGACTTCAAACGCCCCGTCGCCCTGTCCCTGTTCGCCCTGCTGCATTTCCTGCCCGATGACCAGGATCCGTACGGCATCGTGCGCACCCTCGTGACAGCACTTCCTTCAGGCAGCTTCCTGCTCCTCTCGCACGGGACGGCCGACCAGCATCCTGAGTGGGAGGGGAAGATCGAGGCCGCGTACAAGAAGGCCGCGATCCCGCTGCGGTTGCGTACCAAAAGTGAGGTCGAGCCCTTCTTCGAGGGACTGGAACTCGTGGCACCGGGGCTGGTGTCCGCCACCGAGTGGTACCGGGAAAACCCGGCACCGGCACCCGAGCGCAGTGGCTTCCACGTCGGCGTCGCCAGGATCCCCTGAGCGGTCATGACCCACCGGTCTTGTCGGCAGTAGTGGAACTTCCCGCCGTTCACGGGGAGCGCGCGGCTACAACCGATGCGCGGTGGTCACCGGTGGATCGACTTCACCTCCTGGTAGTTGAGCAGTGCCTCCGGCCCGAACTCCCGTCGAACCCCTGGACTTGACCCTGACAAAGGCGCCGCCGGGTCGGCCGTGCAGTGGTTCAACAGCAGCGCGGTGACGGGGGCGCCGGTCCGCTCCAGGTGCGCGGCCAGGTCGTGCGCCAGCCAGCCGCCCGAGGAGTAGCCCGCGATGCGTGGACTTGACGATACGACCGTCCTTCACGATCACCGCGAGACGTGACGGGTCGCGCAGTACGACTATGTCCTCAAGTGGGTCGCCGTCGACGAGGAGAAGGTCGGCCCGCGTGGCCGGATCAAGGTCGGCGCCGAGCAGCACAAAGCCGTCGGGCAGCAGGTCGTCGAGGCGGGCCATCGCGCCCACGGCGTCGCCGCAGATCGGCTGTGGCACCATCCGGCCGATGGCGCTGCCATCGCCCTGCTCGCCATTCAGCCAGCCTCCGGCCAGCACCGGCGGGGCGGTCAACGGTGGCTCCCACGGCGTGACGGTGTTCTCGGGGATGGTGTTCATCGCCTCGATCTCCTGCGGCGTCGCCTCCTGCTTGATGACGCGGCCCAGGCCGACCGCGAGGCCGGTGTAGAAATCCGCGTTGGGACGGCGCTCGGCCTCGTAGGTGTCGAGCCACTCCTCCCCCAGCTCGCCGGTGAGCACGCGGGCGAGCTTCCAGCCGGCCTCCCGGCCCGCCGGGCAGCCGGCGAAGAGGCTCCGATCGACCTGTCCGCCCGACGGCCCAAGCGCGTCCGCCTCACCCCGGAGTCATGAGCCCCGCCTACAGCAACCGCGAGCAACCGCGAGCAATACGAGCGCCGGCACGTCCGCGACTGCACACGCTGCGGCCGACGGGCAGCCAAGGCCGCCGAGTGGAGCGACGGGCCGATCTGCCGTACCTGCTTCGAACGGGCCATGCACACCCCGGGCAGTGCCCCGACTGCGGCACCACACGGCTTCTTCCCGGCAAGGCCCTGGACGGGACCGCTATCCGCCGCGACCGCGCCGGCATCACCCGCACCTTCTTCTGCGACCGGTGCGGATTCGAGGGCATACTGCTGGGCGGACGCCTCTGCGAACGCTGCACGCTCGCCGACCAACTCGCCGTGCTCCTGGACGACGGCACCGGCCGCATCCATCCCCGCCTGGTGCCCCTGCACGACCTGCTGGTGAAGATGGAGCGGCCCAAGAGCCGCCTGATCTGGCTGCGCAACCCCCAGGTCCCTGCCCGGTCTATCGGGAAAGCACGGCGAGCACCCCGGTCGGCTGCGCTACACATCTTCCCTGCCCGACGCCCCTGTCGAGCAAGCCCAGAGCTGAGTACAGGGAGATGGAGAGGGCCATCCATACGACGAAAGCCCCGCCGCCGCAGAGCACTGCGCGTGGCATGCTTCCGTCCGCTGCCCAAGACAGCACACCAGCGATGACTGCGACTAGCAGAGACAGGACAGTTGCCAGGGCGACGAGCAAGAGGCGCGTCAAAGGTCCGGGACTCAACGGCCGACATCCTTCTGTGAGGGTGGCCGTTCCGAGACATGCCGCCTCAGCCCGACCACCGAAGCACGATGGTTGGCTGAGACGGTGTAACCCCTGGGAAGCGGCGGGCCGTTATAGGTCCGCGCAGCCGCGAGGTCACGCCCTCAATCAGTTCTCGGATGATAAGCGACTCCAGGAGAGCACACCAGAGTGTGGTCATAGAGCAAGAGCCTGCAACGTGTACCGCCAGACCTGGCCCGTAGCCTTGTGCACGTCGCCGTCGGCCCTGGCGGGTTCGCAACCGGGGCAAGGACCCGGCCAAGCAGATCGTCGGCCGGGCCGTCATCACCTCTGGAGGGGTCGCAACCGGGAGAGACCAGCATCGTTGGCGCGAGTGCAGCGGGCTGCGTGGCGGCTGGAGCAGGCCGAGCGCCGACAGCGCGGGGAAACCGACAAGGACCCCTTCGAGGCGTACAGCCCGTTCCGCCAAGGCCGCCACTGACCAGTGAGCCCGAAGCGTTCAGGAAACTGAACGCCGTAGCGGTGATCTCTGCTCGGATACTCCTCGGACCCCGCTACCGCGGGCAGCCCGGCGACCGGAAGCGCAGCGCGCCCGGTCGGGGCGCTGGGTCCGCGGAACGGGACGTGCTTGTGGCGTACGCGGCCGGTGGTGCTGGGACACCGGCCGCACCGTCAGCCCTCCAGGCCCCCGACCAGGATCTCGCCGTTCTCCTCACGGACCGGGTACACCTTGATCGGCTTGAGGGCCGGCGGGGACAGCGGCTCGCCGGTGTCCCAGTCGAAGATGCTGCCGTGGCAGGAGCACATCAGGCCGTCCTCGGTGACCTTGCCCGCGGAGAGGTGGCAGGCCAGGTGGGTGCAGTAGTTGGCGCTGACGTACACGCGTCCCTCGAAGCGGGACACCGCGAGTTCCAGGTCGTCGACGAAGAAGCGGCGTACGACGCCCTCCGGGACCTGCCCGGAGCGGGCCACCCTCACATACTCCACGGCCCTCTCCCTCTCCAAGGTCGTCTCGCTCTCCATGGTCAGTTCCCTCCCGACGGGGCGGCCTCCGCGGCCTCCGGCAACTCGTCCATGAGGTCCATCAGGTCCACGTCCTCGTCCGCCAGCCGCCGCGGATCGGGGGCCGCCTGACGCGCGATCAGCTCCTTCGCCGCGTACACGTCGCCGCCCCGCTCGGCCGTGAAGGCCGCCCGCAGCACGCCGCCGGCGAGGTAGAAGGCGATGAAGTCGCTCTCGGCGACCGAGCCGCGCACGACGAGGCGGTCCCAGCCGTGGGCGTCGCCGCAGTGCTGGAGGTTGAGGCCGAACTGGTCGGACCAGAACCAGTGCGGGTCGTCGTACACCACCGCCCCGCCGAGGATGTTCTTGGCGGCGGCCATGGCCTGCTTGTTGGCGTTGTCGAAGTGCTCGACGCGCAGCCAGCGGTCATAGAGCGGGTGGCGGTGGTTGGCCACGTCGCCGGCGGCGTAGACGCCCTCGATGCTGGTGCGGCAGTGCTCGTCGACCAGCACGCCGTTGGAGACGGAGATCCCGGAGGCGCGCGCGACATCCGTGTTCGGCTGCGCGCCGACAGCGATGACGACCGCGTCGCCCGTCACCTCGAGCCCGCCGTCCGTGCGCACCACGACGCCGTCAGCGGTGGTCCGTACCGAACTGACGGCCTGCCCGGTGTGCAGCTCCACCCCGTTCGCCCGCTGGAGGTCCGCGCAGAACTGCCCCATCTCGGCGCCCAGCACCCGCTCCAGCGGCACCGCCGCCTGCTCGATGACCACCGGCGTGACGCCGCGGGCCACCGCGGTCGAGGCCACCTCCGAGCCGACGAAGCCGGCGCCGACGATGACGAGCCGGCCGCCGGGCCGCAGCAGCTCGCGCAGCCGCCACTCTTCGCCGCCCCAAAGACAGGCGGCACCACCCCGTCTGCGGGCAATCGGCCCGCCAGAGGGGCGATGGACATCAAGACTGTGGGCAACCGGTCCACTTGAGGAGCGGGTAGCGCCCAAGGCTGTGGGTACGGCAGGGGTCGCCCAGGCTTTGGGCGCAGCGGCGCCCAGGGCTGTGGGCAAACGGGTCCGCCCGGGGGGCGGAACGGGTGGGCACAGCCTCCGGCGGCCGCCAACATTTCCGGCACCGGGACTGACCGTGGCGCACACAACGGGACGGGCGGGCAAAGAGGCCCACGAGCCGACCCCCCGCCCACGAGCCGACCCCCGCCCTCTGGGCGGCCCAGCCGCCCAAAGAGGGGTGGCCCGAGCCACCGGGCGGCGCAGCCGTGCGAAGAGGCTGACCGCAACACCTACGCCGGCGGCGACAACTCGGCCTGTAGAACTCGCAGGGAATCGTTGAGGGTTTCGATGCGGTGGGCCAGCCACACCGTGAACTGGGTCTCCGCCGACCGCACATCCATCTGCAAAGCCCGCGACGCCCGCTCCAACTTGTACAGCATCGTGTTCCGATGCAATTGCAGCCGCCGCGCAGCGGCATTCAAATTCCCGGACTCCGCGATATACGCCAGCACGACCTCCTCCAGATTCCCGCTCTGCCCATCAGCCCGCCGCAGCGGCTCCAGCACCTCGGCCGCGAACTCCCGCCCCTGCGCGGAGTTCGCGGCCGCCTCGACCGCCGCGAACACCCGCAGCTCCTCGTACCCGCACACCTCCGGCACCGGCACCCGCCCCGACAGCTCCAGCGCGATCCGCGCCTCGCGGTAGCCCGCGGCCACCCCCGCCGCGCCCTGCGCCGCCCGTCCGTACGCCACCTGCGCCGCGCCGTCCGTACGATCCGCCACCAGCCGGTGCAGCTGCCGTCCGAAGCGCCGCAGCTCCGCCTTCTCGCCCAGATCGCCGAACTCCGCCACGACCACCAGCAGGTGACCCATCAGCGCCGCCATCGTGAAGCCCGACATCCCGCGCAGCGCGCCCACCGCGCGCGGCAGCGACTGCGCCCACGCGGCCGGGCCGACCGCCTGCATCGGGACGACGAAAACGGCGTGCGCCGCCTCGGTGTCGAACCGGTAGTGCCGGGAGCGGGCCCGGAGCTCATGCGCGTCGGTGAACCGCCCGTGCACCAGCGTGTCCAGGAAGTCGTCCCGGGAGCGCTCCTCCGCCTCGGTGACCGAGCGCTGCCGCAGGATCTCGGACGCCACCAGCGGCGCGCCCTGCTCGACGATCACCCGGTGCTGGGCCAGCGCGTGCTCCCCGGGCGGCAGCACGGGCTCGACGACGGCGACGGTGCCGTACGGCTCGCCGGCCACCCGCACCGGTGCGGTGACGACGTGCAGCCGCTCGCCCCAGGGCGCGGCGGCGACGAGGTCGTGGGCACCCGGATGGCCGTGCCCGGACGCGTGGTCGGACGTATAGTCGGCCGGCGGGTCGTCCACCGGCTCGGCGGCGTATCCCTGTTGCTCGTGCACCGCCTTTGACAGCTCCTGCCACTCCGCGTCGGAGGCCGCCCGGTCGCGCTCGGCCCGGGCCAGCAGCTCGCCGTGCTGGTCCGTGATCATCACCGAGCCGCCGGAGAGCGTGGCCATGGCCCGGGCCAGCGCGGGCAGTCCGGAGCCGGCGGCGAAGACCTCGCCGAGGGTGCGGTGCACGCGCACGCTGTACTCCAGCACGTGCGCCGTGTCGGCGATCGCCTTGACCGCCACCAGCCGGCTGACGCGGTGGTAGTCGGCCTCCGGCGCCAGCCGGACGAGCGGCAGCCCGGCGCTGTCCGCCCCCCGCATCAGCGGGCCGAAGTCCGGCTCGGTCCCCGGCCGCAGCCGGGCCAGCACCACGGCCGCCCCGCGCGCCGCGAGCCCGGCCAGCAGCCGCCGGCAGTCGTGCGCGGCGACCAGCTCGGCGGCCGTCGCGTATACGGCTATCCCGACCAGGTCCGCCCCGGCCGCCAGCCGCTGCGGGCCGGGTCCCGGCGGCAGCTCGGCCAGCGGCAGGCACCAGGTGACCGGACGCCTCAGCCCCGCCTTGCCGCCGAGCAGCCGCCCGCGCAGCACTGGCTCGGCCAGCAGCGACTCGACCGTAAGCCCCTGTTCGTGGCCCCTCTTGTGCAGTACGTCTTGTGCCATCTGCCTACATCCTCCTGCGGCGAAAATGCGGTTTGTACGAAGCGGCCTGGCCGTGCGCGGCGAATGCTGGGTCGTACGAAGACAGCGATACGAGCCAGCGACGCCGGGTCACGGCCGACGAGGACGTGGAGGTCATCTTGACGGGAAACCTACTTGTGCACCAGACCACCCCCAGGGCCACTCCATGAGGGCGCTCAGGTCCTATAACCCGGCAAACCCATCTGAACTGGTCACCGAGGTGCCGGCCGCTGGCCCCGCGGACGCCGCGGAGGCAGTGCGTAGTGCCCAAAGCGCCTTCGCCGGCTGGTCCGCCGCCCCGGCGGGCAAGCGGGCCGAGGCGCTGCACGGCGGCGCGGCCCAGCTGGCCGCCGAGTCGGCGGAGCTGGCCGAGCTGATCTCCCGGGAGGAGGGCAAGCTGCTCGGTGCCGCCCGCACCGAGGTCGCCAAAACCGTCGAGCAGTTCCGGCTGGCCGCGCAGCTCGCCTTCCTCGCCGAGGGCAGCACCTACCCCGCGGAGTCGGCCGGGGTGTCCGCGTGGACGCTGCGGGTGCCGCTCGGCGTCGTCGTGGCCATCACCCCGTGGAACTTCCCGTTGTCCCTCGCCGCCCGCAAGATCGCTCCGGCGCTGGCGGCCGGCAACACCGTCGTCTTCAAGCCGTCGCCGGTCACGCCGGGCGCGGGCGAGCGGCTGGCCGCCGCCTGCCACCGCGGCGGTGTGCCCGAGGAGGCGCTGCGCGTCGTCCAGGGCGACGACCCGGAGGCCATGGCGGCGCTGGCCGGCGCCCCGGAGGTACGCGCGGTCACGTTCACCGGCTCGGACCGCACCGGCGCCGCGCTGCACCGCGCGGTGCGGCCCGGGGTGCGCGTCCAGTTCGAGCTGGGTGGCCACAACGCCGCTCTGGTCTGCGCGGACGCGGATCTGCCGCGCGCCGCCGCCGAGGTCGCCGCGGGCGCTTTCGGGCTCACCGGCCAGGTGTGCACGGCGACGGACCGGGTGCTGGTGGACCGCGCGGTGGCGGCGGAGTTCACGGAGCTGCTGGCCGACCTGGCCGCGAAGCTGACCGCGGGCCGCGGCGACGACCCGGCCGCGGCGATGGGCCCCGCGGCCACAGCGGCGCAGCGGGACCGCGTCACCGCCCTCCTGGACTCCGCGACGGCCGCCGGGGCCAAGATCGCCGGCCAGGGCACCCTCGCCCCCGGCACCGACCCGGCCGGCCACTGGCTGCTTCCCACAGTGCTCACGGACGTACCGGCCGACCATCCGGCGATCACCGGCGAGATCTTCGGCCCGCTGCTGTCCGTCGTCCCCATCGATGGCCCGGACCAGGCCCTGGCCGAGATCAACGCCGACGACCACCGCCTCGTCACCGCCGTCCACACCCGCGACCTGGCCACCGCGGGCCGCTTCGTCCGCGAGGCCCGCTGCGGACTTGTCAAGGTGAACGAGCGCACCACCGGCAACGGCGTGGCACCCCCCTTCGGGGGCTGGGGCGCCTCCAGCTCCGGCGCCTTCCCCGAGGGGGGCCGCACCGCGCTCGACTTCCTCACCGACACCAAGACCGTGTACTGCAACGTCCTGGCCTGACGACGGCCCGTACGAAAGCGCCTGAACCACCCCCACCCGACGGGAGAACCATGCACACCGTCCAGCGCCTGACCCTCGAGGACGCCCTGATCACGCTGGAGGCCGCCGAGGCCGAGGCCGCCCGGATTGGCGTCAAGCAGACCATCTGCATCGCCGACGACGGCGCCCACCCGGTCGCCCTGCACCGGATGACCGGCGCCCGGCTGACGGGCGTCGAGATCGCCATAGCGAAGGCGTTCACGGCCGCGGGCCACCAGCGCGCCACCCACCTGTTCAACGAGGAGCCGAAGGGCCCGGCCCTGCCCGGCAACGAGGCGTTCGGCATCCAGCACATGCACCCCGGCCGCTTCGCCGCGTTCGTCGGCGGCTTCCCGGTGGTGTACGAGGGCCAGGTGATCGGTGCCGTCGGCGTCAGCGGCGGCAACGGCGAGCAGGACAAGGCGGTCGGTGCCGCGGCGCTGGCGGCCTTCGAGCGGAAGGTCGCCGTACAGTCCGCGTGACCGCCGCCTCCACCACGGCCCCGACGGGGCCCCCGGCGCGACCCGGCCCGCGCCGGAGAGATCATCCCCCCTCTCCGGCGCGGGCCGCTCACCGCCGTACCGACCTCGCAATCCTGCTCCTCATCCTCGCCGCCGGGGTCACCGACGCGGTGTCCTTCCTCGGCCTCGGCAGCGTCTTCACCGCCAACATGACCGGCAACCTGGTCATGGTCGGCATGGCCGCCGGCCGGGGCGAGTCCTGGACGGAGATCCTGCACGGCGACGTGCTGCGCTGCACCGCGTCCTTCGCCGGCTTCACGGCGGGCATGCTGGCGGGCTTCCGCCTCCCCGCCCGCACCGGCTCGGCCGCGCTGTACGGCACCCTCGTCCTGCACCTGCTCTTCCTGACCGGCTGGGCGGCGACGGGCACCGACCCCGGCACCGCCGTGGGCGCCGGCCTCATCCTGGTGTCGGCCGCCGCCATGGGCCTACAGACCGCCGCCGCCCGCCGGATGGACCGGGCCGGGATCACCACCACGTTCGTGACCGGCACCCTCACGTCGCTCGTCTCCGGCCTGGCCGGCGGCGGCCGCACCCACGCGGGCCTGCGCACCGCCGTCCTCGCCGCCCTGCTCGCGGGCGGCGTGGCGGGCGGACTGCTCCTCGTGTGGGCGCCGCCCGTCGCGGCGATGGTGGCTCCCGCGGCCACGGCGGCCGCGCTGCTGCTGCGCGGCCGCGCGTAAGCGCACCGGGCCGGGCGCGCGGCTTCGCGCCCGGCCCGGTGGCACACTGACCGTCGCCATCAGCTCCGCGCGCTCGCGCGCGGAGCGCGTCCCGCGGTCGAAGGTCTCGATGGAGATCCGGGTGCGCCGCGTCAGCACGTCGTCCAGATGCCGGGCGCCCTCGTGCGACGCCGCGTACACGATCTCCGCCCGCAAATAGTCCTCCGCGGCGGCGATCGGCTCGCCCAGTCCGGGATCGGCGGCGACGAGGTCCAGCAGCTCCTCCGTCATCGAGCCGTACCGGTTAAGCAGGTGCTCAATCCGCGCCATGTGCAGGCCCGTCCGGGCCGCCGTGCGCGCCCGCGCGTTCCACAGCGCGTGGTAGCCCTCGGCGCCGAGCAGCGGCACCTTTTCCGTCACGCAGCCGCGACCCGCTGGTCGAGCCCGTGCACGGCCTCGTCCACGGCGTCCTTCACCAGACCCCTTCGTGATGCCGACCCGGCCGCGGCTAGGTCAGGCAGCCTGCCCGAAGCCGGCAGCGGGCAGGTCCTGGTCGCGCAGCGGGGTGAAGTCGACATCGAGCTTCGGGTCGTACGTCTCGGGCTGGATACCGAGCTCATGCGTTGAGTACTCGCCGAACCGCTGGATGTGCTCGGTCAGATACGGCGAGATGTGGGCCAGGTCCTCCGGGCCGATCTCCCAGCCCTCCTCCAGCATCTGCCGGACGATCTCCGCGATGTCAGAGCGTTGTGGAACACCACCGCGTTCGTGAGCAGCGCGTTGAACTTCGTCGCCTTCTCCTGCTCGACGGGGTCGTTGTCGGCGATGACGCCGCGGTTGCCGAAGCCAACCCACTGGGAGAACCGGTTGAACGACTCGACCTTGCTAGCCGCCGCCGTCACCCGCCGACGCAGCGGCGCGTCCGTCAGATAACGCAGCAGTTGCACGGTGCGGATCACGCGGCCGACCTCGCGGAAGGCGGTGTACGTGGCGTTCTTGTGCGACCCGGAGCGCAGCCGCTTCAGCAGCGTCGCCGCGGAGATGACACCCTCACGCACGGAGACGGCCACCCGCATCAGGTGCCGGAACGGGGACTCGACCAAGTCCCAGTCGATGACGTTCTTCCCGGCCTCGCCGAACAGGGCGCCGATATGCACGTACTCCGTGCTCTTGCTGGGCCGGTAGAAGGTCAGGCCCTTCCAGTTCGAGTGCGGATCGCTGCGGTGAATGACCAGGGCTTCACAGGGCTTTCGGTGACGGTCATGTGCTTCAGGGTGAGCCTCGAGGCGACAGCAGAACATGCTATTCCGCTGTGCGGAAAGGCTGCTCATGAAGACTCCGCCGACGTACGCCATCGCCAGCGTCGACCATGCCCTCCGGCTCGCGACGATGCTCCGGTTCGAGGGCTCGCTCAGAGTCGCCGAGGCGGCCGAGCGGCTCGGGGTCGCACAGTCAACCGCGCACCGGCTGCTCCAGATGCTCGTCTACCGCGACTTCGCGGTGCAGGACGAGACCCGCGTCTACCGTGCCGGTCCGGTCCGGTCCTCGAGCTCGCCGCGCATTCCCTGTCCCGGACCGCGCTGCTCCGTTCCGTCGCACTGCCGCATATGCGCAGCCTCGTGGACCGGTGAACGCGTTCATTCCGCGGACCCACCGGCCCGGGGTGGAGTCGGAGGTCGCGGGTCGTTGCCACGATGACATGAGCGCTCGGCACCCGACGGGATCGGACGAACAGAACCGTCGCTGACACCTCGGGAGTATGCTCAGTGGCCGGAGGTTCAGGCATGGGTGGAGATGGGGTACCCGGGCAACCCCGCACGCGCTGACGTGGTTTCGGCTGTGACCTGTCGTCGCGTGCCGCTCGGTTCCGCGGCACGACGCGGCGACGTCCCTGGTGGCGTCGCCTGATTCGCGTTTCCCCTCGGCTCATCAGCCCGCATCGGGCGTGGGATGAGTCGTGCCTGCGGCCCGAAGGGCTACTACTCCATGTTTCCTGTTGTTCTCGTCTGCCTGGCCTATGTGAGCATGGCGCTGCCAGACGGCGTGCTCGGCATCCTCTGGCCCTCCATGAGCGCCGATTTCCACCAGCCCCTGGGAGCGCTGGGGCTGCTCCTGCCGTTCGGGGTCGCCGCGGCGGTGCTGTCGAGCACCATGACCGGGCGCATTCTCGCCCGCATGCACATCGGCCAGCTGTTGTCCGCAAGCACCGTCCTGTCCGTGGTCGCCCTGCTCGGCTACGGTCTCGCGCCGTCGTTGTGGGCAGTGGTGGCGGCGACTGTCGTCCTCGGACTCGCATCGGGCGCGGTCGACTCCGGCCTCAACGCCTACGCCGCAAGCCGTTTCGGCGCCCGTCACATCACCTGGATGCACGCCTGCTACGGGCTGGGCGCCACCATAGGACCAGCGACGGTCGGCATCGCCCTGAGTTCCGGCATGCGGTGGCGATGGGCATACGCCATCATCGCCGCGGTGCAGATGACGCTCGCCTGCGCTTTCCTGCGAAACGGGCAGCGTTGGGCCGCCCGCCCGGACGTCCCTGTGGCGACAGCGGTCCGTAGGCACGCGGCAGCCCCGGTGAGCGGCCTCGGCGGCCCAGCCGGACCACGCCGGTATGTCCTCGCGCTGAGCGCGGCAGTCTTCGCCATCCACATCGGCATCGAATCCGGCACCGGGCTGTGGGCCTACGTCTTCCTCACCACGGGCCGCGGGCTCCCGCCGGAGACCGCGGGCTTGGCGGTGTCGGGCTTCTGGGCATCCATGTTCATAGGCCGAGTCATCCTCAGTCCCATCGCCGAACGCGTCGGTGCGGCACGCGTCCTCTCCTGCGCCGTCGGGGGAATCGGCGGCGGCGCGGCCATGATGGCTCTGCCCGGACCGGCGGTCCTCGCCCTCGCCGGCATGCTGGTCCTCGGACTCGCGGCAGCGCCGATCTTCCCCCTGCTCACCCTCACAACGGCCGGACGAGTCGGGCATGACCACGCGGACAAGACCATCGGCTTCCAGGTCGCCGCGTCCAAGATCGGTGCCGCTGTTCTCCCAGCCGGGATGGGACTGCTCATCCAGCACCTGGGCGCGACCGCCCTGGGACCTGCCGTGCTCGCCCTCGCCCTCGTCATGGCAACCGGCTACGGCCTGCTCGTGCGCCTGACCACCTCCGCAGAAACACCGATCCCCCCGGAGCACCGACCCGGCCGGAGCACCGAGTCCTGACTTTCGGTGCGGCGCGAGGCCGCAGGGCGGTCGGACGCCCCCGGCCTCGGTCGCCCCTGATCGCAACGCCCCCCACGGTCCGGGGGAAGCCAACCGGTCCCTCAGGGAGCGCTGCTGGGAATCACGCAGTTCTTCGGCTGGGGTTGGCCGGTGGGCCAGCCCAGGCCGACGAACTTCAGCTTGCCAAGTCCTTCCCGGCCCGGATCCAGCTCGACCACCGCGACCGGTTTGTCGTATGCGTTTCCGCTGCTGGTCAGGCAGATCAGGCCGCTCGTGCCCTGCACCCGGTGCCGGGACTGGAGCAGCGGCCACTGCGCGCCGACGTCCGCACGGCTGGGCGCCGCCTCGGCGCTGCCCTCCTGCGCCTGGTGGAGCGCCTTTCCGATGGTGATGAGGCCGTCGTACACCAGCATCGTCCGGGAGTCCTCCAGGCTCGGGGTGGAGCCGAGCTCGATGTCCTCGTCGCGGGTGGTCTCGATGCGCTTCTTCAGCGTGTCCAGGGCCGCTTTGGGCTCGGTGAGGTACTGCGGGAGCTCCTCCTTGGCGGGTTCGCGGTCGTGGTGGGCGGTCCACTCCTTCTTCCAGTCGGCCAGCTCGGTGCGCCAGGCGTCCGGATGCGCGGGGGCGGCGTACTGCACCGTCACCTTGGCCTTGCCTCCCTCACCGCGCAGCTGTTGCCAGTCCTTCTCGGTCATGTCCTGCCGCAGCGAGGCCGCGTCGGAGCCGCTGACGATCGTGTAGTGCCGGTTCTCGCAGTCCATCTGGGCCAGTTTGAGCGCCAGGATCCGCAGATGCAGGGTGCGGCCCGCGAAGTAGATGGTGTCGGCGCCCGAGTCGCAGATGTTGTTGGCCGTCTGGGCGAACTGGTTGCCGGTCGAGCCCGGTTCGTCGATGGCCGGGGATTCGAAGGGCATCGCGGCGGGGCCGGGCGGGCCCTGCTCCTCGATGCCGCTGAACGCCTTCGCCAGCGACTCGCTGTAGCCGTCGCTGCGCTTGTCGTAGACCAGCACCGTCTTGCGGTTCTGCCGGCCCCGTTCGCCGTTGAAGTTGGCCAGCGCCTGGGCCGCGTCGTGGTTGGTGGGGATCAACCGGGCCAGACCGGGGAAGCGTGGCTTCGCCGTCCCGTCCGTGCGGTCCGCGTTCGCGATCTCGTCCCCGCTGATCCGCGAGGCGAGGACCGGGACCTTGTGTTGCGTCAGCCGCTCGACCGCCTCCCGCGTGTCATCGAGGCTGAGGTTGAAGCCCGTGACCGCGCGCAGCCGGTCCTTGGACGAGTCGGCCATCCGCAGCAGGGTGTCCACGACCTTCTGCTGCTGCTTGTAGGCCCGTCCGGGGTTGGCCAGCACCAGCCGGATCTTCGGCGGCTCCCCCTCGCCCTCGTTCGCCTGCCGCTGCCCGAGATACGCGCCCTGGAGGTCGCTGCGCATCTGCCGGCGCAGCGCGGGCTTGTCCGCCTGGAGCGGCAGCATCAGCGCCACCGTGACATGCGGGCGACCGTCGATCTTCTTGTTCTCCTCGGCGATGGCCCGGGACACTTCGTGGATCTCGGGCGTGCCGAAGTCGTAGCCCTCCCCATTGACGCCTATGCACTCGCCACCGGTCCGCTCGACCCCGTCGGCACAGGTGTCCGGCTTCTGGACGAAGGACCAGACGAGCCAGAAGCACACCGCGACCGCCCCCACCGTCAGCAGGGCATAGAGGATCTTCTTCCACCTGGGCATCCCCCGTTACCTCCTTCGACCCAGTTGCTCGGTACATGCGCAGCGCAGCAACGGCTGCTCGTTCGCCGCCAGATCGCTCCATTGAGTGGCCACCTTGCCGAGCTGCCCCGCCCCCTCGAACTCCATGATC
The DNA here is from genome assembly GCF_024519315.1 of Streptomyces malaysiensis subsp. samsunensis. Lineage (GTDB taxonomy): Bacteria > Actinomycetota > Actinomycetes > Streptomycetales > Streptomycetaceae > Streptomyces > Streptomyces malaysiensis. Next base: position 63,664 of record NZ_JANIIC010000046.1, on the reverse strand, counting down.
GAGAGCAGGCCCAGCAGCTGGGCCAAGGTGCGGGCCGTCTCCTGACCGGTCGGCCTGGTCCGTTCCTCGCACAGCCACACCGCGTGCAGCAGCTGGTCGACGGTGCGGCGCAGCGCCGGTCCGGTCGCCACCACCAGGCCCTGGGCGCGCTCCCGCCGGGCGTCCGCACCACCCGGATACGGCGCCTGGGCGATCTCCAGCAGCTCCGCGCACCACTCGCGGGGGCGTCCGGGCAGCGTGGCGGCCAGATGGCCGGCCACATCGTCCGCACCGCCGGACACAAGATGGTGGTTCATACGGTGGGTGACGACCGAGCCGAACGCCTCTCCGCCCGGCGGTTCCCCGTCCGCCGCCCCTCGCCCGTAATGGTCCCGCAGGAGGTGGTGGTCGGCGTACCAGGCGGCGCCACCGGGGCGCAGCCCGTACAGCCGGTGCACCAGCATCTGGCGCAGTCCGAAGTCCCCGATGAAGTGTCGTCCGCAGCGGGGCCATCCGGTGTCGGTGAGCAGCGTCGCCACCTGGTGGGCGGTCAAGCGGTTCACATGGCCCGACTGATGATGGCGCAGCAGGACGTCGGCGCATTCCTCGTCGTGTGCCACCGACAGATGAGTGAGCAGATCCAGCCACTCGTCGCGGTGCTCGGTCGGCAGCTTCACCGGCAGCTGGTCCATGAGCAGCTCCTGAAGCAGCACTTCGGCCACCGGCCGCTCCGGGGCGCCGTCGCCGGGGAGCCGCAGCGGGGCCTCCAGCACGTCCCGGTCGTTGGCGTCCGGGGGCATCCGGAAGGCGGCCGCGGCGGCGGCCAGCCGGATCACCGTATGCGGCCGTCCGCCGCTCAGCCGCGCCACGGCGGCGTCGATACGCCGGCGGTTCGCGCCGCCCTCCGGCTCCACGCGCGTCTGTCTGCGCTCGGTCTCCCGGCGCAGCTGGTCCCCGGTGAGGAAGGGCATCCGCAGCAGCAGGGCCCCGCCGGCCAGCGGAGCCCGGTCCGGTCTGCCGTCCCCGGCGCGCGACCAGGCGGGCGGGCCGCCGTCGGCGGGACGGAACTCCGCCGCGGGCACCACCTCCTCCGGCGGCAGACCGCCGTAAAGGAAGGCGCCGCCGTCCGCCCGGCGCGCGGTGCCCACGATCACCACGCGGTCGCGCTGCCCGCCCCGGCGGTCGGTGAGCACGGCACGCAGCAGCCGTTCGCCCAGCAGCGACTCGGCGTGGTCCAGCAGCAGCCCCGGACGGCCCACCCGGCGCAGCCAGCCGGACGCCGAGGCATACGCGGCCTCGAGATCCTCGCGCAGCGCCCGGAAGAGGAAGCCCTCCGCCAGCTCCCGTGCCTCGCCGCGCGCCTGGAAGTCGGCGGCGAGATTCCGCAGCCCGTGCTGGGGCTGGCCGGCCGCGCCGGGATACCCGCCGTAGATCCGCTCCAGTTCCACCCGGCCCCGGGGCGCCAAGGACTGGAAGAGGGCGTCCAGCAGCGCGTTGCTCACCGCCGCGGAGTACGGGTCGAGCGCCTGCCCCGCCAGGGCCGCCAGCAGGTTCTGGATGGACCCGGAGACCATTCCCTTCCAGAAGTCACCTGTCCGCAGACCGGGCAGGCGCCGCTTCTGGGGGAGCCCCTCGTACCGTTCGATCTCCGTCGCGACCGCCGCGGGGGTGCCGTCCGCGGCGCCGGTCGCGATCACCGCCAGGCCGGCGAAGAGCCGGGGAAAGGCGAACGGGCCGCCCGTCCCCTGCCAGGTGCACAGCCGCCGGGCGATCTCGACCAGGGCCTCGGTCGCGGCCGCACGGGCGCCCGGCTCGGGCTCCGCCCGGTCCGCGTACACCGGTGAACCGCAGTCGAGGTAGACCACCGGCACTTTCGTCGCGAAGTGGTCCCGCACCGCGCGCAGCAGCCGTCCCTTCCCCATGCCGGGACCGCCGGTGAGCAGCACCACCGGCAGGTCGGGGCCGTACAGCGGTCCCCGGCCGGCGCCCGATGGCGACCGCCCGAGCAGACAGGCGAAGAAACCCTCCTCGCCGAGCAGCTTCTCGAAGCCCAGGTCTTCACACACGGACTCCTCCCCCGTGGAGTGTCCCGCCCTGGGTCGGGCGGATGGTGATGATGGGTCAGGAAAGAGTAATGGAAAAAATCAGCGATTCTTACGGACAAGGATAAATACCCGCGGGGAAGTTGACAGAGCTGTGGTGGTCCGTCTCCGTCGGCTGGCTGTGGTGGGTCCGGCGACCCCGCAGTAGTGCTGCACAGTCGAAGGAGTCCTCGGGGTGCTGACGAACCCGTCATCGGCACCCGTCCTTCCTGGGTTGTCCGCGTGGAGGCGGTCGGTGGGCCCAGCCGGGGTTTCGGGGCTTGAACTGATCACGTCGGTGAGGCGGAATATCGGCGGGACGGACCTTGTTGCTCGGCATTATTGATCAACAAGGAGGAGGCCCCATGCCTGCGATCCTTTGGCCCCGCGCGCTACGTTCCGGCGACCTCGTGGTCGTTACCGCGCCCTCGGGCCAGCTCGAGCCGGGTGAGGAACCACTGCTCGCCCGCGGTGTGGCGATGCTCGAGCGGATGGGTTTCCGCGTGCGGGTCAGCCCGATGGTCAACCCGGCGCGGAATCGCTGGTGGGCGTCGGGCACTCCGGCGGAGCAGGCCGATGAACTCAATGTTTTGCTCCGGGACCCGGAGGTGCGGGCCATCGTCGCGCATACCGGTGGACAGGCGACCATCGGCTATCTCGATTTGATCGATCTGGACGCGATCCGGGCCGACCCGAAACCGATCCTCGGCTACAGCGATATCTCGCTGCTGCACATGGCGTTGCACGCCAAGACCGGCCTCGTCGGCTTCCACGCCGACATCGCCACCCACGGTTTCGGTGGCGATTGGTACACGCTGGGCGACGAGGCCCGCCGCTCCGAGCTCGTCGACCTCTACACCCGTGTGCTCACCAAGGCCGAGGCGCCGGGCGTCCTGCCGGCGATGGGGGCTTGGGAAACCTGGCGGCCGGGCCGCGCGCAGGGACCGCTGTTCGGCGGTTTGCTGAACCGCCTGGTTCTGCTTCAGGGGACACCGTTCGCGCCGGCCGCCGAACGGTTCGAGGGCGCCGTGTTGTTCTGGGAGGAGGTGCAGCGGCCGGTCTCGCGGATCTGGAACGACCTGCATGCCTTGCGGCTGTCCGGTGTGCTGGACCGGATCGCGGGCATGGTGGTCGGCATCCCGACCGAGGTCACGCCCTACGAGGGTGGCGGAGAGCGCGCAGATCTACGCGACGTGGTACTCGATGTCCTGGCGCAGCGTGACATCCCGGTTCTCGCCCAGGTCGACTTCGGCCACACCTCGCCGAACCTGCCGCTGCCTCTCGGCATCCGCGCACACGTGGACGCGGACAACCGGACGCTTTCCCTGCTTGAGTCGGCGGTCGCGGAAGGCTGAGTTCCCTCAGGCACCAGAAGGCCGGTGGCGGCGGTTCGCGGAGAACGTGCGCCCGGGGCTGTTCCAGCTGATGTCCGACAGCGGGCGCCCACGGGCCGAGAAGGACGGCCTCTTCCTGGCGGCGGCCCGGGTGGAGATCCCGGTCTCCACCTCCTTCGACGGCGACGTTCCACACTGGGTTCGCGCCTCGCGGCGAGCATCGTCCAGCGCTGGTTCGGCGCACCCGGCCAGGACCCGCTGCTCGTACTGCAACGCGCGTCCGGCGAACGCCCGGAGGCGGCGGAGGCGCTGGCCGCCTTCCTCGACACGAACTCACTGGAGCCGCTCCACCGCTACCTGCGCGACAGCGGCCTGGACGATACGGAGGCCCGCAGCCGAGCCGCCGCGATCGACGCCTTCGTGCTCGGCGTCTCGACCCGCCGCCGGGTCCTGCGTTCCGAACTCGGCGACCCCGCCGATCTCCAGACCTGGCTGAGAACCACCATCCAGCGCCTCGCCGACGGGTGACACACGACAGCCAGGCGCACGGCAACTCCGCTTCCGGCCGGTACCAGCGGTCCGGTCATCGGCATCTGCCCGGCCGAGTTCGATCAGGAACGAGGCGGCCGCGGTGTCCAGCGTGACGACCCCCGTTTCGGCACGGAGGACGACTCCGCCGTGGCCGGGCACTCGGCCGGCCCCTCGGCGTCCGGCCCTGCCGCCCACGCCTCTGCCGCGGACATGCCGCCGGAGAGCGGCTTTCGGCAGACGACGTGGGGGCCGCGTACGGTAGGAGCATCCTGCCAGTGCGATCGCGGTGGCTGACACGGCCGTCACGGGCCGTCATGGCTGCCACTGTTCGCGTTCCCCGGTCACGCTTCGCCGTTCCCCACCGGGGTGGTGACGGGAGTCTGGGGTGACCACGGGTACTCCATCGCGTGAGCCACCGACCGGGCCATCTCGGCATCCTCGAGGCGGTCCACGAGATGAAGCGCCATGTCGATCCCGGCGGACACGCCCGCGCTGGTCACAATGTGTCCGGCGTCGACCCAGCGCTGCTCGGTGCGCACATCCACGCCCGGGTACCGCGACGCAAGCTCATCGAGAACACCCCAGTGAGAGGTCGCGGGGAGCCCATCGAGGAGCCCGGCCGCCGCCAAGACCAGGGAACCGTTGCAGACCGACGCCAAGAGCGTGCCCCCGGCCGCCAGAGACCGCAGCCGTGACAAGTGCCCCTGGTCGGCCCGGAGGAGATCGGTTCCGGCACCGCCAGGATGAACCAGGAGGTCCGGCCTCGGCCCATCATCGACCGCGCCATCGGGCGTGACCATCAAACCCATGCCGCAACGCACCGGCCGCCCGTCGATGCTCGCGGTGCGGACGACCACATCCCGCTTGGTCAACACCTGCCAGAACCGCAGCGTCTCCCACGGGCCGATCGCGTCCAACTCCTCAACACCGTCGAACAACAGCACGGTGACTCGATACCCAAGTGCGTCAGTCATGGTTTTTCGAACATCTCCAGGCAGAACAAACGACGTGGTCCGACACGATGTCGGACCACTCGATCCTCCAGGGCCACCACCACACCCACAAGTGGCAGAAGAGGCCGACCAGGATAGATTCCTGCCATGACCGTTCCGAGGGCATCAGGACACCCCACCCGGCCACATCGCATCGCCGTCCTCGCACTCGAGCGAGTGTTGCCGATGGAAGCCGGCATGCCGTTCCACATCCTCGGCCAGCCCGAACTGCCCTACGAACTGATGCTCTGCGGCCGCACCCCGGGCCCCGTCGAAACGCACAACGGATGGCCCCTGACCGCCACACACGGCCTCGACACCGTCAGGACCGCGGACACCGTGATCGTGCCCGCCTTCCGCGGATTCCTCCACGGCGCACCCCACGACGCGGCAGCCGCGCTACGTCAGGCACACCACAACGGCGCCCGCATCGCCTCGATCTGCACCGGAGCGTTCGCACTCGCCTCCGCGGGACTGCTCGACGGGCGACGCGCAACAACACACTGGCGCCACGCGGATGACCTCGCCCGCCTCTACCCGAAAGTCGAAGTCGACCCCGATGTGCTCTACGTCGACACCGGGAACGTCCTCACCTCCGCGGGCGTGGCCAGCGGCATCGACCTCTGCCTGCACCTTCTGCGCGGCGACCACGGCACGGCCGTCGCGAACGCGATAGCGCGAGAGATCGTCGCCGCACCACACCGGGAAGGCGGCCAGGCACAGTTCATCAAAAGACCGCCAACACCGTCGAACAAAACCGGCCTCGGCGCCACTCTGGAATGGGCGCTCACACACCTCGACAAACCACTGACAGTCGCCGACCTGGCCGCACACGCCCGGCTCTCCACCCGAACCTTCGCACGCAGCTTCGCTGCCGAAACCGGCACCACCCCGATGAAATGGCTCAACACCGCACGCATAGACCGAGCACGCGAACTCCTCGAAACCACCCACGCCACCATCAGCCACATCAGCCAAACCTGCGGCCTCGGCACCCCGGCGAACTTCCGACAACACTTCCGCCGCACCACAGGAACCACACCCAGCGAATACCGCCAAACCTTCACCACGACCTGACCGCCGCCCCCTCTCCCCATGGCTCGATCGCGTGGCCCTCGGCACACAACTGGACCACGGCAGCGCCGATGTAGCGGCTCTCCTACAGGGCACGGCATTCAAAACCAGTCCCAGCAACCCTGGTTGACCTTCCATCCCGCCCCGGTATACCCGGTGGATGGCCCCCTTCTTACCCTGGCAGATACCCCGGGCCGACTTGTGAGACAGCTCCTGGACAGTGAGCCGCTTGTGCGTCTGCCGTCGGTAGGTGTCGTCGACGGGGCCGACAACGGCGAGCAGGTGCAGGGGCTTGGCGATGCGCCCGTACTCGGCGAACGCCTACCTTAGGGGCATCTCACCTCACTGCACAGAGGCACGGACCGCCGCGCAGGGGAATCACCGAACGGACAAGCCTCATATGCACCGGCGTCACCCCCGCCCCGCCGGAGGGGCTCGGCACCGGTCAGCCTGGCAGCTCCGCCTCCACCAGGTCCGCCGCCCGCCGGGAGCCGTCCCCCGCCGCGGTTCGCTCCCGCTCCGCGGCGCACCGCGCGGCGACGGCCGGGTCGTCGGCGAGCCGCAGGACAGCGGCACGCAGTGCCTCAGCGGTGGCGTCGGCGGTGTCGAGGCACTCGGCGACACCGAGCAGGACCAGCCTGTTGGCGTTGCCGAACTGGTCGGCGGCCTGCGGCACGCAGAGCATCGGGGTGCCGGTGGCCAGGCCCTCCTGGGCGCCACCGGCCCCGGCGTGGGTGACAAAGAGGTCGGCCTGCCGCAGCACGTCCAGCTGCGGCACCCAGGAGTGCACCTCGACGTTGTCCGACAGCGTGCCCAGCTCCTGTTCGGTGACCTGCCTGCCCACCTGGAGCACCAGATGCCAGTCGGGCAGCCCACCGAAGGCGGCCGCGCAGGCGCGGTAGAAGCCGGGCTGCTTGGTGAAGTTGGAGCCGAGCGAGACCAGCGCGACCCGCTTGCCCGCGGCCGCGGCCGGGCGCCGCCAGACGCCCTGGCCCGCCCGGTCGCCCTGGCAGGCGCCGACGAAGCTGTACCGGCGGGTATCCACCCGGTCGGCATACGGCTGGAGGGCCGGGGGGATGAGGACGAGCGAACGCGGGGGGCGGCCCATGAAAGTGTCCGGGTCGGTGCCCGCGAGGCCGTTCTCGGCGAGCCAGGAGTGCCAGCGCGCGTAGTAGGCGCGGCCGCGCGCGGAGGACTTCAGCTCCCGCGCCAGCTGCGCGCCGATTTCCTCCTCATACCCCTCCCAGGGCACCAGGTTGGGGGAGAATTGCACGTAGGGCACGCCCCAACGGTGCGCGAGAACCTGTGCTGCCCAGCCGGAGATGTCGCTGAGCACCAAGTCGGGGACGTCGTCCCGGTACAGCGCGGCGAGCTGCGGGAGCGCCTGCACCGCGTCTGTCAGGAACAGCTCGGAGAGGTCGAGCCGGGTCTCGCCCCACGCCTCCGGGTCGTCCCCGGCGGCGGGCAGCGTGGACTTCCACACCCTCGGCTCGGCGCCGGTGGCGCGCACCCTCTCGACGAAGTCGCCCTCGTCGGGAATGGCGTAGCTGACCCGGTGGCCACGGGCGACCAGCTCCCGCACGATCCCCAGGCTCGGATTCACGTGACCGTGGTGGGCGATGCTGACCATGGCGAGATGGCTCATGGAGCGAACGTTAGTTGAGACAGCGCGTGTCGACAATCGTGCCCCTGCCGGGGCGCACGGGCACCGGTCCGCGGGGAGGGGTCTTGGACACTGGCCCGAAGTCCGGCTCCCGCAACTTCCCTTCATAGGGCCATCCTCACTCCTCTGTCTGTGATCTCGTGTCGCACCTCGCCCATTCAACGGCCGTCAGTTCCCGAGGAACGCACCCTGTTGGTGACCGTGTATGGCCGCCGGAGGCATAGCGGCGCCAGCTGGCTCCGGCCTCGGACGCGAGGGGGGTCGTGGTGACGTGGTGGTAGCCGAGCGCGTCGGCGACGACGGGGCGGAGGCGGGCAACCTCCAGGACCTGCCGACGGATCGCCGCGGTGCGGCTGACGGTCGTGGGGACACCGAGGTCGTTGATCGGCTCGGACAGGGCGTAGGGGTGCCATGGCTTGGCTGACCAGGTCATCGGCCGGGGAGCAGCCGGCGGAAGTCACCGTCGGTGGTGGTGTTCACGTTGTCGCGGCCGTCGATCCAGACGAGGAGGAGTGCCACGAACGGCGCGGGGACCGGGGAGGGCGGCAACGTCGGGTGAGCGCAGTGGTCGGGCACCACAGCAGGAACGGCCGGATGGTGTTCCGTTCGTGTTGGTTGTGCTCCACGTGCCAGAGGTCGATGTCGGCCTGGCCACGGGTGGCGGGCGTCTGCTCGTGACCGGCGAGCCACTCAAGGAAGGGTGCTTCCCGTCCGACCTGGTCCGTGACGTACTTGCGGCTGCCGGGGGCAACGGTCGGCGCGGGCCCGTGGCTTGGGCAGAACCTGCACAGGGTACGGGGTACGGGGTACGGCGATCACGACTCAGGGAGCATTCATGACCGATCTCGAATCAGTTCAGGTTGCTGACGGATTCTCCGTCTCCGTACCGCAGCCGAAGGACGCGCTTTTCTCCGAGATCCACTTCATCTACCACGAGGTATTCGTCGAACGCGATTATCTCAAACGCGGTATCCGGCTCTCCGACTCCGCGCGGATCGTGGACGTCGGCGCGAACGTGGGGATGTTCTCCCTGTTCGTCATGCAGGAGTGCCCGGGCGCGCGGATCCTGGCCTTTGAGCCGATCCCCGCGATCCACCAGGCGCTCCTGGAGAACCTGGACAGCCACGGCGCGAAGGACGTGCAAGTGGTGCGTGCAGCGCTCGGCCGACGGCCCGAGGAGCGCGTGAGGTTCACCTATTACCCCGGACTGCCCGGGAACTCCACGCGGTATCCGGAGCAGAAGAAGCTCAATAAGGAGCTGATCGCGGAGCAGATGGGCCACGAGGCAGTGGACCGCATCATGGGCGGCGTCGAGGTGGAGGCCGAGGTGCGTCGGCTGTCCGACGAGCTGCGCGACTGGGCGCCCGAGGGCCCGATCGACCTGCTCAAGATCGATGTGGAGGGCGCGGAGCTGGAGGTCATGGAGGGCCTCGACACCGCGGACTGGCAGCGAGTGCGGCAGTGCGTGATCGAGGTACAGGACCTGGACGGCCGCCTGGACGCGGTCCTCGGGGTTCTCGACGCCCAGGGTTTCACGGTGACGACGGAGAGCGCGGTCAACATTCCGGAAGTCTTGCGCGCTTCGATGGTGTACGCCACGCGCGAGCGCGCTCACTGAGGTTGAACTCGTGGTGTCGTGTGGATGGTCAGGTGGCTGGGAGGCGAGTCCGGTCTCTGTGAGACAGCCGTCTATGAGGTAGGGGCGGTATGGGATGCCCTCCGCAGTGTGGGAGACGTGGAACAGCCTGCCGATCAGCGTCGTGATCCGTGTTGGCGTCCATCGCCGATCCGCCGGCCCATGAGCCCGCAGGTCGTCACGTTCCAACTCCCGCTCAGCCCAGGCGATCTGAGTCTCACCCAGCTGTGCCGTCTCATGAGGTTGGCGCCACGGCCTCCGCGGCATCGGAGGCGTAGGCGGCGGACAGAGCCGAACCTGAACTCGCCAGTGCGGTGCTCCAGGTCCTCGACCTCCCGCCGGACACCGTGGGGGGGGATGGCGGCCCCGCGCCATCGGGTACCGGGGCACGTCGGACAGGACCTCCGACATCGCAGCCTTCTACAGGAAGTCCCGGCTATTGCGCAAGGTGTACGACGCTCACGTGCGCCGCTACCTGTGGGGCGGCCACTTCTGGTCCGGCTCATACTTCGCCGGAAGCTGCCGAGGGGCGCCCCCGACCGTCGTACACCAGTACATCGAGAACTCCCCGCGCCCTGAAAGGCGAAGCACTCCGCAAGATCGGAGGTAGCCCCTCTCGTCCCGGCCGAGGCCGGGCCCCCACCGGAGTTCACCCAGCACCGGGGCGGGCGAGGCCGAGGTCGTAGGCGAAGATCACGGCCTGGATGCGGTCGCGGGCGCCGATCTTGGCGAGGACGCGGCCCACGTGCGTCTTCACGGTGGACTCGGAGACGACGAAGCGGGCGGCGATCTCGCCGTTGTTCCAGCCCTTGCCGATGGCGACGAGGATCTCGCGCTCGCGGTCGGTGAGGGACGCCAGCCGCGGGTCCTCGCTCGGGTCGCTCCGGTCGGCTGGTACGTGCCGGGCGTACTCGTCCAGGATGCGGCGGGTGAGGGCCGGTGCGATGACGGCGTCGCCGCCGGCGACGGCGCGGATGCCGGCGAGGAGTTCCTCGGGGCGCGCGTCTTTCAGGAGAAAGCCGCTGGCTCCGGCCCGGAGGGCGGCGTGCGCGTATTCGTCGAGGTCGAAGGTGGTCAGTACGAGGACGCGGGAGCGGCCGCCCGACTCCACGATGCGGCGGGTGGCCTCGATGCCGTCCATACCGGGCATGCGTACGTCCATGAGGACGACGTCGGGACGCAGCTCGGCGGTCTTGCGGACGGCCTCGGCGCCGTGCGCGGCCTCGCCGACCACCTCCGTCTCGGGGATGGAGTCGAGCAGCACCCGGAAGCCGTAGCGCTGGAGCGGCTGGTCGTCCACCACGAGCACCGTGGTCATCGCGCGCCGCCCGCCTGGGGTGTCAGATCCAGGGTGGCTTCCACCGCCCATCCGCCGCCGGCCGCGGGTCCGGCGTTGACGTCGCCTCCGTAGAGCGCCGCTCGTTCTCGCATGCCCACCAGTCCGTGTCCTTCCTCGTTCCATGGTCCGGGACGCCCGGCCGGACCGTCGTCGCGGACCCGGATCACCAGCCGGACGTCCTCGACGATGACGGACAGTTTCACCGCTGTGCCGGCGCCGGCGTGTTTCAGGGTGTTGGTGAGGGCTTCCTGGACGATGCGGTAAACGGCCAGCTGCATCCCGCGATCGAGGGCGTCCACGTCGCCGACGGTCCGGTAGACCACGTCCAGGCCGGCGGTGCGCACTCCGTCGCACAGCGTCTCGATGTCCGCGAGACCTGGCTGCGGACTGAGTTCGGGCGCCCTGACGGCCCCGTCCGACGCCTCCCGCAGAACGCCGAGTACCCGCCGTAGCTCACCGAGGGCCGTGCGACCGGTGTCGCCGATGAGGTGCAGGGCCTCCTTGCCGCGTTCGGGAGCCGCGTCGGTGGCGTACGCGCCGGCGTCGGCGAGTGTGATGATGACGGCCAGGTTGTGGCCGACGATGTCGTGCATCTCGCGGGCCACCCGGGCGCGCTCGGTGGCGGCCGCGAGTCTGCTGCGCTGGTCGCGTTCGATCTCCAGGCGGGCCGCTCGCTCCCGCAGCCCGGCGAGCTGGGCCCGCCGAGTCCTGATCATCAGGCCGACGGCGAGGGCCGCCGTCGCCGTGCTCAGCAGGAAGAACAGCGCGTCCCAGACGGACACCGCCGCCGATACGCGTACGGCGACCAGGGCCATCCCCGTCGCCATGATCGCGCAGGCCCACGGCAGCTGCCGTAGCCGCCCGTGCAGGGCGAGGCTGTAGAAAGCGACGAAGAGAGCGACGTCCGCGCGCAGCGCGGCACCCAGCGACCACTGCGCGACGAACACGGCCGCGATGGCTCCGAAGGCCACCATGGGCCTGCGCCGGCGCCACAGCAGCGGCAGTACCAGGCCCGCCTGAACGAGCAGCATGGCCGGAAGGGGAAGCCGGGTGAAGGCGAGCCGGAACCGCCGTGGACCGTCGCCGTCCCCGGCGCCCCCGTGCAGCAGGTCCGGCAGGCAGAACATGAGGAAGACCAGCACCACCACCGCGGTGTCCAGCACCCATGGATGTGCCCGGTCCGCCTGCCGCAGCCGCTGGCCGCCACGGGAGAGGCGGGCGGCCAGCGGTCCCATGCCGCCGATGTCGCCGGCGGACGTGGTCGTCGTCAAGGAGGTCACCTGCCCATGGTGCAGGCGGTCAGACGTCTCGGCGCACCAGCCGGTACGCCGCCCCCGCCAGCGCCAGCGCCGTCCAGCCGAGGAAGACCAGCAGCCCGGCGGTGGGCGACAGGGTGGTGCTGTCGTGGGTCAGGGCGAACATCGACGCGCCCGCGTTGCTCGGCAGGTAGGGGCTGATGTCGCCCCTCCAGGAGCTGGGCAGCAGGGAGACGAGCCCCGGAATCAGCATCAGAGCGCCGACGAGCACCGAGATGCCGCCGGCCACCGACCGCAGCAGCGCGCCCAGGGCAGTGCCGATCACGCCGACCAGGCCGAGGTAGAGTCCGGCGCCCAGCAGGCTCCGTACGACCCCCGCGTGCGTCAGGCTCATGGCGGCGGGGGTGCCGGAGACGATGCCGCTGCCGAATCCGAAGGTGATGAACGCGCCGAGGGTGCCGACCACCAGCGCGACCAGCCCGAACACGGCCGCCTTGGACCACAGCACGGGCAGCCGACGCGGTACGGCCGCCATCGTCGAGCGGATCATGCCGGTGGAGTACTCCCCCGCCATGACCAGCACGCCAAGCACACCCAGGGCCAGCTGGGCGAAGTTGGTACCGAAGAGGGACAGGCTCACGGCTGTCGAGTCGGCGAAGTCCGGATCCACGTCACCGGAGCCGATCCCCGACTTGTAGCGGCTTGAGGCGATCAGCCCGAAGGCGACGAGGAAGAGCAGGCCCAGGCCCAGGGTGATCCACGTGGAGCGCAGCGACCACAGCTTGGCCCACTCCGAGGACAGCACGCGCTGTCCCGTCACCCGGTAGGCGGGACGGCCTGGGCCGGCCGGGGGCGCCTCGAGGGGCGCGGCCAGGGTGCTCATGCCGCTCTCCCGTCGGCCGCGAGGGTGTCGATGCCGGTCGTGGAGCCGTGGTACTCCACGGCATCTCTGGTCAGGTTCATGAACGCCTCCTCCAACGACACCGTCCGCGCACTGAGCTCGAACAGTGCGATCCCGTGCTCTGCCGCCTTCAGGCCGATCTCGCGGGCACTCAGCCCGGTTATCTGAAGCTCCTCCGAGCCGGCACGGCCTGTGATGTCGACACCAGGACCGGCCAACACCTCCCGCAGCCGGGCCGGGTCCTGCGTGGCCACCCGCACCGTGTCGCCGCCCGCCTCGCGGACGAGGTCACCCACGGTGGTGTCGGCCAGCAGCCGGCCACGCCCCACGATGATGAGATGGTCCGCCACCAGGGCCATCTCGCTCATCAGATGGGACGAGACGAACACGGTCCGGCCCTCGTCGGCGAGTCCCTTGAGCAGATTGCGAATCCACAGCACGCCCTCCGGGTCGAGTCCGTTGACCGGTTCGTCCAGCATCACCGTCTGCGGATCGCCCAGCAGCGCCGCCGCGATACCGAGCCGCTGCCCCATGCCGAGCGAGAAGGCACCGGCCCGCTTCTTCGCCACACTGCCGAGCCCCGCGAGGTCGATGACCTCGTCGACCCGGCGACGCGGAATCCCGTGCGTCAGCGCCAGCGCCTTCAGATGGTTGTGGGCCGAGCGGCCCGGGTGGATCGACTTCGCCTCCAGAAGGGCGCCGACTTCCTGGAGCGGTGCCGTGTGCCGGGCGTAGTGGTGGCCGTTGACCCTGACGGAGCCGCTGGTCGGGGCGTCGAGCCCGACGATCATCCGCATGGTCGTGGACTTCCCCGCGCCGTTGGGCCCCAGGAAACCGGTCACCGTGCCCGGCCTGACGGCGAAGTCCAGCCGGTCGACCGCCGTCTTCTCGCCGTATCTCTTGGTCAGCCGCTGTGCGTCGATCATTCGCGTTTCTTCCTGTCGGAGACCGGCGCCCGTCCGTCGCCCCTGACGCCTCACCGGCCACGCTAGGTTCCGATTCGCACCGGTTCGGTCGTACCGGGGACTGATCCGCACCTGGCGGGTCGTACCGCGGTACTACGGCCCCGGGGATCGATGGAACCGTGATCGGCGCCGAGCCGGTCAGCACCAAGGTCAACCGGGCCTCCTCATGGAGCCGCCTTGGAAGCCGACCCGCACACCTGCCTCTACGAGCGCGGTCCCGCCGGCGTGGCGCCGACGCCCTCCGGCGCGAGCCTGGAGAAGGAAGCACGCGCGCTGCTGGACCGGGCCGAGGACATGCGCGCACGCGTCGCAGCGGCCACGGGTCCCGGCCGTCTCACCATCGGCACGATGGCCGACGGCAGCGTCCTGGGCGACCACGCCCTCGTGGGCGCATTCCGCAGCAGGCGCGGGCCGTTCCCGCACGATACCCGGCGGGTATCGCGGCACCCGAAGAGGTCTTGGACAGCCTCCGCGGCCGACTGGTGCACTTTTCTTCACGCAGGTGGCGCCCGGTTGACGCGCTCCTCGTTCTTCGGAAATGGAGTTGAATGATGACGGATCCCGGCATGCGACGACGTCGCTTCGTCGCGGCTGTGCTGGCCGGCGCGGGCGGGGCCACGGCGTTGTCCAGCACCGCTGGTTCAGCCGCTGCCCGGCCAGGATCGCCCTCCGGGCGCGCGAGTGGGCGTTGGCAGCCGCGGGCGCCGCTGCCGGTCAAGCGGGCGGAGGTAGGCACGGCTGCTCTCGCCGGGCGGCTGTTCGTCGTGGGCGGCACCGTGCAGGAGGGTGAAGCCAACCCCGTCTGGGCATCGACGGCGGTCCACAGCTACGATCCCCGACGCGATCGGTGGTCGGTCCACGCTCCCCTGCCCAAGCCACTCACGCACGTGGGTGTGGCCGCGTCGGGCGGACGCCTGTACGCGTTCGGGGGATTCACCGACGCCGTGCACTTGAATCCGCAGCCGGACGCCTACGTCTACGACCCACGTGAAGACCGTTGGCGCCGGTTGCCGGACATGCCGACCGCCCTCGGATCGATCGCGGTCGCCGCCGTACACGGACGGCTGCATCTGATGGGCGGGCGCGATTCCCACCGCGTCGTCACACCTGAGGGATCGCCCGTGTCACTGGGGTTCGGGACCGTATCGGCCCACCATGTCTTCGAACCGGACACAGGCTCCTACCGCCAGGCCCCGCCGCTGCCGGGCGAGGCCCGCGACCACGCCGGCACGGCGGTGCTCGGCGGCAGCGTCCACGTCGTGGGCGGGCGCGTGGAGGACGTCGGTGACAACCTCACCCGGCACGACGTCTTCGACACCCTCACCCGTCGCTGGCTGCGCGCCGCGCCTCTGCCCGTGGCCCGATCCGCCGGTGCTGCCGTCGTCATGGACGGGTGCGTTGTTTACGCGGGCGGGGAATGCCGGCCCGGCAGCAGCACCGAGACCTTCGACGACGTCACCCTCTACGACCCGCGCGTCGATCGCTGGAGGAGCCTCACCGCCCTGCCGGGCAGCAGGCACGGTTTCGGCGCCGCGCACCTGGACGGCCGAGCCTATTTCGTCGGCGGCTCCCCCAGCTGCGGAGGAGGAGCTAGCACCGACACCTTCGCACTGTCCTTGCGCCACTGACAGCAGCCGACACACCGGAACGGCCACCGCCAGGTGACCGGACAGCGCACGGACGGGCCTCAAGCGTCAACACGCTATTGCTCCAGCGGCTTGGGCTGGCGGCGCGGATGCGCACGGTCCACTACATCGGCCGGTTCCTCGGCGAGGGGCCGGTGGCCCTCGGCGCCTTCGGCCATGACGCCGACGACGAAGGTGGAGCGCCTGTGCTCGCACAGGCGCGGTGCGGCATGGAGCGGCTCATCAGGAGCCCACGTGAGGTCATTCGGGTGGGGTCACAGCGTGACCACGACTTTGCCGTGGACGTGGCGTCCGGCCTGGAGCGTCACCGCGTCGCGGATCTTCTCGACCGGGAAGGCCGCGGCGATGGGGACGGTGAGCTTGCCGGCGAGGATCGCGTCGGTGATCTGCTCCGGGACGTCCGTCGCCGCGTCGATGGCGCCGGTGGCGCGTACGCCGCCGGGAGGGTTGGGGCCCGCGGCGACCGTGGAGATCCGCGCGGGCGCCACGCCGAGCGCCAGCGCGGCCTCGGCCGTCTCCGTGCCGAACAGGTCGGTCGCGGCGGTCACCCCGCCTGGCGCCAGTGCCCGGACCCGGTTCGCCAGCCCGGGGCCGTAGGCCAGCGGCTCGGCGCCCAACTGCCGCAGGAACTCGAACGTGCCCGGCGAGGCGGTGCCGATCACGGTGGCACCGGCGAGCCTGGCGAGTTGCACGGCGAACACACCAACGCCGCCGGCCGCTCCCCCGATCAGGACGGTGTCGCCGGGCCGCAGGCCGATCGCTGCCAGGGCGGCGGCAGCGGTGAGGCCGGCCACCGGAAGCGTGCTCGCGACCTCGTCGCTGATGCCCTCCGGCGTATGCCACAGCGCATCGACAGCGGGCTTGACCACCACGAAGTCCGCTACCGCCCTACCCAGGGCGCCGCCGTAGACGCGGTCGCCCACGGCAAAGCCCGTGGCGCCGTCGCCGACCTCGTCGATCACGCCGGCGAGGTCGGACCCGAAGCCGGACGGCACGGTGATGCCGAATCGCGCCGCCGCCTCTGGTCGCGAGGCGATACTCCAGTCCATCGGATTCAGTCCGGCGGCCGTCACGCGCACGCGGACCTCACCCGGGCCGGCGTGCGGCTCGGGAACCTCCCGTAGCTCCAGCACTTCGGGGCCTCCGAACGTCTCGTAGATCACAGCTCGGCCCACTGGCAGACTCCTCACAGAACGAGTGATGGGACTTGGTTCCATCACCGTAACATGAGTGACGGGACCGAGTCCCGTACACTGCGTCCATGGCTCGCTGGGAACCGAACGCGGCAGAACGGCTCGCTCACGCCGCCCTTGAGCTATTCGCCGAGCGGGGTTACGAGAACACGACGGTGATCGACATCGCGCAGCGCGCGGGACTGGGGAAGAGCACCTTCTTCCGGCACTTCCAGGACAAGCGGGAAGTGCTCTTCGGCGGTGGCACGATGAACGCACTGCTCGCCGAGGCGATAGCCGCGGCACCGGCAACCGCCGGCCCGCTCGAGGCGGTCGCTCACGCGCTGGACGCGGCCGGCGGAGAAGTCTTCACGCCCGCACGCCGCGAATTCATCGCCCGCAGACAGGCGGTGATCGCCGCCAACCCCGAACTTCAAGAGCGTGAAGCGCTGAAGAACCTCGCCCTCATCGCATCAATGGCCGACGCGCTCAAACGGCGCGGCGTCGCGGACCTGACCGCTCGCGTGGCCGCGGAGCTCGGCGCGCTGGCCTCCACGATCGCCTTCGAACGCTGGAGCCGGACGGCCGCCGAGGACGACTTCAGCGAGATCGCACGACAAGCACTCGACGAGGTGCGAGCATCTACGGCCTTCTGCTGACGCGGCGACGGCCTTGACCAGGCTGGAGATGGCTGCTGGAGGTCGTCGCGGTTTGCCCACGGGGCCTTAGGAGATCTGGTGCCGGACAACCTCCAGGCCCCGGCGAGAAGGCCGGGCGTGTCGCGTGCCGGACGTGGCCACCGCACCACCCGGAGGCTTCAACTCGCCCCGGGAATCGCTGCGGTGGCCACCTGCGACGCTGAAGGGCGACTCAGCGGCCGCCCAGTTGGTTACAGCCCGATCGGGTTGAGGTAGGTGCCCGGGTGGGTGGCGCCGTCCT
The DNA here is from genome assembly GCF_024519315.1 of Streptomyces malaysiensis subsp. samsunensis. Lineage (GTDB taxonomy): Bacteria > Actinomycetota > Actinomycetes > Streptomycetales > Streptomycetaceae > Streptomyces > Streptomyces malaysiensis. The sequence continues at coordinate 46,156 of NZ_JANIIC010000046.1, read as the reverse complement.
GCTTGAGGATCTGGCCGCCAAACGGCCACTTCAGGGTGAAGTGCTCCGTCTCGTCCGGCGGGGTGACCAGGAACTTCGCCGGAACGAACTTCTCCTTCTGCGGTGTGGACCCGGCCACCGGGAGCAGGTTGACGCTGAAGCCCACCGTGTCCCCCTGCTCCAGGGTCATCTTTGTGGGCTTCTCGGAGGAGCGCGCCAGCGACCAGGTGCCGTCGGTCGCCTGGGCGCCGGTCATGTCGACACCGGCGAAGCCGGACAGGGTGCAGGTGCGCTGGCTCTGGTTGGTGAACCAGATGTACGCCTGGGTCTGCTTCTCGCTCTGCTCCATCTCCGGCTTCGCGTCATCCCCCATGGCGAAGCCGGCCTTCAGGTCGGCGGTGTGACAGCGGGTCGGCTCGGCCTTGGCGGTGGCGGCCGAGGCAGGGATGGCGGTAGCGGCAGTGCCGGCGACGACGACGGCCGCAAGGGCCACGGCGGTCAGCTTGCTCTTCATGAAGTTTCGGGTTCCCCTCACATACGAATCGGCGCGCGAAGTCGATGCGCGCCTACGCACCTGAAGATGTGCGATACCCGGGGGAGGTTCAGTGTGCCGGAGGACCCTTTTCGGACAACCGGGCTCCCAACTGCGGCCGCGCACAAGAACTCATGCGGTACGAGCCGTCGCGGCGCCACGGGAACGACACCGCAACGGCCCGCGACCTCCCCGGCCCCGGACGACGGTAGGTGGCAAACAGCCGAGGGCCCGACACCAGCCGGGCCGTCGACGAAGACGAAGGAGCGAGGCTAGAGCACGGCGACGGTGAATGGCCTGTCCGCAGGGTTGCCGCCGCTGTCGCTGGTCACGATCGTGATCGTGTCCGCAGCGTTGCCGCAGTAGGCATGCGGCGCGCCGATGGCGGTGATCTCGCCCCGGTAGTTGCTGAGCGTGGCGACGATCGCTGCGTCGGCCAGATCATCGCTGACGTTGAGGTCCGAAACCTTGACGCAGTACACGCCCGCGAAGGTCGTGCCAGTGCCCCGGGTGACCGATGCGACGTTCTTGGAGGCGAGGAGCGTGGCGTCCTGGGCCACCTTCGCGGCGGCGCGGGCGTACGGGGCGTCCATACCGTCGGCCGAAGCGCTGCCGGACACAGCGGCCAGGGCTGTTACGGCGCCGAGGACGAGTACGAGAACACGGCTGGTGCGGCGTGCAGAGGTACGCATTACCTGCTCCTTCTCGACCGTAGCTGCCGTTGAGGCAGCGACCGGCCGGGATATCCGATGGGATGGGCGGCGTCACCGCCCGAGGAGAGCAGAACAGGGCGGGGAAGTGTTCTCATCGAATGCCGGTGGAGGAGCGGGCATCGACGCCCGGGTGGGGCGTGATCGGACCATGAACCCAGCCTCGGGTCCTCGGCCGACGTGATGCTGTTCCACCGGCCGCTGCTGGACGCGGTGGTGCCACGGCTGGGGACCGGAGAGGCCCCGTTGAGCTCGCAGGCAGCGGGGCAGCGGCTGAAAGCCCTGGGCTACTTCGGTTCTCACCGGACCCGGCGCCGGGGAGCGAGCGGTGGGATCGGCTCACTGCCAGAAGCACTCTTCGATCACGAGCTGAGGGTCGGCGGTCCGCCTGCTGAATTGGTACCGCAGCCAACCACGTCCGTGGTCGAAGTAGAGGCCGTGCTGACCGCCGGGGCGGGTGGACTGGGCCGGTTCCGCACTCATCCCGGCCAGAAGGTCCCGGTCGGTGTCGATACCCCGAAAATACGGGTCGACGGCGGTGACCAGTTCGGCGCGGGCGGCGTGGACCAGGGTGCGGGCGGCTGCTGGGAGAGCGTCGCGGTCTTCCTCGGCCTTCTTGGTCCAGTCCGCTTGCCATGGCGGCCCCATGAAACCGTCGGTCACTGGCCGGGTTCCGCCTTGGCTGCCTGGCGGCGAAGGTTTCCGGCTTCCTCGATGAGGGCTTTGGCGCGGTCGTAGTCGGGCTCCCGGTCGGCCTCGTCCTCCAGGCCGTGCACCTTCGCCTCCAGGCGAGGGTCGCGGGAGACGGCGTATTCGCCCCACCAGCGGGCCATGAAGGCGGGGACCGGTGCGAGGTCGTATGCGTCGGCGATGTCGCGACGCCAGTGCCGGTCGAAGTCGACAAGGAGTTGCGGCGCGTGCTGGGCGATGGCGGCGCGGAGCGCTTTGGGCGTCCTGTCCGGCATGGGGGGCACGGCCCCTGAGCCGAGCGGCGCGGCGGTCATGAGCGGCGTTCCTTTGGTAGTGGCGGTCAGGCTACGGCCAGTGTGGGACTCGTGGTGCCCGTGGGGCCGTCAGGGGTGCCGGCGAGGCGAGGGCGTCGCGCTGGTCGGTGGTGACCATGCGGACGTGGGTGTGGACCTCACCTCGGGCGTAGGCGTCCAGCAGGATCTCAACAAGGGCGGACATGGACCGGACCGTGTCCTTGACGCGGCGTTCGTCGGCCGCGTGCCATACGGCATCAGCGGTGAAGATGGTGCGGCCCCGCCGGTTGCGCGCCTCAGGATTCGGAGAGGTGCGCGGCAGTGTGAGGGTCCCGGCGGCGTAGTCGGTGAGGGCTCGGGACGCTACCCAGATAAGAGGTAGACCTTCGTTCTTGGCGCGGTGGCCCGCGGCATCCCATACGTCCTTGGCGATGTTCGGGGCGCGCTCCGTCTCGCCTGCTGCCGGCATGCGACGGTCCTCCTGTCGTGACACCCTCGGATCTACCTATTGGAATGGCACTACGGATCGAACCGGTAAGTCAGTGGTGCGCTGGTCAAGCCGACGGAGTCATCGCCATGTGTTCCGGACGCCGCCGCTGTACGCCGGGCAGACCTACCAGTCCGGCAGCGGCGGCTTCATGAGCGACCCGGGCACCCAGACCACACAGCCGTCGACGATCAGCCAGTACACGACCCGGGTGGCGTCCGGCGGCTGACCACACAGGCATCAGACGCGGCGATCGACACCGCCTGCCGCCTGCTACGGCTGCCCACCATGCGGGCCCGGGCAGCCGACACGATCGCCCGGACCTCGCCCGCTACGGGCGCGTTGACCTTCTTGAAATCGACAAGCTCGGCTCTCTCGAACTGGACCGCCGCGGCGCGGAGATGCTCTTGCAGGTTCTCACTGAGCGTGGGGCGAGGGACCAGGCCCACTTCGGCGGCGGCCGCACCCGCAATATCCGAGCGTCGCCCAGCCCGGGAGACCTCAGCGACCGCCCCGCCGACCGTTCACAGCGATGGAGTCAATCGCCCGCAGAAAGGAACGTGGGCCTGCGCAGCAGCCACTGCCCGAACGTCCGACGTGGGGGCCGCACCACGACGCGGCCGTGCATCATCGTGCCGACCAGCTCCACGCGCAGTGTGATCGGCGTCCCGTGGTCTGGAGCCTGACGACTCTTGATCTTGCTGTGTACCAGGCTCAGGGCACCGGCATCGACCACGATGCCCGGCTTGGTGATCAGCGTCAGCTTCTTGCCCGCCATGTTCATGTCGATCTGCAAGGTGTCCTGCGTGATCGCTGCCTGAGTGAAGTCGAGCGTCACCTCACACCATGCCGTGGCCAGCTCCAGCCTCCGCGGCACCACCCAGCGCCCCACGCGTTTGACCGCACCACTGTGAACCCCGTTGATCCGGAGTACGTCCTTGATCTCCGCTACGGCCGTGCCGGTCGAAACGGACACGGCCGGCAGGTCAGCGGTCAGCTCGGCCAGCGCGCTGACGGTCCGCGCCGACAGGGCAGCTTCCAGGCGCTCGTCCAACTCGTCCGCGGTCAGCAGACCGTCCCCCGCCGCGATACGCAGCACATCCACCACCCGGTCCCGGTCCGCATGAGAGGCCCGCAGCTCGGGCGACGAGCCGGAGCCGGAGCGCTTCCCGGTGGGCGAATTCTCTCCCGACATGCTTCCGTCCTGGTCCTGTCGAAGCCTCTACGCGCGACGCAGGCGGCGGCGCGAGTTGAAGGCTAACGCTATATCGCGACATGATCCCGGCTGAGCCCATCGCGGGGAGGCGATGGTCGGCGTCGGTTCACGGCATGCGACATCCATCATGCCGAGGCCCGGCCGCGACAACAACCGCATCCCAGGGGCAAGTTCACACCGCACACGGAGCCGCTTCAGCGCGTCCGGAATGCACAGAACCTTCATGGAACGGGGCCACCGCAGACCAACATGCTGGGGCCGCTGAACAACGTCAGGGCCACGGCGACATGACTCAGCCGTGCGGGAACCGTCGACATGTTCGACCTCGACCGCTTCGAGACCGTCGCCGTAGCGCGAACCGACCCGCGAGCGTGGACCAGGGGACGCACTCCGCGTTCCCGCGCCGTCCGTACCGAATGGGCGTGGGCGCGAAGGGTGCTGCAAGGCCCCGCCCCCGGGGCGCCACGGAGTGTGCCCGGAACGACTGGATGATCAGCGCCGCGAGTCGGCGCGTCGCCGCCGCCCGTGCCGCGGGGGAGCCTGCGCGGATGCCGTGACCGGCCTGCATGGTGAGGACGATGTCCTCCAAGACGATGCCCGTCCGCAGTTCGCCGCTTTCCTTGGTGCGTGATCAGCTCGAGCGGCCCGCGCACCGTCCGGCCGTGGTCAGCGGTGAACTCGGCGCCGCGGAGAGCTGCGCGAGGGGTGGGCCGCACCCGCGGGTCGCCACCGTACGCGGTCACAAGCCAGCTTCTCGATCACCGCGGACAGCCCCTGTCACGGGTCTCTCGCCGCGAGACCCTCCTCGACTTCCAGCCGACGATGCAGCGGCTGATCGACAAGATCCTGCGCCCGAAGTCTGGATGTACTGGCGGGACACCAGCCGGGGCGGAGCGGTGTTCAACGTGCACCTGGCGGACGACCGAGGTCTCGATCTCGCGCAGGCCCGTGCCGCTGGACAGCGCATATCTCTGCACACCGAGGTCAGCTTCTTCGGGTCTTGCTACCGTCCCGGCATGAGTGTTTCCTCCGCTGGTGCCGACGGGCGCACCTCACGCGCCTCCGGCGTCCAGTCGGTCGCCCGGGCCTCGGTGCTGCTGGGCGCCGTGGTGGACAGTTCGTCGAGCGGGGTGACCCTCACCGAACTCTCCAAGATCACTGGGCTGAATGTCAGTACCGTGCACCGGCTGCTCGGCACGCTCTGCTCCGAGGGGCTGCTGTGCCGGTCCCGGGAGGGTGACCGGTTCCTGCCCGGTCCCGTTCTGCTCCGGCTGGGCCGCAGATCGCTCGCGGCCAGCGGGCTGCCGGAGGTGACGGCGATCCTCAAGGAACTGGCCGACGGCACCGGGGAGACCGCGAGCATCGGCATGAGGCGCGGTGACAATGTGCTGGTGCTGGTCTCCGTCCAATCCGAACAACCGCTGCGCTACCTGGGCGAGCCGGGGGTGTCCGTGCCGCTGGCCGGGTCGGCGATGGGCCTGGCCATGATGGCCTTCGACGCTACGCCGAGGGCGGGGCGGGCGCTGCCGCGGGGCGTGACCACGCAGACGTTCGCCCAGGGCCGGACCGGCAACCGCCCCGGCGATGGCGCCGATCGCGGCAGCCGGGATGCCGACTACAACGGCCGGGGTGCCCACGACGGCCGGAGCGCCGAATGGTCTGCGGCGCCCGAGCAGTGGGCGCTGCGGGTGCGGCTGCTGGCCGCCCAGTTCCGGGGCTACGCCGTCTTCGACGGCGCCGAGGACAGCGGGCTGCGCGGGCTGGCCGCGCCCGTGGACAGCGGGTCCCCGTACGTCCAACTCGCGGTGGACATCCAGGGCCCGGCAGGACGGATGGCCGACGCCCGGCTGGACGGGCTGGGTGCCCGGGTGACAGCGGCCGCCGACAGTCTGCGCGGTCTGCCAGTCGCGCTGGCGCTGGGACAGCTCTGACGGCTTCCTCGGCTCCGGCGACGGCAGTCGTCGGCCCGCCGCCGCGGTGAGCCCCACCCGCACCGATCCGTGAGGCTCCGGCCGGGCCGTGCCCATGGCGCACCCCGCCCGCGCACCGAGGGCGTTTGTGGCGAGCATGTTGCAGCTTCCGTACGGCATATGTCGCGGATTCCCATCCGTGAGCATCGGAGCGAGCTCAACTTGCCCCACTACAGGCGGACATGACCTTTCCCGCAGAGCGAAAGAGCTTCGCGCATCGCGAGATGAGCGCGTTGACGAGCCTGTTCCACTGGCCTACTGTCATCGACAGCCCGGCTGAGGAAACCGCTCGGACACACCCGGCGATGGCCCGTACAGCGGATGGAACGGCAGGAGAGGGGCGGTCATGGCAACAGCGGAAAGCGATGCCGCGATCGTCATATCCCGTAACCACCCCGTCTTCGACCTCCCGGAGATCGTCGCGGTGGAGCACGGGCTCTTCGACCGGGCTGGTCTCGACGTACGCCTCGCGGAGAACGCCCCGGCCCAGGAACGTGAGGCGCGCGACCCGATCGCGCGCCGCAAAGAGGCGCTCTTCGAGTCCGAGCGGGCCGACCTGTTCAATCTGTGCGAGTGGGGTGGCATCGACCGCCTGGAGCGCAACCGGCGCGGCGGCTACCTCGGGTATCTGCGCCCGGCCGTCGTCGCCCAGGCTCTGATCAGCTTCGACCCGGAGCTGAACGAACCGCACGACATGAGCGGTGTGCCCATCGGGGTCAACAAGTTCACCGGCTCCCACTACACCGCCCTGCACCTCCTCGAAGGCACAGTCCCCCGCGATCGGATCGTGCTGGAGCACACCGGGCCTCCATCGGCGCGTCTGGACGCGGCCGCCACCGGCAGCGTGCGGGCCGTGATGCTGATGGAGCCCTACCTCAGCCTCGCGCTGGAATCCGGGGCACACCTGCTGGGCTGCTACTTCTACCGCGGTGTGCAGGTGGTGGCGCCGCATCTGCCCCGTGAACGGCTCGACACCTTCATGACCGCGGTCAACGCGGCCGTCGACATCATCAACGCCGACCGCACGGCCTGGGCCGACCTCATCGTCGACGAAACCGCGGGCCGTCTCGCACCAGAGCGGCTCCGCTCCGAATATCATCGCTTCACCCATGCCACGCCCCTCACGCGGGAGCGCTTCACGGAGAGCTACGCGTGGATGAATTCCTGGCAACTCACGGACGGCCGCGGCGGCTACGACACGCTGCTCGCCCTGCGGTAGGCGAGGAGATGGTCATGGCTGACGAAATGCGGCATCCGGTAGCGCTCACCCGCCGCCACCACCTCGATCTCTGCTTCCTCGCCGGCGGTCTGTGTACCGGCGGGCGGCACGCCGGGCTCGTCCTGACCTGAGCGAACGCTCGCCCCTTCCCCCGCCGTACCGGCCCGGCACGATCGCCGGTCGCCGCCCGCCGCGCCGATCGGGTGACCATTCGCACGAGGTGACCGCTGCACGGGCCCACGGCAGCCGCCCCGTTCGTCGGCGCGGCCCGGTCCCGTACACCTTCGCCGCCGCCCCAACCGCGCGCGTCGGGCCACTCGGTCGCCCCGCACCGTCCGTTCCTCTCCCCTTGTCTCATGTCGCTCCGAGGAGACCCTCATGCTCAGCGCCCTGCCCCGGCCGTGCCCACGCGCACCGCGCGGCCCGCTCGCCCCCGCTCTCCGCACCTCTCCCGGGGAGACTCCGCGATGACCGCCCGTCAAGTCCTCAGGCCCGGAGCCATCACCGGCCGGGCGGTCCCCACCCGCCGTACGCTGCTACGTTCGGGTGGAGCGGCCCTGGCCGCCGCTGGGTTCGGGCCGCTGCTGGCGGCGTGCGGGGAATCCCAGGGCGGCGGGAGCGGCGCTGCGGCCCGGGTGGAGGACACCCAGGCCGGTACCGCGGGCGCGGTCATCAGACCGATAAGCGAGCGCCGCCATCTGCTCGGCGACCTGCGGCTCAGCTATATCGCGGGCACGGGCCCCGGCGATGTGCAGAACAAGCTGCTTTCCGGGGCCCTGGACGTGGCCAGCATGGGCCCCATCGGGGCAGCGGTCTCCCTCGCCGCGGGCGCCGATGTGCTGATCTTCTCCACCAGCCTCGCCAACCACGTGCGGTGGCTGGTTCCGGAGAACAGTCCCTACCGCCGCATCGAGGACCTGCGTGGCAAGCAGATCGCCACACCGCCGAAGAACAGCGACGCCTACCGCTCCACCCAGCTCGCCTCCGCGGTGGGCGGCATCGACTTCGAGCGGGAGTACCACGCCCACCCCGGTGCCGTTCTCGCCGGGCTCTCCCTGTTCGAACGCGGTGACGTGGACGCCATCGTCACCATCGAACCCAACGCCACCCGCCTCGTCGCGAAGGGCGCACGCCAGCTCACCACCGTCACCGACCTGTGGCGGCACGGCTCCGGCTCGGACTCCGACCTCCTGCTCAACGGACAAGGAGCGAAACGCGGCTGGGTGGAGCGGAACGAGCGGACCGCGGCAGCCCTGGCGGAGCTGCGTCTGAGGGCCCACCAGTACATCCACGACCGGCCGGGAATCCTCGCCGAGCTGCACCAGTACTACGGCATCCCGGCGGCCGAGAAGAAGGCCATCGCGCTGCTGCCCGAACGCCTCGTCGGGATCTATCCCACCGAGTGGGCAGGAGCGTCCTTCACCAGCATGCGCGATCAGCTCCGCGTCGCTGCCAAGGTCGGTTTGATCAAGGCCGTGCCCGACAAGACCGTCTACCGCAACCTGGGGTGATGAGTCATGACCCACCACACCACAGCGATGGCCGAGGTCCGCCCGGCCACCGCCGCGCCGCCCCCGGGTGCCGGATCCGGCACCCCGCCCGCGACGGCCCGCACCCGCCGGACCCTCTCCCGCCGCGTCCGGGCATTCGGCCGGGGCGCGCTGCCCGTCGCGGCATTCCTGCTGGTGCTGGTCGGCGGCTGGCAGATCGTGGCCGTTCGCAGTGGCAGCGTCCTGATACCGGATGTCCCGGCCGTCTGGTCCGCCCTGACGGACATCGTGACCCAGCCGCTGTTCTACGACTCCCTCGGCGCCACCCTGCTCCGCGTCGGCCTCGGCTTCGCGCTGGCCTTCGTCACCGCCGTCGTGGTCGGTATCGCCATGGGCCGGGTCGAGTTCGTACGGCGCTTCTTCGAACCGGCCGTGCTGATCGGCCTGACGGTGCCGGGTCTGGTGTGGGCGCTGCTGTGTGTGATCTGGTTCGGGGTCTCGCTGACCAACCCGGTGGTGGCGGTGGCGCTGTCCGCCGCTCCCGCGCTGACTCTCAGCATCTACCAGGGCACCCGCGCCACGGACTCCGCGTTGCGTGAGATGGCGCATGTGTACCGCTTCTCCGTCTGGACCAGCCTGCGCTATCTGTGGCTGCCGTCGCTGCTGCCCGCGTTGTTCTCCGGCGCCCGTCTGGGCCTGTCCCTGGCGTGGAAGGTGATCGTACTGGTGGAGATGTTCGGCATGTCGAGCGGAGTGGGCTACGAGCTCAACAACCAGTTCGCCGCGCAGAACGTGGCCGGGGTGCTCAGCTGGACGCTGCTCTTCGCGGCCGTCCTGGCGGTCCTGGAGTACGGCGTCCTCCAGAGCCTGGAACGACGCCTCGGGCGCTGGCGGAAGGCGACGGCCGTATGAACGGGGCGGAGGCGACGCAGGCCCCGGCCGCGGGCGCTCAGCCGTATGTCGTCCTCGACGGTGTCGGCAAGGTGTTCACCAGCACCCGGACCGGCGAGCGCGAAACCGTCTTCGAGGACTTCACGCTGACGGTGCGTCAGGGTGAACTGGTGGCCGTCGTGGGGGCCTCGGGCACCGGGAAGACCACGTTGCTGCACTTGGTGGCAGGTTTGGAGGAGCCGGACTCCGGCGAGATCAGACTGGCCGACGGCACCGGTCGGCAACGGATCCGGAGTCCGGGTGCGGGCAGCGCCCGGAACAGGCTCGGCGTGGTCTTCCAGCAGCCTCGGCTGCTGGACTGGATCTCCGTGCGCCGCAATGTCGAACTGGCCCTGACCAGTGCCGGGCTCGATCCCGCCGGTGCCGCGCGGGCGCTCGCCGACGTGGGCCTGGCGGAGTACGCGGACCGGTATCCCTCAGTGCTCTCCGGAGGCCAGCGCCAACGTGCGGCGGTCGCCCGTGCCTTCGCCGTGGAGCCCGAACTGATCCTGCTCGACGAGCCGTTCAGCGCCCTGGACCAGCTCACGGCGCGGCGGCTGCGGCTGCTGCTCCAGGAGCTGTGGACGGCACGTCCGCGTACCGGCCTGCTGGTCACTCACAATCCCCTGGAAGCCGCCTTCCTCGCCGACCGGGTGATCGTCCTCGACGGTCGCCCCGCGCGGGTGCGCGCGGAGTTCACAGTCGGCCTGCCCCGACCCCGCTCCCCGGAGGACCCACAGATCTTCGCCCGCCACAACGAGATCCTCGCCGCTCTCGGCTGACGGTCCAGCCGGGGACCCACCCGCGCCGCCGACCACACCGCACATGCCACACCTCATCGACCGGAAGGAACGTGTCCTCGATGGCACCCCGGAAGAAAATCACCATGGAGACCCTTTCGCTGGTCTTCTCCCTGCCGCAGCTTGTCGCCAAGGACGAGGGCTTCTACGAGGAAGAGGGCCTGGACGTCGACTTCGTCCCCAAGGGCTATGACGCCAACGTCTCCTATCTCGACGACCACGAACTGGTCAGCTCCTTCGGCACCGTCCGCTCCAACTTCGAGAGCGGCGACGCCTCCTTGTACCGGGCCTGCGAGTGGGGCCAGATCCGGCGCTCCCACGACACCCGGATCGGCGGCCGGGTGATCGGCAAGCGAGCCGCGGTCGGCAGCCAGGCCATCCTGGTCCCGCCCGGCTCGACCGCCGTGCACCCGCAGGATCTGGCGGGTCAGGCGGTCGCGGTCAATTTCCACCACGGCTCGCACTACCTCGCCCTGCAAGCCCTGGAGGGCTTCCTGCCCCGCGCGGAGATCAAGGTGGTGCACGTCGGAGGTCCGCAGCAGCGCTTCGAGGCACTGCGGGACGGTGCCGTTCCGGCCGCCGCACTGATGGAACCGTGGATCACGGTCGCCCAGAAGCAGGGCTACCAGCTGCTCACCGAGGCATTCTATGTGGGTTCCGAGATCGCCTCGCCGGAGATCGACGCGGAGACCTACGACGCCTTGAACCGTGCGGTGGTCAAGGCCGTCCACAAGCTCCAGGAGGACCCCTACCCCTATCTGCACCACCTCATCGGCGAGGTGCCCAAGGAGATCGACCCCGACCTCCGGCCCAGCGACTTCGCCCGCTGGCGGCTGCGGTTCGTGGACCCGGCGCCCTACCCGGAGGACCAGTTCCAGCGCACCTACGACTGGATGCGCGGCTGGAATCTGATCGCGGAAGACGGCTCGACGTACAACTCCCTCGTGGACAACCTGCTGTCGGCATGACCGAGGCGGCCACGGCCCACGTCCCGGGGGCCCGCCGGCCGCCGGCCGCCGGAGGATCATGTGGGGGTGTACGGCGCCGTTACCGCCGTACGCCCCCGCATGCGTCGGCATCCTCCACTTCCCGACCTCCTACCGACTCGGGGGACGACCGTGCACGACCATCGCCGGGACTGTGGCGACAGGCACCGGGCGTGGCCACTGTACGTCGGCGGCTTCCTCGGACCTTACGGAAGCACGATGGTGACGCCGATGGTGCACGAGGTCGCGGCCGCACTGCACAGCACTCCCGGACTCGCGGCCACCGCTGTCACCGTCTACATGGTGCCCTTCGCGGCCTTGATGCTGGTCAGCGGGACGCTCGCGGAGCGGTGGGGACGCCGACGGGTACTGCGCACGGCGCTCATGGCGTTCACAGCGGCCACAGCGCTGTGCGCGCTGGCGCCCACCATGCGGCTTTTCCTGGTGGCCCGCGCCTTCCAGGGAGCCACCAACGCCTTCACCACTCCGCTGCTGGTGGCCATGATCTCCGACCTTGTAGGCAGTGCCCGGTTGGCCAAGGCGCTGAGCCGGTTCGCCGCCGCACAGGCCGCGGGACAGGGGGTGAGCCCGCTGTTCAGCGGTGCCGCGGCAGCCCTGAACTGGAGACTGGCCTTTCTGATACCCGGGGTGTGCGGTCTGCTGCTGGTGTGCTTCCCGCCGTCCCGGTCGGCCACCCGGCGTGGCTCCATGGTCCGTGCCTCCTGGCGGTCGCTGGCCGACAAACAGCTCGTCCTGGCCTGCGCGGTGTCCTTCCTCGCCTACCTCGCCGCCGTCGGCCTCACCGTCCTCGTCGTCCTGCGGATCAAGGACCGCTTCGGCCTGGGACCGGTCGAGATCGGGCTGGCCGGTTCCTCATTCGGGCTGGCGGGCGCCGCCGTGGCACCGCTGGTCGGTCACGTCCTGCACGCCAAGGGACCCCTGATCACCGGCATCGCCGCCGATGCGGCCATGGTTCTGGGTCTGCTGTGCGCGTCCCTCGGCACCACCCTGCCGGTCGTGGTCACGGGCATCGTCCTGGTCGGTGCCGCGGTGACCGGTCTGCGTTCGGCCGGCAGCTCCCTCGCGGTCACCGGCGTCCCGGACAACCGCGCCGGTGCCGCGTCCCTGGCCATGTCCGCCCAGTTCTTCGGGGGCGCGATAGCGACGCCCGTGTGGCTGCCCGTCTATCACGCCTTCGGCGACCGGGGGTTCGCCCTGGTCGCCGTCGTACCACTGGTGTCCGCCATGGTGCTGACACGGTCCCGGCGGCACCGCGTGGGGCGACGGCCGTCCTCAAATGACGGCCCGTAGCGGAGAACGACCCTCTAACATACGCCAAGCCATGCATCAAGCAGTTCTGAAGTGACATGAGAGATCTCATAATGACCGTATGTGGCAAGGGAGTTCGTTGTATATATGAAAGAGGTGTGCGACATAGCGCCGCCGTCGACCGCCGACGCGGTCGGCCAGCTGTTCGTGCGTCTTCCACCAGCGAGGTCGGGAGGAACATGCGAGTCGGGCCTTTCCCCCGTATCCACCGCTTTCCCACCGAGGCAGTGCGCTGTCCGGGCCGCGAAAGCTGTTGACGGACCGGAAGCCCGCCCGCTCACCCGAGGTCGTATCGCGTTCCGCGAGCGCGCCCGCCGCACGCGTTCCTAGAAGCCTCGGCGACTTGTAGGTCACGCTCCCCCCTTGTAGGTCACGCTCCCCGCTCACTCGTGTTCTCGCCGTGTGTCTGCGCTCTGCCCGCCTGTCTTCGGGCCGGTTCGCGATGCCGCCCGCCCAGCCTTCCCATGGAGCCGCCCATGAGTCCCACCACGCCCTCCACCTCCGGGCCACACGACGGGGCGGAGTTACCCGCCCCGCCCCGGTCCCCCGTTTCGCGGGAGCGGCAGGTGGCGGCGCTCATGGCGGACCTGCTGGGGGTTCCGTCGGTCGAGCCGGACGACGACTTCTTCGCCCTGGGCGGCCACTCCCTTCTCGCCACCCGGCTGGTCACCAGGATCGGGGCCCGCCTGGGCATCAAACTCCCGATGCGCGCGGTCTTCGAACGCCCCACCGCACGCGAGCTCAGCACTCTGCTTCCCGAACAGCGGCGGGCGCTGCCCCTGATCGCCCCGGTCGGCCGCACCGGTGAACTCCCGCTCTCCCACGCCCAGGAACGCATGTGGCTCCTCGACCAGCTGGAGCCGGACAACCCGTCGTACAACGTGCCGATCGCCCTGCGGCTGCGCGGGCCGCTGGACCTGAGCCGGCTCCGCTGGGCGCTGACCGCGGTGGGTGAACGGCACGAAGTGCTGCGCACCCGGTTCGAGGAACAGGACGGGCGGCCGGTGGCCCGGGCCTCCGAGGAGCCGCGCATCCGGTTCGACCAAGTGCGGCCCGGCCCCGGGGAGTCTCCGGAGCGGGCGGCCCTCGAACGGGCCGCCGCCGACGCCGGGGAACCCTTCGATCTGCGGGACGGTCCGCTCGTCCGGGCGACCCTCACCCGGCTGTCCGAGGACGAGCACCTGCTGGCGATCTGCACACACCACATCGTCTTCGACGGGTGGTCCGTCAGCGTGCTGATCCGTGACCTCCACGCCGCCTACACCGGCGAGCCCCAAAAGCCGCTGCCCATCCAGTACGCCGACTACGCCGCCTGGCAGACGGCCTGGTTGAAGGACGGCGCGCTGGACGACCAGCTCGCCCACTGGACCTCGGCCCTGGCCGACCTGCCCCCGACGCTCGACCTGCCCACCGATCGGCCGCGACCGGCCACCGCGAGCGGCGGCGCCCTGTTGCACGGGCGGATCGGCCCGGAAACCGCACAGCGGCTGCGTGCTCTCGCCCATGCCGAGGGGACCACGCTCTTCAGTGCCCTGTACGCAGCCTTCGGAGCGGTTCTGATGCGCCGCTCCGGTCAGGACTCCGCCGTGATCGGCGTGCCCGTGGCCAACCGTAGCCGCGCGGAGGCCGAGGACGGCCGCCGGGGCCAGGATCGTGATGCCCGTGTCGTGACACCACCGTCTCGATACCCGCCACGGTGGACAGGTCGGCAACGACGAACAGCTCAGGATCTGGAAGATTGTCCGGCTTGCTCCGCGCCGTGGTCATCACCGTGGCCCCGGCCCGAGCCAGCCGCGCGACGATCCGCGCACGCAGCCCGTGGGTCCCGCCGGTGACCAGGACACGCCCGCGGAGCCACCTGGTTGCGGGGGCAGCGTTCCTGGCGGTGGTCGAGTCGGCGGTAGCCGGTGAGCCAGGACACATTCGATGACCCGTCGGCGGCGCCCCGTCTCGATGGGTTCACTGCCGGCTGAGGGTGATGCGGATACCGGTGGAGCCATGTGGGCCTCGGCGGAGCCGGCTGCTCAACAGCGTGAGCCGACCGATGAGGCCGTACTTGCGGGCGATGAGCCTGCGGTAGCGGCCGGTGGTGTCGGGGTCGCAGATCTCGGCGGTGGCCGGGACCTGGCCGCCGAGGGGGTTGCCGCGCAGGTCGCAGGGGCCGACGAGGATGTCGCCGCGGGCGCGGATGCGCTTGACCTTGTAGGAGTCGGCGGGGGTCCAGATGCCCAGGGTGTCGCCGTCGCGTACGACCCAGACGGGCGTGGGGGCGGGGGTTCCGTTCTTGCGGTAGCTGGTGACGAGCAGGTACTTGCCCGCGCCGAGGCTTTCCAGTGCGGTGGCGTCGTCCATGTCGAATGGTCTCCTGATCCGGGTCGTCAATCCGGGTCGTCAAAAGGTCGGCCGCGCCTACCGGCGCCGTCGGCTGTGCGCCGGAAGCCCGGCAGCCTCCATCGTGTCCCGGTCCCGGTCCCGGTCCTTGGCCGCGGGTGTGAGGTAGAACTTCTTGCCGTTGTTGACCCACTCACCGCCGTCGCCGTCGGCATGAAGGGCACGTACCGCGGTTCCGCGCCCTGTGCGTACGCCTCGCGTGCCGTGGCGGCGGCGCCCATCGTCTGGCGCCAGTCGCCCGCGTAGCCGCTGGTGATGGTGGCGCGCAGGTCGGGCAGGCCGCTGACCGTCGCGACCGCCTTGATCCGCCGGTCCGCGACGGCGGCGTAGGGGACGTAGCCGCCCCCGCCGCAGACGCCGACCGCCCCGATCCGCTCCCGGTCGACCTCCTCGCGCCCCACGAGGAACGTCACCGCGTTCTTGATGTCCTCGGACTTGGCATAGCGGTCCTCGTCGAAGCGAGGCAGGCCCTCGCTGTCGCCGTAGCTGGTGTGGTCGAACGCCACGGCCGCATACCCGAGTTCAGCGAGCCGGGCGCCGTAGGCCGCCACGCCGTCTTCCGCGACTTCGCCCGCGTGCCCCGCCTCGAACGCAACTTCCTGCGCATGCTCTTCCTCGACCCCCAGATCCGCGGCCGCTACACCGACTGGGCACCCCTCGCCCGGATCTGCGTCGGCTTCGTCCGTGTCACCACCAACGGACACAGCGAACCCAGAATCTCCTCTCTCATCGGCGAACTTTCCCTCACCGACGCCGACTTCCGCACCTGGTGGGCCGAACAGCACACCAGTTACGAGACCAACGGAACCAAACACCTCACCCACCCCGACACCGGCGACTACGTCCTCGACTGGCAGGTTCTCCAGACCCTCGGCGAGCAGCAACTGCTCATGGTCATGACGGCGCCACCGCAGAGCGACAGCCTGGCCGTGTTGCGCCGGCTCGCCGGCCTCGCCGACTCCGGCGCCGGAAAGAGTGAATCGTGAAAATCGGAGTTGCCCAACATGATCGACGTGCTGGTCCGCCGCCGGCCGGCGTCAGGCCCGGGAGGGCGCGCGAGCAGGAGTCGGCGACCACGACGACGCCCGGGCATGCGGTCCACTCCCCATGCCGCGCCCAGGGCCCGGTTGGCGACCCGCTCGCCTCACCCCCGGCGCCGTCGTCCGGACGGCGGCGCCGGGGCGCTCCCGGACGCTCGCTGACACCGGCGGCGCCGCGCACACCGCCGTGATCACGGAGTGCCGGTGCGTGGCCGTGACCGGGGACGGGGTCAACGACGCCGCCGCGATGGCCTCCGCCGACCTGGGCATGGCGAGGGGCAGTGGCACCGACGCCGCGATCGGCGCGGCCGACATCACCCTCATACGGGACGGCATGGGGCCGAGGCGATGCGATCGCATCTCATCGATCGTTGAGATCACGGCGCCCCGACGACGTGACCAGGACACCTGCGACAACGGTCTCGGCCCGAGTGACCAGCCCCACAGCAGCCCCTATTGCATATCGATTGCAATAACATATTGGATGCGTGTGCTGTGGTTCTGGAGCAACAGGCAGGAAGGTGCGTCCACATGCCGGTCACCCCCACCCGCCGGAGTGTGCTCACCGTGGCGGCCGCGGCAGGCGCCGGTCTGCTCACCGGCTGTTCGTCCGCGGATTCCGGTTCCTCCTCGCCGAAGAAGGGCGGGACGCTGCGTGCGGCCTTCCCCGGTGCGGGTGTGAAGGAGACGATGGACCCGCACGCGCAACGGCAGTTCGTCGACATCGCCCGGCACAAGGCCGTCTTCGACAAGCTCGTCGAGCTCGACTCGACCCTGCGGCCGGTGCCGAGGCTGGCCCGCTCCTGGTCCAGCGACGACGACGCTCGGGTGTGGCGGTTCGAGCTGCGGGAGGCCCGTTTTCACGACGGGCACGTCCTCGACGCCGACGACGTGCTGTACAGCATCTCCCGCATCCTCGACCCCGACGCCGCCGACCACCTGGCGAAGAACTCCCTCTCCCACATCGACCTGTCCAACTGCCGCAAGGTGGGCAGGCGGGGCGTGGAGATCGCGCTGACCCGGCCCAACGCCGAACTCCCCAGTCAGCTGGCGATGACCGGCACGCCGATCGTCCGCGACGGCTGGGACGACCCGAAGAAGCCCGTCGGCACCGGCCCGTTCCGGTTCGTCTCCTTCACCGCCGGGCGCGGCTTCACCGGCCGCCGCTTCGACGACCACTGGAACGGGGCCCCGCACCTGGACGAGGTCCGGATCCTGTCCGCGGAGACCGAGGCGCGTGCCGCCGCGGTGCGCAGTGGCGAGGTGCACTTCGCGCACGAGATGACGCCCACCTTCGCCCGCACGGTGGAGCACAACAGCCGGGTGCGGGTGGTGGCGACCAGGCGCAGCGGGGTGCAGGGCTTCGCGCTGAAGACGGACCGGGCACCGTTCGACGACCCGGACGCGGCGATGGCCGTGAAACTCCTCGTGGACCGGGAGCGGCTGGTGGAGGTGGTCTGCGCGGGCCGCGCCGAGATCGGCAACGACGTGTACGGCAAGGGCTACACGTACTACCCGGAGGGACTGGCGCAGCGCGAGCGGGACGTGCCGGAGGCCCGGCGGCTGCTCAAGCGCACCGGTCTCTACAACAAGAAGGTGACCTTCTACACGTCCACGGCGGCCGACGGCTTCGCCCAGGCCGCCCACCTGTTCACCGACCAGGCCGGGGAGGCGGGTTTGAAGGTGGAGGTCGTCAACGGGCCGCCGGAGTCGTACTTCACGGACGTGCTGGGCAAGGGCACCGTCACCAACCACCGGTGCGGCGCCATGACCATCCCCACCTACATCAGCGAACGGCTGCTCGCCGACGCCCCGCAGAACGCCACCGCCTGGAAGCACCAGGACTTCGACGACGCCTTCACCGCCGCGCGGGCCGTGGTGGACGACGACAAGCGCACCGAGCGGTACCGGTCGGTGCAGACGACACTGCGCGACCAGGGCGGTCTGGTGCTGTGGGGGCATCCCGAGTGGCTGAACGCGATCTCCCACACCGTCCAGGGCGTGAAGGAGGCCCCGCCCAACACCGTGGACTGGGCGCGGTTCGACACGGTGTGGCTGGATTGAGTCAGGGTGCTGCGCTTCGCCCTACGGCGGTGCGGGTGGACACTCGTCCAGCTCACCGCGCTCAGTGTCATCATCTTCCTGCTGACCAACCTGCTGCCGGGCGACGCCGCCACCGTCGACTTCAACGAGCAGGCCGGCCTGGACCAGGTCGCCCAGCTGCGGAAGCAGATGGGTCTCGACCGGCCGCTCGCCGAGCGGTTCGCCGACTGGGCGCACGGTCTGCTCACCGGTGACCTCGGTACATCGCTGGTCGGTGGGGGTGCGGTGAGCGAGGTGCTGTCGTCCTCGGTCCCGGTGACGGCCGCGCTGGCCGCCGTCACGATCGTGCTGCTGGTACCGCTGGCCGTCGCGGTCGGCCTGTTGACCGGGCTTCGGGCGGGCAGCCGTACCGACCGCGTCGTCTCCGCCGTGACGCTGACGCTCACCTCGGTGCCGGACTTCGTCCTGGCCCTGCTGCTGGTCAGCGTCTTCGCGCTACGACTGGGCTGGCTGCCGTCGACCTGGGTGGGCGCGGACGAGGGGTGGTGGCAGCGGCCGGAGCTGTTCGTACTGCCGGTGGCGGTGCTGCTGGCCCGGACCGTGTGCGTGCTGTCCCGGCAGATCCGGGCGGGTACGGTCACGGCGCTGCACGCCGGTTACACCGTGCAGGCCCGCCGTCTGGGGGTGCCGCCCACCCGGCTCGTGCTGCGGCACGTCCTGCCCAATGCCGCCGTTCCCGGCATACAGGAACTGGCCCGTACCGGCGACCAGTTGCTGGGCGGCGTGCTCGTCGTCGAGGCCGTCTTCGCCATCCCGGGCACCGCCACCGCGCTGGTCGAGGCCGTACAGAACCGTGACGTGCCGACGGTGCAGGCGCTCACCCTGGCCCTGGCGGCGGTGGCGTGTCTGCTCAATCTGGCGGCGGATCTCGTCAGCCAGCGGCTGGCTCCCCGTTCGGAGGTACTGCGATGAGCGCCGGCGGACGTACCCGGCATACGGCGGGAGGGGCGCTGCTCCTGCTGCTGCCGGTCACCGCGGCCGTCGTCGGCCCGCTCGTGACGGACGCCGACATCCCCTCCGACGGCATGCCCTACGCCCTCGGCGCCGGGCATCCGCTCGGCACGGACGCCCTGGGCCGGGACGTCCTGGCCCTGGTGCTGCGCGGCGGGGCCAGCGCCCTGGGCGTGGCGTGTGCCGCGGTGGCACTGGCCGTCGCCATCGGGGCCACGCTCGGCCTGGCCGCGGCGGCCTCCCGCAGCCGATGGCTGGACGACCTGCTCATCCGGCCCGTGGAACTGCTGCTGCCACTCCCCTCCCTGCTGGTGATCAGCGTGGTCGGGGTCGGCTGGCGCGGGCATCCGGTCGCGGTGGCACTGGCGGTGGCCGCCCTCAACGTGCCCGCCGTGGCCCGGCTGTTGCGGGCCGCGGCGCTGGACGCGGCCAGCGGACCCGTCGCCGAGGCGATGCGCCTCCAGGGCGAGTCCTCGGCACGGGTCCTCTTCGGACACGTCGGACGGGCCGTACTGCCGGTCGCCGCCGCCGACGCCGGCACCCGTGTCGGCGGCGCGGTCTTCACCGTGGCCGCCGCCAATTTCCTCGGCCTCGGCCTCGATCCGACCTCCCCGGACTGGGGCGTGATGATCGCCGCCAGCCGGGAGGCGCTGTTCGTGCAGCCGTGGGCGGTCCTGGCGCCGACGCTGATGCTGGTGATGTTCACCGTCGGCGTCAATCTGCTGGCGGACGGCCTGCTGCCGCGCGCCGGGCGGACCGGAGGGAAGGCGATGGCGTGGAACCGGTGATCGAGGTCAGCGGTCTGACGGCACACGCCGGAACGGCCCGGCTCTTGGACAGCGTCGACCTCACCGTCCCGCCCGGCGAGGTGACCGCCCTGGTGGGCCCCTCCGGCAGCGGCAAGACCACCGCCGCGCTGGCCCTGCTGGGTGAGGCCGCACCCGGCGTACGGCTGAGCGGCACGGTACGGGTCGCCGGGATTCAGGTGGTGGGCGACGAGGGACAGACGGGCGCCGCCCGGCACGTCCGTGGCCGTGTCGTCTCCTACCTGCCCCAGCACCCGGCCCACGCCCTCAACCCCGCCCGGCGGATCGGCTCGGTCCTCACCGAACTCGCCCGTCTGCACCGGCCGGACGGCGCCCGCGGCCGGTCCGCCGCCACGGAACACGCGGCAGAGGCGCTGCGCACCGCCGGCCTGCCCGACGACACGGCGACCCGGCGCCGCTTCCCGCACCAGTTCTCCGGCGGCCAGCGACAGCGCGTGGCCCTCGCCCAGGTACTGGCCTGCGGACCCCGCGTCCTGGTGCTCGACGAACCCAGCACCGGCCTCGACACCGTGGCGCGAGGGCGACTGGCGGAGCAGCTGACCCGGCTGGCCTCCGACGGACACACCCTCCTGCTGCTCAGCCACGACCACGGCCTGGTCCGCGCGGTGGCCGCCCGTACGGTGCTGCTGGAGCGCGGCCGGGTGACCGCGACGGGCCGCACCTCGGAGGTACTGCCACCCCCCGCGGTGCCGCCCCCTCCCCCGGCGGCAGCCGCGCCCGTGGGCTCCCGGTCCCTCCTGGACGCACGGGGCCTGACCGCATGGCTGCGCCCGGGCGGCCGGGGCGAGATCCTGCACGACGTGGCGGTACGGGTGCCGGAAGGGGGCTGCACCGCGGTCGTCGGCCCCTCGGGCAGCGGCAAGACCGTCCTCGCGCGCTGTCTCGCCGGGCTGCATGAACGCCACCGCGGACACATCACGTTCCGCGGTGAGCCACTGCCCGTGCTGCGCCACCGCACCACCCGGCAGATCCGGGGCGTGCAGTACGTCTGGCAGGAGGTGCGCAACTCCTTCGACGAGCGGCGCACCGTTCTGGAACAGGTCGCCCGCACCGCCGTACGGCTGCGCGGCCTCACAGTGCCGGAGGCGGAGGAGCGGGCCCGGCAGCTGTGGGAGCGGCTCGGTCTCACAGCGGAGCACACGACGCGGCACGCCGCCTCGCTGTCGGGCGGCGAACTGCAACGGGCCGCGCTGGCACGGGCGTTGCTCGCCGAGCCCGAGGTGCTGATCTGCGACGAGATCACCACCGCGCTCGACGCCGTCAGCACGGAGCTGGTGACCGCCGAGCTCACCCGCCTCCGTGCGGAGAGCGACACGGCCGTGCTGTGGATCGGCCACGATCTCGCGCTCGTCGAGCGGCTGGCCGACGACGTGGTCGTCCTCGACACCGGCAGGGTCGTGGAGAGCGGCGCCGCCGCTACCGTCCTCTCCTGCCCACGCTCCGAGACCACCCGCCTGTTGCTGCGGTCCCGGCACCTGGGCGCCACCACGACGCCCTCCGCACCGGCCCCGCCCGGCATCCAGTGAAAGGAACACCCCCGCCCATGACCACCA
The DNA here is from genome assembly GCF_024519315.1 of Streptomyces malaysiensis subsp. samsunensis. GTDB lineage: Bacteria > Actinomycetota > Actinomycetes > Streptomycetales > Streptomycetaceae > Streptomyces > Streptomyces malaysiensis. Next base: position 24,660 of record NZ_JANIIC010000046.1, on the reverse strand, counting down.
CATCGACCGCGTCCGACTGGCAGCAGTGGCAGACGAGCTGGGACCGCCAGCAGGAGTGGTACATGCCGGACCGGGAGGAACGCTTCCGCGTCATGATCGACGCGGTCGAGGCGGTGGCGGGCCGCACCCCGCTCGTCCTCGACCTCGCCTGCGGCACGGGCAGCATCTCCGACCGCGTACTGCGCCGGCTCCCCGGCGCCCGCACCGTCTGCGTGGACATCGACCCGGTCCTGCTGACCATCGCCCGCGGCCACTTCGCCGGTGACGAACGCGTCACCTTCGCCGAGGCCGACCTCACCGGCCCCGACTGGACCGAGCGGCTCCCCGTCACGTCCTTCGACGCCGTGGTGACCGCCACCGCCCTGCACTGGCTGGACACCGAACCGCTCCGCCGGCTCTACGGCACGCTGGCCGGGCTGCTGCGCGAGGGCGGCGTGTTCCTCAACGCCGACCACATGTACGACGAGTCGGCTCCCCGACTCAACGCCGCCATGAACGCCCTGCTCACCGAACGCCAGGCGCGGCAGCGCCGGGAGGGCGCGCTCGACTGGACCGACTGGTGGAGCCGGGTCGCCGACAACCCCGCCCTCGCCGAACCGGCGGCGCGCCGCTTCGCTCTGCTGGGCGACCCGCGCGAGCCCCGGCCCGCCGGTACGAAGCCTGACCGCCCCACGGCCACGAGCTGGCATCTCGACACCTTGCGTGAGCAGGGCTTCGCCGAGGCGCGGCAGGTCTGGTGCTCGGCGGGTGACGCACTGGTGGCCGCGCTGCGCTGAGCCGCTGACCGGCACACGGCCAGGTCATCACCGTCGCCCCCGCCCGGGACAACCCGGCCGTGCTCCATGACTTCCTGCGCGGCCACTCAAGGTTCTGCCGGGCAGAATCTCGGCTCCGGCATCGGGGGCAAAGGCCGGACGCGGCCCCTCGACGGTGGTCGGAACCGTGCCCCGGTCCCGGTGTGGGCGGGGCCGGGACCGGGGCACGGGGCTCTCAGCCGCGCAGCGTGGTCACCGGGCTGTTGTATGCCTGTGCCGTCAGCACCGGGCGCCGGGACGAGCCGGCCTCCGACGGCCAGGACAGACCGACGGTGCGGGATTCTCCGGGCAGCAGCCACAGGTAGTTGTCGCTGTACAGCGTCGGCAGCACCCGCCGGCCGTGGGCCTCCTCCAGCAGGGACAGCCGGACCATGGCGGCCACCGCCGATCCGCGGTTGTGGATCACGGCCGTCATCTCGTGGCGGTCCCCGGAGCTCGACACCTTGGTGATGTCGCCGGTCAGCTTCACCTGCTTGACCTTGTTCAGCTCCCGCAGGGACGAGGTGTCGCGGTAGCGCCAGTACGTGTTCCGTGACACTTCCTTGCCCTTGGCGTCCGTCAGTGTGAGCCGCAGCAGATGCAGGTCCGGAAGGCCGTTCGTCCACTCCGCGGTGAAGGCTTTCGCGGTGTCGGCCCGCCCGACGTCCACCCGGGCCGTCCTGGCCGTGCCGAGCTGCCGGCCGCTCAGGTCGAACAGCCGGCCGGTGACAGTGGCGCCACGCAGGTCGGTCGCAGTGTGGTTGACCGCAACGACCTGCCATTTCACCGGGTCGGCCTGGACGTGCAGGGGCTCACAGGCCGACCGGGCACCGTAATACGTGCCGTTGACGTCGAAGTCGTAGTCGTAGGTCTGCCAGACCGTGCTGTGCCAGGCCGGATGGGACATCCACAGCATCAGGCCGGAGGCGTTGTCCCACAGGTTGGCGTTCCACGCCTCGAACATGGCGCGGGTGTTCTCGTAGTTGATGAACTGCGCCTTGCGGGCGAAGTCGTCCAGGTCCCCCGACTCGCCGAGGCGTGCTTCGATGGCCGCCTTGTAGACGTGGGGTGCCTGGTTCCCGCGCTCGCTCCAGTCATGGTGGTACCAGGCGCCTCTGATCGGCCACTCCGGTTCGTCACCCGTCATGTTGCGGGTGCTCGCCGCGGTGGAGACGACGGGCATGCCGATCTCGGTGTGGAAGCCGAAGTCCTTGCTGCCGTACGTCATGGGGTCGAAGTACTTCTCCGGCTCCACCCAGCCGTACGGGCCGCCGCCCGTGACGATTCCTCCGGCCGAGTTGTTCTGGTAGAGCAGGCCGGGCACCTGCTCCCGCACCGCCTCGCGCATCCCCTTGTCGATGGCGGCCGGGGGGTTGCCCTCGTTGGCCCCGCACCAGATGACCACACAGGGGTGGATGCGGTAGCGCAGCACGGTGTCGCGCGCGAGCGAGATGAACGCCTCGCGGTCCGGCGGGTCCATGCCCCATGCGTTGGGGAAGTCGTTCCACACCAGGATGCCGTGCCGGTCACAGGCGGCGAAGAACTTCTCCCGGTCGCTGCTGCCGACCCAGTTACGGATCACGGTGAAGTTCATGTCGCGGTGCATACGCACGGCCACGTCCATGCGCTCGGCCGGCATGCGGCGCAGCAGCTCGTCCCAGCCCCAGTTACCGCCGCGGGCCAGCACGCGCACACCATTGACGCTGATCTTCAGCGGTTCGGGAGCGTTGGACACGGACTTCACATCGGTCCAGTTCTCGCCGTCGTCGGACACCTGGATGACGTACGTCTTCGGGTACGCGGTCTCCCAGACGACGGCGACGCGGTCGAACGCCTGCGAGGATCCGAGGTCGACCTGGATCCACTGGTGGTCCTCATTTGATGTCACTTGTCCGGGGCCTCCATACTCCGACTCCACTCTTGAAGCCATGCACGTACCTGGTCGCAGACGTCGTCCAGGCCCGCCGCGACTGAATACACGGCAGGGGCCTGCTGAGGGTTTATGGCGACCAGCAAGCGTGCCCGTAGAGCCGGTGTTTGCTCCGGCTCCCACCACACGCGAAGTATGAGGACTCCAGTGCGAGTGTCATGAACAGCCATGACCCCAGCGTCCCGGACCCCCGCCACCTGAACGTCACTGCCGTATGCGGATGGCGCCGACCGCGCTTTCAACGCGTCGGCAGAGCGGCGGTGACGGCTCGAGTCCGAGTTCGGCATGAAGAAGATGTCGCAGTTCCTCGAAATGCCGAATGGCTTCGCCGGTGTTCCCCTCCGCGAGGTAGGTCTCGATGACCTGCCGATGGGCGCTCTCACGCAGTGGTTCTCCGGCCACCGCCCTCAGTGCCGCGTCCAGTGCCTGGCCGAAGTGGCCCGCCGATCGGTGGATACAGGCGAGCGATTCCAAAGCGTGAAGGCGCATCTGGTGCAGCCACTCCCGCTCGACGATGACCCACTCGTCCCAAGCCTCCGGCAAGAGGTCGCTGCTCAGCGCTTGGTCCGCCAACTCCACGTCCGGGAGCGGCATTTCCTGCGGGCTGTGCCGACCCGACGGCTGCGACCAGGAAATTGCCCGGTACAGAATGTCCTCGGTCGACACCAGATCCGTTTCGATGTCCCGTGACACCTGAAGGGTGCTCGGTGTGGCGATGACCAGCGGCCGGTTCAGTTTGGGCAACCGCCACAGGGCCGAGCGCAAGCAGCCGGCGGCTCGGATCCCAGTGGCGTCCGGCCATAGCTTCTCGGCGGTGTATTCACGGGTGAGCGTGCGGCGACTCAGTACGAGCAGGCTCAGCAGCCTCTGACCCCCCGGGGAAATCGGCACGGACTTTCCCTCACAGCGCAAGTCGAAACTTCCCATGAGCGTCAAATGGGGAGGGTCGTGCGGGCAGGATTCGTCGGACCACTCCATTGCCTTCTCCTCAGACCACAGAAGCGCCCTCGTCGGCAAAACGGGATTCCACTGTGGCCAGGGGCGCTCGCCCCACTTGTCGTCCGGTACGGCCACCACGGCGGCCTCGGTGACATCCGGGTGGGACATCAGGGCGTTCTCCAGATCGACCGCTCGCCGTCCCAGGGCAGCCGCTCGCCGCCCGGTCCGGTGAGCCGGCGGGAACGAAAGCGGCTCCGGTGGCCTTGAGTTCGGGCGTGCCGCGCCGGGCCGTCGCGGTCACCGACACCCCTTCCGCGAGGAACGCCCGAACGATCGCGAGACCGATGCCCCTGCTCGCACCGGTGACGAGGACACGCTTGTCAGCGAGCTGAAGATCCATGACGCGCTCCTGTCGGGGAGAGAGGTTCAAGCGCCGCAAGTGAAACAGCGCTGCATCATTTCTGTCAACTGTGACATACTTGTTTCACTTGTTGCCGGCAGGGTGACACCGACGGAGGAAGTGGCATGGGCGGGGACAGTCCTCCGCGGCGGATCCGAGCAGACGCCGAACGCAGTACGGCCCGCATCCTGGAGGCAGCCGAGGCCGTGCTCGCCGTGGACTCAGCCGCGTCCCTGGAGCGGATCGCGGACGCCGCGGGGCTTGCCCGCGTCACCGTCCACCGCCGGTTCGCCTCGCGCACCGCGCTTCTGGACGCCCTGGCCGAGCAGCTGAGTCAGCGCTATCTGCTCGGACTGGCGAAAGCACGGGTGGAGACCGCGCCGCCCCTTATCGCGCTGCACCGCCTCACGGAGATCGTCTTCGACCTCAAGCTCAGCCACCGCTTCGCCGTCCAGCTCTCCGCGGCCATCACGCCGGCCGTCCTCGACGGCCTCGACCTGCTCTTCGCTCGTCTGCGAGACGCAGGAGCGATAACCGCGGCGGATCCGGTCTGGGGCCGCCAGGTCTTTCTGGCCCTTCTGCACGAGGTCCACGACCTGCCCGTGGGGTCTCCCACCCTGGCCTCCCCGGGCGCCGGAGACGAGGTCGAGGCAAAGGTCAGCCTGCTCGTCCGAACCGTGGTCGGCGCGCTGGGCGGCAGCGATCCCCACTCTTGACGGCCATCACGGCGGGGAATTCCCGCCGGCACATCCCGGTCTCCGGCGTTCCCCCGGTGCGGCAGGGGGATATCACCAGCGAAGAGCCGGGGGGCAGTCGGAGCGCGCCACATCGGTGACACCTCTAGCGTGCCGACCTATGACCACGCCGTACCGAATGATCGAGGTCAATCCCGAGGCGCTGCGGGAGGCCCGGCGCCTGGATGCCGGACGACGTCGCCGCGGGCCCCTCCACGGCATGCCCGTGCTGCTGAAGGACCTGGTGGAAACCGCGGACCGCATGCACACGACCGCCGGATCCCTCGCCCTGGAGGGCCTCCGGCCGGCAAGGGACGCCACGGTCGCGGCCAGGTTGCGCGCGGCCGGTGCCGTCATCCTCGGCAAGACCAATCTGAGCGAGTGGGCCGGTGGGATGTCGCTCACCCACCACGCGGGCTGGAGCGCCCGCGGTGGGCAGACCCGGAACCCGTACAAGCTGGATCGGTCTCCGAACGAGTCCAGCTCCGGTACGGCGGTCGCCACCGCGGCCAACCTGTGTGTCGCCGGGATCGGTACCGAGACCAACGGTTCGATCATCGACCCCGCCTCGGCGAACTGCGTCGTCGGGGTGAAGCCGACCGTCGGGCTGGTCGGGCGCGGCGGAGTGATCCCCGGCGTGCCCAGCCAGGACAGCGTCGGCCCGATCGCGCGCACGGTCCGCGACGCCGCGATTCTGCTCGGCGTCCTGGTCGGCATCGACGACCGTGATCCGGCGACCGAGGCGAGCCGTGGCCACTTCCATCGTGACTACACCCGTTTCCTCGATGCCGATGGACTGCGCGGCGCGCGGATCGGCATACCGCGAGCCGTGTACTTCGGCTACAGCGACCACGCCGACGAGATCGCGGAGCGGGCGATCGCCTCGCTGCGCGCCGCCGGCGCGACCGTGGTCGACCCGGCCGACATCCCGAAGGCCGAGCAGCTCGAGGACCTCCCCAGCTCGAAGATCGTTCAGGTGTACGAGATCAAGCGTGCGCTGAACGCCTATCTGGCCGACGCCCCCGGCGACCACCCGCGCAGCCTGGCGGAGCTGATCGCGTTCAACCGCGCACACGCCGACCGCGAGCTCCGCTATGTGCGGCAGGACGGGCTGGAGGCGGTGCATCAGCTGGACTTCACCGAGAGCGAGTACCGCGAGGCGCTGGCCACCAACCACCGGCTGTCGCGCGCCGAAGGCATCGACGCGGTGCTACGGCGCTTCCGCCTCGATGCGTTGGTGATGCCGACCACCGGACCACCGGCCAAGATCGACCTGGTCCGCGGGGACAGCTACGGCGGCGGCGCGTCCACGCCCGCCGCACTCGCCGGGTACCCCGCGATCAGCGTCCCGGCGGGCTTCGCCTTCGGCTTGCCGGTCGGCCTGACGTTCATGGGCACCGCGTGGAGCGAGCCGACCCTGCTCCGCCTGGCCTACGCCTACGAGCAGGCCGGCCGGGTCCGCAGAGCCCCGACATACCGCCCCGCCGACGTGGGCCTATGACCCCGTGCCGTGCGCAGCGTCGTCGACGGACTGCGCACCTGGCCGCGTTCGGGCGCCGACGGAGATGTCACGTCCGCCGTGGACCACGCGGCTGACCTCGTGCACCGCACCTGGGGTGAGATCGGCGACACGCTCGTGGTCGTGGCCAGGGCCACCACCCCGATGTGACAGATCGTCCAACGCGTCGAGAGCCTTCGGACCGAGCACGGCCGGGCCGATACCGGGCAGCGGCCGAGAGGATACTCAGTGCCCTGGCGGGGCCTCAGTCGCCATGGGCGACCGGCTCGGGACCGGCGTCGAGCGCGTCGAGCACCGCGTCGCCGTTCGCCCTCGCCCACTCGGTCAGCATGTGGATCGGATCGATCAGCGTCGCCCCGAGCGGGGTGAGCTCGTACTCGACACGGGGCGGCACCTCGGCGTAGGCGTGGCGGCGGATGAGTCCGTGCGCCTCGAGCCGTCGGAGCGTCTGGGTGAGCATCTTGCGGGAGATGCCGCCGATCAGCTCGATCAGCTCGCCATGGCGCACCGGGCCCTGGCTGAGGCCGTAGAGCACGACCACCGTCCACTTGTCGGCGATCAGCTCGACCGCCAGACGCGCCGGGCAGTCGGCGAGAAAGGGCCCACCGGGACCGAAACCGCTCATGGCGCCAAAGGTACCTGCTGGTTCCTATCGGAAACATAGCCTGGGTGCTCTCCCCATCCAAAGCCAGGAGAGTCATGCGAGTCATCACCCAGCAGAGGCTCGGCGGTCCCGAGGTGCTCACCATCGTGGACGCGCCCGAGCCCCAGCCCCTCCCGACCGAGGTTCTCGTCCGCGTCAAGGCGATCGGGCTGAACCCGCTGGAGGCGCTTGTGCGCGCCGGCGAGTTCCCCCCGCTGCTCGGTCGGCCGCCGTTCGTCCTCGGCTGGGACATCAGCGGCGTGGTCGAGGAGGGGTCGCTGACGTATCGGTTCAGGCCCGGCGATGAGGTGTTCGGGATGCCGCTGTTCCCGCGGGCGGCGAGCGCGTACGCGGAAGTCGTGTCGGCGCCGGCGTTGCACCTGGTACGCAAGCCGGCATCGCTCTCGCACGTCGAGGCGTCGGCGCTGCCGGTCGTCGGGCTGACGGCGTGGCAGGGCCTCGTCGACCTCGGCGGCGTGAGGGAGGGCGACCGCGTCCTGGTCCACGGCGGTGGTGGCGGGGTCGGCCATGTCGCGATCCAGATCGCGAAGGCGCTCGGCGCGCACGTGATCGCGACCGCCAGTGGGAGCAAGCGGACGTTCGTCGAGGGGTTCGGCGCCGACGAGGTGATCGACTACACGGCGGTCGACTTCGCCGAGGCGGTCCGTGACATCGACGTCGTGCTCGACACGATCGGCGGCGACACCGTCGAGCGGTCGCTCGAGGTGCTTCGGCCGGGCGGTCACCTGGTGACGGCGGTCGCCGAGGGGGATACGGAGCTCGTCGCCAAGTACGAGGCGGCCGGCATGCGCTTCAGCGGCATCGCGGTCGACCCCGATCCGGTCGCCCTGCGCGGTCTCGTCGAACTCGTCGAACAGGGCAGGCTCCGGGTCCATGTGCAGGAGACGTTCCCGTTCGAGCGCGTCGCCGACGCGCACCGGCTGCTCGACGGTGGTCACCTCCAGGGCAAGCTCGTCCTGACCATCTGATCCCGTCGTGGGGCCTTGCGTGAGCGGGGCCCACTGATGAATGGCTGGTGATCTCCCGCCTGCGGCGCCCCGGCAGGCGGTGATGAGACGAGAGATCCGCGACGCAGCGGCTCGGCTCTTCACGCGGCGAGGGATGTCAGCGGTCACCCTCAAGGACGTGGCCACCGAGCCTCCCGGAGCGGCGGGCCCCGGTGACCGCACAATGGGTCCCATGGCCCATGTTCCGATCGCCCGCCATCTCGTGCGCGCCAGGGATCTCGCGGACGCCCGCTACTCCCAGGCACTCACGGTGGCCGACATGGCCGCGGCCGCCGCCTTGTCCCCCGCCCACTTCAGCCGCCGCTTCAAAGCCGCGTTCGGCGAGTCGCCGCACCAGTACCTGCTCACCCGTCGCCTCGAGCGGGCCGCCGCCCTGCTGCTCGCCACCGACTGGACCACGGCCGCGATCGGCGTCGCCGTCGGTGTGCACAGCATCGGGTCGTTCACGACGAGTTTCCGCAGAATGTACGGGATGACCCCGCAGGCGTACCGTGCGGCGCACCCGCCCGCCGCACGGCATGTACGCATCCCCCGCTGCGTGGCGATGACCTACGGACGGCCGCGGAACCGCACGTTTCGAGAAGACACGGCCTCGCCGGCTGCTTAGCGTCGACTCCAGGCAACCGGCCAAGGAGCGACGAGGAGCGACCATGACGACGATCAGGATCGCGAATGCGCAGTTCTGGGTGCACGATCAGAACGAGGCGCTCGACTTCTACACCAAGAAACTCGGCTGGGAGGTCCGGGCAGATGTGAGCATGGAGGCATGGAACTTCCGGTGGCTGTGCGTCGCCCCGCCCGGCGGGGGCCCGGCGCTGGTGCTGATGCCGGTGCCGGGGCAGCCGATGCTCGACGAGACCAGCAGCGCCCAGTTGTCGGAGCTGGTGGCCAAGGGCGCGGGCGGCACGCTGTTCCTGGAGACCGACGACTGCCATGCCTCCTACAACGAGCTGTCCGCCCGTGGTGTGGAGTTCAACGACCCGCCGACGGCGCAGCCGTACGGGATCGACACGTCCTTCCGGGACCCGTCGGGCAACAACATCCGGCTCACGCAGGTGCTGGAGTTCGACCCGAATCGGCACTGATCCGCATCGGCACTGATCCGCATCGGCACTGACCGGCACCCACCGATGTCATGGGGTTCCCTCGTCATGTGAGGAACACAGAGCGTGGTCCACGAGGGTGGCGACATCCCGGAGCTGTCGCGCCTCGGTGTTCTCATCGCCCGGTCGGCTGTGCAGCGATACGGTGACGGCGCTTCGCCCGTCGGAGGCGGGCCACGCCGTATAGCCGAATCCATTGCCGCTGTGTCCCCAGTACCCGCCGCCGCAGGACAGTGGGGTCCACTCGAGGCCGAGGCCATAGCGCGTGCCCGGCGGGGCACCGTGGTCGGCGGGTACTTCGACCGTGCGCCGCATCTCAGCCAGCTGGGCAGGGGCCAGGAGCTCGCCGGCCGCCAGCGCGGTGAAGAACCTGTTGGTGTCCTCCGCCGTGCTGATCATCGACCCGTCGGCGTCACCGTCGAAAGGCAAGTAGGCGACCGTGGTGTCGGTCATGGCACCACCCGGCTCGAACTGCTGGTAATCGCGGGCGTGCGGGCGGGGAAGGAACGGCCGGTTGCCGGGGATGAGCGTGTGCGCGAGCCGCAGCGGACGCACGATCCTGGTCTGAACCTCCTGCGCCCAGGAATGGCCCGTGACCGCTTTGATCACCATGCCCACGAGGATGTAATTGGTGTTGGAGTACTCCCAGCCGGCACCGGGTTCGAAGGACGGCGGGTGCCGCATGGCGAAGGCAACGCGTTCCTCGGAGCTATAGGTGGTCCAGCGATTCTTGCGATACCCGGCTGTGCTGAGGTCCGGGACGACGTCACTGATGTAGTCGGGCAGCCCGCTGGTGTGCTGGAGGAGTTGGCGCAGGGTGATCCGGCGCCCGTCGTTGCCCTGGCCGTCGACGAGACCCGGCAGCCATCTGTCCACCGGGTCCTCCAGCGACAGCCGCCCTTCACCGGCGAGTTGGAGCAGCACGGTCGCCACGAACGTCTTCGTGGTGCTGCCGATCCGCGTATACCCGTTCCGAGGCACTGGCCGCGCGGTGCTGAGGTCACCGACCCCGCTGCGGGCTGTTCGCACTCCCCGGGGCGTTTCCACGGTCGCCGACACCCCCGTGACACCATCGTCATGAAGCGTATCGGTGTCCCGTTGCAGCTGGGACGTTCCACCCGGCGGTGTGCGGGCGGTGGCCGCGAAACCGGCCCCCGCCGGGCCGAGTGTGACGAGGGACGCGACAGCGACGACGGTCACTGCCCGACACGTGGTCCTGCGACGAGTCATCGACATGCGCCCAGCGTAGAAATGGGCATGCCGGACAACCATCCGGCCAGCCCGAGGGCTCAAAGTCGGGTTTTCCACAGTGGCCTTCCCTGACCGGCGGTCTCGCAGGGGTGAATCCACATGGCCAGGTTGGCGCCTTCGCCGTCCGGGACCGAGCGCGGGACTGTCACCCACTCGATACCGCTACCGCCGCCCGTCCTGAACTCCACGGCAGCGCTTGATATAACCAGGCCAGCAAGCGCGTAACGGCCGACTACATATGCGGCGTGGGGGACACCCAGTTGGCCAGGAGCGGCAGTTGATGAAGCCGACAGGAGAGATCGTGCCGTGTGACTTTCGCCTGACTCTGGGGCGACTGACAGCCCTTGCCTGCACGTCCGTCATCGCCCTCACAGGCTGCGGCAGCGGCGACAACGACTCCGAGACTCGGAAACCGACCGCCAACGCCGGGCTCATACCCGTCACCCAAGCCTGCGATGGCCTGTTCGACGAAGCCATCGCGAAGGAAGCCCGGGAGCCGAACGGGCCCAGCAAGGTCTATCCGGTCAAGACCGAGCCCACCAGTCACGCCGCGAAGGCCCTACGGGAGGAGTCGGCCAGGAGAGGCGCGCCCGAGCACCTCTGCACCTTGACGGACAAGGCCGATGGCGAAGAGCTGCTCGCCATCACCGTGGCGTGGACTCCCCACTCGCCCCCGTCGGCCCGGTCGGTGCACTACACGACCACCACCGGTCCGGAGAACGCCGGCAGACTCCTCGTCACATGTGACATGGACAGCGGCAGCGGGACGCAATCGGGAGGGGGCCGTTCCCTGGAGTTCGACATGCGCGACTACTTCACCCTCAGCGACCACTCACACGCCAAACTGCTCATCGCCTCAGCGAAGAAGGTAACGTCCCAGTTGAACTGCCGGGAAGACCCCGAATATCCGAATCCGAAGGATGTAGCACCGCCACCGGACCCGAGGCTGCGATAGCGCGTACAACGATCACACCGATCAGCCCGGAGCGAGAACCGGCCGCGGGAACGCTCCGATCCCTCACCACAGCAACGAACGCTCTCGCGGGAGCGATGAGTTTGGGCGGCGGATCGGGTCTGCCCTGGCATGACACGAATCATCGCCGACATCTCGGTCTCCCTCGACGGCTTCGTCACCGGGCCCGACCCCGGCCCCGACAACGGTCTGGGCACCGGCGGCGAAGCCCTGCACACCTGGGCATTCTCCGACGACCCCGACGACCGCCGGGTCCTGCGCGAGGCGACCGCCCGCTCCGGCGCGGTCGTTCTCGGCCGCCGGCTCTTCGACCTGGTCGACGGGCCGAACGGCTGGAACGACACCACCGGCTACGGAGCCGCCGAGGTCGGCAAACCGGCCTTCGTCGTCGTCACGAGCTCACCACCGGAGTCAGTGCGGCTCACCGACCTCGACTGGACATTCGTCACCACCGGACTGCCCGACGCCATCACCACGGCTCGCGAACGTGCCCAGGCGGCATCGTCCGCCTGCGGCAAGAACCTCGACGTCGTCCTCATGGGCGGCGGCGCAACGGTCGGCTCGGCGCTGGACGCCGGGCTGGCCGACGTGCTGACACTCCACCTCGCGCCCGTCATCCTGGGCGCCGGGACACCACTGTTCACCGGCACAGCGCGGCACACACTGGTACAGCGGACAGTAACCCCGACATCGACAGCGACGCACCTGACCTACGACATTCCCTGACGGTGCCCTCAAGCACCCCCACCTGCCCAACCCTGCCCACCTTGGGAGGGCAACGTCATGCCTGGCCATGCGCCATCAGGGCCATGTGAGGCAACATCAATACGCCGTCCGGACCGGCGAACTCCGCACACAGCGATTGGAAACGGTCCTTGATTACCGCGATGACCGCCGGATCCTGACTCGCCACGATCTGTCCGATCGTCGCCACTCCGGCGGCCGGCCCGCTCCACCACTCCTCGGCAGTTGTCCGATGGTCCCAGGACAGGGGCTCGCAGACGACATCCATCAGACCCGTCTCGCCCAGCAACGCGGCAAAGCCCTGTTCAGTGCGCGGAAAGTCCTCCTCTGGCGCAAGAGTCGGCAGGTGAGCGGGACGGGTGACGCCCGCCGCCTGAACAGCCCTGCCCAGCAGGGCCTGCCCCGCAGCCGCGGGTACCCCCCAGATGGTGGCGGCTATCCGCCCGCCAGGCCGCGTCACCCGGCGCAGTTCCCTCAGGGCTTCCCGGGGCCGTCCGACATGGTTGAGGACGAAGTTGCCGACCACGGCGTCGAACTCGTCGTCGGCGAACGGCAGGCGAGGCAGGGCAGCGACCCGCACGTCAGCTTCCGGGGCCGCCAGCGCCGCCCGGGCGACCATGCCGGGTTCGGCGTCCACCGCTGTCACCTTCGCTCCCCGCTCGCACGCGGCCGCGGCGGCAGTACCGGTGCCCGTCCCCACATCGAGGACCCGCACGCCCCTTCCGACTCCGGCAGCGTCGAGGAGCCCGGGCACCGGATACGCACAGAGTTTGGCAAAACTCGCGGCATAGGCGTCAGCCTGCCCCGTCCATGCTCGCCGCTCGGACTCGTCAAACGCCGTCTGCACTACCAGTCCCCTCCCCGGAACAACCGCCACCGCCACAACAACACGGCAGGCCCTGACGCTAACGCACACCGCCGAACCGCCGGTCGAGCGCGGCGCCGACGTCGGGGCAGTTGCTGCGGACGGTGTCGAGGAAGGCGTCCAGTACCGGGGAGCGGTGCCGGTCGGCGAAGGACAGGACCAGGTCGGGCAGTGCCGTGCGCGGGGTCACCTCGCAGAACCAGATGCCTGGGCGGGGGGCCGCCAGCATGCGGGAGGGCCCGAGGCCCACGCCGACCCCGCAGGCGGCCAGGCCGATGATCGTGTGCACGTCCCTGGCGACGGTCGCACCGTCCAGCGCGGCGGCGTCCTCGCCGAGCAGGGTGCGCAGTCCGGCGGCGACCGCGGGCTCGTCCTCCCCGGGGGCCACGATCAGCGGCTGCCGCCGCAGTTGGTTCGCGCTCACCGACGCCTGGCCCGCGTAGGGGTGTGCGCTGCTGACGACGGCGATGAGGTGGTCGTGCCCGACCGGGACGGACACCAGGTGCTCGGCCCCGGCGCCCCGTGGCGATCCGAGGGTGATGGCCACGTCCAGTTCTCCGGCCAGGAGGGCGGCGACGCTGCGGCCCGATGCCATCTCGTGCAGCTCCAGCCGTACATCGGGCCGCTCGTGGCCGAATCGGCCCAGGACGTCCGGCAGCGGGTCGAGCAGCGCGGAGGCGATGAACCCCAGGCGCAGCCGGCCCGTCTCACCGCGCGCCGCCCGGCCGGCGTCGACCGTGGCCGCCGCCATTTCCTCCAGCGCCCGCCGCGCCCGGCTGAGGAACGCCTCGCCCGCGGCGGTCGGGAACACGCCCTGGCGCGTACGGTCGAACAGCCGGGCCCCGGCCTCGCGCTCCAGATCGGCGATCTGTTTGGACAGCGGGGGCTGCGCGATGCCCAGCGCGTGGGCCGCCCTGCCGAAGTGTCCGTGTTCGGCGAGGGCGAGCGCGTACCGCAGATGCCGCGCCTCCATGACCAGCCTTCCATACCTGAGAAGTATCGCCACCCAGCCTGTCACATCTTTCAGTGGATGACGCTGCCGTCGCCGACTGGGATGGGAGCCATGACGCCCTCCCTGAACACCGATGTGAACAACACGGTCTCCGTTCTCGTCCACGGCGCCGGTGCCGGTGCCGGTGCCGCGAGTGGGGCCGGCGACCTGTACGGGCACGGCTTCGGCACTCCCCTGCCCGGCGAGTACCCGCTGTCCGGCCGGCCCGGTCCGCTGACCGGGAGGTCGTGGCTCGCCGGGGCCCTGGTCCGGTGAACGGCGGTCGGTTCCTGCTGCCGGTGGTGCTGAGTGCGACCTTCGTGCAGTTGCTCAACGTCACGATCGGGCAGATCGCCGCTCCGGCCATCCAGTCCGGCCTGGGCGCGGGCCCCGGCGCGGTGCAGCTCGTCCTGTCCGGGTACACCCTGGCGTACGCGTGTCTGCTCATCACCGCCACACGGCTGGGCGACCGCTACGGTTACCGGCGGCTGTTCGTGCTGGGCACCGCGGTGTTCACGGTCGGCTCGCTGACCTGCGCCGCCGCGCCCGGCGCCGGATGGCTGGTCGCGGCCCGGCTGGTGCAGGGCGCGGGCAGTGGCCTGGTCGCCCCGCAGGTCCTCTCGCTCATCCGCACCGGCGTGTCCCCCGAGCGTCGCCCACGAGCCCTCGCCCTCTACGGCGCGACGATGGGCGTGGCCTCACTGGCCGGACCGCTCGTCGGTGGACTTCTCCTCGGCGCCGACCTCTTCGGCCTCGGCTGGCGTGCGGTCTTCCTGGTCACGGTGCCGGTGGCGGTTGTCTCGCTGGCGGGGGCCGTCCTGCTGCCCCGTACGCGCGGTGCGGACGGGCAGCGCGTGGACTGGGCCGGGGCGGCTCTGACCACCATTGGCTTCGGCGCGCTGGTGCTGCCGTGCGCGCTGGGCCGGGAGGCCGGCTGGCCCTGGTGGACATGGGCCTCCTTCGCCGTGGCCGCGGCGACCCTCGCCTGCTTCGTCCTCACCCTCCGGCACCGGCCGGCCCCTCTGGTTCACCCGTCGGTCCTGCGAGACGGAACCGCGCGGCGGGGTGTGCTGCTGGTGTTCGTGTTCAACGCCGGAGTGCCGTCGTTCACCTATCTGCTGTTCCTGCACTTGCAGTCCGCCCTCGGGTATCCGGTGCTGTCCGCCGCGCTGGTGTCGGCGCCGTTCGCCGCCGCAGCCGTCCTGGGCAGCCATGCCGCTCCGGCCCTCTCCCGCCGTCTGGGTCCGACGGTGCTGACGGCCGCGGCGCTGGTCCTGGCGGGTATGGCCCTGGCGCTCGCGCGGCTCATCGGCACCGGGCCCGGGCGCCTGGTGGCCTTGCCGGTGCTGGCGGCAGGGGGCGCGGCGTTCGGCCTGTTCACAGCCGCGGTGTTCGCTCTGGTGCTGGCGGGGGTGCGGGGCGCCGCGGCGGGCTCGGTCTCCGGCCTGCTGCCCACGGCCCAGCAACTCGGCGGCTCGCTCGGGGTGACGACGGCCGGGCTGGCCTACTTCGCGCCGGCGGATGGTGCGAACGCGGCGTTCGGCCACGCCATGGCCTACGAGGCCGCGGTCTTCGTCCTCACGGCGTTGGTCGCGCTGCCGCTGCGACGGACCAGCTCGGGGCCGGTGCGATCCCGGCCACGACCACCTTCCAAGACGCACGGCTAGACCGCCTGCCGCAGCCCCGCTCGGGCCGGTGTTCCGCTCCGTCCACGCCGGGTTCGGCCGTCATGGCGGGCGAACGAGTGCTGCCGCCGGATTGCCGCGCCATCGGGCGTGCGCCGGGATGTGTTCGCCCTTCATCAAAAACGCGTCGGCGTCGAGGCGGGCGTGGTCCTCGACGACGACGCCGTAGTGCACAAAGGCGCTGGTGCCGATCGTGCAGCCGTCGCCGATCGCGATGTGGTCGGACTTGAAGACGCCTTCTTCGAGCGAATGCGCCTGGAGGACACTGCCGGCGTTCAGGACGCAGTCGTCGCCGATCCGGGTGAGGGTGCGCTCCAGGATCCGGCATCCGTCGTCGAAGACCCGGTGTCCCATACGGACGCCGAGCATCCGCCAGACAAGGGGTTTGACGGGGGTGCCGTTGAAGAGGAGCAGGTAGACGATGGACGGCACCTTCCAGTACCGCTCGTGCCGCCAGAAGGACCGCTCGTAGACGGAGCAGAAGCGCGGCCGCAGGGCGTAGAAGCCCACTACGGCCCGTTCCACGAGGACGAAGAACCCGACCGTGAAGGCGAGTTCGAGCAGAGCCGTGCCGACCGTCTCCGGCCAGTACAGCGCGCCATCGCCCGCCAGCGGCAACATGGCGATCAGCAACAGGCCGCAGACGTACAGGCACCGCACCGCGAGGAACAGGGCTATGGTCACGGCGTTGTGGCGGTTCTTGGCCGCGAGGCGGTGCCGCAGCTCGGGCCCGGTACCGAGGTGGTCGAAGCGGTGGTCGCGTTCGACCGACCGCGGGATCTCGATGGGGGGCGAGCCGAGCAGTCCGGTGTTCTCCCTGACCGGACCGCTGACCGGGATCATGACCTTGGTGGCCAGCAGACAGTTGTCGCCGGTCCTGCCGCCGGCCGGATAGACGATGTTGTTGCCCAGGTAGTTGTGGCGGCCGATGGCGACCGGGGCGGTACGGAAGGAGGTGCTGGAGAACTCGGTGTTCGCCACGGACAGTCCGTCGGAGACCATGGTCCCGGTGCCGACGCGGCTGAGCGCGGGGACCTCGTGCCTGAGCATCGTGCCGAAGTTGGTCCCGGTCTGCTCGACCGGCGCCAGCCGGTATCCCAGGGCCTTCAGATAGTGCGTGATCGCCGAGCTGTCGCCGAACAGGAAGATGTAGAACCGGATGTTGGCCAGCCGGGCAACGGTCCGCTGGAGCGCGAAACGCACCCCGTACAGCGGGTGGACCGTGCCGGCCGCGAGGAGGCGGGACAGCAGACGCGACAGGACCGGTACGAGGACCGAGCCCAGCAGGGCGAGGCCGAGCACCATGCCCGCCGCGATCTCCAGGCCGTCGGCGTAGTACCGCCAACTGTCCGGGCCGACCGCTCCGGTGACGGTGTGCACCAGCGCGGGCCGGGACTCCAGCAGCGCGGCGACGACCACCTCGGCCACACCCACGGTGGCCGTGAGCACCAGCAGCATGACGACGCTGTGGCACACGCGCCGCAGACGGCCGCAGCGCGCCGGCGGAACGGTGAGGTATTCGTACCCCTCCGGCGCGGGCCGGGCCGGAGAGCCGTACCAGCGCTCCCCGGCGGGCACCGACTGGCCCTCGTGCAGTGAGGAGGCATGCCCCAGCTGGGCGCCGTCGCCGAGGCGCACCCCGATGTCGAGCGTGCTGTGCTCGCCGACGAAGGCGCCGGCGCCGATGGTGACCGGGCCGGTCTCGATGGCCCCGTCGCACGCCCGGTAGCCGTTGAGGAAGGACTCCTGGCGGATCACCGTGTCGGCCCCGACGGTCAGCAGGTCGGTGCATATCGGCGCCCACCGGGTGAAGACCAGGGCACGCGGCCCGATCCTGGCGCCGAGCGCCCGCAGATACAGGGTGTACAGCGGTGTGCCGACCGTCAGCCGGGCCAGCGGATTGGCTGCGACGAGGGTTCTGACGCACCAGAAGCGGACGTAGGCCAGGCTCCACAGCCGGATGCGCCGCGGCTTCCACCGCCCGACGAGCGCCCATTTGACCGCGATCGGCAGCAGGCTCGCGCCGATCAGCGCCACGGCGCCGAGACCGACGGCGCGTTCGTAGACACCGAGCCATCCCTGCCCGCGCGCCATCCAGGACGTTCCGACGTCCAGCGCCACCGAGGCGAGGCACACGTACACCAGGAAGGCCAGGAGCTGGAGGACCGCGCACAGCGCGTACCGGAGCGTGCCGACGACCGGAGTGGCCGAAGCGTCGGGAGCGGCCAACCGCGGCGGTGCGGCACGCTCCGTTGGCGTGTCCCTAAGCAGATCGGCGGAAGTCGGCTGCGGTTCGGTGGCGCCCCGAAGGGGCGCGGGGAACTGCGCGACCAGCCACGACGGCGCCGCGGACGATCGACGGCAGGTCAGGGCACTTCCAGCGGAGCGCTTAGCCGGGGCCGGCGCCTCGGTCAGGGCCGCGGCGAGCCGACGCACCGTGGGATGCAGATAGACGTCCTTCATCGACACCCCGGACAGCCCGGCGCACCCGCGCACCTCCGCGTTGAACCGGGCCATCAGCAGGGAGTTGGCGCCGAGGTCGTCGAAGAAGTGGCTGTCGACGGAGACCCGTTCGACCCCCAGCACCCCGGCCAGCCGCTCGGCCAGCGCCCGTTCGGCGGCGGTACGCGGAGCCGCGCCGTCACCCCGCACGGTGTGGCGGCGCGGCCCGGCCGGCGGTGGCAGCCGGTGGCGGTCGGCCTTGCCGCTGGGCAGCATCGGTATAGAGGCGAGCCGTTCGACGTAGGCGGGGACCATATAGCCGGGCAGCCGCTCGCGCAGCTCGGCCACGGCCCGCCCGGGATCCACGGTCGCGCCCCGGCAGGTGGTGTAGTACGCGCACAGCTCCACCGTCCCCGAGGTGGTCTCCCGGTCGCTGACCACCGCCTGGGCGATCCCGGGCACGCGCAGCAGCACCGACTCGATCTCGGTCAGCTCCACCCGGTAACCGCGGATCTTGACCTGGGTGTCGATGCGGCCGTGGTGCTCGACCTCGCCGCGGGCGTTGATCCGGCCCAGATCCCCGGTGCGGTAGATCCTGCCGGACGGGTTCTGGGGGATGCCGAGGAAGTCGGGGACGAAGGTGCGTGCGGTCGCCTCGGGCCGGTTGAGATAGCCCCCGGCGAGCCCGATGCCGCCGATCGCGATCTCGCCCAGCGCCCCCGGCGGCAGTACCGTGTCCCGCTCCGGGTCGAGGACGGCCACCGAGTATGTCGGCAGAGGGACACCGATCGTCACCGGCCGCCCGGGCGCCAGCGGGGTCCAGGTCGCCGTGACGGTCGCCTCGGTCGGTCCGTAGACGTTGAGGAACCGGCGGCCGGGCCGGGACCAGCGGGTGACCAGGTCCTGCGGGCACGGCTCCCCGGAGACCAGCAGGAAACGCAGCTCCGAGGCGTTCTCGTCCAGCGTGGCCAGCAGGGTGGGCACGCAGCACAGGGCCGAGACCCGCCGGTTTCGCAGGAAGGCGTCCAGTTCGGCGCCCAGCAGACCGGGCCCCGCGGGCCTGGGCACCACCGTGGCACCGGCCATCCAGGGCACCCAGATCTCCTCGACGGAGAAGTCGAACGCGATGGTCATGCCCTGGTAGACCCGGTCCTCGCCGGTGATGCCGTAGACCTCCGAGGCCACCCGGACGAAGTTGCACACCGCCGCATGGCCGACGGCCACGCCCTTGGGTCTGCCGGTGGTGCCGGAGGTGTAGATGACGTAGCAGAGGTCGTCGGCCGGTTCCCCGACGGCCGGGGGACCGAGCCGACCGGGCAACTGCTCGGCCACCCTCGCCCGCACCCGGTCCAGGTGCAGGACGTCGACGCTGTCCGCGAGCGACCCCGTCCGCCCGGCGAGCCGGGAGTGCGACAGGAGCAGGCGCACCGAGGCGTTGGTGCCGCCGGCGCCCTTGGCCTCGGCGACGAGGTAACGGCCGGACGCGGGTATGGAGCCGCTGAGCGGGGTGACCTGCCATGTGGAGAAGGGTCCGGGCGAGCCGCTCAGGTACTGGACCGACCAGCCGCTCAGGTCGAAGGACGCGCCGCCCGCGTTGCCCAGTTCGATGAAGTCGCCCGTGAGGTCGGCGCCGGAGTTGCCGCCGCCCCCGTAGACCTCGGAGATGACCGCGTCGGCGGACGGGGTGCCCTGCGCCACGAAGGGGACGGCGGCCATGGCGAGGCCGACCGGGATGCCGAGTGCGATCAGCCTGTTGCGGCGGCCGGATCTGTGCCGTGGCGGGTGCGAGGGGGTGGATGGGGACACGAGGACTCTCCTGGTCTTGCCGTCAGGTGCGGATGGGCAGGTGAGGGGAAGGTGAAAGTTACGCGCGTAGAGACAATTCGACCAGCCCCGGGGTGCCCCAAAGTCCGTTCCTTCCTCATCTGTTCACCATGCTTCTCACGGTTTTCACACAGCCGCTGCGCACCGTTCGCGGCCTCGGCCGCCCGGTGAGCCCCCTCGTCAGCCGGCACGCCACCCGCGCCCGGACGGGCCATGGACCACTCCCCCGGCACGTGTGCGACATGGCCTCGCGCTACTCATCGGGCTGCTGCGCCACGCTCACTACCACTGGTAGGGCAGGTACTTCCCGTCGAGGGTGATGACGACCCGGTCGCCCGCGGGGTCGGGCACGCGCTGGACGTCGAGCCGGAAGTTGATCGCGCTCATGATGCCGTCGCCGCACTGCTCATGGATCAGCTCCTTGATCGTCGGCCCGTAGACACATCGTCCGTTCCTCCGCCCTCACCGGTCCGCGTCCTGTCGGCGGAGACCGTCGAGGATGACGTTCATCAGAAGCCGTGCCTTTGATTCCCACTCATCCCGTTCCAGTCGGCCGAGGCAGGCGATGAGCAGGAGGACCCCGTGGGCGTCCACGTCCGTGCGGAGGGAACCAGCCGCTTTCCCGGCGTCCAGCAGGTGGGCGAGGGCGCCTTCGACGGGGTTGTGGCTGTGGGCGACAAGGTCGTCCTGCCACGCCACCGGCTCGAGCGCCGCCAGGACGCCGCGCTTGATCGCGGCGTAGTCGATCACTCGGTCGAGCCAGTGGCGCAAGGCTTCCACGGGCTCGTGTTCCACCAGCAGGGCGGAGGCGGCGGCCACGAGCTCTTCGACATCGCGCCGGTAGACCTCGGCGAGGAGCGCTTCGCGGTTGGGAAAGTTCCGGTACAGCGTCCCCTGCCCCACACCGGCGCGCTTGGCGATCTCGTTGAGGCGGACAAGGTGGGACTCGGCGAGGGCCGCACGGGCGGCCTCCACGATGCGGGTCCGGTTCCGCACCGCATCCGTTCGGCGCGCCGGAGCGTTCATAGGCAACGTCAGATACTCCAGGAATCAGAGACACGCACCGCGGGTCAGCCGCTCACGATCCGCCGCACCGCCCCATCGAACTCCGGCTCGGTGCGCAGGTGCCCGTACCGCTCGTCCCAGGCACCCGAGGCGAGGTCGGCGGCCGGCGTGGCCATCGCGCGCTCCGCCACCCCGGGCTCGATGAACCCCCACGCCGGCTGGGCCAGACGGACCGCGGCCCGCATGCGACCCGGCGCGTCTCACGCAGCCCGGCCACCGGGTCCGGCCACTGATGGACCGTCTCCACGGGGAGAACGTGCCGCTCGGCCGGCTCGTACGAGCCGGCTCCCGCGCCCACGTCGACGACCGTGCGGGCGTCGCCGAGGGCGGCGTGGACCAGAGCGGCGGTCCGCGGGTCGGTACGGCGGACGCGGGTGCAACCCGCGCCGACCGGCCCGTAGTCCGTATCGCCCGTCACGTGCGGCATGCGGTCTTCCTCTCAACTCATGGCCGGAAATTCCGTCCACGCATCAGCGGACGCGGACCGCACGCGCCAGGAAGTGGCGAGTGGCGTCCTCGTAGGAATCCAGGGCCCATCCGGCGGCGTGCAGCGCGGGCCGCAGGTTCTCCTCGGCCAGCGGGTCGTCCGGGTCGAGCGGACGGCCGTGACGGGCGGCCCGCTCGGCGCGGCCGGAGGGGTGGAAGAGCAGCAGCACGCTTCCCGGGGCTGTCACCCTGGCTCACTCGCACAGCGCGGCCGCGGGGTCGGACACGTGATTGATCAAGCCCACGCTGAAGACGCCGTCCATCGCCCCGGCCGCGAAGGGCAGTCGGCAGGCGTCAGCCATGAGCAGCCGGGCGAGGCGCGCGCGCCCTTCCACGGCGGCGGTGGCGGTGAGCATCGCCGGAGTGAGTTCCACACCGACGACCGCACCCTCGTCGCCGACCTCCGCGCGCAGCGCGGGCAGCGCACGCCCGCTGCCGCAGCCCACGTCCAGGACCCGCTGGCCGGACCGCAGGCCCATGCGGGCGACGGCTGCCGCGTACCTGGGGGTGTCGGCGGCGAAGCGTTCTTCCCATGTCGCCGCCATCGGTGTGAAGAAGGTCCGGGTCGCGCTCCGCGCGGCACGGGTCGCCACGAGTGCGGCGAAGCGGGCGAACACGGCGTCGCGGTGCGGGGCGAGGTCGGCCAGGTGGCCGGGGGCGGACGCGATGAGGCCCGGGGCGGTGGCCGCCTCATCCGCTTCATCGGGGAAGGCCGCGGCGAAGGCGTCCACGGCCGATTTGTCGACCTCCAGATGGAACCGCAGACCCCACGCCGAGCCGCCGATCCTGAACGCCTGAACCTGATGGCGGTCGCAGGAGGCCAGCAACGTCGCCCCGGCGGGCAGGTCCACGGTGTCGCCGTCGCCGTGCCGGTGCAGGACGGGCAGCCGTTCCGGGGCGTCGGCGAACAGCGGATCGGTGTGCGCGGCCGGTGCGGTTCGCACCTCGCCCCAGCCGATCCGCGGCACCCGCCCCGGGAGGGCACGGCCGCCGGCCGCCTCCGCGAGGAGCTGGGCGCCGAGACAGACCCCGAGCACGGGAACCTCGGCTTCCAGCGCCGTCCGCAGCAGAGCCAGCTCCGCCGTACGGCCGGGGAAGTCCTCGTGCGCCGCCGCGGGACCGCCCATCACCACCAGCGCCGCGGCGCCGCCCAGCGAGTCGGGCACCGGGTCCCCCGCCCATGTCCGGCACGCCCGGACCGGCAGCCCGGCCGCCCCCAGCGCTGCACCGATGGCATACGGGCCTTCCTGCGGCACGTGCTCCACGATCAGCACGTCCACGGTGGAAGCATGGCTCACTCGGTTGCTCTCCTCACGTCCACGCGGTGTAGCCACCGTCCACATGCGCCGCGTCGATGCCGCTGATGTGCCGGGCTCCGCAGCGGTCCTGGGGCAGCACGGGCTGGGGACCCCGGCGGTCGAGCGGGGTGTCGTCGATGGTGACCGCGAGCAGAACGGGGGCCCGGTGCTGGGGCCGGGCCGGCAGATCGGACACCGCCCGCCGGGCCGGACGAGTCGGATCGCCGGTGAGCACGAGTTCAGCCACCGGGCCAGTGGTCGTGCCGGCAGCGGCGAGGGACTGTCTCACGGGGTACCACCTCCTGGCTGATCCGTACCCGAACACCTATCCCCGTACAAACGCATATGCCATGCCATCAGGCTGATGGACTGGCTTATGCAAGGGACAGGAGTCCATGCCCTGGCATCTGCGGCAGCCGTGCTCAGCGGGAGGCCGCCGGGCCGATCAGTGCGGGCAGGACCAGAGGGGGCCACTCCCTTTGGTCCTGATCGACCCTGACGGAAACGGTCACACCGGTGCCGATGACGACGGAACCCGCGCAGCGCGTCGGAGACATCGGTCTCAGCCGGGGGCGGCACTTGTGGCTTCGGCGGATTTGCTGAGGGTGTCGAGCCGGGCGGCGAGGTCGGGGTGGGTGGCTGCCAGATGGGGGCGGGTGGCGTTCAGGGGGCGGATGAGGGCGGCGGGATCGTCCTGGGCGAGGGCCTCGTCGAGTTGGCCGAGCGGAAGGCGGGCGGCGGTGGGGAGGTCGGTGAGGGTGGTGATCTGGCCGGCGATGCGGCGCAGGTCGGCGGCGTGGTTCCGGGCCCAGGCGGTGAGGGTGCGGTCGGCGGCGCGGCGTTCGCGGGTGGCCTGGACGCGTTGTTCGCCGGTGGTTCCGGCGGGGCCGGGCCGGTTGCGCAGGTAGCGGCGTTCGGCGGCCTGGCGGCTGGCGACCCCGAGGGGGTGGGCGAGGTCGGCCCAGCTGGCTCCCGCGTCGCGTGCCGTTTCGATCAGGCCGGTTTCCCAGCCGGCGAGCTGCTCGCGCACTTGCCGCAGCAGCAGGAGGGAGGCCAGGGCCTGCTGCGGCCCGGCCGCCTCGCCGTGGGGGGCCCTGGGCGCCTCGTCCTGGGCGGCGCGCAGGGCGTTGTCGATGGCCTCCAGGGCTGCCGCGGCAGCGAGAAACGATGCCGGGCTCTGGGTATCGGTGCTGGAAGAGGCCGGCTGATCGGCTGCTGCCATGGGCGTCTCCTTCCGCTGCGTCATCCTTTCGATGACCCCATGTTTGTCATCCATTGGATGACATGCTGCAACGGTTTCCGTGAGGCGCATTGGCAGGTACTGCCCAAACCTTCTGGAGGTGTTTCACGATGTTGATGCGCACCGACCCCTTCCGTGAACTCGACCGGCTGGCTCAGCACTTGACGGGCCCGGGCACCTGGTCGCGGCCGTCCGCCATGGCGATGGACGCCTACCGCGAGGGTGATGAGTACGTGGTGGCGTTCGACCTGCCGGGCGTCAGCCCGGAGGCGATCGACATCGACGTCGAGCGGAACATGCTGACCGTCAAGGCCGAGCGCCGGCCCGTGGCGAAGGCCGACGACGTACACATGGAACTGTCGGAGCGGCCGCTGGGCGTCTTCTCCCGCCAGATCGTGCTGGCCGACACTCTGGACACCGAGAAGATCAAGGCCGACTACGACACCGGGGTGCTCACCCTGCGCATCCCGATCGCCGAGCGCGCCAAGCCCCGCAAGATCGCCATCGGCGGGGAATCCTCCCGCAAGGAGATCTCCGGCTGACCTCGGCGACAGGGGCCGATCAGCGGCGGAGGACGGGCACCCGATCTCCCCCTCGCCCGCCCTCCGCCCCCGCCGGAGCGACGAAGCCGAATCTCCCCGCAGGCCATGGCCTGCTCTTCGGCCACCCCGGCCCACCCGACCACCCGCACATCCGGTGCCCGCGC
>NZ_JANIIC010000045.1 GCF_024519315.1 Streptomyces malaysiensis subsp. samsunensis | reverse complement strand
CTTCGATGAAGGTGCGGTAGCCGTCGTCGGCGAGGGTGCGGACGGTGGTGTCGAACCGCACGGTCTGGCGGAGGTTGCGGAACCAGTAGCCGCCGTCAGCCGTGTGGGGTTCGGTCCACTCGCCGGTGACGGTGGAGAGCCAGGGGATGGTGCCGGTGGAGGTGGTGACACCGTTGAGTACGTGGTCCAGCTGGTCTTCGATGGTGTCGACGTGTCCGGTGTGGGAGGCGTAGTCGACGGGGATGTTGCGGGCTCGGATGCCCTGGTCGGTGTAGTGGGTGTGGAGTTCGTGGAGGGCGTCGGTGTCGCCTGCGATGACGGTGGCGTTGGGGCTGTTGTGGGCGGCGATCCAGAGTTTGCCGTGCCAGTTGGTGAGGTCGATGGTGTCGGCGGGGGCGGCGAGGGACATCATGCCGCCGTGTCCGGCGAGGTGGTGGGCGATGGTCTGGCTGCGGAGGGTGATGATTTTGGCGGCGGTGGGGAGGGTGAGGTGTCCGGCGACGCAGGCGGCGGCGATTTCGCCTTGGGAGTGCCCGATGACGGCGTCGGGGAGGATGCCGATGGACTGCCACAGTGCGGCCAGGGATACGACCACGGCGAAGGTGGCGGGCTGGACGACATCGACGCGGTCGAGCGAGGGAGCCTCGGGCGTACCGGTGATGACGTCGATCAACGACCAGTCGGTGTACGGGGCCAGAGCCTCGGCACACTCATGGAGCCGGGCCGCGAAGACCGGCGAAGTCTTGAGGAGCTGTGCCCCCATCCCGGCCCATTGGGCGCCTTGGCCGGGGAAGACGAACACGGTTTTGCCGTCCGCCGCAGTCTGCCCGGTGATCAGAAGCGGGTCAGGCCGTCCCTCCGCCAGGGCACGGGCGGTTTCCGTGCCGCTTTCGGTGTCGGTGGCGAGGATGACCGCGCGGTGTTCGAGAGCCGCGCGGGTGGTGGCCAGCGACCAGCCCACATCGACCGCGCGCGGGGCATCGCCCAACTCCAGGCGTCCGACGAGACGTTCGGCCTGAGCGCGCAGCGCCGAGGGGCTCTTGGCGGACAGCACCCACGGCACCACCCCACCCGTGGCCACCAAGCCAGGCGTACCCGCGTCGTCCGCCTCCGCCGCGGGCACGACCGCTTCCGGTGCCTGCTCCAGGACCACATGTGCGTTCGTCCCACTGACGCCGAAGGACGAGACTCCGGCGCGGCGGGGGTGCCCCGTCTCCGGCCAGGGCCGGGCCTCGGAGAGCAGGGACACCGCACCCGAAGCCCAGTCGACCTTGCTGGTGGGCTGTTCCACGTGCAGCGTCTTCGGCAGTACACCGCCCCGCATCGCCAGCACCATCTTGATCACACCGGCCACGCCCGCCGCCGCCTGCGCATGCCCGATGTTCGACTTCAACGAACCGAGCCACAGCGGCCGATCCTCCGACCGCTCCTGCCCGTACGTGGCCAGCAGGGCCTGGGCCTCGATCGGATCGCCGAGGGCGGTGCCGGTGCCATGGGCCTCCACGGCGTCCACATCGGCCACCGTCAGCCCGGCGTTCGCCAATGCCTGCCGGATCACTCGTTCCTGGGAGGGGCCGTTGGGCGCGGTCAGGCCGTTGGAGGCGCCGTCCTGGTTGACGGCCGTGCCACGGACGACCGCGAGCACCTGATGCCCGTTGCGACGGGCGTCGGACAGCCGCTCCAGCAGCACCAGCCCGACGCCCTCGGACCAGTTGGTGCCGTCGGCGCCCTCCGCGAAGGACTTGCAACGCCCGTCAGGGGCGAGGCCGCGCTGGCGGGAGAACTCGATGAACGATGTCGGCCTGCTCATCACCGCGACACCCCCGGCGAGCGCCAACGAGCACTCGCCGGTACGCACCGCCTGAACCGCCAGGTGCAACGCCACCAGTGAGGACGAGCAGGCGGTGTCCACGGTCACCGCGGGCCCGGTCAGGCCCAGCGCGTAGGCCACGCGCCCGGAGACGACGCTCCCCGCGCTGCCCACACCAAGGTGGCCCTCCAGGCCCTCCGCAGTACTCCCCGCGTCGGCCCCGTAGTCGTGGTACATCACTCCGCTGAACACACCGACGTCGGTGCCGTGCAGCGAACTCGGGTCGATCCCGGCGTTCTCGAAGGTCTCCCACGCGGTCTCCAGCAGCAGCCGCTGCTGCGGGTCCATGGCCAGCGCCTCACGTGGCGAGATGCCGAAGAAGGCGGCGTCGAACCCGCCCGCGTCGGTGAGGAATCCGCCCTCGCGCACGTAGGACTTGCCCACGGCGTCCGGGTCGGGGTCGAACAGCCCGGACAGGTCCCAGCCCCGGTCCTCCGGGAATCCGCCGATCGCGTCGCGGCCGTCGGACACCAACCGCCACAGGTCCTCGGGCGTGCGGACCTCGCCCGGGAGGTGGCAGCCCATCGCCACGATCGCCACCGGCTCGTCGGACACCCCGCGCGCCCGCACCGGAGCGTGCTCGCTCCGCCTCCCGGTGATCTCGCGCACCAGATGCCGCGCCAGCGCGGCCGGGGTCGGATGGTCGAAGACCACCGTGGCGGCGAGCCGTGCCCCGGTGGCCGCGTTCAGCCGGTTCCGCAGCGCGACCGCGGTGAGTGAGGTGAAGCCGAACGCGCTGAACGCCTGGCCGGGCTCGACCGGGTCGGCCGAGGCCAGCCCCAGCGCCGCCGCGGCGTGCTCCCGCACCAGCGCCAGTGCCGTGCGCTGGCGGCCGGACTCGCTCTCGGCGGCCAGCCGCCGCCGGAACTCCGCGGCGGCGGGTTCGTCCGACGTCGGTACGGCGGACGGCGCGTCCACCAGGTGGCGCAGCACCGCGGGCACGGGCTCGCCGCCCGGCAGCCCCTGGGTGCTCGGCCTGAGCAGCGTCAGCGGGCCCTGGTCGGCGGTCAGCGCCGCGTCGAACAGGGCCAGCGCCTCGGGCAGCGGTACGGCACCGGCCACCGGCGCGGTACCGTGCTCGCCCGGCAGCGGGCCCCAGGCCAGTGCCAGCCCGCCGAGGCCCAGCGCCCGGCGCCGCCGTACCAGGGCTTCGCCGAACTGGTCGGAGGCCGCGCGGTCCGGACGGCCCGGTGAGCCGAGCACCCCGGCGGCGGAGGTGACGACAACGAACAGCGCCGGGTCGGCCCGCCGGGTCCGCTCCTCCAGGTGTGTCATGCCACGCAGCGAAGTGTCGAACGACCGCTCCGGGCCCGGCTCTTCGATATGCACCGCGGCGGTCACCGGCCGGTCCTGCGCGTCCAGCACCGAATCCAGCGCCGCCCGGTCGGCCGGGTCGCACACGGCCATCGAGACCTGGGCCCCGTCGCGCGCCAACTCACTCCGCAACGCGGCCGCCGCCTCCTCCGGCAGACCATTCGCACTGAGCAGCAGTAGATTCCGGGCGCCGTACCCGGCCACCAGGTGGCGGGCCAGCGCGGTGCCGCGGGCGGTGTCGCCACCGGTGATCACGACCAGTCCGTCCGGGTCCAGAACCGGGGCGGTGCCCGGCTCCGCGGGGACCGAGACGCGCGTCAGACGCGGCACCAGCAGCACTCCGGTACGAACCGCCGCCTGGTCGTGGCCGTTCTCGACGGCGCGCCGCAGCGCGGCCCCTCGGCCGTCCCCGTCCCCTTCTGCCGCGCCGGCCCTCTCCACGTCCATGTCCGTGTCCGTGTCCACGTCCATGTCCATGTCCAGGTCCAGGTCCAGGTCCGTGTCCACGTCCAGGTCCACGTCCAGGTCCGTGTCCACGTCCAGGTCCACGTCCACCAGGGTCAGCCGACCGGGACAGGCGGCCTGGAGCGACCGCACCACACCCCACAGCGCGGCCGACAGCGGCTCCGGTGCGTCCGCCTCGGTGCCGGTGGCCACCGCGCCCGTGGTGGCCACCACGAACTTCGTGCCGGCCAGCCGGTCGTCGGCCAGCCAGCCGCCCAGCCGGGCCGCCAACCGGTCGACCAGGTCCTGCCCCGCATCGGGGAGGCCCGCCACCGGAGGCGCCACCACGACCACATCCGGAGCCGGACGACCGCCACCTCCGGCGGAGTCGGTCACGAGGCCATCCACCGAGTCGGCTACGAGGTCGGCAACCGAGTCGGTCACGAGGTCGGCAACCGAGTCGGTCACGAGGCCATCCACTGAGTCGGCCACCAGACCGGCCACAGAGCCACCCACACCCTCGGCCACCACCCGCGCGTCCACTCCCGCGGCCCGCAGCCCCTCCGCGAGGCCGAGTGTGTCGCCGTCCAGCAGCGCCCAGGTGCCCGCCCCGGCCGGGGCGCCCGGCAGCGCGGGCTGCGGAACCCAGTCCAGCCTCAGCAGCGAGTCGTACTGGCCGTCCCCGGCGGCCCGCAGCCGTGCGGGCAGCTCCAGCAGCACATGCCGGGTGATCTTCCCCGAGGCGGTGCGCGGCACCCGAGCGATCTCGTAGATCTCCTCCGGCACCTTGAAGTACGACAGCCGCTCGCGGCACGTGGCCAGCAGCGCCGACGGGTCGAAGCCGTCCGGGCCGGCCACCACGAAGGCCACCGGCACCTCGCCGAGTACCGTGTGCGGCTTGCCCACCACGGCCACGTCCGCCACCCCGGGCACGGTGCGCAGCACGGCCTCCACCTCGCCCGGGTGGATGTTCTCCCCGGCGCGGATGACGAGTTCCTTGATCCGGCCGGTCACCGTGCAGAATCCGGCCTTGTCGCGGCGGCCGAGGTCCCCGGTGCGGTACCAGCCGTCGCGCAGCGCCGCGGCCGTCGCCTCCGGCTGGTTGTGGTACCCGGCCATGATGTTCGGCCCGGACACCCAGAACTCGCCCTCCTGCCCGGCCGGAACGTCGGCACCGGTGTCCGGGTCCACCAGCCGCACCGTCAGCCCCGGCACCGGCAGCCCGCACGACCCCTCGACCCGGGGGCCGGTGGGCCAGTTCACCGCGATCGCGCCACAGGTCTCGGTGCTGCCGTACGCGTCCACGAGCGGCACTCCGAAGGTGGACTCGAACGACCTGACCAGGTCCGCCGTGGCCACCGCCCCGCCCACGAGCGCCACCCGCAGCTCGGGCGCGGCGAAGTCGCGCTCCCGCGCCGCCTCGATCAGATGGTGGTAGAGCGTCGGCACTCCGGCGACGAAGGTCGACCGCTCCTCGCGCAGCGCCTCCAGCACATCGGCCGTCGCCACCCCGTCCACGATCCGGGTACTGGCCCCGACGGCGGTCGCCGCCAGCAGACACACGATGTGCGACAGGCTGTGGAACAGCGGGAGCGGCCACAGCACCCGGTCCTCGGCGGTCAGCCCGGTCACGGGTACGTAGCAGGCGGCCAGGGACCACAGGCAGTTCCGTTGAGTGGACAGCACGCCTTTCGGCAGGCCCGTGGTGCCCGAGGTGTAGAGCATCCACGCGACCTC
This sequence comes from Streptomyces malaysiensis subsp. samsunensis, assembly GCF_024519315.1. GTDB lineage: Bacteria > Actinomycetota > Actinomycetes > Streptomycetales > Streptomycetaceae > Streptomyces > Streptomyces malaysiensis. The sequence continues at coordinate 91,170 of NZ_JANIIC010000045.1, read as the reverse complement.
GTCCAGGCCCAGGTCGTCGCGGGCCGCCAGCTCCGGCTCGGTGTCCGGCAGCGGCTCGTACGCGATGAACCCCTTGGGCAGCGGTCCGTCGCCACTGACGACCACCCTCAGCTCCGGGATCTGCTCCCGCAGCCGGTCGAACTGGTCGGCGTGGGCGGCGTCGGTGAGCACCAGCCGGGCGCCGCTGTCGTCGAGCAGATAGGAGAGTTCCGCGTCGGTCGACCGCGGGTTGACCGGCACCGCGATGGCGTTCGCGCGCAACACGCCGAAGTAGCTCTCCAGCGTCTCCACGCGGTTGCCCAGGCAGATCATCGCGCGGTCGCCGGGGTGCAGCCGCAGCCCCGCGAGATGCCCGGCCAGCCGCCGGGTACGGCGCTCGAGTTCGGCATGGCTGACCGTGCGGTGGCCGTCGGAACAGGCCGGCTTGTCACCGAAGCGATCCGCGTTGGCCCGGAGCAGTTCGGGCACCGGCCGGATCAGGTCAGTCCGTAGCATGCCGCCACACCTCTCGGTTCGAAGCAGGGCGCGCGGGAGGAGCGACCGGCCCGCGTGGGATCGCTCCCCGCGCGGGACGGCCGCGCTCCGGTTGCGCGGCCCGAGGGAAAGAAGGCCCGGGAGAGAAAGCTCGAACGAGCTTGGGAAAGCTCGCCGCTGTAGTTGTGATTCTTGTTCCGGCGGCGAGCGGGCCGTCCCCTAAACAGCCCCCTCATTCCCCCTGACCGCGGTGGCGACAGCGGCTGTCAGGCGGAATGCGGGGGCCTCGACGCCTGTTCGGCGCGGCATCGGGATGTCGAAGCGCACAGTGGCGAAACCTGGTCAGTCCCGCGGCTCGGGCAGGCCCGGACCGGCACAGTGCACATCGGCCGCGGGAAGGGCCCCGTCGACCAGATACGCGGCGGCGGCTCCGTCCACGCAGGGGTTGCCCCGGCTGGCGAACACGCCGTGGGAGTAGTCCTGGTGGAGCGTCACCAGCCGGGAACCGGGCAGCAGACGCCGGAGCCGGTGCGCGCCCTCGATGGGGGTGACGGGGTCGTGGGCGGAGGCGATCAGCAGGGCGGGCGGGGCGCCGGGGCCGCCGAGCCGGGTGCGGTGGGCGGGCCGGTGGTGCCAGTAGGCGCAGGTGGACGCCTCGATGCCGGTGAGCACCGGCTGCGGATCCAGCCGCCGCAGGCGGCGTACGTCGGCCACCACCTGGCGGGGCGTGGGGGCGTGGCCGTCCGCGCACTTCACGATGCGGTTGGCGGCTTCGTAGTTGCGCGACTCGGGGCCGTCGAAGGGGTCGGTGGGGCGCAGGGCGCCGGTGTCGCCGTCGCTCAGATAGGCGTGCAGGCCGTCGGCGAGGCCAGTCCAGCGTTCGGTGCGGCCGAGCGCGCGGTAGACGGCGCGGTCGAAGGCGGCCGCGCCGAACCCGTCCACCGGGCGGGTGGCGAGTCCCGCGCGCACCCGCAGATACGCCGCGCGCACCGCCTCGGGGCTGTCACCGAGCCGGAACCGGCCGGTGTGCTCCGCCGCCCAGCGGAAGAAGACATCGCGCTGGCGCAGCAGGGCCCGGGTCTGCCGCAGATCGAAGTCGTACCACTCCTCGGGGCCGACGACGCTGTCGAGCACCATGCGGGACACGTGGCGGGGGAAGTGGGCGGCGTAGGCGGCGCCGAGGTAGCTGCCGTAGGAGACACCGAGGAAGCCGGTGCGCCGCTCGCCGAGCGCCGCCCGGATGGCGTCCATGTCGTGCGCGGTCTGCTCCGTCGACAGGTACGGCAGGGCGCCGCCCGCCCCCGCCGCGCAGTCGTCCGCCATGCGCCGCAGGGAGCGGAGGTGTGCGCGTTCCGCCCTGGGGCCGACCGGTACGGGATCGGCGCCCGGACCGTCGAAGAGACCACCCATACGGCCGCAGTCGGCGGGTGCGCTGTGGCCGACACCGCGCGGGTCGAAGCCGATGATGTCGTACGAACGCCGGACGCTCTCGGGGAGTTTGGCCCGTTTGGTGACCGCGTACGGCAGCCCCGACCCGCCGGGCCCTCCCGGGTTCACCAGAAGGATGCCGCGCCGCTCTGCGGGGGACCCGGAGGCCCGTACGCGGGAGACGGCGATCCGGATGCGTTCGCCCTCCGGGTGGTGCCGGTCCAGCGGAACGGCGAGCGTCGCGCATGCGACGCGCTCCGGCGCGGGCGGGTCCGGTACGGAGTCCGGGCAGGCGCCGAAACGAAGGGTTGGGGCCGGGGCGTCGGCGTGGGCGGGGACGGGCGCGCCGGTGAGGAGGGTCGCGGCGCACGCCATGAGGGCGCAGGCCACCGAGGAGCGCCGGGCGGGGGGAGCCATGGGTCTCGCTATCTGGTGAGTGGTGGACGCGATCGGAGGAGGGGGCTGTGACCGCGCCCACCGAGAAGTTTTCGAACCATCAGATGACAATGAAAACGATTCTCGATTAATGTGCGGTGGGCGGTCAAGGCGAGGACACCCGACGCGCCCGGCGCCGGAACCGCCCTGCCCTCAGCCCGACGACGACGAACGTTGCCCCTCAACCTGACGACGACGAAGGAGAGTTGTGGCCCACCTGCTGATGGTCGAGAGCTGGGTCGGATCGATGAGCAGGCTGCTGCCACGGGCGATCCGGGAGAGTGGGCACGAGTTCACCTTCCTCACGCGCGATCTGCACCACTATCTGCGTTCGGCGCCCGAGGGCACCGCCCATCCGCTGCTCGCCGCCCGCCATGTGCTCACCGCCGACACCAACGACACCGACTCCCTGCTGTCGCTGGTGGAACGGCTGCACACCACGCTGGGCTTCGACGGCGTCATAACCTCCTGCGACTACTACCTGCCGACGGTCGCTCGCATCGCCGGCCGGCTGGGGCTGCCCGGACCCTCCGCGGAAGCGGTGGAGAGCGCCTGCCGCAAGGACACCACCCGGAGTGTGCTCGAAGCCGCCGGAGTGGCCGGACCGCGCTACGCCGTCTGCGCCGACTGGGCGCGGACCGCCGAGGCGGCGCGGCACATCGGCTATCCGCTGGTGGTCAAGCCCGTGGACCTGTGCGCCGGAATGTACGTACGGCGGGTGGATGACGAAGGTGGGTTGCTGGACGCCTTTCGCGCGCTCGCCGACTTCCCCGTCAACGCCCGTGGCCAGCGCCGTTCGCCCGTCGTACTGCTCGAAGAGCTCCTCGAAGGGCCGGAGTTCAGCGTCGAGACGGTGTCGTTCGGCGGTGCGGCCGAGGTGGTCGGGGTGACGGACAAGAGCGTCGGCGGGGCGCCCGCGTTCATCGAGACCGGGCATATGTTTCCGGCCGCGCTCGCCCCGGAGGACGCCGAAGCGGTGTGCGAGACCGCGCTGCTCGCGCTGAAGGCGCTCGGCCTGGACGGCGTCGTGGCCCACACCGAGATCAAGCTGACCACCGCCGGGCCACGGGTGGTCGAGGTCAACCCCCGCCCCGCGGGCAACCGCATCACCGAACTGGTCCGCCATGTCACCGGCGTCGACCTCGCCGCCGCCTTCGTGGACGTCGCGCTCGGCAAGCGGCCCGATCTGCGGCGGCGGGACACCGGGCTGCGCAGCGCCGCCATCGGCTTCCTGGTGCCGGACACCGCCGGAACGCTGGTCTCGATCGAGGGCGGCGACGCGGTATGGGAGGAGCCGGACGTCCTCGAGGTGCGGCTCGCCGAGCCCGGCGAACACGTCAAGGCGGCCGGGAGCAACAACGAATACCTCGGCCACATCATGGCGGCCGACACGGAAGGCCCTGGGGCCCGCGACCGCGTCGAGGCCCTGCTGGCCGGGCTGCGCCCGCGCGTGGTGATCGCATGACGACGGACACCGGGCGGACCGCCGAACGCACCGCCCGCCAAGGGGAGTTGTCCTCCGGGGAACTGCTCGGCCGGGCTCTGGACGGGGCCCTCGGGCCCGACCCGAGAACGCTGCGGATCGCCGTGGCCTTCACCACGTGCCAGGCCGTACGCCACGACGGGCGCAGCGGTGGCTACCGCAACGAGGTGCTCAGCCTGCGCCTCGCCGAGGCCGTCGGCTCATGCGCGGTCGAGCCCGGCGCGCTGCCCGACGGAGCGATCGACGACTGTGTGGGCGCGGACGTGGCCCGGTTGCTGCGCCACGACCTGACACCGGTCCGGATCGCCGCCCTCGACGCCTATCTGATGCATGTGCTGCCGCACACCCCCGGCCATGGGGCCCGGCCGGTGTCCCTCGCGGCGGGCGACTCCCTCCGCAAGTCCCGTGCGCGGGCCGAATCCGTCACCGGGCTGCTGGACCTGGCGCCGGGCCGGACCGTCCTCGTCGTGGGCGTGGTCAACTCCCTTCTGGAGGCGCTGCGTTCACGAGGACTGCGCTATGTGCCGTGCGACCTCAAGGGCGGCACCACGGAGTGGGGAGAGCCGATCGCCACCGACGCGCTCGCGCGGCTGGACCACTGCGACGCCGTCCTCGCCTCCGGTATGACGCTCGGCAACGGCACCTTCGAGCCGCTGCGCGAACACGCCCTGCGCCACGGCAAGCAACTGGTGATGTTCGCCCAGACCGGCAGCGCGATCCTGCCCCGTCTGATCGGCGCCGGGGTCAGCGCGGTGTGCGCCGAGCCCTACCCCTTCTTCTGGCTCGACGGCGGCCCCGGGACCATCCACTGTTACGGGGGCGCGCCATGACCACGGCCCTCCACCCCGCCCCCGCGGGCGGTGGCCTCCTCGCCCTGCTCGGCCGCACCCCGCTCGCCCGGATCACCACCGATCTGCCCTGCCCCCACCCCGGCTTCTGGGCCAAGCTGGAAGGGCTCGGCGCCGGTGGGATGAAGGCACGCGCCGCCGTGTCCATGCTGCTCGGCGCCCGGGAGCGCGGCGAACTGCGGCCCGGCGCCCCGGTGGTGGAATCCACCTCCGGCACGCTCGGCATCGGCCTCGCCTTCGCGGGCCAGGCGCTCGGCCACCCCATCGTGCTGGTCTGCGACACCGAGCTCGAACCGTCGATGCGGCAGCTGCTGCGCACCTACGGCGTCCGCCTGGAACTCGTGGACCGCCCGGCGGCCGAGGGCGGCTGGCAGGCCGCCCGGCTGGCGCGGCTGCGCGAACTGCTGGCGCTGCTGCCGGACGCGTACTGGCCCGATCAGTACAACAATCCCGACAACACCTCCGGTTACGCCTCGCTCGCCGCCGAACTGACCGGTCAGCTCGACCATCTCGACATCCTGGTGTGCAGCGTCGGCACCGGCGGCCACAGCGCCGGCCTCATCCGGCCACTGCGCGAACGCTGGCCCGCGCTGCGGCTCATCGGGGTCGACGCCACCGGATCCACCATCTTCGGCCAGCCCGCACGGCCCCGGCTGATGCGCGGGCTGGGCAGCAGCATCCACCCGCGCAACGTGGCCTATGACGCCTTCGACGAGGTCCACTGGGTGGGCCCCGCCGAGGCGGCGCACACCTGCCGGGCGCTGGCCAGGGGCAGCTTCATCAGCGGCGGCTGGAGCACCGGGGCCGTCGGGCTCGTCGCCGCCTGGGCCGCCCGCGTCCACCCCGGAGCCGTCGTCGCCACCGTCTTCCCCGACGGACCGCACCGCTATCTCGGCACCGTCTACGACGACGACTTCGCCACCGCACACGGCCTCGACCTGACCACCGCCGCCACCCGGCCCGTGCAGATCGCGCACCCGCGCGCCGCCGAGGCCACCGGCTGGGTGCGCTGCACCACCGTCACCGACCCGCTGAGCAGCGGGTCCCCGACCCTGGAAAGCACCTCGTGAAAGCCCGTCAGCGCACCGTACGCCTCGAACTCGCCGAGCCGCTGCGTATTTCCCGTTCCACCATGGCCGCCCGCGACGCCGTCTGGCTGACCGTCGAACACGCGGGGCAGTACGGCCACGGCGAGGCGGTCACCAGCGGCTACTACGGCCTCGACACCGCCACCCTCCAGCGGCTGCTGCACGAGGCGGGCCAGGACCTGGCGCGCTTCGCCGACCCGGAGAGCGCGCTGTCCGCCCTGTGCGAGGAGGAGTACGGCCACCACCGCCCGGCCGCGGTGCGAGCCGCCGTCGAATCGGCACTCCTCGACCTCCGCGGCAAACGCGCGGGCCTGCCCCTCCACCGGCTTCTCGACGCCGCCACGACGCGGCAGTTCGCCGCCACCGCCCGCACCGTGGGAATCGTCCCGGTCGAGCGGGCGGCGGCGCAGGCCCGGTGCCTGGCCGACAGCGGATTCTCCATCATCAAGATCAAGGCAGGGGCCCAGGACCCCGAGGACGACGTGGAACGCGTACGGGCGGTGCGCGCCGCCGCGCCCACCGCCCGGCTGCTGCTCGACCCCAACGGCGCCTGGACCGTGCCCCAGGCGCGGGAGCTGCTGCCCCGCTTCGCGGACCTCACCGTCGAGGCCGTTGAACAGCCCATCGCACCGGGTGACCCCGAGGCGCTGGCGCGGCTCGCCGAACGCTCACCGCTGCCCGTCATCGCGGACGAGGACGCCGTGGACCACGAGGACGTCCGCCGGCTCGCCGGGCGGGTGCGGGGCGTCAACGTCAAGCTGGCCAAGTGCGGCGGCGTCCACGCGGCGCTGCGGATCGCCTCGCTGATCGAGGGCAGCGGCACCGAGCTGATGCTCGGCTGTCTGACCGCCAGCACCCTCGGCCTCGCGCCCGCCGTCCACCTCGTGGGCCGCGCCCGCTGGATCGACCTCGACGGACATCTGCTGCTCGCCCATGACCCGTGGACCGGCATCGGGGGCACCGACGGGGTCGTACGGACCAGTGGCCGCCCCGGACTCGGCGTGCGGCGACGGACCACGGCCGCGGCGGGAGCCGAGGGCATCGAGGGAGCCGCAGGAGCCGGAGGGGAGGAGCACCGTGAAGACCTGGCGTGAACTGCGGGGCTTCCCGCTCGCGATCCGCCTGCTGCTGATCAACCAACTCGGCGTCAACACCGGCTTCTACCTGCTCATCCCGTATCTCGCCACCCACCTGAGCGAGGATCTGGGCATGTCGGCGGCCGTCGTCGGCACGGTGCTGGGGGTACGCAACCTCAGCCAGCAGGGTCTGTTCATCATCGGCGGATCGGCCTCCGACCGGCTGGGCGCACGCGGGGTCATCATCACCGGCTGTGCGGTACGCACCCTCGGATTCGCGCTCTTCGCGCTCGGCGACGGCCTGCCGGTGCTGCTCGCCGCCTCGGTGCTCAGCGGCCTGGCGGGCGCCCTGTTCAACCCTGCCGTACGGGCCTATCTGGCGCAGGAGGCGGGCGGGCGCCAAGCGGAGGCGTTCGCGCTGTTCAACGTCTTCGCGACCACCGGCGCCCTGATCGGGCCGCTGCTCGGCAGCGCCCTGCTGCTCGTGGACTTCCGTGCCTCCGCGCTCACCGCCGCCGCGATCTTCGCGCTGCTGACCGTCGCCCAGGCGCTGGTGCTCCCCGCCCGCACCGTCACACCGCCGCCCGGCGGCGTCCTCGCGGACTGGCGGGAAGTGGCCGGCAACCGCGCCTTCCTGGCCTTCGCGCTGGCCATGGTCGGCATGTTCACCCTCGAGAATCAGCTGTATCTGCTGCTGCCCGCCGGGGCGCGCCAGGCCACCGGCTGGGACGGCGCGGCCGGGCTCGTCTTCCTCGTCGGCACGCTCACCAATCTCGCGCTCCAGCTGCGGATCACCCGCGCCCTGAAGGCGCGCGGCAGCCGGGCACGGTGGATCTGCGTGGGCCTCGCGCTGATGGGTCTGGCCTTCCTGCCGCCCATGGTGGTCGCGGGGGCCTCGCCCGGCGGGCCGGGGACGAAGGCGCTGTACGCCCTGCCGGTACTGGCCGGTGCCCTCCTGCTCTACCTGGGCGTGATGGTCGCCCAGCCCTTTGTGATGGAGCTGATCCCCGGCTTCGGGCGAACCGAGCTCACCGGCACCTATTTCGGGCTCTTCTACGTGGTCTCCGGCATCGCCGCGGCCGTGGGCAACACGGCCGTCGGCTGGGCCATGGACGCCGGGGCGCACGGGGGCGCCGCCTGGCTGCCCTGGGCCTGCTGCCTGGCCTTCGGCCTCGCCTCGGCCGGTGGCGTCGCCCGGCTGCACCGCACCGGAACACTGCCCGCCCCGCGCCCGGCCGTCCCCGTGGCCGCCTGAGAGAGAACGGCACGAGATGCGACACGAACCACAGCGCGACACGTCCCGGGGCAATCTGCTCACCGACAGCCCCGAACTGTACGAGGCCAGATTCCCCGACCCCGAACGGATCGCCGGCCGCTGGGCCGAGGACGTCCTGCGGCGGTACGGCGCCGGTCCACGGGTCCTGGACATCGGCTGCGGCACCGGGCGCGACGCCGCGTATCTGCACGGCGCGGGCCGCACGGTCGTCGGGGCCGACCTCTCGACGGCGATGCTGGAGTACGCCCGCGAGCACCACCCGGGACCGGAGTACCGCCACGCCGATCTGCGCGGCTTCGACCTCGGCACCTTCGACGCCGTGGTGTGCCTGGACAGCGCCCTGCTGTACTGCCACACCAATGACGACCTCGACGGCTTTCTCACCTCCTGCCGCGCCGGGCTGGCGCCCGGCGGCCTCCTCGTCGCGGAGCTGCGCAACGGCGCCTTCTTCCTGGGCCGTACCGAACTCCTCGGCACCCCCACCGTCGATGCCTTCAGCCGCCACGGCACCGTCCACCGGTCCACCACCACCCTGTCCCTCGACCGGGCGGCGCAGCTGTTGCGCCGGAGGCGCGTATGGTCGGCCGACGACGGGTCCCCGCCGGTCGAGCAGCACTCGGCGTGGCGGCTGCTCTTCCCGCAGGAGCTACGGCACTTCCTGACCGGCCACGGCTTCACCGTCCTCGGCCTGTACGACCGGCCGGGGCCGCGCACCGAGCCGCCGTGGCGCGAGGGCGACGACGCGGCCACCACGGTCGACTCCGACCGGCTGCATCTCGTCGCCCGGCTGACCGGCTGACCGAACCGGGCCCCTGCGGGCCGCGATCCAGGCTGACGGCCACCGGGCCGCGACCGCCGACGACCGCTACAGAGCCGTGACCGCCGAGCCCGCCACCGGGCCGCGACCGAGGACATCCGCCACCGAGCCGCGACCATCGACGCCCGCCACCGAGCCGCCACCGCCGACGACCGCCCCCGACACCTTCGAGGAACACCGCCATGCACGATGAACCCGCTCCCCGCCGCCACCTCCCGAGCCCGCACCGGCGCGGCTTCCTCGCCACGGCCTCGGGCCTCGCCGGCCTCGGCGCACTCACCCTCGCCGGATGCGGCGGCGGCACCTCCGGCCGGGACGATGCGAAGGGCGACGGAAAGCCACGGCGTGGCGGACGGCTGCGCGCCGCCTTCGCGGGCGGCGGTGCGAGCGAAACGCTCGATCCGCATCTGGGCAATCTGTTCGCCGATGTCGCCCGCGCCAAGGCGCTCTTCGACAAGCTCGCCGACTACGGCGCCGACCTCTCCGCCCGGCCGCGCCTGGCCCGGTCGTGGGAGCCGAACGCGGGCCTGGACCGCTGGCAGGTCACCCTGCGGGACGCCGCCTTCCACAACGGCAAGCCGGTGACCGCGCGGGACGTCCTCCACAGCTACCGCCGTATCGCCGATCCGAAGCGGGCGTTCCGCGCCAAGGCGTCCCTCGAGCCCATCGATCTCACGGCGAGCCGGGCCGTGGACCGGCGGACCGTCGAGTTCGTCCTCAAGCGCCCGACCGCCGAATTCCCCAATATCCTCGCCGCGTTCGGCGCGTACATCGTCCCCGACGGCGCTGAGGATTTCGATCGCAAACCGGTCGGCAGCGGGCCCTTCCGGCTCGTCTCCTTCGCCCCGGGACGCTCCACCGTGCTGCGGCGCAACGACGCCTACTGGGACGGCGCCCCCTACCTCGACGAGCTCGAATTCATCGTGGCGAACGAGGAGTCCGCCCGCGTCAACGCGCTCCTCGGCGGCCAGGTCGAGTACGCCCATGAGCTGAACCCCACCACCGCCCGCGCCCATGAGCGCGGCGGCCGGATGGAGATCGTCCGGCTGCCGGGCAGCACCATGCAGGCGTTCGCGATGAAGACCGACCGCCCGCCCTTCGACGACAAGCGCGTCCGTGAGGCGTTCTTCCTCATCGCCGACCGGAAGGAGCTGATCGACGGCGCCCTGTCCGGCGCGGGCCAACTCGGCAACGACCTGTTCGGCAAGGGCTATGAGTACTACCCGGCCGGGCTCCCGCAGCGCGAACAGGACCTCGACCGCGCACGTAAGCTGCTGAAGCAGGCGGGCGCGGACGGACTCAGGGTCACCCTCGACACCTCGTCCGTCGCCGCCGGATTCACCGAGGCCGCCGCCATCTTCCGCGACCAGGCCGCCAAGGCCGGAGTCAAGATCACGGTGCGGAACGGCAGCAAGGACTCCTACTGGAGCGACATCCTCGACTCCGGCACCCTGTGCAGCTACCGCTCCGGCGCCATGCCCATCGAGTCCCATATCTCCCAGCGGCTGCTCACCGACTCCACCACCAACGCCACCAAATGGCATCACCGGGACTTCGACGCCCTCTACCAGCAGGCCCAGTCCACCAAGGACGACAAGGCCCGCGCCGCCGTCTACGAGCGCATGCAGCGCCGTCTGTACGCCGAAGGGGGCTTCCTGGTCTGGGGGTTCGCCGACTGGATCATCGGCACCGCGCCCGCCGTGGGCGGCGTCGACCGCGAGGCCCCGGCCAACACCCTGGGCTGGGCCCGCTTCGACAAGGTCTGGCTCCGTTGACGCCCGTGCGCTCCTGGCTCGCCCGGCGGCTGCTGCTCGGCGCCGCCCAGACCGTGGCCGTGGTGCTGCTGGTCTTCGCGCTCACCGAGGCGCTGCCGGGGGACGCCGCCGTGGTACTCGCCGGGGACCAGCCCGACCCGGCGCGGATCGCCGCCATCCGCGACACCATGGAGCTGGACCGGCCCGCCGCCGTCCGCCTGCTGGACTGGGCGGCCGGGCTGGCGCACGGCGACCTCGGCACCTCGCTGGTCTCGGGACGGCCCGTGAACTCGTATGTGGCCGACGGCTTCGGCCCCACCCTGCTCCTCGCCTCCCTCACGGTGCTGTTCCTGGTGCCGGCCGGGGTGGGGCTGGGCGTGCTCGCCGCCCGCCACCAGGGGCGGCTCGTGGACCGGGCCATCTCCACGGTGACCCTCGGCGTCTACGCCGTCCCCGAATTCGCCCTCGGTGTGCTGCTGGTGACCGTCTTCGCGCTGCGGCTGGGCTGGCTGCCGCCGACGGCCGTGGGCTACGGCACCGATCTGCTCGCCCACCCCGCCGCGCTGGTGCTTCCCGTGCTCGTCCTGCTGTCCCGGCCGGTGTGTTCGCTGGCCCGCATGGTGCGCGCCGGAATGATCGAGGCGCTCGCCTCGCCGTACGTCGCCCAGGCGCGCCGGTACGGCATCCACGGCGCCCGGATCCGCTACGCACACGCCCTGCCCAACGCGGTCGCCCCGGCCGCCCAGCACCTCGCCCGCACGGTGGACTGGCTGCTGTGCGGGGTCATCGTCGTGGAGGCGCTGTTCGTGATCCCCGGTCTGGGAACCGTGCTGATGAACGCGGTCGCCGAACGCGATGTGCCCGTGGTGCAGGGGCTCGCGGTGGTCTTCGGCGTCGTCACCGTCGTCCTGAACATCGGCGCCGATCTGGTCACCCGCGGGTTCGCCCCCCGTGCCGAGGTGACGGCGTGAGCGCGTACGCCGACGAGCGGCCGGGACGGGGTCGCCGGGCCCGGCCGGGGCGGGGGCGCTGGGCGCTCGCCGTCGTGATCGTGGCCGTGCCCCTCGCCCTCGCCCTGCTCGGGCCGCTGTTCGCCGGTGCGCCCGGACCGCGCGCCACCTCCTTCACGCTCGGCGGCGGCCACTGGCTCGGTACCGACTTCGTGGGCCGCGACGTCTGGCGGCAGATCCTGCTCGGCGGGCGGCCGGTGGTGCTCACCGCGCTGGCGGCGACCGCGCTCGCGTATCTGGTGGCGCTGCCGATCGGGCTCATCGCCGCGCTCACCCACCGCGGCTGGCTGGAGGAGCTGCTCATGCGCCCCCTGGACATCCTGCTCGCCGTACCGTCGCTGCTGCTGATCCTGCTGGTCGCCACCGTCTTCACCCCGGGCGCGGCGGGCCTGGCGCTGCTGGTGGCGCTCGCCAACATCCCGGACGCGGCCCGGCTGGTGCGCGCCGCGGCCGCCGAGGCCGCCTCGCGCCCGGCGGTCGAGGCGATGCGGATGCAGGGCGAGACATGGTGGCGCATGGGGGTCGGCTACGTCGGGCGGTCGATTCTGCGCACGCTGGCCGCCGACGCCGGAATCCGGCTCACCGGAGTGCTCTATCTGGTGGCCACGGCGGCCTTCCTGGGTGTCGGCGTGGCACCGGACGCCGCGGACTGGGCGGTGATGGTGGACCGCAACCGCACCGGGCTGTTCGTCCAGCCCTGGGCGGTCGTGGTGCCCGCGCTGCTGATCGTCGCCCTGACCACGGGCGGCAACCTGCTGTTCGACGCCGCACTGGACCGCGCCGGGCGCCCGGAGACGAAGGACGCGCGTCCGGAGAAGAAGATGGGGAAACGCACGTGAACGCGGTCGCCGAGATCAAGGACCTGCGCGTCGAGATCGACGGCCGGGCCGTCGTCGACCGGATGAGCCTGCGGGTGCCGCCCGGAAAGGTCACCGCGCTGGTGGGTCCGTCCGGCAGCGGCAAGACGACCACGGGGCTGGCGCTGCTCGGCGAGTACCCGCCGGGGGCCCAGGTGACGGGCGAAGTACAGGTGGCCGAGGGGCTGGTCGGCTATGTCCCCCAGCATCCGGCCACGGTCCTCAACCCCGCCCGCCGGATCGGCGCGCTCCTCCACGACATCGCCCGCACGCAGGTGCGCCATCTACCGCGTTCCGAGCGCCGCGCCGAGGCCCGAGAGCGGGTGCTCGCCGCCCTGACCCAGGCCCAACTGCCGGATGGGGAGGTGCTGTTGCGGCGCTATCCGCATCAGCTGTCCGGCGGTCAGCAGCAGCGGGTCGTCCTCGCACAGGCGCTGCTCCTCGGCGCGCGTGTCGTGGTCGCGGACGAACCGACCACGGGCCAGGACGCGCTGACCAAACGCCGCGTTGTCGAGCGGCTGTCCGCGGTCGCCGAGCGCGGTATCGCCGTCGTACTCCTCAGCCACGATCTGGATGTGGTGCGGGCGCTCGCCGACGAGGTGGTGATCGTGCGCACCGGCCGGGTGGTGGAGTCGGGCCCCGCCGAGCGGCTGTGGACGGCGCCCGCGCACCCCTGGACCCGTACGCTCCTCGCGGCACGGACGACACCGCCCACGGCCCCGGAGAGCGCCCCGCCGGGCGGCGTACCACGCGAAATACGGCAGCCGGTGGAGGCGGCCCCCGGGCTGCGGGTGCGCGGGCTGACCGCACGGCACGGCGCCACCACCGTGCTGCGCCCCGCCGATCTCACCGTCCGGTCCGGCACCTGCCTGGCCGTCGTCGGCCGCTCGGGCAGCGGCAAGACCACGCTCGCCCGGTGCCTGGCCGGACTCCACCGCGACCATGACGGACACGTACTGCTCGACGGCGCCCCGCTGCCCCGGAGCCTGCGCGCCCGCACCCGGGAGCAACTCGCCGCGGTCCAGTACGTGTTCCAGGACGCACGGGCCGCCTTCGACGAACACCGGCCGGTCCTGGACCAGGTGGCGCGCACGGCGACACGGCTGCGAGGGGCCGCCCCGGCCGAGGCGCGCGCCGAGGCGGACGCCACGCTGGGCGGTCTCGGGCTCGCCCCCGACCTGGTACGACGCCTCCCCGGGCAGCTGTCGGGCGGCGAGTTGCAGCGTGCCGCGCTCGCCCGTGCCCTGCTCGCCCGGCCCCGGGTACTCATATGCGACGAGGTCACCTCCGGACTCGACCCCATCACCCGGCGCGACATCCTCGACCGGCTCATCGCCCTGCCCCGCGACCGCGACGAGCTGGCCCTGATCCTCATCACCCACGACCTGGACGTGGCGGCGTCGGCCACGCGCATCGCCGTCCTGGAGGCGGGCGAGGTGATCGAGCAGGGCCCGGCACACCAGGTGCTCACCGCACCGGGCCACGCGTTCACGGCCTCGCTGGTCCGTGCGTCGTCGGCCCTCTCCCCGGGGCCGGGCCGACCGGCAGGTGAATGAGTCTGGAGCGGATGTTCCGTCGTCTGTTTGTATGTCCTCCGGACCAAGCGATTCAGGGGGTGGCGGACACATGGTGTCCACGGAAAGTGTTCTCACGTTCGCGGCGATGTCGCTGTTGGTGATCGTGATCCCGGGGCCGAGCGTGCTGTTCGTGGTCGGCCGGGCTCTCGCCCACGGCCGCCGTACGGCGCTCGCGACGGTCCTCGGCAATGTGATCGGCTGCTACGCCTTGGTGGTCGCCGTGGCGTGGGGTCTCGGCGCGCTGGTGGAGAGCTCGGTCGCCGTGTTCACGGGTGTGAAGCTGGCGGGAGCGGCGTATCTCATCTTCCTGGGTGTGCAGGCATTCCGGCACCGCGGGGAGATGCGGGTGGCGAACCTGCGGGCCCCGGCCGGTGAGCGGCGCGGCGATCTGCGTACGGTTCTGGACGGCATCTTCGTGGGGGTCACCAACCCGAAGGGCATCGTCTTCTTCGCGGCGGTCCTACCGCAGTTCGTGAATCACTCGGCGGGCCATGTCTCCATCCAGATGCTGCTGTTGGGCCTGGTCCCGGTGACCATCGGCATGGTCACGGACACCCTGTGGGGCCTGGGCGCCTCGGCGGCGCGTTCCTGGTTCGCCCGCTCGGACCGCCGCCTGTCGATGGCCGGCGGGGCGGGCGGCCTCGCGATGATCGGCCTCGGTGTGACGGTGGCGGCGACCGGCCGCGCCGACTGACCGGCCCCGGCGGTGCGGCGGCCCCGGCGACGGTGCGGTCGCCGGGGCCGGGACGGATGGCCCGTCGGGTTTCTCTCGTCGGTCACATGGCGGATACGGTCAGTGGTCGTCCCAGTGACCCTGGTGGCTGGCGTGGCGATGTCCGTCGTGGACATAGTCCACATGGTCCCCGTGCGGCACGGCGACATGGCCGCAGCCGTCCTGGTGCTGGTGGTCGTGGCCTTCATGGACGGCGTGACCGGCCGGTTCGCATTCGTCGATGTGGTCGTTGTGCGTGCGGTGCAGGTGGCCGTCGTGGACGTAGTCGATGTGGTCCCGGTGCGGCACGGCGACGTGGCCGCACTCCTTGCCGTGCTCATGGGCGTGGTCGCTGTGCGGCGTATGCGTGGAGGTGGTCATGAGGGCCTTCTTTCTCCCCCCTCCTCGGCCTCCTCGGCTCCCTCTCGATTCTGCATCCGGGCCGCCTCCCATGTCATTTCCCGGTCACCGAGAGCCGATCGTCGCGTTACGCGGAGCTATCGGATGGCCACGGGAACGTGGCCGGGGAACGTGGCCGGGGGACCGGTCACAGGGTGAGCAGTTCCTCGTGGAACCCGCCGAACCCCCGCTCCTGGTCGATGAGGTGGATCTCCAGGATCCAGTGGCAGCGGCGCCCGGCCTTGTCGGTGCGGCGCAGGGGTGTGTCGTTGCCGGGCGTGATGTACGACTCCACGTCCGCGCCGTCGATCGTCTCGTGCGGGAACTCCCCGACCAGGTGTCCTGCGTGCCAGCCGCCCAGCTTCCATCCGGCCTCTGCGGCCAGGCGGCCGACCTCGGTGTGCAGCCGCTCGCCGGTGATGTCCGGGGCGCTCTCGAAGAATGCCCTCCCCGCGGCGAACACCTTGGACAGATCATCCCGCAGCCGGTGCTTGACCGGATCCTCGCCGAGGACGAATGTCCTTCCGAAGTCGGCCTCGTATTCTTCGAAGATCGGCCCGAAGTCGGCGAACACGATGTCGTCCGTACCGATTGCCCGGTCCGGCGGATTCTCCCGGTACGGCATGAGCGTGTTCGGCCCCGAGCGCACGATGCGCTTGTGCCAGTGCCGGGTCGTACCGAACATCTCGTTCGCCAGGTCCCGGACCCGGTCGCTGACCGCCCGCTCTTCCTCGCCGGGCGCGACCAGCCCGCGCGCCTCGATCTCCGCGAAGAGCCGCGCGGCCTTCGCCTGGGCGGCCACCAGTCGTGCCGCACGTGTGCGTTCGTCATCCGCCATGCGGCCAAACGTAACTATCCGGGATCACTCCCGACAACGGGATTCGTGCGGGTGGGGTCCTGGTGAACTCGCCGTCCCCGTGAGCCGGCGCACGCGGCCTCACACCGGAGGCCCCTCGGCCGGTGCCGTGGCGTCGGCGACGATTGCTCGCAGCGCCGCGATGTGGCCGTTGAAGGCGTCCCGCCCGGTGCTGGTGAGCCGGGCGCGCACCTTCCGGCGGCTGCCGCTGAGGCGGCGTTCCGTGGCCACGTACCCGGCTTCTTCGAGCGTCGTGAGCTGCTTGGACAGCGCCGAGTCGGACAGCTGGAGCCGGTCCTTGAGGAAGGCGAACTCCGCCCAGTCGGCGGCCGCCAGCGTCGCCACCAGCGACAGCCGGGTGCTGGGATGGATCAGCTCGTCGAATCGCGCCTCCGTCATGCCCGCGCCCACCGCCGCAGAACGCGCAGGATCTCCGGTCCGCCGAACCCGACGACGCCCGCGACCAGCGCCGCCGCCCAGATGCCGGCATGGCCGGCGCCGTCGGCGTCGAGCGCGAGCGCCGCGAGGACCGTGACCGCGATGAGCCCGAACAGCATGCCGACCACGACGAGCGGGATACGGCGACCGGCGACCGACGCGCTCACCAGCAGCCGATCCGTGCGTCGGCGCCCGTCGAGCAGGCGCGAGGCGAACACCCCGTGCCCCACGCCGAAGGCCACGGTCGCGATCCCGGCCACCCAGGGCGACAGCACATTGCCGAGCACGGCCAGCAGGAGCCAGCCCGCCGCCATCGCCCACCAGTAGCCGCGGGGCAGGCCGACTTCCTCGGCCACCTGACGCCGGGCGCGGTCGGCCGCGTCGAGGGCGCTGCGGGCCTGCTCCGGAGCGATGTTGTCCATGGCGGGACCCCACTTTCCTACCGGGAAAGTAAGAGTCCCGCTTTCCTGTCAGGAAAGTCAAGAGCCGGCCCCCGGCCGCTCGGTCAGCGGGTGCGTCCGCGCGGCTTCAGCGGCACCGGGGGGAGCTCGGGGGCGCGCAGCGGGGCGCCGTCGTAGCCGTGGACCTCACCGAAGCGCGTGCCCGCCGCCCAGTCCGTGCGGGCCTGTGTGATCTCCTCATGGGACTGCCCGATGAAGTTCCACCACATCACGATCTTCTCTTCGAAGGGCTCGCCGCCCAGCAGCATGAACGCGCTGTCCACATCCGCCCGCAGCGGCAGCTCGGCGCGTCCGCAGCCGAGGTAGAGGAGCGAGCCGGGCGCGAGGCGCACCCCGTCCACCTCGGCCTCGCCGGACATGGTGAGCGCCGCGTACTCGAAGTCGGGCCGCACCGGCAGCCGGGCGTCGGTCCCGGCCGCGAGGGCTATGTCCGCGCCCATCAGCGGGGTGAAGGTGGTGCCGGGGGAGACCGCGCCGTCCAGTTCGCCGAGGATCACCGTCGCCCGCAGCCCTCCGCCGCCGGTCACCCGGGGCAGCTCGGCGTGGTGCTCCCACGCGGGGGCGATATGGCGGTCGCCGTCGGGCAGCGCGACCCACAGCTGGGCCCCGTGCAGCAGCCTGGCGTGCTCGCGCGGGGACTCCTCGGAGTGCGCGATGGCCCGGCCCGAGGTCATCAGCCCCAACTCGCGGGGGCGCACCGTCTGAAGGCTGCCCACGCTGTCGCGGTGCAGCACCTCGCCGTCGTGCAGCCAGCTGACCGTCTGAAGCCCCATATGCGGATGCGGAGGGACCTGCATGCCCGGCTCCTGGGCGATGTCGTCCGGGCCGTAGTGGTCGATGAAGCACCAGGCCCCCACCATGCGCCGCCCGAGGTTCGGCAGCAGCCGGCGCACCATCGTGGATTCGCCCAGTGCGACCTCCTTGGCGGTCAGCAGTTCGCGGACCGGCCGGGCGGTGACGTCCTCGCGGCCGCCGCACACGGTGGCCGCGGGCCTGAGATCGAGATTGCTCATGACCGCACTCTCCTGTCGGGGACGACTCGCCCTCGTTCGTACGGCTCCGAGCGTAGCCGTACGAGGCGATCACCCCTGCTCGGGACGGCCGGGCCCCCGCGTCGGCGCTTCATCCGCCCTCGGCGACGGCCACTGTCAGGGGGAGCCAGGGGGATCTTTAGGGGGCGGCCGGGACGCCGCCGGAAGAAGAATCTATCCGGTGACCGTGTCGACCCTGAAGGAGATCGCATGCCGTCCACACTGCACACCGAGCCCGTGGCGACCGTCCTGGACGGACTGCTGGAGGCCGAGCGCGAAGGCGACGAGCGCGCGTTCGCCGAGACCGGTGTGACCGACCCGAAGGCGGCCTGGGCCGAGCTGGATGCCGGCCAGATGGCCGAGACGTTCAAGGACGCCTCCATGTCGGTGTCCAAGGAGGGCGGTGAGCTGCTCTACCTGCTCACCCGCGCGACCGGCGCCAGGACCGTCGTCGAGTACGGGACCTCTTTCGGCGTGTCCACCCTCTACCTGGCCAGCGCGGTACGGGACAACGGCGGCGGGCAGGTCATCGGCACGGAGCTCCAGGCGGACAAGGTGGCCAGGGCCACGGAGGCCATCGCCGCCGCCGGCCTCTCCGACATCGCGAGCGTCCGGGTCGGCGACGCACGGGAGACCCTGCGGGAGCTGCCCGAGTCGGTGGACCTCCTGCTGATGGACGGCTGGCCCAACCTCAACCGCGCGGTGCTCGAGGTGGTGGAACCCCGGCTGCGCCGGGGCGCGCTGGTGCTCGTGGACGACATGGACATGGACTTCGGCTTCGATATGCACCGTGAGATGCGGGACTACCTCGCCGACCCCTCCAGCGGCTATCTCGCACTGCGCCTGCCCGTCGCACACGGGATCCTGGCGGGTGTGCGGCTCGGCTGAGCGCTCCGCTGGACGGCGCTGTCCCCGTCGGCGGCCGATGGCGATACAGCCCGTCGACGCCCGCGTCGGCGGCCTTGCGGGCGTGCTCGACACCGGCGACGACATGCAGGCAGACGGTGCCGATGGCACGGAAACGCTCCAGGTAGCGGCGTGGCCCGCCCTGCGAGGCGATCAGTACGGGCGGCCGGCGGGCGAGGAGCAGATCGATGACGTCGTCGGCCCCCGCCCGGTGGAGCGGCAGATTGACCGCCCAGGGACGGCCGGTGCCGGCGGCCATCTCATCGAGGGTACGGGCCAGGTCGTCCAGGCGCATGGGCCCCGCGGCGACGACTCCGAGGCCACCGGCCCCGCTGACCGCCAGCGGCAGGGCCGAACACGAGGAGGCCCAGGACATACCGGCCTGGATGACGGGCAGGTCGATACCGAGCAGACGGGTGACGGGGGTGGGGATACGGATCACGCCGGTCATGCCGGTACCTCGTCGTCACGCTGTGCGAGCAGGCCGCGGGCGTGGGCGGCGAGCCGGTTCTTCCGCACCTTGGAGCTGGCGGTCATACCGATCTCCTCGAACCCTTCGACGATGCGCAGATGGCGGGGCACCTTGAACCCGGCCATACGGGTGCGCGCCCAGGCGATCAGTTCGTCCTCGGTGGTGCCCGGTTCGGTGAGGACGACGAACGCGAACACCACTTCGACCAGTCGCTCGTCGGGGACGCCGACCACGACGGCCTGCCGTACCCGCGGATGGCGGTGCAAGGTGTTCTCCACGTCGGCCGGTGCGACGTTCTCGCCTCCGACCCGGATGATGTCCTTGGTGCGGCCCACGAAGTACAGCCGGCCCGTGGCATCGAGCGTGCCGACGTCACCGGTGGCCAGCCAGCCGGCGGGGTCGATGGCGGCGGCGGTCGCCTCCGGCGCGTCCAGATAGCCCCGCATGACGTTCCAGCCGCGCACCAGGATCGAACCCGGCTCGCCGGGACCGCAGTCGCGGGTGTCGTCCGCGGCGCGGATGCGCACCTCGACGCCGGGCTCCAGCAGCATCGCACCGGACGCCCTGACCTGGTGGCCCTCCCACCAGCAGGACTGGGCGACATTGGGCGAGGCTTCGGACAGACCGTATCCGGCGACGCACTCGGTGGCACCCAACTCGTCGATCACCCGGCGGATGACGGTGGGGGAGGCCGCCACCCACGCACCCCGCAGGTGCAGTGTGCGGTGTGCGCGGTCGGGGTGGTTGAGCAGCATCAGCGCGATGGTGTCGTTGCCGGAGAAGTGGGTGCAGCGTTCGCTCTCCAACAGCCGCAGCGCTTCGGCCGGTTCGAACTTCGGCATGGTCACCAGAGTCGTGGCGTGCTGGATGGACGCCAGTACGGACAGGGTGCTGCCGGCGACGTGGAAGAAGGGCCGGGCGCTGTGGAAGCGGTCGCCGGGACGCAGGCCGAGGCGCGCACCGGAGAAGAACGCGTCGGCGCACATGCCGCGCTGGGTGAGCAGTACGCCCTGGGACGGGAGGTGGTGCCGGAGGTGTACTGGACCAGCAGGATGTCGTCGGGGGCGCCGGTCGCGGGGGCGTCGCCGGTGGCCCCGGCCAGGAACCGCGGCCACGCCGTCGCCCACTCGGGTACCTCCTGCCCGCACACCACGACTCGCTCCAGGTCGGGCAGGCCGCGGCAGGTGGCCGTGGAGTCCTCGCCGACGCCGAGTTCGCGCAGCATGGCGCAGAAGTCGACACGCAGGACGCGGTCGGCGACGAACAGCGTGGAGACCCTGGCATGGGCGAGCGTGTGACGCACCTCGTCGGCGGTGTACCGGGTGGAGATCACCTTCTACATCGCCCGGTTCCTCCTCGGTGTCGCCGAGGCCGGTTTCTTCCCCGGGGCGCTCTACTTCCTGTCCCGCTGGTTCCCCTCCGACCGGCGCACCCGCATGACCGCGGTGTTCTTCGCGGGCGTGCCCATCTCCGGCGTCGTGGGCTCCCTGATGTCCGGCGGCATCATGCACACCTTCGGCGGCATCGCCGGCCTCGCCGACTGGCAGTGGCTCTTCCTCATCGAGGGCATCCCCCCGATCGTGCTCGCCGGGGTCGTCCTCCTGTGGCTCGTCGACGAACCCGGACAGGCGCGGTGGCTGACCCCCGCGCAGCGGGCTGCCGTACGCGCGGACCTCGACGCGGACCAGCGGCGCAAGGGCGACGAGGAGGCGGCCGGCGGGCACGGCGGTCTGCGCATCGCGCTGCGGGACCCCAAGGTGTGGATCACCGGTCTGTGCGCCTGCGGCGCCTACACCCTGGCCAACGCCGTGTCGTTCTGGACGCCGAGGATCATCGCCGAGGCGGGCGTCGGCGACGTCCTCGACCTCGGGCTCTTCTCCGCCCTGCCGCCCCTGCTCGGCATCGTGGTCATGCTGATCGTGGGACGGCACTCCGACCGCACCCTCGAACGCCGCTGGCACGCGGCCCTCAGCTGGACCGTGGCCGCCCTCGCGATGGTCGCGCTCTCGGTGTCCAGCGGCAGCGTCATCGTCGTCGTGGCGCTGCTGGCGGTCCTCGCCGCGGCCCACTACTCCGGCCTCACCGTGTTCTACTCGATCCCCTCCATCTACCTGGGAGAGCGCGCGGCAGCCACCGGCATCGCCCTCGTCACCTCGATGGGCTCGTTCGCCGCGGCCGCCTCCCCATCCCTGCTCGGCTTCATCCAGGCCGGCACCGGCAGCCTCGCCCTCGGCCTTCAGATCAGCGCCGGCATCGTGCTGCTCGCCGTCGCCCTGCTGCTGCTCGGGGTCAAGGCAAGCGATCTGCGGGAACGACGATCCCCTTGAGGTGTGCGGCGGGCCGCCCGCGCGGCCCGTGGCCCCGGAGGCGTCGGCGGGAGGCGTGCCCCTCCCGCCGACGATCGCTCATGACCGCACTTTCCCCTCGGGGGACGCCCGGCGCTCGCTCGTACGGCTCCGGACGTAGCCGTACGAGGCGATCGCCGCGTACACCAGCGCCGCGCCCAGCAGCCAGCCGGCCAGGACGTCGCTGGGCCAGTGGACGCCCAGATAGAGGCGGGTGAAGCCGACCCCCAGCACGGACACGGCGGCCACGACGGCCATGAGCCGCAGCCACTTCGCGGGCGCCCCGTGCAGCGTCAGCAGCCACAGCAGCAGCCCGAAGGTGACGGTGGTGGTCAGGGCGTGGCCGGACGGGAAGGCCGCGTAGTGCGCCGAGTCCACCGGATCCGGCCACTGGGGACGTGCCCGGTCGACGCCGGCCTTGATCGCCTGTTGCAGCGCCGTGCCCGCCGCCGCCGTGACGGCGACCCAGAGGGCGAGTCGCCACTCCCCGCGCCACAGCAGCCATCCCACGGCCACGGCCAGCAGCGCACGCATCGTCCAGGGGTCCCAGACCCAGTCCGTGAGCACTCTGTTGGCCTTGGTCCAGCCGTGGTGCTCCACGGCGGAGCGGTGCAGGGCGACGACGATGTCCCGGTCGGTGCTTCCCAGGGGCCCCCAATGGGTGGCCACCAGGGCGAGCAGCACCAGGAAGAGTGCAGTGAACACGGCCGCGGTGAGGGCGGCTCGGCGGTGGAGGGTTGCCGGCTGCATGGGTCGATGATCGCCGACGGGCGGGCCATGGAGCCAGGAGGCCCTTATGACGGGCTGGGAGACCTGGGGTCCTTACGGTCGTCCGCGAGGCCAGGGGTCCTTACCGTCATCCGGGAGACCACTGCCCTTACGGCGGTCGGGGAGGCCGGGAAGCCCCTGCGGCGGCCCCGGAGCCAGGGGCCCTGGTAGGCCCGGCCGGGGACCCTTGTGATGGGCTGGGCGGCCACAAGCTGGGCGGCCTCGTGTGCCGCGGGCGGCTACCCCAGCACCCGCAGCGCCGGGACCAGGGTGACCAGGAGCGGGACGACCGGGACGAGCGCCGCGGTGGCCGTAAGGCGCCAGCGGCGCGCCACCGGGAGGCGGGAGGCCGGGGCCAGCAGCCGGTCCACCCGCTGCGGAACCTGGGCGAGCGCGCTGGGGCAGGGGCCGAACACCCCGCGGTCCTCGTTGAGTTCGACGAGCGCGAGCGCGGTGGTCGTCCGCCCGAAGCGTCGTGACGCGGAGTCGTCGGCGGCCAGTTCGACCAGCCGGTACACCTCGTCGCGGAACGCCGCGAACATGGTCACCTGCGGAAAGCCGGTGGCCAGCGCGCCTGAGCAGTGCAGCAGCCAGTGGTGGCGGGCGCGGGCGTGGCCCTGCTCATGGGCGATCACGGCGTCCAGCCGACGGCCCTTGAGGCGGCGCAGCGCCGCCGTGGTGATGACGAGCTGGGGCGTGGTGTCCGGCAGCCACCAGGCGTCCGGCTTCTCGCTCTCCAGGACGACCAGACGCTCCCCGCTGGGCTCCTCACCGGGCAGGACGGGGGAGCGGACGAGGAGTTCGGCGCGGTGCTGCTTGCGCCAGGCGCGGGCGCGGCCGATCTCGCGGGTGAGCATCACCGCGCTCCAGACGGCCCCGAAGGCGAGCGCCAGGGCGATGGGCGCGGCCAGCGGCCCGTAGCCGGACAGCGCGTACGCCTCCACCACGCCCTTGGGCGCCGGGGCGAAGACATTGCCGCGTACGGCGTCCCAGGCGGCCGCCGCCGTGAGCGCCATGGTCAGCGCACAGCACAGGAGCACCCCGACGACCACGCACTGCCACACCCAGAGGGCGAGCACGGGTTCGCGGTCGATCCAGTCGGAGCGGGAGAGCAGGCGCGGCGCCATCGCCGCCGCCAGTGCGCCGAGGCCCATCAGCGCGAACGGGACCATCATGGCGGTCAGCCTATGATCGCGACGCCGGGGCCGGGTACGGTCACGACGGGGAAGTGACGCACACCACGGTGTGGCCACGACCCGGCCGCCGCCCCGGTCACAGCGTGAGCAGCATCGCGAACATCCCTATCCCCATCGACAGCCTGCACGCATGCCGCAGCTCGGGCCGCCGTGACCAGTCGGCGCCGGGCGGACCGGCCGCCGCGCCGTCCACGGCGCCGTCCGTCAGCGGTACGAGCCGCAGCCCGGACCGTACGACGTAGACCGCGAAGTACAGAAGCAGTACCCCGGTCAGGAGCGGCACCCCGCCCGCCATCCGGTCCGGGGCCATCGGGCCGGTGTGATGGTGACCGCCCGTGGTGCCCGCCATCATCGCGAGCGCCATATAGACCATCGCCAGCGCTCCGACGGCGTGGTGCAGACGGTGTCCCGGGAGCCCCGCGCCCCGCTCCACCGGCAGCAGGGTCCTTACGGCGGCCACGGCGAAGACCCCCGCGAAGGCGAGCGGACCCCAGGGCCGTGGGTCCAGCGCGGTGGACGGCACCGCCATCGCCGCCATGCCCCACCCCATCAGCGCCTCGGCGGCCGCGATCCGCCGCACCGGACCGGGCGGCTCACCGCGCATCTGAAGCAGACAGTAGGCACCCGTGGCCGCGCACAGCGCGACCAGCAGCCAGCCGACGAGCGGATTTCCGTGCACGGCACACCTCCCGGAAGAGGGACGTACTACCAGGAGACATCCCCCGCGGCGCCACCACACACGGGAGCGCACGGGCGCAGTGGGGGAGCGCGAGGCGTGCGGAGTGGCGCGGAGTGATAGGGAGCGCGGGGCGCGGTGTGGCACCGTGAGACATGCGGCCGTGGATCATGCAGGCCCCAGCCGCACCACGGGTCGTGAACGCCCATTCCAAGAAAACGTCTGTTCCAAGAGGAGGAGAGCCCGTGTCGAACCCACCGCTTCCCGAGGCCGCGGTCGCCATGCTCGAGAAGCCCAATCCGGCCGTGATCGCGACGATCCGGTCCGACGGCCAGCCGGTGTCCACCGCCACCTGGTACCTCTGGGACGACGGCCGGGTCCTGGTCAACATGGACGAGGGCCGCAAGCGGCTCAACCATATCCGCAACGACCCCAGGGTCACGCTCACCGTCATCGACGAGGCGAACTGGTACAACCACATCAGCCTCATCGGCCGGGTCGTCGAGATCGAGGACGACAAGGATCTGGCCGGTATCGACCGGCTGTCCCGGCAGTACCTCGGCCAGGAGTACCCGCGGCGGGACCGCGGCAGGGTCAGCGCCTGGATCGAGATCGACCGCTGGCACGGCTGGGGCGAGCACAAGGAGAACAGCCAGCCCGGCTGATCCCCCTCCCCGGCACCGCCCGCCGTCCGCCCCACCACCCCCGACCACCCCGAACCGTGGCGGGCGGACGGCACCAGGGCGACCCGCGGCATGGTGTCGCCGACCCCACATGACGTGGCGGTAGCCATCGTGGCATGTGGAGGATAGTGACCACATACAGCAGCCCTGTCGAGATCATCCGGCGGGGAGTTGTGTGTTGGTCAGGACGCCAGCCCGGACCGGCGCGCCATCGCCAGTAAGTCCGGTCGGCTGCGCTGGTGGAGCGTCCACAGCACGCGAAGCACTTCGCGCGCCATCGGATGGATCTCGGCCATCTGCGGGGCGACGTGGAAGGCGTACTTCAGCGCGTCCTCCGCGCCGACGAGATCCTTCGTCGCCAGACGCGCACGCGCGGCGTCTATGGCCAAACGACCAACGCGCGACGGCTTCAGCCCCGAGGGGGGATTCTTCAGGAGTGGGGCTGCCACCTGAGCCGCCTTATCAGGGTGGTTCAGCTCGATCTGCGCAGCCAGCTCGTACAACGCCGTGTTGCCCGATCCAAATGTGAGGTTGTGCTGGAGGACATCGGGCCCCGTGATCCGCTCTGCCAGCGTCTTCGCCCGGCGGACGTGGTCCGCGGTGGCGTTCGCATCCTCGTGCCGGGAGGCCAGGACGATGCCGCGGAGGTGGAGCGATCCCAGGTGGACAACGCGATCCAGATCATCACCCGGCGTCTTCTCGTACTTGACAATGGCGCGCTCAATGATCGCCAAACCGTCGGAATACTCGCCGGCCGACTGATACGTCCCCGCCTCATTCCACGCCGCGGCAGCCACAGCTTCGGGGTTCCATGTCTGCTGGGCCGCCCACTGCTGACGGCTGACGATCATGTCGGCCAGGTCCGGCTGACGAAATCGGTGAGCGCAGGCGTAAGCGCAGCTGTACACATCGGCCACCTGCCCCCACGCCGTGGCGTCCCCGTCGCTCTCCATGGCGGTCGCGGTGACCTGGCCGAGGAGTGTGGGGAGGAGCTGGAGCAGCTTCAGGTAGTCGGTGTCGGCACGGAGCTGAGCGGCCTGCTTGAGGGACGCAGCCAGCTCGCCGGGCGGTGGAACGTTCTCGCGCGGCAGGGTGTGTCGGCGGACGACCGTCCGTAGCTGATCCATCAATTCCGTCTGCTTCGACGGATCGGCAAAGGGATCGCCGTAGATGCGGGCCGTCGTGACCTTCAGTGCGGTTGCCGCTGCTGCCACATTCGGCGGAGTCGCCGGGCGAAGCCCGGTCTCGATTTTGCTCAGATACGAGAGCGTGATCCCCATTTGGCGGGAAAGGGCCGCCTGGCTCAGACCGCGGACCTTTCGCAATACCGCGATGTTCTCGCCCGCTGACGGTGCGCTGTCCATGGTCCAACTGTCGCACGGGAGAGAGCGTTCGTCCCTCCCCCTCCAGGGTTCTGACGCCCCGTTGTGCAACTTTCGCGTTAACTGATCATGAGTCCCCCGTAGTTATCTGGTCACACAGGGGAAACCAGGGACCGGGGAGCCGCAATGACCACCGACGAGTCGAACACCCTCGTATTCATCTATGACCGTGAGGGGACTAGTCAGACTGACCGACTGCTCGCCCGTATCGCCGTCTGCCGTGCCTACTCGGCCGAAATGAGTTGGGGCGTCGCAGGTCAGTGGATTGATCGCGGTGATGCCGCAATGGGTGAGCGTCGGCCGTTCTGGCAGGGCATGGTCGCGGCAATGAAGCACGAAGGCCAAGGGCGACGACTTGTATGCCTGGTGGCGACCTGGAACCGAATCGCATACGACCCGATCGTCAGTGCTCGTCTGCGGCGGCTCGTCAGCAACATCGGGGGGACTTGCCTGGCTGTTCAAGACGCCGCGGCCCCGCCGCCGACTCGTTCTCAAGACGCAGCTCTGCGGCAACTCCATGCGAGCGGCGAGCAGATCGGGCCCGGGACGACGCTGGTTCGCCATGACGGGCCGACGTCGTGACGTGGTACCCCAGTCGGGATCTTGACCGTCTGCCACAGGGCGCCGTCGCGGTACCTGACGGAGCCGTCGAGGTCGGTCACCAGGGCTCCCATAAAAAGCCCCTGCTTGTCGGGCGCTGGAAAGTCAGGCAGGCAGGAAGCGGTCCGGTGGAGGTCGGCACCCAGCCCGGACCGCGGCCCCGCTCTAAATCCCGGTGCCGTTCGGCGGGATGAGGGGCGGAGGCCGAACACAGATATCCCCGCCCCAGTCGTGTGCTTGGAGGCTGACGACCGGGACGAGGGCAGCGCACCACTCACAGAGAAGAGGTACGCGCATGAGCTACGGTACAGCTCTGCTCGTCGACGACGACCGCGCAGGCGTCGTCCAGACCGTCATGGACAACAACCCGGATATGGCCGAGGAAATGGCCGGCCGTATCGTCGACGAGGCAACGAAGTTCGTGATCGCTGCCTCGTGTTCGCCCGGGAAGAACCTGACCCCGTCGCGAGTCGTCGACGAGGGATGGCACGCGCTCATCCTGCATACGTACCTGTACTCCAGCCTGTGCGCTCGCCGGGGCGGGTACGTTCACCACTCGCCCGGGTACAACCCGCGGAACTACGACCCCGCCATCTTGGAGAGGACGAAGACCCGGATCGGAGAGTTGGGCTTCTCCGTCGACTCCGAGCTATGGGGTCCGCCGGGCTCGGATCCGGTCGGCGTGGCGGCCAAGTGCCAGCACACGGAGGAGTGCGCCATTATGCCCATGCCTCCGGACCCCGGTCCCACGGATTGATGAAGCTCGGAGGTTCGCCCTTGAGCGGGCCGTCGACGGCAGTAGCGTCCCCCGAAGGAGGTTCAATATGCGAACGGACTGGACCGACCCTCGGTATCGCACCGTCGTGATGACGCTTCGAGGGCTCCGAGAATGCACCGGTCGACCGGTGAAGGGGTTCCTTGTCCTCAAGCGTGGCGACGGCCAGGCTCAGGACAAGAGGAGCTAGCACAGCCAATCGCCCCGTCCGTGCGCCTACCGCCGTGGCGCCGGGCGGGGCTTTTTCATGCCCGGGCTGTTAGACCCCTGGTCGGTAGCGCAGCGGATGATCTGCGGGAACCTCGACGATAACAATTTTGAGTCCGTCCGGATCCGCGATCCACATCTCCACCAGCCCCCACGGCTCCTTCTTCGGTGGCCGCAGCACCTCCACCCGCCGCGCGGTGAGCTCCTTGTGCGCCGCCGCCACGTCCGTCACCTGGAGCCACAGCTGGAGGCCCGGGGCGGGCGGGGTCTCGGAGCGGCCCGAGACCTCCAGGAAGCCCCCGCCGAGGAAGTAGACCGTGCCGCGCTCGGGGCCCGTCCCGAACTCCCGGTAGATCTCCAGGCCCAGGGCCTCGCCGTAGAACGCCCGGGAGCGCTCGGGGTCCATCGGCCGCAGCAGGACGCGGCTGCTCAGTACGTGAACCATGTCCGCGACCATACGCAACCCGGCCGGTTCGGGGCGGGTTAAGGTCTGTTTGCCGCCACCGATCGCCGAAGGGACCCTGCCGACACCATGGACACCGCGGACGCCACCGTACGAGCCACCGCCCCGCTCACCTTCCGCCCGGCCACCGAGGCCGATGTGGCGGGGCTGGTGGAGCTGATCGAGTCGGCCTATCGAGGGGACGCCAGCCGCGCCGGATGGACCACGGAGGCCGACATCCTGGACGGGCAGCGCACCGACCCGGAGGGCGTCGCGGCCGTGGTGCGGGGCGAGAGCAGCCGGATGGTGATCGTCGAGCGGGACGGTGAGCTGGTCGCCTGCTGCCAGCTCGAGCACCGCGACGACCACGCCTACTTCGGCATGTTCGCGGTCCGGCCCACGCTCCAGGGCGGGGGCCTGGGCAAGGTGATCCTCGCCGAGGCCGAGCGGTTCGCGCGGGCGGAGTGGGGGGTGACGGAGATGCGTATGACGGTGATCTCCGCCCGTGAGGAGCTGATCGCCTGGTACGAGCGGCGCGGCTACGCCCGTACCGGCCGGATGACCCCGTTCCCGTACGGCGATGAGCGCTTCGGCGTGCCGCGCCGCGCCGACCTCGAGTTCGAGCTGCTGATCAAGCCCCTCGGCTGAGGGCCTCCGGGCACCCGGCTGAGCGCCTCCGAGCGCCGCCGCGCCGCCTGCGCCGTACGGGTGAAGGCGGCCCGCGCGGGCGTCACGCCGTGAAGCGTGCCGCCCGCCGGATCTCCGGGAAGTCGGTCGTGGCGCCGTCCAGGCGGAGGCCGCGGACCAGCTTCAGATGGTCGGGGGTGTTCACGGTCCAGCCGATGACCCTGAGGTCGGCGGCGTGCGCCCGTTCCACCAGCTCCAGGGTGAGCCTGCGGACATTGAGCACCAGCATCCCGGCGCTGACGGCGTGTGCCCGGTCGATCACATCGAGGCCGTAGCGGCTGGCCACGAGCGCGGTGCGGGCGGTCGGGAGCAGAGTGCGGATCTCGGCGAGCGCCTCGTCGTGGAAGGACAGGATGTCCACCCGGTCCAGCAGATCGCGGCGGTCCAGCACCCCGGCCAGCGCCCGGGCGGCCGCCGTGTCCTTGATCTCGGCCTGAAGGGGCGCCTTCACGGCGTCCACGACCTCCTCGAAGACCGGGATCCGCTCACCCTGCCCGGCGTCCAGCTCACGCAGCTCGGCGAGGGTGAAGTCGCTGATCGGGCCCTTGCCGTCGGTGGTGCGGTCGACATCCGCGTCGTGCATCACCACGAGCGCGCCGTCCTTGCTCAGGTGCAGGTCCAGTTCGATGACGTCCATGCCCTCGTGCTCGGCGCGGACAAAGGAGCGCAGGGTGTTCTCCGGCTCGACACCCATCACTCCGCGGTGTCCGATGGTGAGAAATGTCAACGCTGTCTCGCTCTTCTGACGGCCCTCGACGGCCTTCGCCGGGTCGTCTTCGTCGGGTCGGGGGAGGCAGTGGGAAGGCGGAATCATCGGCTCGCGGCGGACGGGCCGCCCGGACCGGCGCACACCATACCGGCCGATCATGACGGGAGAGTTCAAGCCGGGCCGTGGCATGAGCCGAGCCGATGGGGGCAGGAAAAACTGCGGTGGTGCGGGTGTGACGCAGGACGATTTCCCGTACCGTCGCTTGAGCGAGGGAGTGTCCATAGATACGGTGGCCATACGCGAGTTTCTTCGGTGAAGGAGTGGTCATGACGGAAATCTTTTCGTCCGTGATAGCTGAAGGTGGCGTTCTGTCCGCAGAGCGTGTGGTCGAACATCCGGCCTGGCCGATCCTCAAAGACGCTGTCGAAACGTTTCGCCCGTGGCAGTCCAAGGACGGTTCCATCGACTTCGACGCCGAGGGCGCACCCACCCGGGAGACCGCCGCGGCGACCGTCGCCCGGGTGATCGAGGCCGTCGAGGCGCTCGCCCCGCTGCTTCCGCACGACGCCGACTACCACCGGGCGGCCATCGCGGATCTGCGCCGCTGGACCGAGGAGGGCTTCGGCGTCCCCGACTTCCTCGACTCGCTGCTCGCCTTCCAGCCCGCCCGTACGCGCGCCGACGGCCTCCAGCACCTCGTGGTCTTCCCCATGTACACGCAGAACGGCAACCCGGACCGCAACCTGGAGGCCGTGGTGCTGCGCATGGTCTGGCCGGACTGGCTGGCCGAGCTGGAGCGCGCCCGCTATGACAATCCGCTCTACTGCGGCCTGGCCTTCGAGGACTTCACCTCCGGCTACGACACCAACTCCGCGGTGCTCTTCCCGGAGACCATCGCCGTCCGCGAGGCCCCCGAGCGGTTCACCTGGGGCGGTATCTTCTGCGACCGCGAGGCGGCCCGCTTCCGCCGGGTCAGCGAGGCCGCCGTCCGGGCCCTGGGGCTGGAACTCCCCGACGACATCCGGGACATGCTGGCCGACCAGCGCCGCTGCCAGGAGGCGTTCGCCCTGTGGGACATGGTCCACGACCGCACCCACAGCCATGGCGACCTGCCGTTCGACCCCTTCATGATCAAGCAGCGGCAGCCGTTCTGGATGTACGGGCTGGAGGAGCTGCGCTGCGACCTCACCGCCTTCAAGGAGGCCGTGCGGCTGGAGGGCGAGGGCGTGGCGCAGGGCCGTGACGTCCAGTACGCGGTGATCTTCGACCGGATGTTCCGGTTCCCCGTCACCGGCGCCCGGGTCCGTAACTACGACGGGCTCGGCGGCCAGTTGCTCTTCGCCTACCTCCACCAGCACGACGTCGTACGCTGGACGGACAACACCCTGCACATCGACTGGTCCCGCGCCTCGCAGGTCACCAACCAGCTGTGCGGCGAGATCGAGAAGCTGTACCGCGACGGTATCGACCGGCCCAAGCTGGTCCACTGGTTCAAGGCGTACGAGCTGGTGTCGACCTACCTCGCACCGCACCCCGGCTCGGTCTGGGCCAAGGGCCCCGAAGCCCTCGACCTGACCCAGCCGCCGCGCAAGCTCGTCGACGACGTGCTCCCCGACGAGTTTCCGCTGAGCATGTTCTACGAGGCGCTTGCGAAGAAGCTGCGTGACGTGGTCGCCTCCACCAAGGGGATCACGGCCGGCAGCGACGTACCGGCGGCGGCATGAGCCCCGCGGCGGCGCACGGCGCCCGAGCGGGGAAGGACGAGGAGGCAGCGAGCATGACCACACCGACATCGAGCCCCAGCCCGAACGAGCCGGGCGAGCGGCCGCTGGACGGTGCGGTGGTGGCGGTGGCCGGCGCGGCCGGCCCCGCGGGCCGGGCCACGCTGCTCCGCCTCGCCGAGGCCGGCGCCACCGTCGTGGCCTCCGACTACGACCCGGCGCGGCTGGCCGAGGCAGTGGACGCGGCGCGCTACGCCCACGGCGGCGCCAGCGTCACCGGTGAGACGGTCGACCTGCTCGACCTCGACGCCGCCCGCTCCTGGGCCGACCGCACCGAGAAGGAGTTCGGCCGGGTCGACGGGCTGATCCACCTGGTCGGCGGCTGGCGCGGCAGCAAGACCTTCGCCGACGCCCCGCTCGCCGACTGGGACACCCTGCACAATCTGCTGATCCGGACCGCCCAGCACACCTCCCTCGCCTTCCACGACGCCCTGCTGCGCAGCGGCAAGGGCCGCTATGTGCTGATCAGCGCGGCGGGCGCGTCCCGGCCCACCGCGGGCAACGCCGCGTACGCCGCCGCCAAGGCCGCCGCCGAGGCATGGACGCTCGCGCTCGCCGACTCCTTCCGCAAACTGGGGGGCGAAGGCGGACCGTCGGCGGCCGCTGCCATCCTGGTGGTGAAGGCGCTGGTGCACGACGCCATGCGGGCGGAGCGCCCCAACGCGAAGTTCGCGGGCTTCACGGATGTCAAGGAGCTGGCCGAGGCCATCACCGGACTCTGGGACCGGCCCGCCCGGGAAGTGAACGGAACCCGCCAGTGGCTGACCCCCAAGCCGTGAGGACCGACGCCCGCCGCCACCACGATCCCGAGGTACGCGGCTTCGCCAGCGACAACTACGCCGGCGTCCACCCGGAGATCCTCGCCGCGCTCGCCCTCGCCAACGAAGGCCATCAGGTCTCCTACGGCGAGGACGACTACACCGCGCATCTCCAGTTCGTCATGCGCAGCCACTTCGGCCCGCACGCGCAGGCGTTCCCGGTCTTCAACGGAACCGGGTCCAACGTCGTCGCGCTCCAGGCCCTCACCGACCGCTGGGGCGCGGTCATCTGCGCCGAGAGCGCCCATATCAACGTCGACGAGTGCGGGGCGCCCGAGCGCGTCGGCGGGCTGAAGCTGCTCACCGTCCCCACCGAGGACGGCAAGCTCACCCCCGAGCTCATCGACCGCCAGGCGTGGGGCTGGGACGATGAGCACCGGGCGATGCCGCAGGTCGTCTCGATCGCCCAGAACACCGAGCTCGGCACCGTCTACACGGTGGACGAGATCCGCGCCATCTGTGACCACGCCCATGAGCGCGGGATGAAGGTCCACCTCGACGGCGCCCGGATAGCCAACGCGGCCGCGGCGCTGGACGTGCCGATGCGCGCGTTCACCAACGCGGCGGGCGTCGACATCGTGTCCTTCGGCGGCACCAAGAACGGAATGCTCTTCGGCGAGGCCGTCGTCGTCCTCGATCCGGACGCGGTGGGCGCCATGAAGCATCTGCGCAAGCTGTCCATGCAGCTGGCGTCCAAGATGCGGTTCATCTCCGTCCAGCTGGAGGCGCTGCTCGCCCGCGACCTGTGGCTGCGCAGCGCCCGCCACGCCAACACCATGGCCCGGCGGCTGGCCGACGGCGTGCGCTCGGTGGACGGAGTGAAGATCCTCCACCCGGTCCAGGCCAACGCGGTCTTCGCCCGCCTCCCGCACGAGGTGAGCGAACGCCTCCAGAAGCGCTACCGCTTCTATTTCTGGGACGAGACCGCGGGCGATGTGCGCTGGATGTGCTCCTTCGACACCACGGAGGAGGACGTGGACGGCTTCATCACCGCCCTCAAGGAGGAGATGGGCCGCTAGCCCCTGTCCGGAAATACGCGCGCCGGGCGGGCCGCCGGGGCCCGCCCGTGAGTCTCCGCGTCACCGGCGGATCGGCCGTGAGTTTGCGTCACCGGCGGATCGGGCGCCGGTCCGGCCACCGGCCTACCGGCGCCGGTCCAGGGCCACGGCCTCGGCCGGGGTGGGGGCGGTGCCGCCCAGATGGGCCGGGACCCACCAGGTGTCCTCCGGGCCCTTGGGCCGCACCGGATACGCCCGCTGCGCCGCTTCCAGCAGGTCCTGCACCCGGGTGCGCAGCCGCTCGGTCAGGGTGTCCGAGGGCTCGGTCGGGTCGGCCTCCATCGGCTCGCCGACCCGCATCGTGATCGGGAAATGGTGGCGGCCCAGCGCCCGCTTGTGGCCCTTGGTCCACAGCCGCTGTGTGCCCCACAGAGCCATCGGCAGCAGCGGGACCCCCGCCTCCTGCGCCAGCCGGGCCGCGCCCGACTTGAAGTTCTTGAGGGTGAAGGACTGCGAGATCGTCGCCTCCGGGAAGACGCCGACGATCTCGCCGGAGCGCAGCGACTTCAGGGCGTGCCTGTACGCGTCCATGCCCGCCGCGCGGTCCACCGGAATGTGCTTCATCGCGCGCATCAGCGGCCCGGAGACCTTGTGCCGGAAGACCGACTCCTTCGCCATGAACCGCACCAGCCGCTTCGCCGGACGGGTGGTCAGCCCGCAGAAGACGAAGTCGAGATAGCCGATGTGGTTGCTCACCAGAACCGCGCCGCCCCGCTCCGGGACGTTCTCGGTGCCCTTGATGTCGAAGCGCAGATCGAGCGCCTTGAACATGGTGCGGGCGACGCCGATCACCGGGGGGTAGACGAGCTCTGCCATTGAGGACCCTTCATCCGTATGCCCTTGGGAGGGTTCTCCCGGCGGAAGTTACGCGGCCGTAGGTTTCCGGCTTCTGGCAGATGGTGCCCGATGTCATCCCTTTGTGCTACCGGGCGGCGCCTCCCGGCCGGGAGATCCTCATCACGTCGGAGGGCCGGCGGGGAATCTCCGGGGCGTCCAGGACGCTGCACGAGGGAGGCCCGACCGGGAGGAGACAGGTGCGAGACGGCGACGGGAGCCGGCGGCTGGGCGCCGCCGAGCTGGACGCGGAGCTGGGCGAGCGGGCGACGCTGGTCCAGTTCTCCAGCGCATTCTGCCAGCCCTGCCGGGCCACCCGGCGGACGCTGTCCGAAGTGGCCGCGATGGTGGCCGGCGTGGCGCATATCGAGATCGACGCCGAGTCCCGGCTGGAGCTCGTTCGGGCGCTGGGCATCGCCCGTACCCCCACCGTGCTGGTGCTCGACGCCGCCGGGCGGATCGTACGGCGGGCCTCCGGGCAGCCGCGCCGAGCCGATGTGATCGCCGCTCTGGGTGAAGCCGTGTGAGCTACCGAGCCCGGCCCCACTTGACGGTCCGCACCCGGCGTGGCCAGGGTGAACGTCATGCTGCCTGGACTGCTTCTCTACGGATGTGCGCACATGGACCTGGTGCGGGTCGCGGGCGCGCGGTGTCCGGGCGGGTGAGTGAACGA
Source organism: Streptomyces malaysiensis subsp. samsunensis (assembly GCF_024519315.1). Classification (GTDB taxonomy): domain Bacteria; phylum Actinomycetota; class Actinomycetes; order Streptomycetales; family Streptomycetaceae; genus Streptomyces; species Streptomyces malaysiensis. The sequence continues at coordinate 56,138 of NZ_JANIIC010000045.1, read as the reverse complement.
CGACAAGCACCGCCCCCGCCCGTACCCTCCGGCAGAAGGACGACCCCATGACGGCAACGCATGACCTCGGCACGTCCCCGATCGCGACGACCGACATCTTCCGCTCCGTCTTCCGCCGGCACGCCTCCGGCGTCGCTGTGATCACCGCCCGGGGCAGCCGCCCCGTAGGCTTCACCGCCACCTCCCTCTCCTCCGTCGCCGCCGAGCCGCCGCTGCTCTCCTTCGGAGTGGGCACCGACTCCTCGAGCTGGCCGGTGCTCTCCGAGAGCGAGTACGTCGGCGTCCACATCCTGGGCGAGCACCAGCGGGAGCTGGCCGCGACCTTCGCGCGCAGCGGTGCCGACCGCTTCGGACCTGCCACCCGCTGGCACTCGGGACCGGAGGGCGTACCGGTGCTCGACGGGGTGCTGGCGTGGCTGGTGTGCCGGCTGGTGGCCCGGATACCGGCCGGGGACCACCGGGTGCTGATCGGCGAGGTGACCACCGGTACCGCGGCCGGGGCGGGCCGTCCGCTGCTCTACCACCAGGGCCGCTTCAACACGCTCCGGGACTGAGCCGCGCCCGCCCGCCGGCGCGCACTCCCGCCGCTGATCGGCCCGTACTCCCGCGGCTGATCGCGGCCGTTGGCAAGGTCACAGTTCAAGCGGCTTGCATCCGGGGAATGAGCTGGGTGTACTGACGAGTAATATTTCGCTGCGGTGCATGGGCCGCCCCGGCAGGAAACCGCCCGCGGTACCGCCCGGGTCCCGCCCCCCGAAGGCGCCTATGCTGCCAGCAACAAGGCAGCTCGGTAGAGACGATGCAGTAGGAGAGCCGGCGTGAGCTTGAGGATCGTTGTCTGTGTTAAGTACGTGCCCGACGCCACCGGCGACCGGCACTTCGCCGAAGACCTGACCGTCGATCGCGACGATGTGGACGGCCTGCTCTCGGAGCTGGACGAGTACGCGGTCGAGCAGGCTCTCCAGATCGCCGATGAGGCCGACGACGCCGAGATCACCGTGCTGACCGTCGGTCCGGAGGACGCCAAGGACGCGCTGCGCAAGGCGCTGTCGATGGGTGCGGACAAGGCCGTGCACGTCGAGGACGACGATCTGCACGGCACCGATGCGCTGGGCACCTCGCTGGTGCTGGCCAAGGCCATCGAGAAGACCGGCTATGACCTGGTGGTCTGCGGGATGGCCTCCACCGACGGCACCATGGGTGTGCTCCCGGCGATGCTGGCGGAGCGCCTGGGCGTCCCGCAGGTGTCGCTGCTGGCGGAGGTGTCGGTCGAGGACGGCACCGTGAAGGGGCGCCGTGACGGGGACACCGCGACCGAGCAGCTGGAGGCGCGGCTGCCGGCGGTGGTGTCGGTGACCGACCAGTCCGGTGAGGCCCGTTACCCGTCGTTCAAGGGCATCATGGCGGCGAAGAAGAAGCCGGTGGAGTCCTGGGACCTCGAGGACCTGGAGATCGAGTCGGACGAGGTCGGTCTCGAGGGCGCCTGGTCCGCCGTGGACGGTGCCACCGAGCGTCCGGCCCGCACCGCAGGCACGATCGTCAAGGACGAGGGCGAGGGCGGCAAGCAGCTCGCCGCCTTTCTCGCGGAGCGCAAATTCATCTGACGCTGCCTCGCGGGTCAGAAGTTCATGTGAGCCGCGTCGCCCCTACCCCAGATCTTTCGCATGTCGCAGGAGAGCGATTCCCATGGCTGAAGTCCTTGTTTACGTCGACCACGTGGACGGCGCCGTCCGCAAGCCCACCCTGGAGCTGCTGACCCTGGCCCGCCGCGTCGGCGAGCCCGTCGCCGTCGCCCTCGGCTCCGGTGCCGCCGACACCGCTGCGGCCCTCGCCGAGCACGGCGCGGTGAAGGTCCTGACCCATGACGCGTCCGAGTACGCCGACTACCTGGTGGTCCCGAAGGTGGACGCGCTCCAGGCCGCGTACGAGGCCGTGTCCCCGGCCGCCGTGCTGTTCCCGTCCTCCACGGAGGGCAAGGAGATCGCGGCCCGGCTCGCGGTCCGCATCGGCTCGGGCATCATCACCGACGCCGTGGACCTGGAGGCCGGCGTGGAGGGCCCGGTGGCCACGCAGTCGGTGTTCGCCGCCGCCTTCACCACCAAGTCCCGGGTCTCCAAGGGCACTCCGGTGATCACGGTCAAGCCGAACTCGGCCGCCGTGGAGGCCGCTCCGGCCGCGGGCGCGGTCGAGGCGCTGAGCGTGTCCTTCTCCGACAAGGCGACCGGTACGAAGGTCGTCTCCCGTGCGGCGCGCGAGTCGACGGGCCGCCCGGAGCTGACCGAGGCCGCGATCGTGGTCTCCGGCGGCCGTGGGGTGGGCGGCGCGGAGAACTTCCCCGTCGTCGAGGCCCTCGCCGACTCCCTCGGCGCGGCCGTCGGTGCCTCGCGTGCCGCGGTGGACGCGGGCTGGTACCCGCACACCAACCAGGTCGGCCAGACCGGCAAGACCGTCTCGCCGCAGCTCTACATCGCGGCGGGCATCTCGGGCGCGATCCAGCACCGGGCCGGTATGCAGACCTCGAAGACCATCGTGGCCGTCAACAAGGACTCCGAGGCCCCGATCTTCGACCTGGTCGACTACGGCGTGGTGGGCGACCTCTTCGAGGTCGTCCCGCAGCTCACCGAGGAGGTCAAGGCCCGCAAGGGCTGATCCCCCGCGGTCCCCGCAAGGCGTTTCCACGGGGCCCCGTACGCGATGCGCGTACGGGGCCCCGTGTCTGCCGAGGGGGTGTTGACCTGCCGTTGAGCGTCCGGATAACTTCGCGTTCCGGATTGTCGTTTCCATAACGCGGAATGTGGGCGGGGATACCGGAAGGGCGGAGGAGCGGACATGGAACCTGAGCCCCAGGAGACGGTGCGGACCAGCCTGCCCGGTGCCGTACGGGCGTCCATCGCCGACTCCCTCGCCGCCGTGGACGCCGAGCTCGCCCGCCGCTACCCCGGCGACCCGGGCACCCGTCAGCCCGTCCACACCGCCTACGTCCCCGCCGACCTCCTCACCGCCGGTACGGTGCGCGACTGGGGCGACCAGGCGCTGGCGGCCCTCGACCGGCACGCCCCCGACGCCGCCTCCTTCGCCGCCGTCCTCGGCCTCCCCGACGACCTCGCCGGACCCGTCCACACCCGGGTGCGGGCCAAGCTGGAGCGCGAGCCCGTGGAGGACCTGCGCATCGACTTCGAGGACGGCTACGGCCCCCGCCCCGACGCCGAGGAGGACGCAGCGGCCGCCCGCGCCGCCTCGCTCGTCGCGGCCGCCTCCGCGGCGGGCACCGCGCCGCCCTATGCGGGCATCCGGATGAAGTGCATGGAGGCCGCCGTACGCGACCGCGGCATCCGCACCCTCGACATCTTCCTCACCGGACTGATGGCCGCCGGAGGACTGCCGGACGGCCTCGTGCTCACCCTCCCCAAGGTGACGTACGCCGAGCAGGTCACCGCGATGGCCCGGCTGTGCGAGGAGTTCGAGAAGGCCCACGGGCTCGCCCCGGGCCGCATCGGCTTCGAGATGCAGATCGAGACCACCCAGGCCATCCTCGGCCCCGACGGCCGCGCCACCGTCGCCCGGATGATCGACGCAGCCGAGGGGCGCGCCACCGGGCTGCACTACGGCACCTTCGACTACAGCGCCGCCTGTGGGGTCGGCGCCGCCCACCAGTCCATGGACCACCCCGCCGCCGACCACGCCAAGGCGGTGATGCAGGTCGCCGCCGCCGGCACCGGCGTACGGCTCTCCGACGGCTCGACCAACGTCCTGCCGGTCGGCCCCACCGAGCGGGTGCACGACGCCTGGCGGCTCCACCACCGCCTGGTCCGGCGGTCGTTGGCGCGCGCGTACTACCAGGGCTGGGACATGCACCCCGGCCATCTCCCCACCCGCTACGCCGCCGTCTACGCGTTCTACCGCGAGGGTCTGGAGGCCGCGGCGGAACGGCTCGCCGCGTATGCGGCCCGTACGGCCGGAGGCACCGGCATCGCCGACGAACCGGCCACCGCCAAGGCGCTCAGCGGCCATCTGGTGCGCGGGCTGGACTGCGGGGCCCTCGACGGCGCCGAGGTCGAGCGGCTGACGGGCCTGGGCCGCGCGGAACTCGACGCGCTGGCGGGGCGGGCTCCGGCCGCGTCCTGACGGAGGAGGCGGCCGGGGCGCCGGAATCCATGGTTCGGCGGGAGCCCGCCGAACCATGAGCGCCCGCCGGTTCGCGTGGATCCGGTTCGCGTGGATCCGTGGGAACCGGCGATCCGTGGAATCGGTGATCCGTAGCAGCCCGTGGATCCGCCGGGGCCCACACCTCCGCCCGGCCCGCCGGGCCCGCTGATCCGCTTGGCCATATCCGCTCACCCGCATGTGTCACCCGGGATGCGGCCCCGCCGGGGAAGGCGGGAGATGGGTGTCATGGCCAGAAGCGCCGTGTCGGCCCTGCTGATCCTGCTCGGTTGTCTCCTCGTACCGGTGTCCGTGCTGACGGTGTGGGTCCATGACATCGTCCTGGACACCGACCGCTACGTGGCGACGGTCGCGCCGCTCGCGAAGGACCCGGCGATCCAGAACACCGCCGTGGAGCAGGTCAGCCAGGCCGTCGACATCCGCCACAACAGCCGGGAGGTCACCGCCGACATCGCCTCCTGGCTGCGCGCCCATGGCCTTCCGGAACGGGCCGCCGAGACCATCGAGGGGCTGGCCCCGCAGCTGGACTCGGCCCTGGACCAGGCGGTGCGGAAGGTGGCCGCCCACATCGTGCGCAGTGAGCAGTTCCCCGCCGTGTGGACCGGCGCCAACCGGGCCGCCCACACCGCCGTCGTGGGCGCCCTCACCGGCAAGGGCGGCGGGCCGGTCGGCGTCGAGGGCCACGCCGTCACCCTCAACGTCGGCGCCGCCGTGGAGCGGGTCAGACAGCAGCTGGTGGACGCCGGGCTGCCCGCGGTGACCGGGATCCCGGACATCCACCAGCGGCTCGTCCTCTTCCACTCCGACCGGCTCGACACGATCAGACGCTCGGCCCGCCTTCTCGACCTGGCCGGCAACTGGCTGCCCGCGCTGACGGTGACCCTCGGCGGCACCGGAGTGCTGCTCGCGCACCGGCGCCGCCGGGCGCTCGCCCGCGCGGCCCTGGGCGCGGCGCTCGCCTCCCTCGCCCTGGCGGCGGCCCTCGTGGTGGGCCGTCGCTACTACCTCGACCATGTGCCGACGGGCGTGCTGTCCAGGGAGGCCGCCTCGGTCCTCTTCGACACGGTGGTGCGCTTCCTGCGGGTCACCGTGCTCACCGTGCTGGTGCTCGGCGTCGTGGTCGCGCTCGGCGCCTATCTGGTCGGCCCGGGGCGGCTGCCGAGCACGGTACGAGGCCGGGCCGAGATCCTCGCCGACAGCGCGGCCCGCTGGGGCGTGGCCCATGGGATGAGCACCGGCCGGGCCGGCACCTGGACCGCCGACCACCGGCGGGGACTGACGACGGGGGTCCTGCTGGTGCCGGTCGCGGTGTTCGCCCTGTGGAACCACCCCACCGTGCTGACGGTGCTCTTCCTGGTGCTGATCCTGCTGGCCGCCCTCGCGGTGATCGCCCTCCTGGCCGCCACGGGCCGCTCCGGGGCGCCGGGCAGGGGCGGTTAGGGCCGGTAGTCGGCCGACCCGGCCGTCAGGGGGCCGTCCATGGGTCGTCAGGGCCGGCTCGCAGGACGTCAGGGGGCCAGGATGAGCGCGATGAAGATCAGGCACGCGGCGGCGTTGACCACCCAGCTATGGGTGGTGAGCCACTCCCGGACCCGGGGCATCGCGCGCTGCGCCCGGCCGCCGAGGAGGAGATAGACCAGCAGCGGCAGTGCCGCGATCAGCACGGTGGCGGCGATGAACGGCAGCGCCGCGGTCCACTCCGCCCCGTGCTGCTCCAGATTCGCCCCCACGGTCAGCATGACCGCGATGTCGGACGGCATGAACAGGATGATCAGAAAGCCGGTCGTGAGCGCCTTACGGGGACCGGCTTCCAAGAGCGAGCCCAGCCACTTCGGCGGTTCGACCGTCCGGCGCTTCACCACGTTCTTCACGGCTACCAGCGCCAGCAGCCCCACCAGCACCAGCTGCACGATGGTCGCGGCCGCACCTCGATCGGACGGGCTGCCCGGTGCGACCGACTGCCCCAGCAGCGCGAAGATCCACCGGGCGAGAGCGACTCCCACCGCCGTGGCGACCGCCACCCCCAGCAGAAACGCCAGGCACACCCGTACCGGCCGGGCCGTGGTCACCAGGATGACGGCGGCCACGATCTGCGGCCCCGCCATCATGGTGACGGCCAGGGGGAGAACCTGGAGCTCCATGGCTCGCCCGCCCTTCCGGCCTTCGCCGACCGACGACGCTCCCGCACCTCAAGTCCTATCCACCCGCCGCCGCCACCGCATCCGGCGCTGCGCCGGATGCGGCGCCGTAAACTGAAGAGGTGGGGCCCGGCGGGGCGCTCACGGTCGCGCCGGGCGTGGCCGATGGGAGGCGGACGATGAACTACCCGCTGCTGAATATTTTTCTGACCACGATGTGGGTCTTTCTGTGGGTCCTGTGGCTGTTTCTGCTGTTCCGCGTGCTCGCCGATCTCTTCCGCGATGACTCGCTCAGCGGATGGGCCAAGGCGGGCTGGACCGTCTTCGTCCTGGTGCTGCCCTTCCTCGGCGTCTTCGTCTACCTGGTGGCACGTGGCCGGGAGATGGGCGTGCGCGAGATGAAGCGGGCCGAGAAGGCGGAGGCGGACTTCCGGGAGGTCATGCGGACGACCGCCACCACGGGCCAGGCCGAGGAGCTCGCGCACCTCGTGGAGCTCAAGAACCACGGCGATCTCACGCCCGAGGAGTACGAGCGCGCCAAGGCCAAGGTGCTCGCCGCCTGAGCGGCCGCGGACCGACCGGCACGGCGGTGTGCGCGTGGTTCAGCGTGCGGGCACACGGGTGCCGAGGAACTCCCGGATCAGTGGGGCCACCTCGTCCAGGGCGGTTTCGAGGAGGAAGTGGCCGCCGTCCAGAAGGCGCACCTCGGCCTTCGGGTTGTCGCGTACGAAGGCTCGGGCGCCGGCGGGGCCGAAGATGGGGTCGTTCCGGCCCCATACGGCGAGCAGGGGCGGCTGGTGGGCCCGCAAGTACTCGTGCACCCGGGGGTACATGGGGCTGTTGGTGGCGTAGTCCCGGAAGAGCTTGAGCTGGACGAGGTCGTTGCCGGGCCGGGACACCTGCTGGAAGTCGTGGTGCCAGGTGTCGGGGCTGACCAGGCTCTCGTCGGGGACTCCGGTGACGTACTGCCACTTGATCAGGTCCAAGGAGAGTGCCTGGCGGATGGCCTGTTCGTTCTCCGGGCCCTGATCCCGCTGGTAGGCCCACACCGGTCGCCAGAAGTCCTCCACGAAACCGTCGTCGTAGGCGTTGCCGTTCTGCGTCACGATCGCGGTGACCGCTTCCGGGGCGCGCAGGGCCAGGCGCCAGCCGATGGGCGCGCCGTAGTCCTGGACGTAGAGGGCATAGCGGTCGAGGCCGAGATGGCCGAGGAGACCGGCGGTGAGGTCGGTGAGGGCGTCGAAGGTGTAGTCGAAGTCATCGACGCCCGGGGCGTCGGAGAAGCCGAAGCCCAGGTGGTCGGGGGCGATGAGGTGATAGCCGTCCGCCAGCCGCGGCATGAGGTGGCGGAACATGAACGAGCTGGTGGGGAAGCCGTGCAGGAGGACGAGCGCGGGGGCGTCCGCGGGACCGGCCTCACGGTAGAACAGCCGGTGACCCTGGATGTCCGCGAACCGATGGTGCACCTGTGCCATGGCCTGAGCGCCTTTCGCGTCTGTTCCTCTCGGTGTCTTCTCGCCCGGTGCGCCGGATCGGCGCACCGGGAGCCCCGGCGGTCAGTACCGCACCGCCGTGCCCACCTGTGCCGTGATGCGGCCGGTGAGCCTGCGGTGGCTGCGGGCGGTGGCCCTGGTGGGCTTGTTCGGGGGCACCTTGGTGAGGCGCAGGAGGACGGCGTCGACCAAGTCCCCGCTCGCATTGCGGAAGTTGACCTCAACGGCGTAGCCGGCCGTGTGCCGGCCCCCGTTGGTCACGGTCAGCGGTGCCAGGGCCCGTCCCGCGCTGTCGCGGGTCACCCGGCCGGCCTTCACCTCGCGCTTGGCCTGGGAGCCGCCCTTGATCTTGTCCAGCTGGGCCTGGGCCGACGCCCTCGCGGAGGCGATGGCGGCGGAGGCCCGGGACACTTCGGACGACGGGGCGCCCCCGTCGTCCGAACAGCCGGCGGCGGCCGGCGCCAGCACGGCCATGAGGCTCACCGCGCAGATCGTCCGCGTTCGGCGCCCGCTCATCGCGTCTCCCTCGTTCCACCGGCCGGGCCCCGGGCCCTCCGCGTCCACCCTCGGGGCGGTGGGGGACCGGGGCAACCGGAGCGGGGCCGTTCAGGCGTTCGGAACCAGGTGTTCGGAAGGGGGGAGCGGGGGAGTCGGGCCGATGACGGAAGGCGGTCAGGCCGTGGACGTCGCGGGCGGGGGCAGTTCGCCCGAGCCGCGCGGGATCAGCCGGGTCGGCAGGACGAGCTGCCGGGGGTCCCCGCCCGCCCCGTCGAGGCGGCGGAAGAGCAGATCGGCGGCGGTGCGGCCGAGCTGGGCCGAGTCCTGGGCTATGACGGTGATCCCGGGGGAGAGCAGATCGGCGAGCTCGAAGTCGTCGAAGCCGACGAGGGCCACCGGCGCGGCGGGCGCGGGGCGCTCGGCCAGGACCCGTACGACCGTGACCGTGACCCGGTTGTTGCCCGCGAAGAGCGCGGTGACCGGCTCGGCGGCGTTCAGCATGGCGGTGGCCGCGGCCCGGACCCGCTCGGGGTCGGTGGGGCCGGTCGAGACCCAGGCGTCATGGACCGGCAGCCCGGCCTCGTTCATCGCCGCGTGATAGCCGCGCAGCCGCTCGGCGGCGGTGTGGATGCCCGGCAGGTCGCCGAGGAAGCCGATCCGGCGGTGGCCGTGGGCGATCAGATGGGCGACGGCGTCGCGCGAGCCGCCGAAGCTGTCGGCGAGGACGGCGTCGGCGTCGATACGGCCCGCGGGCCGGTCGACGAAGACGGTGGCGACCCCGGCCGCCATCTCGGGGGCGAGATAGCGGTGGTCATGGCCGGCCGGGATGATGACGAGGCCGTCGACCCGGCGCGCGCACAGCGCGAGCACCAGCTCCTGCTCGCGGTCGGGGTCCTCCGCGCTGGATCCGTTGATCAGCAGTGCGCCATGGGCGCGGGCGACCTCTTCCACGGCGCGGCTCAGCGGGCCGTAGAAGGGGTCGGCCAGATCCTCCAGGACCAGTCCGATGCTCGCCGTACGGCCCTTGCGCAGAATGCGCGCGCTGTCGTTGCGGCGGAAACCGAGCGCGGTGATGGCCTCCTGGACGCGGCGCTCGGTGTCGGGGGTGACCCCCGGCTCGCCGTTGACCACTCTGGAGACGGTTTTGAGGCCGACCCCGGCCCGCGCGGCGACATCCTTCATCGTGGGGCGGGTGCCGTAACGGCGTGTGGGGGTGCGGCTGGCGGTGCCCGGGGCGGTGTCGGTCACAGTGCGCTCGTCCCGTCGCTGGTCGTCGTGGGGGAAGGAGTGACGAGCATAACTGCTGGACAACGTTGTCAGCGCCGGGAAGACTGTTGTCGCACACTGAACACGCCCATGCCCCACCAGCATGCCCACCAGGAGAGTCGACACCTATGCCACGTGACCTCATCGCCGCACTGGACATCGGCGGGACCAAGATCGCGGGCGCTCTGGTGGACGGGAGCGGAAAACTGGTCGTAAGAGCCCGTCGCGCCACCCGTGCCCAGGAGGCGGGCGCGACCGTGATGCGGCAGGTCACCGCCGTGCTCGAGGAGCTCGCGGCCACACCGCACTGGTCGCGGGCCGCCGCCGTCGGCATCGGCAGCGCGGGCCCGGTGGACGCCTCCGTGGGCACCGTCAGCCCCGTCAACATCCCCGGCTGGCGGGACTTCCCGCTGGTCGCCGGGGTCCGGGAGACCACCGGCGCACTGCCGCTGACGCTGGTCGGCGACGGGCCCGCGATGACGGCCGCCGAGCACTGGCAGGGCGCGGCCCGCGGCCGTAAGGGCGCGCTGTGCATGGTGGTCTCCACCGGCGTGGGCGGAGGGCTGGTCCTGGGCGGACGGCTGCACCCGGGCCCGACCGGCAACGCCGGGCACATCGGCCACATCAGCGTGGAGCTGGACGGCGACCCGTGCCCCTGTGGCGGACGCGGCTGTGTGGAGCGGATCGCCAGCGGCCCCAACATCGCCCGCCGCGCCCTGGACGGGGGCTGGCGCCCGGGGCCGGACGGCGACACCAGCGCCCGGGCCGTAGCCGCCTCGGCACGGGCCGGTGACCCGGTCGCGCGCGCCTCGTTCGCACGGGCCGCCCAGGCCCTGGCCGCCGGGATCGCCGCCACCGCCGCGCTCGTCGAGATCGAGGTGGCGGTCATCGGCGGCGGGGTGGCGGGCGCCGGGGACGTGCTCTTCGCGCCCCTGCGGCGCGCCCTGCGCGACTACGCGACCCTGTCGTTCGTCCAGGGGCTGGAGGTCGTCCCGGCGCAGATGGGCACCGACGCGGGCGTGGTGGGCGCGGCCGCCGCGGCGGCCCAGGAGGCGCGTCTTGAGGGCTTCGGCCCGGCGGCGGGCACACATCCCACCGGCGACTGACCCCGGCTCTTCACCGTCCGTCCCTGACCCGCTGTCACCGTCTGCCCCTAAGCTGTTCGCCCGGAGCCCGGCAGTGGCCAGGCGGGGCCGAGGAGCGCATCGAGGGGAAGCGGAGCGGTGGCACCGGTGGATATGGGCGGCGATCTGTCCGGCAGGCTGCTGGGCGGGCGGTATCGGGTCACGGGCCGGCTCGGCCGCGGCGGCATGGGCGTGGTCTGCAAGGCCGTGGACGCGGTGCTCGGCCGCGAGGTCGCGGTCAAGGTGTTGCGGGCCCACACCGACGCCTCCAGCGCCGAGCTGGCCGATCTGCGCACCCGGATGCAGCGGGAGGCGCGGGCGGCGGCCCGGATCCGGCACCCCGGTGTGATCACGGTCCACGATGTCTCCGAGGAGAGCGGGCTGCCGCTCATCGTCATGGAGCTGATCGACGGGCCCTCGCTCGACGATGTGATCGACGAGCGGGGCACCATCGACCCCCGGGAGGCCGCGGGGATCGGCGCCGAGATCGCGGACGCGCTCGGCGCGGCCCATGGCGCCGGGGTGCTGCACCGGGATGTGAAGCCGGGCAATGTGCTGCTGGACCGCGAGGGCCGGGTCATCCTCACGGACTTCGGCATCGCGAGTCTGGAGGCGCCCGAGGACGGCGCGACCACCAAGCTGACCCGCAGCGGTGAGCTGATCGGCTCACTGGACTATCTCGCGCCGGAGCGCGCCCAGGGGCAGGACCCGAGCCCGGCCTCGGACATCTGGGCGCTGGGCATGACGCTGTACGCGGCGGTGGAGGGCTCGTCGCCGTTCCGCCGCACCTCCGTATGGTCCACGCTCACCGCGATCGTCACCGAACCGCTGCCCGAGCCGCGGCTGGCCGGGCCGCTGGCGCCCGTGTTGTACGCGCTGATGGACAAGGATCCGCGGGGGCGGCCGTCCGCCGCCGAGGCGCGCCGGATGCTGGCGGAGGTGGCGGCCGGGGAGACACCACGGGCCGTGGCGCCGCCGCCCGTTCCGCCGACCGCTGGGTCCGCGGCCGCCCCGCCGCCTCCGGGCTTCGGCCCGCCGCCGGAGGTGGAGCCGCTGGTGAGCGGCGAGCCGGGCGCGGGGGATCGCGCCGACCCGCGGGCCGCGGGGCGCAGGCGCCGCGGAGCGCTCATCGCGGCCGCGGTCGCCGCCGTCGTGCTCATCGGCGGCGGGGTGACCTACGCGCTGGTCGGAGGCGATGACCACACCACGGCGTCGGACGGGACGAAGGAGCCGCGGCGAGGGGCGGGGCCCGGGGAGACCGTCTCACCGGGCGGCGGAGGGGCGAGCGGCACGCCGGGGCGGGGCAGTGCGCGGCCGGGTGACAGGGCCTCACCGCCCGCGTCCCGCGCCCCGGACGGCGGCGACGGCCACCGGGGCGGACCGGCATCGGCCCGGCCCTCCGGCGCCGCGCCCGTCTGCCATGACAGCGGCGGCGGGCGGTACGACTGCGAGGTGTGGCGGGACGCCACCTCCTACACCCACGGCGGCGAGCCGGTCGGCACCCTCGAGCACGGCGTCAACTACCTCTACTGCCAGGAGAACCTGGGCCGCCGGGAGACCTACGGCAAGTGGACGAACGTGTGGTGGGCCAGGACCGACGACGACAACGGCCATCGCGATGTCTATGTGAGTGTCGTCTACGTCAAGGGCGGGGACAATGACGCGCCCCTCCCCGGGCTGCCCGAGTGCTGAGCCCGGGACGGCCGCGGGAAGGGGCGGATCTCATGGGGGTGGGACGGTTCAGCAGGTGAAGGCCGCGTCGGCCCAGTCCCCGTGGTCGCTGGTGTTCCCGTCCCCGCCGTCGGTGACCACGAGCCGGACCGACTTCGCCCCGCCGATGGCGGCGTCGAGGGCGGTGGCCGGATCGGCGTTGGTCAGCGTCTTGGTGGACGCCACCTTGGTGTCGTCCGCCCAGACCTCGAAGGCGACGGTCCCGTCGGCGCCCTCCTCGTCGTCCACGCCGACCTGTGCGCCGAAGCGCGAGCACCGGCCGCCGGTGTAGTACGTGACCTCGCTGGGCGCGTGCACGCCCAGGCCCTTGTCGTATGTGGTGCCGCCGATGGTGAGCGGATGGCCGTCACCGGCCTCGCTCTCGCCGACGCTGGTGTTCTTCTCCACCGGGCCCCAGCCGTTGAGCGCGCTCAGCCAGGACAGATCGCTCGCGTACGAGCGTCCGGAGGGCGGTGCGACGGCCACATGGACCGTCGAGACCAGCCGCGCGGTGGCCTTGGTGCCTCCGGGCGAGCGGTAGTCGGCGCCGACCGTCAGCTCGTACGCGCCGGGCGCGGCACCGGCGGGCGCGGTGACCTGCCAGCGCGTGGCCAGCTTCGAACCGGTGGGCAGCGAGGCGGCCCGGGTCGGTGAGACGGCCTTGATCCGCCAGCCTTCGGGGCCGGTCAGCCGGACCGAGACCTGCTGGGCCGGGGTGCGCCCGAGGTCGGTGAGGGTGGTCTCGAGCTGCTCCGTGGCCCCGGCCTCGGTCAGCGCCGTGCCGTCGAGGCCGAGTTCGGTGGCGGGCGGGTAGGAGGTCCAGCGGGCGTCGGCCGAGACCCGGTAGAGCACGGTGCCATGGGCCGGGACGGTGGCCGAGATGGCTCCGGCGGTGTTGTAGTCCTTGTGCGCCCACAGGTCGCGCAGCCGGTACGCGGTCGCCTCGGGCAGCCCGGCGCCGGTCGCCGTGGTGGCGATGTGCTGCGGCCGGTCGGTCTCGTTGAACAGCGCGACGGCTCGGCTGCCGTCCGCCAGCTCCTTTGCGATGACCCAGCGCCCGCCCTCGGAGGAGACCACGGTGCCCTGTTTGCCGAGCGGGTCCTGATCGACGGCGATGACCTCGTGGTTGCCGAGGATCTCATAGGTCTCGTCGGTGGCCTTGCGCAGATCGGTGCCGATCAGCAGCGGAGCGGCCATGATCGACCACAGCGAGAAGTGGCTGCGGTACTCGGTGTCCGTCATCCCGCCGTTGCCGACCTCCAGCATGTCGGGGTCGTTCCACCGGCCGGGCCCGGCGTACTGCGCGAGCGGCAGGTTCTGCTTGGCGATCGACAGCATGCTGCCCCAGCTGTCGCTGATGTCGCCCGTCGTGCGCCACAGCTGGCCGAATTCGCCGGCCCACTCCCAGGGCTTGTTCTCGCCCCATTCGCAGATGCTGTAGACGATGGGGCGGCCGGTGGTCTCGGTCGCGGCCTTCAGGGCGTCGCGCATGGCGCGGTAGCGCTGCTTGGCGTCGATGCCCTGGTTATTGCAGTTGTCGTACTTGAGGTAGTCGATGCCCCAGTCGGCGAACTGCTGGGCGTCGGACTTCTCATGGCCGAGCCCCCCGGGGAAACCGGCGCTGTTGCAGGTCTTGGTGCCCGCGCTGGTGTAGATGCCGATCTTCAGTCCCTTGGAATGGACATAGTCGGCGACGGCCTTGATGCCGTTGGGGAAGCGGACCGGGTCGGGGACCAGCTTGCCGTCCGCGTTGCGCTGCGGCAGCGCCCAGCAGTCATCGAGATTGACGTACTGGTACCCGGCGTCCTTCAGCCCCTTCGCCACGAAGATATCGGCGATGCCCTTGACCATCGCCTCGTTGAACTCCGCCCGGCAGTGGGTGGAGTTCCAGTTGTTGAAGCCCATCGGAGGGGTGAGGGCGAGCCCGTCACCGGGCGCGGCGCCCGGGGCGGAGGCCGGTGTGGTGACCTCGGCGGGGTGCGACGGCTGGGCTACGGCCGGGAGGGCCAGGCCGACCGTGGCCAGCAGGCCGGCGCTCAGTGCTCCGATGACTCTTCGTCTCGCGGGTCGAAAACAGCGGTGGCGCACGATGCGGGTCCTCCGTTCCCAACGGGGTGACGCAGTGTCATGACTGCGTCACATGCGAGCGTTTACGGTAGACCCTGTTGGAGTCTGTTGGAAGAGATGCGATAACAGTTGTTCGATATCTCGTCAAAACCCTTGACGATTCAGCTGGGGTGCGGGTGAGATCCCCTCACTCGCGTTCGGTTGTGTTTGATTGAACCTCTGTGGAGGGGCACATGGCACCGTCATCGTCAGGACATCGGATCTCCCGCCGTGCGCTACTACGAGGTACCGCGGCCGGAGCCGGCGCGGTCGCCCTTCCGATGCTGCTGACCGCCTGCGGTGGTCCGGGCAACGAAGTGAAGATCGGCTCCAACGCCTCAGACGCCGTGCCCCGTAAGGCGTTCGACGAGGTGTTCAAGGCGTACGAGAAGAAGTCCGACAAGAAGGTCAAGGTCAACACCGTCAACCATGAAGCCTTTCAGGAAGGCATCAACCGCTATCTGAAGGGCACCCCGGACGACGTCTTCATGTGGTTCGCCGGATACCGCATGCAATTCTTCGCCGAACAGGGCCAGCTCGCCGAGATCAGCGATCTGTGGAAGGGTTTCGACGGCTTCTCGGACGCGCTCAAGGCGCAGTCCACCGGCAAGGACGGCAAACAGTACCTCGTGCCGTACTACTACTACCCGTGGGCGGTCTTCTACCGGAAGAGCGTCTTCGCCCAGCGCGGCTATGAGGTCCCGAAGACCTTCGACGAGTTCCGGGCGCTCGCCAAGCGCATGGACAAGGACGGCCTCGACGCCATCGCCCTTGGAGACAAGGACGGCTGGCCCGCCATGGGGACCTTCGACTATCTCAATATGCGGGCCAACGGCTACGACTTCCATATCTCCCTGATGGGCGGCAAGGAGTCCTGGACCGATCCCAAGGTCCGACACGTCTTCGACCTGTGGCGCGGTCTGATGCCGTACCACCAGAAGGGCGCGAACGGGCGGACCTGGCAGGAGGCCGCGCAGAGCCTGGCGCAGAAGAAGTCCGGTATGGCCGTCTTCGGACTGCCCCACCCCGGACAGCAGTTCTCCGACGCCGACCGCGACGATCTGGACTTCTTCCCGTTCCCCGAGATCGACTCCGCCTATGGCCAGGACGCGGTCGAGGCGCCGATCGACGGCTTTCTGCTGGCGAAGAAGTCCAAGCGGCAGAAGGAGGGCAAGGAGTTGCTGAAGTACCTCGCCACTCCCGCCGCCGAGGAGATCTACCTCAAGCGGGACCCGAACAACATCGCCGTCAATGACAAGGCGTCCAGCTCCTCGTACAACGCGCTCCAGAAGAAGGCCGTCGACCTCGTCTCGAACGCCAAGCAGATATCGCAGTTCATGGACCGCGACACCCGGCCGGACTTCGCGTCCCAGGTGATGATCCGCGCCATCCAGCAGTTCATCAACAAGCCGGACGACATCGACACCCTGACCAAGGACATCGAGTCCCAGAAGAAGACCATCTTCGCCGGCAACTAGGAGATTCGCGCCGTGCCGCTCATCAACGCGCGGCGTGCCAAACGGCGGGGTCCCCGGAGGTTCACCTCCCGTGACCTCGCCGTCATCGGCGTGCTGCTGGGCATACCCGTCCTGCTCGACCTGGCCCTGATCTGGGGCCCGACCCTCGCCTCCATCGGTCTGTCCTTCACCAACTGGGACGGTATCGGCGATATCCATTGGGTCGGCATCGACAACTACAAGACCCTCTTCACCGACTATCCGCCGTTCTGGCCCGCCGTTCGCCACAATGTGCTCTGGGTGGCCTTTCTCGGCTGTGTCGCGACCCCCTTCGGGCTGCTGCTGGCCGTCCTGCTGGACAAGGGCGTCCGGTTCAGCCGCTTCTACCAGTCCACCCTCTATATGCCGGTGGTGCTCTCCCTCGCCATCGTCGGCTTTATCGCGCAGCTGATCTTCTCCCGTGACCAGGGTGCGCTCAACGCGATTCTCTCGAACGAGAACGACCCGGTGGACTGGCTCGGAAACCCGGACCTCAATATCTGGATGGTGCTGCTGGCGGCCGCCTGGCGGCACACCGGGTATGTGATGATCCTCTATCTGGCCGGGCTGAAATCCGTCGATCCCTCGCTCAAGGAAGCCGCCGCGATCGACGGCGCCAGCGAGACCCAGACCTTCTTCCGGGTCGTGCTGCCCACCCTGCGGCCGGTCAACATCATCGTCGGCGTCATCACCGTGATCGAGGCATTGCGCGCCTTCGACATCGTCTACGCGATCAACCACGGCCGCAACGGGCTCGAACTGCTCTCGGTGCTGGTCACCGACAACATCATCGGTGAGGCCAGCCGGATCGGCTTCGGCTCCGCGATCGCCGTCGTCCTGCTGACCGTGTCCCTGGGATTCATCGTGACCTATCTGGTCCAGGAGCTGAGAGGGGGGAAGAAGGGATGAGCACCACCCGGACCGCCCCCGTACGGACCGTGGCCCCGGTGACCGGCCCCGGCAAGCGCCGGGTGACCCGTGGCCGGCTCGGGCTGCACGCCTTCCTCATGGTCGTGTCGCTCGCCTTCCTCGCCCCGCTGCTGCTCGCCGTCTACGCCTCGCTGCGGCCCTACGAGGAGACCGCGAAATACGGGTATTTCTCGCTGCCGCGCCATCTGTCGTTCGACTACTACGCGAAGGCGTTCAACGACTCCGGGATGGGCAAGTACTTCGTCAACTCGCTCATCATCGCGGTGCCCGGGGTGCTGCTGACGCTGTTTCTCGCCTCGTTCGTCGCGTTCTGTGTGACCCGGTTGAAAATACGCGGCGGACTGGTGCTGCTCATGGTGTTCACCGCGGGCAATCTGCTGCCACAGCAGGTCATCGTCACCCCGCTCTACGTACTCTTCACCAAGATCGATCTGCCCTATTGGATGTCGGACTCGATGACGATGTACGACTCCTACTGGGCCGTGCTCGCCGTTCAGGTCGCCTTCCAGGTGGGATTCTGCGTCTTCGTCCTCGCCAACTTCATGCGCACCATTCCCGATGAGATCGTGGAGGCGGCGCGGGTGGACGGGGCGGGGGTGTGGACGCAGTACTGGAGCATCACACTTCCGCTGTGCCGGCCCGCGCTCGCGGCGCTCGCCACCTTGCAATTCACCTGGATGTACAACGACTTCCTCTGGGCCCTCGTCTTCATCTCCGACGGCGAGAAGCTGCCCATCACCTCCGCGCTCAACAATCTGCGCGGCCAGTTCTTCACCGACTACAACCTGCTCGCGGCGGGTTCGGTGATCGTGGCGCTGCCCACGGTGCTGGTCTTCCTGCTGTTGCAGCGCCACTTCATCGCCGGACTCACCCTCGGCGCCAGCAAGGGCTGATACGGCGGCTGATACGGGATCTGATGCGACAGGGGTCGCCGTGGCTCAGGTGGCCGCGGTGACCCCTGCGGCACGAGGGCCCCACGACCCCCGACGACCCGCCGCCACACCTCTCCCGGTCATGTGCCCATACGGGACGGAGCGACGCGATCCGTCACTCGGTCGTCTTCGCGCGTTTCCGTGGCAGGGTGATGCGGGCAACTGTCAGGAGGCGATGGAATAGGGGGAAATGTGATCGTCTGGCTGAACGGTGCGTTCGGTGCGGGTAAGACCGCCGCGGCACGTGAATTGGTGGACTTCATGCCCGGCAGCACGTTCTACGACCCGGAGTTGGTCGGTAACGGTCTGCGGATGATGCTTCCGCGCAAACGACTTGAACAGGTGTCCGACTATCAGGATCTGCCCTCCTGGCGCCGGCTGGTCGTGGACACCGGAGCGGCGCTGATCGCGGAGGTCGGCGGCCCGCTCGTGGTCCCGATGACGGTCCTCAGACAGGAGTACCGGGATGAGATCTTCGGCGGTTTCGCCGCCCGTCGCATCCCCGTCCGGCATGTTCTGCTCCACACCGATGAAACGATCCTTCGCGAGCGCATAGCCGAGCGCGAGGAGATACCGGGGGACGCGGACGCGAGCGAGTCCGTACGCCAGTGGTGCCTGGCCCATCTCGCGCCCTACCAGGCGGCCCTGACCTGGCTGACCACCGATGCCCATGTCGTGGACACCACCGGGCTCACCCCGCGCCAGACCGCCCAGCACATCGCCGACGCCGTCCGCGAGGGCGCCGGGCACTGCGACATCGTGCAGACCCCGGAGCCGAGGGCCGAGACGCTGGCCGCCGGGGTCCTGCTCTTCGACGAGGAGGACCGGGTGCTGCTCGTCGACCCCACCTACAAACCCGGCTGGGAGTTCCCCGGCGGCGTCGTCGAACCGGGCGAGCCCCCGATGTGCGCCGGGTTGCGCGAGGTCACCGAGGAGTTGGGGGTACGGCTGGACGAACCGCTGCGGCTGCTGGTGGCCGACTGGGAGCGCCCCCAGCCGCCCGGCCACGGGGGGCTGCGGCTGCTCTTCGACGGCGGCAAGCTCTCCAGCGCGGCCGCCCGGGAGGTGCTGCTGCCCGGCTCCGAACTGCGCGGCTGGCGCTTCGTCACCGAGAGCGAGGCCGCCGCGCTGCTGCCCCCGGTGCGGCTGAGCCGGCTGCGCTGGGCGCTGCGCGCCCGTGAGCGGGGCCGCCCGCTCTATCTCGAAGCGGGCGTCCCCACCGACTGACCCCACCGACTGACCCCACCGACTGACCCCACCGACTGACCCCACCGACTGACACCACCGACTGACACCACCGACTGACCGACGGCTGATCCCGCCGCCCGCCGCCCGCCGACCGCGTACGGGGTGACACGGCGGGAAGGGGGGGCTCAGCCCTTGCTCTCCGCGTACATCCCCAGGAACAGCGCCTCGGTGAGCGAGAGCTTCTCCAGCTCCTCCGGGGAGACGCTCTCGTTGACCGCGTGGATCTGCGCCTCCGGCTCGCTCAGCCCGATCAGCAGGAGCTCCGCTTCCGGGTAGAGCGAGGCCAGCGTGTTGCACAGCGGGATCGAGCCGCCCTGCCCGGCGATCGCCATCTCCTGGCCGTCGTACGCCAGGCGCATCGCCTCCCGCATCGCCGCGTACGCCGGGCTCGTGGTGTCCGCGCGGAACGGCTGGCCCTGGCCGATCTGCTCCACCGAGAGCCGAGCGCCCCACGGCACCGAGGACCGGAGGTGCTCGGCGAGCAGCCGGTTGGCCTCCTCCGCGTCCACGCCCGGCGGCACCCGCAGGCTGACCAGCGCCCGCGCGCTCGCCTGGACGGACGGCGTGGCGCCGATCACCGGCGGGCAGTCGATGCCGAGCACGGTGACCGAGGGGCGCGCCCAGATGCGGTCGGCGACCGTACCGGAGCCGATCAGCCCGACCCCGTCGAGCACCTTGGCGTCCTTGCGGAAGTCGTCTTCCGGATACTGCAAGCCGTCCCACTCGGCATCCGGGTCGAGGCCCTTGACGGTGGTCGAGCCGTCCTCGGCGCGCAGCGAGTCCAGGGCGCGGATCAGCGCGGCGAGCGCGTCCGGGGCCGCACCGCCGAACTGACCGGAGTGCAGATTCCCCTCCAGGGTGTCCACCGAGACCCGCAGCAGCGTCATACCGCGCAGCGTGGCCGTGACGGTGGGCAGCCCGACCCGGAAGTTGCCCGCGTCGCCGATCACGATCGTATCGGCGGTCAGCAGCTCCGGATGGGCCTCGGCATAGCGCTCCAGACCGCCCGTGCCCTGCTCCTCCGAACCCTCGACGATCATCTTGACGTTGACCGGGACCCCGCCGTTCTCCTTGAGCGCGCGCAGGGCGGTGAGATGCATGATCACGCCGCCCTTGCAGTCCGCCGCGCCGCGCCCGTACCAGCGGCCGTCGCGCTCGGTCAGCTCGAAGGGCGGGGTGTGCCAGGCGTCCTCGTCCAGCGGGGGCTGCACATCGTAGTGCGCGTAGAGCAGCACGGTCGGGGCGCCGGCCGGACCGGGCAGAAAGCCGTAGACGGACTGGGTGCCGTCCGGGGTGTCCAGCAGCGCCACCTCCTCGAACCCCTCGGCGCGCAGGGCGTCGGCGACCCACCCGGCGGCGGCCTCGCATTCGCTGCGCGGGAACTGCGCCGGGTCCGCGACCGACTTGAAGGCCACCAGCTCGGCCAGCTCGGCCCTGGCACGCGGCTGGAGGGCGGCGACGGTGGCGGCGAGAGGCGCCTTCTCCATGGGGACACTCCTGGGATGCGACGGGCAGACGGCGGGATGCGCTGCGATGGGCACGTATGTACGGCTTGATGCCGCGCGGCCGATCATCCCACAGCGGGGCCATCCGCCGGGGAGCCGTAGGATGCCGGGAAGGCGCATCAGGTCGGTCGATTGGGAGCGGATCCACACGTGAGCAGCGACAACGCAGCCCCGGACAATGAGACGGTATGGGACGTCGTCGTGGTGGGCGCGGGCCCCGGGGGTGCCTCCGCGGCCCACGCCGCCGCCTGCGCCGGGCGGCGGGTGCTGTTGTTGGAGAAGGCCGAACTACCGCGCTACAAGACCTGCGGCGGCGGCATCATCGGCCCCTCGCGTGACGCCCTCCCGCCGGGTTTCGAACTGCCGCTGCGGGAGCGGGTGCACGCCGTGACCTTCTCGCTGAACGGCAAGCTGTCCCGCACCCGCCGCTCCAAGCAGGCGCTCTTCGGGCTGATCAACCGGCCGGAGTTCGACGCGGCCCTGGTCGAGGCCGCCAAGGACGCGGGCGCCCAGATCCGTACGGGCGTCGCGGTCAGCCGTGTCGAGCAGCACGGCCCGGCCGTGCCCGACCGGCGCACGGTCGCCGTGGTGCTCGCCGACGGTGAGACGGTGCTGGCGCGGGCCGTGGTCGGCGCGGACGGCAGCGCCAGCCGCATAGGCGCGCATGTCGGTGTGAAGCTGGACCAGGTGGATCTCGGCCTCGAGGCGGAGATCCCCGTCCCGGAGACCGTCGCGGAGGACTGGGCGGGCCGGGTGCTCATCGACTGGGGCCCGATGCCGGGGAGTTACGGCTGGGTCTTCCCCAAGGGCGACACCCTCACCGTCGGCGTCATCTCGGCGCGCGGCGAGGGCGCCGGGACCAAGCGCTATCTGGAGGACTTCATCGCCCGGCTCGGCCTCGCCGGATTCGAGCCGAGCATCTCCTCCGGCCATCTGACCCGCTGCCGCTCCGACGATTCGCCGCTGTCGCGCGGCCGGGTCCTGGTGTGCGGGGACGCGGCCGGGCTGCTGGAGCCGTGGACCCGCGAGGGCATCTCCTACGCGCTGCGCTCGGGCCGGCTCGCGGGGGAGTGGGCGGTGCGCGTGGCCGAGGCGCACGACGCGGTGGACGCCCGCCGGCAGGCCCTGAACTACGCCTTCGCGATCAAGGCGGGGCTCGGCGTGGAGATGGGTGTGGGCCGCCGTCTGCACACGGTCTTCTCCCGCCGCCCCGGGATGTTCCACGCGGCGATCACCGGCTTCCGCCCGGCGTGGCGCGCCTTCACCAAGATCACCCGCGGTACGACCACGCTGGGCGACCTCGTCCGCACCCACCCGGCCGCCCGCCGAGCCCTGGCCGCGATGGACCGGGGCTAGGCGCTCCGCCGGGAAGGCGCTCCGCTGGGAGTGCGCCGAACTGCCGTCGATCGGCCATGGCGCCGTCGTGGCCGGTCGCGCCCACGTGGCGGAGCCGCACATCGACACAGCCCTGCGTCCCTTCAGCGCGCCTTTCGAACCGCGGCCCGACTTCCGCCGCTTCCGCCGATCCGCATCCGCTGAGCGGCCCCACGGCTGTCGCTGACGCGTCGGGCGAGGGACGTCGTATGCCGTGCGGCGCGGTGGTCGCGCGGCGCACGGCGGTGACGCGTCCCGCGATGGCCCGGCGTCGGACGACGGACTCGTGTGGCACGGGCGGATCGGCCGACGGGATCGCGCAGCGCGACGGAATCCCGTGGCGGATCGGTCATCCGTCTCCTTCGGTGATGCGGAAGACCGGGTGCATCGGGGCGATCCGGCTCAGCTCGGCGTCGGGGGAGGTGGCGGTGACGCCGTCGAAGAACGCGTCGGCCTCTCATCCCCACCGCTTCAGACAGGCCCGTAGCACCGCCGCCCTCTCCTCGCCCTCGGGGAGTCCGGCGGCGGTGAACGGCCGCGTTCGCCGCCCGGTGCGCAGCCGCGCCCAGGCCGCCCGCATATTGCGCCGCCGGGCCGGGCCTGGCGTGCCCTACTCCGCCGGGAGTACGTGCGGGCACCGCGCAGGGGGGACGCCGGGTGCGCCCGGCCGGTTTAGCGTTGCCCCTATGCACGGATTCACGGGGGAGCACGACCCGGGGCAGTGGCCGGGGCAGGGGCCGGGCGGACGGTGGCGCCGGATGCCCTTCGGCCCGGCGCGCCCGACCGTGCCCTGGCGCTCCTCGCTCGTCATCGCGGTCGTCCAACTGGTGGGCACGGGGTTCGCCGCGCATAAACAGCCCGACCGGATGGACCTCGGGCCCGCGGCCGCCGTGCTGCTGCTCGCCGGGCCCGCGCTGCTGCTCATGCGCCATCGCCGTCCGGGGACCGCCGTGGTCGGCACGGCGGCGGTGACGGCGGTCTACCTCGCCGTCGGCTATCCCTACGGACCCGTCTTCTTCAGCGTCGTCGTCGCCTGTGTGACGGCCGTCGCCGCCGGGCGGCGGGTCGCCGCGTGGAGCGCGCTCGGACTGCTGTGGGGGAGCCATCTGCTCATCGGCCACTGGCTCTACCGCTGGCTGCCGCCGAACGGTGACGGGCCCGTCGACTGGGGCCAGGAGCTGGTGATCACGGCCTGGGCCATGGCGATCGTGGCCGCGTCCGAACTCGCCCGCGTACGGCGTGAGCAGTGGGCCCGCGTACGGGCCGAACGGGAGGCGGCGGCGCGGCGCCGGGCGGATGAGGAGCGGCTGCGGATCGCCCGCGAACTGCATGACGTCCTCGCCCACAGCATCTCGGTGATCAACGTCCAGGCGGGGGTCGGGCTCGCCCTCCTCGACCAGGACCCCGAGCAGGCCCGTACCGCGCTGACCACCATCAAGGCGGCCAGCAAGGAGGCGCTGGGCGAGGTCCGCCAGGTTCTCGACACCCTGCGGACCTCCGGCGCGTCCGGCGCCGCGCCGCGTTCGCCCGCACCCGGCCTGGACCGCCTGGAGGAGCTGACCGGGCAGGCGGCGGCCGCGGGGCTCGCGGTGCGCGTGGAGGTGGCGGGCGTACGGACGGCCCTGCCGCCCGGCGCCGATCTCGCGGCGTTCCGTATCGTGCAGGAGGCCCTGACCAACATCGTCCGCCACTCCGGCTCCCGGAACGCCCACGTTCTCCTGCGCTATGCCCCCGGTGAGTTGGAACTGCGGGTGGACGACGACGGCCCGGCGGCCGGGGGCGAGGTGACGGGCGGCGGGAACGGCCTGGTCGGCATGCGGGAACGGGCCGCCGCGCTCGGCGGCACGGTGGAGGCGGGCCCCCGCCCGGACGGCGGCTTCCGCGTCCGGGCCCGGATCCCGTTCAGGGGCGGGGCCCCGCACAAGGATGGGGTCCCGGGGGTCCCGCAGAGGAACGGGGTCCCGGGGGCCCCGCACAGGGATGGGGTCCCGCACGCGGACGGGGTCCCGCACAGGGATGGGAAGGAGACACCATGAGCGGTGCGGAGGGGCACGAGGTGGGCGATGGGGAGGGGCACGAGGCCGTGATCCGCGTTGCGCTCGCCGATGACCAGAGCCTCGTCCGCGCCGGTTTCCACGCCCTGCTGGCCGCGCAGCCGGATATCGAGGTGGTCGGCCAGGCGGCCGACGGGGAGCAGGCGCTGGCGCTCGTACGGGAGCAACGTCCCGATGTCGTCCTCATGGACATCCGCATGCCGGTGCTCGACGGCCTCGCCGCGACCCGCGGGATCACCGGGGACCCGGCCCTCGGCGAGGTGAAGGTGGTCATGCTGACCACCTTCGAACTCGATGAGTACGTCTTCGAGGCGATCCGCTCCGGCGCCTCCGGCTTCCTGGTCAAGGACACCGAACCGGAGGAGCTGCTGCGGGCGGTGCGCGCGGTCGTCGGCGGCGACGCGCTGTTGTCGCCCGGGGTGACCCGCCGCCTCATCGCCGAGTTCGCGGCCCGCTCCAGGGAACCCGCGCCCGCGGAGGCGCTGGCGGAGCTGACCGAGCGGGAGCGGGAGGTGATGGCCCTGGTCGGCATGGGGCTGTCGAACCAGGAGATCGCCCGGCGGCTCGTGGTCAGCCCGCTCACCGCCAAGACCCATGTGAGCCGCACGATGGTCAAACTCGGCGCCCGGGACCGCGCCCAACTCGTCGTTCTCGCCTATGAGTCGGGCCTGGTCCGGCCGGGGTGGCTGGGCTGAGCGAGGCTGTGTGCGCTCAGAACGGCCGCTGCGCTCAGAACAGCCCCTCCGGGGCCTCCGCCGCCCGCTCCCGCGCCACCACCGGCGCCGTCGTCGGGGCGTCCGCCGCGGCCGACGCCAGCGGCCAGCCCGCCAGCTGACGGGTGTCCAGCAGCAGGGCGCGGCCGTCCGTCCCGGTCAGGTGGAGGTCCGGGCCCGCCACGGCGTCGATACGTCCGGCCACGGTGGTCTCGGGGACGAGCCGGATCAGCCCCGGCGCCGGACGTACCCGGTCCAGATGGAACGCCACGTCATGGTGGACCGGCTCGAAGGGGGCCAGGGCCAGCGACTCCGGCAGACCGCCCAGGCCACGCGCCCGCTGGTGGAGCGCGGCGAGATCGGCGGCCCGCCGCTCCGGGGGCGGCGGGGCCTCGCGGGCCGTGCGCTTGGCGGCGTAGGGGAAGCGGTCCGGGACGCCGAGCGCGGCGCCCAGCACGGCCTCGGCCCGGCGCGCGGCCATCAGCGGGCCACGGCCCAGCAGACAGTACGAGAGCGCGGCCTGTTCCAGCAGCCGTGCCCCCTCCCGCTCGGCCGCGGTGATCCCGACCTTGACCAGATCCGGGCCGAACCAGGCGAGATAGACGTCGTAAGGGCGCGGATCGTCCGTACGGGTGTCGGCGGCCACGGAGTACGAGCGGTCCAGCCGGGCGCAGTCCGGGCACTGGGCCGAGATGACGGAGGCGGGAACCTCGGCCCCGGCCGGGCACGGGGTGTGCCGGGCGCCCCTGCGGACGCCGACGCAGTCGCGCCGGGGCCCGGTGGTGAAGGAGAGCGGGCGGTCCGGCGTCAGCGGGGAGAGCCGTTCCCCCTGAGCCGGATGGCGCCAGACCAGCGCGGGTCCATGGCGGTCCCAGCGCGCCCCCGCGCACTGCCACAGTGGTGCCGGCCGCGGGCCCCGCATCATCAGCGCCTCTGCCGGGAGAAGAGCCACAGCGCCCGCACCAGTCGGACGGCGAATCCGGTGGCGGCCACCGCGACGGCAGCCCCGTGCCAGACCGTCTCCTGGGTCCGGCCCAGGTCGCCGAAGAGCGCGGGGCTCGCGACCGCGACATAGAGCACGGCCGCCAGCAGACCGGCCGTGACCAGGGCGAACACAATCTCGACGGTGAGCGCGTCGCGCTCGTCCTGGGAACGGGGTCCGGTCATTCCGTATCAGCCCTCCGTCGGGTGTCCGGTGGCCGCCGCCGACTCCGTCCTCTCCGGCTCGGGCCGCCCGGCACGGTGCTTCCGGCGTACGTACAGTTGCTTCCGTACGCGTGCCACGACCGTACCGTCAGCGGCGACCACTTCGTTCTCGAACCACGGCAGCGCCTTGCCGCCGTCCGCCGTGGCCTCGCGTATCTCCTCCAGCTGCTCCTCGGTGACCTTGAATTCGGCGAACACATCACCGCGGCCGGGCGAGACGAAGTCGATCTCACCGGCCTTGTCCCAGACGATGTAGTCCCGGCCGAGCCGGTTCATCACCAGCAGCATCCAGAACGGGTCGCTCATCGAGAACAGCGAGCCGCCGAAATGGGTCCCCACGTAGTTGGTGTTGAAGCGGCGCAGCCGCAGCCTGACGCGGGCGCTGCTCCAGTCCTCCGCGAGGTGGACCACCCGCACTCCGGCGAAGAGATAGGGCGGCCACCAGTTCATCGCACGGCGCAGGCCGCGCGGAGACATCGATCGACGTGACATGACAAAAAGCTAACAGGGGATATTACTCGCCGGTAACCCTCATGGTCGGTGTCTCAGATGCCGGAGCGCTCCCGCCACAGCTCGGCCAGCTTCCCATCGCCCTCCGTGCTCAGCGCGGTGATCGGCAGCCGGTTCCAGAGCGCGAGATACAGGTCGCGGGCCGGGCCGCCGAGCTCGCAGTCGGCCGCCCCCTCGCCGTGGCGCTCGGTGCGCGGGGCGTCCTGCGACAGCCGTATCGTCCAGACCGCGTCCTGGTCCATGGCCCTCACCCGGAGCGTGCCCGGGGTCTCCGTGCGCACCTTTGACCGGTCCAGGCCGTGGAAGCCGGCCAGCAGCTCATCGACCCCGTCGGCCGCGAACTCCGGGGTGAACGGGGAGAGCTCTCCGCCCCGCGCCGATTCCGCGTCGACCCGGTGGATGGCCGCCTCATGGGCCTGGCGCCGCGCCCAGAACGCCAGCGGGGAGGACGCCGGCAGGAAGGTGAAGCACTTCAGCTCCGGGTCGGCCTGGGTGAGGGTGTCCACCAGCCGGCCATGGACCTCGCGGTACCACGCCACCAGCTCGGCGTCGGCCGGTGCCGGGTCCACCGCGGGCCGGACCGGCTCCGTCAGGCCCTCGCCGACGATCCGGGTGGCCCAGCCGTGCACCTGGCCGATATGGGACAGCAGGTCCCGGACGCGCCAGTCGGGACACGTGGGCACCGGGGCGTCCACCCCGGCCTCGGCCGCGGCGTCGGCCAGCAGCCGGCCCTCGCGGTCCAAGGTTTCGATCAACTCGACAGTCTCCATGGCGGAATCGTGCCAGCCGCCACTGACAACGGCCGGGCCGGAGCGGAGGGGGATGTCAGCTTCCGGCCGGGCGCACGGCGTTTCGCGTGCCGTACGCGACGACCGCCGCCACGGCGGCCAGCGCCGCGACCGTGGTGAGCGCGATCGGCAGCGAGTACCAGTCGGCGAGGAAGCCGATCGTCGGCGGGCCCAGCAGCATGCCGCCGTAGCCGAGCGTGGAGGCCGCGGCGACCCCGCCCGGCCCCGTCAGCGCGCCCGCCCGCGCGATGGCCACGGGGAAGAGGTTGGCCAGGCCCAGCCCGGTGACCGCGAAGCCGAGGAGCGCGAGCCAGATCATGGGCGAGAGCGAGCCCAGCAGCATTCCGGCCGCGGCCGTGGTGCCGCCCGCGATCAACGCCCTGGTCTGGCCCAGCCGTTCGAGCAGCGCGGTGCCGCTGAGCCTGCCGACGGCCATCATCAGGGCGAAGACGGAGTAGCCCGCGGCGGCCAGCCCGGCGGACGCGTCGAGGTCCTGGTGCAGATGGAGCGCCGCCCAGTCGGCCATCGCGCCCTCGCCGTACGCCGTGCAGAGCGCGATCAGGCCGAAGACGGCGACGAGCCACCGTGCGCGGGCCGGCCGCTCCGCGACGGGGGAGGGCTCAGGGGCCGCGGCGTGCTCGGGCCCGACGGTGGCGTGCTCGGTCTCGGCCGCGGGCCCGGCCTTGGCGGCGGACTCGGCCTTGGTCGCGAGCGCAGGCTCGGTGGCGTGCTCGGTCTCGGCCGCGGGCCCGGGCTCGGTGGCGGGCCCGGACGTGGCCGTGTGCTCGGACGAGGTGGCCGGCCCCGGCTTCGCCGCGAGCCCGGGGCCGCCCTGGGGCGTGGGCACCGGCAGTGAGATCAGCGTCCGGCCCGCGGCCGCCGCGAGCAGCAGCCCGAAGACCGCGAGCAGCGACAGATGGCGGGTGGGGGAGAGCTGGTCGGCGATCAGCCCGCCCAGCCCGGCCCCCGCCATCCCGCCCAGGCTGAAGGCGGCGTGGAAACCGGGCATGACCGGGCGGCGCAGGGCGGCGATGAGGTCGACGGCGGCGCTGTTCATGGCCACGTTGAGCGCGCCGAATCCGGTGCCGAACACCAGCAGCACCAGGCCGAGGGCGAGCGCGGAGTGGGTCAGCGGCGGCAGCGCGACGGAGCCCGCGAGCAGCACACCGGAGGCCACCGTCGTCGGGTGGCTGCCGAAGCGGCGGCACAGCCGTCCGGTGGCCATCATCGTGGCCGTACCGCCCGCGGACACCCCGAGCAGGGCCAGCCCCAGCGCACCCGCCGAGGCGCTCGTCTGGTCCTTGATCGCGGGGATCCGGGCGACCCATCCGGCGAACACGAAACCGTCGAGGAAGAAGAACGCGGTGATGGCGGCGCGGAGCCGGGCGAGGTCGCGAGGTGTGGCGACGGACCGGCGCGCGCCCGGGATGGCCGTCCGTGTTTTGTTTGGAGTCGGCACAAAGTGAGAATAGGGGCGTGACCCAGACACGGACAAGGCTCGAGCGCGGCCGAAGCGCTCTTGGCCCGGCACTGGCACTCGTCCACACCGGCCGCGCCCCCACCCGCGCCGTGCTCACGGCCGAACTCGGCGTGACCCGCGCGACCGCGGGCGCCGTGGCCGCCGAGTTGGAGGCGCTCGGCCTGATCCAAGTCGACTCGCGGCCGCTCGGGGCCGCCGGGGCACAGGGCCGTCCCTCCCACCGGCTGTCGATCGCCCCCCATGGGCCGGTCGCGCTCGCCGCCCAGGTGCACGCCGACGGCTTCCGCGCGGCGCTCGTCGGACTCGGCGGCCGGACCGTGGCCACCGCCCCCGGCTGTATGACCGTGCCCGCGGATCCGGCGCATGTCATCGACGCGGTGGTCGAGGCCGGTGCCCAACTGCTGCGGGAGACCGGCCGCCGCTGCGTGGGCGCGGGGCTCGCCGTCCCGTCCGCGGTCGCCGAACCGGAGGGCACCGCCCTGAATCCGCTGCATGTCGCCTGGCCCGCGGGCGCTCCGGTGCGCGACCTGTTCAACCGCAGCCTGGCCGCGGCCGGTATCCGCGGCGAGGACGGGGAGCCGGTCACCGGCTTCGCGGGCAATGACGTCAACCTGGCCGCGCTCGCCGAACACCGCCATGGCGCGGGCGGCGGCGCCCAGCATCTGCTCTGTGTCGCCACCGGGCACCGGGGCGTCGGCGGCGCGCTGGTGCTCGACGGGCGGCTGCACACCGGCAGCGCGGGGCTCGCCCTCGAGGTCGGCCATCTGACCGTCAACCCCGAGGGCCCGCCCTGCCACTGCGGCAGCCGCGGCTGTCTGGACATCGAGGCCGATCCGCTCGCCTTCCTCACGGCGGCCGGACGCGAGCCGGGCCCGGAGGTGTCCCTGTTGCAGCAGGCCCGCGATCTGCTGCGCGAGGAGTACGCCACGGAGCCGTCCGTACGGGCAGCCACCGGGCAGCTCATCGACCGCCTCGGCCTCGGACTCGCCGGTCTGGTCAACATCCTCAACCCGGACCGCATCATCCTCGGCGGGCTGCACCGCGAGCTCCTGGAGGCCGACCCGGAGCGGCTGCGCGCGGTGGTGGCGGAGCGGAGCCTATGGGGCCGGAGCGGGGGCGTGCCGATCCTGCCGTGCACACTGGACCACAACAGCCTGGTGGGGGCGGCGGAGTTGGCGTGGCAGCCGGTGCTGGACGACCCCCTGGCGGCCCTGGGCGTGGGCTGACCCACTCACCGGGCGGCCCGGGGGCATGGACCCCTGAGGGGCGCCGCGAGCAGCCGCGGCCGGGGCCGGGATCGGGGACGCGTCCTTACGGCGGTCACCACTGCCGTCCCCGGGGGAGCTCGTCCAGGTCCGGGGTCGACAGATGGAGCACCTGGTAGCGGTCGCCGGGCTCCGAGGGCGGTACGGAGTCCTCCCAGAGCGTGAAGTGGATCAGCTCCCAGCCGCGCGGATCGATGCCGAGGGCCGTCGTGTGGACGCCGTCCTTACGGGTGCGTTCGGCCAGCCGTGCCAGCGCGTCCTCGACGGCGGCGGCGGGGTCGGCGGCGGCCGGAACCGGCGTGGCGTGGCGGGTGGCGGTGTGCGGCACGGCGCCCGCTGAGGGGCCCCGCTCGAAGGCGAGCCCCTGCCAGTGCTCGACCGAGGGCCTGCCGAAGTCCCGGACGATGCCCTGGAATCCGGGGCCCCACAGAAAGCGGTTCATGGCCTCGGGCGCGGTCCACAGATAGAACGGGGCGTACTGGTGGACCGGTGAGCCGTCCACAC
Organism: Streptomyces malaysiensis subsp. samsunensis; assembly: GCF_024519315.1. Lineage (GTDB taxonomy): Bacteria > Actinomycetota > Actinomycetes > Streptomycetales > Streptomycetaceae > Streptomyces > Streptomyces malaysiensis. The sequence continues at coordinate 25,634 of NZ_JANIIC010000045.1, read as the reverse complement.
CGCGCTCCCGGATCCCGTACGCCTTGAGCCCCAGCCCCGAGAAGCCGTCGAGCAGCGGCCCCTTCGTCTCCACCCGGCGCCGGATGATCCTCATGTCGTAGTCGGCGGGCAGGGTGATCCGGTACTGCATGGCGAGCATCGGCGAACTCCTGTCGGCGGGGCGTGCGTTCGTATGCGTTCGCCGCGATCGTACACACTAGTAGGTACAGAAGGGATCGCCTCAGCGCAGCCGTACTCCCCGGGAGGTACCGGGACTGTCGTCGGCCGTACGACGACCAGGGCACCGTAAGGAGGTGATCCTCGGGAGTGGCCCTGAGGCAAGGGCCATGAGAACACCACTCCCGAGGAGCGCGATCATCATGAACATCCTGGCGCACGGCTTCGCCGACGGCGACGGCCCCGGACCGTGGATTCTGCTCTTCCCGCTGATGTGGGTCCTGGTCGTCGTCGGCGCGGTCTTCCTGTTGAGGCGCGCCGGGTGGCGCCGACGCGCCCCCTGGCGACAGGGCCCCGTGGACTTCGGCGAGCGATCGCCGATCGCGGTGCTGGGCCGTCGCTTCGCGGCCGGTGAGATCGATGAGGACGAGTACTGGCGCCGACTGTCCGTCCTGGACGAGCAGTTCGGACGCCACGCGACGAAGGGCGGGGCCCTTTGACCGTGGCCGCCGGGGGCGCCGACACCCCCGGGTGTTCGGTCCGGTCGTCAGGGTCGGGCAGGTCGTTCGGGTTGGGCAGGTCGTTCGGGTCGGGCAGGGCGGTCCGCTCGATCCGGCCGGTCCGGTCAGGCGGGCCGGGGCGTCAGGGCCGCCTGGGCCACTGCGGCTGTCCGGGCCGCCGGGCCCCTCGGGCCGTCCCGCCTCCCGCGAGGCGGGACGCCCGCGTGCTCAGCGGGAAGCCGCCGACCGGGCGGTGGCGGGGGCCCGCTCGTGCACCGCGGGCGCCGGAGCGGCGGCAGCGGCCGGTGCCGGTGCCGGAGCCGCGGCGGCGGGGGCCGGTGTCGGAGCCGCGGCGGCGGGGGCCGGTGTCGGAGCAACGGGCGGCGCGGAGGCGACGGGTGCGGGGGCGGGCGCCGGGGCGGCATGTGCAGGTGCAGGTGCAGGTGCAGGTGCCGTGGCGGGCTCCGTGGTGGGCGCGGGGCCGGTGCCGGGCGCGGTGGGCGCCGGCGCCGGACGGGAGGCGTCCGTGCGGTGGGGCGGCGCGGTGCGGCCCGCTCCGTGCGCCGGAAGGGGCGACTTGGCGGTCGCGGTGGGGCGCGGCACGGCCAGCGTGAACCAGACGACCTTCCCGCTGCCGTCGTCCCGCGCGTGCATCCCCCAGCTCTGGCTGACGGACGCGACCAGCGCGAGCCCCCTGCCGTGGGTGGCGAACGGATCGCAGGTCCGGAGGCGGGGCAGCCGCGGATCCTGGTCGCGGACCGAAACGGTCAGCCGGTCCAGCATGAGAGCGATCTCCACCGTGCACTGCTTGCCCGGCTCGGCGTGCCGATGGACATTGGTGAGCAGTTCGGTGACGCCGAGCGCCGCCGGGTCGATGAGCGGATCCAGATGCCAGTAGCGCAACTGCGCCGACACGATTCTGCGGACCTGTCCGATCCGCGACGGCAGGGCTTGCAGCTCCACCGTGCAATGCCTGCTAGGACGACTGATCACGGCTGCGACTCCCTGAAGAAGTTGGGGCTAGCCTGATTCAGATGCGGGCGACGAACACGTTCAGCAGTGGTGGCTGCTGGGCGCGACCGGTGGGACGGTTCTCAGCGTCACCGCTTGTTGACCCTCAGTGATACTGATACTCGTCCAGGGTCGGTCCGGCCGCGCGCATGCGCAACTCGGCCGTCTCACCTCTTCGGCGAGTGCCCCCGGGCGGACCGGACGGCGTCGAGGAAGCGGCTGGCGGCGCCGGAGCCGGACTTGGCCGAGGTGGACTTGGCGTCCTGCGAGCCGAGGGTGAGGCGATAGCGGGTGCCGTTGACGGTGGCCATGGCCTGGTCCCCGTCCACGAACCAGGGCTTGCTCGCGCGCACCGACTGCACGGGCGCGCTGTCGATCTCGCTGCCGTAACTGGTCAGCAACTGAAGCCTGCCGTCCTTGATCATGACCTGTCCGGCGCGGGTGACCGAGCGCAGGAACCGCTCGATCCGCACTCCCCTGGCGTTGAACTCGTTATCGGCCATCACAACCGCCTCCCCGATGGCTCCGACTGGCACGTGTGCCGCTGCCTCTCATTTTCCCTGTTGCGCAGTGTGCCCGTGACCGGGCCCGGACACCAGGGCGCACTGGGGGACAATGAGGATCGAAACGGCATGAGTATGCCACTCGGGCCGGGCAAGGGCACAAGCAGGAGGAGTGGGCGTTGGACGGCGAGGCGCGCGGGATCATCGGGACGATCGACGTGGACCGCAGCGATCACGGCTACCGCGAGTGGCTGAAGGAGGCCGTCCGTAAGGTGCAGGCCGATGCCCAGCGGTCCGCGGACACCCATCTGCTGAGCTTTCCGCTGCCCGAGCGCTGGGGGATCGACCTCTACCTCAAGGACGAGTCCACCCACCCCACGGGGAGTCTCAAGCACCGTCTGGCGCGCTCGTTGTTCCTCTATGGGCTGTGCAACGGCTGGATCCGGCCGGACAAGCCCGTGATCGAGGCGTCCAGCGGCTCGACCGCCGTGTCCGAGGCGTACTTCGCCAAGCTGATCGGGGTGCCCTTCATCGCGGTGATGCCCCGCACGACCAGCAGGGAGAAGTGCCGCCTGATCGAATTCCATGGCGGCCGATGTCATTTCGTGGACGACCCGCGGACGATGTACGAGGAGTCCGCGGCTCTCGCGGCGGAGTCCGGGGGGCACTACATGGACCAGTTCACCTACGCCGAGCGGGCCACGGACTGGCGGGGCAACAACAACATCGCCGAGTCGATCTATCAGCAGCTGCGTCTGGAGCGCTATCCGGAACCGGCGTGGGTCATCGCCACGGCGGGCACCGGCGGCACCTCGGCGACCATCGCCCGCTATGTCCACTACATGCAGTACGACACCCGGGTGTGCGTCGCCGACCCGGAGAACTCCTGCTTCTTCGACGGCTGGGTCCACCAGGACGCCCACGCCTTCAGCGACCGCGGCTCACGCATCGAGGGCATCGGCCGCCCCCGGATGGAGCCCAGCTTCGTACCGGGCGCGATCGACCGGATGATGAAGGTCCCGGACGCGGCGAGCGTCGCGGCCGTCCGCGCCCTGGAGCGGGCCATCGGCCGCAAGGCGGGCGGCTCCACCGGGACGGGGCTGTGGAGCGCCCTGCGGATCGTCGCGGAGATGGTCGCCGCGGGGCGCACCGGGAGCGTGGTGACGCTGCTGTGCGATCCGGGGGAGCGGTATCTGGACAAGTACTACTCGGATGTGTGGCTCGAGGAGCAGGGGCTGGACATCGAGCCGTATGTGAAGACGCTCGACGTCTTCCTCACCACCGGCGACTGGACCGATTGAGGTCTTCCCGCCGACAGGACCGGCTGACGTCCGCCCGTACGGCCCGTCAGCCCGCCGCCACCATCCGGTCCAGGTTCCGCACCGCCTGGTGGAACGCGCGCCGCAGACCCGGCCGCAGCGCCCGCACGGCACCGCGCAGCAGCACCGTGCCGTCCACCGCGAAGACATAGCGCACCACGGTCCCGCCGCCGCCCGAGGGCCGCAGCGTCCACTCCTCCAGCAGCGCCCGCAGCCCCGGCGCGTTGGTCTCGTCGACGCGGTAGGCATAGCGCTCGTGTGGATCGGAGGCCATGACCGTCTCGCGGAAGCGGGTGCCGCCCACGAGCCGGATCTCCCTGCGCTTGCCGCCGTCCGTGGCGCGGGCCCGCTTCACCTGCCGGTACCACCGCGGCCAGCCCTCGACGTCGGCGAACGCCTCGAACACCGCCTCCGGAGCGGCCGAGATCTCGGCGACGAAGACGAGCCGCACCGGGGCGGTCTCGGCGTACTCCAGTCCGACCGAACGCAACCGGTGTGTCATGGGCACACGATAACTGCCGGGGTGTCAGATGTCTGCGGTGCGGGACGGCTCGCCCGCCACCACCAGCTCCGGCAGATACTCGGAGATCTCCGCCCGCGCCTCCTCGGGCAGCCCCGGGTCCGTGACCAGCGCGTTCACCTGCTCCAGCGAGGCGAAGGAACTCAGCCCCACCGTGCCCCACTTGGTGTGGTCCGCGACCACCACCACCCGCCGCGCGGCCCTGACGAAGTGGCGGTTGGTCTCCGCCTCCGCGAGGTTGGGCGTCGACAGACCCGCCTCCACCGATATGCCGTGCACTCCGAGGAACAGCACATCGAAGTGGAGCGAGCGCACAGCCGCGTCCGCGACCGGCCCCACCAGCGTGTCCGACGGTGTCCGCACCCCGCCGGTGAGCACGACGGTGGCCGCACCGGGGCGCGGGCCCACTCCGCCGAGCGCCGCCGACCGCTGGGCGTTGTAGAACACATCGGCGACCCGGACCGAGTTCGTCACCACGGTCAGATCCGGCACCTCCAGCAGCTGCTGGGCCAGTGCGAAGGCCGTGGTGCCCCCGGCCAGGGCGATCGCGGTGCCCGGTGTGACCATCGCGGCCGCCGCCTTCGCGATGTCCTCCTTGGCGCTCAGCTCGAGGCCCGACTTGGCCTCGAACCCGGGCTCGTACGTGCTCGCCTCGGCGATCGGCACGGCCCCGCCGTGCACCTTCTCCACCACGCCCAGCCGGGCCAGCGCGTCCAGATCGCGACGGACCGTCATGTCCGAGACATTGAGCTTGCGCGTCAGCTCATTGACCCGCACCCCACCGCGCCGCCTGACCTCATCGAGGATCAGGGCGCGCCGCTGCTCCGCGAGGAGGTTCTGGTTGTCGCTCACCCGGCCTCGTCTCCTTCCGGTCGGCCCTCGTCGCCCGCGCGTTCATCTTCGCACGGGGTGGGGACAGCCGATCGCCGGAGCACCCAGGGTCACGATTTCGCCACGCCCGCCCTGTCATGGTCGGGGCAGGCGGCCGGTGGGCACAATCCTGGAGCCGAACGACCGCACCACACCGGAATCGGGGGAACGGTGCCAGCGACCATGCCCAAGGACACACCGCCCGACGCGGCGGAGGCGACGACGGCCCGCAAGGGCGGAGCGCCGCCACCCGATCTCGAACTCCTCGTCCACGGAGTGGGCGGCACCACCCCCGAGGAGATGCTGGGCGATCCGCGCACCAGCCTGGTGACCGGCGACGAGACGGCGGCGGTCTACCGCAGGACGGTCGACCTCGACGCCGAGCGGCGCCCGCCGGAGGAGCGCGAGGGGCCGGACCGCGAGGGCCCGATCCGCGAGGCGTACGTATGGTGCAACCTCACCTCGGGCAACAGCTCGCGCGCCCTGTGGCTGCTTTTACTGCCCTTCATGGTCGCCAACCTCGCCCACTGGATGCGGCCCCCGGCCGACCGGCGCGAGCGGACTGTGCGCGCCTACGGCCTGTTCGTCCGGCTCGTGGCGCTCACCTTGACCGTGCTGCTGATCGCCGGGGCCTGCGAGGTTGGCCTGGACCTGTTCGCCTGGCAGTGTGCCGGTTCGGCCGACTGCGCCGGGGGCAAGTCCTGGCTCGGCTTCCTGTCCCCGGAGAACCACGGCTGGTGGAGCCAGCCCGGCCGCAGGCTCGCGCTCGCCGCGGTGCTGCCCGGCGCGCTCACCGGACTGCTGTGGTACCTGTCCAACCGCACCTGGAGCGCGTACGAGTCCTCCCCGCCGCTGGAGCGCCCCGTCGACGAGTCCGCCCCCGAGGCGGGCAACCGCCCCGCGCTGTGCCTGCCCGGCTTCTGGTACGGCCGCAGGATCGTCGCCCGGCTGCGCGCCGCGCACACCGCGGCCGGCTTCCTCACCGTCGCGGCGGGCCTGACCCTGCCCACCACCGCCTACGACCGCGGACCGGGCGGCAGCGGGTTGCAGGACGCCGTGGGCTGGGCGCTGCTGACGCTGCTCGTCATGGGCGCGGTCGCGGTGGTGGCCGTGGTGTGCTTCAGAGGCCGCAGCGAGACCAAGGTCGACGGGGAACTGGACCGCATCACCATCACCGCGCTGCCCGGCGCGGCCCTCGGGGTGCTGGCGCTCTCCGTCCTGTACGCCGCCTGGTCCCGCCCCGACTGGGCCTCCTCCGGCAAGCTGCCGGGCAACCAGGCGTTCTGCGTCATCGTCATCGGGGAGGGCGCGCTGATCGTGGCCATGGCGGTGTGCGCCCTGGTCCTCCACCGGGCCGCTCCCGGCCGCACCCCGCTGTACGGGCTCGCCGGGCCCGCCGTGGCGGTGCTCGCCTGCGGGCTCGGCGCGGTGCTCTCGGGCGGTGTCGCCCAGCGCATCGCCGACTGGCTGGACGGCGGCGCCACCCCCGGTGAGGGGCCGGGCATCGCCCCGCCGGTCCTGCTGACCTGGCTGGCCACGGCCATCCCCGCGCTGCTGCTGGTCCTGGTCGGACTGCTGGTGATCTTCACCGTAAGGGTGTGGCGGACGCGCGAACGGCTGCTGCCGACCATCATGGACGGCTATCCAGGGGAGCGGCCCGACGCGGTGCGCACCCGGCGCATCGCGAGCACGATCGCCCGCGCCGGCCTCACCGACTCCGCCCCGTGGATCGTCGGTCCCTTCGCGCTGCTGACCCTGCTGTTCGGCGCCTGCGCCGTCACCGGGGCCTGGGCCACGCACCAGGTGCCCGGGCGGGCCGCCGACAGCGCGCCCGGGGTCGTGGACGCCGCGGCCCAGACCGCGCAGGCCCTGGGCTCCTGGCTGATGGGGGTGGCCTGCCTGATGCTGGCCACCTGGGCCCGCCGCGCCTACCGCAGCCCCTCCGCCCGCCGCACCATCGGCATCCTGTGGGACGTGGGCACCTTCTGGCCGCGCGCCGCCCACCCCTTCGCGCCCCCGTGCTACGCCGAGCGGGCGGTGCCCGACCTGACCTGGCGGATGGAGACCTGGACCCGCAGGCACGGCGGCCGGCTGGTCATCTCCGGCCACTCCCAGGGCAGTGTGCTGGCCGCCGCGGCGGTCTGGCAGGTGGACCACCGCACCCGCGGCCGGGTCGCGCTGCTCACCTACGGCTCACCGCTGGAGCGGCTCTACGGGCGCTGGTTCCCCGCCTACTTCGGCCCCACGCAACTGCTCTCGCTCCACGGCGAGGTGCGCTGCTGGCGCAATCTGTGGCGCTACACCGATCCGATCGGCGGCCCCATGCTGCTGCCCGACGGCAGCGGGCCCGAGGTCGACTGCGACGCGCTCAAGGACCCGCTGGTCTACGGCCGTACGCCCGAACACCCGCTGCCCGCACCGATCCTGGGCCATGGGGACTATCAGGCCGACCCCGTCTTCGACCGGGAGCGGGCCGGGCTACTGGCCCGGCTCCCGGAGCAGACGCCGCCACCTCCCCAGGAGGGGGCCACCGGTCAGATGAGCTCGGGCAGGTCCTCGGGGTAGAGCAGCGTGAGGTCCTCCGTGGTCGGGTCGCTCATCTGGGCGACCCGGCCCGCATGCCGCTCCACCATCGCCTCGAAGGTCTGCCGGGCGGTGCGGCCGTTGCCGAACGCCGGGCCCTTGGGGAGCGCGGTGAAGTACTTCAGCAGGGCCTCCGACGCACCGTCGCCGATCCGGTACTCATGCTCCTCGGCCTGCTGCTCCACGATCCGCAGCAGCTCCTCCGGGGCGTAGTCGCCGAAGGTGATGGTGCGCGAGAAGCGGGAGGCCACACCGGGGTTGACGGACAGAAAGCGCTCCATCTCCGCCGTGTACCCGGCCACGATGACCACGACCGCCTCCCGGTGGTCCTCCATCAGCTTCACCAGGGTGTCTATCGCCTCCCGGCCGAAGTCCCGGCCGGAGTCCTCCGGTGACAGGGCGTACGCCTCGTCGATGAACAGCACCCCGCCGCGCGCCCGGTCGAACGCCTCCTGGGTGCGGATGGCCGTGGAGCCGATGTGCTCACCCACCAGGTCCACCCGGGAGACCTCCACCAGATGGCCGCGCTCCAGCACTCCGAGGGAGGCCAGGATCTCCCCGTAGAGCCGGGCGACCGTCGTCTTACCGGTGCCGGGGGAGCCGGTGAAGACCAGATGGCGGCGGACCGAGGCGGCCTTGAGCCCGGCCTCCTGACGCCGCCGGCCCACCTCGATCATGTCGGTGAGGGCGCGCACCTCGCGCTTGACGCTCTCCAGCCCGACCAGTGCGTCCAGCTCGCCCAGCACCGCGGAGGACGGGCGGATGTCGACCGGGGGCTCGGCGGCGGGCGCGGAGGTCTGGGCGGACCGCTGCGCCGGGACGCCACCCAGCAGCCCGCCCGTGGAGGCGGCGGTCTCCACGGCGGGCGCGGTGACCGGGGGGTGGGCGGGCGTGGTCGGGGAGCCCAGCGCCGTGGTGGCGCTCTCGTCGCTGGTGCAGTCCTCGACGATCGGCCCGGCCTCGGAGAACTCGTACCCGCCGCGCGCACACCGCTCCGTACGGCACCGGGTCAGGGTGGTGCGGCAGCCGTCGATGATGTGGAAGCCGTAGCCCCCGCTGCCGGTGACCCGGCAGCCGGTGAACGTGCCGCGGCCCTCGGCGGACACATAGAACCCGGCCTCGGTCGGCCCGGTGACCGTGGTGCGCTCGACCGTCGGATCGGCGCCCTTGGTGACGATCACTCCGGTGGCGGCGCCGTCGATGGTGCAGTTGGCGAGCGTGCCGCCGCTGCCGTGGTCGCGGAACCACGCCCCGGTGGCCGCCTCCCGGATGCGGCAGTCGTCCAGCTGGACGATGGCCCCGTCGCTGACCGAGACCGCGGTGGAGCGCACCTGTGAAAGATCGCTGTCGACCACGTCGACCCGCGACCCGCGGTCCAGGACGAACAGCGCGTCGGGCACCTCGCGCACCCGGCACGAGTCGAGCACGGCGGTCGCCCCGTCGCTCACCCACACCGCCGGATAGTCGCCGGTGCTCTCGTGCAGCTCGCACTGGTTGGCGTCCACCCGGGTGCCCGGGTCCCACACCGACAGGCCGTTGCGCCCGAAGCGGCGCACCGTGGAGCGGGTCAGCGTCAGCACCGAACGCGACCTCAGGTCGATCGCGTTCTCCGGGATGTCATGGATCTCGCAGTCGGCGAGCGTGAGCACCGCGTCGGTGTCCAGGTTCACCCCGTCCGCCGTCGTACGGTGCACCCGGCAGTCGGTCAGATTGCCGGTGGCGCGCCCGGAGACCTGCACCCCGGCGCCCCTGATCTCGTACACCTCACAGCCGACGGCCTCCAGCGAGGAGCCCTCGCCGGTCAGCGAGAAGCCCGACCCGGACGCGTGGTGCACCCGGCAGCGGTCCAGGCGCGGACGGGCGCCGCCACGCACCGCCACCCCGGACTGCCCGGCGGCCACCACCTCGCACTCCTCGAACACCCCGCCCGCGCCGTCCAGCACGCTGAGCCCGACACCCGCGGGGTTGTCCACGGTGCAGCGCCGCACGGTCGGACGGGCGCCGCCGCGCACCTCGATGCCGACCGCCGACCGCGTGGCGACCCGGACGTCCGTCAGCTCAGGGGTGGCGTCCTCGATGAGCAGCGCGGGGGCGGCCGAGTCCTGGCCCTCGACATGCAGATCCTGGACCACGGCGGAGGCACGTATCGTCAGCGCGACTCCGTCCACCGGCGCGATCCGCACCGAACCGCGCGCCGAGCCCTCGGGCCCGCGCAGGGTGACGGCCCGGCCCACCACCAGATTCTCGCGGTAGGTGCCGGGCGAGATGGAGAGCACATCACCGTCCCCGGCGGCCTCCAGGGCCGCCGAGAGGGAGGCGTACTCTCCGGTGCGGCGCCGCCACCGCGACGTTCCGCTGTGCGTCACCTGGACGACCGAGCCCTGTGCCATGGTGCTGCTGTGCCCCCACCTCGTGCGATGCCGGTGTGCGCGCCCGACAGCCGCTGCTGACTGCCGCTGCGCATATGGAATGCCCCACCGTAGCGTGCGCACGGCACCCCGAGTTGACGTGCCTGTGGAGCACGGGGGGAGTTGGCGTTCATATGACAACTCCCGCCCGTTTACTGCCTTCGCTGCCCGCTCGGACAGGCTAGCTGTCGGCGTCCGCCCGGCCCCAGTCCTGACCGGCTCGCTCCCAGGCGATGTCCCACTGCACATAGCGCCGGCGCATCAGCTGCCATACGACCAGCCGCCTGGCACCGTCCACCAGGACCGCCGTGGCCCCCGCCGCGCCGATCCCCGCCAGCACGGCGTGGGTGGCGGCCGTCGCGGTGTCCAGCGGACGGCCGACGGGGCGGCCGCGGTCGTCGGTCCAGATCCGGAACCGCTCACCGGGGTCGGCACCGGGATGGGCACCCAGAGTGCCCTCGTGTTTGCTGCCGTCCGGCCCCGTCCAGCGGGCGAGGACGCGGCGGTGGGCGTCTCTCGCGGACGCGGTCTCGGGATCGGAGTCGATGGGTGGGTGCGGCAGCACCTTCACCACCGTGGCCGAGAGCAGATGCCGCTCGGCACGCTGCTCGCGCGCGGCCTTCACCAGAGCCCCGTGCGCCAACGACCCCGATGCCCAGCCGACGGCGGGGGCGACGAGCAGGATGAGCGACGCGGCGATCAGCGCCGCGCACGCCTCCACGACGTCGGTCCTACGGCGCAGCGGGTTGCGCCGCCAGCGCCGCAGCCCCCAGATTTTTCGCATGGATCAGACACCCCCTTCCCCACTCGTGGGTACCGCATGGCGGGCCGGATATGCGCGAATTCGGTGAAGAGAGAGCAATATCACGGGGCCGTCCCTTTCGCCCTTCCGGCGGGCCGTCGGCGGTCAAGAGGGACACACCAGACCAGCCGGGTGCCACCCGCCTCGGGCGCCTCGATGTCCAATGTGCCGCCCAGCAGCTCGGCCCGTGACCGCATATTGACCAGCCCGCCGCTGGGCGCGGCGCCCCCGATGCCCACCCCGTTGTCCGTGACCTCCAGGGTGATGCGCGCGCCGACGGTCAGCCGCACCTCCACCCGCTGGGCATGGGCGTGCCGCACGGTGTTGCTGAGAGCCTCGGCGAGCACCGCCAGCACATGGTCACCGGTCTCGTCCGGCACATCGGTGTCGACCGGGCCGTCCATCAGCAGCGACGGCGCGAAGCCCAGGGTGTCGGAGGCCGACCGGACGGCCTTGACCAGCCGCCGCCGCAGCGTGGCGGGTTCGCCGCCGTCGTCCCCGACCGTGCGCAGGGCGAAGATCGTGGAACGGATGATCTTGATGGTCTCGTCCAGGTCGTCCACGGCCCGCCCCACCCGTTCGGCCGCCTCCTGGCGTTCGATCAGCCGGCCCGCGCTCTGGAGGGTGAGCCCGGTCGCGAAGAGCCGCTGAATGGCCAGATCATGAAGGTCCCGGGCGATCCGATCACGGTCCTGGAGGATCGCCATATGCTCGGACTCGGCGCGATGCCGGGCCAGTTCCAGCGCCAGGGCCGCCTGCGCCGCGAACCCCGAGAGCAGCGCGACCTCATGGTCGTCGAAGGGCTGCCGCCCGGCGAGCCGGCACAGCCGCAGCGCCCCGGAGGCCCGCTCGCCCGCGACCAGCGGAACGGCCACCACCGGCCCGAACTCGCTCTCCGGAGCCGACAGCGGCCAGGATCTGGCCCGGGAGTCCACCCGTACGTCCGAGGCGAACGCGGGGCGTCCGGTGCGGGCGGCGAGCCCGGCCAGCGAGCCGTCGGACGGCACCACGAGCCCGCCGATGCGCTCCGCGTCATGCCCCTCGGCCACCTCGACCATCAGGGAGTCGGTGCCCGTGGCGGGCAGCAGGATCGCCGCCGAGTCGGCGAGGGCCACCTGGAGGGCGAGCCGGGCGATCAGGCTCAGCGCCTCGGCCGCCGGGGTGCCCGCCAGCAGCGTACGGGTGATGACACCGAGCGCTTCCAGCCACTGCTCGCGGCGCCGGCTCTCGTGGTACAGCCGGGCGTTGTCGATGGCCACCCCGGCGGCGACCGACAAGGTGGTCAGCACCGCCTCGTCATCGGCGTCGAACTGGGCGCCGCCGCGCTTCTCGGTCAGATAGAGATTTCCGAAGACCTCGTCCCGCACCCGTATCGGCACGCCCAGGAACGAGCGCATCGGCGGATGGTGCTCGGGGAAGCCGTAGCTCGCCGGATGCTCCGACAGATCGGTGAGCCGCAGCGGCTGGGGGTGGCGGATCAGCTCGCCGAGCAGTCCGTGGCCGCTGGGTAACGGGCCGATGCGGTACGCCTGTTCCCCGGATATGCCCACCGGCAGGAACTGCGAGAGCCGGTGCCGGTCGACCACGCCCAGCGCGCCGTACTCCGCGTCGGCCAGCACCACCGCGGCCTCCACGATCCGGCGCAGCACCTGCTCCAGGTCCAGCTCACGGCCCACGCTGAGCACGGCCTCCAGGAGGCTGTGCATCCGGTCCTGGGTGGACCGGGCCGCGTCCAGCCGCGCCTGGAGCTCGCCGAGCAGCTGGTCGAGCCGGAGTTGGGGGAGGGCCGGATGGCGTCCCTGGTCCGCACTGCCCGACGACACCTGGCCTCCATCCCCCCCATGAGCCTCTCACCAGCAGAGTAGCCGGGGCGGGGGACCGACAGTGACGGAAAGGGGAGGAACTCGGCCAGGGCCGGGTGCGGCGCCGCGGAGCCGGTGGCTAGGAAACCGGCACCACGGCGACCGGGCACCTGGCGTGATGCAGAACGGCGTGGTTGACGAGCCCCAGTTGCATGCCGAAGTGCCCCTGCCGCCGCCGGGCCCCGACCACCAGCAGATCGGCGTGCGCGGAGGCGTCCAGCAGCGCCTTGCGCGCCGAGCCCTCGACCGGGCGGTGCGCCACCGGCACCGGCGGCAGCCCGGCCGCCGAGGCGCCGCCCAGCGTCTCGTCCAGGAGCTCGGCGGCGCGCCGTGTGTGAGCCTCGCGCGCCCCCTGGCCCTCATGCGCCCCGTGCTCCTCGCGTCCCCCATGGTCCTCGCGTCCTCTGCGCTCCTCGCGTCTCCCATGCTCCTCGCGCGCTCCATGGTCCTCGGGGCCCGCACAGCGCCAGGCGTGCACCGCCTCCAGTTCGCCGCCGCGCAGCCGCGCCTCGCGGAGGGCGAACGCCACGGCGGCGGAGGGCGGCGCGGGCTCCTGGTCGCCGGGGCGCTCGCGCTCGGCGATCCCCACCGCCACCCGGTTCATCCCGCCCCGCACGTTCTCCGGGCGGCCGCGCACCACGACCACCGGGCACAGGGCGCGGGCCGCGATGCCCAGGCCGACCGAGCCGAGCAGCAGGGAGGCGAACTCGCCGCGCCCGCGCGAGCCGACCACCAGCGCCTCGGCACTCTGCCCGGTGCGCAGCAGGGCCGTGACCGCGTCGTCGGACGCCAGGTCGGTCATCACCTTCAGGGCCGGCACCCGCCGTCCGGCCCGCTCGGCCGCGGTGGCCAGCACCGCCTCGCTGTGGAGCCGCTCGGCGGGCCGGTCGGCGGACGTACCGGGGATGTAGCCCTCGTACCGCTCCCACAGGGAGGCATGGACGACGCGCAGCGGCAGCCCGCGGCGCCCGGCCAGCTCGGCCGCCCAGTCCAGTGCGTCCGAGGCGGCGTCCGAACCGTCGACCCCGACGACCACGGGAAGCTCCACCGTGTCCACCGCCTCTCCTGCCGGCACATGGCTACGTCCCTTCCCATTGTCCCGCCGAAGCGGTCGCCGAGGGAGTCCGGCGGCTCACTCAGCGCAGCCGCATGGCCAGCGTCACCACGGCGCCCACCGCCCCCGCGCTGATCGCGAGCCGGTCGGTGACCAGCTGGGTCAGCCACAGTCCGCGGCCGCTGGTCGCGCCGTCCAGACCCGGCAGGATCCGCGGGATGACGTCCTCGGAGAAGCCGGGGCCGGAGTCGCTGATCCGGCACTCCAGCTCGTCGCCGACCCGCCGCAGCAACAGGGAGCCGGTGCCGCCCGCGTGCTCGATGGCGTTGTTGGCGATCTCGTCCACAGCCAGCACGAAGTCCCCGCGGCGGGTCTCGCTGAGCCCGGCCCAGGCGGCGCACCGCTCGACCTGCACCCGCAGCCGGGGCAGCTCCTCGGCGGTGAAACGACGGTGGAGCAGGTGTTCTCCGGCTCGATCGGCGGACCGACGACGAGGGTCGGCTAGCACCAGTGCCTCCCGTTTGGTGACGAGTACGAGCGACATCGCAGGGTCGGTGAAGCAGCCGAGGGTACGGGGAGCGGGGTCTCATCGGTCACGACGACCATAAATGACGTGTCATATCGGAAACGTGACCGGAAATGGGTAAGGGTGAATCGATACCCGTTCGCCGGTGTATCGCTTTGGATCGGCTGCCTCTCGTAAGCACATCTGGTAGATACAGCTCGTGCACACACTGCGTATGCGCGGCGCTTACGCACGGTGACCGCCGAGGGTGAGGGGGGAGAGGAGACGACGGAGTGAGGTCATGATGGGACTTCTGAGCGCGCTGAAGACCGAACACCGTGAGCGGCTGATGGCGCTCGCCCACGATGTGTCCTTCCCCTCGGGCGGCCGGATCTTCGAGGAGGGCCGTAAGGCCGACCACTTCTGGATCATCCGCACCGGCGCGGTCACCCTCGATCTGCATGTCCCGGGGCGGCGGGCCGCGGTGATCGAGACCCTCGGGCCGGGAGAGCTCATCGGCTGGTCCTGGCTCTTTCCGCCGGACACCTGGCATCTGGGCGCGGAGGCGCTCAGCCCGGTGCGCGCGCACGAGTTCGACGCGGAGGCGGTTCGCCGGCTGTGCGACGAGGACCCGGAGCTCGGCTACGCCCTCGCGCTGGCCTGCGCCCAGGTGATCGGGCGCCGTCTCCAGAGCGCCCGCACCCGGCTGCTGGATCTGTACGGGCCGTACGCGGGCGGGATCTCGCCATGATCGGGCCGACGGGCGCGGAGAGCGGCCCGGGGCCGAACGGCCCCTTACGCTTCCTTGCGCCAGAACGTAAAGCTGGGCAGCCGGATCGCGACCGGCGACCCGCGCGCCATGGAGGAGAGGCCGGTGCCCCAGACAGCCGACGCCGACGGCCCCATCAGGGTCTTTCTGCTCGACGACCATGAGGTGGTGCGGCGCGGACTGCGCGATCTGCTCGACGCCGAGCCCGATCTCGAGGTGGTCGGCGAGGCGGCCAATGCCCGCGAGGCCATCGCCCGCGCCCCCGCCGTACGGCCACGGGTCGCGGTGCTCGACGTACGGCTCGGCTCCTCGGGCGAGGGCGGCGACCACGAAGGGATCGAGGTCTGCCGGGAGTTGCGGACCCGGCTCCCCGATCTCGCCTGTCTGATGCTGACGTCCTTCGACGACGACGAGGCGCTGTTCGACGCCATCATGGCCGGGGCCGCGGGCTATGTGCTCAAGCAGATCAACGGGTCCGACCTGGTGTCCGCGGTGCGCACCGTGGCCGACGGCCGCTCCATGCTCGACCCCGGCGCCACCGCCCGGGTGATGGCCCGGCTGCGCGGCCCCGCGCCCAGCGGGCCCGTGGAGCTGGAGAACCTGTCCCCGCGGGAGCGGGAGATCCTCCAGCTCATCGGCGACGGGCTGACCAACCGGCAGATCGCCGAACGGCTGTTCCTGGCCGAGAAGACCGTCAAGAACCGCATCTCCTCGATCCTGGCCAAGCTGGGCGTGGGGCGGCGCATTCAGGCCGCGGTGATCGCCGAGCGGCTGAAGGAGCGCGAAACGGGTCAGTGAGCCCGTGAAGAGCGCGGTCAGGAGCGGATGACGTCCTTACGGTGGCCGGGTGTGCGTTTCGCCTGGAGCGCGAGACCGGATCCCCATGCCGGCCCCGCGCCCCATGCCGAACGGGCGGCCGGTCGAAGCGCTCATCACCGCAGTGGAGTGAGAGCCCGGTCCGCCCCGGTGGTGGAGATGGTCGCGGAACTGCTCGGTTCCAGCATCGCGGTGCGCTCCGCCGCCGGGGAGGGGCCGAACGGCCCTCGAAATGGGGCCCGTTGAGAGGCAGGCCCTCAGGAGCCGGGCCCCAAGCGTCGGCCCTCAAGCGTCAGGGGCGGGCGGCCCCCGGGAACCCAGCGGCCGGACAGCCGCCAAAGATCAGGGGCCGGACGGGGATGCCCCATCCGGCCCGGCCCGGCCCTTCCCGCGACCGGGCACCGGCCCGGTCGCATCACCTCCCGACATGTGTCAGTAGCCGCCTCCCGGGTGCGGCGACCGGCCGCCCGGGTACTGCTGACGGCCGTAAGGGTCGTCGTACGGAGAAGGCGCGGGCGCCGCCGGACGAGGCGCGGCCGGACGCGTCATGGCCGGGCGCATCGCCTCGTACCCCATGGGCGAGGCCGGCCCGGGGCGCTGCATCTGCTGCGGCTGCTGGGCGCCCGGGTAGCCCCGCGGTCCCGTCGGCTGCGGCGGGATGTGGGGCGAGTGCGCCTGCTGGAGCCCGGTCGGCTGCGGCGCCTGCTGCTGGTACCCCTGGTGCATGGGCTGCGGGGAGGGAGCGGCGGGCAGCGCGGGAAGCGCCGAGGGCAGGGCCGGAAGATGACTTCCGGTGTCATAGGCCGACGGCACTCTGATGGGTGCGATCTGCGGTGTACCCCGCTCGGCGACAAGACTGTCGTAGATGGGGGTGTCCGGGAAGGACGGCGAGGAGTAGTAGCCGCCACCGTAAGTGCTGCGGGGGGAGGTCATAGACCATAAGTTAAGCCCACCATGTGCTCATTGGGGAGTCCGGTAGGAGGGTTGTTTTCAGTGTTCGGAGTGGTCGCGGATCCCCAATCAGAGCTAACCCGGGAAAATCGGTCGTCAGGGTACGTTGAGATCGTGTAAAGAGCGCGTTTTCAGCGGGTTGCCGCGGGCCATCCGCGGTATGTGGCGGCCGAGCCGCCCGGCGACCGAGCGAACAGAGAGGCAGGGGGACGGAAATGGCCATGCGCAAGGGCGGTAATACGCCAGTACCGGCGGACGCGGTGCGGATCGAGCTCGGCTGGCGCGCGGGACCTGGGGTGCCGGATGTGGACGCCTCGGCGCTGCTGCTGGCGTCCGGAAAGGTCAGGTCCGACGCGGACTTCGTCTTCTACAACCAGGCGGCGCACTCCTCCGGCGCGGTGCGCCACGAGGGGAAGCGGACCGCGGGCGACACCGTGAGCGACACCCTTTCGGTGGACCTGGCCCGGATGGAGCCCACCATCGACACCGTGGTGCTCGCGGGCTCGGCCGATGGGGGAACGTTTGGTCAGGTCCCCGGGCTGCATATCCGGGTGCTGGACGCGGCGGGCGGTGCGGAGATCGCCCGGTTCGACAGCGAGGACGCCACGGTCGAGACCGCGTTCGTCCTCGGCGAGCTGTACCGCAGGCAGGGCGCGTGGAAGTTCCGCGCGGTGGGCCAGGGGTACAAGAGCGGGCTTGCGGGGCTCGCCACGGACTTCGGCATCACCGTCGACGACGAACCGCGGCAGGCGCCGGCTCAGCCCGCCGTCCCCGCCCCTGTCCCGGCGCCCGCCCCCGCCGCCCCGCCGAACGCCGGGCAGAACCCGTACGCGGGACAGAACCCGTACGCGGCCGCCCAGAGCCCGTACGCCGCACCCGCGCCGCCGTCCGGCCCTCCGGCCGGGGCGTACCCGCCTCCGCCGCCCACTGCCGCCTCCACGCCCCTTCCGCCGCCTCCGCCCACCGCACCGGCCCCACCGGACCCCGCGGCCGCCCCGGCGCCGGTGAGCCTCAGCAAGGTCACCCTGACCAAGGAGGCGCCCGCCGTCTCGCTCACCAAGCAGGGCGGCACCTCCGGCACCATGCGGGTCAACCTCAACTGGCAGGTGCACAAGCAGTTCTCGGGGTGGGCCTCCAAGCTGGGCAAGGCCATGGCCATGCACAACGATCTCGATCTCGATCTGGGGGCGCTGTTCGAACTCGCCGACGGCAGCAAGGGCGTGGTCCAGGCGCTCGGCAACTCCTTCGGCTCACTGCACCAGCCGCCCTTCATCCAGCTGGACGCCGACGACCGGACCGGCGCCCGGGCGGCCGGTGAGAACCTCACCATCAACCTGGACCACCAGCAGTCGTTCCGCCGGATCCTGGTCTTCGTGACCATCTACGAGGGCGCCCGCAGCTTCGCCAACCTGGACGCCACGGTCACCCTCCAGCCGCAGTTCGGCGCCCCGATCGACTTCTCGCTCGACGAGTGCACCGTCCAGTCGCCGGTCTGCGCGCTCGCGCTCATCACCAACACCGGCAGTGAGCTCGTCGTGCAGCGCGAGGCCCGCTATCTGGTGCCGCAGCGCGGTGTCAGCCCGCAGCGCACCCTGGACCACACCTACGGCTGGGGCATGAACTGGACCCCCGGCCGCAAGTGAAGCCCCGGCGTACGGGGCGCGGCCATCAGGGCGCGGCGCTGGGGCGGGCGTAGCTGCGCCCCTTCCAGGCCGCGCCCTGCCCGAGGTGGTGCCGCACCGCCGAGTCCACGGTCATCAGGAGGTAGAGAAGGGCCGTCAGGGGCAGCAGCGGCGCCAGCCACAGGGTCTGCCGGTAGTAGCGCAGCATCGGGATGTAGGTGCCCGCCATGAGGGCCCAGGCGGCGGCGCCCATCGCCAGCGGAGCGGGCCGCCCGGTCAGCGCCCCGGCGGCCACGGCCGCGGGCGGTACGAGATACACCACCGCCAGCCCAGCGACCGTCACCAGCAACAGCAGCGGATTGTGGCGCAGCTGGGTGTACGCGCTGCGCGAGACCATCCGCCACAGCTCGCCCAGCCGTGGATACGGCCGCACACTGTCGACCCGGTCGGCCAGCCCCAGCCAGATCCGTCCGCCGGACCGTTTCACCACGCGGGCCAGCGCCACGTCGTCGATGACCGACTGACGGATCGCCTCCGGGACACCGGCCCGCTCGGCGGCCTCCCGGCGCAGCAGCACACAGCCGCCCGCGGCCGCCGCGGTCCGCCCCCGGGGCCGGTTGACCCACCGAAAGGGGTACAGCTGCGCGAAGAAGTAGACGAAGGCCGGCACGATCAGCCGCTCCCAGTAGGTCGCCACCCTCAGCCGTGCCATCTGGGAGACCAGATCCAGCCCGTTCGCCTCGGCCGCGCGCACCAACTCCCGCAGCGAGTCCGGCTCATGTGCGATGTCGGCGTCCGTCAGCAGCAGATAGTCCACGCCGCCGTCGTCCTTACGGTCGGCGGCGAGACGGGTCGTGGCGAGCGCCATGCCGTGCCGCACCGCCCACAGCTTGCCCGTCCAGCCGGGGCCGGGTTCGCCGGGGGAGTCGACGGTCAGCGGCAGCCCGCCGTACTCGTCGGCCAGTTGACGGGCCAGCTTTCCGGTGCCGTCCGAGCTGCCGTCGTCGATCAGGAAGATCTCCGCCGGCCCCGGATAGTCCTGGGCGAGCAGCGAGGGCAGGCTCGCCGGCAGCACCGCGGACTCGTCCCGGGCGGGCACCACGACGGCCACCGAGGGCCATGCCGCGGGCTCCGGCGGCCCTGAGCCGCCCGGGCCGGTCCGGGGCAGCCGGACGTCCGTACGCCAGAAGAAGCCCTGGCCCAGCAGCAGCCACAGCCACGCGGCCAACGACCCGGCGGCGATCCACATCAGCGCGCTCACCCGCCGAAGTCTGCCCGAAGGTCCGCCCGGCCGTCGGGCGCACCGGACCGATCCCTTAAAGTGACCGGGTGAAGATCGCGCTTATGGACTCCGGAATCGGGCTCTTGCCCACCGCCGCCGCGATGCGCCGACTGCGACCGGACGCCGATCTCGTCCTCTCCTCCGACCCCGCCACCATGCCGTGGGGGCCGCGCACTCCCGAGGACGTCACCGAACGCGCCCTGGGCTGCGCCCGGGCCGCCGCCGCGCACCGCCCGGACGCGCTGATCGTCGCCTGCAACACCGCCTCCGTCCACGCCCTGCCCGCGCTGCGCGCCGAGCTGGAGCCCGGGCTGCCGGTGATCGGGACCGTGCCCGCCATCAAGCCCGCGGCGGCCGGGGGAGGGCCGATCGCGATCTGGGCCACCCCGGCCACCACCGGCAGCCCGTACCAGCGCGGACTGATCCGCGACTTCGCGGACGGCGTCGAGGTGACCGAGGTGGCGTGCCCGGGGCTCGCGGACGCGGTGCAGCACGCCGACACCGAGGGGATCGACGCCGCGGTGGCCGTCGCGGCGGCCCGCACCCCCCGCGACGTAACGACCGTCGTCCTGGGCTGCACCCATTACGAACTGGTCGCCGACCGCATCCGGGCCGCCGTGCAGCGGCCGGACGCACCGCCGATCGTCCTCCACGGCTCGGCCGGGGCCGTCGCCGCCCAGGCCCTGCGCCGGATCGGCGCCGATCCCTTCCCGCCGGACGGCCCCGTCACCCCGGGCGGTCTGACGGTCATCCTCAGCGGGGACGAGGCTGCCTTGCCGGACGCCGCCCTGACCTATGCCGAGGGAGTGCTGCTGGCACCCGTCGCACCGGCCCGCGGTTGACCGGAACGCCTCGTGCGGTGAGCTGACCGAACCGCTCTTCACCAGCGGATTCATCCGCCCTGCTGCCGCGGTGCCGGAAGGTGGGTACGCTGCCAAGCATGAGGCACCACGACCACGGAGAGCCGACGGCCCACGGGCAGCCGCCCGCGGTCTGGACCGGACGGGCCCACAACCGCGTGCAGTGGCTGCTGGCCGTGGCGGGGGCCGCGTGCCTGGCGCTCGGTGTCGACCTCGCCGTCGACTCCCCATGGGGTTCGGGCATCGCCCCGCTGCTGATGGCCGTCATCGGCTGTGTGGCCGCCGGGCTGCTGATGCTCTTCGGCACCCTCGCCTTCGTTCATGTGGCGGTACGGGTCGACGACGAGGTGCTGGAGATCCGCTGCGGCCATATGGGGCTCCCACGCCGCCGTATCCCGCTCAGCGATGTGGTCCACGCCGATGTGGCCCACAAGGTCACCCCCTGCCAGTGGGGCGGCTGGGGCTACCGCTGGCGCCCCGAGAAGGGCACGGCGGTGGTGGTGCGCCGGGGCGAGGGCCTGGTGGTCCGCCTCGGGGACGGCCGCGTCTTCACGGTCACGGTGGATGACGCGGAGGCCGCGGTCCGGGTCATCCGCGACCGGCTGCGGCTGATCGCGGCGCGCACCTCTCAGGTCTAGCCGGTGCCCATGTCCCCCTTTCAGGGGATGCGTCCCCTGCGTTCTCATTCGCGGCTTTCGAGGCCCGCGTTCTCTTTGAGGCGACGGGTATTCGCGAGCCGTGCCGGGGCTCATGGCACCGTTCCCGGGGTCTGGTCCAGACGGCGGGCCGTCGCCAGCCCGGCGAGGAGGCCCGCCCCCGCGGTGACCTGGGAGAAGCTGAGGGCGTTGCCCAGACAGGACTCGACGGCCAGGGCCGTGAGCGTCGCGGCCGCCGTAAGGACCACCGGAGTGGGGCGTGGGGAGCACCACAGGGCGTGCAGCATCCAGGCGAAGGCGGCGCCCAGCAGCGCCACCCCCGGCAGCCCCTGACCGGCCGCCTGCTGAAGCGGCGCCGAATGGGGCTTGGCCTCCTGGTCCTGTGGCTGGGCCACCGCGGGGCTCAGCTCGCCGAAGCGGTCCGGGCCCGCACCGCGCAGCGGGTCCGTCTCCTCGATGCGGGCGGCGTCCTGCCATAGCCGGATCCGGTGCTCGGTGAGGTGGTCGCGCAGGGCGGGCGCCAGCCCGCCGGGGACCGCGTCCTTGGCCACCGCCCAGGTGCCGCCGACCGCGACCGCCGCGACCAGCGCGCACGCCGCGAGCGCGGGCAGCCGCCGCCGCGGCCGGGCGGCGGCGAGCGAGCACACCAGCACGGCGCCGCTCGCCACGGAGCCCGCCGTCGAGCCGCCCACCACGGCCGTCAGCGTGATCGCCGCGGCCAGCAGCCACAGCGCCGGGCGGAGGACCCGCGGGGCGGCCCAGGCCGCGCAGCAGATCGCGCCTGTGGCCAGGGTGAGCTGGGCCGCGCCCGGCCCCTCATGGTCGGCGAGCCCGTACGGCGAGGCGCAGGCCAGGCCGAATCCCGCGAGCCCGGCGGCCGCCGTCGAGGCGACCGGCAGCAGCGATCCGGCGATCCGGCCGCAGGCGTAACCGGCGGCCACCGCCAGCACGGCGAGCAGCACCCCCTCGGGGCGGGCGGGCCGCCCCATGGCCGCGATCAGGGCCCAGACCGCGCAGCCGGCCAGGATCAGAACCCCCGCGATGTCGGCCGCGCCGGCGCAGCCGTCGGCCGGTCTGCCGTGGTCCTGTACGACAGGCTCCACCACTGATGACGTCATCCCGCCGACCCCCCGTCGTGACGGGCACCGCACCGACGGCCTTACGGCCGCCGTGCGAGCCATGACACCCGAAACCGTAGCGCTTGTCGTAAGGAATGTGTATATGGTGCGCAGAAACGATGCGTCGGTGGTGAAACGCCCGCCGTGGAGGGCGCCGTGCGGCCGCCGCGCGCGCCCCCTTTTCCGCCCGATACCCTCGGCCCATGCCGACCCCCGACTTCATCCGTGACCTCAGGGCCTCCATCGGTCACCAACTGCTCTATCTGCCGGGCGTGAGCGCCGTGGTCTTCGACGACCAGGGCCGGGTGCTGCTGGGCCGCCGGGCCGACAACGGCCGCTGGACGATCATCTGCGGTATCCCCGAGCCCGGTGAGCAGCCTGCCACGGCGGTGGTCCGCGAGGTGGAGGAGGAGACCGCGGTGCGCTGTGTCCCCGAACGCATCGTGCTCGTACGGACCCTGGCCCCGGTGACCTACCCCAACGACGACAAGTGCCAGTTCGTGGACGTCTGCTTCCGCTGCCGCGCGGTCGGCGGCGAGGCGCGGGTGAACGACGACGAGTCGCTGGACGTCGGCTGGTTCCCACTCGACGCGCTGCCCGAGATGGAGGACTTCTCCCTGTCCCGCATCAAGCAGGCGCTCGAGGACGGCCCGACATGGTTCGAGCCCATCGTCGCGGAGTGAAGTATGTGCCGCCCCCACATCGGTCCGGGCACGATGGCTGCCTAATGTGCCACTCATGAGCGCGTCCACCACACCGGGCCCCGGCCCCCGGCCGTCCGACGGCCCCGATCTGTCCTGCCGTACCGCACTCGTCACGGGCGCCGCCGGGGGCATCGGCCGGGCCTGCACACTGCGGCTGGCCACCGCCGGGGCGCGGGTGCGGGCCGTCGACCTGGACGCCGAGGGCCTCACCGACCTGGTCGACGCGGCCGCCGGACTGCCCGGCCAGGTCGAGGCCCACCCCCTGGACCTCACCGACCTCGACGCCGCCGAACGGGCCGCCGCCGGCATCGACATCCTGGTCAACAACGCCGGGCTCCAACTCGTCCGGCCCATCGAGGACTTTCCGCCCGAGGTGTTCTCCCGGGTGCTCACCGTGATGCTCGAGGCCCCGTTCCGGCTGGTGCGCGGCGCGCTGCCGCATATGTACGCGCGGGGCTGGGGCCGGATCGTGAACATCTCCTCGGTGCACGGGCTGCGCGCCTCCCCCTACAAGTCGGCCTATGTGGCCGCCAAACACGGTCTGGAGGGGCTGTCCAAGGTCGCCGCCCTGGAGGGCGCGGCGCACGGGGTGACCTCCAATTGCGTCAACCCCGGCTATGTGCGCACCCCGCTCGTCGAGCGGCAGATCGCCGACCAGGCCGAGGCCCACGGGATCTCGCCGGAGCGGGTGGTCTCCGATGTGATGCTGGCCGATTCGGCGGTCAAGCGGCTGGTCGAACCCGAGGAGGTCGCCGAGGCCGTCGCGTATCTCTGCGGTCCGCATGCGTCCTTCGTCACCGGTGCCTCGCTCAGCATGGACGGCGGATGGACCGCCCACTGAGCGGCTCATCGGATGGTTCTTCGGCCGGTGAAGGCCGATTGGCCGAGCCACTGGGCCATGAAGGCCGATTGGCTGAGCCACCGGCGGATGGTGGCCGATTGGCTCAGCCACTGCCGGACGGGCGGGCGAGCGGCTCAGTGGCTCAGCCACTGCCAGACGGGCGGGATGGTGGCTCATTGGCTCAGCCATCGGACCGCCTCTTGCCCGGCCGCCCCCTCGAAAGGACACCGGGCCGCCCTACGGCTGGCGCCGCCGCGTCCGGCGGGAGTATGCCTGTGACCATGCCCGACGACCGGCCGGAGGCCCCCTACCTGGAACTCCTCGTACGCGGCGCGCCCGCCGAGGCGTATGAGCGCCCGGTGCTGCGCGCCCGCGCCGACAAGGCTCCGGCCGACCTGCTGGCGGCCCTGGAGCGCGCCAAGCTGCTCGCCCTGCGGGTGCGCGGTGAGCTGGAGGGGCGACGGCGCCGCGAGGCCGAGCTCTCCGCGCTCTTCGAGACCGCCCACGATCTGGCGGGGCTGCGCGATCTGGACGCGGTGCTCCAGGCCATCGTCCAGCGCGCCCGCTCCCTGCTGGGCACCGAGGTCGCGTATCTGACGCTCAACGATCCGACGGCCGGTGACACCTATATGAGGGTCACCGACGGTTCGGTCTCGGCCCGCTTCCAGCAGTTGCGGCTCGGCATGGGGGAGGGGCTCGGCGGTCTGGTGGCCCAGACCGCCCGCCCCTATGTGACCGAGAGCTACTTCGACGATCCGCGGTTCCAGCACACGCACGCCATCGACGCGGGCGTCAGGGACGAGGGGCTCGTCGCCATCCTCGGGGTGCCGCTGCTACTGGGCAGCGGTGTCATCGGTGTGCTGTTCGCGGCCGACCGCAGGGCCAGGGTGTTCGAACGCGAGCAGATCGCGCTGCTCGGCTCGTTCGCCGCTCACGCGGCCGTGGCCATCGACACCGCCCATCTGCTCGCCGAGACCCGTACGGCGCTCGCCGAACTGGAGGCGGCCAACGAGATCATCCGGGACCGCAGCCGGGTCATCGAGCGCGCCTCCGACGTCCATGACCGGCTCACCGAGCTGGTGCTGCGCGGTGGCGGGGTGCACGACGTGGCGGACGCGCTGGCCGAGGTGCTCAGCGGCTCCGTGGAGTTCCTCGAGACCGACGAGGCGCCCGCGGCGGCCGTCGACCGGTCCCGGGCCGATGGCCACGCGGTGCGCGACGGCGAGGAGGACTGGGTCGCCGCCGTCTCGGCGGGTGGCGAACTGCTCGGCGCGCTCGTACTGCGCGGCCACCCCCGGCTCGACCCCATGGACCAGCGCACCCTGGAGCGCGCCGCCATGGTCACCTCGCTGTTGCAGCTCGCCCGCCGCTCGGCGGGTGAGGCCGAGCAGCGGGTGCGCGGTGAGCTCCTGGACGACCTGCTCGACGCTCCCGACCGTGAGCCCCGGCTGCTGCGCGAGCGCGCCGCGCGGCTCCGGGCGGACCTGGACACGCCCCATGTGGTGCTTGCCGCGGGCATCGAGGCCCCGGACACCGGTACGCCCGCCGCCGGCCCCGGCGGGGCACCCGGAAGCGGGCCGGGCACCACACCCGGAGGCGGACCCGGCACCGCACCCGCGAGCGGTCCCGGCAGCGCACGCGCGAGCGGTCCCGGCGGGGCATCCGGAGGCGGGCCCGGCGGCACACCAGGAGCCGGGCCCGGAGGCGGACCCGGCGGCGCCCCCGCAGAGGACGCCGCGGGCCGCCGTCGGCTGTGGTCCGCCGCGTCCCATCTGGCGGCCACCCGGCACGGTCTGGCCGCCGCCCGCGACGGCGGCACCGTTCTGCTGCTGCCGCTGGCCCAGGGCGACACCGCCGACGCCCTCCCCCCCCCCACCCCCCCCCCGCCCGGGGGCGGCCGGGGTGCCCGGCCCCGCCGCCCC
>NZ_JANIIC010000044.1 GCF_024519315.1 Streptomyces malaysiensis subsp. samsunensis | reverse complement strand
GGCTGCGGCTTGGTGGCGCCCCGAAGGGGCGCGGGGCTGTGTTGATGTGCGGCTCCGCCGCGCGGGCGCGACCAGCCACGGCGGCGCCGCGGACGATCAACGGCAGACCAGGGGCACCCCCAGCGGAGCGCCTACCGTAGGCCGAGGGACCGCTTGAGGAAGTCCACCTGGAGCAGGAGCAGATTCTCCGCGACCTGCTCCTGCGGGGTCATATGGGTCACCCCGGACAGCGGCAGCACCTCATGCGGACGGCCCGCGGCCAGCAGCGCCGAGGAGAGCCGCAGGGTGTGCGCGGCCACCACGTTGTCGTCCGCCAGACCGTGGATGATCATCATCGGCCGGGCGGTGTCGGCCGCGCCGGACAGCCCCTCGTCGGTCACCAGCCCATTGGCGGCGTAGACCTCGGGCTGTTCGTCCGGCAGGCCCAGATACCGCTCGGTGTAGTGGGTGTCGTACAGCCGCCAGTCCGTCACCGGGGCGCCCACCACGCCCGCGTGGAAGACGTCGGGGCGGCGCAGCACCGCCAGCGCGGCCAGATAGCCGCCGTAGGACCAGCCGCGGATGGCGACCCGGCCGAGGTCCAGCGGATAGCGCTCGGCGAGCGCCGTCACCGCCTCGACCTGGTCCTCCAGGGTGACTGCGGCCAGTTCGTCGCGCACCGCCTTCTCCCAGGCGGGGGAGCGGCCGGGGGTGCCGCGGCCGTCGGCCACGACCACCGCGAAGCCCTGGTCGGCGAACCACTGCGAGGTGAGATGGGCGTTGTGCGAGGCGACCACCCGCTGGCCGTGCGGCCCGCCGTAGGGGTCCATCAGGACCGGCAGCGGTCCGTCGCCCTCCCGGTGGCCGCTGGGCAGCAGTACGGCACAGGGGATGTCCCGCTTGCCCGCGAAGACGAGTTCGGGGCGGGCGGTGATGACGGGCCGCTCCGCGTACGAGTCGAGTTCGCCGAGGCGCTCGGCCGCGCCGTGGTCGGCGGGCCGGAGGATCTCCACGCTCACCCCGGGCCGCTCCACCCCCGTGTAGGACAGCGCGATCACCTCACCGCCGCGCACGGCGGAGTGGACCGCGGGGAAGGGGCGCCTGCCGACCGGCTCCCAGCCGCCCTGGTCGCCGCTGCCCCGGAACCAGGCGCGGTGGACATCGATCTCGCCCGGCCGCTCGGGCAGCGGGGCACCGGCCCCGGGGGAGGCGGAGAACAGCACGTCGTCCGAGCCGATGTCGAGGACCGCGCGCAGGTGAAGGGCGCTGGAGGTCAGCTTGCGGTCGCCGACCATCAGCACCCGGGCGCCGCCCTCGTCCGCGATGCGGACGAGTCGTCCGTCTTCCGTCCAGGCCGGCACCCCGGGGAATAGATCCAGCCAAACCGCGTCCTCGTCCACATGGACCGTGCTGGTCCGTCCGGTGCCGGTGTCCACGGCCAGGTAGAGCTGGCTGCGCTGGTCCCTGGCCTGGACCAGAAGCAGGGGCGGACCGTAGGCCGACCAGTGCACCCGGGCGAGGTACGGATAGTTCTCCCGGTCCCACTCGATCTCCGTACGGGAGCCGTCCAGACCGAGCAGAACCAGCCGCACCTCGGCGTTGGCGGTGCCCGTCGCGGGGTAGAGGGCCGCCGAGGGCTCCCGGCCGGGGTGGGCCGGGTCGGCGATCCACCAGCGCTTCACGGGGGCCTCGTCGACCCGGGTGGCCAGCAGGGCATCGCTCCGCGGCGACCACCAGAAGCCGCGGGAGCGGTCCATCTCCTCGGCCGCGATGAACTCCGCGAGGCCATAGGTGACGGTGTCCCCCTCCGGCTCCGCGAGCGCCCGGTCGCCTTCGCCGTCCACGCCCGTGACCCGGAGCGCCCCGCCCGCCGCATAGGCGATGTGGCGGCCGTCGGGCGAGGGGCGCGGGTCCACGACCGGACCGGGGACGCGCAGCTCACGGGTGGTGCCCGCGGGCAGGTCGGTGGTGAAGAGCCGTCCGGAGAGGGCGAACGCGGCCCGCTCGACCGCGGCGTCCACCGCGTAGCCGACCACCCCGGCCGACCCCTCGCGGCTGCGCTCGCGCCGCGCCCGCTCCTCGGGGGACAGCTCCTCGCCGGCGCCGCCGAGCAGCTCGGCCGGGTCGGCGGCGGGGTACTCGCGCCGCCCGTCGAGGTCGTACACCCACAGGAGGCCGGTCCGGTCGGTGCCCGAGCGGGAGCGCAGGAAGACGACGCGTGAATCGTCGGGGGCCACGGCGAGGGCCCGCGGCGCCCCGAGGGTGAAACGTTGGGTGCGCGCGTGCTGCCGTGGGAACGAGAGCTGTCCGGTCATAGGGGGAGCGTACGGCTAAGGATCATCGCGAGGGAGGGTACGGACCGGTAGGTCGGACGGCGGTTGCCCCCGGCACGATCGGGCCGGGATCGCGCCCGTGCCAAGCCGCCCCGGACGATGGCGAGATGGCGCATAACCAACGAGAAGTCGCGCATGGGACGCGGAAGTTCGTGCGATCAGGCATGCGCCCCTGTCATGCTCCCGTGCACCGAGTCGTGTGCACAGCGCCATAGTTATGATCGATTGCGCATAGTGGGTAGCCCCCCTGTGGCATCAATATGTTGTCCATCCGAGTGCGTGTACCTGGAGGTGAGCCGCTGTGGCGCTCTCGATCTCAATGTCGGTGCTGCTGTTGATCATCGTCTTCATGCTGGTGAACAAGGCGGGACTGAAGGCAGTTCATGCGGTCGTCTGTGTCCTCCTCGGCTTCTACCTGGCCAGTTCCTCGGTGGCACCGACGATCGACGATCTCACCACGAATGTGGCGGACATGATCGGCGGCGTGAAGATCTGACCCCGAGCGGGACCGGGGCGTGCGATCCATGGGCACTGATGTGCGAATCGTAGGCTGTGCCCATGACCGTTCTTCCCGCCCGTCGTCTGCTGCTGGTGCACGCACATCCGGACGACGAGTCGATCAATAACGGCGCGACCATGGCGAAGTACGCCGCCGAGGGCGCACACGTCACCCTGGTGACCTGCACCCTCGGTGAGGAGGGCGAGGTGATCCCGCCTGCCCTGGCACATCTCGCCGCCGACCGCGATGACGCGCTCGGGCCGTACCGGATCGGCGAACTCGCCACGGCCATGAACGCCTTGGGGGTCGAGGACCACCGCTTCCTGGGCGGGCCCGGACGCTATCGCGACTCCGGGATGATGGGTGTCCCGCAGAACGACCGGCCGGGCTGCTTCTGGCAGGCCGACCTGGACGAGGCCGCGGGGCATCTGGTGGCCGTGGTCCGCGAGGTCCGGCCACAGGTTCTCGTGGCGTACGACACCAATGGGGGCTACGGCCACCCCGACCATATCCAGGCGCACCGCGTGGCGATGCGCGCCGTCGGGCTGGCCGCCGATCCGGACTTCCGCCCGGACCTCGGTGAACCGCATGACATCGCGAAGGTCTACTGGAACTGCGTGCCGCGCTCGGCCGTCGAGGAGGGCTTCGCCCGGCTGCGGGCCGCGGGCCGTGACTCCCTCTTCCCCGGGGTCGCCTCGGTGGACGACGTCCCCGGAGTGGTGGCGGACACGGAGGTCACCGCCGCCATCGACGGCACCGACCACGCCGCGGCGAAGGCGGCCGCGATGCGCGCCCACGCCACCCAGATCGCGGTGGACGGACCCTTCTTCGCGCTCTCCAACGACCTGGGCCAGCCGATGTTCGTCCACGAGCACTACCGGCTGGTCAAGGGCGAGGCCGGGGCGGACCGCGAGGACGACCTGTTCGCGGGGGTGACGGCATGACGGCCCCGCGGCTGGGCGGATACGTCCTGCTCGCCGTGGCCGGGGTGCTGGTCGGCACCGCGGGCGCGCTGGTGCAAGGGGCGTGGTTTCCCGGCGGATTGCTGCTCGCGCTGCTCGCCGTCGTGGGCCTGTGCTACGGCGGCGTCAAGGTCATGGGCGCCCGGATGGGCGGCGGAGTGCCCGCGGGCGCCTGGACGGTGGCCGTGTTGCTGCTCACTTCCTCCCGTCCGGAAGGGGATTTCCTTTTCGGCGCCGGGCTGGGGTCGTACGCTTTCCTCCTCGGCGGGATGTTCCTCGGTGTGATGTGTGCCACGCTGCCGTTGGTGCCGCAACCCCCCGGCCCGCCGGTCCGACTTGGTAAGTGACGTGACGTTTTCGGCACGACGTCTCCGGCGCTTGAAGGTTCTTCGGACTCATGGCGAAGGGTGCGCCTCGGGCGTACCGGATGCGGTGATCCGGCGGCCGTCAAGTGCGCGTCCGCACCGCCCAGTAAGGTGGTGCCGCCGCCGAGCCGCCCGCGCGAGGTCTGACGGGCGGCGGAGCTAACTGGGAGAACCTGCTTTGAGCCGTGAATCTGACAGTTCGTCCTCCGGGCCCCGCGAGGGAGGCGGCGGTGCCGCCTACCCGTCGGGCACCCCGCCGTACGGATCCCGCCAGTACCCCTCGCCGAACCCCGCGCAGGAGGCCCCGCAGGGTGCCGCCGAGGACGGGCGGGCGCGTGCCGCGGCCAAGCCGGAGGAGCCGAAGACCGAGACCACGCTGACGACCCGGATCAAGATCAACATTCCGGGGTCGCGGCCCATCCCGCCGGTGGTCATGCGCACGCCCGTCGCCGACGACGGCGTACCCGCGCCGCGCTCCGGCGGGGACGACGACGCCCCGGAGCGCACCAGCGCCCTGCCCCGGGTCGACTTCCCGCCGACGCCGGAGCGCGGTGTGCCGGCCGAGCCCGGCGGGGCCATGGAGCCGTCCGAGACCCGGGAGAAGAAGGGCGGCAAGGGCGACGGTGAGCGGACCAGCGACTGGTTCGCGCCCCGTAGGCCCAGGGGCGGTTCTTCGGCCACCGGCGGCACCCCCAAGCCGCCCGCGCCCCCCCCGGCCCCGGACACCACCCAGGGGTTCCCGGCGCCCGACGCCACGCAGGGGTTCCCGGCGCCCGACGCCACGCAGGGGTTCCCGGCGCCCGACGCCACGCAGGGGTTCCCGGCGCCCGACGCCACGCAGGGGTTCCCGGCGCCGGACGTCACCCAGGGATTTCCATCCCCGGAGACCACCCAGGGATTCCCCGCGCCCGACACCACGCAGGGATTCCCGGCACCCGACCCCACCCAGGGATTCCCCTCCCCGGAGACCACCCAGGGGTTCCCGGCCCCGCAGCAGGGCGGCGGCCCCGTCGCCGACCTGCCGTACTTCACCGACGCCCAGTCCCCGTCCGGTCACCCGGAGCCGACCGGGCCCACCACCGGCCCGGTCACCGGCGATATGTACCTGCCGCCGTCCACCCCCGGTGACGGCCCGCGCGACAGCGATCTGCTGGCCCCGCCCGGACCTGGCCCCGCGAGCGGCCCGTACGGCGGCGACCCGCAGACGCCCACGGGCGGTGTGGGGCCGCTGGGCGGAGGCGGTCCGGCCGCCCAGCCGCCGACCCCGCCGGGCGGCTCGCCGCTCTCCGGCAGCCTCGGCGCCACCACCGGTGTGGGCCCGCTGAACACCCCCGCGGACGGCCCCTCGCTCTTCCGTGACCCCGACCCCACGCCCAGTGGCGGGGTGCCGCCGGAGCAGATCTCCAGCGACACGCTGGTCAGCGGCGTGCCCGTGGTGCCGTCGGCGGGCCGGGCCAAGCCGCCGTCCCCGCCCGTCCCGGGCGGTCCCGGGGCCCCGGCGCCCGGCGGCGACAGCGCCCCGGCGCCGTCCGCCCCGAAGGCCGGCAAGCCCAAGAAGAAGGGCCGCTCGAAGGTCGTCATGGCCGGGGGCCTGCTGTTCGTGATCGTGGGCGGGGCCTACGCCGCCGGTCTGGTGATGAACCATGCCGATGTGCCGAACGGCACCACCGTCCTCGGCGTCGACATCGGCGGCACCTCCAAGGAGGCCGCCGTCGACAAGCTGGACTCCGCGCTCGGCAAGCGCACCACCGACCCGCTGACGGTGTCGGTCGACGGCCAGCAGAAGGAGATCAAGCCGTCCGTCGCGGGCCTGGCACTCGACACCGAGGCCACGGTCCGGGACGTCGCGGGCCGGGACTACAACCCGGTCACCGTGATCGGCTCGCTCTTCGGCGGCACCCATGAGGCCGAGCCCGCGGTCACGGTCGACGAGGAGAAGCTGCGGGACGCCCTGGAGCGGCTCGCGGGCGACTCCGGTACGGCCCGCGAGGGCGGTATCAGCTTCACCTCCGGCAAGGCCGTCCCGGTGTACGGCAAGGAGGGCAAGGGGCTGGACGTGGACAAGGCGGTCAAGGCCGTCTCGGAAGGGTTCCAGCTGCGCGCCGAGACCGGCCGGAACAAGGCCATCACCCTGCCGGTCGCCGTGCGGCGGCCCACGGTCAGCAAGGCCGAGGTCGACCGGAAGATGAAGAGCTTCGCCGAGCCCGCGATGTCGGATCTGGCCACCGTCCAGACGGACGCCTCGCACTCGATCCAGTTCGGCCCGGACAAGTCGCTGCCGAAGATCCTCTCCATGCGGGTGGTCGACGGCAAGCTGGTGGAGCACTACAACCTGCCCGTCCTCAAGCAGCTGTACGGCAGCACCTTCGACGGCGTGCTGCTCGAGCGGGGCGACGGCAGCAAGAAGCCCGTCACCCCCGAGGACGTGGAGTCCGCACTGCGGCAGGCGCTGCTCGGCACGACGCCCGGCGAGCGCGTCGGCATCGTCGGCAAGGACAACTGACCGCTCCGTCGAGCGCCGTCGATCGACGCGGCCCCCGCCCTGCACCGGGCGGGGGCCGCGGCATGTCTCCCGGGCCGTGTCACACCCCGGCCCATGACATCTGTCATCCCCAGGTCACGACCGCTGACACTGCCGGGCACACCCCGCCCTCGGCCAGGCTGATGGCCATGACCGCAACGACCGCTGTTTCCGCCCCCGGCACCGGGGCCGCCACCACGGGCGCCCCGCCCGTGGTCCGCTTCGAGAAGGTGAACAAGAGCTACGGCAGTGTGCGCGCCGTGACCGATCTCGACCTCGCCCTGTACCCGGGGGAGACCGTCGCCCTGCTGGGCCCCAACGGCGCCGGCAAGTCCTCCAGCCTCGATCTGCTGCTCGGCCTGCGCCACCCCGACTCCGGCCGGGTGGAGGTCTTCGGCACCACCCCGCGCCGGGCCATCGTGCGCGGCCGGGTCGGCGCGATGCTCCAGAGCGGCTCCCTGATGGAGGAGGTGACGGTCCGCGAGCTGGTGGGGCTGGCCTGCGATCTGCACCCCAAGGGCCATCCGGTGGACGAGGTGCTGGAGCGGGCGGGGATCGCCGGGATCGCCTCGCGCAAGGTGAACAAGCTCTCCGGCGGCCAGGAGCAGCGGGTGCGCTTCGC
This sequence comes from Streptomyces malaysiensis subsp. samsunensis, assembly GCF_024519315.1. Taxonomy (GTDB): domain Bacteria; phylum Actinomycetota; class Actinomycetes; order Streptomycetales; family Streptomycetaceae; genus Streptomyces; species Streptomyces malaysiensis. Next base: position 89,440 of record NZ_JANIIC010000044.1, on the reverse strand, counting down.
GTTCGCCACCGCCGGCGCCTCCGATCTGATCGTGCTGGACGAGCCGACGACCGGTATGGACGTGTCGTCCCGGCAGACCTTCTGGGGCGCGATGCGGGAGCAGGCGAAGCAGGGCCGCGCCATCCTGTTCGCCACCCACTACCTCGAAGAGGCCGACGCCGTCGCCGACCGGGTGATCGTGCTGCACCGCGGCCGGGTGCTGGCCGACGGCTCCTCCGCGGAGATCAAGGCCATGGCCGGGGCCCGGCGGATCTCCTTCGAGCTGGACGGGCCGATCGACCGGGCGGCGCTGGGCGCCCTGCCCGCGCTGACCGGGGTCGAGATATCGGGGCGTACCGTACGGATACGGTCCACCGACGCGGACGCGACCGTGCACGCCGTCTACGGGCTCGGGCTCTATCCGCGCGGCCTGGAGGTCACCGGCCTCGGCCTGGAGCAGGCGTTTCTCGCCGTCACCGACGCCGCGACGGCAGACGAGGAGTCCGCACGATGAAGACGCTGGTCAAGCTGGAGATCGTGCGGACCCTGCGCAACCGCAAGTTCATGTTCTTCACGATCGTCTATCCGTCCGCGCTCTTCCTGCTGATCGCGGGCAGCATCGACGCCGACGACCAGGTGCCCGGCACCCGGCTGTCGATGCCGCTCTACTACATGGTCGCGATGGCCTCCTTCGGGGCGCTGACCGCCGGGCTGATGGGCAATGGCGAGCGGATCGCCAAGGAACGCGAGGGCGGCTGGACCCGGCAGCTGAGGCTCACCCCGCTGCCCGGCCGCGGCTATGTGGCGGCCAAGATCGCCGTGGGTGCGGTGGCCACCCTGCCGTCGATCGTGATCGTCTTCGTCGTGGCCGCCGTCGGCAAGGGCGTACGGCTGGACGCCGTCTGGGAGTGGCCGGCGCTGACCGGGGCCATCTGGGCGGGCTCGCTGGTCTTCGCCGCACTGGGGGTGGCCATCGGCTATCTGGCGAGCGGGGACGCGGTACGCCCGCTGACGATGATCATCTACTTCGGTCTTTCGATCCTCGGCGGGCTGTGGATGCCCACCACGTCCTATCCGGAGTGGCTGCGGAACATCGGCGACTATCTGCCCACCCACGCCTACGCCGCCCTCGGCCAGGCGATCGAACTGGGCGGCGCCCCGCACGCCAAGGACGTGGCCCTGCTCATCGGCTATCTCGCGCTCTTCGCGGGCGGTGCGGCGTGGCTGTACCGCAAGGACACCCGTAAGGCGTGAACGGCATCCGTAAGGCGTGCGCGAAGGACATCCGCAGAGCATGACCGAGGGCGTCGCCCGAGGCGTGGACCGAGGAGCGAAGAACCATGGCTGACCAGGCCGAGTGGACCGACGGCGATCCGGAGCACCGCCCCCGCGGCCGCCGCCCGCTGACCTGGTGGGCCGACGCGACCGCCTACGACGAGGAGAACGACCAGCTGGTCACCATCGGCCAGAGCCCCGAGAACCGCCGACAGGCCCTGATCAAGCTGATGTGGATCGGGATCTGGATGGCCTATATGGGCGCGCCGGTCAGCGATCTGGCCGACGGCCACCACACCGTCCCGGCCACCGTGTGCGGCGCCCTTGGCCTGCTGGCCTTCGTCACCGTCTATCTGGCGCTGATCTTCCGGCACACCGGGCGGGCGCTGAGCCGGCGCACGGTCTTCGGGGCGCTGGGCACGATCTGCGCGCTCGCCGTCGTGCTCACCCTCACCATGGGCGGCGACTGGCTGGTGCTCTGCGTCTATGTGTCCGTCGCCTTCGGGGCGGTGCTGCCGCTGCGGCTCTCGCGGTGGGCGATTCCGCTGAACACCGTGTGCATGGTGGCCGTCGGGGTGCTGGTGCGCGGTTCGCACGGGCTGGTGTCCGCCCTGATCGTCCCCTCGCTGCTCGGCGGCTTCGCGATGACCGGGGTGCGGCAGATGGTCCGCACCACCCGGGCGCTGCGCGCCGCCCGTGCCACCGTGGCCCAGCTCGCCGCCAACGAGGAGCGGCTGCGGCTCGCCCGCGATCTGCACGATCTGCTGGGCCACTCGCTCTCCCTGATCACGCTCAAGAGCGAGCTGGCGGGCCGGATGCTGCCCGGCAAGCCCGAGCAGGCGGCGCGGCAGGTCGCCGATATCGAGCGGGTCAGCCGGCAGGCGCTGGTGGACGTCCGGGAGGCGGTCAGCGGCTTTCGCCGCCCCACCCTGGAGGCCGAGGTCGCCGGGGCCCGTACGGCCCTCGCCGCCGCGGGGATCGCCGCCGATCTGAGCCGGGCCGCAACCCACCACCCCGATCTGCCGCCCGACCAGGAGGGGGCGCTGGCCTGGGCGCTGCGCGAGGCGGTCACCAATGTGGTGCGGCACAGCGGGGCGCGCCGCTGCGCGGTGACGCTCGACGAGACGGGCGACGAGCTGTGTCTGACCGTGACCGACGACGGCCGCGGCGCGACCGGCCCGCACGGCAACGGGCTCACCGGGCTGGCCGAGCGGCTCCAGCTGGCCGACGGCCGCCTGGAGACCGGCCCCGGCGAGCGCGGCGGCTTCTCCCTCCGGGCCCTGGTCCCGCTCTCCCGTGGCGCCCGCGTGGAGCTGCCCTCGCAGGCGGCGCCGTAGGGGGCGGGCGGTCCAGCAGCCGGTGTGCGCGGTAAGGGCCGGACGGATGAGCGGATACGCTGCGAGGCGTGATCCGGGTACTGCTGGCCGAGGACCAGTCCATGGTGCGGGAGGCGCTGGCCGCGCTCCTCGGGCTCGAGGACGAGATCGAGGTCATCGCGCAGGTGGCCCGCGGCGACGAGGTCGTGGACGCCGCCCGGACGCATCGCCCCGATGTGGCGCTGCTGGACATCGAGATGCCCGGCCTGAGCGGGATCGAGGCCGCCGCCGCACTGCACCGGACCGAGCCCGGGATCCGGATCGTGATCCTGACCACCTTCGGCCGCCCCGGCTATCTGCGCCGCGCCATGGAGTCAGGCGCCGACGCCTTCCTGGTCAAGGACGCCCCGGCGGCCCAGCTCGCCGACGCGATACGGCGGGTGCTGCGCGGGGAGCGGGTCATCGACCCCACGCTGGCCGCCGCCGCGCTCGTGGACGGGGCCAGCCCGCTGACCGAGCGGGAGCGCGAGGTGCTGCGCGCCTCGGGGGACGGCTCGACCAACGCCGAGCTGGCCCGCGCCCTGCACCTGTCGCCGGGCACGGTCCGCAACTACCTCTCCACGGCCATCCAGAAGACCGCGGCCCGCAACCGGGCCGAGGCCGTCCGCATCGCCCGCGACAAGGGCTGGCTGTAGCCGGGCCGGACGGCCGCGGGGTCCGCGGCCGACGCGAAGCCCAGCGGATCGGCGGACGTCGGCTGCGGTTCGAAAGGCGCCCCGAAGGGGCGCGGGTCTGTGTCGGTGTGCGGCCCCGCCACGCGGCGGAGCCGCGTATCGATGCGAGCGGCCCGCGGCAGGCGCCACGATCCCCCGGACGCCCGCCAGCCCCTCCGGCCCCCTAAGCGGATCGGCGGAAGTCGGCTGCGGTTCGGTGGCGCCCCGAAGGGGCGCGGGGAACTGCGCGACCAGCCACGACGGCGCCGCAGACGATCGACGGCAGGTCGGGGCACTTCCAGCTAAGCGCTTAGTTCAGCATCGCGCGGGCGGCGCGGGCCTGGCGGCGCACCGTTTCGGCGGCGTCGGGCTCCACCGCCGCCACGACCTCCGCGTAGTCCTCCAGCTCCTTGGCGCCGGTCATGAAGTCGCCCCGCTCCACGAGGAGTTGCGCCCGTTCGTAGCGCAGCTCGGCCGGGTGACCGGGCAGCAGCAGGGACAGCTCGACCGCCCAGAGCCGGACATCGGTGCGCTCGGGGCGGGCGGACGCCCAGGCGCGGATGTTGTTGAGGATCCGCAGCACGATGTCCAGCGGCCCGGCCGGGCGCAGCATCGACGGCGAGAGCGGGGTGCCCGTGGCCCCCGTCACCAGCGTCGCCGCGTCCTCGGCGGACAGCGGCCGCCCGCCCTCGAACGGATCGGCCAGCACATTCGCGCCGTACGGATCGCCGAAGCCGACCACGAAGTGGCCCGGCAGCCCCACCCCGTACACCGGCGCGCCCGCCCGCCGGGCCACCTCCATCCACACCACCGACAGCAGGATCGGCAGCCCGCGGCGGCGCCGTAGCACCTGGTGGAGGAGCGAGGACTCCAGCCGCCGGTAGTCGGCCGGGCCGCCCCGGAAGTCATGGCGTCCGCCCAGGAGTCGGGCCAGCGCGGCGGCCCAGTCCTCGGGGCCGCCGGGGGAGAAGGGGAGCTCACCGGCCAGCCGGTCAAGCTCGATCTGCGCCTCGTCGATTCCGGTCTCGTCCAGTCCGGAATCGGCTTCCATGCCCACCAGCAGGCACAGCAGGGCCAGATCGGGGCGCTCTTCGCGGGCCGCGTCGGCGAACCGCCGGCGGCGGGAGACGTCGTTCATCCGTGGCATAGCCGCCTCGTACCCCGCTCAGCGCGGATCCTGCCCGGATGCGCGCCAGTGGTGGTAGGTGTGGTGGACGGTGAAGCCCATACCCTCGTACAGGGCGTGCGCACCGTCATTGTCCGTCTCCACCTGGAGATACGCGGCCGAGGCGCCCTCGTCCAGCGCCTTGCGGGCCAGCGCCGTCATCACGGCCTTGGCCAGGCCCTGGCGCCGCCGCTCCGGGGCCACCTCCACGGCGGTGAACCCGGCCCAGCGGCCGTCCACCACACAGCGCCCGATCGCGGCCGGTGCCCCTCCCGCCCGCTCCGCCACGGTCGCGAACCACACCGACGGGCCGCCCGACAGCACCGTCCGCGCCTCGGGGGAGGGCTCACCGGACGACCGCTGGTAGCGGGCCAGCCAGGCGTCGTCGAGGTGGCGGGAGAGCGTCACCGCCGAGGTGTCGGCGTCCAGGTCCCCGATGGGGGCGAGCGCCGCGATGCTTATCCGCGCGGAGACCTCCCGTGTCCAGCCGCGGGTCTCCAGCTCCGCGGCGAGCAGCTCCTGGGCGCCCTCGGCACCCGTGCTGACCTGTATGTATGCGGGCAGCTCGCGCGCCGCGTACCACTCGATCACCTGACGCAGCGCCTCGTCGAGAGCCATCCCGGGGTCGCCGAGGGGCAGTACGGAATTGGCGCGCCGGGTGAACCCGCCCGCGGCGCGCAACGTCCACTCGCCCAGCGGCTCGCCGGTCACCGGTGGCCAGGCGCACGCGGCGACCCGGTCCAGCTCGGGCGCGCTCGCGGCGGGGCCGCGGCGGCGGGCCGGTGCCGCGGGCACCACCTTGCCCGCCACCAGGGACGACTCGGCGATCCGCACCGTCTCACCGGTGCGCCGGGTGATCGAGAGTGTGCTCTCGGTCCACGATGTGAGAACCCCTACCGCGTCGGTGAAGGCGGGGGCGGGCTCGGGCTCCCCGGTCAGATACCTGACCGAGACGCGTTTCCCCACGTCATCCGGGGTGATCCGGACTTCAAGACGTCCGCCAGTGGTGAAATCCACAGCTCAGTCAGCCCCTCATGTGCGTCTGGTGCCCAAGAACGGAGATACTAGGTGCGGGCATCGACGACGCCGCGCTCCCGCGCGATAGCAGCCCTAACGAGGAGGAACGACAGCGTGACCTACGTCATCGCGCAGCCTTGTGTCGACCTGAAGGACAAGGCGTGCATCGAGGAGTGCCCCGTCGACTGTATCTACGAGGGCCAGCGGTCCTTGTACATCCACCCGGACGAATGCGTCGACTGCGGGGCCTGTGAGCCGGTCTGCCCGGTCGAGGCGATCTTCTACGAGGATGACACTCCCGAGGAGTGGAAGGACTACTACAAGGCGAACGTCGAGTTCTTCGACGAGCTCGGTTCGCCCGGCGGCGCGAGCAAGCTGGGCCTGATCGAGCGGGACCACCCCTTCATCGCCGCGCTTCCGCCGCAGGAGCACGACGAGTAACCCTGCCCCGGCCTCAGGCCCGGAAGCAGCCGGCGGTCCCGTATGGCCTGTGGCCTGCGGGACCGGGCTGTTTCCCGGGCGTTCGCGGCGCATCCGTGGGTTCCCGGAATCCAGTCGGCTTCCCCGCGATCCGCCGGGTTCCCCTGGACCGCCGGATTCCCTGGAATCCGCTCGGGTTCTCCGGAATCTCGAGTTCCCCGGAATCCGCCGGGTTCCCCGGGGTCCATGGGATTTCCGGGACCCACCGGGTTTCCCCGGGCCCTTCGGTCCGGGCAGTTCCGAAGAAAGCGAGCCACCCCGTGCCACCCGTCTCCGCCCGCCTCCCGGTCTTCCCGTGGGACCGGCTCGAACCGTACAAGGCGACCGCCGAGGCCCACCCCGACGGCATCGTCGACCTCTCGGTGGGCACCCCCGTCGACCCGGTTCCCGAGCTGATCCGCGCGGCGCTCGCCGACGCCTCGGACAGCCCCGGCTATCCGACCGTCTGGGGCACGGCCGCGCTGCGCGACGCCCTCACCGGCTGGGTGGAGCGGCGGCTGGGCGCGGCCGGGGTGACCCACACCCAGGTGCTCCCGGTGGTCGGCTCCAAGGAGCTGGTGGCCTCGCTGCCCACGCAGCTGGGCCTGGGCCCCGGCGACCGGGTCGCCTTCCCGCGGCTCGCCTACCCGACGTACGAGGTGGGCGCGCGGCTGGCGGGCGCCGAGCCGGTGCCGTACGACACGCGGGCATTCGCGGCCGGAGCCGCGGGGACCGACCTGGACCCGGCCGGGCTGAAGCTGCTGTGGCTCAACTCCCCGTCCAACCCCACCGGGCAGGTGCTGGGCAAGGACGAGCTGCGCACCGCGGTCGCGTGGGCCCGTGCGCACGGGGTGCTGGTGGTCAGCGACGAGTGCTATCTGGACCTGGGCTGGGAGGCGGACCCGGTCTCCGTGCTCCACCCGGAGATCTCCGGCGGCTCCTTCGAGGGGCTGGTGGCGGTCCACTCGCTGTCCAAGCGGTCCAATCTGGCGGGCTACCGGGCGGCCTTTCTCGCCGGTGACGAGGCAGTGCTCGGCGAGCTGCTGAAGATCCGCAAGCACGGCGGGATGATGGTGCCCGCACCGGTGCAGGCGGCCACGGTCGCGGCCCTCGGCGACGACAAGCATGTGGCGGAGCAGCGGGAGCGCTACGAGCGCCGCCGGGCCGCGCTGCGGACGGCGCTGGCGGGCCACGGCTTCCGTATCGAGCACAGCGAGGCGTCGCTGTACCTGTGGGCGACGCGGGACGAGCCGTGCTGGGACACCGTGGGCGCCCTCGCCGAACTGGGCATCCTGGTGGCCCCGGGCGAGTTCTACGGCGCGGCGGGGGAGCGGCACGTCCGGGTCGCGTTCACCGCCACCGACGAGCGCGTGGCGGCGGCGGTCGGCCGACTGGCGGGCTGAGAAGCGGAAGTACGGATGAGGGGCCCGGGGAGTGCGCAGACTCCCCGGGCCCCTGTGTGTGTTCGTCCCGCCGGGAATCAGCCGAGCAGCGGCAGGCCCTTGAGCGGGAGGTCCTTGAGCGGGAGGTCCGAGTTCTGCGGCGCGCTGGGCGCGGCGGACTGCGGGGCGGCGGCCTGCGGTTTGGCGGCCTTGGCCGCCTTGCCCTTGCCCTTGGCGTGGGCGCCGCCCTTGCCCTTGCCGTGCCCGAGGGCCCTGCTCTCGCTCTTACCGGCGGCCCTGGGGGCGGCCTTGGCATGGGCGGCCCTGGCCGGGGCGCTCTTGGCGGCCTTGTGGGACTTGGTGGCCTTCGCGCCCTTGGCGGGCCCGGCGGGCTTGGCGGGCTTGGCCGGGTCCGCCTTCGCCGGGGCCTCCTTCGCGGGGGCGGCCCTGCCCGGCAGGAGCTCCTTGACGGTCCCGCCGGCCTTGCCGCTGACGTCACCCGCCGTGCTCCCGACCTGCTGCGTGGCGGCGTCGGCGACCTCACCGACCGCGGCGGCGTCCAGCGAGGACAGCCCCAGCTTGGAGGGCTGCGGCTGGGCCGGCTCCGCCGCACTCGCGGCGCCGGCGGCGCCGACGACGGGAGCCGCGCTCGCCGCGACCAGCAGTGCGGCCCGGGCGATCCGACGGGTGAGAGGGAGGGACATGGTGCTCCTTCGGCGGAGGGACAATTGGCTCACTGTCCGGTGATTCGGACGCTGTGAATACCGCGTGAACCGCGCGAAGGTTGCGGTGCGCCAAGGTAAAGAGTTAGCAATGCGTCGCATTGTCCGTTTCTGCGCGTAATACGCCCGGACCATTCCGCCGTACGTGCCACTCAAAGGGTCGTCAGCCGCTCTGAACTGCGGTGATTCCATGCGCTATCGCATCGTGGTGATCCGCACTTCCGCCCCGGAAATCCCCTTGGCCGGACGCCAACCGGCCCCTGTATTGCGTGCGTTCCATTCCCGCCCGCGGTAAGAGACACGTTCGATGCGCAACTCGTCCGAGTGGGCCACCGCCCAGTGCGCGATCTCCCAGCCGCGCTGTCCCGCGCGCCCCGGGGCCGTCGCCTTCGGTACCGGAACCAGCACTTCGTGCGGCGCGGGGGCGGTCTGCCTGCCGCCGCCGAACCCGGCCAGGGCGGGCCGGGCCTCCGTCTCGCCGCCGAACTCCCGCTTCAGCGCCGCCCGTACGCGCACCGGATCGCCCGCCGTGCCGTCGTCCGGCGGCCCCGGACAGCCGAGCGCCGCCTCGGAGCGCCCGGTGAGGACGCCGGTCAGCACCACCGCCTCGGTCTCGTGCTTCGCGTACGCCTGGGGGAAACCGCTGCGCTGCACGCGCTGCGCCGCCACCGTCAGCGGCAGCCGGGAATAGCCGGGCATCCGCACCAGATCGTCGTAGAACTTCCCGGCGGCGTAGACCGGATCGCGGATCTGCCGCACGCTTCCCCAGCCCTGGGAGGGGCGTTGCTGGAACAGCCCCTGTGAATCCCGGTCGCCGTGGCGGATGTTGCGCAGCCCCGACTCCTGGAGGGCGGTGGCCAGCGCGATGGTGACGGCCCGTTCCGGCAGCCCGCGGGAGGCGGCCACGGCCTCGATCGTGGCGGCGTTCACGGTCTGTTCGGGGGACAGCCGCACCTCGACGCCGTTGGCCCGTACGACACAGCGCGGCGGTCCCACGCCGCCCGTCACCAGCTGCGCGGCCAGATACCCGGCCAGGCCCAGCAGTACGGAGCAGGCGACCGCGGCCCGCAACAGCCGCGCGCGGTTGGAGAAGACGGACAGGGGCACGCGCCACACGGTACTGGAGCCCCACGCGCCCCGCCGGATGAGGGGCGAGGGGTGGGGAACGCCACGTTCGCGGGACCCCGGCCGAGGCCGGGGCGGCCGGGCGCGCGGGCCGACCGGCTAGGGTCGCGGGTATGGCACACCCAGCACTCGACCTGTCCCTGGACGCGGCCCGGCTCACCGCCCGGCTCGTCGACTTTCCCTCGGTCAGCGGCGAGGAGAAGGCGCTCGCCGACGCCGTGGAGCAGGCCCTGCGGGCCCTGCCCCGGCTGACCGTCGACCGGGACGGGGACGCCGTCGTCGCCCGTACGAACCTCGGGCGGGACGAGCGCGTCGTGCTGGCGGGCCATCTGGACACCGTGCCGATCGCCGACAACGTGCCCTCCCGTCTCGATGACGACGGTGTGCTGTGGGGCTGCGGCACCTCCGACATGAAGTCCGGCGTCGCCGTGCAGCTGCGCATGGCCGCCACCGTGCCCGAGCCCAACCGCGACCTCACCTTCGTCTTCTACGACCACGAGGAGGTCGCCGCCGAGCTCAACGGGCTGGGACGGCTGGCCAGGAACCACCCCGAGTGGCTGGCCGGCGACTTCGCCGTGCTGCTCGAGCCCACCGACGGCAAGGTCGAGGGCGGCTGCCAGGGCACGCTGCGGGTACGGGTGGCCACCCAGGGGCGGCGCGCCCACTCCGCGCGCAGTTGGCTCGGCGAGAACGCCATCCACAAGGCCGCGCCGATCCTGGACCGGCTGGCCGGTTACGTCCCCCGGCGGGCGGAGATCGACGGGCTCACCTACCGCGAGGGCCTCAACGCCGTACGGATCGAGGGCGGCCACGCGACCAACGTCATCCCGGACTTCTGCACGGTGACGGTGAACTTCCGCTTCGCCCCCGACCGCTCCGAGGAGGAGGCGCTCGCCCATGTCCGCGAGGTCTTCACCGGCTTCGAGGTCGAGCTCACCGACAGCGCGCCCGGCGCCCTGCCCGGTCTCGCCCACCCCTCCGCCGTCGCCCTGGTGGCGACCCTCGGGGTGGAGGTGGCGCCCAAGGACGCCTGGACCGATGTCGCCCGTTTCTCGGCGCTCGGCGTGCCCGCCGTCAACTACGGGCCCGGCGATCCGAAGCTGGCCCACACCCGCGAGGAGCACGTGGCGGTGGCCGCCGTCCTGGAAGCCGAGGAGCGGCTGCGGGCCTGGCTGACCCGCTAGCGGTGCCGGCGGTCCATTGAACCCGCGTGATCAGCGGTTCGGTGGGTGAGCGTGGCCGGGATTTCGGTTCCATGCCGCCCAGGGGGCCTACTCTGAACCACAGATCTTTGACCAGATCTTGGTCTTGGCGAAGGGAGCACACAGTGGGCAACGCCGAAGAAGAGCGAGCGCTGCGGGAGCAGCGTCTGGGCCCGGTCGTGCGCCGCCGCCACCAGATGCGACCCGAGACGACCGATCAGCGCCTCCTGGACACCCAGGGGGCCACGCACTGGGTGCACGAGGACCCGTTCCGGGTGATGCGCATCCAGTCGGAGTTCGTCGAGGGCTTCGGCACCCTGGCGGAGCTGGGCCGGGCGATCAGCGTGTTCGGCTCCGCCCGTACGCCCGAGGGGTCCCCGGAGTACGAGGCGGGGGTGCGGATCGGCCGGGCCCTCGCGGAGGCGGGGTTCGGGGTGATCACCGGCGGCGGTCCGGGCGCGATGGAGGCCGCCAACCGCGGCGCGAGCGAGGCGGGCGGCGTCTCGGTCGGCCTGGGCATCGAGCTGCCGTACGAGCAGGGCCTCAACCCGTACGTCGACATCGGCGTCAACTTTCGCTACTTCTTTGTGCGAAAAACGATGTTTGTGAAGTATGCCCAAGGGTTCGTGGTGCTTCCCGGCGGGCTCGGCACGCTCGACGAGTGCTTCGAGGCGCTCACCCTCGTCCAGACCAAGAAGGTCACCCGCTTCCCGATCGTCCTCTTCGGCACGACGTACTGGAAGGGCCTGGTCGACTGGCTCGAGAACACCCTCATCGGGGAGGGGAAGGCGTCCCCGCACGATCTGGACCTGTTCCACCTGACCGATGACATCGACGAGGTGATCGACCTGGTGACCAAGGAGTCCGGCGCCTGACCGTGTGCCCCTGCGCACGGTCGCGTCTCCTTGCGGTCGCGTCTCCTTACGGTGCGGCCGGTCTTCTTACGGTGAGCATCGAGTAGCCGGCCTCCGGAGGGCTTCGCTCAGGCCAGTCCCCGGCGGGCGACCGCCGGGGGCCGGTGGCCCGCGATGGACGAGACCATGTCCAGCACCTGACGGGTCTCCGCCACCTCGTGCACCCGGTAGACCCGGGCCCCCAGCCAGGCCGATACGGCGGTCGTCGCGAGCGTGCCGATCAGCCGCTCCTTGACCGGGCGGTCCAGGCTCTCGCCGACGAAGTCCTTGTTGGACAGCGAGACCAGGACCGGCCAGCCGGTCTCCGTGAGCTCGCCCAGGCGGCGTGTCGCCTCCAGCGAGTGCCGGGTGTTCTTCCCGAAGTCATGGCCCGGGTCGATCATGATCCCGTCGCGCCGCACACCCAGTTCGAGCGCGCGCTCCGCGAGCTCCAGGGTGACCCGCAGGATGTCCTCCACCACATCGTCGTAGCCGATCCGGTGCGGACGGGTGCGCGGCCGGGCCCCGCCCGCGTGGGTGCACACCAGCCCGGCGCCGTGGCGGGCCGCGACCTCGGCCAGCTTGGGGTCGACCCCGCCCCAGGCGTCGTTCAGCACATCCGCGCCCGCGGCGCACACCGCCTCGCCGACCTCATGGCGCCAGGTGTCCACGCTGATCACCACGTCCGGATGGCGTCTGCGCACCTCGGCCACGAAGCCCACCGTGCGGTGCGCCTCCTCCTCGGCGCTCACCTCGTCGCCCGGTCCGGCCTTGACGCCGCCGATGTCGATGATCGCGGCGCCGTCCGCGATCGCCTGCTCCACGCGGGCCAGGGCGGGCTCGTCGCGGAAGGTCGCACCCTGGTCGTAGAAGGAATCCGGCGTCCGGTTCACGATCGCCATGATCACCCGCTCGTTCTCGCCGAACTCACGTCGTCCCAGCCGCAGCATCCGAACTTCCTTCACGTCTTCTTCCAGGTTGCGGGCAGCGACGATAACTGTCGGAGGGGCATGGCACGATCGGTACAGACAGTTATCGAGGCCGACGGACACAGACTCAACCATGCATCTGACGGGGAGACGATCACCGTGTTCTTGTTCTTGCTGATCGCGCTGGTCGTGGTGGTCGGCGGGGTCACGCTCGCCGTCGTCGGCGGCGGTGACGGCCCGCTCACCGAGGCGCCCCCGGACCGGCTGGACGATCCGCTGCCCGCCGACCGGCCGCTGGCGCGCGCCGATGTGGAGGCGCTGCGGCTGCCCATGACGCTGCGGGGCTACCGGATGGCGGACGTCGACGATGTGCTGGGCCGCCTCGGTGCCGAGCTCGCCGAGCGCGACGCCCGGATCGCCGACCTGGAGGCGGCGCTCGCGGGCGCGCGCCCGAAGTCCTTGTCGTCCCCCGGGCCCGGCCCCGATCCGCTCTCGGTCCCTGAGGACGACCATGGCTTCGGGCGGAGCGGCTTCGAGGGCCCCGGCGCCTTCGAGGACCCTGGCCATGAGCGGCGCGGTTTCGAGGGCGGCGGTTTCGAGGGCACGGGCTTCGAAGGGCCCGGCTTCGAGGGGCGTGGGTACGAGGGGCGCGGCTTTGACGGGCGCGGCTACGAAGGGCATGGCGCATGAGCGAGCGGGGTGTGGTTCCGGGGCCGGACGGTCTGGCGCGCTGTCCCTGGGGCCTGGAGGCCGAGACCATGGCCGACTACCGCGTCTATCACGACACGGAGTGGGGCCGCCCGGTCCACGGCGATGACGCGCTCTATGAGCGGATCTGCCTGGAGGCGTTCCAGTCCGGGCTGTCCTGGCTGACCATCCTGCGCCGCCGGGAGGGGTTCCGGGCCGCCTTCGCCGGCTTCTCGATCGAGAAGGTCGCGGAGTTCACCGAGGCCGATGAGGTGAGGCTGCTCGCCGACCCCGGCATCATCCGCAACCGAGCCAAGATCGCCGCCACGATCGCCAACGCCCGCGCCGCCAGGGAGCTGGCCCCCGGCGAGCTGGACGAGCTCATCTGGTCCTACGCCCCGGCACCCGACGGCCGCCCGGTCCCGCGGACCGCCGCCGATGTCCCCGCGATCACCCCGGAGTCCACGGCCCTCAGCCGCGACCTCAAGAAGCGCGGCTTCCGCTTCGTCGGCCCCACCACGGCGTACGCCCTGATGCAGGCATGTGGCCTGGTCAACGACCATCTGGCCGGCTGCCATATCCGCGAGGCGGTCTGACCGCCCCGGCCGCCGGGGCGGGACGGAGATCGCTCAGCGGCCGGTGAACCTCGGCTTCTCCTTGTTCACAAACGCGTTCACCGCGATGACGTGGTCATCCGACGCCCCCGCGCGGCGCTGGAGCTCGTCCTCCATGGCCAGGGATTCGGTGAGGGTGTGGCCCGCGGCGAAGGCCAGGGACTCCTTGATCGCCGCATAGGCCGCGGTGGGCCCCTCGGCCAGTCGCCGGGCGACCGCCGCCGCCTCGTCGGCCAGCTCGTCGGCCGGGACCACCTTGTGGGCGATGCCCAGCTCGAGCGCCTCTTGGGCGCCGATATTGCGCGGGAAGAGCAGAAGGTCCGCCGCGCGGCCGTATCCGATCAGCCGCTGAAGGGTCCAGGAGACCCCTGAGTCGGCGGTCAGCGCGACCCCGGCGAAGGAGGTGTTGAAGGCGGCGGTGTCCGCGACGATCCGGTAGTCGGCGGCGAAGGCGAAGCCCGCCCCGGCACCCGCCGCGACCCCGTTGACGGCTGCGACCACCGGCTTCGGCATCCCGGCGATCGCGGTGACGATCGGGTTGTAGTGCAGCGCCACCGTGCTCATGGTCGAGCCCTCGCCGCTGCCCTCGCGATCGGCGGCCAGCAGGCCGATGTGCTCCTTGAGGTCCTGGCCGACGCAGAAGGCCCGCTGTCCGGAGCCGGTGAGCAGCACGGCCCGCACCGCCGGGTCCTCCGCGGCCTCCAGCAGCGCGTCGCGCAGCGCCACCTTGGTGTCGATGTTCAGGGCGTTCATCGCGTCGGAACGATTGAGCGTGATCGTCGCGAGACCCTCGGTGAGGTCGTAGAGCACGGTGTTGGCCATGGCGGTCCTCCGGGGTGAGGCGGGGCTGCGGGCGGCGGCCGCGCGGGCGGGCCCCGGGAGGGGCCCGCCGCGGCGGTCAGCGCACAGCATGCCGGAGATCATGACCGACCGACATGTGACCTGCGTCAAAGAACCGACCCTTCGTTCGGTGACGGCGGGCGTACGCTACCGCGATCGCCTCCCCGAATTGGGTGGTTTTGGGGGAGCGCCTCGCACAGGCGTTGCCGACCGATGTTGGTCATCGGGTCGTGCCATGCGGGATAATGAAGGGGAAGCAACGTGTTCGATGCCGGTGACACCTGGGTTGTCGGCTGCGATGAGCTGGTTTCAGGAAGGGGAACGAGCATGGCGGCCATGAAGCCGCGGACGGGCGACGGCCCGCTCGAGGTGACCAAGGAGGGGCGGGGCATCGTCATGCGCGTTCCGCTCGAAGGCGGCGGTCGGCTCGTCGTCGAGCTGACACCGGACGAGGCCGACGCCCTCGGCGACGCCCTGAAGAAAGTCGTCGGCTGACGCTTGCGGCCCACCATCACCCGCGCGCTGCCCCGGCGGCCGGTACGTCAGGTACCGACCGCCGGGGCAGCGCTCGTAAGGGGGCCCGGCGCCAGGCGCTCGTAAAGGGGGCAGGTGCCAGGGCGGGGGACCGGCCGGGCCGGACGTTTCAGCCTCGCTTGGCCGCTCAGCCCGGCTCGACCGCTCAGCCCCGCTTGACCGCGCAGAGCAGACCGTCGCCGACCGGCAGCAGGGACGACTGGAGCACGGTGGACTCCCTGACGGTCCGCAGCAGCTCGCGCACGCGCAGCACCTCCGTGGGCTGTGCGGCGGAGTCCACGGTCCGCCCGTTGGCGAAGACCCCCTCGAAGCAGACCAGCCCACCGGGCCGTAGCAGACGCAACGATTCGGCGAGGTAGTCCAGGCACTCCAGCCGGTCGCCGTCGCAGAAGACCAGGTCGTATCCGCCGTCGGCCAGCCGGGGCAGCACATCGAGGGCGCGGCCGGGGATGAAGCGCGCCCGGTTTCCGGTGAACCCGGCCGCGCGGAACGCCTGCTTGGCGAACTGCTGCATCTCCGGTTCGGTGTCCACGGTGGTCAGCACGCCATCGGGGCGCATGCCCCGCAGCAGATGGATCCCGGAGACGCCCGTCCCGGTGCCGATCTCGGCGACGACCTTGGCATCCGCGGTGGCAGCGAGCAGCCGCAGCGCGGCGCCGGTGCCCGCCGACACCGAGCGCAGCCCTGCCTCCCGAGCCCGGTCACGGGCCCAGTGAAGGGCTTCGTCCTCGGCGACGAACGCGTCGGCGAACGCCCAGCTCGTCTGCCGGTTGCCGGTAATGACCCTCTCCTGTCCCCGTAGTTGGCGCAACGGTGACTGTATCCGCTGCGCTCGGGAACCCGCAGATGGGACCAGGCGTTGAAGAAGCCGGGGGGACTGTATGGATCACGACCAAATGCAGGTCAAAAATGCTTATCCGGAGCTAACGGGCGAGGTGGATATGGTAGGGGCTCTACTGGACACCACCAGAGCCGACAGGGGAGGTGCGGCTGCGACCGGTGACCGGGGAGTGCTGAGGCGCTTTCGCAGGTCAGTGGGCGAGCCGAAATCCGTGACCAACACCGCTGATCGTTCTCGCCCCCGTAGCCCAAAGGGCACGGGAGGTGCGCTCTCCGCCGATTCCGCCACCACCGCGACCTTCGCCACGGATGCGGACGCCCCGGCGTGGACGCCTCCTACCTGGGAGGAGATCGTCAGCACTCATAGCGCACGGGTCTACCGCCTCGCCTATCGGCTCACCGGTAACCAGCACGACGCCGAGGACCTCACCCAGGAAGTGTTCGTCCGCGTCTTCCGCTCGCTGTCGACGTACACCCCGGGCACGTTCGAGGGCTGGCTGCACCGCATCACCACCAATCTCTTCCTCGACATGGTCCGCCGTCGGCAGCGCATCCGCTTCGACGCTCTCGGCGAGGACGCGGCGGAGCGGCTCCCCAGCCGCGAGCCCTCTCCCCAGCAGCACTTCAACGACACCCACTTCGACGCCGATGTGCAGCAGGCGCTGGACACCCTCGCCCCGGAGTTCCGCGCCGCCGTGGTGCTCTGTGACATCGAGGGGCTTTCGTACGAGGAGATCGCGGCCACTCTGGGCGTCAAGCTCGGCACGGTGCGCAGCCGTATCCACCGCGGCCGCTCCCATCTGCGCAAGGCGCTTCAGCACCGCGCCCCCGCGGCGCGGAGCGGACAGCAGCAAGAGGTCGCCGCGGTGGCGCCGAGTGCCACGGCCCCCCGACTGAGCGGGGAGGTCGGAATCGCGTGACCCGATCAGGCGGTCCGTCCCCCGCCGAGCAGCATCTCGGCGACCGCCTTGCGGCTCTGGTCGACGGTGAGCTTGGGCATGACGCGCGGGAGCGCGTCCTCGCCCATATCGCCACCTGCTGCAAGTGCAAGGCGGAAGTCGACGCTCAGCGCCGGCTGAAAAATGTGTTCGCCCAGACGGCGCCCCCGGGGCCGTCCGAGGGCTTTCTGGCCCGTCTCCAGGGCCTCCCGGCCGCGGGCGGGGGCGGCGAGGACGGTATGGGCGGCGGCTCCCCGTTCGGGGGCCCCGGTGTCTTCGGCCCGCGCGATATGCGCGGCGGCCAGCGGGACGTCCGCGAGGTGCGCGACGTCCGGGAGGTGGAGGAGAGACGGGAGCGGGCGTTCGCCTTCGTGCCCACGGTGCCCCCGGGCACCGCGATCGCACCGGCGGCGTCGGCCCGTGCCTCGCGTCAGCGCGGCTTCAGGATCCATGAGGTCGAGCAGCGCCCCGCCCCGCGTCGCAGGTTCGCCTTCGCGGCGGCCGGAGCGGTCTCGCTGGCGGCCTTCGCGCTCGGCGCGGCCCTTCCGCTGGACGCGGCGGTCGACCCCCCGGGAAATTCAGCCGATGGCGCCGACACCGCGGCACGCCCGGTCGGCGCCGAATCCGCCGTGAGCACGGGCGTCCGGGAGCGGACCCGCCAGGAGGTGGGCCTCCTGGCCACCACCGACACCCGCCCGGGTGCCCAGTCCCCGACGGCCACCCCGCATCCGCAGGCCCTGCGCCAGCCCGTCGGGGCGGCGCTGAATCCGCTGATACAGCCGATTCTCTCGGTCACGGAGCTGCTGCGGACGTCGAACTCCACACCTCCGGCCCCCGCGCCGACCCAGATGGAGGTCCCGTCCCGCCCCACGTCGGGCGTCTCGCCCTACTTCGGGATCAGCGCACCCCCGAAGTAGCGAAGGGGCGCCACGGCGACGACGGCGCGGCTTCACCGGCCGCCCGGGTCTTTGCCGATCATGACAAGGTCTTTTCGTCCGCACTGCGCAAGCGATGGCGGACCTGATTGAATCGCCTCCGGGCAGCGCGACCCGGAGGCGCGATGTATGTCCCGGGACGGTGCGATGTTCTGGCCCGGGTGCTGGGGTCGTCCGACCGGGGGCACCTCCCAGCGGTGGCTGGGGGCGAGCCGAAGGGGCGCGTCGCTGTCGTAAGGGAAAGCGCGCGGAGGGCCCGGGAACGAGGGCCCGAGCACGGTCGACCGTCGACAGGGGGCACCTCCCAGCGGTAGCTGGGGGAGGCTGAAGCGCCCCGGAGGCGAACCCTCAGTAAAGGGAGATCATGGACGAGCCGAAGGCCCCTGGGCCGAAGCCGAAGTGGTGGAGCCGCCCGGCCGCCGAGAAGCGTACGGAGGCGGCCGCCGACCAGGCGCCGCCGGAGCCGGTGGACGCCCCCAGGGAGGAGCGGGTCCCCGAGGAACGGGCGCCCCGGCCGTTGCACGAGCCCGATCCGTACAGCACCCCGCCCTACGGCGACCCCGGGCCCTGGGCCCCGGCCCCGCCCGTTCAGCACCCGGTGGCGACCCCCGCCCAGGGCACGCATGTCCCGCCCGGGATGGCCCAGGCGCCGCCCCAGGCGCCGCCTCAGGCGCCCGGGATGACCCCGCCCCACGGCACCACCCTGCCGCCCGCCGCGGGGCCCGTACCGGGGCAGAGCGCGCCCCCGCCGATGCCGCACCCCGGGATGACCCCGCCCCACGGCACCACCCTGCCGCCCGCCGCGGGGCCCGTACCGGGGCAGAGCGCGCCCCCGCCGATGCCGCACCCCGGGATGACCCCGCCGCACGGCACACAGGTTCCTCCGGTGACCGGAGAGCCCCATCAGGGCCACCAGCCCCCGATGGCCGCCCGGACCGCCCCCACCACCCAGTGGGGTGGCTACGACCCCTGGACCGTGGCCGCCCCGCCGCCCGCCGAGCGGAAGACGGTCTCCCGCCGCGGCGCCTGGCTCGCCGTACTGCTGATCGCCCTGGTCGCGGGGTGCATCGGCGGCGGTATCGGCGCCTACGCGGAGCGGGACAGCGTCTCCGGGGGCGTCGATGTGAAGCTCCCGCAGGCCCCGGTGGAGAAGGAGGCCAGATCCCCGGGCAGCGTCGCCGGGATCGCCGCCCGCTCGCTGCCCGGTGTGGTGACCATCCATGTGCGCGGCAGCTCGGAGGAGGGCACCGGCACCGGCTTCGTCCTCGACAAGCAGGGCCACATCCTCACCAACAACCACGTCGTCCAGCCCGCGGGCACGGACGGCGACATATCGGTGACGTTCAACAGCGGCCAGGACGCCGACGCCAAGGTCATCGGCCGTGACACCGGATACGACCTGGCGGTGATCAAGGTCGACCGCGTCTCCGGGCTCACCCCGCTGCCGCTGGGCAACTCCGACTCCGTGGCCGTCGGCGACCCCGTCGTGGCCATCGGCGCCCCCTTCGACCTGGCGGGCACGGTGACCGCCGGGATCATCAGTGCCAAGGAGCGCCCCATCACGGCGGGCGGTGAGAAGGAGGACGGCAGCGACGTCAGCTATGTGGACGCGTTGCAGACCGACGCCCCGATCAACCCGGGTAACTCCGGTGGCCCCCTGGTCGACCGCAAGGGGCGGGTCATCGGGATCAACAGCGCGATCCGGGCGGCCGACGAGGGTTCGGGCCTCGGCGGCGGCCAGGGCGGCAGCATCGGCCTGGGCTTCGCCATCCCGATCAACCAGGGCAAGCGGGTCGCCGAGGAGCTGATCAACACCGGGAAGGCCACCCATCCGGTGATCGGCGTCACCCTCGACATGGGCTATACGGGCGACGGCGCCCGGGTGAACACCGAGGGCGCCGGCGGCGGCGCGCCGGTCACCTCGGGCGGCCCCGGGGACAAGGCGGGGATCGTACCAGGTGATGTGATCACGGAGGTGGACGGCGTCCGGGTGCACAGCGGACAGGAGCTGATCGTGAAGATCCGCAGCCACCGCCCCGGGGACCGGCTCCGGCTCTCCGTCGAGCGCGACGGCAAGGAGCGCGCCGCGGAGCTGACCCTGGGCTCGGCCGGCAGCGGCTGATCCGGCGGCGGCCGATCCGGCGGCTGAGTCGGTGCGCCGCTCGAGCCGTCACCGGCTGATCCGCCGCCCACTCGGGCGGTGCCGACTCAGGCCGCCGACCCCCGTTGTTGGCCGGGCGTCTCCCCTGCCGACCCCGCCGCCAGGTACGGTGTTGAGTGGCCCAGGCCGGGGCCCCAGACGTCTTGAGGAGCTGCAAGGTGTTGGACATAGGACCTCTCGAGCTTGTCGCGCTCGTTGTCCTTGCGGTGCTCGTCTTCGGCCCGGACAAGCTCCCGAAGGTGATTCGGGATGTGACGCATTTCATCCGGAAGATCCGGGAGTTCTCCGACAGCGCCAAAGAGGACATCCGTTCCGAGCTGGGGCCGGAGTTCAAGGACTTCGAGTTCGAGGACCTCAACCCCAAGACGTTCGTGCGCAAGCACGTGCTGGACTCCGATGAGCTCGGCCTGAAGGAGATCCGTAACGGCTTCGACCTCCGCAAGGAGATGGCGGAGGTCGCCGACGCGGTGCACGGCCGGGAGAGTGATCCGCAACAGGGCTCTTCAGGGGCTTCCGGCACCACCCCGCCATCCCTCTCGAAGGGCGACTCCAACACGCCTGACCTGCTTCGCAAGCGTGAGGAGCCGCAGCGCGACGAGCGTCCGCCTTTCGACTCCGACGCCACTTGATCCCCCCGTATGCCCGGCCTGGTTGACCCGTATGGCTATCCTCCCTTTGTCCGGGGTGAGGGTCGCCCGAGGGGGGCGGGCCGCCCACGACGCAGGGCAACGAGGAGGCCGCGCACACATGGAGACCACGGGTCGGCTAGGGGAACGAGGGGTGGCGGCGACCGCGCAGGGGCTGCCCGCCGACGCCCGGCGGAGTGTCGACGGCTATCTGATGGCCGCCTTCCCCTGGTACGGGCTTGACGAGGCGTTCACCGGCCCCCGCTGGCTGATGCAGGTGGGTGCGGCCGCCGACGGCATCGTCGAGTACGGCTCGACCGGTCATGGCGAGGAGCCGTCGCTGCGCGTCGAGACCGACATGGATCAGCAGCGCTTCACGGTGGTCGTCACCGTTGCCAGCCGCCCCGGGCGGGACAGCGCCGACGGCACCGGCAAGCTGGAGGCCACCTCGGTCTCCTCGGCCGCCTGGCTGGCCGGCTCCGGTCTGTTGTCGTGCACCTGGCCGACCCGGATGGAGCGGGCGCTGCGCCAGGACTGGCTGGACCAGCAGACCGCGATCGCCTGGGAGCTGGCGGACGACCTGGCGGGCGAGAACTGGTCGCAGCTGTCGCTCCCGGTGGACGGGGTGCCGACCGACTTCCACTACCGCGAGTCGGAGTACGGCTGGGTGCTGGCCGGTACGGCGGGCGAGGACGTGCACATCGGCGCGTACGGGCGCGGGATGAGCGCCTACGGTCTGGGCTTCGCGGTGGTCAAGGACATCAACCGCTACGACGGGTAGTGCGTACGCCTATGGCTCGGGGGCGGTTTCCGCGGGAAACCGCCCCCGAGCCATAGGCCGTGGCCGAGCTCGCTCAGAACTTGTTGCGCGGGGTGACGCCCAGCGACATGCCCGCCAGGCCGCGCTGACGTCCGCCGATCTTGCCCGCGATCGCCTTGAGCGCGCTGCCCGCCGGGGAGTCGGGGTCGGTCAGCACGACCGGCTTCCCCTCGTCGCCGCCCTCGCGCAGCCGTACGTCGATCGGGATGGCGCCCAGCACCGGCACCGTCGTGCCGGTGGTCCGGCTGAGCCCGTCGGCGACCATCTGGCCACCGCCGGTGCCGAAGACGTCGACCATCTCGTCGCAGTGCGGGCAGGGCAGCCCGGACATGTTCTCCACCACGCCGACGATCTTCTGATGGGTCTGGACGGCGATCGCACCGGCCCGCTCGGCGACCTCGGCGGCGGCCTGCTGCGGTGTGGTCACCACCAGGATCTCGGCGTTGGGGACCAGCTGGGCGACGGAGATCGCGATATCTCCGGTGCCCGGGGGGAGGTCGAGCAGCAGCACATCGAGGTCGCCCCAGTAGACATCGGCCAGGAACTGCTGGAGCGCGCGGTGCAGCATCGGCCCGCGCCAGACCACCGGGGCGTTCCCCGGGGTGAACATCCCGATCGAGATCACCTTCACACCGTTCGCCGACGGCGGCATGATCATGTTCTCGACCTGGGTGGGACGGCCGTCCGCGCCCAGCATGCGGGGCACCGAGTGGCCGTAGATGTCGGCGTCCACCACGCCGACCTTCAGCCCGTCCGCGGCCATCGCGGCGGCCAGGTTGACCGTCACCGAGGACTTGCCGACCCCGCCCTTGCCGGAGGCCACCGCGTAGACCCGGGTCAGCGAGCCGGGCTTGGCGAAGGGCACCTCGCGCTCGGCCTGGCCGCCGCGGAGCGAGGCGGCCAGCTCACGCCGCTGCTCGTCGCTCATCACCTCGAGGTCGACCATGACACCGGTCACACCCTCGACCCCGGCGACCGCCGTCCGCACGCTGCTGGTGATCGTGTCCCGCATCGGACAGCCGGAGACCGTGAGGTAGACCACCACGGCGACCGAGCCATCCGCCGCGATCTCGACGGATTTGACCATGCCGAGGTCGGTGATCGGCTTGTGGATCTCCGGGTCGTTGACCGTCGCGAGCGCGGCGCGCACCGCGTCTTCGCTCGGCGCTGGGAGGGTGTCGGTAGCCATACGAAGATGGTACGGCGCCGTGGGTGGGGTGCGGACGGCCGTCAGCGGTCGCGTTCCTCACCCGGCCGGGGTTCGCCGTGGCCGATCGGCCGCGCGGCGGGCCGCCCGCCGTCCGGCTCCCGGCGCAGGTCCGCCAGCTGGTCGCGGAGCCAGTCGCGGGTAGCGACCTCGCCCAGGCCCGTCCGCAGCGCCGCGATCTCCCGGGTGAGGAATTCGGTGTCGGCGATGGACCGTTCGTTCTGCTTGCGGTCCTGTTCGAGGTTGACGCGGTCGCGGTCGGCCTGCCGGTACTGGGCCAGCAGGATCAGCGGGGCGGAGTAGGACGCCTGGAGCGAGAGCATCAGCGTCAGGAAGATGAACGGGAAGGGGTCGAACCGCAGCCGCGCCGGCGCCAGGGTGTTCCAGATCAGCCATACGGCGACGAAGACCGTCATCCAGGCGATGAACCGGCCGGTGCCCAGGAACCGCGCGATCCGCTCCGACGCCTTGCCGAACGCCTCGGGGTCCCAGCGCGGCAGCGGGCTGCGGCGCCGCTCCTTGGGCCGGTCCAGACGGCCGCGCTCACCGTCCATCCGCGGCCTCCGGCAGGGCCATCCCGGCGTGCAGCTCGCGCTCCCGCCAGTCGGACGGCAGCATGTGGTCCAGGACGTCGTCGACCGTCACCGCGCCGAGCAGGGAGCCGGTCTCGTCCACGACGGGCGCCGCGAGCAGGTTGTAGGTGGCCAGATGGCCGGCGACGACGGGCAGCGGGGTATCCGGCGGCAGCGTCGGCAGATCGGCGTCCACGGACGCGCCGACCAGGGTGAACGGCGCGTCGCGCAGCAGCCGTTGGAAGTGGATGGTGCCCAGATAGCGGCCGGTGGGCGTCTGGTCGGGCGGGCGGCACACATAGACCTGGGCGGCGAGCGCGGGGGTCAGGTCCTGGTCGCGCACCCGGGCGAGCGCGTCCGCGACGGTGGCGTCCGGGCGCAGCACGATCGGCTCGGTCGTCATCAGACCGCCCGCCGACCCCTCCTCGTACGACATCAGCCGCCGCATGTCCGCCGCGTCGCGCGGGCGCATCAGGGCCAGCAGCCGCTCCTTGTCGGGCTCGGGGAGCTCGGAGAGCAGATCCGCCGCGTCATCGGGGTCCATGGCCTCCAGGACGTCCGCCGCGCGCTCCTCCTTGAGCTTGCCGAGAATCTCCACCTGGTCGTCGTCGGGCAGCTCCTCCAGGACGTCCGCGAGCCGCTCGTCGTCCAGGGCCGCCGCCACCTCGCCCCGGCGCTTGGAGGACAGATGGTGCAGCACATTGGCCAGGTCGGCGGGGCGCAGCTGCTCGAAGGTGGCCAGCAGGTTCTCCGCGCCCTGCCCCTGCTCCTCCAGCGAGAAGCCGGTGACCGCCGACCAGTCCACGGTCAGCGCCTCGCCGCGGCGGCGCAGTGCGCGGGGCCTGCCGCGGCGTACGAAGACCTTGTCGATCTCCCACTCCCGGCGCTGGGGCAGCTGGGTCATCGCCACGTCCAGGACCGTCACCGGCTCGCCGGTCTCGACCAGCCGCACCGTGCGGTCCAGGAGTTCGCCGAGGACCAGGGTCTCGGTGGGGCGCTGTTCGAAGCGGCGCATGTTGAGCACACCGGTGGTGATGACCTGTCCGGACTCCACACCGGTCACGCGGGTCATGGGGAGGAAGATCCGGCGGCGGCCGATCACCTCGACCACCAGGCCGAGCAGCCGCGGCGGGCGGCCGGCCAGCCGCAGCATCGCCACGACATCGCGCACCCGCCCCACTTGGTCGCCGTTCGGGTCGAAGACGGCGACGCCCGCGAGATGCGAGACGAAGACCCGGGGGTTGCCTGCCGGCATGCCCTGCCTCCCCTCGTATGTGGGGTTTTGTGGGCATTCAAGGTAATGATCCGCTCTTCACCGGGTTCAGGCTAACGTGCCCGCACCTGCCCTGCCGCCGGGCGAGGGCGGTACGGCACCCTGCGGACACGGCGGGGCGGCACCGGTACGCTGCCCTACTGCACCGGCATCAGGAGGCAGAGCGGACGTGCGCACCTGGAACAGGGCGGTCGTTGCGGCGATGTGCGCGGGGTTGGCCGCCACGCTCGCCGCGTGTGGCGGAGGCGGGGAGAAAGACCCCGACGCGGGGACGAACGGCGTGGGAAAGCTCCCCGCCACGAAGATCGAGAGCAGAGCCCGTCAGGCGGCCGTCAGCGCGAATTCGGTGCGGCTCTCCGGCACTCTCGTCACCAAGGGAGCCACCTACAAGCTGGACATGCGGCTCAACGCCGACGGCGGCACGGGCCAGGTCTCCACCAAGGGCTCCAGCTTCGAGCTGTTGCGGGTCGACAAGGAGCTCTACCTGAAGGCCGACGCGGGCTTCTGGTCGCACGACGGCGAGAGCGGCGGAGGCGGTGGTGCGGAGCACGCGGCCGGCAAGCTGGACAACAAGTATGTGAAGGTCCCCTCCGGTGACCCCTCCTACCAGCGGCTCAGCGGTTTCACCGATATGAAGCTGCTGCTCGACGGGTTGCTCGGCCTGCACGGCAAGATCGCCACGGGGGACCACGGCCAGGTGGACGGCGTACGGACGATCCGCATCAGCGTCGGCACGTCCGGGGACGGCGGCGCGCTCGATGTCTCCCTGGAGGGCCGGCCGTATCCGCTGCGGCTCCAGCGGGCGGGCGGCGCGGGGGTGATCCGGCTCGCGCACTGGAACGACAGCTTCAAGATCACCGCCCCGGAGAAGGGTCATGTGCTCGACTACGGGCAGCAGATTCCGGAGACGCCGTAGCCGCGAGGGCGTCCGTAAGGGGCCGAAGGGCGCGTCCTCCGGGGGCGCGCCCGGACAGCTGAGGCGCGTCCTTACGGGCATCGGGCAGCTCTGAGGCGCTCCCTACGGGCGTTCGGACAGCCAGGACGCGTCCTTACGAACGTTCAGATGGTCAGGACGCGTCCTTACGGGCGCCACGGGCGCGCTTCTTGCGGCGGACGAGGAGCTTGGGGAGCGCCGCCGGGATCGGGCGGCGCGTGATCGCCGGGGACGGCGGCGGGGCCGCCGCCAGGGAGCCGGTGGGCTGCTCGGCGAGCGCCCCGGCCGTGGGCTCCAGCCGCAGCACCCGGCATTCGCGCGCCCAGCGCTCCGGGATGCGGTCGGCGTCCGCCGCGTTCAGCCGCTTGCCCTTGAGCTCGTCGACCGCCGCGGTCCACGCCTCGCCGCCCGGGGCCAGCTCGACCACCCGCGCGGGCCAGCTGACCAGCCGCCCGCCCTTGTCCTTGCTGCGCACGGTCACCGTGGCGCTTCCGCCGTCGGCCAGCCCGAGGCCCTGGAGGGGCTGCTCCCCGGGCCCGTCCCCGACGAGACAGACCGCGCCCTCGTGCCAGATGTGCCACAGGGCGCGCGTGGCGCCTTCGGTGCCCTGGACCCAGATGAGGGCGGACTTCTTGGCCGCCTCCTCGACAAGGGCACGGTCCATCGGCGTCTGCGTCATGCCGACAGCCTAGGCCAGTCACACACCGTCCCAGCCCGTGAAATGTCAGTTCCGTCGCATGGTCATGCGCCTTACCCTGGCGGCGTGCCCACCGCCCGTGCCGCCCGCACCCCAGCCCGCAACGCCACCCCCGACGTACCCGGTGACGGTGGCCGTCTCCACGGTGGTGTCCCCGCGGACATCGCGCTCCTTACGGTCGCCATCGCGGGTGTCTCGCTCTCCGCGCCGCTGGCCGCCGCGACGGCGGCGCCCGCGCTCGCCATCGCCTTCTGGCGCAACGCCATGGCGGTGGGCGCGCTCACCCCGCTCGCGCTGTGGCGCCACCGGGGCGAGCTGCGCGGGATGGGCCGCCGGACGGCGCTGCTGTCGGCCGGGGCGGGCGCGCTGCTCGCGGTGCACTTCGGGGCCTGGCTGCCGAGCCTGCACATGACCTCCGTCGCCTCCTCGACCGCGCTGGTGACCACGACCCCCATCTGGACGGCGCTGCTGCTGCGGCTGCGCGGCCACCGCCCGCCCACGCTCGCCTGGCTGGGCATGGGGCTTGCGATCCTCGGTGTGGTGATCCTCACCGGGGTCGATCTGTCCGCGTCGCCGCGCGCCCTGCTGGGCGACGCCCTCGCGCTGCTGGGCGGGGTGGCGGCGGCCGGTTACGTCCTGCTCGGCGCGGAGGTGCGCCGTTCGGTGAGCACCACCGCGTACGCCTACGTCTGCTACGCCACCACCAGCGTGCTCCTGCTGCTGACCTGCCTGGTGGCGGGCGCGCAGCTCGGCGGCTACGGCGGCACCACCTGGCTGCGGCTGGCCGTGCTGACGGTCACCGCGCAACTGCTGGGGCACACCCTCATCAACCGGGTGGTCAAGGGCCTCGGCCCCTCCGTCACCTCGACCGCGATCCTGCTGGAGACGCCGGGGGCGGCCCTGATCGCGGCCCTGTGGCTGGGCCAGATGCCGCCCGTGGCCGCCTATCCGGCGCTCGCGGTGATCCTCGGCGGGCTCGCGCTGGTCATCATGGTGGACGGGAAGAACCCCTCGCCCTCGGGCGAACCCGGCCGGTGAGAGGCCCTTTCGCGCGCCCGGTAAGGGGCCCGTCCGTCCGCGGGGGCGGTCTTACAGCCAGCCGTTGCGCTTGAAGCCGCGATGGATCGCGAAGCAGATGCCCACGGTGACGACGAGCACGGTCGGGTAGCCGAACTTCCAGCGCAGCTCGGGCATGTAGTCGAAGTTCATGCCGTAGATCCCCGCGATCATCGTGGGCACGGCGAAGATCGCCGCCCAGGACGTGATCTTCCGCATGTCCTCGTTCTGCGCGACCGTCGCCTGCGCCAGATTGGCCTGGAGGATCGAGTTCAGCAGGTCGTCGAAGGCCAGCACCTGCTCGTTGACCCGCGCCAGATGGTCCGCGACATCCCGGAAGTACTTCTGGATGTCCGGGTCCACCAGCCGCATCGGACGCTCGCTCAGCAGCTGCATCGGCCGCAGCAGCGGTGAGACGGCCCGCTTGAACTCCAGGACCTCGCGCTTGAGCTGGTAGATCCGGCCCGCGTCGCCGCCCCGCCGGGAGGTCGCGGCCGAGAAGACGTCGATCTCGACCTCGTCGATGTCGTCCTGGACCGCGTCGGCGACCGCCAGATAGCCGTCCACGACCTGGTCGGCGATGGCGTGCAGCACCGCCGAGGGGCCCTTGGTGAGCAGCTCCGGGTCCTGCTGGAGCCGGTGGCGCAGGGCGCGCAGCGAGCCCTGGCCGCCGTGCCGCACGGTCACGATGAAGTTCCGGCCGGTGAAGCACATCACCTCACCGGTCTCCACCACCTCGCTGGTCGAGGTGAGTTCGGCGTGCTCCACGTAGTGGATGGTCTTGAAGACGGTGAAGAGGGTCTCGTCGTACCGCTCCAGCTTGGGTCGCTGATGGGCCTGCACGGCGTCCTCGACGGCCAGCGGGTGCAGCCCGAACTCCTGGGCGATCCCCGCGAACTCGCGCTCGGTGGGCTCGTGCAGCCCGATCCAGGCGAACCCGCCCTCCTGGCGGACCCGCTCCATGGCCTTCGCCGGGCTCACATGGTCACTGACCCGCTTGCCGTCCCGGTAGACCGCGCAGTCGACCACGGCGCTGGTGACCGACGGGTCACGCGTGGCGTCGTAGTCGCTGGCGGTACGGGAACGGCGCAGGGCGGGGCGGACGGCTGCGCGCAGGTCACGGATCATCGACATGACGGGCTCCTTCACGGGCCGGCCGTCAGCGGCGGGCGCGCGGCGCAGCGCTGCGCCCGGAAGGTGGACGTACGACATCCGATGCCCGTACGTCCGCAAAGCGGGCGGCGCTCCGTGCGATGGCACTGACGGCAGTTCATGGAACTTGAACAAAGCGGTACGAAGGCGCTCTACCGTCAGATGCCCTGGATGCGAGTTGGCTTCGCGTGTTTCACCGCCGGTGGGCGGGGTACGGAAGGCTTCAGATCATGCGGTCGCATACCAAGGGGAAACGACGGGAGAACTGTCGGTACTGCACGGTCGACTAGGATCCACCGCAGCCCCACCTCCTCCGGCCGGTCCCCCGTGAGGGACGACGTGTAACTCCCTGGGCAAGGGTTAAGGCTATCAGTCGGCAGAACCGTTACGTCCCCGCTTTGCCTGTTCGATACGCGATCTATGCTCACCGCATGTCAGACGTTCTTCAGCTGGTCGAGGCCCGGTTGATCACCGTGCTGGGCGAGCCGGACGCCCGCGCCGCCGTCACCTTCGTCGGTACGGACCGCATCGAGGTGCTGCGATTCCGGGACGACAGCGATGTGATCCGCTACGCCACCCTCGGCATGTCGGCCCATCCGATGACCAGCCCGACCGCCGCCGTCGCCGACCCCCTGCACGGGCCGCGCGCCGAGCTGGTGCTGACCGTACGGGCCGGCGGCCGCGGCCCCGACCTCTCCGTCCTCGACGAGGTGCTCCGGCCGCTCGCCGTACTGGCCGCCTCGCCCCAGGTCGAGGGGGTCGTGGTGACCCCCGGCGCGTCGCTGGACCTCGGCGGGCCGCTGTGGCCCGGGGCGCCCTACACCACCGTCCTGGTCGCCGAACCGGGCGGCCTGGTCGAGGACTTGGAGCTGCTCGAGCCCATGGAGCCGGTGCGCTTCCTGCCGCTGCTGCCGATGACCGCGAACGAGGCGGCGTGGAAGCGGGTGCACGGCGCCGGCGCCCTCCAGGACCGCTGGCTGCGGCACGGTACGGATCTGCGCGACCCGGTGCGCTCCGGGGTGCCGCTGACGGGCTGAGACCCGTATGTCCGCGGGGAGGACCCGCCGGGCCCGCAAGAGCCGGGCACCGGTGGGGAACTCTTGCGGGAAGTGACCTCCGGACGGGTGATCGTCCTTGACGCGACGACGACCGGGGAGGACCGTGGGGCCCTATGAGGGGCGAACCCAGTTGCCCGAAGTGCGGTGGCCGGGTGCGAGCGCCCGGTCTCTTCGCCGACTCCTGGCAGTGCGGAGTGCATGGCACGGTGCACCCCCTCCAGCCGGTCGTTCCGCCGAGCGTCGAAGCACTCGTGGTGGTCACCAACCGCGCCCGGGTGCCCGTATGGATGCCGTGGCCGCTGCCCGTGGGCTGGCTGTTCACGGGGGTGGCCTGCGCCGGGGACGACCGCAGCGGCGGCCGCGCCACCGCCGTTGCCTGTTCCGGCCCGGGGCCGCTGGGCGGCGTGGGGGAGCTGCTGCTGATCGCCGAGGAGCTGGGCGTCGGGCTCGGCGCGCGCTTCGCGGGCATCCCGGGGCCCGACCCGGGGCCGGGGATGCGGGTGGACAAGCCGCCGCACGTCAAGGTGTTGGCCGCCGGGCGGCCCACCCCGCTGTGGCATGTCGAGGGCACCCCGGACGACCGCGCGGTCTTCGCGGGCGAGGCGTGCGGGCTGTGGCTGTGGGCGGTCGTCTGGCCCGAGCAGACCGGGCTGCTGATGTACGACGAGATGGTGCTCACCGATCTGCGGGACGCGGGCGCCGAGGTCGACCTGGTGCCCTGCGGGGCGCTCTCACCGAGGCTGCTCACGCCCTGAGCCCTTTTCGCCGTCGGCGTTTCACCGTTGGAGCTCAGCCGCCGGTGTTCTGGCACTGGGAGTTCCGCCGCTGCCGGTGGCTGATGCGCGGGCCCGGGGGCGCTGACACCGGCCTGTCCGGGCGTGGTTATGCTGGGGCATCACCTAGGTCCATCCCGAACGCAGCTTGGAGTCCGTGCCGTGCGCATCGATCTGCACACCCACTCCACTGCGTCGGACGGTACGGACACCCCCGCCGAGCTGGTGCGCAACGCCGTCGCCGAGGGTCTGGACGTCATCGCGCTCACCGACCACGACATCGTAGGCGGCTACGAGGAGGCGACCCGGGCGCTGCCCGCCGGGCTGACGCTGGTCACCGGCGCCGAGCTGTCCTGCCGTCTGAACGGGGTCAGCCTGCACATGCTGGCGTACCTCTTCGACCCGGTCGAGCCCGAGCTGTCGCGCGAGCGCGAGCTGGTGCGCGACGACCGGGTGCCCCGGGCCCAGGCGATGGTCGCCAAGCTGCGTGAGCTGGATGTGCCGATCACCTGGGATCGGGTGGCGGAGATCGCCGGGGACGGCGCCGTGGGGCGGCCGCATATCGCCACCGCGCTGGTCGAGCTGGGCGTCGTGGAGAGCGTCTCGGACGCCTTCACCCCGGACTGGCTGGCCGACGGCGGCCGCGCGCATGTGGAGAAGCACGAGCTGGACCCCTTCGAGGCGATCCGGCTGGTCAAGGGCGCCGGCGGGGTCGCGGTCTTCGCCCATCCGCTGGCCGTCAAGCGGGGCCAGTGCGTCCCGGAGAGCGCGATCGGCGAGCTGGCGGCGGCGGGCCTGGACGGCATCGAGGTCGACCACATGGACCATGGCGAGGACACCCGTAAGCGGCTGCGCGGTCTCGCCGCCGAGCTCGGTCTGCTCACCACCGGCTCCAGCGACTACCACGGCAGCCGTAAGGCGTGTCGGCTCGGTGAGTACACGACCGATCCCGAGGTCTACGGAGAGATCGTGCGCCGGGCGACCGGGGCCTTCCCGGTGCCGGGCACGGGCGGCTGAGCGGACCCCGTCCGTTCTCGCTCTTCCCGTCCCGGCCCCTTCCCGCGCCTGCCCCGCGTTTCCGTGCCGCATCGGCACGGCACCGCCGCTCGTCCTCGTACTCGTCCCTCGCAAGGCAATTCACCGTGTTCGACGTCGCCGTATTCGGATCCCTCTTTCTCACCCTTTTCGTGATCATGGACCCGCCGGGCATCACGCCCATCTTCCTCGGGCTGACCTCGGGCCGTCCGGTCAAGGTGCAGCGCAGGATGGCGGGCCAGGCGGCGGCCGTCGCCTTCGGCGTCATAGCCGTCTTCGGCATCGGCGGTCAGCAGATCCTCGACTATCTGCATGTCTCGGTCCCCGCGCTGATGATCGCGGGCGGGCTGCTGCTTCTGCTGATCGCGCTCGATCTGCTGACCGGTAAGAACGACGAGCCGACCCAGACCAAGGACGTCAATGTCGCGCTCGTGCCGCTCGGCATGCCGCTGCTGGCGGGACCGGGCGCGATCGTCTCGGTGATCCTCGCCGTCCAGCACGCCCATGGGGTCGGTGATCAGGTGGCGGTGTGGTGCGCGATCGCGGCCATGCACGGCGTGCTCTGGCTCACCATGCGCTACTCCCTGCTGATCATTCGCGTGATCAAGGAAGGCGGAGTGGTGCTGGTCACCCGGCTGTCCGGGATGATGCTCTCCGCCATCGCGGTGCAGCAGATCATCAACGGTGTCATCCAGGTGGCCCACACGGCCTGACATGCCACGAGCGCCCCCGTACCGTCGCGTACGGGGGCGCTCGACGCTCTGTGCGGCTGTAGGGCCTTACGGCACTACCGGGCTACGGTGTCGGCTGGGCGGATGTAGATGCGCTGGCCGATAGCGGCGGCCTGCTGCACGATCCGGTTGACGGAGGCGGCGTCTACGACGGTGCTCTCGATGGCGGTGCCATCGACATCGTCAAGGCGCATGATCTCGAAGCGCAAGGCTTCTCCCTTCGTCTGATCCTCCTGAAGGAGAACTTGATGTGTACGGAGCCGCGCAGCGTCGCTGCCGCGCCCTCCTGTACCTGTTCAACGAGGGCGTCCCCCGAAAACATTCCCTACGCTAATAAAAATTTTTCGCAGCCTAAATACCTTCCGGCGGCGGGGGTGGGGTCCGGTTGTGCCCCTCATGAGGCCGCCCGGAGAATGAACCGCGTATGAGTGAAGCCACGCCTCCGGGCCAACCAGACCTCGCCTCGATCGCCGCGGGCATCGAGCGCACCAACGAGCTGCTTCAGCGGGTGCTCGCCGAGGTCGCGACCACACCCTCGACCCACGCGATCTTCGTTGACGCGGGGTATGTCTACGCGGCCGCCGGCCGCCTCGTCGCGGGCACGGAGGACCGCCGCGCGTTCGAGCTGGACGCCGAGGGGCTCATCGAGGCGTTCATCGACAAGGCGCGCACGATCTTCCCGGACAGCAGGCTGCTGCGCGTCTACTGGTTCGACGGCGCCCGGCGCCGGATCCACACAGCGGAGCAGCAGAGCATCGCGGAGCTGCCCGACGTCAAGGTCCGGCTCGGCAACCTCAACGCCAACAACCAGCAGAAGGGCGTCGACTCGCTCATCCGCTCCGACCTGGAGTCCCTCGCCCGCCACCGCGCCATCGGCGACGCCGTGCTGATCGGCGGCGACGAGGACCTGGTCTCCGCCGTCGAGGCGGCCCAGGGCTACGGGGCCCGCGTCCACCTGTGGGGCATCGAGGCCCTCGACGGGCGCAACCAGGCCGAGCCGCTGCTGTGGGAGGTCGACAGCCAGCGCACCTTCGACCTCGACTTCTGTAAGCCGTATGTCACCCGGCGGGCCACCGGCTACGAGCCGAACGGCGACGCGCCGCTGTGCGGGCCCGCCCCGACCCGGGACGAGGTGCGCTTCGTCGGGGCGCAGATCGCCGCCCAGTGGCTGTCCTCACGCGGTCGGGAGACCCTCGCGGACCTGCTGCCGGGCCACCCCTATCTGCCCGGCTCCGTGGACCAGGAGCTGCTGATCGACGCGGAGGGGCTGCTGCGGCTCTCGCTGCGCGCCCACGCCGATCTGCGGCGCGCCCTGCGGGACGGGTTCTGGGAGCATCTCCAGGCGCAGTACTGAGCGCCTTCCGATCCGCCTCCGGCTCGGCGACGACGGCGACGTCCTCGGGTTCAGCCCACGTCGCGCCAGAAGGAGACCAGGGCGTCGGCGGTGGGGTGGGCCCGCTCGGTGTTGGGGGAGTGCCCGGCGCCCTCGATCACGGTCCGGCGGGCGGCCAGCCGTTCGGCCATCTCGTCGATCAGCGGCACCGGCCAGGCGTAGTCCGCCTCGCCGGACAGCACATGGGTGCGCAGCCGCAGCGCCGCCAGCTCATCGACCCGGTCCGGCTCCTCTGACAGCTGCCGCCCCGTGACGATCAGCTGCTCGGGTACGGTCCCCAGCCAGCGCTGATGCAGGAACTCCGCCACCCCGGGCGGTGTCGCCTCGTCGGCCGCCTCGGGCGGATCCAGCTCGCGCATCGCCTGCCATACGGACTCCATGTCCATCACGGTCAGCGCGTCGATCAGCAGCTTGATCCGGGCGCGCTGCGGGGAGGAGATGGCCGCCGGGCCGGAACTCATGATCGTCAGTGAGGCGAACGCCCCCGGGTCGCGCAGTACGGCGGCCCGTGAGATCAGCCCGCCGAGCGAATGCCCGAGCAGATGGACGGGGTCCTCGGTCGCCGCGCTCAGGGCGGTGGCCTGCGCGAGCAGGTCCAGGGCCAGCTCGTTCCGGGCGTACGCGGCCTCCTTACGGGGGCCAGGACTCTCGTGCTGCCCGCGCCCGTCGACGGCGACGGCCCGGAAGCCGGCCGCGGCGAGCGGCTCCAGCAGCGCGATGAAGTCCTCCTTGCTCCCGGTGAACCCCGGGACCAGCAGGACGGTCCCGCGCGCCGCCGAAGCGGGCCGCGCGTCATGGACGGCGAACTCCCCGCGCGCGGTGCGGAGACGGTACGCGCGGGCGCTCGCGGGCAGTGTGAGGAAGGGCGGCCTGCTCATGGGGATGAGGCTATACAGCTCGTGGGAAACGGCACGTGAACACCCAGGGGCCCACACCACGGTGTCGCGGTGCGGGCCCCTGGGCGTGTGCTGTCACGCGGTGCCGTGTCAGCCCTCGACCGCGGCCTCGGCGGCCTCGGCGGCCTCGGCCGCCTTGGCGCGGGTCCGGCGCCGGGGCTTGGCGGGCGCGGCCTCGTCGGCCCCGGTCCCGGCCTCAGCCTCAGCCCCAGCCTCGGGTTCGGCCTTGGCCGCCTTGGCGCGAGTGCGGCGCGGCTTGGCGGGAGCCTCGGCGGCCTCCGCCTCAGGCTGTGCGTCGGCGGTGTCGGCCTTGGCGGTGGCGCGGGTGCGGCGCCGGGGCTTGGCGGCCTCACCGGCGTCGGTGGCCTCCGTGGTGCCTTCGGCCGTCTCGGTGGCCTCGGCTGCCTTGGTGCGGGTGCGGCGGCGGGGCTTGGCGGGGGCCTCTGCGGCCTCCGGCAGCGCCTCGGCGGTCCCGGCGGCCTTCACCGCGTCCGCCGTGCCCTCGGCCGCTTCCACGGCGGTCTGGGCCGCCTCGGCCGCCTTGGCACGCGTACGGCGGCGCGGCTTGGCGGGAGCCTCTGCGGCTTCCGTCGTACCCTCGGCCGTCTCCACGGCGGTCTGGGCCGCCTCGGCGGCCTTGGCGCGGGTCCGGCGCCGCGGCTTGGCGGCTTCGTCGGCGTCAGGGGCCTCGGTGGTGCCTTCGGCCGTCTCGACGGTCTCGGTGGCCTCGGCTGCCTTGGCGCGGGTGCGGCGGCGCGGCTTGGCGGGAGCCTCCACGGCCTCCACGGTCTCCGGAGCCTCCGCCGTCGCCACGGCCGTCTCCGCCGCCTCGATGGCGCTCGCGGACTCCTCCGTGGCGCCCTCGGCGGTCTCGACCGCCGCTGTCGCCGACTCGGCGGCCTTGGCGGCGCCCCGGGTGCGGCGGCGGCGCGGCTTGGCGGGGGCGTCTGCCGCCTCCGCCTCCGGCTGGGCCGCCTCCGCCGTGTCGACGGCGGCCGTGGCCGCCTCGGGGGCGGCCGGCGCCAGACCGCCGCGCGTACGGCGGCGTCGGCGGGGCCTACGGGGCTCGGTGGCGCCCTCGGCGGTGTCGGCGGCGGACTCGGCCGCCGTCGCCCCCTCCGGGGCACCCTCGCCGTCCAGGGTCAGACCGCCACGGGTGCGGCGCCGCACCCGGCGGTTGCGCGCGGGGCGCTCCTCCTTGGCCGGGGCGGCGGCCCGGCGGCCGCGGCCGGCCCGGCCCCCGGTCTCGCCCAGGTCCTCGATCTCCTCGGCGGCGAGTCCGGCCCGGGTGCGCTCGGCACGCGGGAGCACACCGGTGGTGCCCTCGGGGATGCTCAGCAGCTCGTAGAGGTGCTCGGAGGTGGAGTACGTCTCCTCCGGCTCGTTGAACGTCAGGTCCAGCGCCTTGTTGATCAGCTGCCAGCGCGGGATGTCGTCCCAGTCGACGAGCGTGATGGCGGTGCCCGAGGCGCCCGCGCGGCCCGTACGGCCGATGCGGTGCAGATAGGTCTTCTCGTCCTCGGGCGACTGGTAGTTGATCACATGCGTGACGCCCTCGACGTCGATGCCGCGCGCGGCGACGTCGGTGCACACCAGCACGTCGACCTTGCCGTTGCGGAAGGCGCGCAGCGCCTGCTCGCGGGCCCCCTGGCCGAGGTCGCCATGGACCGCGCCGGAGGCGAACCCACGGCGCGCGAGCTGATCGGCGATATCGGCGGCGGTCCGCTTCGTACGGCAGAAGATCATCACGAGGCCGCGGCCCTCGGCTTGCAGCACGCGCGCCACGACCTCCGGCTTGTCCAGGGAGTGGGCGCGGAAGACATGCTGTGTGATGTTGGCCACGGTGGCGCCCTCGTCGTCCGGCGCGGTGGCCCGGATGTGCGTGGGCTGCGACATATAGCGCCGGGCCAGCGAGATGACCTGGCCCGGCATGGTGGCCGAGAAGAGCATCGTCTGGCGTTTGGCGGGCAGCAGCTGGATGATCTTCTCGACGTCGGGCAGGAAGCCCAGGTCGAGCATCTCATCGGCCTCGTCGAGGACGAGCGCCTTGACGGCGGAGAGCCGCAGCTTCTTCTGGCCCGCCAGGTCCAGCAGCCGGCCCGGGGTGCCGACGACCACGTCGACGCCCTTCTTCAGGGCCTCGACCTGCGGTTCGTAGGCGCGGCCGCCGTAGATCGACACGACGCGGACGGCGCGGACCTTACCGGCGGTCAGAAGGTCGTTGGTCACCTGCTGGCACAGCTCGCGGGTGGGGACGACCACGAGCGCCTGCGGGGCGTCGGACAGCTGCTCGGGCTTGGCCCGGCCGGCCTCGACGTCCGCGGGGACGATGACGCGCTCCAGCAGGGGGAGGCCGAAGCCCAGCGTCTTACCGGTGCCGGTCTTGGCCTGGCCGATGACGTCGGTGCCGGAGAGGGCGACCGGAAGCGTCATCTCCTGGATGGGGAACGGGGACGTGATGCCGACGGCTTCCAGGGCCTCGGCCGTCTCGGGGAGGATCCCGAGTTCTCGGAAGGTGGTCAGGATGTTTGCCTCTTCTGTGAGCGCGGCGGGAGGCGGCGAAGGGGGTCGCACGGCGCCCGGGTGCACCAGCCTGGGGGCGGCTGGTTCGGCGCGGGACCACGGCCTTCGCTCGAGCGATCACGCCGCGAGCGGGTCCCTCCTGCCGTGCGCATTCGCAGATGCGCGCCGCGCGGAGGGCGGTCGGGTTTGGAGCCGATCGGGCCACCGACCGGGCATCCGCATTCGTGGAACAACCCGCCGATACTCGACGGGCGCATTTATCACTGTACCCCGGAAGTACGCATCTGTGACCGGGCTGTCCGATGCGGGGCATCCGGGGGCATGGCTGACCAGGCCCTTCCCCGGGGCGCGGAGCGGGCTATTGTGCGCTCCATGGAGACGCCTGACACGCCTGAGACGCCCGCTGAGACGCCCGCCGCGACCACCGGGGACCGCGCCGGGGACCACGCAGCTTCGGGGAAGGGCGGCGGGGAGAAGGCCCCGGAGCCCACCGGGATCGCCGCCCAGGACTGGGACACGGCGGCCGCCGATCCGCAGTACCGGGCCGCCGTGGTGGATCTGCTCGGCGCCCTCGCCTACGGCGAGCTGGCCGCCTTCGAGCGGCTGGCGGAGGACGCCAAGCTGGCGCCCACGCTCGAGGACAAGGCGGAGCTGGCGAAGATGGCGTCCGCCGAGTTCCAGCACTTCGAGCGGCTCCGGGGCAGGCTCTCGGCGATCGGCGAGCAGCCGACGGCGGCCATGGAGCCGTTCGCGGCGGCGCTGGACGGGTTCCACCGCCAGACCGCGCCGTCCGACTGGCTTGAGGGCCTGGTCAAGGCGTACGTGGGCGACTCGATCGCCAGCGACTTCTACCGCGAGGTCGCGGCCCGGCTGGATTCCGACACCCGCGATCTGGTGCTCCAGGTGCTCGACGACACCGGACACGCCTCGTTCGCGATCGAGAAGGTGCGTGCCGCGATCGAGGCCGATCCGCGGGTCGGCGGGCGGCTGGCGCTGTGGGCGCGGCGGCTGATGGGCGAGGCGCTGTCGCAGGCCCAGCGGGTGGTCGCGGACCGCGACGCGCTCTCCACGATGCTGGTCGGCGGGGTGGCCGACGGGTTCGACCTGGCGGAGGTGGGCCGGATGTTCTCCCGGATCACCGAGGCCCACACCAAACGGATGGCCGCCCTGGGGCTCGCCGCCTAGGCCCGCACGGCCAGTCCCGGACGGCCGCCGGTACCGGACGGCGAGGGAACGGAACGGGGGGCTTCGGCGGCCGGTGGTGCTCCGGAGCCCGGCTGGACAGGTCTTACGCCGGGACCGAACGCCCGCGGCGCGTCCTGGCGGGACGGATGAGCAGCGACAGCAGCGCAGCCGAGAAGACCAGCGCCACGAACAGCACCGCCGCCGTATGGCCCGAGCCCAGCACCGTATGGGTCAGCAGAGCGCCCAGCAGCGCGGCGGCGGGGCCGGTGGACAGGACGAGCGGCCGCGCGGGCAGCCTTCGGGGGAGCCGGTGGAGCGCCCCGTACGCGATGACGAGACCGATCAGTACCGAGGCGAGCGCTTCCCAGAACAGCATTGGCGCGTCCTTCCCGTGAGCGGACCGGGACCGATAGGTGATCACGTGCCGGTCGAGCCCGTCCTACCCGTGCCCAACCGGAGGCAACCCTTTCGGCGGGGGCGGTCTGTGGCGCCCGGCGAGCGGGGGGCGTGTGAGCGCGCGCAAACGGCGGCGGGGTTCGGTGGACTGCTCCACCGAACCCCGCCGCCGTCGGTAAACCCTCAGGCCGCAAACCCTCAGGCCGCGCCGAAACCGACCTTGCGGGCGGTCGGCTCGCCGATCTCGATGTAGGCGAGCCGGTCGGCCGGGACCAGGACCTTGCGGCCGTGGTCGTCCTCCAGTGCCAGCACCTGAGCCTTGCCGCCGAGCGCCTCGGCCACCAGGCGCTCGACCTCCTCGGCAGACTGCCCGCTCTCCAAGGTGATCTCGCGGGGCGCGTGCTGCA
Organism: Streptomyces malaysiensis subsp. samsunensis; assembly: GCF_024519315.1. GTDB lineage: Bacteria > Actinomycetota > Actinomycetes > Streptomycetales > Streptomycetaceae > Streptomyces > Streptomyces malaysiensis. The sequence goes on along the minus strand of NZ_JANIIC010000044.1, from coordinate 50,980 downwards.
CGCCGATCTTGACCTCCACGGCCTTGTCCCTCCGACGGTCAATTGGGGTAGCGCGGCCATCCGCGCTGTACCCAGCACACATTAGTCGCGCCCGGACATCCCCCGGGGCCGCGGGCGCACGCCCGCAGCGAACACGGCAGCTCGCCGCTCCGCGCCGCCGGGATGTGCGCTCAGTGGCCGCCCTCGGCTCCGTGCAGCGGGAAGCCCGCGATACCGCGCCAGGCCAGCGAGGTGAGCAACTGCACGGCGGTGTCCCGCGGGACGCCGCTCCCGCTGGAGAGCCAGTAGCGCGCGACCACCTGGGAGACCCCGCCGAGGCCCACGGCCAGCAGCATCGATTCATCGGTGGACAGCCCGGTGTCCTCGGCGATGACCTCGCTGATCGCCTCGGCGCACTGGAGCGAGACGCGGTCCACGCGCTCGCGCACCGCGGGCTCGTTGGTCAGATCGGACTCGAAGACGAGCCGGAAGGCGCCGCCCTCCTCCTCGACGTAGGCGAAGTACGCCTCCATGGTCGCCGCGACGCGCTGCTTGTTCTCGGTGGTCGACGCGAGCGCGGTGCGCACCGCCTGGAGCAGAGCCTCGCAGTGCTGGTCGAGCAGGGCCAGATACAGCTCCAGCTTGCCCGGGAAGTGCTGGTAGAGCACCGGCTTGCTGACCCCGGCGCGCTCGGCGATGTCATCCATCGCGGCCGCGTGGTAGCCCTGTGCGACGAAGACCTCCTGTGCGGCTCCCAGGAGCTGATTACGTCGGGCTCGGCGCGGCAGGCGCGTACCCCGTGGGCGCGCCTCGGTCTGCTCGATGGCTGTCACGCCGCCTCCCAATGAATGAATCCCTGTGCACGATGTCCATCGCGTCCGCCATCGTACTTTTGGGTAACAGTGCGGCGCGCTGTTCGTGCGGAGAATTTCACGGACCGGACACTATGAAAAGGCCACAAATGACGCTGGTCACCGGTAGTCCTCCTCGTTCTCCTCGACGACCCGGGCCTGTTCCGCCCGGTCGGCCTCGTTGGCTTCCGCGAGCTCGTCCGCCCTGGGCCGTTCGTCGCGGCGGTGGCGCACCTCGAGATGCTGCTCGACGGCGTCCGCCTCGGGCGCCTCGACGTCGTACACGGTCGTCTCGTCGCTGTTCTCGACGGAGTCCTCGAAGGTGTCGGGGTCGGATGGGTCGATGGACATGTACTCCCCTTCCTTGTTCCCTGTGGCGCTTCGCACCGGCGGCTCGCCAGTGGTGGCTTCCCCCTGACGGCTACCCCGTGGCGGCTGCCCAGTGGCAAGGTGATCGCCCCTGTGACTTACGAGCCTAGGAGAGGTCACTTTCGGACGCTACGTGGTCTGTGAGCGCGAACACACGGTCGTGCGCGTGATCGTCTCGTAACATTGCCGCATGTCTTCGACCGAGCCGCCGGAAGCCCGCATCGTCGCGGCGGTCCCGCCCGCGAGGCCCGTGCGGGTCGGAGCGGGCGAGAAGCTGCGGACCGCCTCCCTTCCGGGGCTCACGATGACCGTGCGCTGCCGTCCGCCGTCCGCCTCCGGACTGCCGCCCGCGCTCTTCGTCCACGGTCTCGGCGGCTCCTCGCAGAACTGGTCGGCGCTGATGGAGCTGCTCGCCGACCGGGTGGAGGGCGAGGCGCTCGACCTCCCCGGCTTCGGCGACTCCCCGCCGCCGGACGACGGCGACTACTCCATCACCGGCCATGCCCGCGCCGTGATCCGCTACCTCGACGCGCGGGACCGCGGGCCCGTCCATCTGGTCGGCAATTCGATGGGCGGCTCGATCAGCACGCGCGTCGCGGCGGTGCGGCCCGATCTGGTGCGCACCCTCACGCTCGTCTCGCCCGCGCTGCCCGAGCTGCGCCCGCAGCGCAGCGCGGTGCCGACCGGTCTGCTCGCGGTGCCCGGGGTGACCCGGCTGTTCACCCGCATGACCAGGGACTGGGACGCGGAGCGGCGCACCCGCGAGGTGATGCTGCTCACCTTCGGCAATCCGTCCCTGGTCAGCCAGGAGGACTTCGCCTACGCGGTCGAGGAGTTCGAGCGCCGGCTCGCCCTCCCGTACTTCTGGGACGCGCTCAGCCGCTCGGCACGCGGTGTCGTCGACTCCTACACCCTGGGCGGTCAGCACTCCCTGTGGCGTCAGGCCGAGCGGGTGCTCGCCCCGACCCTGCTCGTCTACGGCGGCCGGGACCAGCTGGTGTCGTTCAGGATGGCGCGGCGGGCGAACGCAACCTTCCGCGACTCGCGCCTGTTGACACTGTTGGACGCCGGGCACGTCGCGATGATGGAGTATCCGGAAACAGTGGCGCGCGGGATGCGCGAGCTGCTCGATGACGTTGACGAACGAGATGACCGGGAGAGCCGGGAGGCGTGGGGGGCCGCACCGGTGTCCGGCGTGGACGGGAGCGGTGCGGCGCGTGGGTAAACACAGCGCACGTGGCAGCCAGGAGGGCCGGGATCGCCGGTCCGTCGCGGCGGGCTCCGGTCAAGGACACGGCCCGGGCCCCGAGTTCGTCGAGCACATCGCACCCGGCGCGCCCCCCATGGCCGACGAGGACGGACCGGGTACGGGGCGCCGTCGGCGCGGCGTACCGGGGCAGGGAGCCCCCGACCCCGGAGTGACGCCGCCGCAGGGCGTGCCCAGACTGCCGTACGGAGCGGGCGGGCCCGTGGCGCGCACCAGAGGCGACCACCCCGAGCAGCGCGAGGCGGGCGGCGGCTGGGGCGCGGTCGGCGGCCGCGGCGCCGGTCCCGGCGGTCCCAGAGGCCCCGTGGGGCCGGGCGGTCCGCCGCGGCCCCCTTACGGCATGCGCACCATGAACCCGCCGCAGCGCCCGACCACGGGCGGCACGGGCGGCGCGGCCGGTCTGATGCCCGGTCCGCGCAAGGAGTACATCGAGGCGTTCGACACCTTCGACGCCCTGGACTGCGACGGCGACGACGTGTTCGCCGCGGGGGCGCCGGGCGGAGTCCCCCCGCAGCGCCGTACGCGGACGGCGGCCGGCCCCTCCGGCGGGATCGGCGGCGGCTCGGGCGGCGACGGAGGCAGTGGGCCGGACGACGACGGGAGTGAGCCCTCGGGCAAGGGAGCGCGCGGTGCGGCCAAGGGCGGTAAGGGGCGCACGTTCACCGGTGTCGCCGCCGCGGCCGTGACCACCGTGCTGGCCGTCGTGGTGGCCGGACAGGTCGCGAGCGGACCGCAGAGCGGCGGTAAGACGCAGTCCCGGGGCGGCTCGGAGAGCGGTGGCGATACCGCGTCCCGCGCCGACGACGGCCGCGCGCCGGCCCGCCCGGCGGGCTCCCCGGCGCCCGTCACCTACGACGCGAAGATGGCGGCCCTGTATCCGCTCGACGCCAAGCTGCGCGGATCCGGCGCCTTCCGGACCGTCGGCGGGCACGACAAGGCCCCCGGCCGGGGCCAGCTGCTGCGCTACCGCGTCGATGTGGAGAAGGACCTGCCGCTCGACGGCGAGCTGTTCGCCGAGGCCGTGCACAAGACGCTCAACGACGACCGCAGTTGGGGCCACGGCGGCGTTCGCACCTTCGAGCGGGTCTCGTCCGGGCATGCGGACTTCGTCATCACGCTCGCGAGCCCCGGGACCACGGCGACGTGGTGCGCCAAGTCCGGCCTCGACACCACCGAGGACAACGTCTCCTGCGACTCGGCGTCGACCGAGCGCGTCATGATCAACGCCTATCGGTGGGCACAGGGCGCCAAGACCTTCGGCGACGACAAGATGCACTCGTACCGTCAGATGCTCATCAACCACGAGGTCGGCCACCGTCTCGGCCACAACCACGAGATCTGCTCCCAACAGGGCGCGCTCGCACCGGTGATGATGCAGCAGACCAAGTTCCTGTCGACGGACGGCGCCACCTGCCGCCCCAACGCCTGGCCGTTCCCCAAGGGCTGACGGCCGCGCTCCGGCCCGTATAGCGCCTCGCAACGCCTGAATTCCCGATAGGTCACGTGCGTTCACCCCTTCCGGTGGTGCCACGGACAACCGTCCGTCGCACCATGGCCCTGCGCGCATAACGTGCTCCCGCTGCCTGACGGCGGCGGCCGCCGCCGGTGACGGCGGCAGGAGCAACGGCCCGCTTGGGAGATCGGGGGTGCGCTCATGCGCGTGGGACTGCTCACGGAGGGTGGGTATCCGTATGCGACGGGTGATGCTCGGGTGTGGTGCGACCGGCTGGTGCGCGGGCTCGCCCAGCATGAGTTCGAGGTGTACGCGCTCGGCCGCGACCCCGGCCAGGAGGCCGGGGGCTGGGGCGATCTGCCGCGCAACGTCGGCTGGGTGCGCACCGCGCCGCTGTGGGGGGAGCCGGAGCGCCGGCCGGGCGGGCGGGGCGGCCGGCGGCAGCGGCGGCGGTTCGCCGAGCACTTCGGGGAGCTGGCCGCGGCGATCAGCGCGCCTTACGGTTCCGGCGCGCCCCATGGCTCCTGTGCGCCCGGACGCACCACGGTCCAGGCGGACCGTTTCGCCAATGCTCTCCACGGCCTCGCCGATCTGGCGGGGGAGTACGGCGGGCTGTCCGCCGCGCTCCGCTCCGAGGACGCCGTAAGGACGCTGGAGCGGGCGTGCCGCACCCTGGGCGCGCCGCACGGCGCCCAGCGGGCGCGGGCCGCCGATCTGCTGACCGTCACCGAGGCGCTGGAGCGCGCCCTGCGCCCGCTGTCGCTCGACTGGTACGGCGACGGGGCCGGCGGCGACCCGGGGCTGTCCGGGGTGGATCTGTGCCACGCCGCCACCGGTGGCGCGGCCGTGCTCCCCGGACTGCTGGCCAAGCGCCGCTTCGGCACCCCGCTGCTGCTCACCGAGTACGGCGTACGGCTGCGCGAGTGCTATCTGGCGGGCGCGGCCGGTGCGGCGGGCGGGCGGCCGCTCCCCGGGCCGGTACGGACCCTGCTGGCCGCGTTCCACGGCCTGCTGGCCGCCGAGGCGTACGCCCGCGCGGATCTGATCACCCCCGGCAACACCCATACGCGCCGCTGGCAGGAGCGGTGCGGCGCCGAGCGGGAGCGGCTGCGCACCGTCTACCCGGGCATGGACGCCGCCCGCTTCGCCGAGGTCGGCGAGCGGGGCGCGGCCCAGCCCGGCGACGACCGGACGCTGGTGTGGGTGGGCCGGATCGAGCCCCCCAAGGACGTCATCGCCCTGCTGCACGCCTTTGCCGAGGTGCGCAGGTGGCAGCCGGACGCACGGCTGAGGATCATCGAGACCCGGCGCGGTGACGACCCGGAGGCCGACGGCTATCCGGCCCACTGCCGGGCGCTGGCCGACCATCTCTTCCCCGACGAGGCCGCGGACGCCCACTCCACCGGTGACAACCCGGTCTCCTTCGAGCGGCTCGGCGACCCCGAGGTGCCGACCCTGGCCGACGCCTATGGGGCGGGCGGTGTCGTGGTGCTGTCCAGCGTGGTCGAGGGCTTTCCGGTCGGGCTGGTCGAGGCGATGTTCTGCGGACGGGCCACGGTGTCCACGGACGTGGGCGCGGTGTGCGAGGTCATCGGCGGCACCGGACTCGTGGTGCCCCCGCGCAACCCCCGGGCGCTCGCGGATGCGTGCTTGGCGTTGCTGAGCGACGCCGAGCGCTGTGCGCGCCTGGGCGCCGCCGCGCGCGCCCGTGCGCTGGAGCTGTTCACCGTCGAGCAGAACGTCGCGGCCTTCCGCGGTATCTATCTCGAGCTGATGTCGCACTGCCCGGTGCGGCGCGAGGAGGTCGGTGCGGGCGGCGGGCCGCTGCCGTTCGCCCGCCCCGCCGAGGCCCATGTGCCGGGGCGCTGGACCGCGGGCCGCGATGGCGACGGCTTCGGCCACTGGCTGCCCGGCCCGCCCGCCGCCCGCCCCGCCCCCGAGCACACCCCCACCTGGGCCACCCCACCGCCGCCCGAGCCGCTGGGCGTGGGCCCGCGGCCGTCCGAGGAGTCCGCATGACCCTCTCAACGAGGCCCGCAGCAAGGAGGGTCCACCAGTGACCACGCCTCCCCGGTGGAACGGCCCGTTCGACCCGGCCTCCTCCGATTCCGATCGCGGCCCCGGGGCCCTGTCCGGCGCTCTTTCCGGCGCCCTTTCCGGGGCCCGGGTGCCGGTCTCCCGGCGGCCGGACGAGGCGTCACCGCGCACCGGCGCCGGGAAGGGCCGGCGGGGGCCCGCCGATCCGGTGCGGGCGCTGATGCACCGGCACCACGACCTGTGCGCCCGCGCGGTCGATCCACTGGAGATCGCCGCCGGGCTGGAGGCCCACGGTGTGACGGACCGCACCGCCGCGCGCTTCCGGCACCGCGATGTCTTCTCGCTCGCCGAGGAGCTGTACGCCCGGGTGGAGCGCGCCGAGGAGCCCGAGCCCCCGGCCGCCCCCGCGCCGGGGCGCGCGCTGGGCGTGCGCATGGTTCTCGGGGCGTTGTGGCTGCTGCCGGGCGCCCTGTGCGTGGCGACCGCCTTCGCCGTGCCCCATGTCGATGCCGTCGGTAACGTCGGTAAGGACGCCGCCATCGGCCTCGCCGTGGGCGCGGGCGGCGCCCTCCTGACGGTCATCGCCCTGTGGCTGTGCCTGCGCCGCGGCCCCCTGCGCGTCCATGGGAGCGGACGCGGCGGCCGTATCGCGCACGCCCTGTGCACGTGCTGGCTGCTCGGCTACGCCGCCGCCGGGGACTGGCTGCTCACCGGGCTCCTGGACGGACGCCGTCCCTACGAAGCGGCGCCCGCGGCCGAGGCCGCCGTCCTCCTCGCCCTGGCCGTCGCGCCCGCCGCGTGGTGCGCCCGCTGGTTCGCCGTAAGGGCGCGCCGCAGGCTGGCGGCCGGCCGTGGCCTCGATGAGTTCGCGGCGGGGGTGCGCCCGCTGTTCGCGGGCGTGGTGACGGCCTACCTGTGCGGGCTGGCGGCCCTGGTGCCCGCCGCCCGGCTCACGGTGCCCGGATCGCCTCCCGCCGCCGCGCCCCTGTCGACGGCCGAGGCGGCCGTCGTGGCGCTCTGCGGGCTGCTGCTCCTCGCCCGGCTGCTCGCCGTCCACGGCTTCCGCCGGGCCGCGCTCAGCGGTGTCGCCGTGGCCTGCGCGGTCCAGGCCGCGGCCCTGGCGATGGCCGCGGCCGCCCGGCTGCCGGGCGCCGCGCCGCTCGGCGCGCCCGTGGCACGGCTGACCGCCGCCCAGGGCGCGGCCGCCGTCCCGGTGGCCGCCTGTGGCGCCGCCGCGCTCGCGCTGCTGATCCACGCGTTCGGCGTCCTGTGCCGGGCCTCCGCCCATGGCGCCCCCGGTGCGCGCACCACTCGCACCGTCAGTGCCACCCGTATCACTCGCACCGCTCCGAACCGCGCCCCGTAAGGCGCCCACCGAACCCGCCACCCCCCGTCCCTTCCCTTCCATTCCCCTCAATGAGTCCGAGGAGCAACCACATGAGCTGCGACATGACCGATCAGCGCGCCGGTACGGGGAGGCGCGGCCGATGAGAGTCCTGTTGCTCGGATCCGGCGGATTTCTCGGCCGCTATGTCGCCGAACACCTGCTCGCCGACCCCGCCGTCCAGCTCACCGCGCTCGGCCGCGGCGACGACGCGGATGTACGGTTCGACCTCTCCAACGGCAGCCCCGGCGCGCTGACCCGCTTCCTCAACGCGGTCCACCCCGGCGTCGTGATCAACTGCGCCGGGGCGACCCGTGGCGGGGCGCGCGAGCTCACCCGGCACAACACCGTCGCCGTGGCGACCGTCTGCGAGTCGCTGCGCCGCAGCGGCTGCGGCGCCCGCCTCGTCCAGATCGGCTGCTCCTCCGAGTACGGGCCCTCGCAGCCCGGCTCGTCGACCGCCGAGGACGCCGTGCCGCGCCCCGGCGGCCCGTACGGCGTGAGCAAGCTCGCCGCGACCGAGCTGGTGCTGGGCTCCGGGCTGGACGCGGTGGTGCTGCGGGTCTTCTCGCCCGTGGGGCCCGGCACTCCGGCCGGTTCGCCGCTGGGGCGGCTCGCGGAGGCGATGCGGCGCGCGATGCAGTCCGGGGAGAGCGAGCTCAAGCTGAGCGGCCTCGGGGTGCAGCGCGACTTCGTGGACGTACGGGACGTGGCACGGGCGGTCCACGCGGCCTCGCTGTCGGCCGCGCAGGGCGTGGTCAACATCGGCAGCGGCCGCGCCGTACGACTGCGCGAGGCGGCCTCCGTGCTCGCCAGGGTCGCGGGCTTCGGCGGCGCCCTGCACGAGATCGACGGCCCGCCGGGGCGCGGGGGACCGCATCACGTCGCGGCCGCCGGCGTGCATGTCCCGGCGCCCGCCCACCCCCATGGCGCGGCCCACGGCCACGCCACCGCCCACGGCCATGCGCCCGCCCACCCCCAGGCGGCCGGCGAGCACGGCGGCGGCCCGGGAGGCGCGGGCAGCGCGACCACCTACCCGTATCCGGACGGCTGCGGCAGCTGGCAGCAGGCCGATGTGCGCACCGCCCGCGACCGGCTCGGCTGGCGCTCCAGGATTCCGCTGGAGGAGTCGCTCGCCGACATCTGGATGGAGGCGGCATGTCGCATCTGATCCCGGCGGACCGCTCACACGAGGTCCCGGCCACCGCCGCCCGGCTGGGCTTCGGGGTGCCCGGCTATGCCCACCCCCTGGTCGCGCCCACCGAGTGGGCCGAGCTGAGCCGCCCCGGCGCGCCCCTGCACTGGGCGGTCCTCACTGTCGCGCGTGGCCCCGGCTCGCGCAGGGATCCGCACTGCCTTACGGCGGCCGCGAAGCTGCGCGCCACGGGCGTACGGGTGCTGGGCCATCTCGACCTGCGCTGCGGCACCCGCCCCTTCGGCGAGGTGATCAGTGACGCGAGCCACTTCCTGGAGTGGTACCAGGTGGACGGCTTCTGTCTGGAGCGCTGCCCGGTGGACCGCCCCGGTCTGCCGGAGGTCCGCCGTACGGTGGCCACGCTGCGGGCGCTGCTGGACGGGGCCCATCTGGTGCTCGGCCAGGGCATCCACCCGCATGAGGGCTATATGGAGCTCGCCGATCAGCTGGTGACGTTCCGGGGCGCCTGGGCCGACTACCGTTGGTCCCAGGTGGCCGAGTGGACGGCGGGGTATCCGCCCGAACGGTTCTGCCACCAGGTGCATGGCGTCCCCCGCCGCCATCTGGAGGAGGCGCTGAGGATCGCACGCTGGCAGGGCGCGGGCACGGTCTACTTCACCGACCGTACGGCCCATCCGGAGGGCCGGACCTGCGCCGATGCCCCCTGGAAGGGCCTGCCCGGCTACTGGGACGAAATCGTCTCGCGACTCGGACCACGTGTCATGGAATGAGATGGGGCGTGGCAGTGTTACGAGAAGAAAACCTCCCCGCTCACGCGGGGGTGAACCGTCTGCTCCCTCCCCTTACGGAGTCCCTGTGTCGCTGCCACCCCTGGTCGAGCCGGCTCCCGAGCTCACCGTCGACGAGGTCCGAAGGTACTCGCGCCATCTGATCATCCCCGATGTCGGGATGGACGGGCAGAAGCGGCTGAAGAACGCCAAGGTGCTCTGTGTGGGCGCGGGCGGCCTCGGCTCCCCGGCCCTGATGTACCTCGCCGCGGCCGGCGTGGGCACTCTCGGCATCGTGGAGTTCGACGAGGTCGACGAGTCCAACTTGCAGCGCCAGATCATCCACAGCCAGGCGGACATCGGCCGTCCCAAGGCGGAGTCCGCGCGGGATTCGGTGCTCGGCATCAACCCGTACGTCAATGTCGTGCTGCACGAGGGCCGCCTCGAGGCGGACAACGTGATGGAGATCTTCTCCCAGTACGACCTGATCGTCGACGGCACCGACAACTTCGCCACCCGCTATCTGGTCAACGACGCGTGCGTGCTGCTGAACAAGCCGTACGTCTGGGGTTCGATCTACCGCTTCGACGGCCAGGCGTCGGTCTTCTGGTCCGAGCACGGCCCCTGCTACCGCTGCCTGTACCCGGAGCCCCCGCCGCCCGGCATGGTCCCGTCCTGCGCCGAGGGTGGCGTGCTGGGCGTGCTGTGCGCCTCCATCGGCTCCATCCAGGTCACCGAGGCCATCAAGGTGCTCACCGGCACCGGGGACCCGCTGGTCGGCCGTCTGATGATCTACGACGCCCTGGAGATGACCTACCGCCAGGTCAAGGTCCGCAAGGACCCGAACTGCGCGGTCTGCGGTCCGAACCCGACCGTCACCGAGCTGATCGACTACGAGGCGTTCTGCGGTGTGGTGTCGGAGGAGGCCCAGGAGGCGGCGGCCGGTTCGACGATCACTCCCAAGCAGCTCAAGGAGTGGATCGACGACGGCGAGAACATCGACATCATCGATGTCCGCGAGCCGAACGAGTACGAGATCGTCTCGATCCCCGGCGCCCGGCTGATCCCGAAGAACGAGTTCCTGATGGGCGGCGCCCTCCAGGACCTTCCGCAGGACAAGAAGATCGTCTTGCATTGCAAGACGGGTGTCCGGTCGGCGGAAGTCCTGGCCGTCCTGAAGTCCGCGGGCTTCGCCGACGCCGTCCATGTGGGCGGTGGCGTGCTCGGCTGGGTCAACCAGATCGAGCCCGACAAGCCGGTCTACTGATCTCCTGACGCATCGCGCACAAGGGGGCCGGATCGCCGCGCCGACGGCGATCCGGCCCCCTTGTGCCTGCCGTAAGGGCCGTAAGGGCCGTAAGGGCTTCACCCGCAGGTCGTACCGCTCGCGGGCACCTTTCCGTCCAGCAGATAGGCGTTCACGGCCTTGGTCATGCAGGCGTTGCCGCTGTTGTACGCGCCATGGCCCTGCCCCTTGTAGGTGACCTCGACGCCCACGCCCTTGCCCAGCTCCTGGACCATCTTCCGGGCCCCCTCGTACGGCGTGGCCGGGTCGCCGGTGTTGCCGACCACGAGGATCGGCGCCGAGCCCTCGGCGCTGACATCCGGGGTGTCCGTGGTGCCGTCCACCGGCCAGCCGGTGCAGCCGAGCATGCCCCAGGCCAGATACTCGCCGAAGACCGGTGACGCTTTGCGGAACCGCGGCAGCTGGGCCTTCACATCGGTCACGGTGTAACGCTGCCTGTCGTCCACGCAGTTGATGGCGGCATTGGCGGCGTTGATGTTGCTGTAGTGGCCGTCCTCGTCGCGGCCGGACATCGAATCGGCCATCGCGAGCAACATATTGCCCTCCTCGAGCTGCATGGCCTCCTGGAGCCCGAGCGTCAGGTACTTCCAGCTCTCCTTGTCGTAGAGCGCTGCGGCGATACCGCCCAGCGCCGCGTCCTGGGTGAGTTTCCGGCCGCTCTCGGTGGACAGCGGCTTCTTGTCGAGCTTCTTCAGGAGGGCGACGATCCGGTCGGTGCCCGCCGCCGGGTCGTCACCGGTCGGACAGGCGGAACCCTTCTTGGCGCAGTCCTTCAGATAGTTGTCGAGCGCCAGCTGGAACCCCTTCGCCTGGCCGTAGGAGCCCCGCTCGGGGTCCTCGGTGGGGTCGACCACGGCGTCCAGGACCGCGCGGCCCACGTTCTTCGGATACAGATGGGCGTAGACGCCGCCGAGTTCGGTGCCGTAGGAGATGCCGAAGTACGACAGCTTGTCGTCGCCGAGCACCTGCCGCATGAGGTCCATGTCACGCGCGGCGCTCACGGTGTCCACATGGGCGAGCACCTTGCCCGAACGCTTCTCGCAGCCCTTGATGAACTCCCGGGCGTCCGCCATCGCGGCCTTGACCTCGGCGTCGTCGTCCGGAGTGCCGTCGATGGAGTCCGAGGCGTCGATCTCCTTGTCGCTCTGGCAGGTCACCCCGGCGCTCTCCCCGACCCCGCGCGGGTCGAAGCTCACCAGGTCATAGCGGGAGCGCAAGGTGTCATAGGCGTCGGCGAAACCGGGCAGCGAGGAGACACCGGAGCCGCCGGGTCCGCCGAAGTTGAAGATGAGCGAGCCGATGCGCTTGCCCGGCCCGTCGGCCTTGGCGCGGATCATGGCCAGATCGATCGTCTCGCCCTTGGGCTTCGAGTAGTCCAGCGGGGCCTCGAGAGTGGCGCACTCCCACTGGCTTCCGGGTTTCTCACCGGTGCCCTGGATCGCGGTCGGGGCGGAGCAGGACGACCAGTCCAGCTTCTGCCCGGTGAGCGAGGTCGGCAGGCCGGAGCCGGAGGGCGCGGCCGGGGCCGACGCCGTGGGCCCGGACGACGCCTTGCCCTGTTCGTTTCCCCCGTCGTCGTTGCAGCCCGCGACGGTGATGAGGGTGACCATGGCGGTCACGGAGACCAGCGCCCTGGTCCGTATGGTGCGTGTGGAACTCGGCATATCCGGAGATCCTATGAGGAGGCGGGGACAGAATCGCCTGTGATCCTTCTCAAAGCCGTCACGATTCGTGCGGCCGGCCGGGGCGCGGCGGGGCCGGGCACGGGCCCGGACCTAGGTGCAGACCTTGCCCTTCGGCGGCACCTTCCCCCGGAGCAGATAGGCGTTGACGGTGTTTCGGACGCATGCGTTGCCGCTGTCGTACGCCCCATGGCCCTCGCCCTTGTAGGTGAGCTCCACCCCGACCCCGGGGCCCAGCTCCTTCGCCATCCGCCCCGCGCCCTCGTACGGGGTGGCCGGGTCACCGATGTTGCCGACGATCAGGATCGGGGCCGAGCCCTTGGCGCTGACGTCGGGTGTGGTCCAGGCGCCGCGGACCGGCCAGTCGGTGCACTGGGTCAGGCCCCACGCCATCATGTCGCCGAAGACGGGGGAGACCTTACGGAAGGTGGGCAGCTTCCGCTCGATGTCCGCGACCGTATAGCGCTGTTTGAAGTCGGCGCAGGTGATGGCGGCGAGGGCGGACTGGAGGGTGCTGTAGCGGCCGTCCGGGCCGCGTCCGTTCATCGCGTCGCCCAGGGCCAGCAGGATTCTGCCGTCGCCCTGCTGGGCGGCGGCGATCCCCTGGGTGAGGTACTGCCAGTAGTCCCGGGAGTACAGGGACTGCGCGATGCCGCCGTCGGCCAGGGACTCGGTCAGCTTCCGGCCGCCGTAGCCGCGCACCGGATGGCCGTCGAGCCGCTTCAGCAGCGAGCGGATCCGGTTCTGGGTGGGACAGCTGTAGACGGCGCTGCCCCTGCATGCCTTCATATAGTCGTCGAGGGCGCGCTGGAACCCCTTGGCCTGGCCGAGCGCGCCCTGCTCGGGTGTCTGCATGGGGTCCACGACCCCGTCGAAGAGGGCGCGGCCCACGTTCTTCGGATACAGATGGGCGTAGACGCCGCCGAGTTCGGTGCCGTAGGAGACGCCGAAGTAGTGCATCTTCTGGTCGCCGAGGACGCGCCGCATGAGGTCCATGTCACGGGCCGCGTTGGTGGTGCCGACGTACGGCAGGATCGTGCCGGAGTTCTTCTCGCATCCGGCGGCGTAGGTCTTGACCCGGCGGACCAGGCTCTTCACCTCGGCTTTGTCGTCCGGGGAGGAGTCGGCGGCGTAGTAGGCGTCGAGCTGCCGGTCCCCGAGGCAGCGCACCCCGCTGCTGCGGCCGACCCCGCGCGGGTCGAAGCTGACCAGGTCGTAGCGGGTGCGCAGTTGCTTGTAGCTGTTGGCGAGGGCCGGGAGGGTGGCCACGCCGGAGCCGCCGGGTCCGCCGAAGTTGAAGATGAGCGAGCCGATGCGCTTGCCCGGCCCGGTGGCCTTGGCGCGGATCATGGCGATGCCGATGGTCCGGCCGTGCGGTTTGCGGTAGTCCAGCGGCGCCTGGAGCGTCGCGCACTCCCACTCCCGGCCCGGGGCCTTGGTGGCGCCCGCGTCCTGGCTCGAGGAGGGGGCGGGGCAGGCGGACCAGTCCAGCTTCTGATGGGCCGAGGTGTCCGGCCGTCCGCCGTCGCCACCGCATCCGGCGGCCAGGGCGGCCAGCAGCAGGGCGGCGGACAGCGCGCCGATGCGCAGAGGTCGGGACACGGCGACTCTCCCGTGGGTGGGGGTACCGCCATCGTGAGGGCCACGGGCGCCCCGCGCGCGCACAGCGGGGGCGTACGGGTGAGGGGGTGCCCCGGGAGCCGGTGTCCGCGGGAGGGCTCCAGCGGGGCCGTCACGGCCCTTGCGGCGCCTCTTCGAGGGCGATGCCCCTTTGACCGGGAGCCCCATGGCGCTTTTCGCGGGCGGGCCCTACAACGCCGCTTTGCGGGTGAGGTGGGTGAAGGCCACCCAGCCGGGCAGCACCGGCAGCCAGAAGACCATCAGCCGGAAGAGCAGCACCGCGGGCGCCGCGGTCTCGTACGGCAGCCCGGCGAAGGTCAGACCCGCGATCAGGGCGGCCTCGACCGCGCCCACACCGCCGGGGGTGGGCGCCGCGGACCCCAGGGCGTTGCCCGCGAGGAAGACGACGGCGATGCTCGCGTAGCTCAGCTCACCGCCGAACGCCCGGATCGCGGAGTCCAGGCACATCACGTTGGCGGCCGTCAGCAGCAGGGCGCCGCCGATGCCGGTGAGCAGCTTCTTGGGGCGCTGGAGCACATCCAGCATGCGCGGGACGACGCCCGCGAACAGCGACCGCACCCGGGTGGACACGAACTTCCGCAGGACGGGGATGGCCGTCACCACCAGCACCAGGACGGCGGCCGTCAGCAGTCCGGCGATCACGGTCCGGGACGGCGAGAGCGCCGGGGTGCGCTCGGTGCCGGTGATGTAGCCGAAGGTCAGCAGGAGCACGATATGGCTGGCGAGCCCGAACAGCTGGGAGGCGCCCACGCTGGCCACCGCGAGCCCCGGCCGCACCCCCGCGCGCTGGAGGAAGCGGGCGTTGAGGGCCACGCCGCCGACCGCCGCGGGGGCCACCAGCTTCACGAACGAGGCGGCGACCTGCGCCAGCACCGCCCGTCCCAGGGGCACCTTCTCCGGGACGAAGCCGAGCAGGCTCAGCGCCGCCGCCAGATAGGTGAGCGCGGAGAAGACGAGCGCGAAGATGACCCAGATCCAGTTGGCCTCGCCGACCAGGGCGCCCAGCTTGAGATGGGTGAACTGGGACAGCAGGAAGTACGCGGCGAAGGCGCCCGCGCAGAAACTGACCAGAGTGCGTGGCTTGATGCGCTCCAGCCGCTCGGGCTGTATCGGCGCCTGCGGCCTCACCAGCAGCACCTGCTGCCGGATCTGGGAGAGCAGATCCTCCTCGCGGGCGTCCTCCAGGGCCTCCTCGATGGCGCGCTTCTCCGCCTGCTTCTCGGCCTTGGTGGTCTTACGGTCGCTCGCGGCCGTCTCCGCGGCCCCGGCCTCCAGGGCCTCCTTCGCCTCGGCCTCCTTGGCCTTCTTGGCGGCGTGTGACGCCTCCAGGACGGCCTCCCGCTGGCGCTGGGCGCGCTCGCGCGCGAGCTGGCGCAGGGTCGCGCGGGTGCCCCGGCCGAGCGCCAGGGGCTGGAGCAGCGGAAGGCTGCCGGCGACCGCGTCCGGGCCGAGGACCTCCACCGCGGCGGCCACGGAGCGCTCGGCGCCCACGCGCAGCCCCAGGGTGGTGAGCAGCTGTGCCACGTCCATCCGCAGTACCACGTCACCGGCCGCGATCTCGCCGCCGCGCAGATCGGTCAGCACGACCGTGCCGTTGCGGTCGACCAGCAGGGCGTCGCTGTCCAGCCGCCGGTGGGCGATGCGCCGCGACTGGAGCGCCTGCACCTGGTTCCAGGCCCCGGCCAGCAGCTCGTCGGTGATCGCCTCGTCGGGCAGGGCGTGCAGCGGGCGGCCGCCCACATGCTCGTAGACCAGCATCACGGCGTCCGGGCCCAGCTCGGAGGTGGCGATCAGCTTGGGCGCGTTGGCCCCGGCCGCGATGGCCGCGTAGGCGAGCAGCGCCTCCTGCTCCAGGGCCTGGCGCAGCGACTGGAAGCTGCGGGGCGGGGTGATCGTCCGCAGGGTCAGCCGCTGCCAGACGCCGTAGAAGAAGCCCCGGGCCTGCTGCTCCCGGTCGACCACGGTGACGTCCAGGGGCGGGCCGTCCTCCAGGGTGACCAGATAGCGGCGGCCCCGGTCGCTGTGGCCGCCGTGCTCGTCCTCGGGCTCCTCGGCGCGCATGGCGCTGACCGGGTTGAAGCCGACGCGGCGCAGCCCGGCGAGCAGGTGCTGGCCGGTGGGGCGCACATTGGGGGAGCCGACGGCGTAGAGCGTGCCGTAGGCCACCGCCCAGCCGATCAGCACCGTAAGGATGATCGAGAACGGTGTGGTGTAGCCGCCCACGAGCACCGCGAAGGCGTCGAGCAGCAGCACGCACCACATGGCCACCCGCCAGCGCGGGCGCCGGGCCATGCCGACGGCCGTCATATAGGCGATGACGGGGGCGAGATAGCCGTGCACGGGGTCGCTGAAGGTGCCGCCGGGCGCGGGCTGGGTGAGCGCCTCGCGGATCGAGCCGGGGGCGCTGTCGGCGACCCAGAGGTCCATGGCGAGGGAGACCCCATGGGCCAGCACCGCGGCCAGGACGCCGTCGGCGATCCGCAGCCCGTCCCGTTTGATCAGCCGCTCGAAGGCGAAGGCCACCGGCAGGACGAGGACGGCCACCCCGGCCGTGAGCCCCGCGAAGTCGATCAGCAGCGGGGGCGCCTGGTCGGCGCCGTGCCCGATGTCCTTCTCCAGACCCGCCGTGGTGCCGTGGGCGAAGGCCGCGATGGCCAGCACGACGGCCATGCCGAGGATCCCGAGCAGCATCCGCAGCAGATCGGAGGGGCGGTGGACGCGGGCGGGCAGCAGCGGCTCGTCCCCGGAGACCCGGTCCACATGGCCCTCCGGTCCGTCCGGCCCGCAGTCATCCCCTACGTCCGGCGCTTCGTGGCGGCCACCGGACGGTGCCGTGGAGTGCGGCAACGCCTTCGGGGTGCGGGCCTCCTCCTCCGGAGGCTGCGCACCCTGCTGCTTCGCCGTCTCTTCTTGATCTCGTATCACCAGTCACCGCCCGGAAGATGGTGGCATGCCCGGGCTGCGGAGGGGGGCATCAGGGTGCATTTCGGGGACGTGAACCCCGAATGGTACGCCGTGCTGAGGATTCCCGCACAATGCGTGATCGAACCGCGACCCGGCCCGGAACGGACCCGCCGCCGGCGCTCGGTGGGGCGCCCGGCGGGGCGCTTGGCGCGGGTGTCGGCGGGGTGCGGCAGGATGGGGCGGATGAGCCGGGAGAGCAGGGAGAACAGGGAGCCCGACCACGACGGGGATGGGGACGGGGACGGCGCCGGCGGGCTGCCCGAGTACGCCGAGCGGGTGCTGGAGGTGGCCGAGCTGATCCCCTCCGGCCGCGTGATGACCTACGGGGACGTCGCCGAATGGCTGGAGGAGGGCGGCCCGCGCCAGGTGGGGCGGGCGATGGCGCTCTACGGGGGCGCCGTGCCGTGGTGGCGGGTGGTGCGCGCGGACGGTGTGCTGCTGCCCGGCCATGAGCTGCGGGCCCTGGACCACTACCGCGAGGAGGGCACCCCGCTGCGCGAGGCGCCGCGGTCGGCCGAGGGCCATGTGCCGCGGATCGACATGGCCAAGGCGCGGTGGGACGGGGGCGGGGAGGACCACGGGCGGTAGCGGGACCCCGGCCGGTGGCGTGGCGGGGCCGCGGCGGCCGTGCCGGGGGACGGTGGCGGATGCGCGGCCGGACCGGGGTGCACGGTGCCGGGGCGCGATGGGCGCGGGGCGATACGGGGGTGTGTGGCCGTGCCGAGGCGCGGTGGGCGGGGGGCGGTACGTGGGTGTGGCGGGCCCGCGGCCCGACCGGTATGCGACGGGCCCGCGACCGTAACGGTGCGCGGGCCCATGGACGTACCGGCGGTATCCACAGCCATACGGGTGATGCCCCGCATCGCATGAGAGGCTGTCCCGCACCCAGCCAACCCACCAGGACCGGCGATCCAACGTGAGCTCCTCCCCCTCGTCCCTTCCGCGGCAGCGGCAGGCGCGGCAGCCGTCCTCACGGCAGCCGACCCAGGGCGTCTACCGCCTGCTCCGTCATCGGCCGGAGCCAGGTGCTCTTCCTGTCCTGGACGCACGGCAGCGCGCTGTGGTTGAGCACCGGGGCGGACCTTTGCTGGTGCTCGCCGGGCCCGGCACGGGCAAGACGACGACGCTCGTGGAGGCGGTGGCCCGCCGGGTGCGCGAGGGCGCGGACCCCGAGCGGCTCCTGGTGCTCACCTTCAGCCGTAAGGCGGCCGTCGAACTGCGCGACCGCATGGCCGCGCGCCTGGGCGGCGCGAGCGCCCCGCAGGCCACGACGTTCCACTCCTACTGCTACGCCCTGGTCCGCGCCCACCAGGACGTCGATCTGTTCGCCGATCCGCTGCGGCTGCTCTCCGGACCGGAGCAGGACGTCGTCGTCAGGGAGCTGCTCGCCGGTCAGGCAGAGCTGGCGAGCGAGGGCCGGACGTTCGTCCGCTGGCCCGACGATCTGCGCGCCTGCCTGACCACCCGGGGCTTCGCCGACGAGGTGCGTGCGGTGCTCGCCCGCAGCCGGGAGCTGGGCCTGGGCCCACGGTCGCTGGGGGAGTTCGCCCGGCGCACCGGGCGCCCCGACTGGGCCGCCGCGGCCGGCTTCCTCGCCGAGTACCTGGACGTCCTGGACGCCCAGGGGGTGCTGGACTACGCGGAGCTGGTGCACCGCGCGGTGCTGCTCGCCGGGCGGCCGGAGGTCGCGGCCGAGCTGGCGGGGCGGTACGACGCCGTCTTCGTCGACGAGTACCAGGACACCGACGTGGCCCAGGCCCGGCTGCTGCGGGCGGTCGCGGGCGGCGGCCGGACCCTGCTCGCCTTCGGCGACCCCGATCAGTCCATCTACGCTTTCCGCGGCGCCGACTTGGGCGGCATCCTCCGCTTCCGCGAGGACTTCCCGCAGGCGGACGGCCGGCCCGCCGGCATGGAGGTGCTCACCGTCTCCCGCCGCTCGGGGGCCGCCCTGCTCGCGGCCACCCGGCGGATCGCCGGCCGGATGCCGCTCACCCGGCTGCCCGCGCGAGCCGTAAGGGCGCATCGGGAGCTGGCGGCCGCCCGCGACGGCGGCCGCGTCGAGGCGTACACATACCCCACCGCGGGCGCCGAGCTGGACAATGTGGCCGACATCCTGCGCCGCGCCCATCTGGAGGACGGGGTGCCTTGGCGTGAGATGGCCGTCCTGGTGCGCGCCGGGGGGCGCTCGATCCCGGGTGTGCGCCGGGCGCTCACCTCGGCCGGAGTCCCCGTCGAGGTGGACGGCGATGACATCCCGCTGCGCCATGAACCCGCCGTGGCCCCCCTGCTGACGGCGCTGCGGGCCGCCGCCACGGCCGCGCTGCCGGACAGCGGCGGGCTGTCCGCGGCCCTCGGCGTCGAGACCGCCCTGACCCTGCTCGCCTCGCCCCTCGGCGGTATGGACGCCGCCGATCTGCGCCGCCTGGGCCGCGCGCTGCGCGAGGAGGAGCGGTCCGCGGGACGTGCGGTGCCGCGCCCCTCCGACGTCCTGCTCGCCGAGGCGCTCGCCGAGCCCGAGCGGCTGGCCGTCCACGACCCGGCATACGCACGCGGCGCCCAGAACCTCGGGCTGCTGCTGCGCACGGCCCGGGAGGAGCTGGCGCGGGGGGGCACCGCGGAACAGGCGCTGTGGCAGCTGTGGGACGGCACCCCCTGGCCCGGCCGTCTGGAGCGGACCGCCCAGCGCGGCGGCACCGCCGGGCGCAACGCGGACCGTGACCTGGACGCGGTGTGCGCGCTGTTCGAGACCGCGGCCCGCGCGGAGGAGCGCACCGGCGGTCGTGGCGCCCTCAACTTCCTGGAGGAGATCGACGCCCAGGACATAGCGGCCGACACCCTCTCCCGCCGGATGGTCCGCCCCGACGCCGTACGGCTGATGACCGCCCACCGCTCCAAGGGGCTCGAATGGGCGCTGGTGGTCGTCGCGGGGGTGCAGGAGGGGCTGTGGCCCGATCTGCGGCGGCGCGGCTCGCTCCTGGAGGCCGACCGGATCGGCCGGGACGGGCTGGCCGAGCCGCTGCCGCCGGGCGCGCTGCTGGCCGAGGAGCGGCGGCTGTTCTATGTGGCGGCGACGCGCGCCAAGGAGCGGCTCGTGGTCACCGCCGTCAAGGCTGCCTCGGAGGACGGGGACCAGCCCTCCCGCTTCCTCACCGAACTGGGTGTCCCGCCCACCGACGTCACCCAGCGCCCGCGCCGCCCGCTGTCCGTCGCCGCGCTCGTCGCCGAGTTGCGTGCCACCACCGTCGACCCGGACGCCTCGGAGGCGCTGCGCGACGCCGCCGCGCGGCGGCTGGCCCGGCTCGCGGCGCTGCGCGACGAGGAGGGCCGCCCACTGGTTCCGGCCGCCCACCCCTACCGCTGGTGGGGGCTGTACGAGCCGACACACAGCGAGGCCCCGCTGCGCGACCGGGACCGGCCCGTGGCGCTGTCCGGCAGCGCGCTCGACCAGCTCGTCAACACCTGCTCGCTCCAGTGGTTCCTGGGGCGCGAGGTGAAGGCGGACGCGCCCTCGACGGCCGCCCAGGGCTTCGGCAACGTGGTGCACGTCCTGGCCGACGAGGTCGCCTCCGGCCGCACCCCGGCCGATCTCGCCGTCCTCATGGAGCGCCTGGACTCCGTATGGGACGCGCTGGCCTTCGACGCCCCCTGGAAGTCACGGCAGGAGAAGGAGCAGGCACGGGCGGCCCTGGAGCGCTTTCTGCACTGGCATGTGATGGAGCGGGGCGGCCGCACCCCGGTCGCCACCGAGCACCCCTTCGACGTCACGCTCGAAGCCGACGCCTATAAGGTGCGCATCCGCGGCAGTATGGACCGCGTCGAGACGGATGAGGACGGGCGCGCCTACGTGGTCGACTTCAAGACCGGCAAACAGGCCGTGACCCGCGGCGATGTCGAGCACCACCCCCAGCTGGCGGTCTATCAGCTGGCGGTGCGCGAGGGCGCCGTGGACGACCTGTTCGACGGCGGGCGCCCCGAGCCGGGCGGCGCGGAGCTCGTCCAGCTGCGGCAGGGCGCCGCCAAGAAGGACGGCGGCGACGACGTCCCCAAGGTCCAGGCCCAGGAGCCGCCGGACGGGGAGTGGGTGGGGCAGCTGCTCGCCACCGCGGCCGGGCGCGTCCTGGAGGAGCGGTTCACCCCGAGCACGGGCGACCACTGCGAGCGCTGCGCCTTCCGCGGCGCGTGCAGCGCCCGCGCGGAGGGGCGCCATGTGGTCGACTGACGCGATCGCGTACGCCGCCGGGGCCCGGCGGCGTACGGCTGACGCCTTCGCGTATCGGGCCGGGGCCCGTATGGCTGATGCCCCGGTGCACCAGGTCGAGGCCCGGCGGTGTCCGGCCGATGGCTTTGTGTATCAGGCCGGGATCCCGGGGCGGCCGTTGACCGGGGTGGCGGGGCATGTCGGTGGGCACCGATAGCCTCACTGGAGTGTCAGCCCGCATCACCGATCCCGAGGAGCTCAAGGAACTCCTCGGGATCCCGTTCACCCCGGAGCAGATGGCGTGCATCACCGCACGGCCCGCCCCGCAGGTGATCGTCGCCGGGGCGGGCTCCGGCAAGACCACGGTGATGGCCGCCCGCGTGGTCTGGCTGGTCGGCACCGGGCAGGTCGCGCCCGACCGGGTGCTCGGCCTCACCTTCACCAACAAGGCCGCCGGAGAGTTGGCGGAGCGCGTCCGTAAGGCCCTCGTCACGGCGGGCATCGTGGACCCCGACCCGGATCCGGGCGCCACCCAGGAGGCCGCGGGCGAGCCCGCCATCTCCACTTACCACGCCTTCGCCGGACAGCTGCTCAAGGACCACGGGCTGCGCGTCGGCCTCGAGCCGAGCGCCCGGCTGCTCGCCGACGCCACCCGCTTCCAGCTCGCCGCGCGCGTCCTGCGCTCCGCCCCCGGCCCGTATCCGGCGCTCATCCGCCCCTTCTCCGACCTGGTCACCGATCTGCTCGCGCTCGACGCCGAACTCGCCGAGCACATCGTCCCCGTGGGGCGGCTGCGCGCCTACGACACCGAGCTGCTGCGGACGCTGGAGGGGACGCGGCTCACCAACGAGGCGCTGCGCAAGGTGCCCGAGGCCGCCCGCGCCCGCCAGGAGCTGCTGGGCCTGGTCGAGGCGTACCGCGAGGAGAAGCGTCGCCGCGATCTGCTCGACTTCGGCGACCAGATCGCCCATGCGGCCACCCTGGCCCTCGACCACCCGGAGGTCGGCCGGATCCTGCGCGAGCAGTTCGCGGTCGTCCTGCTCGACGAGTACCAGGACACCTCCGTCGCCCAGCGGCTGCTGCTGTCCGGTCTCTTCGGCGGCGGCACCGGACACCCCGTCACCGCCGTGGGCGACCCCTGCCAGGCCATCTACGGCTGGCGCGGCGCCTCCGTGGCCAACCTGGACGACTTCCCCGAGCACTTCCGGCACGCCGACGACAGCCCGGCGCGGCGCTTCGCGCTCAGCGAGAACCGGCGCAGCGGCGGCCGCCTCCTGGACCTCGCCAATGGGCTGGCCGCCCCGCTGCGGGCGATGCACGAGGGCGTCGAGGCGCTGCGCCCCGCGCCCGGCGCCGAGCGGGACGGAGCGGTGCGCTGTGCGCTGCTGCCCACCCACGCCGAGGAGCTGGCCTGGCTCGCCGACTCCATCGCCCACCTGGTGCGCACCGGCACCCCGCCCGGTGAGATCGCGGTCCTGTGCCGTACGGCGGGTGACTTCGCGCAGATCCAGGGCGCCCTGGTGGAACGGGACGTTCCGGTGGAGGTGGTGGGCCTGTCGGGGCTGCTGCATCTGCCGGAGGTCGCCGATCTGGTGGCCGTCTGCGAGGTCCTCCATGACCCGGGGGCCAACGCCGCGCTGGTCCGTCTGCTCACCGGGCCGCGCTGGCGGATCGGCCCCCGCGACCTCGCGCTGCTCGGCCGCCGCGCCCGCATGCTGGTCTCCCACGGCGGGCCGGACGGGGCGGAGGACGATCCCGACCGACGGCTCGCCGAGGCCGTGGAGGGCACCGACCCCTCCGAGGTGATCTCCCTCGCCGACGCACTCGACACCTTCCTGGAGGCGGGCGGCGGCCCGGACGACGGGCTGCCCTTCTCCGCCGAGGCACGGGTCCGGTTCGCCCGCCTCGCGGCCGAACTCCGCGAACTGCGCCGCTCGCTGGCCGATCCGCTGATGGACGTCCTCCACCGGGTCCTGGCCACCACGGGCCTCGAGGTCGAACTCTCCGCCTCACCACACGCCCTGGCCGCGCGCCGCCGCGAGACGCTCGGCAACTTCCTGGACGTCGCGGCCGCCTTCGCGGGCCGGGAGGGCGGCGCGGCCGTGGACGGCGAGGCCACCCTCCAGGGCTTCCTCGGCTTTCTGCGCACCGCCGCGCAGTACGAGAAGGGGCTCGACAACGCCCTCCCCGGCGGCGAGAACACGGTCAAGGTGCTCACCGCCCACAAGTCCAAGGGGCTGGAGTGGGACGTGGTGGCGGTGCCGGGTCTGGTCGCCAAGCAGTTCCCGAGCGAGCAGTCCCGCGAGTCCTGGACGGCGAACGCGAAGGTCCTGCCCCATGAGCTGCGCGGGGACGCGCGAACCCTCCCGGACGTCACCGCCTGGGACAGCAAGGGGATCGCGGCCTTCAAGGACGCCATGAAGGGGCATCAGCGGACCGAGGAGCTGCGGCTGGGCTATGTGACCTTCACTCGGCCGCGCTCGCTGCTGCTGGGCTCGGGCCACTGGTGGGGCCCCACCCAGAAGCGGCCGCGCGGGCCGTCGGCCTTCCTGGACGCGCTGCGCGAGCACTGCGAGGCGGGGTACGGCGAGATCGAGGCATGGGCCGAGCCACCGGAGGAGGGCGCGGAGAACCCGGCCCTGCGGGAGTCGGCGGCCGACCGGGCCTGGCCGCTTCCGCTGGACCCGGCCGCGCTGGGCCACCGGCGTCGCGCCGCCGATGTGGTGTTGGCCCACCTGGCGCGCATCGAGACGGTGGGGGAGGGGCCGACGGCGCGTGACGAGGGGCGGCCCCCGGCTGATGAGGACCCGTTCCCGATGCCCGTGGACGACTTGGAGCCGCCGGAGGAGCGCGAACCCCCGGAGGACCCCGAGGGCCTGGAGGACCTGGAGGACCTGGAGGGCCTGGAGGGCCTGGAGGGCCTGGAGGCGGAGGACCCGGAGTGGTCCGAGCCTCCGGAGCATCCTTACGAGGGCCCTTACGTAGACGCGGACGAGGGGCCGTACGGGGAAGGCGAGGCGGCCGAGGACCCGTACGACCCATATGAGGACGTGGGCGAGGGCCCGTACGGCGACGCGCCGCGACCCGATCCTCACGGCGCACCGGACCCCGGTGTGCCGGATATCACGTGGGAGCCGGACGAGGGCGAGATGGCGCCCGAGGAGGCCCGGCTGGTCGGCTCCTGGGACCGCGATCTGGACGCGCTCGCGGGGGAGCTGCGCCGGGCCCGCGAGACCGTGCACGAGGTGCTTCTGCCGGGGACGCTCACCGCCTCCCAACTGCTGCGCATCGCCGCCGATCCGGACGGCTTCGCGCGGGAGCTGGCCCGCCCCATGCCCAGGCCGCCGCGCCCCGCCGCACGGCGGGGCACCCGTTTCCACGCCTGGGTCGAATCGCGCTTCGAGGCGCTGCCGCTGCCCTTCCTCGGCCCGGACGAGCTGCCGGGCGGCGAGGACGGCGAGGCGGAGATCGCCGACGAGCGGGATCTGGCCGCGCTCAAGGAGGCGTTCGCCCGCACGCCGTACGCCCGCCGCACCCCTTACCGCGTGGAGGTGCCGGTCCAGCTGACCCTGGCGGGACGCATAATCCGCGGCCGGATCGACGCGGTGTACCGCGAGCCGGGAACGGGCCCCGACGGCGGCCCCCGCTACGAGATCGTCGACTGGAAGACCGGCCGTTCCCGGGACGCCGACCCGCTCCAGCTGGCCATCTACCGCCTCGCCTGGGCCGAACAGCACGGGCTGCCCCTGTCTGCCGTCACGGCGGCGTTCGTGTACGTGCGCAGCGGTGAGGTGGTCCGCCCCGCCGGGCTGCCCGGACGGGCCGGTCTCGAGCGCATCCTGCTCGGCGAGAACGGCGACGAGCCGGAGAACGCAGAGGGAGACGGCATTGGAGACGGAACCGGAACCGGAGACGGGGTCGGCGTCGGTGACGCGGACGCGACCGGAAATGACCATATCGACGTCGGAACCGTCACCGAGAGCGAGCGCACATGAGCACCCCGGAGGCCCCCGCCCTCGCCCCCTCGCGGGCCGGATAGGCTCACATGCATGAGCAACACCCCGGACACGGACAACGCCGTCCGCGCCTATGTGGACGGCCATGGCGCCGCCTTTCTCGCCGAACTCTCCGAGTGGCTGCGCATCCCGTCCGTATCCGCCGACCCCGCCCGCACCGACGACGTCCGGCGCAGCGCCGAGTGGTTGAAGGACCACCTGGCCGCGACGGGCTTCCCGGTGACTGAGATATGGGACACACCGGGCGCTCCGGCCGTGTTCGCCGAATGGCCGTCCGGTGATCCCGACGCCCTTACGGTGCTCGTCTACGGCCACCACGATGTCCAGCCCGCCGCCCGTGAGGACGGCTGGCGCACCGACCCCTTCGAGCCCGTCATCGAGGACGGCAGGCTCCATGCCCGCGGCGCCGCCGACGACAAGGGGCAGGTCCTTTTCCACACCCTGGGGATACGGGCGCATCTCGCCGTCACCGGCCGCGGCGCGCCCGCGGTGAACCTCAAGCTGCTGATCGAGGGCGAGGAGGAGTCGGGCTCCCCGCACTTCCCCGAGCTGATCCGCTCGTACGCCGACCGACTGGTCTGCGACACCGTGATCGTCTCCGACACCGGGATGTGGTCGGAGGACACTCCGACCGTCTGCACCGGTATGCGGGGCCTCGTCGACTGCCAGATCGATCTCTACGGCCCCGGCCAGGACATCCACTCCGGCTCCTTCGGCGGCGCGGTCCCCAATCCGGCCACCGAGGCCGCCCGGCTGGCCGCCGCCCTGCACGACGCCGACCGTAAGGTGGCGATCCCGGGCTTCTACGACGGCGTCGTGGAGCTGACCGACCGTGAGCGCGAGCTCTTCGCCGAGCTGCCCTTCGACGAGGCAGGCTGGCTGCGGACCGCGCATTCGCGGGCCACGCTCGGCGAGGCGGGGTACTCCACCCTGGAGCGGATCTGGGCCCGTCCCACCGCCGAGGTCAATGGCATCGGCGGCGGCTACCAGGGGCCGGGTGGAAAGACCATCGTGCCCTCGGCCGCCCAGCTGAAGCTCTCCTTCCGGCTGGTGGCGGGCCAGGACGTGGAGAAGGTCCAGTCATCCGTGCGGGACTGGGTCGCCGCCCTGCTCCCGGCCGGTATCCGCCATGAGATCACCTATTGGGGCGCCACCCGCCCCTGTCTGACCCCGCTGGACCACCCCGCGCTCCAGTCGGTCGTCCGGGCCATGGGGCGCGCCTTCGACCAGAAGATCCGCTTCACCCGCGAGGGCGGATCGGGTCCCGCCGCCGATCTCCAGGACGTCCTCGGCGCTCCGGTGCTCTTCCTGGGCATCTCGGTGCCGTCCGACGGCTGGCACGCGCCCAACGAGAAGGTCGAGCTCGGCCTGCTCATGAAGGGTGCGGAGACAGCCGCCCATCTGTGGGCCGATCTCGCCGAGAATGGACGGGAATAGCTCGCTTATGTACGTAAACCGCCCGTTGCACTGGGGAAGTTGGAAGCAGCTGTGACCACCTCGACCGACCACGCCACCGACCGGCCGATCACGCTCAGCGCCCCGGGCGGTATCGACCGCTCCGCGCACCACCGCTTGGACGAGGCGTGGCTGGCCGCGGCCTGGAGTCACCCGACGACGCGTGTCTTCGTGGTCTCCGGCGGCCAGGCCCTGGTCGACGACACCCCGGACGGCCGCACCGAACTCGTCATGACCCCGTCCTTCGAGGCCCCGCCCACCGAGAACCACCGCTACTTCCTGGGCACCGACCAGGAGGGTGTGCGCTATTTCGCGCTGCAAAAGGACTCCCTGCCGGGGCGGATGGACCAGTCGGCACGCCCCGCCGGGCTGCGCGAGGCGGGCGCGCTGCTGTCCCAGCGGGACGCGGGGCTGCTGGTGCACGCGGTCGCGCTGGAGAACTGGCAGCGGCTGCACCGCTTCTGCTCACGCTGCGGTGAGCGCACGGTGATCGCGGCGGCGGGCCATATCCGCCGCTGCCCGGCGTGCGGCGCCGAGCACTACCCGCGGACCGACCCCGCGGTGATCATGCTGGTGAAGGACGAGCAGGACCGCGCGCTGCTCGGGCGCCAGGTGCACTGGCCGGAGGGGCGCTTCTCGACGCTGGCGGGCTTCGTGGAGCCTGGCGAGTCGATCGAGCAGGCCGTGGTCCGCGAGGTGGCGGAGGAGGCGGGCGTCGCGGTCGGCGAGGTCGAGTACGTGGCCAGCCAGCCGTGGCCGTTCCCGTCCAGCCTGATGCTCGGCTTCATGGCGCGGGCCACGTCCTCCCGGATCCAGGTGGACGGGGAGGAGATCCACGAGGCGCGCTGGTTCTCCCGGGAAGAGCTGCGGGCCGCGATCGAGTCCGGAGAGGTCCTGCCTCCGTCCGGTATCTCGATCGCGGCCCGGCTGATCGAGCTCTGGTACGGCGAGCCGCTGCCGCGAGGCTGACTCAGACCCCGACCTTGGCCTTGACCTGCGCAAGGGACGGGTTGGTCAGGGTCGACCCATCGGGGAAGAGAACGGTCGGCACTGTCTGGTTGCCGCCGTTCGCCTTCTCGACGAAGGCGGCCGACTCCGGGTCCTGCTCGATGTTGATCTCGGTGTAGGTGATGCCCTCGCGGTCCATCTGGCCCTTCAGGCGGCGGCAGTAGCCGCACCAGGTGGTGCTGTACATCGTCACAGTGCCGGACATCGGTCTTCGCTCTCCTCGGGGTCGTGGTGGGTGGGCAGAAGGTGAACGCTCACCTTCCCCCGGTCATTCCCGGGCCCCTTCCCCCGGTCAGTCAATGCGTTCATATGACCGGAGGGTCTCGGCTGTGGACAACCGGCACGGCCGTCTCAGGGGACCTGGCAGCATGGCGGGGTGACAGCAGCAACGTCCTCCACTCTGTTCCCGCAGGGCTCCACACCGGGTGGCTACGAGGCCACGCCACGTGACGCCGACGCGGTGCTCGACGGGCTCGACCCCGAGCAGCGCGAGGTGGCGACGTCCTTGCACGGCGCGGTGTGCGTGCTGGCCGGGGCCGGCACCGGCAAGACCCGCGCCATCACCCACCGGATCGCCTATGGGGTGCGCGCGGGCATACTCCAGCCGGCCAGTGTGCTGGCGGTCACCTTCACCAACCGGGCGGCGGGGGAGATGCGCGGCCGACTGCGGCAGCTCGGCGCGGGCGGGGTGCAGGCGCGCACCTTCCACTCGGCGGCCCTGCGGCAGCTTCAGTACTTCTGGCCCAAGGCGGTCGGCGGGGAGGTGCCGAGGCTGGTCGAGCGCAAGGTGCAGCTCGTGGCCGAGGCCGCCGCGCGCTGCCGGGTCCGGCTGGACCGCAATGAGCTGCGGGACGTGACCGGTGAGATCGAATGGTCGAAGGTCACCCAGACCGTGCCCGAGGACTATCCGGCCGTGGCCGCCAAGTCCGGCCGGGAGGCGCCCCGCGACACCGCCGAGATCGGCCGGATCTACGCCACCTATGAGCAGCTGAAGCGCGACCGCGGCGTCATCGACTTCGAGGATGTGCTGCTCCTCACGGTCGGTGTGCTCCAGGAGCGGCCGGACATCGCCGATCAGGTGCGCCGTCAGTACCAGCACTTCGTGGTGGACGAGTACCAGGACGTCAGCCCGCTCCAGCAGCGGCTGCTTGAGCTGTGGCTGGGCGACCGGGACAGCCTGTGCGTGGTGGGCGACGCCAGCCAGACCATCTACTCCTTCACCGGCGCCACCCCCGACCATCTGCTCAACTTCCGCACCCGCCACCCCGGGGCCACGATGGTCAAGCTGATCCGGGACTACCGCTCCACCCCCCAGGTGGTCCACCTGGCCAACGGGCTGCTCTCCCAGGCCCGCGGCCGGGCCGCCGAGCACCGGCTGGAGCTGGTCTCCCAGCGGGAGGCGGGCCCCGACCCGGCCTACGCCGCCTATCAGGACGAGCCGGCCGAGGCCGAGGGCACCGCCCGGCGGATCCGTGAGCTGATCACCCCGGTCGAGCAGGGGGGCGGCGGCGTCCCGGCGAGCCAGATCGCGGTCCTCTACCGGGTCAACGCCCAGTCGGAGCTCTATGAGCAGGCGCTGGCCGATGCCCAGGTGCCCTACCAGCTGCGCGGCGCCGAGCGGTTCTTCGAGCGGCCCGAGGTGCGCGAGGCGGGGCTGCTGCTGCGCGGCGCGGCCCGCGGGGGAAGCGCCGATCCGGCGCTGGCGGATGTCGATATCCCGTCCCAGGTGCGGGCCGTGCTGGGCACCCGAGGCTGGACGCCCGAGCCCCCGGCGGGATCGGGCGCGGTGCGGGACCGCTGGGAGTCCCTGGCCGCCCTGGTGCGGCTCGCGGAGGACTTCGCGGCGAGCCGCCCCGGGGCCACGCTCTCGGATCTGGTGGCGGAGCTCGATGAGCGGGCGGCGGCACAGCACGCCCCGACCGTGGAGGGTGTGACCCTCGCCTCACTCCACGCGGCCAAGGGTCTCGAATGGGACGCCGTCTTCCTGGTCGGTCTCACCGAGGGGATAATGCCGATCACCTACGCCAAGACGGAGCAGCAGATCGAGGAGGAGCGCCGGCTGCTCTATGTGGGGGTCACCCGTGCCCGTCGCCATCTGACGCTGTCCTGGGCGCTCTCGCGAGCTCCGGGAGGCCGGGCCTCCCGCCGCCCCACCCGCTTTCTCAACGGGCTGCGGCCCGGCTCCCAGGCCATGGGCGCCCGCACCCCGGGCGGGAGCGGTGGGATCGAGCGCGGGGCGGCGGCCCCGGGCGGGGGCGGCGCGGTGCGCAGGCGGCGCGGCCCGGTGCACTGCCGGGTGTGCGGCAGGGCGCTGACCGACGCGGGCGAGATGAAGCTGATGCGCTGCGAGGGCTGCCCGTCCGAGCTGGACGAGGCGCTCTATGAGCGGCTGCGCGACTGGCGGGCCGAGCAGGCGGGGCTGCTGGGGCAGCCGGCCTACTGCGTGTTCACCGACAAGACATTGCTCGCGATCGCCGAGGCCGTTCCGGGAACCGAATCGGAGCTCACCCGCATCTCCGGTGTCGGACGGCGGAAGCTGGACCGGTTCGGGGCCGATGTTCTCGCGCTGTGCGCGGGCCGGGAACTCCCCTCGGCAGTCGATGGCGAGGGCGGCGTCGAAGCCGGGTGAAGCCATTCGGGTGACCCTTGGCAAAACTCGACGGAAAAATAGTTTGCGCGCGCCGAGGCCATACCCATAGCCTTCCGAGCACGGAGACAACGGCCCTTCCAGGAGCCAAGGATTCCGTGTTGTACTGAACACCCGGACTGGTTTCGATCGGTCCCTGAGACGCCGAGAGGAGGCGAAGACCAGTGATCACCTTCATCAACACCATCAAAAAGGCCGATCGGTCGGTCGTCGCCACATGCCTGCTCGGCTCTGAGCTCCCTGGCACCGGTATGCCCGGCGCCAATGAGGCACGTCTCAGCGAGCGACCGATCCAGGCACCTGCGGTAGCAGCAGCGGCACAGGCAATGGCCTATGCCTTTGCGGCCAATGGTGCCGAATCCCGGATGACGCAGCAGCACCACAAGACGTGGGCCTTCCGCAGGCTCGAACCCTGGAGTTATCCAGCCTGATCCAGGATCAGGTCGGCACCTTCCAGGGCCGCGGAACCCACACCGGGATCCGCGGCCCTTTTGATTTGCCAAGCCCGGCCACCAGCCGGACCGAAGAGACGAGGAACACACCCCGTGCAACTCAACGCACCTGCCCCGTCCGCATCGACCGACCTGAACCGCCCGCCTGACTCCTCGGAGGACTCCTTGACCCCGCTCACCGCCCTCACCGAACTCGATGAGGCCATCGAGAACCTGGGTGTAGCCGTTCCGTGCCGTTCGTACGACCCGGAGGTCTTCTTCGCCGAGTCCCCGGCCGACGTCGAGTACGCGAAGTCGCTGTGTCAGACCTGCCCGCTGCGCGAGGCATGCCTCGCCGGTGCCAAGGACCGCCGGGAGCCCTGGGGTGTCTGGGGTGGCGAGCTCTTCGTCCAGGGCGTGGTGGTGGCCCGCAAGCGGCCGCGTGGTCGCCCGCGTAAGAACCCGGTCGCGGCATGAGCACCCACGGCACCATCGATCGCCCAGCGACGCACGACCCCATGAAGCAGGTCCCGACGATGACCCCACCGGTCTCCGACACCCCCGCACCTGATACCTCCGGCGCGCCCGAATCGCGCCAGAACAGGAACCGAGAGATGCAACTCATCCAAGAAGCCCTGGCTCGTGCGCATATGCACGACCGGATCCAGGAGGCCGAGTCCGAACGGCAGGCCGTTCGACTCGCCGCCGCCCGCCGGATGCAGCGCCGCGCGGAGCGTGCCTCGCTCCGCGCCCGCCGCGCCCTGGCCATGGCGGTCATGCAGTGACGCGGTGACTACCGTGCGCGGCGCCGACCAGAAGCGGGGCTGACACGAACACACGCTGATGGGTCATACGCCGACCCATCGCGCAACCACAGAGGGCCGGTCCGATCGGACCGGCCCTTCGGTTACCCCAAGGCAGCCGCGCTCGGGGCGAGCGCTACCCAGGCGCGTAGGCGCCACCCTCGGGGTCGTGGGCGCCACCCCCGGCGACAGAGGCGCCAATCCCGGCGTTGGAGGCGTGACCGGCGTGACCGGCGTGACCGGCGTGACCGGCGTGACCGGCGTGACCGGCGTGACCGGCGTGACCGGCGTGACCGGTCCGGCCGGTGCTGCCAGTGCCGCATGTGCCGCCGATCTGGCCGGTGCGGCCGGGCGGCGAGCGGGCTCAGGCCGACGTCTCCGCGGCCTCGGGCTCCTCCTTGACGCCTTCCTCGACGCGTCCATCGGGGCCTTCTTCTACGCCTTCTTCCGCGCCTTCTTCTGTATTTGCTTCTTCGGCGCGGTCCTCGGACTCCGGGTCCGCGGCGAAGCCGGGAACCCACGCTTCGAGCTCCTCCCGCATCCGCACGGTGGCACCCAGCTGGCACAGCACTCCGATGGTGCTCAGGGTCACCCGGTGAATCAGCAGATAGGCGGGCGGCAGATTCAGCTGATTGCCCAGCTCATAGACGGGGGAATGACGGTCGGCCATCCGTGCCGCCTGGCTGCGCAGCCACTGCCGGTCGAAGACGAACGCGTCGACCTGGGCCGGTTCGATCATCGGCAGCAGGAAGTCCAGCAGATCATCCGGGTCGATCTCGATCGTCGGCTTGACGAACCCCTCCCCGCGCATCAGCTCATAGACCCCCGTGGCGTCGCCCTCAAGGGCCATGCGCAGCGCGATGCCGATGGGCTCCGGAAGCCCTCCCGGGAGCCGGTTCACCGATCCGAAGTCAAGGACCCCCAGCTTCCATCGCTCCGGCGGTCCGTCCGGGGAGTCACCGGTCAGCAGCCGGAAGTTCCCCGGATGCGGATCGGCGTGCAGCAGCCCGGTGCGGGACACCCCCGAGAACAGAAAGTGGGCCAGCAGCTGCCCGGCGCGGTCCCGCTGCTCCTGTGTGCCGTCGGCTATCACCTCGGAGAGCGGTATCCCCTCCAGCCATTCGGTGATCAGTATCTGGTCGCTCTGGTGCACCACCTCGGGCACCATGATCTCCGTGTCCTGTGCGTACTCCTCCACATGGGCCTGCTGGGACGCCGCCTCCAGCGCGTAGTCCAGCTCCTCGGCGACCCGCTCGCGCAATTCCGCGATCAGCGGCTTGATGTCCAGCCCCGGCACCAGCGGCCCCAGCACCCGGGCGAACCGACTCAGTTGGCTGAGGTCGGACAGCAGCGCCTCGCCCGCCCCCGGGTACTGGATCTTGACCGCCACCTCGCGCCCGTCGTGCCAGACCGCCCGGTGCACCTGCCCGATCGAGGCGGCCGCCGCCGGTTTGTCCTCGAACTCCTGGAACAGCTCCGGCCAGTCCGGGCCCAGCCGCTCCTCCAGCGCCGCGTGCACCGTACGGGTGGGCATCGGAGGGGCCGCTTCCTGGAGCTTGGTGAGGGCCGCCCGGTAGGGCTTGGCTATCTCCTCGGGCAGCGCCGACTCGAAGACCGACATGGCCTGCCCGAGCTTCATGGCCCCGCCCTTGAGCTCACCGAGGACCTTGAACATCTGCTCGGCGGTGCGCTGCTGGACCTCGCGGGCGACGATCTCCGCCGGCCGTCCCCCTATCCGCTTCCCGAGCCCCCACGTGGCGCGCCCCGCGAATCCCAAGGGCAGCGCCGCCAGTTTGGCGGTACGGGTGATCGCCTTGCGCGGCAGATCGGTCATGCGCCCCTCCAACTACAGCCGTGCCATCCCGGAAGGTGGTTCCCGGGCCCCCGTGCCCACTCCGCGGACGTGGGTCACCGGGACATTGTCGCGTGCGGTGCCTCTGCGGCCGAGGCATATACGGCATCCTCCTCCCCGGCGGCTCCGCAGCCGCATCCGGGATGTGCTTCGACCGGACGTGCCTCCCAGATGAGGAAGGGGAGCGCCAACTCCCACCGGACACCCGTGCCTCCCGAGGGCCGGCCGTCGAGGAAGGCCAGCGCCTGCACCGCTGTGAGCCCCGCCACCACCATCGCCAGCGCCGTGTCACAGGCCGGGGCGGTCCGGCGGCGCCCGGACCGCCACTGCGCGAGCATCCGCGGCCAGGCGGGCTCCCGCTCGGCCCGGCCCGCCGCGGCGCAGCCCGCGCAGGGTGTGATGCCCGGCACCACCAGCGGCCCCACCACCCCCGTGGCCTCGATGACTCCCGCGTAGAGATGGGGTGTGCCGGAGGCGAGCAGCGGCTGGGCCGGCTCCGGAGCCGGTGCGTACGCGGCGAGGCCGTCACGCGGGGTGATCACCACAAGCGCCAGACCGGTCTCTCCTGAGGAAGTCCGCTCTTCGGCGGAGGTCCGCTCCCGGGCCGACCGGCGGGGGAGCGGACCCGGCGCGGCCTGTCGCACCACACGGCGCGCGGCCAGATCCCGGCGCTCCCCGATCTGCTCGGCCGACAGCCCGCCGGGCGCCACATCCCAGGGCTCGACACAGCCCCCGTCCACCACATCGACCCGGCCTACCCCCGAGCCCGACAGGGCGGCCGCGACCGCGGCCCCGACCCGGCCGGCGCCCCGCACCTGAACCCGCATCGCCCGCCGCGCGGCGAGCAGCCGCGCAGCCGCCCCGGGCTCGGGGTGTAGCACCGCAAGCGCCCCCGCGTCGGGCCGCAGCCGGTCCAGGGCCGCGGCCGGCTCACCGCCGTCCTTCGGCTCGTCCAGCAGACCGGCCGCCGCCAGCCGGTCCACCAGTGCGTCGGCCCGCCCCTCCGGCAGCCCGATGGCCCGGGCCTCCTGCCGCAGCAGCGGCAGACCGCGGGTGCCGTCCAGCAGCTCCAGAAAACTGCCCGTGGCAGTGTCCACCGGCCCCATCACCACCGCATGCGCCCGGGCCACCCCGAACTGCACCGTGTCCCGGCTCCGCCAGCCGCGCCGCAGCGCGGGCTTGAGCATCGGATGCATAGCCGCCCCCCGTTGATGTGCTGTATCTCTTCGCGTCCGTACTTACCTGTTCATGGCGTTTCGCGTGGATTTGCATCGGTTCGTTTCCGTTGAACCGCCTTCAGCATGCGGGTCGGTGCCCGGAGCCCGCAGTGCGTTGTCCACAGGCAGTGGAATAAGTCGTACGAACACCGGTCATACAAGCCGTGCACACCGTGGAGTGGTTCGGTCCGCAACCAACGGCGGGGTGGGACTTCCCCGGCCGCCAGCGGGTAACGTCAGGGCGTGTCCGCCGACCCGTCCTCTCGCGCCACGGGAGAGACCCCCTCCCGCAGCGCCGCGAGCGCACCGCGCACCGTCCCGAGCCCGAAGAGTCGAGATTCGGACGCGAACCCGGTCGAGGTCCGCCGGAGCACCCGGCGGCGCAGGACGGTCTCCGCCTATCGCGAGGGCGATCGCACCGTCGTCCTCATCCCCGCCCGGATGTCCGAGGCGGAGGAGCAGCGCTGGGTGAGGGTCATGCTGGAGAAGCTGGCAGCGCAGGAGAGCAAGCGGATGCTGGGCGACGCGGAGTTGGCCGCCCGCGCCGAGTGGCTCTCCGAGCAGTACCTGGGCGGTCGGGCCCGGCCCGCCTCCGTTCGCTGGGTCACCAACCAGAACACCCGCTGGGGGTCATGCACCCCCGCCGAGGGCAGCATCCGGCTCTCGCACCGGCTCCAGGGCATGCCGGAGTACGTCGTGGACTATGTGCTCCTCCACGAGCTCGCCCATCTGCTGGTGCCCGGTCATGGCCCACGCTTCTGGCGGCTCCTGGAGGCGTATCCGCGGACCGAGCGCGCCCGGGGCTATCTCGAAGGGGTGGTCGCCGCCGGGCGGTTGCCGCACCTCTCCGGGCCCGGGGACGACCAGCCGTAGGGAGCGGCGCCCGGGACGTCACAGGACCGGGGGCGGCACGTCACGGAACCACGCCCGGCACGTCACAGGACCACGCCCGGCACGTCACGGAACCAGGCCCGGGACGTAACGGAACCACACCCGGGCCCCCGGACGTCGCTCATAGTCGGCGGCAGCGGCTAGCCTGACGCGCAATGCACACACCGGTATCGGGATGGGGGACGGTCCTAACGTATGGCCAGGGAATTCCAACGCGGCCACAAGGCCAGGATCAGTGATCTGACGGCCGGGAGGGATCTGTACATCGGGGTGCAGATCGCCGGGCCCGGGCTGAGCTTCGACATCAGCTGCTTCGGCCTCGACGCGGACGAGCGGCTGTCGGACGATCGCTACTTCATCTTCTTCAACCAGCCGAAATCACCTGAAGAAGCGATACAGCAACTCGGACCGCAGGCCGGCGACACGGATTCGTTCCGCGTCACGCTCGACCGCATCCCGTCCACCATCCAGAAGCTCTCCTTCACCGCGACCATCGACGGTGCCGGGCAGATGTCGCAGGTCGGCCCCGGCTACCTCCGGATCGTCGCGGGCGGCGAGGAGGTGGCCCGGTATTCCTTCACCGGCTCGGAGTTCAGCACCGAACGTGCGGTGATGCTGGGCGACTTCTACCTCAAGGACGTCTGGCGGTTCGCCGCCGTCGGGCAGGGCTTCGACGGGGGACTGGAGGCGCTCCTCAAGAACTTCGGCGGCGAGGTGGCCGAGGAGGAGCCCGCCCCCGCGCCCGCCCAGGGCACGGCGCCCGGTTTCGCGCCGCCCGGCCAGGCGGCCGCCGCCCCGGCCTTCGCGCCCCCGGCCGGAGCCCCTGCCCCTGCGCCCGCCGCACCGCAGCCTGCCCCGGCCCCGCCCGCACCGCAGCCCGCCCCCGCCTTCGGCGCTCCCCAAGGAACGCCGCCCCAGGGAACGCCGCCTCAGGGAACGCCCGCCCCGGGTACGCCCCCGCAGGGAGCGCCCCAGGGCACACCCCCGCAAGGCGTTCAGCCGCCCGTCCCCGGCACCCCGCAGATGCACGGCGCCCCGACGGTCGCCGCGCCCATCGCGCCGCCCGGTCAGGTGCCGCCCCCGGGCCAGATGCCGCCGCCCCCGGCACCGCCGGGCCAGTTCCCGGGCCATCAGCCCCCGTTCGGCCAGGCGCCGGGTCAGACCCCGCCCGCCCCCGCGCCGTATGGTCAGCCGCCCGCCCAGCCATACCCCGGCCAGCCCGGTCCGCCCGGTGGACAGCCCGGTCAGCCGGGCCAGCCCGCTCCTTACGGTCAGCCGCAGGCCATGGGCGTGCCCCAGGGCGGTGGCGCGCCCGGGCTCCAGGCCGCGCTCGCCAAGTACCGCGAGGCGCCCACCGGTCAGCGCTGGACGCCGCAGAACCCCCGGCTGATGCGGGTCGACCTCGGTGTCGGCGGGCAGCCCGTGCTCGCCCGCCAGGGCACGATGGTGCTCTACCAGGGCAAGGTCGACTTCAGCTACAAGGGCGCCGGTTTCCGCGGCCGGATCGCCGGCAACGCGACCGGCCAGGAGATGCAGCTGATGCGCTGCACCGGCCAGGGCCAGGTCTTCCTCGCCGAGAACGCCGCCGAACTCCACCCGATCGAGCTCCAGGGCGACGCCATCTGTGTCTCCGCCGAGAACGTGCTCGCCTTCGATGAGTCGCTGCACCATGAGGTGCGCCGGATCGAGGGCCATGGCATCCCCGGTGGAGCGCTGTTCACCATGCAGTTCCAGGGCACCGGCACCGTCGTGGTGAAGACCGAGGGCACGCCGGTCGTCCTCCCCGTCACCCCGACCACCTTCGCCGACAGCAACGCCATCGTGGCGTGGTCCGCCGGATCCCAGGTGATCATCTCCAGCCAGGTGCGGCTGCGCCGCAGCGCCTACCCCGGCCATAGCGGGGAGACCGTGAACCTCCAGTTCCGTGGCGCGCCCGGCAACTTCATCGTCGTCCAGCCCTACGAGGTCTGAAGGAGCCCGTCATGGACCAGCAAATGATCTCGGGCTTCGCACCCGCCCCGGTGGCCGCCCGTATGGAGAACCACGGCTCCAGCATGCTCAAGGTCGCCATGCAGAGCGGCCAGGACCTCTTCGCCCGCACCGGCTCGATGGTGGCCTACGAGGGCTTCGTCCAGTACGAGCCCAATCCGCCCGCGGTGCGGCAGATGGCCTCCCAGTGGCTGACCGGTGAGGGCGCCCCGCTGATGCGGTGCAGCGGCGACGGACTGCTCTACCTCGCCGACTACGGGGCCAACGTCGTCTGCATCAACCTCAACGGCGACGCGCTCTCGGTCAACGGCACCAACCTCCTCGCCTTCGACGCGCACCTCCAATGGGGCGTCGAACGCGTCAAGGGCATCGCCAAGTTCGCCGGTCAGGGTCTGTTCAACGTAGGCGTCTCCGGCACCGGCTGGGTCGCCCTGACCTCCCGCGGCATCCCCATCGTCGTCGACTGCGGCCGCGGCGAGGACGAGACCTATGTGGACCCGGACGCGCTCGTGGCCTGGTCCTCCGGGCTCAAGGTGAAGGGCAAGCGCAGCTTCAAGGCGTCGTCCCTGATCGGCAGGGGCAGCGGCGAGGCGTATCAGCTCGGCTTCTCCGGGCAGGGCTTCGTCGTCGTACAGCCCAGTGAGGACAGCACCGACCGGCTCCGGGCCCGGGGCTGAGGGGGAGGGACACCAGATGCAGAGCCCGCTTTTCGCCTTCACCGAGGCCCAGACGCAGGACCGCTACGCGCTCCAGAATCCGCAGCTGCTGCGGGTCGCCCTGAGCGGCCATGAGGATGTGCTCGCCCGTAAGGGCAGCATGGTCGCCTATCAGGGGCTCATCGAGTTCGACGGCGAGTACCAGACGCCGGGACAGCGCAGCGCCCGGGGCCGCACCGGTGAGGGCCTGGACCTGATGCGCTGTTCCGGGCAGGGCACGGTCTACCTCGCCAACCTCGCCCAGCACATCCATGTGATGGACGTGGACCACGACGGGCTGACCGTCGACAGCTCCTATGTGCTCGCGCTCGACTCCACGCTGCACTGGGAGGCGATCGCGGTGGACAGCCAGTACGGGATCTCCGGCTCCGGCAAGTACAACCTCAACATCTCCGGCCAGGGCAAGGTCGCGCTGATGACCTCGGGGGAGCCGCTCATGCTCCAGGTCACCCCCGACAAGTACGTCAACGCCGACGCGGACGCCATCGTCGCCTGGTCCAGTTCGCTACGGGTCCAGATGCAGGCGCAGACGCACTCCTCGGGCGTCTGGCGGCGGCGCGGCAACACCGGCGAGGGCTGGGAGCTCAGCTTCCTCGGCCAGGGCTACGCCCTTGTGCAGCCCAGCGAGCTGCTTCCGCCGCAGAACGCGGTGGCGGGGGGCGGCATGGCGGCGCAGTTCGGCATGGGCCAGCAGGGCGCCCGCGGTCAGAACCAGGGCAACATCTTCAGCAACTGACGGCGGCCACGCTCACCCCGGTCAGTCCTCACCCCGGCCACCGGCTCACCCCGGCCACCGACGCGACGGCGGCGGGTCCCTCGGACCCGCCGCCGTCCCGCACTCCGTATGGCTCCTGCCCCGCGTTCGGAGCTCAGGGCTCAGAGCAGCGCACGCGTGCGCGTCACCAGGAGCCGCACCGACTCATCGGCCACGTCCGCCACCTCGTCGTAGCCGAACCAGCGCAGATCCAGTGACTCGTCGCTGATCGCCGTCACCGCGCCCCGGGGCGCCACCACCGCGTACTGGACGTCCAGATGCCAGGCGCAGGGGGTGTGGTGCCTGTCGAGCCGCACCGGGCCGTCCGGCAGCAGCGTCAGCTCCTCGATCCCCGACTCCTCGGTGGCCTCGCGCAGCGCCGCGCCCGCGAGCGTGGTGTCGCCCGGCTCGCAGTGGCCGCCCATCTGGAGCCACATCCGCAGTTTCCGGTGCAGGGTGAGCAGCACGCGCCCCCGCTCCGGGTCGATCACCAGCGCGCTCGCCGTGATGTGGCCGTCCCCGCACGCCTTCCACATACCGTCCGGATACGCGGCCAGATGGTCGCCGTACAGCAGCCGCAGCCGCTCCTGGGCGGCATCGGGCGCGGGCCACTCGGTGAGCACCCGCGCCGCGTCCTGGTGCAGATGGTTCACTTCTCGCCGTCGCCCCGGTCGTCGCCCTCGCCGTCCGTGCGGTCCTTACGGAGGTCGGGACGGTCGGGGTCGTCCTTACGGTCCGCACCGCCCGCCGCCTCGCCGAGCATCTTGTCCAGCTCGGAGAAGTCCAGCTGCTCGCGGTGGACGAAGCCGTCCGGGTCGTCGAGGTCCTGCGCCGTCGGCAGCATGTCCGGATGCGCCCACAGCCCGTCGCGCCCCTCCAGGCCGCGGGCGTCGGTCAGGGAGGCCCACAGCCGGGAGGCGTCCCGCAGCCGACGCGGCCGCAGCTCCAGGCCGATCAGCGTGGCGAAGGTCTGCTCGGCCGGGCCGCCGCTCGCGCGGCGCCGCCGCAGCGTCTCGCGCAGGGCGTCGGCGGACGGCAGATGCGGCTTGGCGGCGGCGTGCACCACCGCGTCCACCCAGCCCTCCACCAGCGCCAGAGCGGTCTCCAGACGCGCCAGCGCGGCCTTCTGCTCGGGGGTGTCCTCGGGCTGGAACATGCCCTGCTGAAGCGCTTCCTGCAACTGCTCGGGGTGGGTCGGGTCGAGCTGACCGACCGCGTCCTCCAGCTTGGCGGTGTCGACCTTGATGCCGCGGGCGTACCCCTCGACGGCGCCGAAGAGGTGCGAGCGCAGCCACGGCACATGGGCGAACAGCCGCTGATGGGCCGCCTCGCGCAGCGCCAGGTAGAGCCGGACCTCCTCCTTGGGCACGCCGAGGCCGGAGCCGAGCGCCGCGATGTTGACCGGCAGCAGGGCCGCCTTGCCCGCCGGGCCCAGCGGCAGCCCGATGTCGGTCGAGCCGACGACCTCACCGGCCAGTACGCCCAGCGCCTGCCCGATCTGGGTGCCGAACATGGCGCCGCCCATCGAGCGCATCATCCCGAGCAGCGGGCCCGCCATGGCCTGCATCTCCTCGGGCAGCACATCGCCCATGGCGGCACCGACCCGCTCGGCGACCGGATCCACCAGGTCCTTCCACACCGGCAGGGTGGCCTCGACCCACTCGGCGCGGCTCCAGGCCACCGCGCTGCCGGAGCCCGAGGGCAGCGAGGTGACGCCGTCCAGCCACAGGTCCGCGAGGCGCACGGCCTCCTGGACCGCGGCACGGTCGGCGGGGCCGACGCTCTCGTCCTTGCTGCCGTCGGCGGTGCCGCGCGCGACCGTCTGGCGTGCGATGTCCTTGGCCATGTCCCAGTTCACCGGGCCGCCCTCGTAGGAGAGCATCTGCCCGAGCTGCTGGAACGCGGCGCCCAGGTCGCCCGGATTCAGTGAACCGAACATCGCGGCGAACGGATTCTCCGCGCCGCCCGCGCCACCGGGGCCGCCGCCGAACCCGAAGGGATTCGCGGGGCCCTGCTCGCCGCCCTGGCCGCCCTTCTTCTTACCGTCGTCGCCGTCGTCCGGCTCCTCCGGCGGAAGGCCGAATCCGAATGGGGTGTCACTCACGGGTTTCCTCGGCTCGTTGGGCCACCGGCCCCGGGCCGGTGGCGGATGCCCGACATCACCACCCAGCCTAGACACCTCGCCGGTTTCCGGGCTCGGTGCTTCGCTGATCGCCGCCCTGCGGCAGGATGGACGTCACCTGGTACGTATGCGTGCATGCGCTGCGTACTGAAGACAACCGCTGGAGACGCCCGGTGAGTTCCCCAGACCGAGAAGTTCGCGCTGCGCGAAACGATACGGCCCGCACCGTACGACGGCCCGTCGTGGCGGTGACCGGTGCCGCCTCGGGCCCAGGTGCCCTGCTGACGCAGCGGCTCGCGGAGTCCGAAGAGGTCAAGCAGGTCCTGGCCATCGATGAACGCCGCGGTGAGGTGACCGAGGCGCAGTGGCATGTGCTGGACGTCCGCGATCCGGCCATCGCCGACAAGCTGCGCGGCGCGGACGTGGTGGTCCACCTCGCCGTCGACCTGGACCTGGGCACCGATACCGCCGCCCGCACCGCCTACAACGTGCGCGGCACCCAGACCGTCCTGACGGCCGCCGCGGCGGCCGGGGTGCGCCGGGTGGTGCTGTGCACCTCCGCGATGGTCTACGGGGCGCTCCCGGACAACGACGTGCCGCTCGCCGAGGACGCGGAGCTGCGGGCGACCGCCGAGGCCACCGGCGTCGGCGACCTCCTGGAGATCGAACGGCTCGGGGAGCGCGCGCCCCGGGCGCATCCGGGGCTGAATGTGACCGTGGTGCGCCCGGCGGTCCTGGTCGGCGGCACGGACACCGCGCTCACCCGCTACTTCGAGTCACCGCGGCTGCTGGTCGTCGCCGGATCCCGTCCCACCTGGCAGTTCTGCCATGTGGAGGACCTGGTCGGGGCGCTGGAGTACGCCGCCCTGGAGAAGGTCGAGGGTGAGCTGGCCGTCGGTTGCGAGGGCTGGCTGGAGCAGGAGGAGGTCGAGGAGCTGTCCGGCATCCGGCGCATGGAGCTGCCGTCGGCGGTGGCCCTGGGCGCCGCCTCCCGGCTGCACCGGCTCGGTCTGACGCCGTCCCCGGCCGGCGATCTCGCGTACACGATGCATCCCTGGGCGGTCAGCGGCAGCAGGCTGCACGCGGCGGGCTGGCGGCCGAGCTGGACCAATGAGGAGGTCCTTGCGGAGCTGCTGGAGGAGGTCTCCGGCCGCCATACGGTCGCGGGCCGGCGGCTCGGCCGTAAGGACGCCACGACGCTCGGCGCCGCGGGTGCGACCGTGGCCCTGGTGGGCACCGCGGCGATCGTGCGCCGCGCCCGTAAGGCGCGCCGCCGGGCCTGAGGCGGGCGCTCCCGGGCGCTTTCCGGCGTTCCGGAAGATACTTTCCGGGATCCGGTATCCGATTGCTCCATTCTTTCCACGAGGGCGGGACGGTACGGCACGATGGACCACATGGCACATTCGTACGATCACCCCGGCGAACTCGGCTCCGCCCACCCCATCCGGCTGCTCGCCGTCCGTGACACGCCCCTGTCCGTGGACGAGGTCTTCGGGGTGGTGGGCGATGCCGCGGCGGGCGGCACGGCGCTGTTCGTGGGCACCGTGCGCAACCACGACGGAGGCGCGGAGGTCGGCGCCCTCGGCTATTCCGCGCACCCCACTGCCGAGGCGGAGCTGCGCCGGGTGGCCGAGAAGGTCGTGGCGGACTTCCCGGTGCGCGCGCTGGCCGCCGTGCACCGGGTGGGCGATCTGGCGATCGGCGATCTGGCCGTGGTGGTGGCCGTCTCCTGCCCGCATCGCGCGGAGGCGTTCGCCGCCTGCCGACGGCTGATCGACGACCTCAAGCGCGAGGTCCCGATCTGGAAGCACCAGACCTTCGCCGACGGCACCGAGGAATGGGTGGGTGCGTAGCGCCTCGTTGGGGGGTGGTGGTCGGGTGACGGGAGGGCGGGTGGGCGCGTAGCGCCTCGTTGGGGGGTGGTGGTCGGGTGACGGGAGGGCGGGTGGGCGCATGAGGAATGGGTGGGCGCGTAGGGGGAAAGCGCATGCGCATGGGGGCACGGAAGGGTGTACTCCGCTTGCGTAACCCCCACCCTGCCGTAAGCGTTGACCTGGCAGAGGTTTAATCTGCTCATCTGTCAGTCGCGGCTGTTCGTCGCGATTTTTCAAGGGGTCGGGAGGCTGCTGTGGGCGCGCTTCTCTGGTTGCTGATTCCACTGTTCGCGGCGATAGGCGCGGCGATATACGCCGGCATAGCCGCCCGGGCCGGCAAACGGAAGTCCGGGGGAGATGTGGCCGAGCTGGCCGGATATGCCCGCTTCCGCGAGGCGATGGAGCGCCGGCCCTCCGATTCGGACGCCGCGGCCTGACTCCGCGCTCCCCGTCCGCGCCGCCCCTCGTACGGACGGCCCCGACGGTGGACTGACGGACGGGTCCCGTACTGTCGTTCCATGCCACGCCGCACCGCGACGATGCTCGCTTCCCTTCTGATGCTGATCGCGCTGCTCTGCGCCGGAGTGCTGATCCCGGTGCCGTACGCGGAGATGTCGCCGGGGCCGACCTACAACACCCTGGGCGAGCACAACGGGGAGTGCGTGCTACAGATCTCCGGCAGTAGGAGCTGTGAGACCGCCGGTGGCCATCTGAACATGACCACGGTCCGGGTCACCGGCTCCGAGTACCGGATGAACCTCGTGGAGGCCGTCTACGGCTGGCTGGCGCACGATGACGTGGTCGTGCCGCACAGCACCCTCTACCCGGACGACAAGACCCCGGACCAGGTGGACCAGCAGAACGCG
Organism: Streptomyces malaysiensis subsp. samsunensis; assembly: GCF_024519315.1. GTDB lineage: Bacteria > Actinomycetota > Actinomycetes > Streptomycetales > Streptomycetaceae > Streptomyces > Streptomyces malaysiensis. Next base: position 7,285 of record NZ_JANIIC010000044.1, on the reverse strand, counting down.
GAGGAGTTCACCCAGTCCCAGGAGTCGGCCAAGGTCGCGGCGTTGCGAGCGCTGAAGAAGCCGGTCACCGCGCATGTGATCGTCGGCGCCGTCCAGAAGGGCGCCCCGGCCCAGGGCAGGCTGCACGCGGGCGATGTGATCAAGTCGGTGGACGGCACGGCGGTGCGCGAGCCCGATGACGTGGCCAAGCTGGTCACCAAGCACAAGCCGGGCCAGAAGGTGGTCTTCTCGGTCGTCCCGGCCAAGGACGTGGCCGCGGCGGAGAAGCGTGGCAAGCAGCCGACCGGCGAGGAGCGCGTCACCATCACCACCACGAAGGCGGACAAGGGTCCCTCGCGCGCCATCGTGGGCATCCAGGCCGGGATCGACTACACCTTCCCGTTCCGGATCGACATCAAGCTGGCGGACGTGGGCGGGCCCAGCGCGGGTCTGATGTTCGCGCTGGGGATCGTGGACCGGCTGTCGCCCGGCGATCTCACCGGTGGGAAGTTCATCGCGGGCACCGGCACGATCGACGACAAGGGCACGGTCGGCCCGATCGGCGGGATCGAGATGAAGACGATCGGCGCGCGCGACGCGGGCGCCCGCTACTTCCTCACGCCCAAGGAGAACTGCGCGGCCGCCGCCAAGGACGTGCCGAGCGGGCTGCGGCTGGTCAAGGTGCACACGATCGACGACGCCCTCACGGCGCTCGAGAAGCTCCGTAAGGGGGACACCGCCGGTCTGCCGAAGTGCACGACGGGCTGAGCGGCGCCCCCGTGGCGGGCGTCAGTCGGTGGTGGCGAAGGTGGCGGCGAGGGCGTCCGCCAGGCCCGGCACCAGTCCGGCCCCGGTGACCACCTCGGTGGGGGAGCCCTTCTCGCGCAGCCGCAGGGCCGACTCGCGCGCGCCGTCCCGCAGTACGGCGACGGTCATCCGGACCTCCTGGCGGTCCGGGTGGTCGGCGACCCATTTGGCCAGTGCGGCGTCGTCCAGGCCCTCGGGCACGGCGCCTTCGGCGGACGGCGGCAGCATCTGCCGCTCCACGGTCAGGGCGCAGCCGGTCACGGCGTCGGGCCAGGCGATGGTGGCGAGGAACTCGTCCAGCGGGGCGCCGGAGGGCATCTCGTCCTGCTCGATGGGGGTCAGGGAGGCGATCTCCTCGCCGTCCTCGTCAAGGCCGAGCTGGGCGGCGAGGCCGGGCTCCTCGGTGCGCAGCCGGGCGGTGTCGACGAGGGCGAAGAGCCGGGCGGGTTGGTCCCAGCCGAGCCCTGCGGCGTACTCGTCGATCTCGAGGACGGCTCGGGTCAGCGGATGCGCGGCCAGCGGGCCGGTGCCGGGGGTTGCGTTGGACATGGTTCATATCGTGCCCTGTTCGGACCCGGAAACGGGAACTGAGTAAAGCCTGAGTAAGTTGCATCAGGTGGGCCCTGGGTTTCAGGGTCCCCTCAATCGACAGCGAACTTCGAGGTGCGCACCTTGGCTTTCCAGATGCCGGACCGCGGCGGAGGCCCGACGGGGCCGCGGGTGAGAGTCGGCCGACCGTCCCGGCGTGCCAGAACCCTGCTCATGACCCTGGGCGTGCTGGCCGTGTTGGCCATGCTCTTTGTCATGTTTGCCGGGTTTTGGACGGATTGGCTCTGGTATAGCTCTCTTCATTACTCTTCCGTCTTCAGCACCACCTTGAAGACGAAGATCGGGCTGTTCTTCGTCTTCGGCGTGCTGATGGCCACGGCCGTCGGGATCAACATCTGGCTGGCGCACCGGCTGCGGCCGCCGCTCAGCGCGATGTCCATGGAGCAGCAGAGCCTGGACCGCTACCGGATGGGCATCGCCCCGTTCAAGAAGTGGGTGCTGCTCGCGGTCACCGCCCTGGTCGGGCTGATCGCGGGCGCCTCGGCGGCCGGCCAGTGGCGCATCTGGCTGCTGTGGGTCAACGGCGTGCCGTTCGGTCAGAAGGACCCGCAGTTCCACAAGGACGTGGCCTTCTACGCCTTCGATCTGCCCTGGTACCGCTTCCTGCTGAGCTTCGGCTTCGCGGCCACGGTGCTCTCGCTGATCGCCGCCGCCCTGGTGCACTACCTCTACGGCGGCCTGCGGGTCACCAGCCCCGGCGCCCGCGCGACCGCCGCGGCCACCGGCCATCTGTCGGTGCTGCTGGGCGTCTTCGTCGCGCTCAAGGCGGTGGCGTACTGGCTGGATCGCTACGGCCTCGCGGTGAAGTCCAGCGACTTCAAGGCGACGGGCAACTGGACGGGTCTGCGCTACGTGGACGCCAACGCCTATCTGCCCGCCAAGACGATCCTGTTCTTCATCGCGGCCATCTGCGCGGTGCTCTTCTTCGCCACGCTGTGGCGCCGCACCTGGCAGCTGCCGGTCATCGGCTTCGGGCTGATGGTGCTGTCGGCGATCCTGATCGGCGGGCTCTACCCGGCGATCGTGCAGAAGTTCCAGGTCCAGCCGAACGAGCAGGCCAAGGAGGCGCCGTACATCCAGAAGAACATCGAGGCCACGCGCCAGTCGTACGGCATCGATGACTCCAAGGTGGCGGACTACTCCGGTAAGAACGACAGCGACAGCGGCGGCGAGAAGCTCCGCAAGGACGCCAATACGGCGGCCAGTTACCGGCTGATGGACCCCAGTGTCATCTCGCCGACCTTCCAGCAGCTCCAGCAGGAGCGTAAGTACTACCAGTTCCCGTCCACGCTGGACGTCGACCGCTACAAGGGCGCCGACGGCAAGGACCAGGACACCGTGGTCGGTGTGCGCGAGCTGAACCTCAACGGCATCCCCAAGCGGAACTGGATCAACGACCACTTCACCTACACCCATGGCTACGGCATGGTGGCGGCGAAGGGCACCACGACCGATCCCAACGCGGACCCGGCCGGCTCACCGGACTTCACCGAGTCCGGGCTGCCCACCAAGTCCTCGTCGGGCGGCGGGGTCGGCACCTACCGGCAGCAGGTCTACTACGGCGAGAAGACCAACCAGTACTCGATAGTCGGCGGCCCCCAGAAGGAGCTCGACTACGAGAAGAACGGCGAGCGGACCACCAGCTACAAGGGCAAGAGCGGGGTCAGCCTCTCCAACCCGGTCAACCGCGCGGCCTACGCGGTGGCGTTCGGCGAGCCCCAGATCCTCTACTCGGGCGCGATCGGCGACGGTTCGCGGATCCTGTACAACCGCACGCCCAAGGAGCGCGTCGAGAAGGTCGCCCCCTGGCTGACCATCGACGGTGACGCCTATCCGGCGGTGGTGGGCGGCCGGATCAAGTGGATCGTCGACGCCTACACCACGACCAACGGCTATCCGTACGCCTCGCGGACGACCCTGGGCGACAGCACGGCCGACTCGCTGAGCGACGGAGACCGTTCGGTGGTCGCGCAGCAGAACAAGGTCAACTACATCCGTAACTCGGTCAAGGCGACCGTGGACGCCTATGACGGCACCGTGAAGCTCTACGAGTGGGACACCAAGGACCCGGTCCTGAAGACCTGGGAGAAGGCGTTCCCGGGCACCGTGCAGCCCAAGGACAAGATCAGCGGCGATCTGATGGAGCATCTGCGGTATCCGCAGGACCTGTTCAAGGTCCAGCGCGAGCTGCTGACCCGCTACCACGTCACGGACCCCAAGCAGTTCTACAGCGGCAGTGACGCCTGGCAGGTGCCCGAGGACCCGACCCACAAGGACGGGAACGCGGTGCCGCCGTACTACCTCAGCATGAAGATGCCCGACCAGAAGGCGCAGACGTTCTCGCTGACGACGACCTTCACCCCCAACGGGCGTCCCAACCTGGGCGCGTTCATGTCGATCGACGCGGATGCCAACAGCAAGGACTACGGCACGATAAGACTGCTGAAGGTCACCTCCAACGTGCCCGGTCCACAGCAGGTGCAGAGCGAGCTCAACGGTGATCCGGAGGTCGCCGAGTTCGTCCGTAACCTCAGGGGCACCGACTCCGACATCGAGTACGGCAATCTGCTCACCGTGCCGCTGGACAACGGCTTCCTCTATATCGAGCCGGTCTACGCCCGCGGTGGCAGCGCCAACTACCCGCTGCTGAAGAAGGTGGGCGTCTCCTACGGCAAGGAGACGGTCTTCAAGGACACCCTGGGGGAGGCCCTGGACGCCGTCTTCGGCGAGTCGTCCGAAGAGCGGCCACCGGACGACGGCGGTCAGGAAGAACCGCCGTCGAGCACCAACCCCACGGTGAAGGAGGCCCTCAAGGACGCCCAGGACGCCTATCAGGACGCCCAGGACGCGCTCCAGAAGCAGCCGCAGGACTGGGAGGCGTACGGCAGGGCCCAGGAGGACCTGAGGGACGCTCTGAACCGCGCCGCCAAGGCGGAGGAGAAGGCGGCCGACAGCAAGCAGGGGCAGAAGCAGAACCAGCCACAGAGCCAGAGCGCCGGTGAAGGCGCCGGTAAGAAGGGCGGCTGACCCTGACGACCTGCGAGAACGGCCGGCCGGCCGACCCCGCGCGCCGTGGTACGGTGGTTTCACCACGGCGCGGGGTGGAGCAGCTCGGTAGCTCGCTGGGCTCATAACCCAGAGGTCGCAGGTTCAAATCCTGTCCCCGCTACTAAAGGACGAGGCCCGGATCCGCAAGGATCCGGGCCTCGTTGTGCGTTCCAGGAGCGTCCACTCGGGGAATGCGGATACCAGCGTTTGGGTTGTCTCTCTGTGGGCATGTCGACAAAACGCTGAAGTGACCTCGTCGGCTGCGGTATACCAGGTGTACGCCGGATGCGGGTGATGCCACGATGGGATTTATGGGGGACAGGGTCAGTCTGTTGGAGACAGGGCGTTTTGCGCACACGCACGACGATGCCGAGGAAGAGACCCGGCACCGCCGTGCGGCCGAGGGCGGTGACACCGCCGCGATGAGCGCACTCGGCGCGCTGCTGCTGCGCCGCGGCGACCTCGACGGCGCCGAACCGCATCTGCGGGGAGCCACCGCGGCGGGCGATCGCGCCGCCGCCAACAACCTCGGCGTTCTGCTGCATCAGCGCGGCTACGCCGACGACGCCGCCGGCTGGTGGCGGATAGCCGCCGTCGCCGGATCCCCCGCCGCGGCCCACGCCCTGGGCCGCCACCACCGTGAGCGGGGCGATGAGCCCGCCGCCGAGTACTGGCTGCGCCAGTCCGCCGAGTCCGGGCACACCCTGGGCGCGTACGCGCTGGGCGATCTACTGGAGCACCGCAGCGACATCGGTGCCGAGCGCTGGTTCCGCACGGCCGCCGAGCGCGGCCACCGCGAGGCCGCGTACCGGCTCGCCCGCATCCTCGACGACCACGGCGACGAAGGGGACGAGCCGACGGCCGAGCGCCGCCGGGGCGCCGATGGCGCGGGCCGGGAGGAGGCCGAGCAGTGGTACCGGCAGGCCGCCGCGCGCGGCCACCGGCGCGCTGCCCTCCACCTCGGCACGCTGCTGGAGAAGCGCGGTGCGACCAAGGAGGCCGGCCGCTGGTACCTGATGTCGGCCAAGGACGGCGAGGCCCGTGCCGCCTGCGCGCTGGGCTTCCTGCTGCGCGACGCGGGCGACACCGACAGCGCCGCCGTCTGGTGGCACCGGGCGGCCCAGGACGGCGACGGCAACGCCGCCAACGCGCTGGGCGCGCTCCACGCCGACCGGGGCGAGCCCCAGACCGCCGAGCGCTGGTACCGCGCCGCGCTCGACGCCGGGGACATCAACGGCGCCTACAACCTCGGGCTGCTCTGCGCCGAGCAGGGCCGTACCGCACAGGCCGAGCAGTGGTACCGCCGCGCCGCCTACGCGGGCCACCGCGAGGCCGCCAACGCGGTCGCCGTGATGCTGCTTCAGCGCGGCGACGCGGCGGGCGCCGAGCCGTGGTTCTCCAAGGCGGCCGAGGCGGGCAGCGTCGACGCCGCGTTCAACCTGGGGATCTTGTACGCGGGCCGGGGCGAGGGCCGGGCCGCCCGGCAGTGGTACGAGCGGGCCGCCGCCGCCGGGCACACCGAGGCGGCGCTCCAGATCGGCCTCGCCTTGCAGCGGGACGGCGACCTCCAGGGCGCCGAGCGCCATCTGCGCTGCGCCGCGGGCGGCGGCAGCGCGGAGGGCGCCTTCCGGCTGGCCGCGCTGCTGGACCGCTCGTCGGTCGGCGGCGACCCGGCGACCGGCACCGGCTTCGGCAGCTCCTCCGGGACACGCTTCCCGACCCCGCCGCCCCACGACGGCTCCGGGCCCATCGTCCCCGAGTACGAGGAGTGGTACGAGCGCGCCGCGCGCCAGGGCCACCGGCGGTCCCAGGTGCGGGTGGGCATGTTCGCGGCCGCGCGCGGCGATGTGGTCGAGGCCGCGCGCTGGTACCGCACGGCGGCCGAGGCGGGCAGCAGCAACGGCGCGTTCAACCTCGGGCTGCTGCTGGCCCGCGAGGGCAGCGAGCCGGAGGCCGCCCTGTGGTGGACGCGTGCCGCCGAGGCGGGCCACGGCCGGGCCGCGCTGCGGCTCGCCCTGCTCGCGGCCCGGCGCGGGGCGCTCGCCGAGGGGCAGCGGTGGTGCGCGCGAGCGGTCGAACTGGGTCCCGCGGAGGTCGCCGAGCGCGCCGCCCGGCTGCGGGACGCGCTCCAGCAGGAACTCACGGCGTAAGGACCCCCGGCCCGGGGCTCCGGCCCAGTGCCCGTCGGCGGGCGTGCCACTGGCGGGTGTCCCGGTGTTGGGTGGCCCGCTGGTGGGTGTGCTAGTGGCGGGTGGCCAGGCCGTAGGTGTCCCAGCGGCGGATGACTCAGTGGCGTGCGGCCAAGAGGCCAGGCGCCCCGCCGACGGGTGGCCCGCTGGCGCGTGTCCCAGCGGTGGGTGTGCCACCGGCGGGTGGTCCATCGGCGGGTGTCCCGCTGGCGGGCGTGCTACTGGGGGCTGGCGACGGACGTCCCACGGCAGGCGGTCCAGAGGCGGGTGGCTCGCTGGCGGGCGGCCCGGTGGTAGGCGTGCTACCGGTGGGTGGCCTGGCGGCGGACGTCCCACGGGTGGGCGGTCCAGAGGCACGCGTCCCAGCGGCGGACGTCCCCCTGGCGTGCGGCCTAGCGGCAGGTGTCCCAGCGGCGGCCGCCCCACGGGCAGGCGCCCCTTCGGTGGGCGGCCCACTGGCAGGTGTGCCACCGCCGAGCGGCCCACCGCCCAGCGGCCCACCCCCCAGCGGCCCACCCCCGAGCGGCCCACCGCCGGGCGGGCCCGCGGGGGGCCCCCCGGCGGGGGCTTCCCGGGGGGGGAATACCCACGGGGGGGGGGGGGGGGGGGGCCGGGTCGGGGGGGGGGCCCCCCCCGGGGCCGCCGCCCTCGCC
>NZ_JANIIC010000043.1 GCF_024519315.1 Streptomyces malaysiensis subsp. samsunensis | reverse complement strand
GTAGGACTCCCTTCGGAATACCCCCATCAGCGCCACACGGGCGCAATTCACCTGCACAACCAGCTTCATGACATCGGACCGTAGTACGACCACCACACACACGACCGCCACTTCCCCAACGACCATCCGTCCAGGTGACCCACCAGGCAGGTGTTCGCAATTCCCGACGCGCTCCAGCCGATGGCGCACGCGCTGCTGAACGACGTGGTCGACGCGGCCGAACGCGGCGCGGCCTTCGGCCTGTTCAACCTGGTCGGGGAGATCGGCGCGGTGATCAGCCCGGCGCTCGGCGGCACCCTCTTCGACCACTACGGCAGCTGGACCCACGCGGTCTACATCGACGGTGCGCTGATGCTCATCAGCGCACTGCTGTACATGCTGATCCGGGAGCACACCGCGCGCGCCGCATAAGTTGGTGCCCTAAAGCCGGACATCCAGTGGCGGAGGGGCATACATGGCGGCGGCACGACGCATGGTGGTCATCGGAGGCGACGCGGCGGGGATGTCCGCCGCGTCGCGGGCGCGCAGGCTCAAGAGCCGCGGCGAACTGGAGATCCTCGCCTTCGAGCGCGGCCAGTTCACCTCGTACTCGGCCTGCGGCATCCCGTACTGGGTCGGCGGGGTGGTGAACGGCCCCGACGAGCTGGTGGCCCGTACGCCGGAGACCCACCGGGGCCGCGGGATCGACGTGCGGACCAACACCGAGGTCGTCGAGATCGACCTCGCCGAACAGCGGGTCCTGGCCCGGGACCTCGACCCGCGCGGCGAGGACGAGCGCTGGTACGGCTTCGACGACCTGGTCATCGCCACCGGCGCCCGGCCGCGCCGCCCCCGGATGCCCGGGATCGACGCTCCCGGCGTCCACGGGGTGCAGACCCTGGACGACGGGCGGGCGCTGCTGGAGACCCTGGAGTCCACCCCGGTCGAGCGGGCGGTCGTGATCGGCGCCGGATACATCGGGGTGGAGATGGCCGAGGCGCTGATCCAGCGCGGCTGTCTGGTCACCGTCCTGGAACGCGGTGACCAGCCGATGTCCACGCTCGACCCCGATATGGGGCGGCTGGTGCGCGACGCGATGTCGGGGCTCGGCATCGACACCGTGACCGGCGCCGAGGTCACCGAGGTGGTCACGGGCGAGGACGGCCGGGTGCGGGCCGTGGCCACCAAGGTCAGCGAGTACCCCGCCGACCTCGTGGTCCTGGGCCTCGGGGTGGCCCCCGAGACCGGGCTCGCCCAGGAAGCGGGGCTGCCGGTGGGCGATTACGGCGGGCTGCTGACCGATCAGGCCATGCGGGTGCGCGGTTACGACAACATCTGGGCGGGCGGCGACTGTGTCGAGGTCCTCGACCTGGTGTCCGGCCGCACCCGGCACATTCCGCTGGGCACCCACGCCAATAAGCACGGGCAGGTCATCGGCTCCAATGTGGGCGGCGACTACGCGACCTTCCCCGGTGTCGTCGGCACGGCGGTCAGCAAGGTCTGCGATCTGGAGATCGCCCGCACCGGACTGCTGGAGGCCGAAGCGGCCGCCGTGGGGCTGAAGTTCGAGGCGGTCACGATCAAGTCGACCAGCCGGGCCGGGTACTACCCGGAGACCCGGCCGATGACGGTGAAGATGCTCGCCGAGCGGCGCACGGGACGGCTGCTCGGCACGCAGATCGTCGGCCGCGAGGGCGCGGGCAAGCGGGTGGACATCGCGGCGGTCGCGCTCACCGCCGGGATGACGGTGGAGCGGATGACGGCGCTGGACCTGGGCTACGCCCCGCCGTTCTCCCCGGTGTGGGACCCGGTGCTGGTGGCGGCGCGCAAGGCGGCGGCGACCGTAAGGGCGGCGGAGCGCCACTGAGCCCGCGGCGCGCTCTTACGGGGTGTCCGGCGGACCACGCTGGAGCCGCATATCGTTGCGGTGCCGCGGGAAGGGGCGGGGCGCTGAAATCAGCCCCTCCGGCGTTTGAGGAGCGGGGTCCGGGGCGGAGCCCCGGTTTCGGGAAGGGGCGGGGAGGGGAAGGCCCGCCGCAGGCGCCAAGCCCCGTCGCCCCCGCCGCCGATCAGTGCGCGCCGTCGATGATCCGCAGCGCCTCCCTGACCCGCCCGGCCACATGGCGGGGGCAGCTCCACGCCTCCGGGTCGAAGGGCGGCTCGGGAGTGTCGTACTCCCCGGGCGCGTACAGATGGTTGAGATGGGCGCCGTAAGGGTCCTCGTGGAGGCCGAAGTGACGGCGGCCGGCCAGTTCGGCCAGCATCTCCCAGGGGTGCGCGTCATGGGGGCAGGGCCCGGCCGCCGGACCGGTCCGCACCGCGCCGAGGATCGCCCGCAGATCCCGGTGGACGGCCTCGGGCGGCGCCTCCTCGGCGGAGGTCACCGACCAGCAGGCGACCAGCAGCAGCACCAGCCGCTCGCGCGGATCGGCCGGGCCCGCCGCGAACCGCCGCGCGGCCCACAGCCCGGCGTCCTGTGCGGCCTGCCCGTCCCGGCAGCGGAAGCGCAGGGCGTGGGTGAGCCGTTCGATGTCGAGCCGCCCGTCGGGGCGTACGAGCGCCCCGTCCAGGTGGGCGGTGTCCCGGAGGCCGAAGAGCCGTTCCCGGCCGGTGCGCAGATGGTCCAGCGCCTCGCGGGCGATCGCGGCGAGGAAGGCCGGGCACAGCCACGCCTCCAGCGGCGCCGTCTCCAGCTCCTCCCGGTGCCATTGGCGGTAGACGCCCCGGCCGCCGGGGCTGAGCAGATGGATGCCCACGGTGGCCTGCTCCGCGGTGTCCCGGCCGACTTCGGGGTGGTCGCCCTCGCCGTGCCCGCACGACGCGTCGCCGAGACCGGGCAGCACCGCCTCCAGGGCGTCCACCATGGTGTCCAGGACCCGCCGGTCGCGGATCCGGCCGCTGGCGGCGTACCAGCAGGCGGCGTGCAGCACGACCACGAGCCCGGCGCGGTGATAGCCGAGCGGGTTGGCGACCAGGTTCCTGGCGTAGGCCGACAGCTCCTGACCGGGGTCGACGGCCGCGCTCGGGTAGTCCCAGACGATGGAGCGCAGATCCTCGGCGCGGCGCGCGTCGCGGACCGGCAGCCGGGGCGGGATACCGCCCACGCTGCCGGGGGCGATGATGTCCACGGCGACCCGCGCGTACCCGGCGATGTCGCGCGGGCACAGCCACTGCTCCTTGGTGGCGTCGTCCTCCCAGTCGGGGTCCTCGTCCTCGGTCAACCCGTTGGTGAGCAGCGGCAGATCGTCCACGAAGTGGTCGATCCGGTCGTCCAGATCGCTCTCGTACGGATGCGTCCGGTGGGCGCAGGGCGCCTCGCGCAGCCGCCGGTCGGTGGCGTGGAGGGCCTCCAGGGCCGCCGCCGCGACGTCCTTACGGGAGAACCGGCCGATATGCGCGGCCATCATGACCAGCCCGAGCGTCCACGCGTACGCCCCCTCGCCCGCGGGGTCGGCCGCCAGCCGCCGGGCACAGTCCAGGACGGCCCGGTCCGAATCGCCGCCATAGGTCTCGTGGAGGATGCCGTCCCAGTCGTCGACGAAGTGGACACACTCCGGCGACTCCGGCGAATCTGACAGCGCGGTGGCGGGCATGTCGGTCATGCCCCTCACGACGCCACGGGAGATACGCGGGTTCCCCCTTGGTTCAGACCTTCACAGAAGGTGCGCGCGATGCGCTCCTGGTGTGCACATACTCCACGAGGCGGGTGAGCGCGTCCGGGTCGGTGCTGGGCAGCACGCCATGGCCGAGGTTGAAGATATGCCCCTCCAGCCCCCGGGCCGCCTCCAGCACCTCGTCCGCCTTGGCCTCGACGGCCGCGCGCGGCGCGAAGAGCACGGCGGGGTCGAGATTGCCCTGGAGCGCCTTGCCGGGACCGACGCGCCGGGCGGCCTCGTCCATCGGCACCCGCCAGTCGACGCCGACGACATCCGCGCCCGCCTCGCCGAGCAGCCCGAGCAACTCACCGGTGCCCACGCCGAAGTGAATGCGCGGCACACCGTATCCGGCGACGGCGTCGAAGACCTTCCGGGAGGCGGGCAGCACGCTGCGGCGGTAGTCGGCGGGGGCCAGGGCGCCCACCCAGGAGTCGAAGAGCTGTACGGCCGAGGCGCCCGCCTCGATCTGGACCTTGAGGAAGGCCGAGGTGATGTCGGCGAGCCGGTCGAGCAGCGCGGCCCAGAGCGCCGGGTCGCCGTACATGAGCGCCTTGGTGTGCTCGTGGTTGCGCGACGGGCCGCCCTCGACCAGATAGCTGGCGAGCGTGAAGGGCGCGCCCGCGAAGCCGATCAGCGGGGTCGCGCCGAGCTCGCCGATGAGCGCCCCGACGGCCTCGGTGACGTACTTCACATCGTCCGGATCGAGCGGACGCAGACGCTCCAGATCGGCGCGGGTGCGGATCGGCCGCTCGACGACGGGCCCGACCCCGGGCTTGATGTCGAGGTCGACACCGATGGCCTTGAGCGGTACGACGATGTCGCTGAAGTAGATGGCCGCGTCCACTCGGTGGCGGCGCACCGGCTGGAGCGTGATCTCGGTGACCAGGTCGGGCCGCATACAGGACTCGAGCATCGCGGTGCCCTCGCGCAGCTTGCGGTACTCCGGGAGCGAGCGCCCCGCCTGCCGCATGAACCACACGGGCGTGTGGGGCACCGGCTCCCGGCGGCAGGCCCGCAGAAAAGCCGAATCGGCTGTGGCACCGGCCGTGGGGCGGCCGGTCTGCTGCTGGCCCGAGGGCCGCTCACTGGCGCTCATGCCCCAAATCTTCGCACGGGCCGAACGAGTGACCCGCCAACCCGGGTGTTCCTCCCCGGTTAGGGCCCTCACTGCGCCTAGTCTTCCGGGCATGGCAGCGGTTCAAGGACACCTCTCGAACGGTGCTGACGGCCCTGACGGCACGGACGCGGGCGGCGATGACACGCCTCCCGCCTTCCGGCATGCCGTCACCGCGCTGCGCGGTGTGCGGGTACGGCCCGAGGTGGAGCTCGATCCGACCCCACCCCCGCGTCGGCTCGCACCCTACTCGTACGCGCTGGAGGCGGTGGTCACCGGCGCGTCCGGCGATGACGAGGAGCTGGCCGAGGGGCGGCTGATCCTGCTGCACGACCCGGCCGGGCACGACGCCTGGCGCGGCACCTTCCGCCTGGTCACGCTGGTCCACGCGGACCTGGAGCCGGAGATCGCGGCGGATCCGCTGCTGCCGGAGGTGTGCTGGTCCTGGCTCACCGGCGCACTGGAGGCACGCGGTCTGCCCTACGGGGAGCCCAGCGGCACGGTCACCCGGGCGAGCTCGCACTACTTCGGCGCGATGGGCGAACGGGAGCCGTCGACCAAGATCGAGATCCGCGCCTCCTGGACCCCGTCCGACCACCCGCCCCCCGAACCGGCCCGCTCCGGCCCCCGGCGCCGGGAGCCGGCGGGCGAGGGCGCGGCCGAGCGGCTGGTCGTACCGGACACCGCGGGACATCTGGCCGCCTGGTGCGACCTCCTGTGCCAGATCGCGGGGCTGCCTCCGGCGGGCGCCACGGAGGCGGGCGTCGTCTCGCTCCCGCAGCGGAGGGGACCTCAGGCGCGCTGAGCCCCGCAATATTCGGGATGTTCGGGATGTACGGAAAAAGACGCTGAGCTTCCGGATGTCCTGAAAAAGATCAGTCACGATCGATCAGTCGTCCTAATCGCCCGAATTGTTACTCACCAAATCGTGATCTTTCTCTAAAGCCGGGCCCTATCGGTGCCGAAGGACGTTATGACCCGTCCCACCACTTACCCAGGAGGACCTGGTGTCTGTTCTCCTCGAGCAACCGTCCAGCCTGGTCGCCTACCGCCCCAACAAGCCGACGGCCATGGTCGTCGTCGCCGACCCCCGCGTACGTTCCACCGTCACCCGCCACCTCTGGGCCCTCGGGGTGCGCGACGTCATCGAGGCGTCGTCCATCGCGGAGGCCCGTCCCCGCATCGGCAACCCACGCGACATCTGCGTCGCCGATGTCCACCTTCCCGACGGCTCCGGCCTCACGCTGCTGTCCGAGACCCGCGCCGCGGGCTGGCCCAACGGGCTGGCCCTGTCCGCCGCCGATGACATCGGCGCGGTACGGAACGCACTGGCCGGGGGCGTCAAGGGCTATGTCGTCACCGGCACCCGCACCAACCTCGGCATCCCGGGCCGCCCCGGCGCCGCCCCGCTCGGCGCCGCCGCCCGGATGCACCGCCGCCCGCCGGGCGCCCCCGGCCACCCGGGCGGCTACCGGGAGCTGTCGGGCCGCGAGGTCGAGGTGCTGAGGCTGGTTGCGGAGGGCCAGTCCAACAAGGCCATCGGCGTCTCGATGGGCCTGTCCGCGCTCACCGTCAAGAGTCACCTCGCCCGGATCGCCCGCAAGCTGGGCACCGGGGACCGGGCCGGAATGGTCGCGGTCGCGCTGCGCACCGGAATCATCCACTGAGCCGTACCGCCCGCCCGGCCGCCATGCGGCTCTCCATCACCCCCGCGCCCGTCGACGGAACGTTCCGTCGACGGGCGCCCTGCGTACTCTCCGCACACAGCTACCCTTGACAGGTGACCGACGCCCAAGAGACCGCAGCAGAGACGACACTGCGAACCACCGGGGGCGCTCCTCCGGACGACCTCCCCCCGGCGCCGGTCCCCTTGCTGGAGCCGCGTGAGGGCATCCCGCCCGTCACCGCGGACGCGGACGCCCTCGCCGAGGTCATCGCGACCTTCGCCGCGGGCCACGGCCCGGTGGCCGTCGATGCCGAGCGCGCCTCCGGCTACCGCTACGGACAGCGGGCCTATCTGGTCCAGCTGCGCCGGGCCGGAGCGGGGACCGCACTGATCGACCCCGTCGGCTGCCCCGACCTCTCCGGTCTGGGCGCCGTGATCGCCGACGCCGAATGGGTGCTGCACGCCGCGACCCAGGATCTGCCCTGTCTGCGGGACATAGGCATGGTCCCGGCCCGGATCTTCGACACCGAACTCGCGGGCCGGCTGGCCGGATTCGCCCGGGTGGGGCTGGGCGCCATGGTCGAGAACATCCTCGGATACGCCCTGGAGAAGGGCCACTCCGCCGTCGACTGGTCCACCCGCCCGCTGCCCGAGCCCTGGCTGCACTACGCCGCGCTCGATGTCGAGCTGCTGGTGGACCTGCGCGATGCGCTGGAGGAGGAGCTGGCGCGGCAGGGCAAGCTGGACTGGGCGCACCAGGAGTTCGCGGCCATCGCCGCGGCCCCGCCCGCCCCGCCGCGCAAGGATCCCTGGCGGCGTACGTCGGGGATGCACAAGGTGCGGCGGCGCCGGCAGATGGCCGTGGTGCGCGAGCTGTGGACGGCGCGGGACCGGATCGCCCAGCGCCGCGATGTCTCACCGGGCAAGGTGCTGGGCGACGCGGCCATCGTCGAGGCCGCGCTTGCCCTGCCCGCCAACGTGCGGGCGCTGGCCGCGCTCAGCGGTTTCGGCCACCGGATGAACCGGCGTCAGCTGGAGCAGTGGCAGGCCGCGGTGGACCGGGCGCGGGCCCTGCCGGAGGCCGACCTTCCGCAGCCGGGCCAGCCGGTGGCCGGTCCGCCCCCGCCGCGGGCGTGGGCCGACAAGGACCCGGCCGCGGCGGCGCGGCTCTCCGCGGCGCGTGCGGCCGTCACCCAACTGGCCGAACAGCTGAATCTTCCGCAGGAGAACCTGATCGCCCCGGACACCGTCCGGCGGCTGTGCTGGGAGCCGCCCGCCGAGCCGACGACGGATGCGATCGCCTCCGTTCTCGCAGGTCACGGCGCCCGCTCCTGGCAGATCGACCAGGTGACCCCGGTGCTGACGGCCGCCTTGCTGACGCCGCCCGCCTGATGTGACGCGCGTGGACCGGCGGCGGGTGCCACCGGTCCACGGCTGTGACGTTCAACCCTCCGGCGGTGAGGACTGGGCAGCTTGGTTACTCATAAGTAGCATGAGGGTGTGACGGCGCGCCCCGGGCGTGCCCGCAGCAGTGCCATCCCGCACCTGGAGGAGAGCCAACGTGCCTCGTACCGCTAGGGACGTCGTCTTCGTCGACGGCGTCCGGACCCCATTCGGCAAGGCGGGCCCGAAGGGCATCTACCACGAGACCCGCGCCGACGACCTGGTCGTCAAGTGCATCCGGGAGCTGCTGCGCCGCAACCCGGATCTGCCGCCGGAGCGCATCGACGAGGTGGCCATCGCCGCGACGACGCAGATCGGCGACCAGGGCCTGACCATCGGCCGCACCGCGGGCATCCTGGCCGGGCTGCCCCAGTCGGTCCCCGGCTACGCCATCGACCGAATGTGCGCCGGTGCCATGACGGCCGTGACCACCACCGCGGGATCCATCGCCTTCGGTGCCTACGACGCCGTCGTCGCGGGCGGTGTCGAGCACATGGGCCGCCACCCCATGGGCGAGTCCGTCGACCCCAACCCCCGCTTCGTCTCGGAGAAGCTGGTCGATGAGTCGGCCCTGTTCATGGGCATGACGGCGGAGAACCTCCACGACCGGCTGCCGCATATCTCCAAGCAGCGCGCCGACGAGTTCGCACTGCGCAGCCAGGAGAAGGCCGCCAAGGCGTACGCCAACGGAAAGATCCAGCAGGACCTGGTGCCGATCTCGGTGCGCCGCACCTCCCCCGAGGGCGGGGAGCTGGGCTGGGGCCTGGCCACGGCCGACGAGCCGATGCGTCCGGGCACCACGCTGGAGGGCCTGGCCTCGCTGAAGACCCCGTTCCGCCCGCACGGCCGGGTCACGGCCGGTAACTCCGCGGGGCTCAACGACGGCGCCACCGCCTCGCTGATCGCCTCCGAGGACTTCGCCCGGGAGCTCGGCCTGCCGGTGCGGATGCGCCTGGTCTCCTTCGCCTTCGCGGGCGTCGAGCCCGAGGTGATGGGCTACGGCCCGGTCCCGGCCACCAAGAAGGCCCTCGCCAAGGCCGGTCTGTCGATCGAGGACATCGGCCTGTTCGAGATCAACGAGGCGTTCGCCGTCCAGGTCCTGTCGTTCCTGGACCACTACGGCATCGCGGACGACGATGAGCGCGTCAACCAGTACGGCGGCGCGATCGCCTTCGGCCATCCGCTGGCCTCCTCCGGTGTCCGCCTGATGACGCAGCTTGCACGGCAGTTCGAGGAGCGCCCCGAGGTCCGCTACGGCATCACCACGATGTGCATCGGCTTCGGTATGGGTGGCACCGTGATCTGGGAGAACCCGCACTTCGAGGGGAACAAGTGACCAACACCGCAGAGCTTCTCAAGGGGGCGGCAGAGCTGTTCCCGGGCGAGGTCGTGACGCAGGCGCACGTCCGCCACCTCGATCTCCCCCAGGGCGCCGGCCGCTTCGCGCTCATCACGCTGGACAACGGCCTGGACCACACCAAGCCCACCACCTTCGGCCCGGCCTCGCTCGCCAATCTCAACACGGCGATCGACCAGGTCGAGAAGGAGGCCGCGGACGGCGAGATCACCGGTGTCGGCATCACCGGCAAGCCGTTCATCTTCGCCGTGGGCGCCGACCTCAAGGGCGTGGAGCTGCTGAAGCGCCATGAGGACGCGCTGGCCATCGGCAAGGGCGGCCATGACGTCTTCAAGCGGCTGTCGGCGCTCGCCGTGCCCACGTTCGCGTACTACAACGGCGCGGCGATGGGCGGCGGTGTGGAGGTCGGGCTGCACTGCACCTACCGCACCGTCTCCTCGGCGCTGCCCGCCTTCTCGCTGCCCGAGGTCTTCCTCGGCCTGGTCCCCGGCTGGGGCGGCTGCACCCTGCTGCCGAACCTGATCGGCGCCGACCGCGCGGTCTCGGTCATCATCGAGAACTCGCTCAACCAGAACAAGCAGCTCAAGGGCGAGCAGGTCTATGAGCTCGGGATCGCGGACGCGATCTTCGAGGGCGCGGACTTCCTGGAGCAGTCGCTGATCTGGACCGCCTCCGTCCTCAAGGGCGAGCTCGAGGTCGTACGGCCCGAGATCGACCGCGGCGACGCCTGGCACGAGGCCGTGGTGCGCGGCCGCGCCATCGCCGACGGCAAGGTGCACGGGGCGGCCCCCGCCGCCTACCGCGCGCTGGAGATCATCGATGCCGCGCGCAACGGCGACCTCGCCCGGGGCTACGAGGCCGAGGAGAAGGCGCTCGCCGACCTGATCATGGGCAGTGAGCTGCGCAGCGGCATCTACGCCTTCAACCTGGTGCAGAAGCGCGGCAAGCGCCCGGCCGGCGCCCCGGACAAGTCGCTGGCGCGCCCGGTCTCCAAGGTGGGCGTCGTGGGCGCGGGCCTGATGGCCTCGCAGCTGGCGCTGCTGTTCGCGCGGCGTCTGGAGGTGCCGGTCGTGCTGACCGACATCGACCAGGAGCGCGTCGACAAGGGCGTGGGCTATGTCCACGGCGAGATCGACAAGCTGCTGCTCAAGGGCCGGATCAACCAGGACAAGGCCAATCGCCTCAAGGCCGCGGTGACCGGTTCGCTGGACAAGGCCGCCGCCTTCTCCGACGCCGACTTCGTCATCGAGGCCGTCTTCGAGGAGATGGGCGTCAAGCAGCAGGTGTTCGCCGAGGTCGAGGCGGTCGTGCCGGAGCACGCCATCCTCGCCACCAACACCTCCTCGCTGTCGGTCTCCGAGATGGCGTCCCAGCTCAAGCACCCCGAGCGGGTCGTGGGCTTCCACTTCTTCAACCCGGTCGCGATCCTGCCGCTGCTGGAGATCGTCCGCGGTGAGAAGACCGATGACCCGGCGCTGGCCACGGCCTTCGGGGTGGCCAAGAAGCTGAGGAAGACCGCCGTTCTGGTCAAGGACGCCCCGGCGTTCGTGGTCAACCGGATCCTGACCCGCTTCATGGGCGAGATCCAGAACGTCATCGACGAGGGCACCCCGGTCGACGTCGCCGAGCGCGCCGTCGAGCCGCTGGGCCTGCCGATGTCCCCGCTGGTGCTGCTGGAGCTGGTCGGCCCGGCGATCGGCCTGCATGTCTCGGAGACGCTGCACGGCGCCTTCCCGGACCGCTTCACGGTCTCGGAGAACCTCAAGCGCGTGGTCGAGGCGGGCAAGCGCGGCTTCTATGTGCGTGCCGGCGGCAGTTCAGCGAAGCCGGAGCTGGACCCGGAGGTCGCCGCGCTGCTCCAGCAGGGCGACACCGTCCTCTCCGAGGAGCAGGTGCGCGCCCGGGTGCTGGACGCCGTCGCGCAGGAGCTCGGCCTGATGCTCGAGGAGGGCGTCGTCGCCGAGGCGCAGGACATCGACCTGTGCCTGATCACCGGTGCGGGCTGGCCCTTCCACCTGGGCGGCATCACGCCGTACCTGGACCGCGAGGGCGTCTCGGAGCGGGTGAACGGCAAGACGTTCCTGGCTCCGGGCGTGGCGAGCGTCCCGGCGTAGCCGGACGGCGTACGGCGCGGGCGCCGGGCGGGCCGAGGGGTCCCGTCCGGCGCCCGCGCCGTCCCCCGGCCGCTCAGCCGGGCCCTCAGCCCGCCTGCCGCGCCGCTCAGCCGCCTCCCACACGGGTCCAGGCATGGAGGGCCAGCCCGCGCTCGTCGGTCTTCTGACGGGCCACCAGGAGCTTTCCGTCCAGACTCAGCGCGGCCAGCACCACCCCGCCCTGTCCGTCGAGCGCCAGCGCCGGGGTGTGGGCGCCCTGTTCGCCGGTGGGGGTCCACCACACCCCCGCCGCCTCGTCCTCGCTGGGGTGGGCGGCGACCGCCAGCCGGCCGGCCTCGGTGTCCTGGTGGGCCAGAACGGTGCAGTCATGGCCGTCCACCACGGCGCGCACCGCGGCGACCGGGCCGGTGCCCGCCGCCCCGCCAAGCGGCGCGGGGGCCGGGACGTCCGGCCGCCAGGCCAGGAGCTCACCGCTGCGGGCGTCGCGCCAGTAGTGGGTGAGGGTGCCGGGGCTGGTCTCCACCACGGACGCCGAATCAGGCCGGGCGTCGGCGGGGACGTCCTCGCCACGCTTCGGGGCGGCGCCGGGCTTGGGCTGGAACCAGCGCAGCGCCGCGCCCTTCCCGGCCGGTGCGAGCAGTTCGAGACGGCCGTCGGCGGTCGAGGCCGCCGACAGCCCGCCCAGCACCCGCTCGCCCTTCCAGTCGGTCCAGCGCTCCCAGGTGCCCTTGGGGTCCTGCCGCCGCGCGCTCACCCCGCCCCCGGCGTTGCGGACGAAGACGCGGAGGGCGCCGGAGGAGTCAAGCGCCGCGGCCGGGGGGCCGGTGCGCTGCGCCTTGGCGCGGTCCTTGGGGTGCGGGGTGCCCAGGGAGTGCCACGCCGTCAGCGGGCGGCCCGTCTGGAACTGGATGGCATGAACGACGTCGAGGTCGACCTTCGGCCCGTCCTTGCCCTCCGTGCGCCGCAGCCCCACCAGATGGGCGTAGCCGTCCGGCCCTTGAGCGATCGTCACCTGGGACAGCCCGGGGGTCCGGATCAGCCATGGGCCGGTCCATGAAGACCCGCCGGGGCGGTCCTCGGTCCAGCGGGCGAGACCGCCCGTCACCGGTACGTAGGCCGTGAGCCTGCCGTCCTTGCCGCGGAGCAACCGCAACGCCATGGCCCGCCGCCAACCCTTCCCCGAGCCGTTCCATCCGATCGAACGACGTCCATAGTAATTTGCCTGGACTATGGATGGGGTTGTGGTCGTGGATGCCGCCAATGTGGTCGGCTCGGTGCCCGACGGCTGGTGGCGCGACCGGCGCGGGGCCGCCGAGCGGCTCCGCGACCGGCTGGCCTCGCTCGCCGGGACCGGGCTCCCCGGCCGGCCGGGCGTGCCCGGCTGGGCCACCCGCCCTCCGGTGGACATCGTGATGGTGGTCGAGGGCACGGCGCGGGGCGTCGAACCGGTGGCGGGCGTACGGGTGGAGAGCGCGCCGGGCAGCGGCGACGACCACATCGTGGCGGTGGTGGCGGCCCGTGGCGAGGGGCGTCCCTGCCTGGTGGTGACGGCGGACCAGGGGCTGCGGACGCGGGTATCCGCGCTGGACGCGGAGGTGACGGGCCCCCGGACAATCCGCCCGGAGGGGTCGTAGCACCCCGCCCGGAGGGGTCGTAGCACCCCGCCCGGAGGGGGCGTAGCACCCCTACTCCCCGCGCGTCCCCGCCTCGGTCACCCGGCTGTGGCGGCGCCCGTAGAGGAAGTAGACGATGAAGCCGATGGCCATCCACACCGCGAACCGCAGCCAGGTCTCGGCGGGCAGATTGAGCATCAGCCACAGCGACGCGACCACCGACACGACCGGCAGCACCGGCATCCAGGGCGTGCGGAAGGCGCGGGGCAGATCGGGCCGGGTGCGACGGAGGATCAGCACGCCCAGGGCGACCACGACGAAGGCGAAGAGCGTGCCGATGTTCACCAGGGCCGCCAGTTGGGAGATGCTGGTGAACCCGGAGACGATGGCGATGATCACGCCGAGCAGGATCGTCGAGCGGTACGGCGTGCGGAAGCGCGGATGCACCCCGGAGAAGACCCTGGGCAGCAGCCCGTCCCGGCTCATCGCGAAGAACACCCGGCTCTGGCCGAGCAGCAGGATCATGCACACCGTGGTGAGCCCGACCGCGGCGCCGAAGCTGATGACGCCCGCGTAGAAGGGGTGTCCGGTGGCCTTGAAGGCGTCGGCGAGCGGGGCGTCCACGCTCAGCTCGGTGTACTTCTGCATCCCGGTGACCACGACGGACACGCCGACGTAGAGCACGGTGCAGATGAAGAGCGAACCGAGGATGCCCCGGGGCACGTCCCGCTGGGGGTTCCTGGTCTCCTCCGCCGCGGTGGCCACGATGTCGAAGCCGATGAAGGCGAAGAAGACCACGGCGGCGGCGGTGAAGATGCCCTCGACGCCGAAGGTGGTCGGCTGGTAGCCGGACATCAGCTGGATCAGCGGCGCGGTGAGTCCGGAACCCGAGATCGAGCCCTTGGCCTCGGGGATGAAGGGGCGGTAGTTGGCCGGGTCGACGAAGAAGGAGCCCGCGATGATGACCAGCAGCACCACGGCCACCTTCACCGCGACCACCACCGAGGTGACCCGCGCCGACAGCTTCATCCCGAGGACCAGGATCGCGGTGAGCACCAGCACCAGCGCGGCGGAGAGCACATCGAAGGAGAAACCGTGCGCCACATCGGGGCCGGACAGCGCCGCGGGCAGCTCCAAACCGGCGTTGGCCAGCAGCGCGCGGATGTAGCCCGACCAGCCGACCGCGACCACGGCGGTGCCGAGCGCGAACTCCAGCACCAGGTCCCAGCCGATGGTCCAGGCGGGCAGTTCGCCCAGCGAGGCGTACGAGAAGGTGTACGCGGATCCGGCCACCGGGACGGTCGAGGCGAACTCGGCGTAGCAGAGGGCGGCCAGCGCGCAGACGATGCCCGCGACGACGAAGGCGAGGGCGGTCGCGGGGCCCGCCTGCTCCTTGGCGACGGCCCCGGTGAGGACGAAGATGCCGGTTCCGATGATCACGCCGACGCCGAAGACCGTGAGGTCCAGGGCGGACAGGGACCGGGTGAGGGCGTGCTCGGGCTCCTCGGTGTCCTTGATGGACTGCTCGATCGACTTCGTCCGCAGATAGGCCGGCCGGCCCTTGCGACCGGAGCCGCCGCCGGAGCGGCCCTCGGGTTCCCGCTCGCTCACCGATGCCACCTCCACGCCTGCCCGTGCGGGTCATGCTTGTGGCTACCGGTCGGCGGCGAGGGGTACACACTCTGGGCCGCCCCCGATTCACCCGATGGGGGCGGTCCGCGCGACACACGCTGGGCCGGTCGGAGCAGGAAGCGCTCCGACCGGCCCGGACGGGATGGGGGCGGTGGCCCGGTGGCTCAGTCGCGCACCGGCTCGGCCGTCGTCGGGCGGGTCACATCGGCGCCCTGGGAGTCCGCGGCCGCGGACTCGTAGCCGCCGCCGATCCTGGAGACCAGCCCGGTGATCTGCCGGGCGATGTCCGGCGCGGTCAGCCCGATCTCCGCCATGACCTCCTTGCGGGAGGCGTGCTCCAGGAAGCGCGGCGGGATGCCGAAGTTGCGCACCGGCATGTCGAAGCCGCCGTCGCGCAGCGCCTGGGCGACGGCCGCGCCGACGCCGCCGACCCGGATGTTGTCCTCGACGACCACCACGACGCGGTGGAGGTCGGCGAGCACGGGCAGTTCCTCGTCCACCGGCTTGACCCAGCGGGGGTCGACCACAGTGGTGGAAATGCCCTGTTTGTCGAGGAGGTCGGCGATCTCCAGACACATCGGGGCGAGCGCGCCGACCGAGACCAGCAGCACGTCCGGGGCGTTCCCCGCGGCCTCGGAGGGCTCGCGGAGCACATCCATCCCGCCGATCCGGCCCACGGCCGCGACCGCCGGGCCCACCGCGCCCTTGGAGTAACGCACCACGGTCGGCGCGTCCTCCACCGCCACGGCCTCGCGCAGCTGGGCGCGGACCTGGTCGGCGTCGCGCGGGGCGGCGATCCGCAGCCCCGGGGCGACCTGGAGGAGCGACATGTCCCACATGCCGTTGTGCGAGGGGCCGTCGGTGCCGGTGATACCGGCGCGGTCCAGGACGAAGGTCACCCCGCACTTGTGCAGGGCCACGTCCATCAGCACCTGGTCGAAGGCGCGGTTGAGGAAGGTGGCGTAGACGGCGAAGACCGGGTGCAGACCGCCGGTGGCCAGGCCCGCCGCGGAGACGGCGCCGTGCTGCTCGGCGATGCCCACGTCGAAGACCCGGTCCGGGAAGCGCTTGGCGAACTCGGTGAGGCCCACCGGGTGCAGCATCGCGGCGGTGATCGCGACGATGTCCTCGCGCTCCTCGCCCAGCTTGACCATCTCCTCGCCGAAGACCGAGGTCCAGTCGGCGCCGCCCGCGGAGATCGGCAGCCCGGTGTCGGGGTGGATCGGGCCGATGCCGTGGAAGCGGTCGGTCTCGTCCTGCTCGGCCGGGGTGTAGCCGCGGCCCTTCTCGGTGAGGCAGTGCACGATGACCGGGCCGCCGAAACGCTTCGCCCGCTGGAGCGCGGACTCCAGGGCCTCGATGTCATGGCCGTCGATCGGGCCGACGTACTTCAGCCCCAGGTCCTCGAACATGCCCTGCGGGGCGATGAAGTCCTTGAGCCCCTTCTTGGCGCCGTGCAGCGTCTCGTAGAGCGGCCGGCCCACGACCGGGGTGCGCTCCAGGATGTCCTTCCCGCGGGCGAGGAAGCGCTCGTAGCCGTCGGTGGTGCGGAGCGTGGCGAGGTGGTTGGCGAGGCCGCCGATGGTCGGGGAGTACGACCACTCGTTGTCGTTCACCACGATGACCAGCGGGCGGTTCTTGGCGGCGGCGATGTTGTTGAGCGCCTCCCAGGCCATACCGCCGGTCAGCGCGCCGTCGCCGATCACGGCGACCACATGGTCCTGCTTGCCGAGCAGCTCATTGGCCTTGGCGATGCCCTCGGCCCAGCCGAGGACGGCCGAGGCGTGGCTGTTCTCGATGACGTCGTGCTCGGACTCGGCCCGCGAGGGATAACCGGACAAACCGCCCTTGCGCTTGAGCTTGGAGAAGTCCTGGCGGCCGGTGAGCAGCTTGTGGACGTAGGACTGGTGGCCGGTGTCCAGCAGCACCTTGTCCCGGGGCGAGTCGAAGACCCGGTGCAGGGCGATGGTCAGCTCCACCACACCGAGGTTGGGGCCTAGGTGGCCACCGGTCTTGGAGACGGCGTCGACGAGAAAGGTGCGGATCTCCGCGGCCAGCTGGTCGAGCTCCTCCGCAGTGAGCCGGTCCAGATCGCGCGGTCCCGTGATGCGGGTCAGCAGCACCCGTGCCTCCTTGCTTCGAGCGTCTCCATGGAGCTTGCCGGTCCGCCCGAGTCTAATGTTCCGCCCTCCGGCGCAGACCTCCCCCCATGCAATCTCCGTCACGCGTGTTCTTTTCAGCCACCCGTGTGTTCCCCTCAGACGGCTGCCCGGTGCCTCCGCGGAGGCACCGGGCAGCCGGGCGAAGAGGACCGTGGTCAGCCGCGACCCGCGGTGCGTTGTGTCCTGCGCGACACCGAGTCGATGACGACGGCGGCCAGCAGCACTCCACCGGTGATCATGTACTGGACGGAGTTCGCGACGCCCAGCAGGTTCATCCCGGACGAGATCGAGCCGATGACCAGCATGCCGAGCAGCGCCGACCAGACCGAGCCACGGCCACCGAAGAGGCTGGTGCCGCCGATGACCGCGGCCGCGATGGCCTCCATCAGCAGGTTGCCGGTGCCGGCCTGCTGGCTGGCGGAGCCGATCCGGGAGGCGATCATGATGCCGCCGGTGGCGGCCATCAGACCGGCCAGCGAGTAGACCGAGATCCGGATGGCGACAACGTTGATACCCGCGCGGCGGGCGGCCTCGACGCTGCCGCCGAGGGCGATCACCTTGCGTCCGTAGGAGGTGCGGCGGACCACGAAGTCGAGGATCACCAGGACCGCCACGAAGATCACCAGGGCGAGCGGCAGACCCTTGTACTGGTTGAGCCGCCAGGCCGCGGTGAAGAGGATCACCGCGAGCACGGCCGTGCGGACCAGGATCTCGCTCAGCGGCCGCGAGGGGATGCCGACCGCCTTACGGCGCCTGCTGTCCAGGAACTGGACGAGGAAGAAGGCCGCCGTCGCCAGCGCGGCCACGCCGTAGGCGGCGATGAGCTGGCTGAAGTAGTGGGCGGTGAGATCGCGCACGAAGCTGTCGTCCGCGATGCTGATGGTGCCGGTGGTGCCGAGCACCTGGAGCATCAGACCGTTCCAGGCCAGCAGACCGGCCAGGGTCACCACGAAGGCCGGAACGCCTATCTTGGCGAAGAAGAAGCCGTGCACCGCGCCGAGGGCCGCGCCACTGGCGAGCGCCGCGATCACCGCGATCCCCTCGGGCACCCCGTGGTTGACGTTGAGCACCGCCAGGGTGGCCGCGGCCAGACCGCTGACCGAGCCGACGGACAGGTCGATCTCACCGAGCAGCAGCACGAAGACGATCCCGACCGAGATCATGCCGGTGCCGCCGAGCAGGATGGAGAGGTCGGAGAGGTTCTTGGGCGAGAGGAAGGCGCTGTCCTTCCACTGGAAGACCGCCCAGATGATGGCGATGCCGACGATGACCGGGACCACGCCCAGTTCGCCGCTGCGCATCTTGCGGCCGAACTCCGTCAGATAGCCCTTGAACCCCTCCTGACGGACCAGCAGCCGGGGGTCGACGACGGTGACCGCGTCCTTGGCGACGGGGTTGGCGTCGGCCGGGCCGCCCGCATTGTTGCCGCCGTTCGACGGGCCGTCGTTGGTCTGGTGGACGTTCGTGGTCACTTCGCGACCTCCCCGCTACGCGCCTTGCGGCGGGTCACGGCGTTGTCCGTGGCGCCGGTGATGGCGGAAATGATGTCTTCCTGAGAGGTGGTCTTCACATCGAAGGTGCCGTTGTTACGGCCCAGCCGCAGCACCGCGACACGGTCCGCGACGGCCTTGACGTCGGCCATGTTGTGGCTGATGAGGATGACGGCGAGGCCGCGGTCGCGGAGCCGCTCCACCAGGTCGAGGACCTGCGCGGTCTGCTCGACACCGAGGGCGGCGGTCGGCTCGTCCAGGATCACCAGCTTGGGCTCGCCGAGCATCGAACGGGCGATGGCGACGGTCTGCCGCTGGCCACCCGAGAGCGAGGCGATCGGGATCCGCACACTGGGGATGCGGATCGACAGGGTCTGGAGCAACTCACGGGAGCGCCGCTCCATTTCGACCTCGTCGAGCACCCCGGCGCGCAGGATCTCGCGGCCGAGGAAGAGGTTGCCGACGACGTCGATGTTGTCGCAGAGGGCGAGGTCCTGGTAGACGGTCGCGATGCCCAGCTCCTGGGCGTCGTGCGGCCGGGTGACCTGGACGGGCCTGCCCTGCCACTCGATGACGCCTTCGTCGGCGGGGCCGACTCCGGCGATGGACTTGACGAGGGTCGACTTGCCGGCGCCGTTGTCGCCCACCAGGGCGACGACTTCACCGGCGTGGACCTCCAGATCGATGTCGGTGAGCGCCTGGACGGCGCCGAACCGCTTGGAGATCCCGCGCAACGCCAACACGGGTCCGTTCGGCACGATGGCCATCTCCGTTCCGGGCAGGGTGGTCCCTGCTGTGTGACGGAGGGGAGAGGGTGCTCTCCCCTCGGTTGGGGGGTGGGTCAGGGGGGCGGGCCGCCCTCGGGGTAGGGGCGGCCCTGCTCCACTACTTCAGACCGGCCGCTGCGCAGGCCGCCTTGACCTTGGCGGTGCAGATCTGGTCGATCTTGTAGATGCCGTCCTTGATGACGGTGTCCTTGATGTTCTCCTTGGTCAGCGAGACCGGGGTGATCAGCGTCGCCGGGATGTCCTTGTTGGTCGGGCTGTCGACCGTGTTGGACTCGTTGACCTTCTCACCGCGGCCGAGCGCGACGGCCATCTCCGCGGCGGCGGTGGCCTCGTCCAGGTAGGACTTGTAGACGCTCATGTACTGCTCACCCGTGACGACCCGGCGCACACCCTCGATCTCGGCGTCCTGCCCGGTGACCGGGGGCAGCGGGTTGAAGCCGCCGCTCTTGAGCGCGGTGATCGCGCCGCCGGCCATGCTGTCGTTGGCGGAGTAGACGCCGACGATGTTGTCCTTGCCGAGCGAGGAGATGGCGCCCGTCATGGCCTCGTTGGCCTTGTCCGCCAGCCAGCGGTCGACGTCGTACGACTTGCCGATGTTCACCTTGCCCTTGAGGACGGACAGCGCGCCCTTCTTGAACATGGCGGCGTTGGGGTCGGCCTCCCAGCCGTTGAGCATGACGATCTTGCCGCTCTTGGCCTTGTTGCCCAGCGCCTTGAGCAGCGCCTGGCCCTGGACCTTGCCGACCGTCTCGTTGTCGAACGAGGTGTACGCGGAGACCGGGCCCTCGGCGAGGCGGTCGTAGGCGACGACCGGGATACCGGCCTCGTCGGCCCTGCGGACCGAGCTGGCGATGGACTTGGAGTCCACCGAGTCGAGGATGATCGCGTCGACCTTCTTGGTGATCATCGAGTCGACCTGCTGCTGCTGAACCGAGGGGTCCGACTTGGCGTTGACGTACAGGACCTTGCAGTCGGCACACAGGCCCTTGATCTTCTTGGTGACGAACGGCCGGTCGAAGTTCTCGTATCTGGCCGTCTGGTCCTCGGGCAGCAGCAGCCCGATCGTGAGCGGACCGGTCTTCTTCTTGTCGTCCTTGCTGTCGCCGCCGGCCTCCTTCGCCGACCCACAGGCGGCGAGGGCTACCGTCATCGACACCACGGAAGCGGCAAGAGCGACGCGACGCATCGTTGCGTTCATTTGGGGATGACCTCCCTGACGAGGCCGCGTCATTGCGGCCGAGGTGGCTGGAAGTCAACTCGGCCGCCCGCATGACGTCAAGAAGTAAATCCTTAACGAGATGGCAACGGTGCCATTCGTTATCTGAGTGAACGCAGCCGGACAGGCCGGATAGACGGAGCGTGACGGGACAAAGGCGCTCAGGCAACCCCTGGGCCAGCAGCCGCGGCCCGGCGGTCAGGTGAGCGCCGGGGTCCCCGCCGAGAGCGCACCGTCCAGCAGCGTCGAATCTCCCATCTCGCTGAGCACCAGCGCCAGCGCGCCCAGCACCTCGGCCCGGCCGCCGAGCGCCCCGGGCATCACCGACAGCTGATGGGCCGCGCTGGGGATCGCGTACCGCGCGACCGACTCCCGGATCGGGCCCAGCACCAGCTCCCCCGCCTCGGCGAGCTGACCGCCCAGCACCATCCGGCTCGGGTTGATCAGATTGCAGAGGTTGGCCACCCCGCTGCCGATGTGCCGGCCGACGTCCGCGATCACCCGCCGGCAGCCCGGGTCGCCCTCGCGGGCGAGCTGCACCATGCGCTCCACGGTGAGGTCGGCGCCATGGCTGGAATGCAGCAGTGGCAGCACATAGCGGGCCGCGGTGAAGGTCTCCAGACAGCCGCGGTTGCCGCAGCGGCACACCGGGCCCGACTCGTCGAGGGTGATGTGACCGATCTCGCCCGCCGTGCCGCCGGGGCCGCGGTAGATCTTTCCGCTGATCACCAGCCCGGCGCCGACACCGTCGGCGACCTTGATGTACGCGAGGTCGGCGACCCCGCGGCCGGAGCCCCAGACCAGCTCGCCGAGCGCGCCGAGGTTGGCGTCGTTGTCCACGTGCACCGGCACCCCGAGCCGCTGGGCCAGGTCATCGCGCGGATTGGTGCCGGCCCAGCCCGGCAGGATCGCGGTCGAACCCAGCGTGCCGGTCTCCACATCGATCGGGGCGGGCACCCCGAGACCGACGCCGACCACCTTGTCCTGGCTCAGCCCGCTGGCCGTGATCAGCCTGCTGACCAGGTGCTCCGCCCGGTCCAGCCCCTGTGAGGCGGAGGCGTCCACATCCAGCGGCTCGGCCTCCTCGGCCAGCACCTGATGGGCGAGGTTGCCGATGGCGACACGCAGATGCGTATGGCCGAAATCCACCCCCACCACAATGCCCGCGTCACCGCTGAGCGAGACGCTGCGCGCCCGGCGGCCACCCGCCGAGGTGGGGGTGACCTCGACCGTTCCGCCGTCCTTGAGCTCACGCACGATGTTGGAGACGGTGGCGGCGGACAGCCCGGTGGACCGGGCGATCTCCGCCTGGGTCAGCGAGCCCGCCATCCGCACCGCACGGACCACCCGCTCGAGATTGGCCCGGTGCAGCGACGACTGCGATCCCGGAGTCTCCACGCCCATCCACTCCCGCCTTCGCGGGCGGCACGACGGCCGCTCCGCAGGCCGGACCGCAGCAGTGGGGCCCGGCTGTGTCTCCAACATGTGAACTCTAAGCTGAGCCGCCACGGTTGTCCCACGTCAAGTCCCCGACCGCCACGGGACGGCCCGCGACACCGTCCGATACCCACGAACCACACGGCCCCGTCCTTTCCGCGCGGCGGAATGGACGGGGCCGCGAAAAGGCGATCTGCGCGTTTCCCCTATTTGAGCGCGCCCGCGGTCAGGCCCGCCTGGACCTGCCGCTGGAAGAGGATGTAGACGCCCAGCACCGGAAGCATCGCCAGCACCAGACCGGCGAAAAGGGCGGACCAGTCGCCTTTGTACTGCTGGCTGGCCGCGAGCTGCACCAGACCCTGGGTGAGCACCCGCTTGTCCTCATCGGTGTTGAGCACCGTGGGCAGCATGTACTGATTCCACTGGCCGAGGAAGTTGAAGATCCCCACACTGATCAGTCCGGGCTTCGCCATCGGCAGCATGACCTGGAAGAACGTACGGGTATGGGACGCCCCGTCGATCAGGGCCGCCTCCGCCACCGAGGACGGCAGCGTCTTGAAGAACGAGGTGAGGAAGAAGACCGTGAACGGCAGCGAATAGGCGATATAGACCAGAATGAGCCCGTGGAAGGTGTTGAGCAGACTCATGTTCTTCATCACGAAGAACAGCGGCACCAGCGCCAGGATGATCGGAAAACTCATCCCGCCGACGAACATGAAATAGATGAATCGCTTTCCCGGGAATTCAAAGCGGGCCAGGATGTATGCCGCCATCGAGCCCAGCAGCATCGTGCCGATCAGGGAGCAGCCCACCACCAGGATCGTATTGAGGAAGAAGTCGCCGATGTTCGACTTGCTCCAGGCCCGGGTCCAGTTGTCGAAGTGCAGCGCGGAGGGCAGTCCCCAGGGCGAGGTGAAGATCTGCTTGTCCGTCTTGAGGGAGCTCATCACCGCCCACAGCAGCGGCAGTGTGACCAGCAGCCCCCAGACCACCAGGATGCCGTGCGAGAAGACGTTGAGGACCTTGCCCTCGCTACCGATCCGGTCCTCGGAGCCCGGCGACTGCTTGCGGACGGGCCCGGTGGGCGGTGCCTCGTCCTCCTTGGTGATGCCCGGGAGTTCCGAGGGCTCTGCGTGCGAGGTCACTGTGGTACCCCCAGATCGGCGGTCGGGCGGCGGTGGCCGGGTGCGGTCGGTGTGATCGGCATCAGTACTCCAGCCGCTCGCGCCGGCCGAGCCTGGTCACGACGACCGCGAAGATCAGGGTGACGATGAGCATCGCGACGCCGATCGTGGTGGCCCGTCCCGCCTGCCCGTCATGGAAGGTCTTGGTGTAGACGTAGTAGCCCATGACCTGCGTGGAGTCGGCGGGGCCGCCCGGCCCCACGGTCATGATCTGCACCACGGCGAACGCGTCGAGCGCGATGATGCCCATATAGATCCAGCCGGTCTGGACCGTGTCCCACAGCAGCGGCAGGGTGATCTTGAAGAAGGTCTTGACCCGGTTGGCCCCGTCGAGCAGCGCCGCCTCGTAGAAGTCCCTCGGGATGGAGCTCATCCCGGCCGAGAAGAGGACGACGTAGAAGCCGACATTGCTCCAGACCATCACCGCCATCAGGCACCACAGCGCCAGCTTCGGATCGGCCAGCCACTGCTGCTGGAGCGAATCCAGCCCGATTCCGCCGAGGAAGGAGTTGAGCGCGCCGTTGCGCGGGTTGTAGGTGAACTGGAACAGCAGGGCGACGATCGCGATCGACAGCACCTGCGGAAAGAAATAGATCACCTTGTACAGGCTCGACCCGCGCACCCCGGAGATGGCCGCGTTCTTCCGGCCCCGGCCCCCCACATTGAGCATGAAGGCGAAGAAGAGTCCGAGGCCGAGCGTCACCAGCGGCACCACGAGCAGCAGCACGACATTGTGCCCGACCGCTTTCCAGAAGAGGTCGTCATGCAGCAGCCAGTTGTAGTTCTTGAACCCGACCATCTTGAAGTCGGAGCTCAACCCGGTCCAGTCCGTGAAGGAGTAGTAGACGGCCTGGACAAATGGCGAGATCACGAAGACCGCGTAAAGGATCACCGGCAGGGCCAGGAACCCCACGATGAACCGGTACTTCCCATGCTGCATTTCTACCGACCTCGGTCTTCCCCTACGGATAATGCCGCCGGCGACGCATGAAGGGGCATCAGACGTGCTTGTACTTCTTGACGGCGTCGTCCTTGGCCGTGTCATCGGCGAACTTCTGGCACTTCTTGATCGTCTCGGCGGGGGTCATCCGGCCGGCCATCATCTCGCCGAGCGCGCCGACGCCGATCTGCTGCTTCTGGAGCGTCACGTACCAGTCCTGGAGCCGCGGGTTGACCACGTTCTTGCCCGCCTTGGTCAGCGCCTCCTGCGCCGAGGCCAGGCCCGGCGGCAGGGAGAGTCCCTCGGTGCCGCCGTTGAGGGAGGAGAGCGAGGAGACCTGCTTGATGAAGTTCTTGGTGGACTTCTCCCCGAGCATGATCCGCAGCAGCTCCATGCCGCCCTCGGGGTTCTTCGCCGACTTCGGGACGATGAAGGGCTCACCGCCGGAGGCCCACAGGGTGCCGAACGGCAGCTTGTCGCTCTTGTCCAGGCCGGAGGGCGCGGCCACCGCCATCTGGAAGTCCTTCGGGGTGGTCTTCTTCGCCTCGTTCTCCACCCAGGAGCCGTTGGGGATGAACAG
Organism: Streptomyces malaysiensis subsp. samsunensis; assembly: GCF_024519315.1. GTDB lineage: Bacteria > Actinomycetota > Actinomycetes > Streptomycetales > Streptomycetaceae > Streptomyces > Streptomyces malaysiensis. The sequence goes on along the minus strand of NZ_JANIIC010000043.1, from coordinate 74,711 downwards.
CGCCTTGCCCTGGTTCCACGCGGTCTGGGACTCGATGTGGGTCAGGCCCGGGGTGCCCTTGAGGATGTAGCCCTTCTTGTAGAGCTCGTAGTACGCCTCGAAGGCGGCCTTGACGGCCGGGTGCTTCCAGGCGTTCGGCTCCAGGTTGTCGATCGAGTCCAGGACCTCCCGGCCGCCGATCTTGGCGATGAAGGGGTAGAGGCTGAACGGCAGGTAGTAGGGGTACTTGCCGGGGTAGGTCCAGCCCGCGATCCCCTTCTTCTTGGCCTTCTCGCAGACCTTGAGCATGTCGTCCCAGGTCTCGGGGTACTCCACGTCCAGCTTGGCGAGGTTGGTCTTGGAGTACCAGACGCCGTAGACGGTGTAGGCGTAGTAGAGGATCCACACCGGCTTGCCGTCGAACTGGCCCATCTCCACGACACCGGGGCGCAGGGTCTCGCGCACCGTCTTGTTCGGGTCGTCGAGGGAGGGCGCGTCCAGCAGCGGGGTGAGGTCGGTCAGCTGGTTCTTCCCGACCAGGGTGCCCATGTCCATCTGCTCGGCGCCGGAGTTGTCGACCAGGTCCGGCGGGGTGCCGCCGTTGAAGCGCGGCTGGAGCACGGTCTGGATCTTCTGGGTGGCGGCGTGCTTGACCTTGCCCTTGGTCTTCGGGAAGGCCGCGGCGTACTCCGCCTCGGCATCCTTGGCGTACTGCTGGCCGAAGCCGCCGTCGAAGATGACGACGTCGAGCGCGGCGCTCTCATTGACCGCGAGCGGGTTCTTGGCGCTCTTCTTGCCCTTGTCCACCTTCTTGGGGTCGTCGTCACCGCCACTGGCACAGGCGGACAGCACGCTCATCGCCGGCACGGTGATCAATCCGAGCGCCGCCGAGCGCTTGATCAGATCGCGACGGCCGACATCTGAAGTGGGTCCCATGCTCAAGTCCTCGCCTTCGTCAGGACTCAGGCGGTGTAACGGTCTCCCGTACATACTCGCCTCCGGCGAGGGGCCCGACACCGCGGGTCAGTTGAAGCGTCAAGCGGAGTATTGCTGGGTGTGCGCCGGGGAGTGCGGAGGACCCGCCGAGGCCCTCCGATATGGGCCGCGGTGCGGCCTTCCCCCTGGGGCGACAGGTATAGTCCACTGGGCCTCATATGGGCAAGATCGAGAGGTCATCGGGTATCAGTCTTTCCCGAGTTGAGACCTGGCCGACATACCGTAGGGAAGACAGTCCGCGCGGCAAGCCGTCGTGCGCGCTCCCCGAAAGGCGGTCCCCGTGTCCCGGAAGCAGCTGACCCTCGCCACCAGCATTGTCGTGACCGCGACACTCGCGGTCACCGCGGGGTGCGGCTCGGACAGAGGAGGCTCGTCCGCCACGGACGGCAAGGGGGGCGCCGCGATCGGCAAGGGCATGGCCCAACTGCCGGTGGAGCCCACGCAGGCGCCGACCGAGGACCCCACCGACGACCCCTACGACAATCCGTATGACGAGCCGTCGGACTCCCCCACCGGCGGCTCCGGGCTGGTCACCCCGGACGCCAAGATGGGCACGTGCGGATGGGGTTCGGACGGCAAGCCCTACGCCAATGTGAAGATCGCCAACTCCGGTTCCAGCACGGCCTACTACTCACTGCTGGTCGGCTTCGTCGACAGCTCCGAGAAGGCCGTGACCACCGGGGTGGAGTCCGACGCGCCCGTGGCGGGCGGCGCCGAGAAGACCATCAAGGTCACCGGGCTCAAGGCGGACAGCTCCCATACCGCGAAGAAGTGCCGGCTGTCGCTGGCCACCAAGTCCGGCAGCAAGGACTGACGACACACCAGGGGCGGCCCCGACGGGCGCGCCGTATCACCCCCATGGACGCGGGCCGTACCACTTCCGGTGGTACGGCCCGCGTCGCACCGTCCGCCGGGCGGACCCGAATTGACGGCTGTCCGCATCCTTGACACCACCCGCCCCCTGCCTCCCTACTTATCACTGCCCGAACCAGTGGACAACGTTGTCAGACTCGTTGAGAGGCTGAGTATGCGACAGAGACGACCACAGAGACGATGGCGTGGGATCGGACGGACGGCCGCCCTGGTGGCGGCCGTCCTGCTGGCGGTGACCGCCCAGGGCGGCGCGGTCGCCGCCCCCGCCGGCCCGGCTTCCGCTCACCACGCCGACCGCGCCTTCACCTCCTCCTTCGAGTCGGGCGACCCCCAGCCCGACTGGCGCAACACCGTCGAGACCGGACCCGACGGCAAGAAGAAGGCATCCGGAGTGGACGGAGGCTACTCCTCCGGAATCCCCGGCAATGTCACCGACAAGGTCACCGAGGTCCGGGCGAGCAAGGAGAACACCGACGGCGGGGAGATCAAGGAGAACCTCGTCGACGGCGAGGTCACCAGCAAGTGGCTGGCCTTCGACACCACCGCCTGGCTCGAGTTCGATCTGAGCGAGCCGGTGGAGGCCGTCCGCTACGCCCTCACCTCCGCCAATGACGCCCCCGGCCGGGACCCGAAGGACTGGACCCTCAAGGGCTCGGCCAATGGCTCCGACTGGACGACACTGGACACCCGTAAGGACGAGACGTTCTCCTCGCGCCAGCAGACACGGGAGTTCGCCTTCGACAGCTCCACGGCCTACCAGCACTTCCGGCTGGAGATCACCCGCAATGCCGGGGACGACATCGTCCAGCTCGCGGAGGTGCAGTTCGCAAACGGCGACACCACTCCGCCCGCGCCCTCCGACATGCGCACCCAGATCGACCGCGGCCCGACCGGCTCCCCCACCGCCAAGGCCAACGCGGGATTCACCGGCACCCACGCCCTGCGCTACGCGGGCACCCACAAGCCGGACGGCCGGGCGTACTCGTACAACAAGGTCTTCGACGTCGACACGGCCATCGGCCGGGACACCGAGCTGTCCTACCGGATCTTCCCGTCGATGCCCGAGACCGACCTCAACTACCCGGCCACCCATGTCTCCGTCGACCTCGCCTTCACCGACGGCACCTACCTCAGCGATCTGCCCGGCGCGGTCGACCAGCACGGCGCCCGGATGAGCCCGAAGGGCCAGGCCGACTCCAAGACGCTCTACGTCAACCAGTGGAACCACAAGGAGTCGCGGATCGGCGCGGTCGCCGCGGGCAAGACGGTCGACCGGATACTCGTGGCCTACGACTCCCCGAAGGGCCCCGCGCAGTTCCGCGGCTGGGTGGACGACATCTCGATCGCCCCCAAGGCGCCCGAGAAGCCGCTGGCACATCTGTCCGACTACGCCGTGACCACCCGCGGCACCAACTCCAGCGGCAGCTTCTCGCGCGGTAACAACTTCCCGGCCACCGCCGTCCCCAATGGCTTCAACTTCTGGACGCCGGTGACCAACTCGGGCTCCACCGACTGGCTCTACCAGTACGCCCGCGCCAACAACGCCGACAACCTCCCCACCATCCAGGCGTTCAGCGCGAGCCATGAGCCCAGCCCCTGGATGGGCGACCGGCAGACCTTCCAGGTGATGCCGTCCGGCGCGGCCGGCACCCCCGACGCCGGGCGCACCGCCCGCGCGCTCCCCTTCCGCCATGAGAAGGAGACAGCCCGTCCGTACTACTACGGGGTGACCTTCGAGAACGGCCTCACGGCGGAGATGGCGCCCACCGACCACGCCGCGGCCATGCGCTTCACCTATCCGGGCGAGGACGCGAGCGTCATCTTCGACAACGTCAACGGCAACGGCGGGCTGACCCTCGACGCCGAGCACGGCGTCGTCACCGGCTACTCCGACGTCAAGAGCGGACTGTCCACCGGGGCCACCCGGCTGTTCGTCTACGGCGTCTTCGACACCCCGGTGAGCGCGAGCGGCAAGCTGGACGGAGGCGGTGGCAAGGATGTCACCGGCTACTTCCGCTTCAAGCCGGGCAAGGACCGTACGGTCACCCTCCGGCTCGCCACCTCCCTCATCGGCGTCGACCAGGCGAAGGCCAACCTCGACCGGGAGCTGCCCGCGTCGAAGTCGTTCGGGCAGGTCAAGCGGGCCGCGCAGGCGGAGTGGGACAACATCCTGGGGCGGATCGAGGTCGAGGGCGCGGACCGCGACCAGCTCACCACGCTCTACTCCAGCCTCTACCGGCTGTACCTCTATCCCAATTCCGCTTTCGAGAACACCGGGACCGCGGCGACCCCCCGCTACCAGTACGCGAGCGCCTTCTCACCGGCCGCCGGGGAGAACACCCCGACCCGCACCGGTGCGAAGGTCGTCGACGGCAAGGTGTACGTCAACAACGGCTTCTGGGACACCTACCGCACCACCTGGCCCGCCTACTCCCTGCTCACCCCGAAGCGGGCGGGCACGATGGTCGACGGCTTTGTGCAGCAGTACAAGGACGGCGGCTGGATATCCCGCTGGTCCTCACCGGGCTACGCCGATCTGATGACGGGCACCAGCTCGGACGTGGCCTTCGCCGACGCCTACCTCAAGGGCGTGCGGTTCGACGCCGAGGCCGCGTACGAGGCGGCGCTGAAGAACGCCACCGCGGTGCCGCCCTCGTCGGGCGTCGGCCGGAAGGGCATGTCCACCTCGCCCTTCCTCGGCTACACGAGCACCGAGACCCATGAGGGGCTGTCCTGGGCGCTGGAGGGCTATCTCAACGACTACGGCCTCGCCAACATGGGCAAAGCGCTCTACGAGAAGACGAAGAAGGCCCGCTACAAGGAGGAGTCCGAGTACTTCCTCCACCGCGCGCAGGGCTATGTCTCGCTCTTCGACGACAAGGCCGGCTTCTTCCAGGGCAAGGACGCCGGCGGCAAGTGGCGCGTGCCCTCCGACAAGTACGACCCCCGGATCTGGGGCTACGACTACACCGAGACCAACGGCTGGGGCTACGCCTTCACCGCGCCCCAGGACAGCCGGGGCCTGGCCAACCTCTACGGCGGCCGGTCGGGCCTGGCCAAGAAGCTGGACACCTACTTCTCCACCCCGGAGACCGCCTCCACCGAATTCGCCGGTTCCTACGGCGGGGTCATCCATGAGATGACCGAGGCGCGGGACGTCCGCATGGGCATGTACGGCCACAGCAACCAGGTCGCCCACCATGTGGCGTACATGTATGACGCGGCGGGCCAGCCGTGGAAGACCCAGGAGAAGGTGCGCGAGGTGCTCTCCCGCCTCTACACCGGCAGCGAGATCGGCCAGGGCTACCACGGCGACGAGGACAACGGCGAGCAATCCGCCTGGTACATCTTCAGCTCGCTGGGCTTCTATCCGCTGGTGATGGGCGGCTCGGAGTACGCGATCGGATCGCCGCAGTTCACCAAGGCCACGGTGCATCTGGAGAACGGCCGCGACCTCGTCGTCAAGGCCCCGCGCAACAGCGAGCGGAACGTGTACGTCCAGGGCCTGAAGGTCAACGGCAAGGCGTGGAACTCCACCGCCCTGCCGCACGACCTCCTCGCCCGCGGCGGCACGCTGGAGTTCGCCATGGGCGCCAAGCCGTCGTCCTGGGGCACGGGCGCGAACGCCGCGCCGTCCTCCATCACCAAGGACGACAAGGTGCCCACCCCGCGCCACGACCTGACGGTGCCGAGCGGCGGTACGGCGCTGCTGGACAACACCTCCGGCACCGAGGCGACCTTCGAGTCGGTGGACCTCCCGGTCACGGAGGCGGGCCGCGCGGTGCAGTACACCCTGACCTCCTCGGACCGGAGCAAGGCCCCGGCGGGGTGGGTGCTCCAGGGCTCACGGGACGGTGAGAGCTGGAAGGACCTGGACCGCAGATCGGGAGAGTCCTTCAGCTGGAACAAGCAGACCCGCGTCTTCTCGGTGCACACGCCCGGTACGTACGCGCACTACCGCCTGGTGCCCGATGGCAAGGCGACCCTGGCGGAGGTGGAGTTGCTGAGCTGAGCTGAGAACGTGCGGGCCGTGGCCGTGAGTTCTGGCGGCCACGGCCCGCCGTGCGGTGAGGTGCGGGCTTCACCCGACTAGTCTTCTACGTCGCTTCGCGAAGACCATTTCGCCGGGAAAACCTTATGACGAATTCCCGCGTGAGCGAATGTAATGCCGTCCGAAATAGAGCGCGCCCAGCGCTCCCGCAACCGCACCGACCGCGCACAGCGCCATCGCCCATGAGGCCATGTCTCGTGTGATCCACAGCAAGCTCACGACAATCAGGGCTATGGAGAACAAGAATCGCTCTCCATAGCCCGGACCGCGGCGACCTGTCAGTCGCGGGTGGCGGTGCATGAGTAGGTGACGCCCTTCATTTTAATCTTCCGCCAACCTGCCATCGGCGCGAGATCGGTGCCACCGCCACCGCCACCGCCGTCTTTCCGGCAGTAATAACCAAGCGCGTCGAGCTTCCCGAGGTCACTCTTCGCCTGGTAGTTTTTGTACGACTTGATCATGGCAGCTCGCTTACTCGCAGGCGTAGCTTCCTTCGCCTTCGTGTACGCATAGCAGCCGATGCTGGCGCCGATCCCTACCCACGAAGCCCCCTTGGCCAGCGCCTTGGTGAGGCCCGCCGCGCCACTGCCGATCCCCAGGACCGCGCAGATCTCATCAGCTCCAGCGGCGCGAATGGGCGCCTCAGCTGATGCTCGCGCCACTACCGAATCCCCGTTACCTTCCACCGAAGCCGCGTTTGCCGCCTGTGCGCCAATTCCGCACATCGCGCCGGCCATAGCGAAGGTGATTGCAGCAGAAACGCCCTTGTTCCGCATACTCACGAAACCATTCCCCCATGTTTTTTGGTCATTGCGGGAAAGAACATTACCAGCAAGATCACATTTGCGCAATGGATTAATCGGAGCTATTGCGGAATGCCGCGGACCGGCCAGGGGGCGGTGGCCCCGACGGCGGGGTGTGGTGTCCACGGTGGAACACCGTCACCCGTCGGCCGCGGGCCACCGCCGGATCCGGTCAGCCGCGGGCGACCGCGAAGACGTGGAGATCCGCGTTGTCGGGGAGGGTGACGGTCTTGATCGTCTTGCCCTCGGGGGCCCGGAACGCCTTCGTGGCGAAGATGTACGCGTCCACCACGTCCTTGTCGCCGCCGCTGATGTTGCGGTACGGGGTTTTGGCGAGGGTCACGTTGCCGTATTGGACCGTTCCGCCGCCGCCACCCACCGTCCAGTCGGTGAAGGACAGGTCCGCCTCGTCCGAGCTGCCGTCCGTGTAGGTGACCTTGGCCGTGGCCTTCTGGTTGCCGTTGACCGCGCTGCCGATGAAGGACAGCGCGGTGGACTCGGGCAGGGTGATGGTCTGGCCGGTGGCGGAGGCGTTGTCGGGGCGGCCGGGCGGGGAGGCGGGCCAGGTGTAGTCCAGGTCCTGGGTGGTCCCCTTGGCGCCCGGCCCGAGGTCGGCGGCGGCGAGGGCCTGGCGGGAGTAGCTCCAGCCGCCGCCGTCGTAGTCGCCCTCGTCGTGCTCGCCGTCGTCGTCGGTCGCGCCCACGTTGTTGTAGGCGGCGAGCAAGGTGCCGGGGGCGGCGACGGTCAGGGTGATCGGCTGAAGGACCTCGGTGTCCTCGCTGGCCACCGTCACCTTCGCGTCGTAGAAGCCCTCGGGCGTGTCCTTCCCCGCGCGCAGGGAGATCTCGGCGGTGCCGTCCGGGCCGACCGTCCCGGAGGCGGGTGAGGCGGTGAGCCCGTCGGGCGCGTCGGTGGTGAAGCGCACCTCGGGGCGGTCGCCCTCGCTGACCGGGACGGCGGCGACCTTCACGGTCAGGCTCTCGCCCGGGGCGAGCGTGCCCGTGGTGGGCCCGACCCCGATCTGGTACGGCTGCTCACCCTCGCGGAAGGAGGGCGGCGCGGCGGACGGGGCGGAGCCCCAGGTGCGGTCGGGGGCGTCGGACAGGGTGTAGTCCAGGGTGCCGCCGTGCCGTACGAAGGACTCCGGCAGCCAGGGGCGGTCGCTCGCCCGCCCGTCGACCTTCAGGGACTGGACGTAGGGCGCGCCGGGCGCGGCCTGCGGGGCGCGGATGGAGATGTCCCGGCCGCCGCGCTCGATCTCGATCCGCGGGAAGAGCGGCGAGGCCAGGACGAGTTCGGCGCGGGAGGGCACCTGCGGGTACATGCCGAGGGCGGAGAAGACGTACCACGAGGACATCTCGCCGAGGTCGTCATTGCCGGGGATGCCGTCGGGCTTGGTGGTCCACAGCTGGCGCATCGCGGCGCGCACGGTCTCCTGGGTCTTGTACGGCTGCCCGGCGTACGCGTACAGATAGGGGACGTTGATCGACGGCTCGTTGTCCAGCTCGGACTTCTCGCCGCCCGCCCCCGTGAGCGCCCAGCCGCCGTCGGCGTCGTGGAAGAAGGCGTCCAGACGCTTCACCGCGGCGTCCTTGCCGCCCATGGCGGCGAAGAGTCCGGCGGGGTTGTGCGGGACCATCCAGGTGTACTGGGCGCTGGTGCCCTCGACGAAGCCGTTGCCGGTGCCCGGGGTGAAGCCGGTGACCCAGCTGCCGTCGGCCTTACGGTTGGCGGCATAGCCGCCGGTGGCCGGGTCGGCGGCGGCGTTGAAGTTGTTCTGCCACCACTGGGCGCGGCGCGCGAAGGTTTCGGCGGTGTCCTTACGGCCCGCGGCCCGCGCCAGCTGGGAGAGGGCGAAGTCCGCGCCGGACATCTCCAGGGTTTCGGCCGCGCCGCCCCAGGCGTTGGATACGGACGGCATGTAGTGCAGCTTCAGGTACTTGTCGAGGGAGGGCCGCTGACCCACCGACATGATGGGCTTGCCCGCCGGGCTGAGGTCCTTCTCCGTCGGCACGGTGGCCGCCTTGACGAGCGAGTCGAGCGCGGCGTCGAGGTCGAAGTCGTCACCGCCGAAGGCCCGGATCCCGGCGAGGGCGGCGGGCGAGGGGTCGCCGTTCATCACATGCGTCCCCGAGGCGCCCTGGAGCCAGCGGTCCCAGACGCCGCCGTTCTGCTGGGCGAGGTTCAGCAGGGACTGCGCGATGTCGGAGCCCTTGTCCGGCTCCAGCAGGGTGAGCAGCTGGAGCTGGGAGCGGTAGATGTCCCAGCCGGAGAAGGTGCCGTACTGCGCCCGGTGGCCCCGGCTCACCCGGTGCACCTCACCGTCGCTGCCCCGGTAGCTGCCGTCGGCGTCGCTGATGACGTTGGGGTGCAGCAGCGAGTGGTAGAGCGCCGAGTAGAAGGTGGTGCGGTCCGCGTCCGCGCCGCCGCCGACCCGGATGGCGGACAGCTGGCGCCGCCAGGCGTCGTACGCGGCACTCCGCACCTGGTCGAAGCCGCGCCGCGGCGGGTTCTCGGCGGCGAGGTTGGCCCGTGCGCCCTTGTCGCTCACGTAGCTGATGCCGACCTTGACGCCCACGTCGCGGGTGCCCGGGGCGAATTGGAGATAGCCGCCGGAGCCCTTCCCGGCCACCGGACGGCCGTCGCCGCCATAGCCGCCGGAGCCGCCCTCGGCGCTGGTGGTGCCGGGCCGCAGGGTGCCGTCCCGCCAGGTGCCCTGGGCGGAGAAGGGGGTGTCGAACGTGGCGGTGAAGTGCAGGGTGTAGTAGCTGCGGCGCCCCTCGGGGTCGAGATAGCCGCAGAAGTTGCCGCTGGTGACCGAGCCGGAGACGGTGCGGTGGGCCGGGTCGATGGTGAGGTCGGCGTCGCTGCTGCCGACCTCGGAGGAGGAGGTGCGGATGAGCAGGGAGGCGGTCTTGTCCGCGGGGTAGGTGAAGCGGGCCGAGCCGGTGCGGGCGGTGGCGGTCAGCTCCGCACCGGCGCCGGAGGCGAGGGAGACCTTGTAGCGGCCGGGTTCGGCGGTCTCGTCGGAGTGGCTGAAGTCGGAGGCGTAGACCTGGTCCTTGGTGTCGGCGGCGGGTGAGCTGGTGACCTCGCCCACGTGGGGGAAGAAGGGGATGTCGCCCGCGCCGCCCGCACAGCCGGTGCCGGACATATGGGTGAGGCTGAAGCCGCGCACGCGGGTGGCGTCGTAGTGGTAGCCGCCGGGCGCGACGGTGCGGGTGGCGTCGCCGCGGGTGTTCTCCGGGCTCCACGACAGCATGCCGAAGGGGACGACGGCGCCGGGGAAGGTGTCGCCGCCGGCCGAGCTGCCGATCAGCGGATCGACGTACGCCGCCGGGTCCTTGACCAGCGTCGGCGGCGGGGCGGCCGAGGCGGGCGCGGTCGCCGCGGTGGCGAGGAGCCCCGCGGTCAGGGCCGCGGCCGCCAGGGCGGCCAGGGGTCTTGAGGGCATTGCGGTCCCACCTTGTCGGAAGGGCCGCGATCACCGGGTCGAGCAAGCCGTGGGGACCGTACCGCACGGGGGCCGTCGGCCGTAAGGGGGCGGGGACGGTCTTGACAGGGGCACCCGGTTGGCGGCGTACTGATCGTTACAGCCAGCCTGACAACGTTGTCGCGTTCGCCGGTCGAGCAAGCCGCCACCACGTACCGACAACCCCTCACCCGACGCGCCATCATGGGCGCATGATCCTCCGCCAGCTACGTGACACCGACGAGGACGCCGAGGCGGCATGGGAGGTGATGGCCGCCGCCTTCGGGGACGCCGCCGCTCTCGCGGGCGAGGAAAGATGGCCGCCGGCGTACGTGGCCGAGGTCCACGAGCGGAACCGCCATCTTGCCCGCACCGACCCGGGCGGCTGCTGGCTCGCCCTGGACGAGGCCGGAATGCCGCTCGGCGTGACGCTGTCCACGCGGCGCGAGGGCACCTGGGGGCTCTCGATGTTCGCGGTGCTGCCGCGGGCCCAGCGGCAGGGCGTGGGCCGGGAGTTGCTGGCCGCGGCGCTGATGTACGGCCGGGGATGTCTGCGCGGCATCATCTGCGGATCGGAGGATCCGCGCGCGGCGAGCACCTACCGGCGCGCGGGGTTCGCGCTGCATCCGGCGATGCGGCTGCGCGGCACCGTCGGACCGGAGACCAAGGAGCGGCTGTCCCCTCCCGACGGCGCCGTGCACGAGGGCGTGGCCCGCCACCGGGACCTGCTGGACTCGGTGGACCGCCGCACCCGGGGCGGCGCGCACGGCGCCGACCACGAACTGCTGCTCACCCAGCGGCGGCTGCTGGTCGTGGACGACTTGGCGGGCAGCGGCTACTGCTACGTCGGCGAGGACGGCAAGGTCGAGATGCTGGCCGCGACCTCACGGCGGCTGGCGAAGCGGCTGCTGACGGCCGCCCTGCTGTGCCTTCCGGAGGGCACCGACGCCCGGGTCCCGGGGCTGACGGCCGAGCAGCAGTGGGCGGTGGACGTGGGTCTCGAGGCCGGGCTCGAGCTGTCCACCGGCGGCTATGTATGTCTGCGGGGGATGCCGCCGCCGGCGCCGTACATCCCCTCGGGGACGTTCCTCTGACCGCGGGGACGTTCCTGCGACCGCGGAGCGACTGGTACGCGGACGGGCCGCACCCCCGCCGAGGGGTGCGGCCCGTCGCCGCCGTGAGCCGCCCTTACTTGCGGATCAGCGAGCGCAGCACGTACTGCATGATGCCGCCGTTGCGGTAGTAGTCCGCCTCGCCCGGGGTGTCGATGCGCACCTTGGCGTCGAACTCGATGCTCTTCCCATCAGCGGCTCCGCCGCGGGCGGCCTTGACCTTGACGGTCTCCGGGATACCGCCGTCGTTGAGCGCGACGACGCCGGTGATGTCGAAGGTCTCCTCACCGGTCAGGCCCAGCGCCTGCGCCGAGGCGCCCTCGGGGAACTGGAGCGGCAGGACGCCCATGCCGATGAGGTTCGAGCGGTGGATGCGCTCGTACGACTCGGCGATGACGGCCTTGACGCCGAGCAGCGCGGTGCCCTTCGCGGCCCAGTCGCGGGAGGAGCCGGAGCCGTACTCCTTGCCCGCCAGGATGACCAGCGGGATGCCGGCCGCCTGGTAGTTCTGCGACGCGTCGTAGATGAAGGAGACCGGGGCTCCCCCGTCACCTTCGGCGGCCCGGGTGAAGTCGCGGGTGAAGCCGCCCTCGGTGCCGGGCGCGATCTGGTTGCGCAGCCGGATGTTGGCGAAGGTGCCGCGGATCATGACCTCGTGGTTGCCCCGGCGGGAGCCGTAGGAGTTGAAGTCACGACGCTCGACACCGTGCTCGGTGAGGTACTTGCCGGCCGGGGTGTCGGCCTTGATCGCACCGGCGGGGGAGATGTGGTCGGTGGTGACCGAGTCGCCCAGCTTGGCCAGCACCCGGGCACCGGCGATGTCCTCGACCGGGGCCGGGTCCATCGTCAGGCCCTCGAAGTACGGGGGCTTGCGGACGTAGGTGGACTCCGGGTCCCACTCGAAGGTGTTGCCGGTCGGCACCGGAAGCGACTGCCACTGGGCGTCACCGGCGAAGACGTCGGCGTAGCTGGTCTGGAACATCTCCTGGCCGATCGAGGAGGCCACGACCTCCTCGACCTCCTTCTCGGAGGGCCAGATGTCCTTCAGGTGGACCGGGTTGCCGTCCTGGTCGATGCCGAGGGCGTCCTTGGTGATGTCCACCTTCATGGAGCCCGCGATGGCGTAGGCGACGACCAGCGGCGGGGACGCCAGGTAGTTCATCTTGACGTCGGGGTTGATCCGGCCCTCGAAGTTGCGGTTGCCGGAAAGCACCGCGGTGACGGCCAGGTCGGCCTCGTTGACCGCCTCGGAGACCTCCTCCGGCAGCGGGCCGGAGTTGCCGATGCAGGTGGTGCAGCCGTAACCGACGAGGTTGAAGCCCAGCTTGTCGAGGTACGGGGTGAGCCCGGCGCGGTCGTAGTAGTCCATGACGACCTTGGACCCGGGGGCCAGGGTGGTCTTGACCCACGGCTTGCGGCTGAGGCCCTTCTCGACGGCCTTCTTGGCCACCAGGGCGGCCGCGACCATCACATACGGGTTGGAGGTGTTGGTGCAGGAGGTGATCGCGGCGACGGTGACGGCGCCGTGGTCGATCTCGTACTGCGAGCCGTCGGGGGCGATCACCGGGGTCGGCTTGGTGGGCACGCCGTTGGTGACGGCCGGGGCGTCGGAGGCCGGGAAGGACTCGACACCGGCCTCGTCCAGGTCGGCCACCGGGACGTAGTTGCGCACGTCCTGGGCGAACTTCTCGGCGGCCTCGGCCAGGATGATGCGGTCCTGCGGGCGCTTGGGGCCGGCGATCGACGGGACGACCGTGGCCAGGTCCAGCTCCAGCTCCTCGGAGAAGTCCGGCTCGGCGGCCGGGTCCAGCCAGAGGCCCTGCTCCTTGGCGTACGCCTCGACGAGCGCGAGCTGCTGCTCGCTGCGGCCGGTGAGCTTGAGGTAGCTGATGGTCTCGCCGTCGATGGGGAAGATCGCGGCGGTGGAGCCGAACTCCGGCGACATGTTGCCGATGGTGGCGCGGTTGGCCAGCGGGATCGAGGCCACGCCCTCGCCGTAGAACTCGACGAACTTGCCGACGACGCCGTGCTTGCGCAGCATCTCGGTGATCGTCAGGACGAGGTCGGTCGCGGTGGTGCCGGTCGGCAGCGAGCCGGTGAGCTTGAAGCCGACGACGCGCGGGATCAGCATGGAGACCGGCTGGCCCAGCATCGCGGCCTCGGCCTCGATACCGCCGACGCCCCAGCCGAGCACACCGAGGCCGTTGACCATGGTGGTGTGCGAGTCGGTGCCGACCAGGGTGTCCGGGTACGCCTGGCCGCCCCGGACCATGACGGTGCGGGCCAGGTGCTCGATGTTGACCTGGTGGACGATGCCGGTGCCGGGCGGGACGACCTTGAACTCGTCGAAGGCGGTCTGGCCCCAGCGCAGGAACTGGTAGCGCTCCCGGTTGCGGCCGTACTCCAGCTCCACGTTCTTCTTGAACGCGTCGGGCGCGCCGAAGACGTCGGCGATCACCGAGTGGTCGATGACCAGCTCGGCCGGGGCCAGCGGGTTGATCTTGGCGGGGTCGCCGCCGAGCTCCTTGACGGCCTCACGCATCGTGGCGAGGTCCACCACGCACGGCACACCGGTGAAGTCCTGCATGATCACACGGGCCGGCGTGAACTGGATCTCCTGGCTGGGCTGGGCCTGCGCGTCCCAGTCGCCCAGCGCGCGGATGTGGTCGGCCGTGATGTTGGCGCCGTCCTCGGTGCGGAGCAGGTTCTCCAGCAGCACTTTCAGGCTGTAAGGGAGCCGTGCGGACCCCTCGACCTTGTCCAGCCTGAAGATCTCGTACGATTCGTCGCCCACCTGCAAGGTGCTGCGGGCGTCGAAGCTGTTCGCCGACACGACAGTCTCCTTCATGCATGATTTCGCGCGTACCACCGCAATGCTGCCGTCACATGCCGGCGCCGATCCGCTAAGGTATGGCTAAGTTAGGTAAGCCTTACCGGCGCGGGGCGGCGATGCGCCTTCCAGCAGATATCTCGATGTCGAGATAACTCTAGTACATCGCCCCCGCACGGTCATGCCCTGCCCGGGGCGGGCGCCTCCCGGGCCGGGTGCACGGCGTGTCCGGGCCCGGAGGCACGGCGTGTCCCGGGGCCGGTTCGGCGGTGCTCATGTGCGTTCGCCGACGTTCACCGATTAGGGTGATCACCTGCCGGAAGGACCCCGGACGGCGACGTTCCGACGTGAGAATCTGGAACATGAGCATGTGCGCGGACGCGACCGACGGCCCCGGAACGGACGACGGCCGGGCCCGAACCGGCCCAGGCCACCTCCGAGTTGTGAACTGAGCCACTCCCGCCACCGCGATACTGCTGCCATGGACCCGCATCTGCTCCGCACGTTCGTCTCCGTGGCCCGCTGCGGATCCTTCTCCGACGCCGCCCATGAACTGGGCTTCACCCCGTCCGCGGTCTCCGAGCACATCGCGTCCCTCGAAGCGGATCTGCGCACCTCACTGCTGACCCGGCGGCCGGTCATGCTGACCAGCGCGGGCGCCCGGCTGCTGGAGCACGCCGGTCCGCTGCTGCTGCGGCTGGACGCGGCGCGGGCCGACGTGGAGCGGCTGTCGGGGGCCGGCGCCGCCCGGCTGGTCGCGGGGGCCTCGCCGCTGGCCATGACCCCGAGGATCGCCGCGGCCCTGGACCGGGTGCGCCAGGCGCATCCGGCCACCCGGGCCACATTGCGGATCCTCGGCCGCCGGGAGATCCCGGCGGCGGTGGCGTCCGGGGCGCTGGACCTGGGCCTGATCGACGGCTCGGCCACCCCCGCCGATGCCCTGCCGCTGCCCGAGGTGGGCCCGCTCACCGCGGTCACGGTCGCGGAGGCCCCGCTGGTGGTCGCCCTGCCCACCGGCCACCCCCTGGCCCGCCGGCTCGGCCTGAGGCTGGCCGACCTCGCCGACGCCCCGTGGCTGGACGCCCCGGACGCCGCGATGCCGCTCGCACAGCTACGGGCGGTCGGCCGGAGCGACGGCTTCCGGGCCTCGCTGACGTACGAGGGCACCGATGTACGCGGCCTCCTCGCCCTCACCGCCGCCGGCCACGGCCTGGCCCTCCTCCCCCACCCGGCCACCAAGGGCGCCCCCGGCATCGTCGCGACCCCCTTGATCGCCCCCCGCCTGGTCCACCGCACCGAACTCCTCCACGGCCCCGCCGTCGACGGCCCGGCGCGGACACTGGCGGCGGTGGTGACGGGGGATCGTCACCGGTACGGGTGATCCGCGAGCCGGATCCCCGCCACGCCACGTATCGGCTGCGATAGATCTCGCTCCCCGATACCCGCTGGAGGACCGATGAGCGCGCCATCACCTGCGTACCCGACCGACGATCCCGAGACCGCCCTCAAGTACGCGGTCCAGCGCATCCGAGGCTTCGACCGTGTGCAGGTCATCGAAGGGTTCATCGAACCGCTGTCGCCGGATTGGGATCACGAGAGCACCATCGCGAAGGTCCGGGAGCACATCGCGCCGGTGGTGAACGCCCTGGGCTGTCTGGCGGGATCAGGAGATCTGGACCTTCCCGGCACCAGCAATTGGTACGTACCGGATCTGGCCGTTGTGCCACGCGAGCTCGCCAAGGGCGCCGGGGCCCTGCTCCCCGACCAGACCCTCCTGATCGTCGAGGTGACCTCCGACTCCAACGGGGACACCGACCGGATCGTCAAGCGGCGCCGCTACGCCGAATATGGCGCCCCGCTGTATCTCCTGGTCGACCGGCAGCAGCGCACCTGCACGCTCTATTCGGCGTCCGGCAACCTCGGCTACACCAAGGTGGACGGCCCCCACCCCGTCGGCACCCCGCTCCCGCTCCCGGAGCCGTTCGATCTGGAGTTGGACACCTCCGCGTTCTGACCGGCCTCAGCCGCCGGTGAGGCGGGTTCTGACCAGGGTCAGGACCTCTTCGTCCGAGAGGCCCAGGGCGCGGGCCTGTTCCACCAGGCCCTGGACGCCCTCCAGGAGCCGGGCGCGGGCGGTGGGCTGGTCGCCGGTGACGACCGCGCCGCGGCCCCGGCGCAGTTCGATCAGGCCCTCCTCGCGGAGCCGCTGGTAGCCGCGCAGGACCGTGTGGACGTTGACCCCGAGGGACTCGCCGAGCGCGCGGGCGGCGGGGAGGCGGTCGCCGGGGCGTACGGTGCCGTCGGCGATCGCGCCGCGGACGGAGGCGGCGATCTGGTCGGCCAGCGGGACGGCGGAGCCGGGGTCGACGCGGAAGAGCATCTCAGCCGCGCTCCCCCGGCGCGGGGCGGTCGCGCTCGATCAGGGTGTTGAGCAGCGCGGCCGCGGTGGCGGCGTCGTCCACCGTCACCGCGAACTCCCGGCCCGTGGTGAGCGTCAGGAACAGCGCGTCGCCGGAGCGGAACACCAGCGCGCTGCCCCCGCCGCGGATCCGGTAGCCCCAGCCGCCGAGGCTCAGCGCGCCGGCCTCGCGGCTGGTGGCCCGCTCGATCCGGTCCAGCGGTATCCGCATCCGGGGCCGCGGGGCGAACCACGGGACCACGGCGAGGCCCCGGCGGTCGACGGTCACCCGGCAGCGGGCCAGCGCCGTGGAGACCAGCCCGATGACGATCAGCCATGTCGCCG
This sequence comes from Streptomyces malaysiensis subsp. samsunensis, assembly GCF_024519315.1. Classification (GTDB taxonomy): domain Bacteria; phylum Actinomycetota; class Actinomycetes; order Streptomycetales; family Streptomycetaceae; genus Streptomyces; species Streptomyces malaysiensis. The sequence continues at coordinate 57,852 of NZ_JANIIC010000043.1, read as the reverse complement.
GCCCCGAGCCCACGGCGGTCAGCACGGCGCCCAGCAGCGTGGTCCCCGCTCCCACGGCGAGCAGCACGGGCGAGCCCACGGAGCGTGTCCAGGTGGCCACTTCACCCCTGGCCAACGGGAGGCGGGGGGCGGCGGCCCGGTCCCCGGGCCCGGTCGCGGACGCCGGGTCCCGGCCGGCGATCAGCCAGCCCAGGGCGCCCATCACGGCCGCGACGGCGAAGGCGACGCCCAGCTGCCACAGGGGCTGGGAGACCCGGGAGGCGCGGGTGGCGTCGGCGTTGGCGAAGAGCAGGGAGGCGAAGGCGTAGCCCAGCAGCCCGGACAGCCCGTAGCCGAGGGTGACCGCGAACCGCTGGGCGCGGAGCCCCTTGTTCAGGCGCAGCGTGGGCATGAGGGTGAGGAGGCCGGAACCGAGCAGAACGGCGGTCACCACCGAGAGGAACGCACCCGTACCGGTGAATCCGTCGGCCTCCCCGCCCGGGCCGAAATGCGTGGCGAGCGGATCCGGCAGCCGGTCGCGCAGCCCTGCGAAAGCCGCCAGAACTACGGCCCAAGCCAGCACAAAAGGCAGAGCGACAACGAGCACGCGCCGCCGGGCAGGACGCATATCGACCCCCTCCATTCACCACTTGTTCGCATACTACTAGAACAATTTTCGGGTGGAAGGCCAGCACTCCTTCCACCTCCCCCGTCGCGTGCGCATCTCATATGTGAGATAGCCTCTTGGGTATGACTGACGACTACCTCGCACGTATCGGCAAGCTCATCCGTGACGCCCGGCAACACCGGGGCTGGACACAGTCGCAGCTCGCGGAGGCACTCGGCACAAGTCAGAGTGCGGTCAACCGCATTGAGCGGGGGAACCAGAACATCAGCCTTGAGATGATCGCCAGGATCGGCGAGGCGCTGGACAGTGAGATCGTGTCCCTCGGCTACGCGGGCCCGATGCATCTCCGGGTGGTCGGCGGCCGGCGGCTGTCCGGGGCCATCGACGTCAAGACGAGCAAGAACGCGTGTGTGGCGCTGCTGTGCGCCACACTCCTCAACGCGGGCCGTACGACACTGCGGAGGGTCGCCAGGATCGAGGAGGTCTACCGCATCCTCGAAGTCCTGGGCAGCATCGGCGTACGCGCCCGCTGGATCAACGACGGCGCCGACCTGGAGATCGTGCCGCCCGCCGAGTTGGACCTCGGCGCCATGGACACCGAGGCCGCGCGCCGCACGCGCAGCGTCATCATGTTCCTCGGTCCGCTGCTGCACCGGATGGACCGCTTCAGGATTCCCTACGCGGGCGGCTGCGACCTCGGCACCCGCACCGTGCAGCCGCATATGACCGCCTTGCGCCACTTCGGTCTCGAGGTGACCGCCACCGACGGGATGTACCACTCCCGCGTGGACCGCTCGGTCGCCCCCACCCGCGCCATCGTGCTGACCGAACGCGGCGACACCGTCACCGAGAACGCGCTGCTGGCAGCCGCCCGGCACGACGGTGTCACGGTGATCCGCAACGCCTCGTCCAACTACATGGTCCAGGACCTCTGCTTCTTCCTGGAGGAGCTGGGCGTCAAGGTCGAGGGCGTGGGCACCACGACGCTGACCGTCCACGGCGTCAGCCAGATCGACCGCGATGTCGACTACTCCCCCTCCGAGGACCCGGTCGAGGCGATGAGCCTGCTGGCCGCCGCCGTCATCACCGAGTCGGAGCTGACGATCCGCCGGGTGCCGGTGGAGTTCCTGGAGATCGAGCTGGCGGTCCTGGAGGAGATGGGGCTGGACCACGAGCGCGGCCGGGAGTACGCGGCGGACAACGGCCGCACCCGGCTGGTCGACCTCACCGTGCGGCCGTCCAAGCTCCAGGCCCCCATCGACAAGATCCACCCGATGCCGTTCCCCGGCGTCAACATCGACAACGTGCCCTTCTTCGCCGCGATCGCGGCCGTCGCCCAGGGCTCGACACTGATCCACGACTGGGTCTACGACAACCGCGCGATCTACCTCACCGAGCTCAACCGGCTCGGCGCCCACGTCAAACTCCTCGACCCGCACCGCGTCCTGGTCGAGGGCCCGACCCGCTGGCGCTCCGCCGAGATGATGTGCCCTCCCGCCCTGCGCCCCGCGGTGGTCGTCCTGCTGGCGATGATGGCCGCGCCGGGTACGTCGGTGCTGCGCAACGTGTATGTCATCAACCGCGGCTATGAGGACCTGGCCGAGCGGCTGAACTCGATCGGCGCCCAGATCGAGACCTTCCGCGACATCTGACCGCCACCGCCGCCGCACCCCCTGGCCGACCTGCGCGGGCGCGGGCCGGGAGGGGGCGTGGCGGCGCCTCTGGGACTTTTCTGGGACTTTTGGCCGGAGCCGGGCTCACCCCGGTCGTCCGGTGCCCGATCATCGCGTCGACTGGCCCGGATGGCGGTCGAAGACACGTGTCTTGCAAGGATTCCGGCCGCTCCCTCCGTCAGGCCACCGCCCCCGCCAGGACCCGTCGGGTGAGCGAAGTTCTGCCGCGTTGTTTGCCGTGCGAGTGGCGTCCTCGGGCAGGAAGCGGCTCGGGCGGCCGCTCCAAGTAACGACGAGTTCATCGCGGGTGTGAGTGGCCGCCACGAACACCCGTGACTTGGTGCGCTGTTCCTCCTGACGATGCCGGTCGGGGCAGGTGAGCCGGTACCGCTCGAGGCGCTGGTGCGGGATTCGGCCGTCGCTCACACCAGTGAGGAGCACCCACTGGAACTCCAGGACTCGGCGTTCCTTGATCAGTGCGGCGACGGCCCGCATCCGGGACGTGGCCGTGCTGAACGGCGTTGGCGCACAGTTCGGCCACGACGAGAGTGAGCGTGTTACGCGCTTCGGAGTCGTACGGCACTCCCCAGGCGTCCAGCAGGTGCTCGGCCGTCCGCCGCGCGAGCCGGGCCCGCGGCGGGTTGAGCAGAAGGTCGGCGGGGCTGCGGACACGACCTGTCGGGTGCCTCGCGCAATGCTGCGGAGTTCACGTGTCACGCCCACCACGGTGGCGGGCGCGACACGTCACCGGCCAGGCAGGACGCGCTGACGAACCGGGCTGTACGAGGTACCGGGGGCGTGTACTCACAGTGCGGAGCCGCGCTTCCCCGCTCCCGCGCTCAGGTGTCCAGGTGGTCCACGAAGATGCCGATGAGTATGCGATCGCCGAGACGGGGCTGGGGCAGGCTGAAGTGGACGCGATTGCGGTGCCGTTCCTTCTTGCCATGCCACTCGCAGCGGTAGGTCTCGCCCTCGTGGTCGACGTCCCGCTGCTTCATGATCGAGGGTTTGGATCGGGTATTGGGACTTTCCGGGGACAGGTCCAGGCCGAAACGGCCCAGCTCCGCCTGCACCTGGTACGGCTGCCCCGAGTGCAGGGCCAAGGCGTCGGCGAAGTGGTCGTGCACCACGCTCAGGAGCCGTACGACCCAGTCACGCATCTCCGCGTAGGTGCCGTCGAACTTGCGGAAGGAGAGGGAGTCGGCAAAGACTAGCTGCGGGAAGCTCTGGCGGGCGCGGTCGAAGAAGTCCTGCTCCGTGACGTTCTCCCGTTCGAAGAGGGAGCGCCAGAACTCGGACAGCGCGGGCGCCTCGACGAGGTGGAAGACCTCCTCAGTCGCCGCCTCACCCGTCGCCCCGTCGATCGCGGAGACCGGGAGCCAGCCGCGGCGGTCTCCGGCCGGGAAGACCAGGCATGCGACGTGGTGCCGCTGCCGCGTCCGCCACCAGGCGTAGCAGAGGGACCAAGCGAGGTCCCGGCCGTCGCCCGCCACTTCGACGTGGTCGGGCAGGCCGGGCACGTCCGTGTCCCAGGTGGGGCAGCGGTCCATGAGACGGATCATTCTCAGCCGCGCGTCCCGTCCGGCGCGCGGCGTCTCCCCCTCGTACAGGACGTCGTAGAGCTCACGGTCGTCCGCGCAGTCCACCTCCATCCACAACGGCGAGACGGCGACCGCCTGCTGTTCGGATAACTCCTCCAGCGTGTCGCTGAAGTCGTCCAGCAGGTCCGTCAACCGCTCCTCCGCCAGCCCCCGGAAGTCGAAGGACGACTCGTCCACGACGATCCGGTACGGCTCACCGCCCCCTGCGGGCACGTGCCAGCCTCCCCAGGTCTTGTTCGATCTGGTCGAAGAAGCCCCGCGGCCACTCGGTCAGTTCGCCCTTCGTGGTGAACTCGATAGGTGCGGACCCGGCTTCCTCCTCGCCGAAGTAGTGCACGACCGCGTCCTCGGGCCGCAGGCTCCGCTCCTCCGCCACCGCCAGCCGAGCTCCGTTGAGCACGTGGTCGCTGTGCGTCTCCACGATCACCTGGGCTCCGGCTCCGGCGACCCGGGCCAGGAAGCGGCCCAGCTTGGACTGACCACCGGGATGGAGGTGCGCCTCCGGGTTCTCGACGATCAGCAGGTCTCCGGGACCGGTGAGGAGACCTGCGACGATCACCGGCAAGGCGTAGGAGAATCCGAAGCCCATGTTGGCCGGGCGGATCGGCTCGCTCAGCAGTCCCGGTTCCTGGAAACGGATGGTGCTCGCCGTGATGCCTGGCGGCCACTGCGCAGTGATCTTGATGGGACGGACGATGTCGGAAGCCCAGGTCTCCACCTGTGTACGCAAGGTCGTGACGTTATGGGTGTCCCAGGTCATCGGGTGGAGCAGCGGCTCACGCACCGCTCGGGTCTCGTGCAGGGCGAGTAACTGCGCGGTGTACTGCCCCTGCACACCGACTCCGATGAGATCGGGATGCTCGGCGGAGACGCCGAGTTGGTCGCGGGGACCGAGGCGCTCGGCGCACAGATAGGTGAACGCGGATCCTTGGCCGCGCAGTTCCGCCGGTGGTGGCCCGCTGTCATCGGCCACCCGCAGGTAGAGCGCCTGCTCGTCGGGGACCGTGAAGCGGTGCACACTCGGCACCTGAGTGCCGTCGCCGCCGATCTGGATCTCGATGGTGGAGTCGGGGGCGTCGGGGTGCAGCACCTCGTGTGCCTCGCCCAGGGCGAGCCCGTAGGGTCCGTTGAGCTGTACCACGCGGCCGGCCGACGCGTCAGCGAGCTGGCGGGTCAGCAGCAGGCTCTGGATGGTGGTGCTCTTCCCCGTGCCGTTGAGTCCGGTGAGGACGGTAAGAGGGCGCAAGGCGAAGGACGCGTCTGCGAAGCGTTTGAAATGCCGGACGCGCAGGGAGGTGATCACTTACCGGCCTCCGCAGCCTGGGCGGTGACGTCGAACCGGAGCATTACCCGGCGGACGTCACCCGTGGAGGAGGTGATGGCTTCCAGGTACTGGTAGTCGTTCTTCATCAGGAAACGCGCGGCATCCACGATCGCCTCGCGGCGCCGTTCGAGGTCTTCGGTCTCGTACTTGGCGAGGGTGATCGACCAGGCCTCGAAGAGTGCCCGGTTGATCGGATTCCGGCCGGACGAGTCCAGCGGCCATTTACGGAACGCCTGCTCGTCGAAGACCAGATGGGCGTTCACCATGGCCTTGCGGAACGCCTCATGGAGGTCTCCCACCCTGGCGTCGTTCACGTCCTTCACGTTGTCCAGCATGATGGTGGTGCGCTGGAGGAAGGGGTCCATCGCGGCGTACTTCGCGTAGCCGTCCGTACCCATCAGCCAGAATGCGGCGAAACGCAGGGCCATCTCCCGGTCGTTCATCCGGATGTGGCCGCCCATGTTGTTGGTCGCCGCATTGAACTCCACGGTGGAGGTCATCACCCGCAGGATGGTCCGGCTGCGCTCCTTGCTCATGCAGTGTCGGATCTCCTGCGCGTTCAGCGGCGTACCGCCCGTGTTGATGCGCTTGAAGATGTCGTACATGACATCCGACGGCGTCGTCGGGTCGATGACGTTCGTGACGATCTGGGTGTTGTAGATGCGCCGCTTCCACGGGGCGGGAAGGTCCTCGAAACGCTTGCCCTCCACCGCGCTCTGGAGGTACTCCAGGCCCTTCAGCTCGAATCCGCGCTCGTCTCCCCCGCGGACGAAGTCGCGGATGGTCGACAGACGCTGGAGGCCGTCGACCACGCGCATGAGCCCGTCGGTGTCCTCGGCGAAGTAGAAGGCAGGAAGCGGGATCTGTAGGAGCACCGACTCGATGAGCCGGGACTTCTGCACCGGTTTCCATACGATGCCGCGCTGGAAGTCGGGGGCCAGCTCCAGGGACCCGTCCTCGATCATGTCCAGGGCGTTACGCAGCGAGAACTGCTTGGTGTTGACCCGGATCTGTTCCGGATTCCACGGCCGGGCGATCTCCGGTGGCGCGTCCTCCACCTCGGTCTCCGCCTCGACTCCGGTACCCGTGTCGAGGAAGTGCTCCTCCGTGATCTTCGGCGGCTCTGGGATGTCCGAGGTCGTCATGGGGCGATCGTAGCCGGGCGACTCCCTCGGACGCGTGGGGAATCAGGCACGGCCCCAGCCCATGTCCAACCCGGTGGAATCCTTGAGGACCTTGTTCAGCGCATCGACCTCCCCGCGGTCCTCAAAAAGGGCACGGGGAAGGTGATCGGAGGCAAGAGGGCCGGTGCCGTGCAGGACGTCGTCGTACGCCGATGCCACGGCGGCGCCCAGCAGAAGGTCCGTGGCCTCGTCGAGGTTCACGTGCTCCGCCGGCCACCGGTACTCACCCCGGCTCACCTGGAAGACGGGGAACAGCCACCACATGTCCCGGTCGGGGTCGACGAACCTGACCGCCCGGTCGCCCAGGAAGTTGACGCCGTAGTGGGAAAGTGCGACGAGGTCTTGGGTACGGGTGCGGGTCGGGTCTTGGAAGAGGATCTGGCTGCGCAGGTTCAGCTCTGCGCCGCTGCTGTTCCGCAGGCGCGGCGAGTGGACAGTCACCGCTCCGCCGCTCCTTCGGTGCCGTCCGTCTCCTCGCCGCTGCCGCCCTCCGGACGCGTGGTCACCTCGTCCACGGGGCCACGGTCACGCGCCCGCTCGACCAAGACCTTCAGGGCGTCGTACACCGCGTTCGTGGCCAGTCCAGAGGCGACCGAGACGGAGATCTCCGCCCAGTTCGCGTGACGTAAAGAGTCGCGCCTGTCCTGGCGCAGCGGCGTGAGGGTGAGGGAGCACGTTCCGGCGAGGTGTGGATCCGCCTCGATCTCCCGTGCCAGCACCTTCAAGTTCGCGCTCTCGCCCCGGTATTCAAAGATCGGCGTGGCGCGAGCCTACCGTCGAGTTCGGTTGCCGTTCCGGGCTCCCGGAATCGTCCTCGCCCCTGGGCATGGTGACGGAGTCGGGCAACCGGCTGGAGAGTGCACAGCGGTGGCGTAGCGTGACGGCCTCATTACTCTCTGGCGCGAAGTGGTTCTGTACGCACGGGAAGGAGGTCTATACGAGATGCGCGGCGTGACGACTGCCGGTCCGGGGCGTTGGGTCGCGCGGTCGGCGGGAGAGGCGAGCCGCCACCGCCGCCGCACCCCCTGGCCGACCTGCGCGGGCGCGGGCCGGGAGGGGGCGCGGCGGCATACCCGTCACGTCAAGATCCTCGACACAACCAGGAGCCTGTTTAAATAAATTATGAATAATTCTTGACAGGGTTTCGGCCACGGGCCACAGTCATCGCCGTGACGCCGCCGACGCCTGTCACCGGGTGGCCGCGTCATGTCTCCTTCCTGCTTCCCAACCCTCGGGAGAGGCACGTGACTTCACCCCCGCCCGTACGGAGACCCCGCCACCGCACACCGGCCCGCGGCGCCGTCGCGACCGCGATCGTCGTGGTCCTGGCCACGGCCGCGGCCCCCACGGCCACGGCCGCCCCCGCCGTGGACCAGGGGGCGCCCGACTACTACGACAGCGGGCTCGCCCCGACGCCCTACATGGGCTGGAACACCTACTACGGACTGGGAGCGCCCACCGAGAAGGAGGTGCGCTCGGTCGCCGACAGGCTTGTCAGCAGCGGTCTGCGGGACAGCGGATACGACATCGTGTGGCTGGACGGCGGCTGGCAGGCCGACAACCCACGGAACGACCGGGGACAGTTGGCGGCCCACCCGGACCGGTTCCCCTCCGGTATCCCGGCCCTCGTCTCCTATCTGCACCAACGCGGTCTGCGGGCCGGTATCTACACCGACGCCGGCACCTACGACGGCGGCAAGAGCTGTGGCCTGGGCAGCCGTGGCCACTACACCGAGGACGCCCGGCAGTTCGCCGACTGGAAGATCGACGCGATCAAGGTCGACTTCCTGTGCGGCATCGGCGAGAAGCTCGATCCGGGCCCGGCCTTCAAGGAGTTCGGGGACGCGGTCGCGAAGTCCGGACGCCGGATGCTGCTGAACCTGTGCAACCCGCTCACCGACGACTGGGGCCTGCCGCACACACCCGAGCAGGACGCGCACAACTCCTACGGCTACGCCCCGACGATCGCGGACTCCTGGCGCACCGGCACCGATATCGCCTGGGGCACCCCGAGCCCCGGCCAGTGGCCGAACGTGCTGCGCAACATGGACGCCAACGCCTGGCACCCCGCTCGGACCGGCCCGCCGAGCGCACCGTGAACTTCTCCGATGTGGCCCTCGGCGGCCCGGTCAAGGTCCGTGACCTGCGGGCACGGGCCGACCGCGGGAGGCACACCGGGTCGTACACCGTCGAGGTGCCGGCGCACGGCACCGCGTTCCTCACGCTCACCGGCGAGGACGCCCTCCCCGGTGCCGCCCTGGGCGAGAAGACCTCGGCGAGCCCGGCCGTCGTACGCGACGGCGAGACGCTGACCACCTTCTTCCGCGGACCGGGGGGCACCCTCGGCCAGCACACGGAGGACGGCGGCGGCAGGCCGCGGACGGGGAACCTGGGCGGCCCGGCGAACGGGAGGATCCTCGGCCAGCCCGCCGCCTACGGCTCGGCGGACGGGCGGATCGACGTCTTCGTGCGCGGCGCCGACTCGCGGGCGTACCGGCGGGTGTTCGCGCACGGGCGCTGGGGCGCCTGGCAGGACCTCGGCGGGAAGCTGACCGACGCCCCCTCGGTGGCGTTCACCGACGGGGCGCACTGGACGCTGACCACGCGCGGCGCCGATGGACGGATCGTCCAGCGGGGGCCGTCGTCCGGCTGGTCGTCGCTGGGCGCGCCGGGCGACCGGCCGACGTACGGCAGGCCGTCGGCCGTCGTCGACGCTCAGGGGCGGACCCATGTGGCCGTGCGCACCTCGGCGGACGAGGTGTGGACGCGGTCGCGCGACGCCTCCGGGCAGTGGTCGCGGTGGAGCTCGCTCGGCGGGACGGTGAGCGGCAGCCCGACACTGGTCGCCGCCGGGAACGCGGTGGTGCTGTACGCGCGGGCCGGTGACTACACGCTCTGGCAGCGGCGGTACGAGAACGGCGGCTGGCAGGGGTGGACCAAGCGGCCGGAGTTCCCCAGCGCCGCGTTCGACGGTGCGCTCGGGGCGGTCGCGGGCCCGGACGGTGTGGTCGACGCCGTGTACCGCGGGGTCGACGGCGCCGTACACCGGACTCAGTTCAAATAAATTAGGAATTAATCTTGACGTGGTGCGGGCACCACGCGAACCTGGATCCGCCGCGAGCGCGACCCGGCCGTCATGGCACGGCCGGGTCCCGCCGAGTGGATCCCCAAGGAGCACTCCATGACGAACTCACACCCCAGTCGACGGCTGTTCCTCGCCGGTCTCGGCGCCGCCGGGACAACGGCGCTGCTCAGCGGCTGCGTCACCGCCGGCTCCTCCGGCAAGAGCTCCTCCAAGGGCGGAGCGGTGACCCTCCAGTCCAACCTGTCCGCCCCGCAGGCGAAGGCGGCGATGGAGGATCTGGTCGCCGCCTACGCCAAGCGCGGCTCCGGGCGCGCCAGCCTCAACACCGTCGCCGCCGAAACCTTCCGCACCCAGCTGCCCACCTACCTGACCTCCGGCAATCCGCCGGATGTGTACACCTGGTACCCGGGCTCGGTGGCGAACACCTACGCGCGCAAGAACCTGCTGCTCGACCTCGGCGAGGTGTGGACCTCGCCCGATCTCAAGAGCTACTCCAAGGCGCTGAACACCCAGTGCACCTCGGCCGCGGGCAAGAAGGTCTTCGTGCCCAGCACCTACTACTGGTGGGGCGTGTTCTACCGGAAGTCCAACTTCGCCAAGTGGGGTGTCAAGGAGCCCAGGAGCTGGGACGACTTCCTCGATCTGTGCGACAAGCTGAAGTCCAGGGGCGTGGCCCCGATCGGTCTCGGCGCCGGCAGCAACACCCCCTGGGTGGCCTCCGCCTGGTTCGACTACCTCAACATCCGCATCAACGGCGCCGACTACCACCGCCAACTTCTCGCCGGAAAGCACCGCTTCGACGACCCCGAGGTGCGCAAGGTCTTCGACCGCTGGCAGGAGCTGCTCCCGTACTTCGACCCCAACGGCACCGCCATCGCCTTCCAGGACGCCACGACCGCCCTGCTCGCCGGCCGGACCGGCATGATGCTCATCGGCACCTTCTTCGCCGACGCCGCGCCCAAGGGCGCCCTCGACGACATCGACTTCTTCCGCTTCCCGGTCATCGACCCCAAGGTCCCGCTCGCCGAGGAAGCGCCCACGGACGGCTACTTCGCCAGCGCCCGCACCGGACGCCGGGACGGGGTCTTCGAGCTGCTGCGCTACCTCGCCACGGCCGAGGCGCAGGAGATCTACATCAAGGGCTCGTCGGGCACCGTCCTGCCCTGCCACCCCGACGCGAAGGACGCCGGGACCGCGCTGGTGAAGAAGGGCCGCAAGCACATCGAGGAGGCCGCCGAGATAACCCAGTTCTTCAACCGCGACTCGAGCGACGCCCTCCAGCCCACCGCGGACACCGCGCTGACCAAGTTCATGGCCAAGCCGAAGAGCATCGGTTCGATCCTCAGCGACTGGCAGCGCGACGCCGAGAAGATCTGGAAGGCGTGAACGTGGCCGTCCGCACCGTGCCCGAGCGCAAGTCCCCGGCCCCGCCCCCGCCCCGCGGCAGGCGGGCCCGGGGCCCCCGGCGCACACCCCCGCTGGTGCTCGCCTTCCTCCTGCTCCCGCTGCTGGCCGAGGGGCTGTGGGTGTTCTGGCCCGCGCTCCAGGGCTTCTACCTCGCCCTGACCGACTGGGACGGGGTGTCGGCACCGGAGTTCATCGGCCTGGGCAACTTCGGCGAGATGGTCCACGACGAGGTGTTCCGCACCGCGGCCGTCGACACCGTGCTGTGGCTGGTGCTGTTCGGCGGCCTGTCCGCGCTCCTCGGTCTCGGTGCCGCCCTGCTGCTCCAGCAGGAGCGCCGGGGCGTCGGCTTCTACCGCGCCGCGCTGTTCCTGCCCGTCGTGTTCTCCCTGGTCGCCACCGCCCTGGTCTGGCAGGCCATCTACCAGCCCGACGGCGTCCTCAACCAGCTCCTGGAGTCGGTCGGCCTGGAGAGCCTGCGCCACGCCTGGCTCGCCGACCAGGACACCGCCCTCTACGCGGTCATCGTGCCCGCGCTGTGGCGCCAGGTCGGCTATGTGATGGTGCTGTACCTGGCCGGGCTCAAGGGCATCGACCCGGCGCTGTACGAGGCGGCCAGGGTGGACGGCGCCGGGGGCTGGCAGCGGTTCCGGTATGTGACGCTGCCCCAGCTGCGCAGCGTCAACGCGGTCGTCCTGTCGGTGATCATCATCGACTCGCTGCGCTCCTTCGACGTCGTGTGGTCCCTGACCCGGGGCGGCCCCTACCACTCGTCCGAACTGCTGAGCACCTACATGTACTCCACCGCCTTCCAGTCCCTGCGCCTGGGATACGGCTCCGCCCTGGCCGTCGTCATCTTCATCCTGGCCTTCGGCGTCATCGCCTCCTACCTCGTCCGCGCCTTCCGGGAGGCCGACTGATGACGGAACCCCGCAGCTCCGTGGCCCTGCGCAGGCGCCGCGCGGCGACCGCCGGCTTCCACCTCGGGGCCGGGGCGCTCGCCGCGCTGTGGCTGCTGCCCATCGCCCTGGTCGTGGTGACGAGCCTGCGCTCCTTCGACGACATCTCCGTCCACGGCCTGGGCAGCCGGCCCCACTCCTTCACCCTGGGCAACTTCCAGCAGGCGTGGAACGACGGCGGCCAGCAGCGCGCCCTGATCAACAGCCTGATCGTGACCGTGCCGTGCGTCCTGGTGACCCTGGCCCTGGCCGCCATGGCCGCGTTCGCCCTCAGCCGCTACGAGGTGCCCTTCCGCCGCTTCCTGCTGCTGTTGATGCTCGGCGGCAATCTGCTTCCGCCGCAGATCCTGCTCATCCCGGTGTCCAAGCTGAGCGAACTGCTCGGCGTCTACGACACCCTGCCCGCGCTCATCGGCGTGCAGATCGGCTTCGGCGTCGGCTTCTACGTCTTCGTCCTGCACGGCTTCATGCGGGCCATCCCGGTGGAGATCCAGCAGGCCGCCGTCGTGGACGGCGCCGGTCCCTGGCAGATCTTCTGGCGGATCATCCTCCCGCTCAGCCGCCCGGCGCTCGCCGCGCTCAGCGCCCTGTCCTTCACCTGGATCTTCAACGATCTGCTGTGGGCCATCACCGTGCTGCGCAGCGACACCAAGATGCCCATCACCGCCGCCCTCATCGGGCTCCAGGGCCAGTACGTGTCGATGTGGAACGTGATCGCCGCCGGGTCCGTCATCGCCGCGGCGCCCACCGTGGCCGTCTTCCTCCGGTTCCAGCGCCACTTCGTGGCCGGTCTCAACCTCGGAGCGGTGAAGTGACGCCGAACCAGCGCTGGACGCTGCGCACCGACCGCACCAGCTACACCGTACGGCTGTCCCCGGACGGCCCCTGGGCCGAACTCGACGCCTGGGGCCCGCACGGCGTGGAGACCGGCCCGTCCGCGCTGGACTGGTCGCACCGCACCCACTTCATCACCCCCGCCGACGCCGCGCCCGCCGAGTACCTGCCGTACGGGCTGCGGCCGTTCACCGGCGCCGATCTGGTGGCCGCGCGGCCCGGTACGGAGCGCGGCGCGTGGTGGGCCTTCGAGGCGGCGGAGGAGTCGGCGGACGGCCTGCGGCTGGCCTTCACCGACGATCTGCTCGGGCTGCGCACGGTCCTGTGCTACGCCGCGGTGCCGGGCACCGACGTCATCCACCGCTGGACCGAACTCATCTGCACGGGCGAGGAGGAGCTGCGGCTGGAGCGTTTCGACTCCGCCGCGGTGAACGTCCCCGTCACCGCCGGAGCGCGGCTGACGTACCTCACCGGCCAGTGGTCGCAGGAGTTCCAGCGCACCCAACTCACCCTGTCCAGGGGCACGTTCACCATGGGCAGCCACCAGGGCGTGCCGGGACACGCCTACGCGCCCTGGCTCGCGGTCCAGGACGCCGCGGACCCCGGGGACGCCCCCGCCTACGGCGTGGCACTCGAATGGCCCGGCAACTGGCACATCACCGCCGAGGCCGAGCCCGGCGGCGCCGTGCGCGTACGGGCCGGCCGCGTACCGCACGAAGGCGTGGTGCGCCTGGCGCCCGGTGACACCCTCACCACACCACGCCTGGCCTGCGCCTTCAGCGCCGAAGGGCTCGACGGGCTGTCCCGCGTCTGGCACCGCTACGAACGCCGTCTGACCGGCGATCGGCTGCACCGGCCCCGCAAGGTGCTCTACAACTCCTGGGAGGCCACCACCTTCGACGTCGACGCGGCGGCGCAGCTCGAACTGGCGAAGACGGCGGCGGACATCGGGGCCGAGCTGTTCGTCGTCGACGACGGATGGTTCACCGGCCGCGCCGACGACACCGGCGGCCTGGGCGACTGGTACCCCGACCCGGTGGCCTTCCCGGAGGGCTTCGACCGGTTCGTGGAGGACGTACGGGCGCTCGGCCTCGACTTCGGTCTGTGGATCGAACCGGAGGCCGTCAGCCCCGGCAGCGCGCTGCACACCGAACACCCCGACTGGGTGTACCGGATCGACGGCCGTCCGGCGCGGCTGGTGCGCCATCAGCTCTCGCTCGACCTGGGCCGGACCGATGTCCAGGACTTCGTCATCGGCACCCTGGACCGGCTGCTGACCGGCCATCACATCAGCTACCTCAAATGGGATATGAACCGGCCGCCGACCGAGCGCGGCCGCCCGGGCGCCGGTCCCGCCGACCGTCTCGACCTGGACGCCCAGCATGTGGCCGGCTATCTGCGCGTGCTGGACCATCTGCGCACCGCCCACCCCCGGGTCACCGTCGAGGGGTGCGCGGGCGGTGGCGCACGCATCGACCACGCGACCCTCGCCCGCACCGACGTCGTCTGGCCCAGCGACAACACCGCGCCCCTGGACCGGCTGTCCGTCCAGCACGGCTTTCTGCACGCCCATGCCCCGCATGTCATGAGCTCCTGGGTCACCGACGCCCCCGGGGTCTTCGACCCCCGTCCGCGCAGCCTCGCCTTCCGCTTCGTGAGCGCCATGTGCGGAGTCCTCGGCATCGGCGCCGACCTGCGCCGCTGGGACGCCGGGCAGCGCGCCGAGGCCGCCGGCTGGATCGCCCGCTACAAGGAGGTGCGCGAGGTCATCCACCTCGGCGAGGCCCGGCTCCTGGGCAGCCCGCTGGACGCCACCTGCGGCGTCCAGTACGACGGCGCGGACGGGCGCACCGTCGTCGCCGCGCTCGGCACCGGCCGCCTGGACGGAGCCCCGCTCGTCCCGGGACGTCCGGCCCGGCTCCGGCTGCGCGGCCTCGACCCGGCCGCCCACTACCGGGACACCGCGTCGGCCACCACCTACAGCGGTGCCCATCTGCTCCACTACGGGCTGCCGTTCGCCTGGAGCGCCGACCATGATGCGGAACTGGTGGTGCTGATACGGCAGTAGAGACCGCCGACCGGCACCCGCCCCGCCCGACGTACAGCGAAGGAGCCCGAACCCCGATGGAGCAGCCCCGCCGGTACGGTGACCGCTTCACCGCCCACACCGCCGTGGTCACCGGCGCCGCCTCCGGCATCGGCGCCGCCACCGCCGAACGTCTCGCCCAGGAGGGCGCCGCCGTCGTGCTCGCCGACATCGACCAGGAGCGTGGCACGGCGGTCGCCGAGCGGATCGGCGGGGAGGGCGGCCGCGCCCGATTCGTGACCGCCGACGTCTCCGCGGAGGAGGGCTGGGAGCGGATCGCGGCCGCCGCCCGCGACTTCGGCCCGGTCGACGTGCTCGTCAGCAACGCGTACACCGTGGACGTCGCACCCGCCCATGAAACGTCCCTGGACTCCTGGCAGCGGCAGCTCGCCGTCAACCTCACCGGGGCCTTCCTCGGCTTCAAGGCGGTCCTGGACGATCTGCGCACCCGCCGCGGAGCCGTCGTCCTGACCTCGTCCGTCCACGCCCACAAGGGCATCCCCGGCCACCCCGCCTACGCGGCCTCCAAGGGGGCGCTGCTGTCCCTGTGCGGGCAGCTCGCCGTCGAGTACGGACCCGAGGTGCGGGTGAACGCCGTGCTGCCCGGCCCGATCCTGACGGCGGCCTGGGACCGGGTTCCCCCAGAGGACCGCGCGCGCAGCGTCGCCGAGACCGCGGCCGGGCGCTTCGGCACCCCCGAGGAGGTGGCCGCGGCCATCGCCTTCCTGGGCTCCCATGAGGCCACGTACATCACGGGTGCGAGTCTTCTCGTGGACGGCGGCTGGAGCGTCGTCAAGTCCTCCGCATGACCACCGCGATCAGCCCGCACCAGAAAGGCATGACGACATGACGCCCTACGCCCGCCGCGGCGTGCACGGCCAGACCGTGGAGGCCCTCGCGCGCCGCGTGCTGAGCGGCGACATCCCGGAAGGAGCCACCCTGGACCTGGTGGCCCTCCAGAGCGAACTGGATGTCAGCCTGACCGCTCTGCGCGAGTCGCTGAAGGTGCTGGCCGCCAAGGGGATGGTCGACGCCCGTCAGAAGCGCGGCACCTTCGTGCGGAACCGCTCGGACTGGAATCTGCTCGACGCCGACGTGCTGCGCTGGCAGTTCGAGAGCGACCGCACCACCGACGCCGGCAGCGCGCTGCTGGGCAACCTCGCCGAGGTGCGCGGCATCATCGAGCCCGCGGCCGTACGCCTGGCCGCCGAGCGGCGCACCGAGGACGACCTCGCGGCGCTGGACGCCGCCGTGGACGCGATGGGGGTGGGCGGCTCCGACGCCGCCCACGCCGTCGAGGCCGACCTCGCCTTCCACCGCGCCCTGCTCGCCGCCACCCACAACGAGCTCCTCGAGCGCATGGAGATGGTGATCGAGTCGGGCCTCGCCTACCGTGACCGCATCGTCCACAGCTCCCCGCACAGCCAGGATCCCGTACCCGCCCACCGCGCCGTCCTGGACGCCGTACGCGCCCAGGACCCGCGGGCCGCCGAAGCCGCCATGCGGGCCCTGCTCGACCAGGCCGGTCGCGACCTGGACCGGATCGGCGGCTCGGACAACAACACGGAAAGGCCCTCCGGTCAGTGAAGATCACCCGTATCGAGACCTTCCTCGTACCGCCGCGCTGGCTGTTCTGCCGCGTCGAGACCGACGAGGGCGTGGTCGGCTGGGGCGAACCCGTCGTCGAGGGGCGCGCCGAGGTGGTCCGCGCGGCCGTCGACGTCCTCGCGGACTATCTGATCGGCCGCGATCCGCTGCGCATCCAGGACCACTGGCAGGTGCTCACCAAGGGCGGCTTCTACCGTGGCGGACCCGTGCTGTCCAGCGCCGTCGCCGGCCTCGACCAGGCCCTGTGGGACATCGCGGGGAAGACCTACGGCGCCCCCGTGCACGCCCTGCTGGGCGGACCGGTGCGCGACCGCGTCCGGGTGTACGCCTGGGTCGGCGGCGATGAGCCCGCCGAGCTGTCCGAGCAGATAGCCGCGCAGGTCGAGGCGGGCTTCACGGCGGTGAAGATGAACGGCGCCGGGGCGACCTCCCCGCTGCCCACCACGGCCGAGACCGCCGCGGTCGTCGACCGCGTGGCCGCCGCCCGTGAGGCCCTCGGCCCGGACCGTGACGTGGCCGTCGACTTCCACGGCCGCTTCACCGCCGCGGGCGCCCGCCGCGTTCTGGCCCAACTGGCCGATCTCCACCCGCTGTTCGTGGAGGAACCCGTCGTCCCCGAGCTCAGCCATCTGCTCCCCGGCCTGGTCGCCGCGAGCCCGGTGCCCCTCGCCACCGGTGAACGGCTCTACGGGCGCACGGAGTTCCTGCCGGTCCTCGCCGCCGGTGTCGCCGTCGCGCAGCCCGATCTGTCCCACGCGGGCGGCATCTCCGAGGTGCACCGCATCGCCTCACTGGCCGAGACCTACGGCGCCCAGCTCGCCCCGCACTGCCCGCTCGGCCCCATCGCGCTCGCGGCCAGCCTCCAGGTGGCGTTCGCGACCCCGAACTTCCTGATCCAGGAGCAGAGCCGCGGTATCCACTACAACAAGGACGCCGACCTGCTGTCCTATCTCGTCGACCCCGAGCCGTTCCGCTTCGTGGCCGGCCATGCGCCCCGCGGCGACGCCCCGGGGCTGGGTATCACCATCGACGAGGCGGCCGTGCGCGCGGCCGACCGTACCGGTCACGCGTGGCGCAACCCGGTCTGGCGGCACCCCGACGGCTCCTTCGCGGAGTGGTGACGCGGTGCTGGAGATCGTGACCGATCCCGCGCACGGCGGCCGCTGGACCTCGCTGAGCGCCGGGGGACATGAGTGGCTGTGGCACCGCCCGGATCCGGAGCGGGAGCGCGTGGGCCCCGGGGACGCCTTCGTGGACGCGGGTGGTCTTGAGGAGTGCGTCCCCACCGTCCGCGGCACCCCCGACCACGGCGACGCCTGGTCGCGTCCCTGGCGGCGCGAGGGGGACGCGGACACCGTGCGCTGCGACCGGTTCTCGCTGACGCGCACGATCCGCGGTACGGCCGACGGCGCCGAGGCCGACTACGTCCTCACCGCCGACCCGGGCTTCGCCTTCGTCTGGGCCGCCCACGCCCTGCTCGACCTGACCCCGCGGGCGACCCTGCGGCTGCCCGAGGGGGCGCGCACCCGGCTCTTCCCGGAGGCCGCACCGCTGCTGGACCGGCCCTGGCCGGCCGGGGCGCCGTGGGTGGAGGGCGACTGGCCCGCACCGCTCGGCCTGACCCTCGACCGGTTCGGACCGGACGACGGCACCGCGGTCGGCGCGGTCGTGGACACCCCGCGCGCCTGCGTCCACGACGGCACACGACGCCTGGCCCTCGCGCTGGAGGCCGACGGGCAGCCGCTGTCCGTCGCCCTCTGGCGCAACCTCGGCGGCTTCCCCGCCGAAAGCCCGTATCGCAGCACAGGAGTCGAGCCGATGCTCGGCCGGGTCTTCGACCTCGCCGACGCGGGCCCCGCCGACGCCGCGCGGGTACCCGCCTCGGGCGAGGTCCGCTGGCGGCTCACGCTCACCGCGGCCTGCCGCTGCCCCTGAACCCGCCCAACCTCACGAGGAGTTCCGCCCGTGGATCTGCGAGCCGCCCTGGCCGCCCATCGGCTGGTCGCCATCGTGCGCGGCAGCGACCCCGAGGCCGCGCTGCGCACCGTACTGGCCCTGGCCGACGAAGGCATCGAACTGATCGAGGTGTCGCTGACCGGCAAGGACGCCCTGACCGTCATCGAACGGGCCCGTGCGGCCCTCGGCCCCGGCCGTCCGCTCGGCGCGGGCACCGTGCTCACCGCCGACGACGCCCGCGCCGCCCACCGGGCGGGCGCCGACTTCGCCGTCACCCCCGGCCTGGGCGCGGGGATGGCCACCGCACGCGAGCTGGGCCTGCCGGTGCTCGCCGGGGTCGTGACCCCGACCGAGATCATCGGTGCCCGCGCGCTCGGCGCCGAGGCGCTGAAGATCTTCCCGGCCGCCCAGGCCGGTGGGCCCGGCTATCTCGAGGCCCTGCGGGGGCCCTTCCCGCACGAGGCGTTCGTACCGGTCGGCGGCGTCGGCGAAGCCGCGGCCCGCGCCTATCTGGCCGCCGGGGCGACCGCGGTCGGGATCGGCTCGCCCCTCATCGGCGACGCCGCGGACGGCGGCGGCACGGCCGCCCTGCGCGAACGCGCCCGCGCCTTCCGCACCGCGGTCCAGGAGGCCACCCCGTGATCGAGGACCCGCGCCCCGCCCGCCCCGACCGCCTCGGCCTGGGCGAGGGCATCCGCTGGACCGGCGACGCCCTCGTGCTCGTCGACATCCTCGAGGGCCGCCTGCTGACGGCTCCCCAGGACCCCACCGCGCCGCTGCGGACGCTGGCCGAACTGCCCGTCCCGCTGGGCGCGGTGGCACCCGTGGCGGGCCGGCCCGGCACCTGGATCGCCGCCGCGGGCACCGGGATCTGCCTGCTCGGCCCCGACTCCACGACCACCTGGCCGGCACGGCCCGAGGCGGCCACCCGCCCCGCCCGCCGCATGAACGACGGCGCCGCCGACCCGTCCGGCAGGTTCTGGGCGGGCAGCATGGCCTACGACGCCGACGAGGGCGCGGGCTCCCTCTACCGGGTGGACCACGACGGCACGGTGACCCGGGTCCTCGACGGCATCTCGGTGCCGAACGGGCCCGCGTTCACGGCCGACGGACGCACCATGTACCTGGCCGACAGCGCCCGGGGAGTCGTCCGGCGCCACCCCGTCGACCCGGCGACGGGCGGACTCGGCGCGCCGACGACATTCGTCACGGTGGACGACGGCAGCCCCGACGGCATGGTCGTCGACGACGAGGGAGCCGTGTGGATCGCCGTCTGGGGGACGGGGACGGTGCGCCGGTACCGGCCGGACGGCGAACTCGACCGGACGCTGCGGCTGCCCGCGAGCCAGCCCGCCGGAGTCTGCCTCCAGGGCGACGTCCTGCACATCACGACGGCCACGGTGGGCCTCACCGCACCGGGCCCGTACGACGGCGCCGTGTTCTCGGTCCGGGTGGGGGTGCCGGGACCACCCGCGGCGGAGTACCGCCCGGCGGCCGGACCGGCCGGGGGCTCGGTGTGAGCGCGCCGCGTGCCGCGGGCGACGGCGGAGCGCGGGCGGCCTCGCCGCCTGCGACCACGCCTGGTGCGGTCGCTGCGGTCGGTACGCCCGCTGCTGTCGGTGCGGTCGGTACGCCCGGTGCGCGCCGTGGCGGCGAGGAACCGCGGACCGCCGCGTCCTGGCCTCCCGTCGGCGGCACCGTGGTCTGTGTCGGCGAAACGATGGCCGCGCTCGCCCCCGAACCGCCCGAGGGCCTGGATACCGGCGACGCCTTGCGGCTGTCCGTCGCGGGCGCGGAGTCCAATGTCGCGATGTACCTCGCGGACCTGGGGCTTTCCGCCGTGTGGCGCTCGGCCCTCGGCGACGATCCGTTCGGCAGGCGGGTGCGTGCCGCCGTCGCCGCGGCGAACGTGGACGTCTCGGGCGTACGGTCCGACCCCGACCGGCCGACGGGGCTGCTCGTGAAGGACCCGGGCCCCGCGGGCACCCGCGTGCACTACTACCGGCGCGGTTCGGCCGCCTCGGCGCTGGGACCCGACGTCCTGGATGATCCCGGACTCCGGTCGGCGGCACTGCTCCACCTCACGGGCGTGACCCCCGCGCTCTCCCCGTCCTGCCGCGCCCTGGTGGAACGGGCGCTCACCACCCCTCCGTCCGACCGCCACTACGCCATCAGCTTCGACGTCAACCACCGCCCCGCGCTGTGGCCGGACGGCACGGCCGCCACGGTCCTCCACGAGCTGGCCGACCGCGCCGACATCACCTTCGTCGGCCTCGACGAGGCGCAGCACCTGTGGGGCGCGGACCTCGACGCGGGCGGGGTGCGCAAGCTGCTGCCGCGTCCGCGCCTGCTCGTCGTCAAGGACGGCGGACGTGCGGCGACCGCCTTCGGCGAGGGACCGGAGGTCACGGTGCCGGCCCCGCGTACGGAGGTGGTGGAACCGGTCGGCGCGGGGGACGCCTTCGCCGCCGGATTCCTGGCGGGGCTGCTGCGCGGCGGGGAACTGACCTCGGCACTGCGGCTGGGCCACATCACGGCCGCGTCCGCGCTCAAGGTGACCGGAGATCACGGTCCGCTGCCGGACGCCGCCACGGTCGAGCGGCTGCTCGGGCTCTCGGAAGGGGCGTGGGCGGCGCTCGTCTGAAGCCCATGAGGCAACCGGTGTTACCCATTTGCCTTATTTGACGCGAACACACCTTTCAGTCCCTAGGTCCCGCCAAGAGTGGTCCACGGTCCCTTCCGGCACTATCGTCCGCTTCATATCGTCAAGGGCTGCGGTATTCCGCTTCACGCCGACCGACGGGACCACCTCCGTGCCCGATCCCTCCCACGCCGCCACCTGGCGCTTCGCCCTGCCGCATACGACCGCCGCCGTCCCCCTGGCACGTGCGCTGATCCGGAACACCCTGGCCGACATCGGGGCGCCCGTGGACGGCGACACGGCGGAGCTGCTGACGGCCGAGCTGGTGGCCAACGCGGTGCGGCACACGGCCGGCGACGAGCCGATAGAGCTGGTCGTGGAGCTGGTGCCGACCGGGGGCTGGCAGGTCGAGGTGCACGACCAGGACCCGAATCCGCCCGGCGGACTGGACTCGCTGGGGCGGCCCGAAGGGCCCAAGAGACCCGACGGCCTCGCCGAGGGCGGGCGCGGTCTGCTGCTGATCCGGACCCTCAGCGCGGACGCGGGCTACCGGCCGACCCCCTACGGCAAGGCCGTCTGGTTCGTCCTTCCGCCCGTGGAGCGCCCCGAGGAGCCTTGAGGGCGCCCTTGGAATGCCTCGCGGGCCGCCTTACGAAGCGCCCCCCAGACCGCCTTACGGAGCGCCGAGGGTCGCGACCAGCACCGCCTTGATCGTGTGCATCCGGTTCTCCGCCTCGTCGAAGACGACGGAGTGCTCGGACTCGAAGACCTCGTCGGTGACCTCGAGCTCGGTCAGCCCGTGCCGCTCATGGACCTCACGGCCGACGTCGGTGCCCAGATCGTGGAAGGCCGGCAGGCAGTGCAGGAACTTCACGGCGTCGTTGCCCGTGGCGCGCAGCACGTCCATCGTCACCGCGTACGGCCCGAGCAGCGCTATCCGCTCGTCCCACACCTCCTTGGGCTCGCCCATGGACACCCATACGTCGGTGGCCACGAAGTCCGCACCGCGCACGCCCTCCTCGACGCTCTCGGTGAGCGAGATACGGGCGCCGGAGGCCGCGGCGAGCTGCCGGGCCAGCTCCACGATGGTGTTGTCGGGCCACAGCAGCTTGGGCGCGACGATACGGACGTCCATGCCGAGCAGGGCGCCGGTGACGAGGTAGGAGTTGCCCATGTTGTACCGGGCGTCGCCGAGGTAGGCGTAGGCCACGCGGCCCAGCGGCTTCTCGCCGTGCTCGGCCATGGTCAGCACATCGGCGAGCATCTGGGTGGGGTGCCATTCGTCGGTGAGGCCGTTGTAGACGGGCACCCCGGCGTGCGCGGCGAGCTCCTCGACGACGCCCTGGCCGTGGCCCCGGTACTCGATCGCGTCATACATCCGGCCGAGCACCCGCGCGGTGTCCTTGACCGACTCCTTGTGACCGATCTGTGAGCCCACCGGATCGAGATAGGTCGTCGAGGCGCCCTGGTCGGCGGCCGCGACCTCGAAGGCACAGCGGGTGCGGGTGGAGGTCTTCTCGAAGACCAGGGCGATGTTCTTGCCCCGCAGCCGCCGCTCCTCGGTGCCCGCGCGCTTGGCCGCCTTCAGCTCGGCGGCCAGGTCGATCAGGCGACGGAACTCGTCGGCGGTGAAGTCCAGCTCCTTGAGGAAGTGGCGGCCGGTGAGGTCAATCGCCATCAGGGGGCTCCTAGGGCACGGCACGGACACGGCGGACACGGCGGATCAAAGCTACGGCGAAGGCGCCGCGACCGGAAACCATGGAAGCATATACGATGCTATGCATATATGCGGAGGACGGAAGGTGAACCCTCGCCTTACGGCTCCACCGGGTCCCGCTCGACCGGACAGCTCATGCACCGCGGGCCGCCCCGGCCCCGGCCCAGCTCGCTGCCCGGGATGTCGATGACCTCGATCCCGCACTTGCGCAGATAGGTGTTGGTCGTCGCGTTCCGCTCGTAGGCGACCACCACGCCCGGTTCGACCGCGAGCACATTGCAGCCGTCGTCCCACTGCTCGCGCTCGGCCGCGTGGACGTCCTGGGTGGCGGTGAGCACACGGATGGAGTCCAGGCCGAGGGCCGCGGCTATCGCGCGGTGCATATGCTCCGGCGGATGGTCGGTGACCTTGAGGTCCCGGCTGCCCGCGCCCGGCTCGATGGTGTACGAGCGGAGCATCCCCAGCCCCGCGTACTGGGTGAAGGTGTCCCCGTCCACCATGGTCATCACGGTGTCCAGGTGCATGAACGCCCGCCCCTTGGGCATGTCGAGCGCCACGATCGTCCGGGCCGAACCGGCCTCGAAGAGCCGGTGGGCGATCATCTCCACCGCCTGCGGAGTGGTCCGCTCGCTCATCCCGATCAGCACCGCGCCCTTGCCGAGCACCAGCACATCGCCGCCCTCGATGGTCGAGGGGTACGCGGCCTGGCCCTCCGACCAGACGTGGAAGTCCTCCTTCGCGAAGAGCGGGTGATGGCGGTAGACGGCCTCGTAGTGCACCGTCTCGTGCCAGCGGGCGGGCCAGCGCATCGCGTTGATCGACACCCCGTCGTACACCCATGCCGAGGCGTCCCGGGTGAAGAGGTGGTTGGGCAGCGGGTTGACCAGGAAGTCATCGGGCTCCATGGCGTGGAAGCGGACGGAGACCGGCTCCGGGTACCGCTCCAGATACTCCCGCTTGGTCATGCCGCCGATCAGCGCCTCGGTCAGCTCGGGGGCGGTCAGCTCGTCGAAGGCGGCGCGCAGCGGGTCGGTGGCCAGCGGGCCGTACTCCTTCTCGTCGAAGACCCGGTCCAGCACCAGCGACCGCGCCTCCGGCTGGGCCAGGCTCTCGGTGAGCAGATCCCCGAAGAGATGGACCTCGACCCCGCGGTCCCGCAGGACGTCGGCGAAACCGTCGTGCTCCTGGCGGGCGCGGCGCACCCACAGGACGTCGTCGAAGAGCAGAGCGTCCCTGTTGGAGGGGGTGAGCCGCTTGAGCTCCAGGTCGGGGCGGTGCAGTATGACGCGGCGCAGCCGCCCGGCCTCGGAGTCGACATGGAATCCCATGCCCCCATCTTCGCCGCTCGCGGCCCATTGTGAACGCTCGGCGAGACGGATCTCTCTCGCGCCGACCGCGATTCGGCGGAGGAGGGGTGACGAACGCGCGGCGCCGGGCGGGACCCGGCGGGGGCGGGGCCCGCGCCCGGCCGTGCGGGGCGGCCGTCCGGCCGCGCTCGGCTATCGGGCCGCGATCGGCTATCCGACCACGCTCGGCTATCCGGCCGCGATCACCACGATCAGCACCAGCGCCACCGCGATGAACCCCAGCAGGGCGGAGACCCACAGCTGGCCGGGCTTCAGATCGAGACGCGCGGCGTCGTCGGCCACCCCGCGCCGCCGGCGCCACCGCGTCTCGCGCCGGGTGGCGCGGGCCGCCTCCGCCTCGTACTCCCGGCACTCCTCGGCCACGCCGCCGAACAGCGCCTTCCAGCCCTTCTCACCGAACCCGGTGAGCTGCCGGGTGCCGACGATCCGGCGCACCACCTCACGGCCCGCGCCGTCGCCCGCCGCCCACAGACCGGGCAGGACGCACGCCATCAGCTCCGGTATCGCACCGCGCCCCGCGTACGGGCGGACCAGCCCCTCGTACAGCATCAGCGCGTTGCGCACCCGCAACCGGCGGCCGGGGTCCGCGGCCGAACCGCCCGGCACCCGGTGCGGCGGGTCGAGATAGAGCTGCGCGAGCAGCACCTTCTCGCAGACCGCGGCCGCCAGCTCCGGTCCGCGCTCGGGCGCGCGGCGCACCAGCTCGACCACGACGCGGGTGGCCCGCTCGGCGGGCAGCCCCTCGTCGAGCGCGCTCAGCAGCAGGCCGTCGTCGGCCTCCCGCAGC
Organism: Streptomyces malaysiensis subsp. samsunensis; assembly: GCF_024519315.1. Taxonomy (GTDB): domain Bacteria; phylum Actinomycetota; class Actinomycetes; order Streptomycetales; family Streptomycetaceae; genus Streptomyces; species Streptomyces malaysiensis. The sequence continues at coordinate 33,019 of NZ_JANIIC010000043.1, read as the reverse complement.
GCAGCGGGCAGGGCATCGCCGCCGTCGCGCAGCGCCTCGCGCAGCATGCGCGCCCCGGTGACCGAGACTCGGCGGGCCCCCGCGCCCGCCGGCCTCGCCCGGTCCGCCGTGCTGTCGTATGCGGTCTCCGTGTCTTTCGGGTCCTCTGTCTCTTTCACCATTGATGTCCTTCTCCTCACAGCGCCTCCAGCACCTCCCGTATGCGTATGGCCGCCCCGGCGTCGAGCGGCTCGTCACCGTCCTGCGCCAGCCGGGGCAGAAAGTCGCACAACACCGCGACCTGTCGTTCGTCGCGGGCCGCCCGCCGGATCCAGCCGACCAGCGCGTCCTCGGCGGCCCCGGCCGATCTGGCCCAGGTCAGCGTGGACCGCAGCAGCTCGGCGAGCCGTGGCTCGCACTCCGGACGGGCCGCCAGCAGCGCCGTGGCCAGCGGCCAGGCGGCGTACGGCTCCAGCTCCGGCACCTCGCACAGCCCCCACAGATACGAGGTGCGGGTGGTGACCGCGCGCAGCGCCGTGAGCAGCGCCAGGTCCCGGCGGGGCCGCCGGGTGTCGCGCAGCCAGCGGGTGAGCGCGGCCAGTACGGTCTCCGGTTCGGGCCCGGCCAGCAGCCGCAGCACGCTGTAGGAGGTGGTGCGGCCGTCGTCGGCGCAGGCGATCCGGCCGAGTTCCTCCAGGGACGCCGCGACCGAGCCGGCCGCCAGGCCGTAGCCGTGGGCGAGCGCGGCGGTCTCGCACTCGCGCTCGTCGTCGCCGCGCGCCCAGTCGTGCAGCAGTCCGTTCACGGCGGGGCGCACCTCCGGGGCGCGGGACGCCTCGGCGAGCGCGGTGGCCGCCGCCATCCGCTGCACCGGGCTGTCGGTGCGGGCCAGCGGCAGGGCCAGCTCGACCAGGCCGTAGAGATAGTCGCGGGCGCACAGCACGCCCGCGGCGACCGCCGCGCGCACCCACACCTGGGGGCGCGGGTCGTCGCACAGCGCGCGCAGCCAACGGGCCATCGGGCCACGGAGGTTGTGGTGGGCGTCCCAGGACTCGTGGAGCACGGCGGGCGCCAGCCGCCGCCCCTCGAACCACACCGCGCGCACGGGCACCGAGGCGTCCCCGAGGTCCTCCACCCCCTCGCCGTGAACCGCGCGCGCCATGGCGAGCGAGGCCCCGGGGCGGGCGGAGAACAGCGGGCGGCCCGGTGCGTACTGCGGATCGAGCGTGACGGCCAGTTCCCAGGTCAGCAGCTCGGCGGCCTCCGCCATGAGGCTGTGCGACGAGCCGTCGAAGACGGCGAGCGCGATCCGCAGCGCGGCGGTGCGCAGCGCGGGCAGCGCGGCGGGCAGGGTGCCGGGGCGCGCGGCCTCCAGAAGCCACTCACGGGCCTGGTGCGGGGCGAACGACCGGCAGTGCTCCAGCAGCCGCTCCTCGGACAGCCTGCCCTCGGCGTGCGCGGCCAGATGGCCGGCGAGCCGGGCGGCCTCGCCGGGCCGCGGCTCGTCCAGGCCGAGCGCCTCGGCCAGTTCGGGGCGGCGGGCGGTGGCGCGGGCCGTCTCCAGCAGTTCGGCTGGGCGGTCGGCGAGCAGCTCGGCCAAGTGGCGGTCGAGGACCTCGGCGGCGGCCGGGGGCTCGTACGGCACGGCGTGGCGGCGACCGCGCAGCAGCCGCTCGGCGGCCGGGCCGCCCGCGACCAGGACCACGCAGAACGCCTCGTGCTCGGCGAAGTGTGCGCGCAGCCGGTCCAGCAGGGGTTCGACCGTGGAGTCGGCCTGTTCGGCGGGGAGTTCGAGGAGATAGCCATGGCCCCGCTCGGTCTTCTCGGTCGTCTGCATACCCGACGCCCCGTACGGGATGCCGGACCCGAGCCGGGCGACCCCGCCACCGACCAGCTCGGACAGCTCGGCGAGAAGGGCGAGCCCGGTCCAGGCGCGGCCGGTGCCGGGTTCGCCGCACAGCGCCAGCAGCCGGGTGCGCCGCAGATGGTCGCGCATCGCCGTATGGCCGGGAACGGTCCGGTACAGACGGCGCAGCCGGTCCAGCTCCTCGCGGGGCACCGGGCCTTCGGGCAGGGGATGGGGCGCCGGTTCGGCGCACAGCCGGGCGGGACCGACGGGGATGTGCAGATGGGCGCGTGCCTCGCGCGCCGTACGGGCGCCGCCCGGCTGGCCCGCCCCGTCCAGCGGGCCGCCCTTGGGGATCTCCAGCCGTCGTCCCGGCGACTCCGCCGGGACGTTGACGTCTTCCGCTGCGTTCATCGCCCGCCGTCCTTCATGCCGTGGCCCCCGTTTCCCGGGGCGGTGGTGATGGGGTGCCGGTGAATGCGCGAAGCGGGCGGCGGGGCTCGTCCCCCTGCCCACCCCGCCGCCCTTCTCCGGTGCGGGGCGCTTGGACCCTGTCCGGTGGTACTTCTCCGGGCAGGGCCCGGCCGTGCGCACCCCCGTCGCTCACGGCCCAGCGCCCTGTGCCGACTCCAGGGTCGCCGGGGAACGGCGGGACGGCTGTAGCCGTTTACACAGTCGCGCGGAAAGGCGTGGGGAGTGCGCGCCCGCGCTCAATCGCGGGGGCGGGCCGGGATGTGCTCCCCAGTCGCACGGCCCTCGGCCAGCAGCCGCAGCAGCCCGATGTTCATCACCACGAAGCGGCGCGAGGCGGTCCGGACGACGCCCTGGGCGCGCAGCAGCCGCAGCGCCTTGGCGACCGCCTCCCGGGTCGAGCCCACCGCGGCCGCTATGTCGTGCTGCGGCAGCGGCAGATCGACGGTGATCGCCCCGTCGGCGCCGGGGTGGCCGGTGCGCTCGGCGAGTTCGACCAGCCGGGCCGCCAGCCGCTGGAGCACCTTCTCCGAGGCGAGTGACCGCCGCTCCCCGTCGGAGCTGCGCAGCCGGGAGCTGAACTGACGCATGATCAGCACGGTCGCGACGGGACGTGCCGCCAGATAGGCCCGGAACCGGTCGCCGGAGACCACCACCGCCTCCATCGGGCCGAGCGCGGTGACGGTGGCGCTGCGCGAGCCGTGGTCCACCGCGGCCTGGTCGCCCACGACCTCGCCCGCCCCGCGCAGCGCCAGGATCAGCCGCACCCCGCGCTCGGTCTCCACCGAGACGGTGGACCAGCCGGAGGTGATCGCGACGACGAAGGTCGTACGGTCGTGCTCGCGCAGCACGACCTCGCCGGCGGCGTAGGCGCGAGGGGTGCCCAGGCCGAGCAGCGCGCGCCGGTCCTCGGCGGGCAGCGCGTGCAGAAAGGGCCGTCCATCCTCGAAGAGACTCATCCGCCCTCCCCGCTCAGCTCGTCGTCGTCATGCCTGCGGAGAACCCAGGGACCGATCAGCACGCTAAGCAGCTGGCACGGGCACGTCAATGGTGCCGTGCGGGGTCCCTGCCGGATCCATGGTTCTCCCCCGAATCGGTTCGATTCTTCCGGGTCTCCCCGGTCTCGTGACGAACGCCCGTGCGCAAGGCGGCGCCCGCGACGGCCGCGAGCGCCGCGGTCACCGCCGTGAAGATCCACCCGGCGCGCAACGCGTCGAGCCCCGGCCGCGCCGCGCCCCCGGTGATCACGACCAGCGCCGCGACACCCAGGGCCGAACCACCCTGCCGGGACATCATCAGCACCCCGGAGCCGAGGGAGAGCCGACGGGCCGGAAGCAGCCCGGCGGCCGAGAACATCACCGGCTGGTAGAGCCCCGCGCCGATCCCGGTGAGCACCAGTCCGGGCATGAACTCCACGGCGTAGTGGGCGCCGTCACCGCTCGCGAGAAGCACCCACCACATCGGCCCGGCCGCGAAGCACAGCCCGCCGACGACGGCCGTGGTCCGCTCCCCCAGCGCCCGTACGATCCGCCCCGACAGCGTCGACACCACCAGGACGGCCAGCGGCCAGGGCGTCACGGCCAGGCCCGCCCTGGCCGGGGACCAGCCCCACGCCCCGGTGAACAGCAGCGTCGCGGCGAGCAGCGAGGCGGCGTAGGCGAGGAAGTAGCTCAGCAGACCGAGCGCGGCGGCGGTGAAGGCACGGGTCCGGAACAGCCCGGGGTCCACCACCGGATCGGGGTGGCGGCGTACGTGCGCCACCGCCAGCGCGCCCACGACAAGGCCGGTGGCGAGGAAGCCGAGGGTGGCCGGGGCGCCGTAGCCCCAGTCCGCGGCCTCGACACAGGCGGTGGTGACGGCCCCGGTGCCGAGGAGGACCAGCAGCGTGCCCAGCGGATCGAGACGGCGGCGCCCACCGGGGACGGGCCCGGTGCGCGGCGGCAGCAGCCGCAGCCCGGCCACCCATGCCACCAGCACCACGGGCGGATTGATGAGGAAGATCCAGCGCCAGTCGGAGGCGGCCAGCAGCCCGCCCGCCACCGGCCCCGAACTCGCCGCGACCGCGCTCACCGCCGTCCAGACGCCGACGGCCGTGGCCCGCTCACGCCGTGGGAAGGCGGGCAGGGCGAGCGAGAGGGAGGTGGGCACCAGGACGGCCGCCGCCACGCCCTGCGCCACGCGCGCGGCGATCAGCGTGCCGAGCCCGGGGGCGGCACCACAGGCGAGGGAGGCGAGCCCGAAGAGCGCGATACCGGTCAGGAACGAGCGCCGCCCGCCGATCGCGTCGGCCAGCCGCCCGGCCGGGACCATCAGCGCCGCGAGCACGATCGTGTAGGCGTTGAGCACCCAGGACAGCTCGGCGGTGGACGCGGAGCTGAAGTCCGCGCCGATCGCGGGGAAGGCGATGTTCACCGCGATCATGTCGAGCACGGCGAGGAACTGGGCCGCCGACGCGACGGCGAGGATCAGCCAGCGCCGGGGGTCGGGGGCGGGGGCCGCGTCGGGAGCCGCGTCGGGAGCGGGGGCCGCGTCGGAGACGGCGGCCGGGGCCGTCTCGGGTGCCATCCCGGGGGCCGCGTCGGGGGCCTTGTCCGGGGCGGTTGCAGGGGCCGAACCCGGCGTGGTGGCAGGGGCCTTGTCCGGGGTGGCCGCGGGCACACCGCTCCCCTGGGCCTTTGAGGAAGGGGTCGTCATGCCTGTCCAGCATCGGCCCCGGGGTACGGTGCAACGAGTGGCAAGAGTGACAGCATGCGCTACATTTTTGCCATGCGATCCATCGCCCTCGCCGTCGTCCCGGGCATGCCGATCTTCGATCTGGCGGTGCCCTGCCATGTCTTCGGCACCGATCGCCCCGGGCTCCCCGACCCCTGGTACGAGCTGCGGGTCTGTGCGATCGGACCGGGCGGTGAGGGGGCCGGTGACCCGGTCGCCGCCCGCTCGTGGTTCGCCGCCCACACCCCGTACGGCACCGAGGAGCTGCTCACGGCCGACACGGTGATCGTCCCGGCCTCGGCCGATGTGCGCGGCGATCCGCCGCCGGAGCTGGTCGACGCGCTGCGCGAGGCCCATCGGCGGGGCGCCCGCATCGTGTCGCTGTGCTCGGGCGCGTTCACCCTCGCCGCGACCGGACTGCTCGACGGCCGTACGGCGGCCACCCACTGGATGTACGCGGCGCTGTTCGCCGAGCGCTATCCGGCCGTACGGCTCGATCCGTCCGTGCTCTATGTCGACCACGGCGATGTGCTGACGGGGGCGGGCTCCACGGCCTGTATCGACGTCTGTCTGCATCTGGTGCGCGAGGACTACGGCACCGAGGTGGCGAACACCCTGGCCCGGCAGCTCGTCGCGCCCGCCCACCGGCCGGGCGGCCAGGCCCAGTACATCGAGGCGCCGCTGCCCGAGCGCACCGACGACTCGCTCGCCCCGCTGCTGCACTGGGCCGCCGAGCGGCTGCACGAACCGCTGACCGTGGCCGACCTCGCCCGCCGCGCCCACACCAGCCCACGCACCCTGGCCCGCCGCTTCCACGCCGCCACGGGTACGACACCGCTGCGCTGGCTCCAGGGCCAGCGGATCGGGCGCGCCCGGGAGCTGCTGGAGGGCGGCGATCTGCCGGTGGACCGGATCGCGGAGCTGTGCGGGCTGGGGACGGCGGCCAATCTGCGCCGCCACTTCACCCGGGCGGTGGGGGTGCCGCCCCACGACTACCGCCGCGCGTTCCGGGCCCGGGCATCGCGCGCACCGGCCGCCTGACTCCCGGCGGCCGGAACCCCGGGGCCCGCGCCGCCAAGCCCTACGGGCCCGGCACCGGCCCAACCCCGCGTTGAAGGACGGGGTTTACGGCCTCGAGCGTTTACGGCCTCGAGCGTTTACGGTCAAGAACACCCGTCCGGGTATCGCCCTGCGGCCCTCCCTCACCTAATGGCTTCTCACCACGGCGGCCAGCTCCGCGATCCGCTCCGGCCCCACCCGGCAGCAGCCGCCGATGAGCCGCGCCCCCGCGTCCCCCCATGCCCGCACCCGCCCCGGGTCGAAGGTCGAGCGGCCGCGCCAGCTCCGCGCCGCGACATCCCACTCCTCTCCGCTGTTCGGATAGACCACCACCGGTTTGCCGGTGATACCGGCCGCGATCTCCACGGCCCGGTCCGCGTCGCCCGGTTCACAGCAGTTGACGCCGACGGCGATCACCTGGTCGACCCCCGCGGCCAGGGCGAACGCGTCCCTCAGCGGCTGCCCGGCCCGGGTGGTCTCCCCCGCGATGCTGTAGGAGAGCCAGACGGGCACCCCACAGCCCTCGACGGCGCTCAGCATCGCCGCGGCCTCATCGGCGTCCGGCACCGTCTCCAGCGCCAGCGCATCGGGCCCGGCCGCGGCCAGCGCCTCGATCCTCGGCCGGTGGAACCGCGTCAGCTCGGCCACGCTCAGTCCGTACCGCCCCCGATACTCGCTGCCGTCCGCCAGCATGGCCCCATAGGGGCCCACGGAGGCGGCGACCCACACCGACCCAGCGCCCACGTCGCCCCCGCCACCCGCGCCACCCGGATCGGTCTGCCCCGCCTCCGCCCGCTCGACGACCGCCCGCACGGCCGCCGTACGCTCGACTGCCGCCCGCCCCGCCTCCACCCCCTCGACGGCTGCCCGCCCCGCGGCCATGGGCTCGACGACCGCCCGCTCGGCGGCCATGCGCGCCAGCTCCACGCTGCGCCTCAGCAGCGCCGTGGCCTCCTCATGGCCCAGACCCCGATGGGCGAAGCCCTCATACGTGGCCTGATAGCTGCTGGTGATGAGCACCCGTGCGCCCGCCCGTGCGTAGGCGGTGTGGGCCGCCTCGATCTGCCCCGGGTCATCGGCCAGCAGCCGGGCCGACCACAGTTCGTCGGAGAGATCGCAGCCCTGTGCCTCCAGCTGGTTGGACAGCCCGCCGTCGAGGACGAGCGGCCCGTGCTCCAGCGCGGCGGCCAAGGGTGTGCGGGGTACGGACATCACGGGTGCTCCTGGTGGTGCGCTCAGCCCAGCTGGGCCTGGACCTGCGAGGAGATCATCTCCAGATGGTCGAGGTCCGCCAGGTCCAGCATCTGGAGGTACATCCGGGAGGCGCCCGCCTCCGCATAGCGGCCGATCTTGTCGACGACCTCGGCCGGGGTGCCCGCCAGACCGTTCTCCTTGACCTCCTCGACCTCCCGGCCGATCGCCGCGGCCCGCCGGGCGACCTCGGCGTCGTCCTTGCCCACGCACGCCACCAGCGCGTTGGAGTACACCAGGTCGTCGCCCTTGCGGCCGGCGGCCTCGGCCGCCTCCCGCACCCGGCCGAACTGGCGCTCGCTGTCCTCGGCCGAGGCGAACGGCATATTGAACTCGTCCGCGTACTGGGCGGCCAGCCGCGGGGTACGGGTGGTCCCCTGGCCGCCGATCAGCACCGGCACCCTGCTCTGCGCGGGCTTGGGCAGCGCCGGGGAGTCCACCAGCTGGTAGTGGGCACCGTCATAGCCGAAGGTCTCGCCGACCGGGGTCCGCCACAGCCCGGTGACGATGGCCAGCTGCTCCTCCAGCCGCGAGAACTTCTCCTTGGGGAAGGGGATCCCATAGGCCCGGTGCTCCTCCTCGAACCAGCCCGCGCCCAGGCCCAGCTCGACCCGGCCACCCGACATCTGGTCGACCTGCGCGACCTGGATCGCCAGCACACCGGGCAGCCGGAAGGTGGCGGCGGTCATCAGGGTGCCCAGCCGGATCCGCCGGGTCTCGCGGGCCAGCCCGGCCAGGGTGATCCAGGCGTCGGACGGACCCGGGAGGCCGTCCACGCTTCCCATGTGCAGATAGTGGTCGGACCGGAAGAAGGCGTCGAAGCCCAGGTCCTCGGTGGCCTTGGCGACGGTGAGCAGGGTGTCGTAGGTCGCCCCCTGCTGGGGCTCGGTGAAGATGCGAAGATCCATGCCACCCATCCTGCATCTTCACGCGGCACCACCCCACTCCCCACCCCATTCGCGGAAGGTGAGATGCCTCAGCATTCCGTGCACCCGGTCCCGGGCCTCGTCCGCCGCGTCGATCGCCTCCACGCACTGCCAGTACAGCGCCTCCTCCTCGGTGTTGGAGGCGACCCCGACCAGCGCGAAGCCCGCCTCCGCGAGCAGCTCCCCCAGCGCCAGCAGCACCCCTCTCGGATCGCGCACCTCCGAGAGCTGGGCGGCCCGTAAACCGCCGCCGCGCAGCGTGGGGTGGTGCAGCGCCGGGCGGAAGAGGGCGCCGCGCGCCCGCCCGCCCGCCTCGCACAGACCGCGCGCCTCCGCTCGCGCGGCCGCCGGGCCGCTCACCACGAAATATCCGCCGACCGCTTCGGCCAGCGCTTGAACCTGCCAGGCTTCGGCCACGATGTCGTGCACGCTCCCGGCCTTTGCCAGGGCGTGCCGGGTGACACCGATCAGCCGCATCGCGTCCATTCCCCGCACCCCTCTCAACGGACTTCCGAGCCCGTCACTCCTCCACTACCCAGAGTGATGATTAACAGGCAGAAAAGCTAGGGGAATTCAGGAATCTGTTGACAACAGTTGCGGTGTGGATAACTTTCTCACTACGGAGAGTGACGAAATGCGGGGGCAAACGCTCTATGGACGGGCGAGATCACGGTTCACCGCCACACCGCCCGTTCACTGCCATAGTCCCCCGTTCACCGCCAGACCCCCCATTCACCGCCAAAGCCCCCGTTCACGATCAGCGCCTGGCCGCCCTTCGCGATCAGCGCCCCCGTACGTCGCGATGAGCGCCCCCGTCCGCCGTTCAGCGCCCCCCGTTCGCCGGGAACCGCCCCTCGTTCCGGTCGATCTTCGCCGAGAGCGCCGCGAGCGCGTCGATCCCCAGCACCTCGCAGAACTGGAGCAGATAGGCCAGCACATCGGCGACCTCGTCCTCGACCCGGGCCGCCGCGCCCTCGTCCTCCATCACCCGCGCCGACTGCTCGGGCGTCAGCCACTGGAAGATCTCCACCAGCTCCGACGCCTCGACGCTCAGCGCCGCCGCGAGGTTCTTGGGGGTGTGGTACCGCTGCCAGTCGCGCGCCGCCGCGAAGGCGGCCAGCCTGCGCTGCAACACCGCCACATCCAGGCCGTCGGTTCGTCGCTCGCTCTCATAGGACTCGCTCACGCCCCAGGTTTACCACCGTGACGGGGGCGTCCCCGACCGCCCCCGTCACGTCCCCCACCGTCCCCACCAGCCGGATGTGCCCCCGTGCGCACATCCGGGCCGCCACCCCCAGGAGCTCCCGCGCCTGCCGCCGGTCCAGACACCGGTCGAATCCATCGGCCAGCACGGTCAGCACCTGCCGCGCGGGGAGCACATCGGCCGCCGGGTCCACGGCCAGCACACCGGGCCCGGTCAACAGCACGAGCGCGAGGGCGAGATAGCGCAGCTCGCCGTCGCCCAGCCGCTCCACGGGCATCGCGCCGAACTCGCCCTGCTGGACCAGGGCCCGCACCACCCCGTCCGCGCGCCCCTCCGTGACCAGGCCCTCGACCGGTCCCGCGCACCCCGCCCGGACCGCCGCGACCAGCGCCGCGTGCCGCGTACCGCATTCGCGGCTGGTGCGCCGCAGGACCGCGGCCAGGTTCTCGCAGCAGCCGCGCAGCCGCCCGTCCCTGGGCACCGCGGGCGCCCGCATCCGCTCCGGCCGCGGATCGCAGGGGAAGACCGAGCGCAGCGCGATGACCACCTGCTCGGCGGCGGCCAGCGCGAGCCGCTGCCCCTCCGTGGTGCCCGCGACCCGCAGCGGCAGCAGCGAGGTGGCCAGCCGGTCGTCGGGCAGCGGGGCGCGGGTGACCGCGACCGCTCCCGCGGTGTGCCAGGCGGCCTGCACACAGCGCCGCCCGGGGTCGCGCAGCGCCGTCTCCAGCAGGGTCTCCCCCGCCCCGGTCATCCGCTCGCCCACGATGCGCAGTTCGGGCTCGGCCTGGACGGCGACATCGAGCCGTACGGGCCCGACCGGGCCGTCCACGGTGCAGCCGATGCGGAAGCCGCGCCGCCCCTGCCGGTCCGGCCGCGCCCGGCGCGGGATGTACGCGGCCGGATCGCGGAACACCTCCGTGAGCCGGGCGCCGCCCGCGAGCCGCGCGAGCGCCGCGTACGCCTCCAGCACCCCGGACTTACCGCTGCCGCTCGGCCCGGAGATCAGGGTCAGCGGGCCCAGCGGGAAGGCGGCACGGCGGTGGCTCTTGAAGGCTGACAGCCTCAACTCGGAGACCACGGGCCGCAGTTGGGTCCTGGCGGGCAGCAGCCCGGATGCGCTCATGCTCCGGAACATATCTGTGGCACATACCGCCGAACCGTTACTCCTTCCGTATCTTCCTACCATCGGGGGATAGCCGCGGTGGCCGATGATGACCAAGGGACGGCGGATGACCAGCGCTCATGGAGTGGCGGACGATACGGGGGGCCATGGCCGACAACACGTTCTGGATCGCAGCCCTCACCGGCGGCACGGCCGTACTGGCCAGCTGGGTCACCAGCCGCGGCAACACCCGGGCCGCCCGGATCCAGGCGGACACCGCGGCGCTCGCCCAGCGCGTGGAGCGGCTGCGCGACAGCCGCCGCACCGCGTACCTCGATCTGATCGAACAGACCCACAGCATGGGCGAGTTGTACTGGGAGGTGGCCGCCGTCCAGCGAACCGGCGAGGCGGAGCGCCGCCCCGCCCTCCTGGACGAACTGGCCGAGCGCGAGCGCGACGAGTACGGCAGGATGCGCCGCTGTGTGCGCGTGGTCGAACTGGAGGGCCCGGAAGCCGCGGCCGCCGCCGCGAACGCGCTACAGAAGGCCACCGGCCCGTTCCACCGCGCCCTGGGCGCGATGCGCTCGGGTGAGCCGGATGCTCCGCAGCGCTTCCATGACGCCTTCCGCCCGTTCTGGCAGGCCCTCACGGAGTTCGTCGACGCCGCGAAGACGGCCCTTCGCCAACCCCCTTCGGGACGCTCCTGACGAGGCGTGATGGGGTCTCGTGACCAGGCGTACGGGATGTGGTGTCAGGAAGCGGACGGGGCGGGAGGTGTCGGGCCCACGGCGGGCCGCCGCACACCCCATTTTTGTCAACAACATGTCGTTCCGCCCCACTTCACGGCCCGCCTCCACAGCGGCACCCGAGACTCGGACGGTGGCCGTCGGCCCGGGGCATGGAGGGCGCCATCAGCACGGATGCTGATACACGGACCGCTTCCCTAAACCGTTTGGCGGAGCCGCCCTCAACCCCCAGGCCGATTTCCACGGGGACACATGGTGCGGCCCGAACGGCTGTCCTAGCGTGCCCTATTACTGGAACCTTAAATCCCTAAGGAGCGTCATGTTCGGGCGAATAGGACGGTTCTCCGTCAACCGTCCATGGCTGATCGTCGCGTTGTGGGTCATCGCGGCGGTCGGCCTGGCCATCCTTGCCCCACCGCTGAAGTCCAGCACCGACCAGGCCGACTTCCTTCCCTCGCACTATGAATCGGTGCGGGTGTCCAAGATCCAGGAGCAGGCGTTCCCGCAGCAGGAGAGCGCGGCGGCCATCCTGGTCTACCAGCGGTCGGACGGGAACAAGCTCTCCGAGGCCGACAAGGCCGCCGTCATCAAGGCGACCAAGGGGTTCCAGGGCGAGCAGTACAAGACCTTCAAGGCCGTGGTGACCACGCCCGAAGCCGTCTCCAAGGACGGCAAGATGGCGCTGGCCAACATCTACTCGACCAAGAAGGACCTCTACGACGAGGACACCCAGCAGTCGATCAAGGACCTGCGCGCGGACCGCGACAAGCTGCTGAAGGGCACCTCGCTGAAGGTCGATGTGACCGGTCCGGCGGCCTCGGGCCTCGATGCCACCGAGTCCGAGGGTGACACCGACGCCATGATCATGATGGCCACCCTGGTCCTGATCATCGTGCTGCTCGGCGCCATCTTCCGCAGTCCGCTCATCGCGTTCATGCCCGTGCTGATGATCCTGGTGATGTTCATCATGGCCCAGGGTCTGATCGCCACCGCAAGCGATTGGTTCGGGCTCGAGGCCGACAGCGGAGTGTCCGCGATCCTGATCGTGGTGCTGTTCGGCGTCGGCACGGACTACATGCTGTTCCTGCTGTTCCGTTACCGCGAACACCTCCGCCAGGGTCAGGAGGCCAAGGAGGCCCTGGTCAACGCGGTCTCCCGGGTCGGCGAGACCATCGCCTCGGCGGCCGGCGCGGTCATCGTGGCGTTCCTCGCCCTGACCCTGTCGACGATGGGCAGCATGCGCGCCATGGGCCCCTCGCTGGCGATCTCCGTCGCGGTGACGCTGGTGGCGGCCCTCACCCTGGTGCCCGCGGTGTTCTCGCTGCTGGGGACGAAGGCGTTCTGGCCGTCCAAGGCGTGGCAGCGGGCCCCCCGCAACCGGCTGGCCAACGGCACCGGCTCCCTGGTCTCACGCCGTCCCGGGCTGATCGCCACGGTGTCCGCCTGTGTGCTGGCCGCCCTCGCGGTGGGCGCGTTGGGCTTCAAGGCCGAGTTCGACACCGACAGCTCGCTGCCCAAGGACCTGGAGTCCGTCCAGGCCATGGCGGAGCTCCAGAAGAGCTTCTCGGCCGGTGAGTCCGACCCGAGCCTGGTGTACGTCCAGTCGGACGGCGGCGGCAAGCTGGACCCCGCGGCGCTGACCGGGTTCCGGCAGAAGCTGGCGGGGGTCGAGGGCGTCGGCGAGGTCTCCCCCGCCGGGCTCAACCCCAAGGGCGACGTGGCCCAGTTCAGCGTCGTGCTGAAGCACCGGCCCGCCTCCGAGAAGGCCATCGAGCTGGTCTCCGGGGACCTGCGGGACACCGCGCACAGCTCCGCGCCCGACGGCACCAAGGCCCTGGTGGGCGGCACGACCGCGGTGCTGGCCGATATCGAGGACGCGGTCAACCACGACTACCGGCTGGTGTTCCCGGTCGCGGGCCTGGCCATCATGGTGATCCTCGGCCTGCTGCTGCGCAGCGTGGTGGCACCGCTGTATCTGATGCTCGCCGTGGGTCTCGGCTTCGCCGCGACCCTGGGTTCGACGGTCTGGCTGTTCCAGGACGTCAGGGGCGAGAACGGGCTGCTCTTCATGCTGCCGATCGTGGTCTATCTGTTCGTGGTGGCGATCGGTACGGACTACAACATCCTGATGGTGGCCCGATTGCGGGAGGAGGTCCGCAAGGGCAAGTCGCCGGCCGAGGCGGCGCGGCTCGCGGTGGCCCAGTCGGCGCCGACGATCGGTTCCGCCGCCATCATCCTGGCGGGCACCTTCGGTGTGCTGATGCTGGCCAGCAACACCATGCTCCAGCAGATGGGCTTCGCCGTCGCCTTCGGCATCCTGCTCACCGCGTTCATCATGGCGCTGCTGCTGGTGCCCACGGTGACCGCGATGCTCGGCTCCAAGGCGTGGTGGCCCAACCACCGCCACGACTCCCCCGGCGCGCCCGGCGCCTCCGGCCCGGGGCGGACCGAGGAGCCCGACGCGGCGGGCGAGACCGTACGGGTGTGACCCGACCTTCCGGCGACGGCCGGAACGCCTCGGTGGCCCTTCGCGCGGCGTCGCGGAGGGCCACCGGTGGGAGGACGGGGGTCCGGTCGGTCAGGGGCCGACCGGCCGGAACAGCTCGGCCGGGGTCCCGCCGCCATGGCTCGTGGCGTGGGCGTCGAACAGGTCCCGGAAGTCCGCGTCGGGCGGCCAGAGCATGGAGTGCTGCGAGCGGTAGCACTCGATCGCCGCGTACTTGGCGGCCCAGGAGGCTTCCCCCGCGGTCTCGGCCACCGGGTCCAGCAGGGCGCGGCCGTCCGGAAGCGGGGGGATGTCACTGCCCCGCAGCCCGTAGGGGAGGTCCTCCCAGCACCGCACCGGGACCTTCCCGGCGAGCGCGGTGACCACCGCGTCGCGGGTGCGCCGGTGGTCGATGTGGTTGCCGACCGCCGCGCTGGTGAGGACCACGTCGGGCTGGATCCGCTCGGCCAGCTCGGCCACGGCGCGCATGAGCAGGTCGCAGAGCTGGGGCTCGACGGCCTCGCTGCCCTGCACCATCGGCCCGTCGACGTCGATGAGCCAGCCGCCGTCGGACCGCCGCCGGTAGACCGCGTCGAGGAACTCGCCGTGGAGCGGAGTGGCGCCCAGCCGGGCCATGGCCTTGCGGTCCTCCTCCCGCCGGTGCTCCATCGGCTCGGTCTCCAGGCCCCAGGTGTAGTGGAAGTACTCGGCGATGGGCGAGTACGGCAGCGGCGGGATGCCCGCGAACATGGTGAAGACCGTGACCTCGGCGCCTTCGGAGGCCAGGTGGTGGATGCGGCTGCCGGCGGACAGCGCGGCGTCGTCCAGGTGCGGGGAGACGACGAGGATGTGGGAGGGCATCAGGGCATGGACCGTTCGTCATCGGTGGTGGACGGTTCGTGCGCGGCGGGGGGCTCCGGCGGCTCGGTGGTGCGGGGGACCCGCTGACGGACGCCGTCGGCCGTCTCCAGCTCCCCGGTCTCGCCCTGGGCCATGGCCGCGGCGATCGCCGACGCGGAGCCGGGCCGGTTCTTCTGCACCCAGCCGGGGATGTTGCGTTGTTTGAGCGACCCCTCGGAGATGACGAGCGCGCCCGGCGGGACGTCCTCGGCGATCAGCGCGCGGGCGCCCGAGTAGACCCCGTCGCCGATGGTGACCGGTGCGATGAGCCCGTTCTGGCCGCCGATGCGGACGTTGCGGCCCACGACGGAGCGGAACTTCTTACGGCCGTCGTAGTTGGCGAAGCCGGACAGGCCGCCGATGTTGCTCCCCTCGCCGATGTCCGCGTCACCGATGTACGACAGATGCGGGACCTTGGCCCCGGCGCCGAGCGTGGAGTTCTTGATCTCCACGAACGTGCCGACCTTGGCGCCCTCGTCCAGCCGGGTGTCGGGGCGCACATAGGCGTACGGGCCGACCTGCGCCGACGCCCCCAGGACCGCCTGGTCCAGCACCGAGCCGGTGACTTCGGCACCGGCGCCGATCCCGGACCGGGACACGGTCGAGTAGGCCCGCACCCGGGCGTCCGCGCCGATGTCCGAGGCGGTCACGGTGGACCGCTCCACCAGCGCCCCCTCGCCCACGGCGGAGTCCCGCACCTCGGCGTCCGGGCCGATCACCGCGCCGCACCCCACCGAACTGGCGCCGAGCACCCGGGTGTTGGGCAGGACGACCGCTCCGGCCGCCAGCCTGGCGCCGACGTCGATCCAGGCCGTCGCCGGGTCGGCGATGTCCACCCCGGCCGCCAGCCACCAGCGGTTGATCCGGTCGCGCAGAACGGCCCGCACCCGGGCCAGCTGGACCTGGTCGTTGGCGCCCAGGATGTCGTCCGGGTCCTCCGCGACGGTGATGCCGATGCGCAGGTCGTGCGCGGTGAAGTGGTCGAGCACGGTGGCCAGGTACTCGCCGGAGGTGCGGCCGCTCGTCAGCAGGTCGTCGAAGGCCGCGCGCAGGGCGGCGGCGTCGAAGGCGTAGACCCCCGCCCCCACTTCGCGCAGCCGTCCGCCCGCCGGGCCGTCGCCGGGCTCGCGGCGATCGGCCCGGTCCGGCGGCAGCAGGGCCTCGTACTCGCCCACCTCGGAGCGCAGCACCAGGCTGTAGCCGGTGGTGTCCGGCAGCCGGCCGGACAGCAGGGTCATGGCGTTGCCCGCCTTCTCGTGCTCGGCGACCAGCCGGGCCAGGGTGTCCCCGGTGAGCAGCGGCGCGTCCCCGCAGCTGACCAGGATGGTCCCGGTGAAGTCCGGGAGCCGGTTCACGGCGGTGAGCAGGGCGTGTCCGTAGCCGCCCTGGTGCTCCTGGACGGCGGTCTCCGGCGCGGGCGCGACGTCGGCGAACCGGGCGGCGAGGTACTCCTCGACGTCCGCGCGGTGGTGTCCGGTGACCACGACCGTGCGCCGCGGGGCGAGTTCGGCTACGGCGTCGAGGACATGGCCGAGCATGGCCCGGCCGCCCACCTCGCGCAGCACCTTCTGGGGGCCGGGTCCCATGCGCTCGCCGTTGCCCGCGGCGAGCACCACTGCGGCCAGCTCCCGGGCGTGCTGATCCCGGTCCTCCCCCGGTTCGGACGTCAATTCGCTTCTACCGTCGAGTATCTTTTGGGAAATCATCTCAATCAGCCCCTCCCGAGGGTGATCAGGCCGCCCGCGAATCCTTTTCGGAGAGCGTGACGCAGGTCTCAGACAAGGGCGAAGCAGACAGCCCCGCAAGGGATCCCCTGAACCCTTGGCAGGAAGCTGACTGCGCACTCGACCGTGCTGCCCGGCTTTCCTAGCATCGAATTCACCACATGACGTCAACCGGCCATCTGAGGCGTCCGGATGGCGGAAGAGGAGTTATCCGTGAGCGTCTCTCGTCCGGGCCTTCCGGAGGGAATTCCGGAGAATGCGCGACCGCTGCACATCGCGATGTTCAACATCCCGGCGGACGGTCATGTGAATCCGAATCTCGCGCTCTGCGCCGAATTGGTCGAGCGGGGGCACCGGGTCAGCTTCTCCATCGACGAGGGGCACGCCGCGGCGGTGCGGGCCACCGGGGCCGAGCCGGTGCTCTACCGGACCACCTTCCCGGACGCGAGCCGCGGCGAGCGGTTCCCCATCCGCGATGTGGTCGCGATGTCCTCGCTCTTCCTGCGGGAGGCGGTCGCGGTGCTGCCGCAGCAGATCGCCGCGTTCGAGGACGACCGCCCCGATCTGATCCTCTACGACTACGCCGCGCTCTCCGCCCAGATCCTGGCCGGGCGCTGGGACGTCCCGGCGGTGCGGCTCTCCCCGACCCGGGTGTCAAGCAACACCTACGAGCGCGACCTGGCCCCGTTCTACGCCTCGGTGGCGGACGATCCGGCGTGGCTGGCCTACCGGGACGAGTTCCAGCGCTTCCTGGACGCGGGCGGGATGGACCTGACCATCGAGGAGTTCCTCTACGTCGGCCGGGCCGACCACTATGTGGTCACCATCCCGCGGGCCTTCCAGGCCGACGCGGACGAACTCGGCGACGCCTACACCTTCGTGGGCCCCGTGGTGCGCGGACAGGACCACCAGGCGCCCTGGCGGCCGCCCGCGGACGGCCGTCCGGTGCTGCTGATCGCGTTCGGTTCGGTCGCGCCCGAGGTGCCCGAGGTGCAGCGGGTCTTCTTCGAGTGCGCGGAGGCGTTCGCCGATTCGCCGTGGCATGTGGTGATGTCGATCGGCAGGCATCTGGACCCGGCGGACTTCGGGCCGCTGCCCCCGCACTTCGAGCTGATCGCCGAGGTTCCGCAGCTCCAGGTCCTGGCCGAGGCCGCGGTGTTCATCACCCACGCGGGTATGGGCTCCACCATGGAGGCGGTCCAGCACGGCGTTCCGATGGTGGCCGTGCCCATGGGGTTCGATCAGATGGAGAACGCCCGGGTGATCGACGAGCTGGGCATCGGCGTACGGGTGCCCTTCGAGGGCGTCACCGGCGATGAGCTGCGGGAGGCGGTGGAGCGGGTGTCGGCCGACCCCGAGGTGCCCCTGCGGCTGGCGAAGCTGCGTGCGGAGATCGTCGCGGAGGGCGGCGCCGCGGCGGCGGCCGACGCGATCGAGGGCGTGCCGCGGCGCGCGCGGGCCGGCGCGTGACCGGATCGGGAACGGCCGCCGGGGCGGGGCCGGCGCCGGAGCCGCGCCGGGCCGCCCTGGCCGCCTTCGGCTGGGCGGTCGTCTTCACCGCGATGCATGTCTACTGGTTCGCCGGGGGCCGGTTCGGGCTCGGCGACGCGCCCGATGTGGTGCCGGAGGCCACCAGCACCGGCGACCGGGTCCAGGGCGCGGTCATCGTCGGCATGTTCGCGGTGGGCATCGTGCTGCCGCTGGCGCTGACCCGGCCGTGGGGGCGGCGGATCCCGCGCTGGGCGGCGCTGTTCTGCCTGTGGACCGGCGCCGCGCTGGTGGCGGTGCGCGGCGGCGCCGGGCTGCTGGACACGGCGCTGCGCTCCACCGGCCTCGCGCCCCACGGCCTGACCGGGCTGACGTACGAGCAGATCACCGGCGACGCCCACCCTTCCGCGTACACCATCTGGTCCGGGGTCTGCGTCGACGCCTATTTCGTGCTCGGCGGGGTCCTGTACGGCCTGACCGCCCTGCGGCTGGGCCGGCGGGCCCGGCCGGGGCGGCCCGTCACGGCAGATTGACCACCAGCGCGGCGTGCGCGAGCCCCGCGCCGAACCCCGCCAGCAGGGCGAGTCCCCCCGAGGGCAGCGCCCCGCGGTCCCTGAGGGCCTCCATGGCGAGCGGGACGGACGCGGCGGAGGTGTTGCCCGCGGATCTGATGTCGTCGGCGACCACCACATGCGGCGGCAGTTCCAGCGCCTTGGCCACGGCCTCGGTGATGCGCAGGTTGGCCTGGTGCGGGATGAAGGCGGACAGCTGATCCACCGTGACGCCCGCCCGGCTCAGGGCGGCGGCGGCCGTGCGCGGCACCTCCCTGATCGCCCAGCGGAACACCTCGGACCCGGCCATCCGCATATACGGCCAGGGGCGGTCCGCGTCCCGGACGGCGGTCCAGGGCTCCTGGTGGGCGATGAGGCCGTGCTGCTCCCCGTCGGAGCCCCAGGCCACGGAGTGGATCCCGGGTTCGGCGGCGGGGCCGACCAGCACCGCGCCCGCGCCGTCCGCGAAGAGGAAGGCGGCCCCCCGGTCGTCCGGGTCGACGATGTCGGTCATCCGCTCGGAGCCGATCACCAGCACCCGGCGGGAGGTGCCCGCGCGGATCAGCCCGTCCGCCACGGCGAGGGCGTAGCAGAACCCCGCGCAGGCGACGTGCACATCGAAGGCGGCGGCGGATCGCACGCCGAGGGCCGAGGCCACCTGGGGTGCCGCGGCCGGGCTCTGGTACAGGTAGGACATCGAGGCGAGCAGCACGGTGTCGACGTCGGCCGGGGCCACGCCCGCGTCGGCCAGGGCCTTGCCCCCGGCGTGCGCGGCCATGGCGATCACCGTCTCGTCCGGCCCGGCGTGGCGCCTGCTGACGATGCCCGACCGGCGCCGTATCCAGGTGTCGGAGGAGTCCAGCCGGGCGCACAGCTCCTCGTTGGGCACGGTGCGGGCGGGACGGTAGCCGCCGAGCCCCAGGATGCGCGCGCCGGGGTGGCCCTGACGCCCGGTCATGCCGGGCCTCCGCCCACCCGTACGAGGGTGCCGTCCACGTACTGCTGGCGGCAGGTGCCGCGGCGCACCTTGCCGCTCGTGGTCTTGGGCAGGGTGCCGCGGCGGATGACGACGACGTCCTCGGCCTCCAGCCGGTGGTCGCTGCGCACCCGCTCGCGCACGGCGCTGACCAGCACGTCGTGGCCGGCCGCGCGCAGCGCCCGGCCGTCCGCCTCGATCACCACCACGAGGGCCTCCCGGTCGCCCCGGTCGACCGCGAAGGCGGCCGCGGACGCGGGGCGCAGCGCGGGGTGGCTGCGCTCGGCGGAGTACTCCAGGTCCTGCGGGTAGTGGTTGCGGCCCTTGACCACGAGGAGGTCCTTGAGCCGCCCGGTGACATAGAGCTCGCCGTCGCGGACGAAGCCGATGTCGCCGGTGCGCAGGAACGCCGCGGTGTCGGCGTCGCCGGCGATCCGGGCCCGGAAGGTCTCCTCGCTCTCCCGCTCACGGCCCGCGTATCCGGCCGCCACACAGGGGCCGGTGGCCCAGATCTCGCCCACCCGGTCGGGGGCGGCCGCACGGCCGGTGGCGGGGTCCACGATCCGCACGCGGGTGCCGCCGATGGTGCGGCCGCAGCTGACCACGGGCACCGCGGCGGCGTCCGTGGTCTCGGTGACCCGTCCCTCGCCGAGGTCCGCGGGCGAGAGGGTGAGGGCCCGCGGTGGTTCGCCGGGGCCGCTGCCGCTGATCTTGAGGGTGTGTTCGGCGAGGCCGTATCCCGGCGAGACCGCACGCGGGTCCAGGCCGTAGGGGGTGAACGCCTCGATGAACGCCCGGATGGTGTGGAGCCGCACCGGCTCGGCACCGTTGACGGCCGCCCGCCAGGCGGACAGATCACAGCCCGGCGCGGGGGGTGCCTCCCGTACGCACAGGTCGTAGGCGAAGTTGGGGGCCGCGGCATGGGTGCCGCGGAACCGGGAGAGGGCCTCCAGCCAGCGGGCCGGGCGGCGGACGAACGCCTCGGGGCCCATGAGGTAGGAGGGGATTCCCGCCCACAGGGGCAGCACGACGCCGAACAGCAGCCCCATGTCGTGGAAGAGGGGAAGCCAGGAGACGACGGTGCCGCCCCGTGTGGGCCACAGGGCGTCGGTCTCGGCGGCGTTGTGCCAGAAGTTGCGGTGGGTGACCATCACGCCCTTGGGCGTGCCGGTGGAGCCGGAGGTGTACTGGAGCAGCGCCACATCGTCCGGTCCGGCGGCGGGCAGCGGCTCCCCGGCCGTCGCCGCTTCCGGGAACTCGTCGGTGGCCAGCAGCTCCAGACCGCGCAGCTCGGGCGCGCCGGGGAAGTCGGCCAGCAGCCGGTCGCGGGTCTCCGCGGTGGTGAGGACCCAGGTGGTGCCCGAGTCGTCGGCGACGGAGCGCAGCCGGCGCAGCGCCTGGCCGTTCCTGGGCACCTGTACGGGCGCCCCCATGACCCCGGCGGCGGTGCAGCCGAGCCAGGCGCGGACGAACTCCAGGCCGGTGGGGTACATCAGGACGGCACCGCGGCCGCGCATGTCCCGGCGGCGGAGTTCGGCCGCGCGCACGAGGGCCTGGCGCCGGAGCTCCGCGTAGGTGACCCGGTCGTCCGGGTCCTCGCCGTTGCGGAGATAGCAGTAGGCGAGGCCGTCCGGGTTTTCGGCGGCTCGCCTGGCGAGCAGGGCCGGCAGGGACATCAGCTTTTCGGGGGCATGGCCGACAGAAGTCATGTCCATCCTTTTCAGCGGTGGATGGCTCCTGTATAGCCAGGGGCACCGGGCCCCTCAAGGGCGATATCACCATGCTGCCAATATCACGGAATACCGCCCGGTAACCATTTCCGGCGGCCATTCAATGACGCGTCAGTTACGCGCGCCGCCCCGCG
Source organism: Streptomyces malaysiensis subsp. samsunensis (assembly GCF_024519315.1). Classification (GTDB taxonomy): domain Bacteria; phylum Actinomycetota; class Actinomycetes; order Streptomycetales; family Streptomycetaceae; genus Streptomyces; species Streptomyces malaysiensis. Next base: position 11,735 of record NZ_JANIIC010000043.1, on the reverse strand, counting down.
AAATGAGGAAAAGCACTTTCAGGCCGATCACTCCGGCGACCACCAGCAGGTGATAGCCGAGCAATTGGAAGAGCCCTATTCCGGGAACGACCACCGGACCGCCGTCGATGCTGAGCAGGATCACCGACATGACCCCGCTGGTGGCGGCGAGGAAGGTCAGCAGGATCTCATGCACCAGCGATCTGATGTACGTACGGTCGCGGGCGTTGGCGAAGAGCCGCACCCCGACGCCGAGCCGGCCCTGTTCGAGCGCGCTGGTCACCCGGTCCAGCCGCCGGGGCAGTCTGCGCAGCAGCTCCCAGGCGGCCATCACATCCGTCGGGCTGATCAGCTGGCCCAGCGGATCGCCGCCGGCGCGGGCGAAGCCCCCGTCGGCGAAGGTCCGGGCCTCCTCCACCATGACGAAGCCCGGGGCGATGAGCATCAGGGTGCCCTCGAGGGTGCCCAGGGCCCGGAAGACGGCCGCGACCTCGGGCGGGATGGTCAGCCCATGCCGCTGGACCAGCCGGAAGAGATCGGTGAAGATCTGCACGCTGGGGGTGGAACCGGGGGCGAAGTAGCGGGACAGGAAGCGGCCGAGCTCCCGCTGGAGCCGCTGCTCGTCGATCTCCTCGGGCCGGGTGACCACTTCCAGCAGGGCGTCGCACAGGGCGGCCGGGTCCTGGCTGCCCAGCGCGAAGAGCAGGGATCGCAGTCCGGAGCGGACCTGGGCGTCGACCCGGCCGACCGAGCCGAAGTCGATCACCCCGATGGCGCCGTCGTCCAGCAGCAGGATGTTCCCCGGATGCGGATCGGCGTGGAAGGTGCCGTCGGTCATCACCTGGTGGAACATGTTGACCATCACCTTCCTGGCGAGCGCCAGGCGTTCCTCCGGGGTGCCCTTCAGCACCGCGGTGGCCGAGCCCATGGGGGTGCCGGAGAGCCGCTCCATGACCAGCACCTGCTCGCCGGACCACTCCTCGTACACCCTGGGCAGCCGGATGCCGGTGCCCTCCGAGCGCCGGGTCCACGCGGCGCTGACGGTGGCGAGGTTGGCGGCCTCGATCCGGAAGTCCAGTTCCTCACGGACGGAGGTGGCGAATCCGTCGGCCAGGTCCACCACGCCGAGCGCACGGGCCCAGCCGGCGCGCCGCTCCAGCGTTCCGGCGAGCCGCAGAATGATCTGGAGGTCGCATTCGGCGACCTCCCGGACTCCCGGGCGGCGCACCTTGACCACGACCTCCTCGCCCGAGTGCAGCCGTGCCGCGTGCACCTGCGCGATGGACGCCGCCGCCATCGGCTCATGGTCGAAGTGCGCGAACGCCTCGTCCAGCGGCATGCCCAGCTCCCGCTCCAGGGCCTCCCCCACCACCTGCCAGGGCTCCGGGGAGACCTGGTGGTGCAGCCGCCCCAACTCGGCGATGAACGCGGGCGGGAGCAGGTCCCGGCGGGTGGACAGTACCTGGCCCAGCTTGACGAAGGTGGCGCCGCCCTCCTCCAGCGCCAGCCGCAGCGGCCGGGCCATCCGCCCGGAGCCGGGCCCGCGGCCGACGGTGGGCACCGCGCCGTACCGGCCGGGGCGCAGCCCGTGCCGCATCGCGATGGACACGATGTGCCAGTAGCGGCGGGTGCGGGCGACCCGGGAGCGCACCGACCGCACCCAGCCGCGCGGCCCGCCCAGCGTGCCACTGGGCGCCACCACTTCGAGGACGGCCAGGAAGCCGGTGGTCACCACCAGCGTGGACCCGAACTGCACCCCGGTGAGGATGCCGCGCTGCTCGGGGCGCTGCATCAGCAGGCTGAAGACGGCCAGGCCCACCACGCTGACCAGCCCGGCCAGCAGGGAGCGCACGATCCCGATGCGCAGGCCCAGCAGCCTCCGGGCGCTGAACACGAACGCCATGATGAACGCGCTCATCACCAGGAGGGCCAGGAGGAACTGGGCCAGCTTCATCACAGCGCGGGGTCCTTAGGGGTCCTTCGGGGTCAGCGTGCGGCGGCCCGGTGGTAGGCGCGGGCGGCCATCGGGGCCACCACGATCAGCAGACAGCACAGGATGAGGGTGCCCGCGGCCAGCGGATGCTGGGCCGGAAGCGCGTCGCTCACCACGGTGGAGGGGTTGCCCCACAGGTCCCGGCAGGCGCTCACCACGGAGCTGATGGGGTTCCACTCACCGATGATCTGCATCCAGCGCGGCAGCCCGTCCAGCGGTACGAAGGAGTTGGACAGCAGCGCGAACGGCAGGACCATCAGCGAGGAGATGGTGTTCACCGCCTCCGGGCTGCGCACCACCAGACCGATCAGCGCGCCGATCCAGCACATGGTGAAGCCGAGGAGGAGCAGCAGGCCGAAGCCGGCGACGGTCTTCACCAGGCCGTGGTGGGCCTTCCAGCCGATCAGCAGGCCGACCAGCGCCATGACGAGGCAGCTGAGCGCCGTCATCGCCATGTCCGAGACGGTCCGGCCGAGCAGCACCGCGTAGCGGGACATCGGCAGCGACCGGAAGCGGTCCACCAGACCGTTCTTGAGGTCGTCCGCGACCCCGGCGGCGCTGGTGCCCACCGCGGAGAACATCACCTGGGTGAAGATGCCCGCCATGATGTACTCGCGGTAGTTCCCGCCGGGCACGGACATCGCGCTGCCGAAGAGATAGCCGAAGACCATCACCATCACGACGGGCGCGATGGTCACCCCGATGAGCTTCTCCGGTACGCGGGCGATGTGCTTCATATGACGCCCGGCCAGGATCCAGGTGTCGGTTGCCAGTTCTCTCATGCTGCCGTCTTCCCCTCGTCCTCGTCGGGCTCCCCGGCGCTGCTGCGCCCGGTCAGCGCGAGGAACACGTCGTCCATGGACGGTCTGCGCATGGCGAAGTCCGTCACCTCGATTCCCTTGCCGCGCAGCGCGGTGGCGGCGTCGGCGATGGAGTCGATGCCGGAGCCCACCGGCACCGATACGCTGCGGCCCTGGTCCCCCACCACGGGCTCGCCGACCGCGACGCGCTCCAGCAGCCCGGTGACCTCCGGGACCGTGGCCGGGTCGGCGAGGGTGACCTCCAGGCGCTCCCCGCCGACCTTGCGCTTGAGCTCGTCGGGGGTGCCGTCGGCGATGAGCATGCCCTTGTCGATGACCGCGACACGGTCGGCGAGCTGGTCCGCCTCCTCCAGGTACTGGGTGGTGAGCAGGACGGTGACGCCCGCGTCGACCTGTTCGCGGACCATGGCCCACAGGGTCATCCGGCTGGTGAGGTCCAGGCCGGTGGTCGGCTCGTCCAGGAACAGCACCCCCGGGTCGGCCAGCAGGCTGGCGGCCAGGTCCAGCCGGCGCCGCATACCGCCCGAGTACGTCTTCGTCTCGCGGTCGGCGGCGCCGGTGAGGTCGAAGCGCTCCAGCAGCTCCTCCGCCCGCCGCTTGGCATTGGCGCGCCCGAGCCGGTAGAGCCTGCCGATCAGGACGAGGTTCTCCCGGCCGGTCAGCCGCTCGTCCACGGCCGCGTACTGCCCGGCCAGGCCGATGCGCCGGCGGACCTCCAGGGGCGCGGTGACGATGTCGTGTCCGGCCACCACCGCGCGGCCACCGTCGGGCGGCAGCAGGGTGGCCAGGATCCGTACCGTCGTGGTCTTCCCGGCTCCGTTGGGTCCGAGGAGGCCGAGCACGGACCCGGCGGGCACCGTGAGGTCGACGCCCTTCAGCACCTCGTTGTCGCCGTACCGTTTGCTCAGGCCCTCGGCCTCGATCGCCACGTCCATGTTCTCTCCTGGAAAGGTCGCCGGTGTGTGCGTGATCGGTCCGTCATCGGTCGATGCCCGCGAGACCGCGGGCGTGGCGGCGGCCGGTTCCCCGGGAGACGGCGAGCGGGTCCCAGCGCTCGTCGCGCTCGGGCAGCAGGTCCGCGTCGCCCAGCACGGCACCGTCGTGCACCTCGTGCATCAGCCGGCGGCCGACGATGGCGGAGGCGCAGGCGATGCCGCCCACGGCGACACCGGTGATACCGCTGCCGTAGCGGGTGTTGGCGCCCACCACGTGCAACCCCTCGACCTGGGTGCGGGTGTCGGGTCGCACGCCGACGCCGCCCCAGTCCGCGAGGCCGAAGGGGGTGCCCCCGGTGGACAGGGTGTAGCGCTCATGGGTCAGCGGGGTGGCCGCCTCCAGATGGGTGATGTGGTCCCGGAAGGGGCCGATCGCCCGCTCGGCGGCGGTCAGCATGGCCTCGGTGAACTCTTCCTTGCTCTTCCGGTAGGCGCCGACGCGGCGGTAGCGGGTGCCGTCGGCGGGGCCCGTGGTCACCCCCCAGCGGTCGTACTCGGGCGGGCACAGCGTCATCACCTGGAAGTTGCTGTGGCCCGGCGGGCACACGGCGCGGCCCTGGGGATCCTTCTGGGAGGCGAAGGACAGGAAGAGGAAAGAGACGGGGTCGATGTCGCCCTCGGCGAGCCGCCGGTAGTAGGTGCCGATGTCGTCGTCCGCGTACCACCACAGATTGGCGTTGCGGCGCTCGGGCAGCGGCCGGTCCAGGGCGATGTACAGCGTGGCGAACGGCAGCCCCATGGCCGCCTCGCGGGTCTTGGTCACCAGCTTGGCGGGGAAGTGCTCGGCGCCCACGAGGTCGAGCACGGTACGGCGGTAGTCGGCGTTGGAGACCACCAGCGGGGCGGAGAAGCTCCGCCCGTCGGCCAGCCCCACCCCGGTGACCTTGCCGCCGTCGACGAGGACGCGCGTCACATGGGCCCGGGTGAGCAGGGCCCCGCCGTGTGCCTCCAGCGACTCCACCAGGCCCGCCGCCAGCATCTGGCCGCCGCCCTCCGGGTAGTAGGCGCCCCGGACGTAGTGATCGGTGACGGTCGCGTGCATCGAGACGGTGGCCTGGTCGGGCCCCATGCCGTAGTTGGGCGACTGGGCGGCCAGCACGGTCCTGGCCCGCGCCGAGAGCCCGCAGTGGTCGAAGAGCCCGGACAGCGGGTGGCGGCCCCACTTGAGGGTGACCGGGGTGCGCGCGACGAGGTCGGCGACGGTCAGCTCCTCCCCGGACAGCAGCGCCGAGCGCATCTCGGTCCCCAGGGCCTCGCAGATGTCGAGGAAGGTGTCCAGGCCCGCGGCGTCCTCCGGAAGCGTCTCCTTCAGGCGCCGCCGGTAACGGTCCCAGCCGGCGGGCATGAACATGGAGGTGCTCGGCAGCACGATCTCGTCGAAGCCGTCCTGGTCCATCTCGCGGTAGGTGATCCGCTTGTCCAGGCCGAGGCCGCCGAGGATCGCGGGCAGCACCCCGCCGGGTCCGCAGTCGCCGAGGTAGTGGACGCCGACGTCGAACTCGTAGGCGCGGCGGCGGCGGAACACATGGCTGTTGCCGCCCGCGACGTCGTGCTGTTCGAGCACCAGGACCCGCCGTCCGGTCACCGCCAGATAGGCGGCGCAGACCAGGCCGCCGATGCCGGAGCCGACGACTATCGCATCCCAATCATCCCGGTTCGTCATGCTGGGGATCCCATCTCTGTCGCAATCGCCGTAACCGTCGCAGCAATCGGGGCCGCGGTCCCGGGCCGTGACCGGAAGCTGCCATCCACACTTTTCGCCCATACGTGACAGGGGATCCGGTGGGTCCGCTTCCGTTCGCTCGCCTTCGGCTGTGCCGTTGCCGTTGCTTTTGCCTTTGCCGTTGTCTTCGCCTTCACCGCAGCCGCAGCAGTGCGCAGGCCACGGCCCCGTCACGGTCCACCGAGGTGATGACCGCGACCTTGCCGGAGGCGTCCGGGGCGTCCTCGGCCGTGGCGAGGACGGCCACCACCTGGAAGGCCGCCGCGGCCGCCGAGGTGTCTCCGATCGGTTCGGGGTGCGGCACCCAGCGGGGTTCGACATCGCCGAACAGCGCCTCCAGCACGCCCCGTTCGGCCACCCCGGCACTCCCGGCGGGCGCGGAGGGCGAGATGGCCCACACCTCGGCCGGGCTCACCCCGGAGCGCCGCAGCGCCCGCCGCACACACCGGGTCAGCGCGGGCGCCGCCCCGTCCGGACCGGCCACCCCGGACTCCACCAGCACCACTTCGGCCAGGCCCGCCGCCGCGTCCGGCGCGTCGGCGGGGACCAGCCTCAGCACCGCACAGCCCTCGCCGAGCGGCACCGCGTCGGCCCGCTCGTCCGCCCCCCGGGTGTGGTGCTCCAGCCAGGCGCGGGCGGCCGAGTGCTCCTCCACCGCGCCGACCAGCACACTGCCCGCCCGGCCCGAGGTCAGCAGCCGCCGTCCGTAGTGCAGCGCCTGGAGCCCGGAGGCGCGGCCCGCGGCCACCGTGGCGTTGGGCCCGCGCAGCCCGTACCGGATGGCGCACTGCCCGGAGGCGCAGTTCATCACCGTGTTGGGGAAGTGCGAGGGGTCGACGTAGAACGGCTTCTCCTCCAGGAAGGTGTCCCGGGTGTGGTCCATGATGGACTGCGCGCTGCCGGTGTTCGTGCCGAGCACCAGCGCCACGTCGTCCCCGCCCGAGGCGGGTCCCGGCTCGGCGCCCGTGACCTCCCGCAGCAGCCGGTCCACGGCCGTGACGGCCAGTCCGGTCACCCGGTCCATGGACCGGGTCCCCTTGCGTCCCAGCACCTCACGGATGACGAAGCCCGGTACCAGACAGGCTCGTTCACCGGGGCCCGACCACTCGGCCGGGTCGAGTTCCACCGCCGTGCTCCGCCCGGACCGCAGCCCCTCGACGAAGGCGTGGCGCCCGATCCCGTACGGCGAGACCGCCGACCAGCCCGAGATCACGGGACCGCGCACCGCGGCAACCATGGCCGTCACAACCGATCCACTCCTTGGGGAATCCTCGCGGGTCCCGGCGGCCGCGCCCCGGGAGCCCGCTCACAGATAGAAGACCGCCCGGTAGCCGGGCCAGCGGGCCGCCATGGCCCCGGCCGGTACCGTGCGTACGCCGGGCAGCAGACCGGACTCGGCGTCCGGGCCGTACGCCCGCAGGTCCTGCTCCTCGATCCAGACGCCGACCCCTGCCTCCAGCAGCACGTTCAGGCCGTCGCCCGGGGTGTTGACGGTGGTCAGCTCCCGCTTCCCCAGGCGCGGTACGGGCGTCCGGGCGGCCCGGACGGCGTAACCGACCGCCGGGCCGCGCAACAGGACGTCCAGCCCGCCCAGATGGCGGTGGAACAGATACGCGCAGTAGAGGCCGTCGGAGAACTGGGTCTCCACCGCGCCCCGGTAGGCGCGCTCGACGATGGCGAGCGCGCGCCGCCCCTCCTCCGCCACGGTCACATCACCCCCAGGTAGAGCGTCTTGTCCGCGGCGGCCACATGCTCGGCGAACCGCGCCGGGGCCCGCACCGGGACCTCCGGGATGTGGTCCACCGCGCCGCGGTCGTCGCTACAGAACCGGCAGGCGTACCAGCGCAGCCGGTCGGGGAAGGCGAGGAGCATCTCCCGTACGAGCAGGCTCGTCGACGGGTGATCCACCTCCCATGCGGCGAGGTTGCGGGGTTTGCTGTCGCCCAGCCCCCGCTGGGTGAGCATGGTGGCGTAGCCGCACGCCCAGATCTGCACCGTGGCCCCGCCCTCCAGCATGGCCTGCGAAAGCCGCAGCACGCTGGTGAGCAGGTCGTTCTCGTACGGTGCGCCCATGACCGTCAGCAGGACGTCGGAGCGGGGCACCGTCGTGGGCCTGGCCATCAGTGCCACACCACCCGGACGCCGGGGGCGAGCACCCGGGCGGAGACCTCCGGCATGCCCACCACCCGCGCCTCGGGGATCAGCCGGTCCGCGGCGAGGCCGCGCTGGGCGAGGGAGAAGTCGTCCACCCACACCTCGCCGCCGGCCTCCACCAGGGCCCGCACCTCCGCCGAGTCCTCCGCCGTGCCGCGCACGGCGGCGGTGACGGCGTCCTGCACCAGGACCAGCTGCACCGGGTGGCCGGAGCCGGCCAGGGTGCGGGCGTCCCGGACGAACGCGCCACAGGAGGCGCCCGCCCAGGGGCCACGGCTCTCGATGAGCAGATGGGGGGTGGTGCGGACCGGTGCGTCTTCTCGCGTCATGATTCCCATGCCTTCAGCCGACCGTCGTACCGTTCACGGCGTGGCCAGCATCGCCACGGCCGAGGCCACCTTCCAGGCGGGCGACATGATCCTGCCAGTGCTCCCGCGGGCCGTGGAGCACGAACTCGATCAGGTCGGCCGCGGTGACCGCGCCGCCCAGCCGCCGCATCCGCTGGGCGATGGCGGCGGTCCGCGCCGCGACCCCGGGGTCGGAGGCGACGAAGGACACGGCGTCCCGCAGCCGCGCCGCGGTCGCCTTGTCCAGCGGGACATGCCGCCCGAGCCCCAACTCCACGAGGCGCTCGGCGTTGAGGTGCTGGTCGTTGACCTGCGGGACGGCGACCATCGGCACCCCGTGGTGCATGGCCTCGAGCACCGAGCCCATTCCGCCGTGGGTGATGAAGGCCGAGGCCCGCTCCAGCACCGCCAACTGGGGTACCGAGCGGTGCTGTTCGACATTGGGCGGCAGCGGGCCGAGCATTGCGGGGTCGAGGGTGCCGGTGGCCAGCACCACATGCCAGGGCGTGCCGGTGAAGGCCGCCACGACCTCCCGGTAGAAGCCTGGCTGCCCGCTGCCCGCGGACCCCAGGGCCACCAGCAGCACCGGCCGGTCGTCCACGGGGGCCCGCCACTCGCCCTGGTGCCCCCGCTCCCCCAGGCAGGGGCCGACGAAGGCGTAGCGCCCGTCCACGGCGTCCCCGTCGATCTGGAACTCCCGGGGCATCGGCACCAGACAGCGTTCGGGCAGCCCGGTGTAGTCGTCGATGGACAGGGCGATACCGGCGTCGTCCAGGAACTCCCGGAATCTTCGGCGGTACTCCGCCCAGCGCGGATCGTCCGCGAAGTACTCCTCGAACATCTCCTGGCGGGCCCGGCGCTCCTTTGGGCCCGCCGCGGACACATGGGTGGAGGCCAGGCAGATGACCGGGACCCGCCAGCGGTGTGCCAGCAGCCGGCCGGTGAGCGCGCCGAAGTCGTGCAGCACCAGGTCGGGCCGGTCCCCGTCGAATGCCCGCAGCTGCCCCGGCAGGATGGCGATCGCCTCCTCCAGCGCCAGACGGGACATGGCGACCGGGTCGTCGGAGGGCCAGTCCTCGACCCGGTCGGAGGCGGGCAGCGTCGTCTCGTACGGCACCAGGGTGGCCCCGGCGGCCCGCACCTGCGGGCCGAACTCGGCCGGCGCGGCGTAGCTCACCCGGTGTCCGCGGCGCACCAGTTCGGCCACCGTGCCGAGCGTGGGGTTCACATGGCCGTGGGCCGGGATGTTGAAGAACGCGATATGGGCTGTGGGTCTGTGGGTCGGATCCATGGCGCGCTCCGGCTCAGTCCCTGGTGATGACGACGGGGAGCCGCGAGGCGCCGATCATGTCCGATGTGTCGAGGAACTCGATGTCCGCGTCCGGTACGACCTGGATGGAGCGGTACCGGTCCAGCAGCAGATTGAAGGCGATCCTGCTCTCCAGGCGGGCGAGCGGGGCGCCGATGCAGTAGTGGATGCCCTGCCCGAAGCCGACGTGCCGGTTGTTCTCCCGGTGGATGTCGAACCGGTCGGGGTCCTGGAAGGCACTCGTGTCGCGGTTCGCGGAGGAGATCCACACATGGACGAGCTCCCCGGCCGGGATGATCTGCCCGCCGAGCTCCACGTCCTCGGCCGTCATCCGGACGAAGTTGCTGAACGAGGGCCGGATGCGGACGACCTCCTCGATCGCCTGGGGCACCAGGGAGCGGTCGGCCCGCACCTCGGTGTACAGCTCCGGGAAGCGGTCGAAGGTCAGGACGATATTGCTGATCAGCGCCGCGGTCGTGGTGATCCCGCCCATCAGCAGGACGCCCGCGAAGCCCACGATCTCCTCGTCTTCGAGCCTCCGGCCGTCCATCTCGGCCTGGACGAGCGTGGTGATCAGATCGTCGCGCGGCTCGGCCCGGCGCCTGCGGATCTGCTCGAACATATAGCTGTTGAGGGACTTCAGCCGCATCGCGGTCGCCCGGTGGCCCTCGACACCCGTATTGCTGGCGTGCAGCAGATTGGCCCATTCCGCGAAGAGGTGGGCGTCCTCGTGGGGGGCGCCGAGGATATCGGCGATGACGGCCACGGGGAACGGGAACGCGAAGTCCGCCGCGATGTCGAAGTGCTCCTTGTCGCCCACCGCGTCGAGCAGCCCGGTGGCGATCCGGACCAGCTTCGGCTCCAGACCGGCTATGTAGCGGGCGCTGAACGCCTTGCTGACCAGCATCCGGAATTTCCGGTGCCGGGGCTCGTCCATCGCGGCGATGTTCCCCTTGAAGAAGACGTCGTAGTCCTCCTGGGGCGGCGTGATATCGGACATGTCGTTAACGAAGACATCGGTGTTGGCCATGATGTGCGTGACATCCTCATGCCGGAACACCGACCACTGGAAGGACTGCTCGTTGTAGCTGACCGGATCTTCTCTTCGCATCTTCTCCAGCCAGGCGAAGAAATGCGCGTTCGCCTCGGCGGCCTGCCGGTCACGCACGGCGTCACTGGTGGTCATCGCGTTCTCGCTCCTTGTCAAGTTCCAGATCTACTGCGCCGCACCGTGGGCGTCCGGTCCGGGGCCGTCCATTTCCTCGAGTTTCGCGGCCAGAATGCGGCCGATCTCCGCCAGCGGACCGGGCTTCATCAGATCCGTGTGCTGCCGGTCGACTTCCCGTGTCTCGATCCGCCCGCCGACGTAGGGGCCCCAGGTGGCCGGGGTCGGGGAGATGTCGATCTTGTCGAGCGTGGCCACGACCAGCAGGATGTCTCCGCCGAACCTGTCCGGCAGATGGGTGTTGAACAGGTCGCTGTTGTTGGCGTAGATCCTGGTGATGGCCTCGATATGGCGGCCCTCGAGGGTGGCCATGGCGCTGCCGAGGCGCTGGAGCACCTCGGTCACCCGCTCATGGGTGAGCGGTCCGTTTCCGAGGTAGCGGCGGTCGTAGCCGACCCACCGCAACAGGTCGGCCAGCACGTCCTGTTCGTCGATGGGCGGCATCTTCTGGTTCGGATAGGTGTCCAGCACGCCCAGCAGGTCGGTCTCCTCGCCCAGCGCCTCCAGCCGGGTCGCCATGGCGTGGGCGATCACCCCGCCCGCCGAGTAGCCGACCAGCCGGTAGGGGCCGGAGGGCTGGACGGTGCGGATCTGCCGCACATAGTCGTCGGCCATCTCGGCGATGGTCGAGGGCAGTTGCTCGCCGTGGTCGTCCAGCCCGCGCGCCTGGAGGCCGTAGACGGGGTAGTCCTGGCCCAGGTGCTTGATCAGCCCGGAGTAGCACCAGCTGAGACCGCCCGCCGGGTGGATGCAGAAGACCGGGGGGCGGGTGCCGTGCGGCCGCAGCGGCAGCAGTACGTCCAGCGGCTGTCCCCGGTCCTCGTCGTCGAGATGGCCCGCGAGCTCGGCGGGCGTCGGGGCCTCGAAGAGGCTGCGGATGGTCAACTCCACGCCGAACGTGGCGTGGATGCGCCCCAGCAGCCGGGTGGCCAGCAGTGACTGTCCGCCGAGGTCGAAGAAGTTGTCGTCCACACCGACACGGGGAGCGTCCAGGATCTCGGCGAACAGACCGCACAAGATCTCCTCACGCGGTGTACGCGGCGCCCGCCCACCAGCACTCACCGGCGCCTCCGGCACGGGCAGCGCCTCACGGTCCAACTTGCCGTTCACCGTCAACGGCAACCGCTCCAACACCACAAACGCCGACGGCGTCATATGCTCCGGCAACATCCCCGCCACATGCCCCCGC
>NZ_JANIIC010000042.1 GCF_024519315.1 Streptomyces malaysiensis subsp. samsunensis | reverse complement strand
TACCGACCGCTTCCGGCGCTCAGTCCGTCCAGGGTGAGGTCCAGGAGACGGTCGGCCTGCTCCCGCTGTTCGGGCTTCCCCGAGGCGAGGGCGATGCCGGTGAGTGCGGCGAACATATCGGTCGCGCTGATGTCCGACCGGATCACACCGGCCGTGACGGCGGCGTCCATCAGCAGCGAGAGGGCGTCCTGGATCATCTCGTGGCTCTGGGCGTACGGGTTGACGCCCGACGCGACCACGCCCCGCAGCGCGTCGGCCATGCCCAGCTTGGCGTTGGCGTAGTCCATGAAGCGGCCCAGCCACACGCGCATGGCCTCGCGCGGGGGCAGGGCCGCCAGCAGTTCGGGGGCGGCATCGCAGAGCCGGGCCAGCTCATTGCGGTAGGCGGCCTCTATCAACAGCTCGCGGGTCGGAAAGTTCCGGTAGAGGGTGCCGGTGCCCACACCCGCCTCCTTGGCGATGCGCTCGAGGTGGGCGTTCAGCCCTTCCTCGGCGAAGATCCGCACCGCGGCGGAGAGGATCTTCTCCCGGTTGCGCTGTGCGTCGGCCCGCAGCGGGCGCCCTGGATCCCTGACCATCGGCGGCTCTCCTCATTCCCCGGTTGCTAAGTGGAGGCACCTCCACTTACTGTGGGACGAAGTGGCGGCGCCTCCACTTTCCACAGTAGGCCATCGCCGCCTCCCCTTTTCCCTGGAAGGACCACCCATCATGTCGGGTATCGAAGGCAAGGTCGTCGCCATTACGGGCGCGAGCAGCGGTATCGGCGAGGCGACCGCGCTGCTGCTCGCCGAGCGCGGCGCCACGGTCGTCCTCGGCGCGCGGCGGTCGGACCGCATCGAGGCGCTTGCGGCCCGGATCGCCGGGGCGGGCGGCGAGGCCGTCCCCGTCGCCACGGATGTGAAGCGGCGCGCGGATCTGTCCCGTCTGGTCGCGACGGCACGCGAGCGATACGGAAAGCTCGACGTCCTGGTCAGCAACGCCGGGATCAGCCCGATCTCCCCCCTCGACGATCTGCGCGTCGAGGACTGGGAGGAGATGGTCGACGTCAACATCAAGGGCGTGCTGTACGGCATCGCCGAGGCCCTGCCCGTCTTCCGCGAGCAGGGCTTCGGGCATTTCGTGCACACCCTCTCCACCGCCGGGCTGACCATCGTCCCCACGATGTCGGTCTACGCCGGCACCAAGAACGCCGTGCGCGCCATCTCCGAAGGGCTGCGCCAGGAGGCGGGCGAGTCACTGCGGGTGACCACGGTCTCGCCGGGATACACCCGGACGGGGCTCGCGGATTCCATTACCGACCCGGACGCGAGGAGCGCGATCCAGAGCGGCATGGACAAGATCGCGATATCCCCGGACGCCATCGCCCGCGCCATCGCGTTCGCCATCGAGCAGCCGGCCGGTGTCGACGTCGGCGAGATCGTGGTCCGCCCCACCGCGCAGAGCTGAGCTCCGCGCCCGGAGGTCAACCGCCGGGCGGGCGCCCGGTGTCCAGCAGCACGGCGTGGACGGCCGCGGTGAGAACCGCGGCCGCGAGTGTCCATGAGATCCAGTCGCCCGGGTCCGGCAGCCACTGCCGCCCGAGCGCGATCGGATAGATGACCACCGCGTACCCGGCGGGTACGGTGCGCGGCACGATCCCCTTTCGGGCGGCGCCGAGGAATAACAGCGGCGCCAGCAGCCCGGCGGAAAACACCACGCCCACCACCCACAACACCCGGTGCCGCCGGCCGTTGAACAGAGCGGGCCGTACGGATGTTCCCGTGGAAGATTCGTTCACGATCGCCTTTCGTTCGGTGTGGAGTGCAGACGATTGAGTGCGTGATGGGCGCTCACGGCGCCGATGCCGTCCAGATCGCGAAGTTGACGCGCGGAGAAATTGGAGAGCAGTTCGGGATTATCGATACCGGCCCTGAGCAATGCATTGGCCAAACGATGTCCGATTCTGTCGTGTCCGAGGACATCGAAAAGCTCGCCCCCTTCGCAGGAACCGCAGCGCCGTCCGGGTGCGTTCGGCGCCATTTCCCGGGCACCGCACACGCCACACATATCGATCACCCGGCCATTCCATCGCGCCCTGGACCAGCTCATTTGAACGATGACGTCGCGAAGCGCACCGACGCTGTCAGCGGCGGAGGAGGAATGGGTGGCGCCACAGATGTCACATCGAATGGTGATCGAATGGCTCATGTGAGCATGATGGCAGAGAGGCTCTCAACCAGCCTTCCCCGCCATCGCTTTGCGGCCGCTCGACCGTCGATCCAGACATGCGTTTCTCACAGCCGCTTGATGACAAATGCGACTGTTACGCCGCCCGGAGTGGTGAAAGCGTGAGCCATCAGTGGACAGCGAAGAGTCCGGGGAGGGGAGTCCGCGCCAGCCGTCGTCAGCGGCCCGAATCCCGTCGGTGCGGACGGGAACGCATCAGCGAGAATCCGGGATCCGGCCGAGTGCTGTCACCGCGAGCCCCACCGGCTCATATGACCGACAACGGAAACGGCTGGGTGATGAGAGACAACGCCACTCACAAGGGTGCGGCCGAAACCAGGGGGCGCCGTCACCGGCGATGGCGCGTATCCGCGGCGCTGGGTCTGACGGCGGTGCTGGCGGGCGGCGCGATCGCCGCCCTCCGGACGGCCGGATCGCCCGCTCCCGACCCCTCGCAACCCGCGGCGGCCATCGCGTCGCATTCGGGCCGGCTGACCCCCGATGAGTCGCGCGCGGCGTCCCGTATCGCCGTCGACGCCGCCACCCGGCCCGGAACCACGTCCGCGCGGGGCGGTCAGGACGCGAAGCAGGACACCGGAAGCGGGGAGCGGAACGCGGCGGGCGGCTCCGGCGCCGAGCCGCTGGACACCCGCCGTCCGCCCCGGGCCAAGTCGGTCTCCTCCGCCCCGGACGGCCGGGCCGAGGTCCAGCTCTACGACTACGCCTCGGACACCCTCATCACCCGGCTGGTAGACCTGCGCGCCGGCAAGGTCCTCGACTCCGCACGTCAGCGCGGTGTCCAGCCGCCCCCCACCCTCGCCGAGGCCCGCGAGGCGGTGAAGATCGTCCTCGCCGACCGCCGGCTCGGCCCGGGGATGCGCGACTCCTACGCCTCGCAGACCGGGAAGCGGCTGACCTCGCCGTCCCAACTGCTCCTCCAGGGCATGTCGTTCCTCGGCTCCCGCGCCAAGGGGGTGGACGGCGCCCGGCAGGTGTCCCGGTGCGGTGAGCACCGGTGTGTGCAGCTGTTCGTACGCATTCCGGGCGGAAAGTGGATCGACACCAGCCGGATCGTCATCGATCTGTCGGCCAGGCACGCCGCCGTCATCGGCCTGTGAGGGGAGCCTTGTCCGTGTCCAGTCTGTTCCGGTGTGCCCGGGTGCTGATCGCCGTGGTGGGATCGCTGGCCCTGTGGGTGCCGGGCCCGGCGTCCGCCGCGCCCGCGAGGGCCTCGGCGGCCCCGTCCTGCCCCGCCGCCGATCGCATCGACACAACGCTGAAGAACGGTGCCCGGTGGCAGATGTGCTGGGACATCGACCGCAACACCGGTGCGGTGCTGAGCGATGTGATCTACACCCCGAACCGCTCCGCCCCCACCCGTGTGCTGAAGAGCGCCTCGCTGGCCGAGGTGCATGTGCCCTACGACAGCGGTCAGCCGCGGTTCCACGATGTCTCCGCGATCGGCTTCGGCGATCTGGAGCAGGGCACGCTCACCCGGCTCAGCGCCGAGGACTGCCCCGACGGGCGGCTGCGCGACTTCCGCGACACCCCCGTGCTGTGCGTCGAGGAGCAGCCGCGGCCGTTCGCCTACAAGAGCGCGGTGGAGAAGGGCGTTCTGCACGGCACCGACCTGGTCGTCTTCTCGGTCTCCGAGATCGGCTGGTACGACTACATCACCGAATGGCGCTTCTCGGACGACGGTTCCATCACCCCCCGGTCGGGCGCCACCGGAAGCCTCTCGCCGTTCCAGTTCTCCGACGCGGGCAGCGGCTGGCCGACCGGGGTGGGCTCCACCCGGTTCAGCGAGAACCACTCGCACAACATCTTCTGGCGGCTGGACTTCGACGTCGACGGAGAGTCGAAGAACACCGTGGAGCAGTACGACTACCCGGGCAGCGGTACGGCCGCGCGCACCACCAAGCGCACCGTGCTCTCCCATGAGACCGCGGCGGACCTCGCGCCCACCCGCTTCTGGCGGGTGGTGAACCCCACCGCCGAGAACACCGACGGCCACGTCAAGTCCTGGGAGATCGACAACCACCACAGCGATCAGTACCGGGGCCCGCACGAGACCGAGGAGTTCACCCACCACGACATGTACTTCACGCAGTACCGGGAGTGCGAGCGGCTGGCCTACGGCAACACCGCCCCGGACTGCGCCACCTCGGTCGACAAGTACACCGGCGGCGAGCGGCTCACCGACCCGGTCGCCTGGGTCAGTGTCGACTTCCACCATGTGCCCAGGGACGAGGACCAGGACCCCATGCCGACCCACTGGCAGGGCTTCACGATCGTGCCCCGGGATGTCACGGCCACGAGCCGGCTGCCATGACCCGGCCCCCGTCGCCCGTCCCATTCCCCGGCAAGGAGTGCACCGTGTTCCGTCCGACCCCGGCGCCGTCCGCCGAGGAGCGGTCGAAGTTACGCCGCGTCCTCGAGGACCGCCTGACCGCACTGGCCCGCCACCATCGGGTGCCCGGAGCCCAACTCGCCGTGCACAGCGGCGGTATGACGTTCGCCGTGGAGACCGGCGTCCTGGACGTGGGCACCGGCGAGCCGTTCACCGCCGACGCCGCCGTGCCCATCGGCTCCGTCACCAAGGCGTACACCGCGACCGTGGTGATGCTCCTGGTCGCCGACGGCGATGTGGAGCTCGACGACCGGCTCGGCGACCATGTGCCCGAGCTGCGGCGGGCCGGTCCGCCGTGCACGGTGCGCCAGGTGCTCAGCCACACCGCGGGGCTGCCGTCCGGGCCCGACTCGGACCAGGTGGCCTCGGTGACCGCCGCACGCTATCTGCTGGACCACTGCACCGACCGCACCCTGGTGATGCCTCCGGGAACGGACTTCTCCTACTCCAACGCGGGCTATGTCGCGGCGGGCCGGCTGATCGAGACGGTCACCGGGATGAGCTGGCAGGAGGCCATGCGGTCCGTTCTGCTCGATCCGCTGGGCACCGTGCCGTCCTTCATCGGCACGGCCGCCGCCCCGCACCGGCCCACCGCGCGCGGCCACTCGGCCAACAAGGCCACCGGCAGGACGAGGCCGGTGCGGCAGAACCTCGCCCCCGCCGAGGCCGCGGCCGGTGCGCTGAGGGCCAGTGCCCTCGATCTGGTGGCGCTGGGCCGGGCCCATCTCGGCGACGGCCCGGCGGGGTTGCCGCTCCGCGAGCTCGCGGAGGAGATGCGCCGCCCCGTGCCCGGCGGCGACCCCGGTGTGCTGGCCGACGGCTGGGGCCTGGGCTGGGCGCTCTTCCACCGCGGCGACACGGTGTGGTTCGGGCACGACGGAAACGCCCAGGGCACCTCCTGCTCCCTGCGCGCCGACCCCGTCACGGGGACGGTGGTCGGCTTCACCGCCAACGCGGGAAGCGGCACCGAGCTGTGGAACGAACTGACCGATGTCCTGGGCGAGATCACCGGTGTCCCGATGCCCGCCGCCCCCGCCCCGCGGGGTCCGGCGACCCCCATGGCCGCGACCTCCCAGTGCACCGGGATCTATCTCAACGGCGATATCGAGTACCAGGTGACCATGGGCGACGGCGGTGGTCTCGCCCTGTCCGTGGACGGTGACCCCTCCGCGCCGCTGGTCTGCCATGAGGACCTCACCTGCGATCTGGTGGACCCCTCCTCCGGACGCCGGATCCCCGGCGGACGGTTCGTCCGCGATCCGCGGACCGGCGCCGTCGACCGGATCCAGCTCTCGGGCCGGATGGCCCGTAAGAGCGCCCTGGTCTGAGGCCCCCACCGCCCACGCGCACGGCCGTCTCCCCACAGCTCCCCCGGCCGGGCGCGGGCGCCCCGGCTCGGCGCCGACCGGTCCGAGCCGTCCCCCATCTGCCATCTGCCCGTGCAACCGCTCCGAAGGGCCACACCCCACCATGACGGACCACTACGAGACCTCTTCGGTGTCCGCACCCCGGGACGTCCCGGACCTTCCTCCGGCGGCGTGGAACGCCACGGACCGCGCCGTCTCCCGCGCACCGCTCGGCGAGCTGTTCGCCGTCCGGGCGAAGCGCACCCCCGAGGCGCCGGCCCTGGTGGCGGAGGAGCGCGAGTGGTCCTTCGGGGAGGTCGAGCGCTGGGCGAACCGGCTGGCCCACCACCTCATCGGGCGCGGTGTGGGGCCGGAGCGGGTGGTGGCCCTGGTCCTGCCCCGCTCGGCGGAGCTGGTGGTGGCCGAGCTGGCGGTGGCGAAGGCCGGTGGTGCGTACCTCCCGATCGACCCCGCGCACCCCGAGGAGCGCAGGGCCATGATGCTGGCCGACGCCCGGCCGGTGGCCGTGCTCGACGACCCGGTGTGGATCCGGGAGGTGGGGGCCGGGGCGGGCCCCGATCACGCCCCCGGCCAAGTGGACCTGCTCCGCCCGCTGTTCCCCGAGCACCCCGCGTATGTCATCTACACCTCCGGCTCCACGGGTGTGCCCAAGGGCGTGCTGGTGCCGCATGCCGGTCTGGGCAACTTCTCGGCCGCGGCGACGGCCCACTACCGGGTCCGGCCGGGCGACCGGGTGCTCCAGTTCTCCTCGCCCGGCTTCGACGCCTCCGTCCTGGAGCTGTGCTCCTCCCTGCTCGCCGGGGCGGCGCTGGTGGTGCCCCCGGAGGGGCCCCTGCTCGGTGCCGAACTGGCCTCGGTCCTGCGGGAGAGGCGGGTGACCCATGCCCTGATCCCCCCGGCGGCGCTCGCGACCGTGCCCCCGGAGGAGCTTCACGACGGGCTGCCCGAATTCCGCACCCTGATCGTGGGCGCGGAAGCCTGCCCCGCCGATCTGGTGGACCTGTGGGCACCCGGGCGGCGGCTGGTCAACTCCTACGGCCCGACGGAGGCCACGGTCGTGGCCACCTGGACCGACGCCCTGGTGGCGGGCTCCGGCGCCCCGCCGATCGGCCGTCCGCTCCCCAACACCCGGGTGTTCGTGGTGGACGAGGCGGCGCGGCAGGTGCCGGTCGGCGCCACCGGAGAGCTCTGCATCAGCGGCGCGGGCCTGGCCCGGGGCTATCTCGACCGGCCGGGGCTGACCGCCGAGCGCTTCACCGCCTGCCCCTTCGGCCCGCCCGGCTCCCGGATGTATCGCACCGGTGACCTGGCCCGCTGGAACGCCGACGGGGAGCTGGAATTCCTCGGCCGGGCCGACCACCAGGTGAAGATCCGCGGCTTCCGGATCGAACTGGGCGAGGTGGAGGCCGCGTTGGCGCGCCACCCCCGGGTGGGCGCGGCCGTGATCACCGTACGGGAGGACGAACCCGGTCGGAAGCGGCTGGTCGCCTATGTGGTGCCGCCCGGCGGCGGCACCCCGCCGAAGGCCGCGGAGGTGCGCGCCGCGGCGGCCCGGGTGCTGCCGGCGCATATGGTGCCGTCCGCCTATGTGGTGCTGGACGCGTTCCCGCTCACCCCGCACCGCAAGATCGACCGGCAGGCGCTGCCCGCCCCGCGCTCCGCTCCGGACGGCGACTCCCGCCACATCGCCCCGCGCACTCCCACCGAGAAGGCCCTGGCTCGCATCTGGTCCGAGGTGCTGCCGGTGGACACCGTGGGCGTGGCGGACGACTTCCTGGGCCTGGGCGGCGACTCCATCCTCGGGGT
This sequence comes from Streptomyces malaysiensis subsp. samsunensis, assembly GCF_024519315.1. Classification (GTDB taxonomy): domain Bacteria; phylum Actinomycetota; class Actinomycetes; order Streptomycetales; family Streptomycetaceae; genus Streptomyces; species Streptomyces malaysiensis. The sequence goes on along the minus strand of NZ_JANIIC010000042.1, from coordinate 92,065 downwards.
GCGGCTGCTGACCCGGGTCCGGGCCGAACTGGGCGTGGAGCTCTCGCTGCGCGATCTGCTGGACGCCAGGACGGTGGCTCGGCTGGCCGGACGGCTGCCCGCCGGGGCCGCCGATACGCCCGAGGCGCCCGAGGCTGCGATTCCGCCCGCGCCGCGCGACCGTCCGCTGCCGCTGTCCTCCGCCCAGCGGCGGCTGTGGTTCCTGGACGATCTGACCTCCGGCGGCACCGAGTACAACACCGGGGCCGGGCTGCGGCTCGACGGCCCGCTCGACGCGGCCGCGCTGCGCCGGGCGCTGGACCGGCTCGCCACCCGCCATGACGCGCTGCGCACCACCTTCGCCACCGTGGACGGGCACGGGGTGCAGCGGGTGGCCGCGCACGGGACCGTACCGCTGGACCGGGCCGACCTCGGCGGGCATCCGGCGCGGCGGCGCGCCGAGGAGCTCGAACGCACGCTGACCGGCGAGCTGAGCCGCCCCTACGACCTGAGGCGGGGGCCGCTCACCAGGGCGCTGCTGATCCGGCTCGCCGACGAGGAGCACATCCTGCTGCTCGCGCAGCATCACATCGTCACCGACGGCTGGTCGGTCGGACTGCTGGTGCGCGAACTGGCCGCGCTCTACGCCGCCGAGGTGTCCGGGACGGATGCCGCGCTGCCCGAACCGGCGCTCCAGTACCCGGACTTCGCCGTGTGGGAGCGCGGCCGTTCCGCCACCGCCCGTGACGACGCCGATCTGGAGTACTGGCGGGGCCGGCTCGCCGGAATGCGGACGCTGGAGCTGCCCACCGACCGCCCACGCCCGCCGGTGCGCACCACGGCGGGGGCGGTGCGTCGCCGGGAGCTGCCCGCCGAGCTGGTGGCGGGGCTGACCCGGCTCGGCAGAGAGCGGGACACCACGCTGTTCACCCTGCTCGCGGCCGCCGCCGCGGTGCTGTTCTCCCGCTACTCCGGCCAGCGGGACATCGCCTTCGGCACCGTCACCGCCGGACGCCACCGCGAGGAGCTGGAGTCGGTCGCGGGATTCTTCGTCAACACCCTGGTGCTGCGCGCCGATGTCGACGGGGACGCCACGGTCGAGCGGTTCCTGGACACCATGCGCGAGACGGTGCTCGACGCCTTCGGCCATGACCGGCTGCCGTTCGAGCGGGTCGTCGAGGAGCTGGCCCCGCGCCGCGATCCCAGCCGTCATCCGCTGGTGCAGGCGCTGGTCGTGCAGCAGAGCGCCATGGTGCCCGCCCAGGAGGCGGGCGGTGTGCGGATCACCGAGCACTCCCTGCCGCGCCCCGCCGCACGGTTCGATCTGGTGCTGGAGTTCCTGCCCCGCGACGACGGCTCGCTGGGGCTGACCGTGGAGTTCAACTCCGATCTGTTCGACGCGACCACGATCGAGCGGATGGCCGGGCATCTGCACCGGCTGCTGACCGCCATGGTGGCCGATCCGGGCGCCACCCTGATCGAGCTGCGGATGCTGGCCGACGCCGAGTGGCATGCGATGCTCGACGCCTGGAACGGGCCGGATCAACCCGCGATCGAGACCACCCTGCCCGAGCTCTTCGCCGCCCAGGTGGCGCGGCGGCCGGCGGACACCGCCGTGACCCACGGCGACACCAGCCTCTCGTACGACGAGGTGAACCGGCGCGCCAACCGGCTGGCGCGGCTGCTCATCGCCAGGGGCGCCGGTCCCGAACGGCTGGTGGCGCTCGCCCTGCCCCGCTCCGCCGAACTCGTCGTCGTGCTGCTGGCGGTGCTCAAGGCGGGCGCCGGATATCTGCCGGTGGACCCCGGCTATCCGGCCGAGCGCATCGCGTTCATGCTGGACGACGCCGCGACGTCGACCATCGTCACCACCGCCGGGGCGGCCGGCTGCCTGCCCTCGGACGCCCAACCGCTGGTGCTGGACGACCCGGGCGTCCGCGCCGAGTTGGCCGAGCTCGCGGACGGCGACATCACCGACGCCGAGCGGATCCACCCCCTGGCCCCGGCCCATCCCGCCTATGTCATCCACACCTCCGGATCGACCGGCCGGCCCAAGGGCGTGGTGGCCACCCACCGCGGTGTGGCCCGGCTCGCGGCATGGGCCGCGGCGGAGCTGGGACGGGAGCGGCTGACCGATGTGGTCGCCTCGACCTCGCTCAACTTCGATGTGTCCGTCTTCGAGATCCTCTGCCCGCTGCTGGCCGGCGGCCGTGTGGAGGTGGTGCGGGATCTGCTCGCCCTCACCGATGCCGAGGGGCGGCCGGGTGCGCGGGGGCTGCTCAGCGGAGTGCCCTCGGTGTTCTCCCGGCTCCTGGGCGAGAACCCCCCGGCGGACCGGGCCCGGACGGTCGTACTGGCGGGCGAGGCGCTGCCCGCCCAGACCCTACGGGACATCCAGGAGGCCATGCCCTCCTGCCGCATCGCCAATCTGTACGGGCCGACCGAGGCCACGGTGTACGCCACCGCCTGGTTCTGCGACGGCCAAGTGCCCGCACAGGCCCCGCCGATCGGCCGCCCGGTCGCGGGCACCCGCGCGTATGTCCTGGACCCGACGCTCCGGCTGGTGCCGCCCGGGGTGACCGGTGAGCTGTATCTGGGCGGGCAGGGCCTGGCCCGGGGCTATCTGAGGCGGCCAGGGCCGACCGCCCGCCGCTTCCTCGCGGACCCCTTCGGATCGCCCGGCAGCCGGATGTACCGCACCGGTGACCTGGTCCGCTGGAACGCCGACGGGGAGCTGGAATTCCTCGGCCGGGCCGACCACCAGGTGAAGATCCGCGGCTTCCGGATCGAACTGGGCGAGGTGGAGACGGCGCTGCTGCGCCACCCCGACATCGCCGAGGCGGCGGCCGTCGCCCGGGAGGCGGACGGTCACCGGCGGCTGATCGCCTATGTGGTGGCCGCCACGGACGCCGCGCCGGACCCGGCGGGGCTGCGGCGGTTCCTGCGGCGTTCGCTGCCCGACTACATGGTGCCCGCCTCGGTCGCCGTCCTGGAGCGGATGCCCCTCAACCCCAACGGCAAGCTGGACCGCGGCCGGCTCCCCGAACCGGACTGGGCCGAAGCCGCGGCACCGGGCTATGTGGCGCCCCGGACCGCCACCGAGCGGACCCTGGCGCAGGTCTGGGCCCGGATCCTGCGGGTGGAGCGGGTGGGGGTGGAGGACAACTTCTTCTCCCTCGGCGGCGATTCAATCCTCAGCATCCAGCTGGTCTCCCAGACGCGGCAGGCCGGGCTCGCCGTCACCTCGCGCGATGTCTACCGCCACCAGACGATCGCCGCGCTGGCCCTGCGTCTGGACACCGCCACGGCCCCGGCCGGGCCGCCCGGCTCCGACGGGGACGGCACGGCCACCGGGGAGCTGCCGCTGACCCCCATTCAGCACTGGCTGTTCACCACCGACCCCGAGCGGGCCGGTCACTTCAACCAGACCATCTCCCTGACGCTGCCCGAGGAGGTGGACGAGGACGCCCTGCGGTACGCCCTGGACGCGCTGGTGGAGCACCATGACGCCCTGCGCTCCCGCTTCCACCGGCGGGACGGCGGCTGGTACCAGCGGATCGAGGACGCGGCGGCCCTCCGCGTACCGCTGGAGACCACCGGCGCCGACCACCTGGGCCGCTTCGACCTGGCCGAGGGGCCGCTGATGCGCGCGGTGCTCGACCGGGGGGCCGGGCCGCGCCCGGTCCTCCGCCTCACCGTCCATCACACGGTCGTGGACGGGGTGTCCTGGCGCGTCATCCTGGAGGACCTCGACAGCGGCTACCGGCGGGCGGCCCGGGACGAGGGAGCCGGGCTTCCCCCGAAGTCCTCCCCGCTGCGCCGCTGGGCACTGCGGCTGAACGACCACGCCGGGAGCGGCGGGTTCGCGGACGAGGAGGCGTACTGGACCGGCCTCGCCGCGGCCTGCGACCCCTCGCTGCCGACCGACCTGGGCGGGGTTGACGAAGCGAACGGGGCGGCCGGGGCGAACGGGGTGAACACCTATGCCTCGGCCCGGTCGGTCACCGTCCGGCTCGGCCCGGAGGAGACCGCCACCCTCCTCCAGACCCTCCCCGAGGTCTACCGGACGCAGGTCAACGACGTGCTGCTGAGCGCGCTGACCCGGGTGCTGCACCGCTGGACCGGGCGCGCCCGGGTCCCGGTGGACGTGGAGGGCCACGGCCGCGAGGAGCTCTTCGCGGACCTGGATCTGTCCCGTACGGTCGGCTGGTTCACCACCCGCTTCCCGGTGGCGCTCGACCTTCCGGACGGCGGCTGGGGCGACGTCCTCAAGTCGGTCAAGGAGCAGATGCGGGCCGTACCGCGGCGAGGTCTGGGCTACGGGGTGCGACGCGATCTGCTCGGTGGCGAGGGCCTTCCCGACGGCCCCACGGCCGGGATCAGCTTCAACTACCTCGGTTGGTTCGAGCCGCCGGGCGGTGGCGACGGGCTCTTCCGCGGTCTCCACAGCGAGCTGGCCCTGGATGCCGACCCAGGCTCGCCGCGCCCGCATCCGCTGGAGGTGGTGGGCCGGGCCCGGGGGGACGGCCTGGAGTTCACCTGGTTCTACTCCGCGCGGCTGCACCGGGAGGAGACGGTCGCCCGGCTCGCCGGGGAGTTCCGCGAGGCCCTGTGCGAGATCGCCCGGCACGGCAGCGCGCCCGGTGCGGGCGGCCGCACCCCGTCGGACTTCCCGCTCGCCGCCCTCGACCAGGCCGCCGTGGACCGGCTGGCCGGGAACGGCGCCACGGTGGAGGACATCTACCCGCTCACCCCCACCCAGGCGGGCATGCTGTTCCACACCCTGGCCCAGGACGACCGGCGGGCCTACTTCCAGCAGCTCTCCTTCGTCCTCGACGGGGTGCCGGAACCGGCGGCGCTGGCCGCGGCCTGGCAGCAGGTCGCCGACCGTACACAGGTGTTGCGCGCCCGCGCGGTGTGGGAGGGGGTGCCCGAGCCGGTCCAGGTGGTGGAGCGCGGGGCCCGGATCCCGGTCGCCCTGCTCGACTGGCGCCATCTGTCCGGGCCGGACGAGCGCCGGGAGGAGCTGCGGAGGTTCCTCGCCGAGGACCGCGAGCGCGGTCTCGACCTGGCCACCGCCCCGCTGACCCGGCTGGCGCTGGCCCGGCTGTCGGCGACCGAGGTCCAGGTGGTGTGGACCTTCCACCATCTGATCCTGGACGGCTGGAGCCTGTTCCAGGTGCTCTCCGATGTCTTCCACTGCCATGCGCGGGCATGTGAGGGGGCCTCCGGCGCGGCCATGGCCACCGGTCTGCCCGGCCGCCGCCCGTTCGGCGACTACGTGGCCTGGCTGCGGGAGCGCGACGGGGCCCTGGCCGAGGAGCACTGGCGGGCCCGGCTCGGCGATCTCACCGAGCCCACCCCGCTGCCGTACGACCGGGAGCCCACCGAGACCCATCACGCCGAGTCCACCGAGGACGTGCGCGTCGCCCTGCCCGCCACCACCACCCGCCGGCTTCAGGATCTGGCCCGGGACGAGGGGCTCACCCTGAACACCGTGGTGCAGGGGGCGTGGGCGCTGCTGCTGGCCCGGCAGTCCGGCCGCGAGGACGTCGTCTTCGGCACCACGGTGTCCGGTCGGCCGCCGGAGCTGCCGGGCGTGGAGACGATGAACGGGCTGTTCATCACCACCGTGCCGACCCGCCTCGCGGTGCCTTCCGGCGCCACCCTGCTGACCTGGCTGAGCGCGGTGCAGTCGGGGCAGACCGAGGACCGGCGGTTCGACTTCGTACCACTCACCCGGCTGCGGTCCTGGACGGGTCTGCCCGAGCGGGTGAACCTCTTCGACTCCATCGTGGTCTTCGAGAACTATCCGATCGGCGGGGACCTCGCCGCCACGCACGGCCTCGCCCTGCGGGACCTGGACGGCGTCGAGACCACCAACTACCCGCTGTCGCTGGTGGTCTACCCCGGCGAGGAGCTGACGCTGCGGCTCGGCTACGACCCGGCGCTGTTCGACGAGGCCACCGCGCGGCGGATGGCCGAGTATCTGACGGTGCTGCTGACCGCCATGGCCGACGCACCGGACCGGGCGCCCGCACACCTTCCCATGCTCACCTCCGCACGGCGCCACCAGGTGCTCCGGGAGTGGAACGACACCGCGGTCCCGCTGCCCGAGGCCACGGTGGCCGGGCTGTTCGCCGAGCGGGTGCGGTGCGCGCCGGACGCGACGGCCCTGGACGGCGAGACGGGCCCGGTGAGCTACCGGGAGCTGGACGCCCGCGCCAACCGGCTGGCCCACCTGCTCATCGGACACGGCGCCGGCCCGGAGCGCCCGGTGGCCGTCCTGATGGACAGGTCGGTGGAGCTGGTGGTGGCGCTGCTGGCGGTGGTCGAGGCGGGCGGGGTGTACGTACCGCTGGACACCCGCGCCCCCGAGGACCGGCTGCGGAGCGTGCTGGCCGAGGCGGGGGCGGAGCTGCTGCTGACCGACCGCGCCTGGGAGCGCACGGCGGCGGACATCTCGGGCGACCGGCGGACGCTGCTGGTGGCGCCCGGCTCCTACGGTGACGACGACGGCCCGGCGGAGCCGCCGAACGTGGCGCTCTCCCCCGACAACGCCCTGTACCTGATGTTCACTTCGGGCTCCACCGGACGGCCCAAGGGGGTCGCGGTGCGCCACCGCGATGTGACCGCCCTCGTCGCGGACCGCGCCTTCGCGGACCACGACCGGGTGCTGGTGCACTCGCCCCAGGCGTTCGACGCCTCGACCTATGAGCTGTGGGTGCCGCTGCTGCGCGGCGGCCGGGCCGTACTGGCGCCCGCCGGGGACGTGGACGCGGACACCGTGCGCCGGGCGATCGGCGAGCACGGGGTGAACTGCCTGTGGCTGACCGCCGGGCTGTTCCGGCTGCTCGCACAGGAGGCGCCGGACTCTCTGAGCGGCGCCCGGGAGGTGTGGACCGGCGGCGAGGCGGTGCCCGCGGGGGCGGTGCGCCGGGTGCTGGCGGCCTGCCCGGATCTGACGGTGGTGGACGGCTACGGCCCCACCGAGACCACGACCTTCGCCACCCGGCGCCCCTTCCGCGCCGGGGAGGAGCTGCCGCGTTCGCTGCCCATCGGGCGGCCACTCGACAACACCCGCGCCTACGTCCTCGGCGGCGCCCTTCAGCCGCAACCCCCGGGCGTGCCCGGGGAGTTGTTCATCGCGGGCGCGGGGGTGGCCCGTGGCTACCACGGCCGCCCCGGCGCCACCGCCGAGCGGTACCTCGCCGATCCGTTCGGGCCGCCCGGCTCCCGGATGTACCGCACCGGGGACATCGTGGCCTGGACCGACGACGGTGAACTGCGCTTCGTGGGCCGCGCCGACGACCAGCTGAAGGTCCGGGGCTTCCGTATCGAGCCGGGCGAGATCGAGGCCGCGCTGGCCCGCCACGAGGCCGTGGCGGAGGCGGTCGTCGCGCTCGCCCGCGCGGGCGACCGCACGCTGCTGACCGGCTATGCGGTGCCGGTCGCCGGGGGCGAGGTGCCCGACGCCGGGGAGCTGCGGTCCTTCCTGGGCGGCCTGCTGCCCGACTACATGGTGCCCTCGGCCTTCGTCGTCCTGGACGCGCTGCCGCTCACCGGCAACGGCAAGGTGGACCGCCGCCGGCTGCCCGCGCCCGGACCGGCGGCGGCCGGAACGGCGGGGTATGTGGCACCCCGTACCGACACCGAGCGGGCCCTGGCGGAGATCTGGGCCACGCTGCTCGGCCGGGAGCGGATCGGCGCCGAGGACAACTTCTTCCATCTGGGCGGGGATTCGATCCTCAGCATCCAGGTGGCCTCCCGCGCCCGGCAGGCGGGGCTGGCCCTCACCCCCCGGGAGCTCTTCCGGTATCCCACGATCGCCTCGCTCGCCACCGTCACCACCCCGACCGCGGCGCCCGCCGCCGACACCGGGCCGGTGACCGGCGAGGTGCCGCTCACCCCGATCCAGCACTGGTTCTTCGGTATGCGGACCGCCCGGCCCGGCCACTTCAACCAGTCCGTGGTCGTGGAACTCCAGCGGGACCCGGACCCGCGCGCGCTCCGTGCGGCGCTCGACGCGCTGCTGGTCCACCATGACGCACTGCGGACGCGGTTCGAGCCCGGGGATGGCGGAGCCCCGCGGCAGTACTGCCCGCCGCCGGACCTGACGGGCCCGCCGCTGCTGCGGGAGCACGATCTGTCGGGGCTCGGCGAGCCGGAGCGGCGGGCCGCCGAGGACGCGGCGATGGCGGAGGCACAGACCGGGTTCGACCTGGGGCGCGGCCCGCTGCTGGCGGCGCGGCTGTTCCACCACGGGGACGGGCGGCGGCCGACGCTCTTCCTGACCGTCCACCACCTGGTGGTGGACGGCGTCTCCTGGCGGGTGCTGCTGGAGGATCTGAACACCGCGTACCAGCGGCTGCGCACCGGCGGGCGGGCCGACCTCGGGCCGCGCACCACCTCCGTACGGGACTGGTCCCGGAAGCTGGCCGAGCACACCGCCGCCGGCGGTTTCGACGCCGAACTCCCCCACTGGCGGGCGGTGAGCGCCGAATGCGCCGCGGGACTGCCCGTGGACGGCGCGGGGGACAACACGGTGGCGGCGATGGCCTCGGTCACCGTCCGGCTGGACCGGGAGCGGACCGACGCGCTGCTGCGGCAGGTCCCCGAGGTCTATCGCACCCGCGTGGACGATGTGCTGCTCGCGGCGCTCGGCCGGGTGCTCGGCGAGTGGACCGGGCGGCGCCGGATCGCCGTGGACCTGGAGGGCCACGGCCGGGAGGAACATCTGCTGGACGGGGTGGACCTGTCCCGCACCGTCGGCTGGTTCACCAGCCTGTATCCGGTCGCCCTGGACGTTCCGGACGGCGGCTGGGGCGGGACGCTCAAGTCCGTCAAGGAGCAGCTGCGGGCGGTGCCGGCCCACGGGATCGGCTATGGCGCGCTGCGCCATCTCGCCCCCGCCTCGGGGCTCCGGGGCGCGCCGGAGCCCGGCATCAGCTTCAACTACCTCGGGCAGTTCGACTGGACGGCCGCGGATGAGGACGCCGGTCTCGTCCGCGCCGTACGGGACGGTCTCGGCGGTGACGCCGCGCCCGACACGGTCCGGGCCCATCTGCTGGACGTCGTGGGCCGGGTGGAGCGGCGGTGCCTGGAGATCACCTGGTACTACGGCTCCGGGACGCACACCGAGGAGACGGTGGCCGGGCTGGCGCGGGGGATGCTCCGCGCGCTGGAGGAGATCATCGGCCACTGCGCCGACCCCGCGGCGGGCGGCCGCACCCCGTCGGACTTCCCGCTGGCCCGTCTCGACCAGGCCGCGGTGGACCGGATCGCCGCCGACGGACGGGCGGTGGAGGACATCTATCCGCTGACCCCGACGCAGGCCGGGATGCTGTTCCACGGGCTGGTGGATCCGGCCTCGGACGCCTATGTCAACCAGGTGCAGCTGACGCTGACCGGGGCGGCCGACCCGCGGGCGCTGGCCACCGCGTGGCGGCGGACGGTGGCGGCCAATCCGATCCTGCGCACCCATCTGGTGTGGGCGGACACCCCGGAGCCGCTCCAGGTCGTGACACGCGCGGCGACGCCCCGGATCGTCCACCACGACTGGACGCGGCGGCCCGAGGAGTGGCGCGAGGCCGAACTGGACCGCATGCTCGCCGAGGACCGGGCCGAGGGGATCGACCTGACCACGGCGCCGCTGATGCGGCTGGCGCTGATCCGGCTGTCCGCCGACGAGGTGCGGATCGTCTGGACCTTCCACCATGTGCTGCTCGACGGCTGGAGCGCGGCGCAGGTCTTCGACGAGGTCTGCGAGCGGTACGCGGCGCTCACCGGGGGACGCGCGCCCGTGGTGCCCGCCCGCCGCCCGTTCCGCGAGTACCTGGGCTGGCTCGGCGAGCAGGACACGGCGGAGGCCGAGCGCTACTGGCGTACGGCGCTGGCGGGGTTCACCTCGCCCACCGAACTGCCGCGGGACCGGCCCGCGTCGGAGGCGCACCGCACCGCCTCCTCGGGCTCGCACCGGGTCACGCTGAGCACCGAGGAGTCCGCCCGGCTCCGTACGGTCGCGCAGCGCGGCGGGCTGACCATGAACACGGTGGTGCAGGGCGCCTGGGCGCTGCTGCTGTCCCGGTACAGCGGGGCCGACGACCTGTGCTTCGGCACCACCGTCTCGGGGCGGCCGGCCGCGCTGCCGGGTGTCGAGTCCATGGTCGGGGTGTTCATCAACACCGTCCCCACCCGGGTCCGGGTGACGGGCGGGCGCGGGCTGCTGGACTGGCTGCGGGAGCTGCAATCGGCGCAGTCGGAGGCGCGCCTCTTCGAGTTCGTGTCCCTGGCGCAGCTGGGCGGCTGGAGCGAGGTGCCCGGCGGGGTGAGCCTCTTCGACTCCATCGTGGTCTTCGAGAACTACCCGTTCGACGGCGAGGCCATCGCGGCCCACGGCCTCGGCATCCGGCAGGAGCGGGATGTGGAGCCCACCAACTACGCGCTCAGCGTCGTGGTGGCGCCCGAGGAGCGGCTGTCGATCTCACTGGACTACGACCCCGCGGCCTTCGACGCCCCGACGATCGAGCGGCTGGGCGGCTGTCTGCGGAATCTGCTGGTGGAGATGGCGGCCGATCCGGAGCGCCGGCTGGACGAACTGCCGCTGATCGGCGAGGCCGGGACGCGCGGGATCCTCGACCGGTTCAGCGGCCCGGTGCGCGCCGCGCCGCACGCGGTGCTGCCCGCGCTCTTCGAGGCGCGGGCGGCCCGTACCCCGGACGCGGTGGCGGTGATGGGCGACGGCGGGCGGCTGACCTACCGGGAGCTGAACGAGCGCGCCAACCGGTTCGCCCGGCTGCTGATCGCCTCGGGCGCCGGACCGGAGCGCTTCGTGGCCCTCGCGCTGCCGCGCACACCGGAGCTGGTGGTGGCCGTGCTGGCGGTGCTCAAGAGCGGGGCCGCCTATCTCCCGGTCGACCCGGCCTACCCGGCGGAGCGGATCGCCTTCATGCTCGGCGACATCGCCCCGGACACGGTGGTGACCACCGGCGAGGTGGCGGACCGGATCCCCGCCGGGGCGGGCGGTGGCCGGATCCTGCTGGACGGCGCGGAGTTCCGCGGACGGCTGGCGCGGCTGCCGGCCCATGACATCGGCGACGCCGAGCGGCGCCACCCGCTGGACCCCGGCCATCCGGCGTACGCCATCCACACCTCGGGGTCGACCGGGACGCCCAAGGGCGTCGTGGTCACCCATGCGAGCGTGGCCGCGCTGGCCGCGTGGGCGCGGGAGGAGTTCGGCGCCGAGGGGCTCTCCCATGTGGTGGCCTCGACCTCCCTCAACTTCGATGTGTCGGTCTTCGAGATCCTGTGCCCGCTGCTGGCCGGGGGCGCCGTCGAGATCGTCCGCGATCTGCTCACCCTGGCCGAGCGGACACGGCCCTGGACGGCGAGCCTGATCAGCGCCGTGCCCTCGGCGCTCGGGCAGGTGCTCGGCAAGGGCTCGGTCTCGGTGGCGGCCGGCACCGTGGTGCTGGCGGGCGAGGGGCTCGCCGCCCGCACCGTCCAGGAGGTCCGCGCGGCCATCCCCGGCTGCCGGGTGGCGAACATCTACGGGCCCACCGAGGCGACCGTCTACGCCACCGCCTGGACCTGCGACCCCGCCGATCCGGACCGCACCCCGCCCATCGGCTCCCCGGTCGCCGCCACCCGCGCCTATGCGCTGGACGCGCGGCTGCGGCCGGTGCCGGTCGGTGTGCCGGGAGAGCTGTATCTGGCGGGGCCTGGCCTCGCCCGGGGGTACTTCGGCCAACCGGGGCTGACCGCGCTGCGGTTCACGGCCGATCCGTTCGGCCCCGCGGGCGGCCGGATGTACCGCACCGGCGATCTGGTCCGCTGGGACGAGCGGGGGCGGCTGGAGTACCTCGGCAGAACCGACGACCAGGTCAAGGTGCGTGGTTTCCGTATCGAACTGGGCGAGGTGGAGGCCGCGCTGGCGCGCCACCCCGGTGTCGCCGAGGCGGCCGCGGCCGTCGTCGACACCGGTGGTCACAAGCGCCTGGCCGGCTATGTGGTCCAGGTCCCCGGCTCTCCGCCGGTGGACACCGCCGCGATCCGCGGCTTCCTCGCCACGAGCCTGCCGGACCATATGGTCCCCTCGGCCGTGGTCGTCCTGGACCGGCTGCCGCTGGGGTCGAGCGGCAAGCTGGACCGGCGTGCGCTGCCCGCACCCGTCTGGACGGCCCGCGCCACCGGCCATGTGGAGCCGCGCACCGAGACCGAGAAGGCCCTGGCCGCCATCTGGGCGGAGGTCCTGGGGGTGGAGCGGATCGGCGTGGAGGACAACTACTTCACCCTCGGCGGCGACTCCATCCTCAGCATCCAGATCGTCTCCGCCGCCCGGCGGGCCGGTATCGAGCTGACCCCGCGCCATCTCTTCGTCCACCAGACCGTGGCCGACCTTGCGGCGGCCGCGCGGGAGGCCACGGCCACGGCGACCGCGGCCGAGCGGGGGCCGGTCGTCGGCGAGGTGCCGCTCACCCCGATCCAGCGCTGGCTCTTCGAGCAACCGGGCGACACGGCGGGACACTTCACCCAGTCGGTCTCGGCCGAGCTGACCGCGTCGGTGGACCACGGCGCGCTGCGGGGTGCCCTGGCCACGGTGCTGACCCACCATGACGCCCTGCGGCTGCGGTTCGAGCGGACCGGGGACGGCGCCGTGCGCCAGCACAACGCCCCACCGGAGGACCGACCGGTGCTGGACGTCCACGACCTGTCCGCCGTGGCGCCCGAGCGGCGGGACACGGTGGTACGGGAGACGGCGGGGCGGATCCGGGCCGGGTTCGACCTGGCCCGGGGGCCGCTGCTGCGCGCGGCGCTCTTCACCCGGGGCGCGGGGGAACGGCCCGCACTGCTGCTGACCGCCCACCATCTGGTGGTCGACGCCGTCTCCTGGCGCATCGTGCTGGAGGACCTGGACACCGCCTACCGGCAGCTCGTCGCGGGCCGGACGGCGGCGCCCGGCGCCAGGACCACATCGTTCCGCACCTGGGCGCTGCGCCTGAGCGACCACACCGCCGCCGGGGGCTTCGACGCGGAACGCGGCCACTGGGCCGCCTTCGACGGCCGCACCGGCCTCCCCACGGACGGCGAAGGCCCCAACACCGCCGCCACGGCGGAGGAGGTGACCGTCCGGCTGGGCGCCGAGGACACCCGGCTGCTGCTCCAGGAGGTGCCGGGCGCGTACCGGACCCGGGTCAACGATGTGCTGCTGTGCGCCCTGGGACGGGTGCTGGCCCGCTGGACCGGCGAGGACCGGGTCGCAGTGGCCCTGGAGGGGCACGGCCGGGAGGAGATCTTCGAGGGCATCGATCTGTCCCGTACGGTCGGCTGGTTCACCAGCATGTTTCCCGTGGCGCTGGAGGCACCCGCGGATTGGGGGCTGGAGCGGACGCTGAAGGCCGTCAAGGAGCGGCTGCGGGCGGTCCCCGGGAACGGCCTGGGCTACGGCGCGCTGCGCCATCTGTCCGGCGCGGCCGCCTCCGGTCTCCCCGCGGCCCCGGAGATCAGCTTCAACTACCTCGGGCAGCAGGACTGGGAGCCCCCGGCGGGCGGTCTGCTGCACGCCCTGGCCGGTGGGCTGGAGGGCGATATGAGCCCGGAGGCGCCCCGGCCGCATCTCCTCGATGTGATCGGCCGGGTGACGGACCGGCGGCTCGAGCTCAGCTGGTCCTACTCCCGGTCGCTGCACCGGCACGCCACGGTGCGCCGACTCGCCGAGGAGATGGCCGAGGAGCTGCGGGCGATCGTCCGGCTGTGTGTCCGCCCCGACGCGGGCGGGCGGACGCCCTCGGACTTCCCGCTGGCCACCCTGGATCAGGAGACCGTCGACCGGCTGGTGGGCGACGGCCGGGACGTGGCCGATATCCATCCGCTGACCCCGACCCAGTCCGGGCTGGTCTTCCACGCACTGGCCCAGCGCGACCAAGGGCTCTATGTGGAACAGGCGACGTTCGTCCTGGACGGGGTCGGCGATCCCGGGATTCTGGCCGCCGCCTGGCAGCATGTCGTGGACCGCACACCGGTGCTGCGCGGCGAGGTGGTGGTGCACGGTGTGGCCGAGCCACTGATGGTCGTGCGCCGCACCGCGGCCGTACCGGTCGAGGAGCTCGACTGGACCGGCCTCACGGAGGATGAGCGCACGGCAGCGCTGGAACGGCTGCTGGACCGGGACCGCGCCCGCGGGATCGATCTCACCGCGGCCCCGCTGCTCCGCATCACCCTGGCCCGACTGTCACCCGGTGAGGTGCGGGTCCTGTGGACCTTCCACCATGTGCTGCTGGACGGTTGGAGCGTCTTCCAGGTGCTCGGCGATGTCTTCGCCGCCCATGCCGCCCTGGCCGCCGGTGAACGGCCGAGGCTGACGGTCCGCAGACCGTTCGCCGACTATGTGGCCTGGCTCGGCCGCCAGGACCGCACCCGGGCCGAGGCCCACTGGAGGCAGGCTCTGGAGGGATTCACCGCTCCCACTCCCCTCCCCTGCGACCACAGGCGGACACCGGAGCTCGCCACCCGGTCCTCGCGCTGGCTCTCGCACCGGCTCGGTGAGCGGGACACCGCCGCACTCCAGGACTTCGCCCGGCGGCACCGGCTCACCATGAATGCGATCGTGCAGGGAGCTTGGGCCTTGCTCGTATCCCGCTTGAGCGGCGAGCCGGACGTCTGCTTCGGGACGACGGTCTCCGGGCGGCCGACGGAGCTGCCCGGCGCGGACGACATCACCGGCATCTTCATCAACACCCTCCCGGTGCGGTGTGCGGTGGAGGGCGCCGCCGGTACCGCCGCCTGGCTGCGGGAGCTCCAGGCCGAGCAGGCGGACGCGCGCGGCTTCGGCCATGTGCCGCTGTCCCAGCTCCAGGGCTGGAGCCGACTGCCCGCCGGGGTGGACCTCTTCGACAGCCTGGTGGTGTTCGAGAACTACCCCATCAACAGCGCCGCCGCGGCCGAGCACGGGCTGCGGGTGCGCGATCTGCGCGCCCTGGAGTCCACCAACTACGCGCTCACCGTGGTGGTCTCGCCCGGATCCGAACTGTCCGTGGAACTCGGCTACGATCCGCGGCTGTTCGAGGACTCCACCGCCGAGGCGCTGGCCGACCGGCTCACCCATCTCCTCGGCACGCTGGCCTCGGCCGACGACGATCTGCCGCTGGACCGGATCGACGTCCTCCCTGCCGCCGAGCGCCACCGGCTCCTGGTGGCGTGGAACGACACCGCCCGGCGGGTGGAGCAGGCGACCTGGGCCGAACTCGTCGAGGCGGCGGCGGACCGCGCCCCCGACGCGACCGCGGTGGACTCCCCCGGCCTCCGGCTGACCTACGCGGAGCTGGACGGCCGGGCCAACCGCCTCGCCCACCGCCTCATCGGCCAGGGCGTGGGCCCCGGGCGGATCGTCGCGCTGGTGCTGCCCCGGTCGGTGGAGTCCGTCGTCGCGCGGCTCGCGGTGGCCAAGGCCGGGGGCGCCTATCTGCCCATCGACCCCGGCTACCCGGCCGAGCGCATCGAGCTGATGCTCAAGGACTCCGCCCCGCACCTCGTGATCGAGCGGACCGCCGAGGTCCACATCACGGACGGTCCGGCGCACCGCCCCACGGACGCGGACCGCCTCGCCGCCGTCCACCCGGACGACCCCGCCTATGTGATCTACACCTCCGGGTCCACCGGAACGCCCAAGGGCGTGGTCGTCACCCACCGCGGGATCGCGGGGTTCGCCGCCGCCGAGGCCGAGCACTTCCGGGTGCGGCCGGGCGACCGCGTCCTGCGGTTCTCCTCGCCCGGTTTCGACGCCTCCGTCCTGGAGCTGTGCATGGCGCTGCCGTCCGGGGCCACCCTGGTGGTGCCCGAGCCCGGTCCGCTGCTGGGCGGCCATCTCGCGGACGTCCTGCGGCGGCAGCGGATCACACACACCCTCATCCCGCCCGCCGCGCTCGCGACACTGCCCGCGGGCACCGAGCGGGAACTGCCCGAGCTGCGGACACTGATCGTCGGAGGGGACGCCTGCGGCGCGGAGCTGACCGCCCGCTGGGCGCCGTACCACCGCATGATCAACGCGTACGGGCCGACCGAGACCACCGTGGTGGCCACCTGGTCCGAACCGCTCGGCCACGACGGGGCCCCGCCGCCGATCGGGCGGCCCATCCCCAACACCCGGGTCCATCTGCTCGACGCGCGGCTGCGCCCGGTGCCGGTGGGCGTGCCCGGCGAGCTGTGGGTCAGCGGTCCGTCGCTCGCCCGCGGCTATCTGGGCCGCGCCGGGCTGACCGCGTCCCGTTTCGTCGCCGATCCGTTCGGGCCGCCCGGCTCCCGGATGTACCGCACCGGCGACCTCGCCCGCTACGACGCCCAGGGCCGCCTCCACCATCTGGGGCGCGGCGACCACCAGCTCAAGCTGCACGGCCATCGCATCGAGGCCGGTGAGGTGGAGACCGCCCTGTGCGGCCACCCCGCCGTCGCGGAGGCCGTGGTGACAGTACGGGAGGACGAGCCCGGGGTACGCCGGCTGGTGGCGCATCTGGTCCTCGTGCCCGGGGCCGACGCCCCGGCCGACACGGAGCTGCGCACCCATCTGGGCCGTACGCTTCCGGGCCCGATGGTCCCGTCGGCGTTCGCCGTGCTGGAGCGGCTGCCGCTCACGGAGAACGGCAAGACCGACCGCGCGGCGCTGCCCGCGCCCGGCCCCGCCACCACCGCCGCGTCGGCCGGCCATATCGCCCCGCGCACCCCCACCGAGGAGGTCATCGCGGAGATCTGGTCGGAGGTGCTGGATGTGTCGCCGGTGGGCGCGGAGGACGAGTTCTTCGCCCTGGGCGGTGACTCGGTCCGCAGCCTGCTGATCGCCTCCCGGGTCAAGGAGGCGTTCGCCGTCGATCTGACCCCGCGGGACATTCTGACCGCGCGCACCGTCTCCGCCCTCGCCGACCTGGTCGAGGAGCACATCCTGCGCGAACTCGAAGACGCCGCTCTCGGCGGCAGCGACCACGACGACCGGTGAGGAAGGACGACATGACGTCTTCGAGGAAGGACCGCGCCGCCGCGCTGCCCGAGGAGCTGCGGGCGGCCCTGCGCCGCCGCCTCGCGGGCAAGGCGGGGCGCGCCGACGCCATCCCGCGCGCGGACCGCGCGCTGCCGCTGCCGCTGTCCTTCGCCCAGGCGCGGCTGTGGTTCCTGCACACCCTCCAGCCGGACGAGGCGGGGTACAACAGTGCGCTGGCGCTGCGGCTGACCGGCGCGCTGGACGTGGCGGCGCTCTCCTGGGCGCTGGACGCCCTGGTGGAGCGCCATGAGGCGCTGCGGACCACGTTCGAGGACCTCGACGGCCGGCCCACGCAGGTGGTGCGCCCGGCCGCGCCCGTGCCGCTGCCGGTGGCCGACCTCTCCGGCGCGGACCTCACCGGCCCGGACTCCTCCGGAGCGGACCTCTCCGGCGCGGGCCGGGGTCCGGATGCGCTGGACGGGTTGCTGCTGGCCGAGTACGCCCGGCCGTTCGATCTGCGGACCGGTCCGGTGCTGCGGGCGCTGCTGATCCGGCTGGCCGAGGACGAGCACGTGCTGCTGCTGACGGCCCATCACATCGTCACCGACGGCTGGTCGATGGGGGTGCTCCAGGACGAGCTGTGCGCGCTGTACGGCGCGGTCCCGCTGCCTCCGGTGCCGGTGCAGTACCCGGACTTCGCCGTGTGGCAGCGGGAGCGGCTCTCGGAGGCCGCGTCGGACCGGCAGCTCGACCACTGGAAGGAGCGGTTGGAGGGCGTCGTCCCCCTGGAGCTGCCCACCGACCGGCCCCGGCCCCCGGCGCCCACCTCGGCGGGCGCGGTCCACGAGTTCACGGTGGACCGCGCCACCGCGACCCGGCTGCGCGCGCTTGCCGCCAGGGAGCGGACCACGCTGTTCACGGCGCTGGTCGCCGCCTGTCAGGGGCTGTTCGCCCGCTGGTCGGGGCAGGACGACATCGCCATCGGCACCGTCACCTCCGGCCGTGGCCGCACCGAACTGGAGCGCGCCGTCGGCTTCTTCGTCAACACGGTGGTGCTCCGCTCCTCTGTGGACACGGCCCGCTCCTACCGCGAGTTGCTGGCCGACGCGGGGGCCACGGTGCTGGACGCCTTCGCCCATGACGAGACGCCGTATCAGCGGCTGGTGGAGGCCGTGGGGGCGCGCCGGGAGGCGGGCCGCAATCCGCTGTTCGATGTGATGGTGCTGCTGCACAGCGCCCCGCGGAACGCGCCCCGGCTGTCCGGGCTGACCGCGACGAGCGTGGATGTGCCCCGGCGGTCGGCCACCTTCGACCTCAGCGTCGAATTCGTCGAGGACGGGACGGACGGTACCGAGCTGCGGGGTCTGCTGGAGTACAGCACCGCGCTGTTCGACGCGGCGACCGCGAAGCGGATGGCGGGCCATCTGCTGGTGCTGCTGGACGGAGTGGCCGCCGAACCGGACCGGCCACTGCGCGAGCTGCCCCTGCTCACGGAGGGCGAACGGCGGCGGATGACGGCTCTCGGGCGCGGTCCCGAACTCGCGGTCGAACCGGCCACGTTCCCCGCGATGTTCGAGGCGGCGGTGGCCCGTACCCCGGACGCCACGGCGCTGGTGGCCTCCGACGCCACGTACGACTTCGCGGGGCTGAACGCGGCCGCCAACCGGCTGGCGCGCCATCTGATCGCCCGGGGAGTGGGACCGGAGCGCGTGGTCGGGGTGAGGCTGCCCCGGACCTCCGACATGATCGTGGCGATCCTGGGAGTGCTCAAGGCGGGCGGGATCTACCTGCCGCTCGACCCCGAACTCCCCGCCGAGCGCCTCGCGTTCCTCCTGGCCGACGCCGAACCGGCGCTGGTGCTCGACGAGGCCGCGCTGCGCGCCGTCCCCGCCACCCTGCCGGCGGACGATCCCACGGACGCGGACCGCACCGCCGCGCTGCGCCCCGACAGCGCCGCCTACGTCCTCTACACCTCCGGCTCCACCGGCCGCCCCAAGGGGGTGGCCGTGGCGCACCGGTCGATGGTCAACCTGCTGGTCGGCCACCGCCGGGGCTTCGTGGCCGAGGCGGGCGGCGGGCCGCTGCGCGCGGCGCTGACCGCGTCGTTCTCCTTCGACACCTCGCTGGAGGGGTTGCTGCTGCTGGCCGACGGCCATGAGCTGCACCTCATCGACGAGACCACCCGGCTCGATCCGGCCGCGCTGGTGGCGCATATCGCCGAGCGCCGCGTCGACTTCCTCGACCTCACCCCCTCGTATCTGCGACAGCTCCTCCCGGCCGGGCTGCTGGACCACCCCGACCACCGCCCGCGGGTGCTGATGCTGGGCGGTGAGGCCCTCGGTCCTTCGCTGTGGCGGCGGCTGGCGGACACGCCCGGCACGACGGCGTACAACTTCTACGGTCCGACCGAGTGCACCATCGACGCGCTCGCCGCCCGGATCGGCGGCGCGGGGCGTGCGGTGGTGGGACGGCCGCTGGGCAATCTGCGCGCCCATGTGCTGGACTCGCGGCTCCGGCCGGTGCCGGTGGGCGTGGCGGGTGAGCTGTATCTGGCGGGTGAGCAGGTGGCCCGGGGCTACCGGGGCCGTCCGGGGCTGACCGCGTCCCGCTTCGTGGCCGATCCGTACGGGCCCGCGGGGAGCCGGATGTACCGCACCGGGGACGTGGCCCGCTGGACCGCCGGCGGGGAGCTGGACTGCCTCGGGCGCGCCGACGACCAGGTGAAGATCCGGGGCCACCGGATCGAACCGGGGGAGATCGAGGCGGCGTTGCTCGATCTGCCCGGCGTCGCCGAGGCGGCCGTCGTCGCGGTGACCGATCACCGCGGCCACGCACGGCTGGCCGCGTACCACGTGCCCGCCCCGGGCGGTCAGCCGCCCGCCTCCGATGAGCTGCGCGCGGCCCTCGGGCGCACCCTGCCCGGTCATATGGTTCCCGCCGCCTTCGTCGCCCTGGACGCCATGCCGCTCAACACCAGCGGCAAACTGGACCGCCGGGCGCTGCCCGCCCCGCGGTTCGACGCGGACCGCCCGGAGCGGGAGGCCACGGTTCCGCGCACCGGGACGGAGCGGGAGCTCGCACGGATCTGGGCCGAGGTGCTGGGCGCCCGAGCGGTGGGGGTGGACGACAACTTCTTCGAGCTGGGCGGCGATTCGATCCTCAGCATCCAGATCGTCTCCCGGGCCCGCCGGGCCGGGCTCGCGCTCACCTCGCGGGACGTCTTCCTGCACCAGACCATCGCCGAGCTGGCCGCCGCCGTGACGCCGCGCGACGCGCCGGGCGTCACCCACCAGGGACCGGCGGACGCGGCGGGCCCGGCGCCGCTCACCCCGATCCAGCACTGGTTCTTCGCCACCCATGGCGCGCTGCGCCACTTCACCATGTCGATGGTGCTCGAGCTGCCGCACGACCTGGACGAGGGCGCGCTGGAGACCGCGCTGAACGCCGTGGTCGCGCACCACCCCGCCCTGCGCACCCGGTTCGTCCGGGGCGACGACGGCGAGTGGCGGCAGCTCGCGGACCGCGCGGCGGACGGGCCGCTGCTGCGCCGCCACGATCCGTCCGAGGCCGCCGGCGAGGAGGAAGCGGCCGCGGAGGCCGCCCGCGCCGAACTCGACCTGACCACAGGGGCGTTGCTGCGGGGCGCCCTGCTACGGCGCGGGGCGGGGGCCCGGCCGCGGCTGTTCCTCACCGTCCACCATCTGGCCGTGGACAGCGTCTCGTGGCGCATTCTGCTGGGCGATCTGGAAAGCGCCTACCGGCAGGCCGCCGCCGGGGAGCCGGTGCGCCTGGAGCCCGCCTCCACGCCCTTCACCACCTGGGCCCACCGGCTGGGCGAGCGGGTGCGGGAGGGCCTGCTGGACGGCGATCTGGCGTACTGGGACGGCGTACGGCGGGCGGGCGGCGCGGACCTTCCGGTGGACCGTCCGGGCACGGCCACGTCCGGGTCCACCCGCACCGTGCGGGTACGGCTCGACCGCGAGGCCACCGACGGGCTGCTGCGCCGGGTGCCCGGGGTGTACCGGACGCAGATCAACGATGTGCTGATGAGCGCGCTGGGGCGGGTGCTCTCCGGGTGGACCGGCGAGGACCGGGTGCTGGTGGCCATGGAGGGCCATGGCCGGGAGGAGCTGGACCCGGCCGTCGATCTGTCCCGGACCGTGGGCTGGTTCACCACGCAGTATCCGGTGGCGCTGACGCTGCCCGGGGACGGCTGGGGCGCGGTGCTGAAGTCGGTGAAGGAGCAGCTGCGCGCGCTGCCGCACCGGGGGTTGAGCTATGAGGCGCTGGCGTATCTGAGCGCCCCGGACTCGCCCGCGCGGGCGCTCACCGGCGCGCCGCTGCCGGGCATCTGCTTCAACTACCACGGCCAGTGGGACTCGGCCGGGGACGACGGCGCGTTCACACTCACCGGGGAGACCCTGGGCCGGGATCTGGCCGCAGATGAGCCCTCGGTGTATCCGCTCGATGTGTCCGCCGTGGTGGCGGCCGGTGAGCTGGAGCTGACCTGGCTGTTCTCCGACCGGGTCCATGACGTGGCCACGGTGCGGGGGCTCGCGGACGGCATGCTCACCGCGCTGCGGGAGATCGTGGCGCACTGCGATGGACCGGGCGCGGGCGGCCGTACCCCCTCCGACTTTCCCCTGGCCCGACTGGACCAGGACGCCGTCGACCGGTTGGTGGGCGACGGGCGGGAGATCGAGGACGTCTATCCGCTGACGCCGCTTCAGGAGGGCATGCTCTTCCACCGGCTGGTCGGCGGCGCGGAGGACGTCTACCTCGACCAGGCCACGCTGGTTCTGGACGGGGTGCGCGACCCGGAGGCGTTCGCCCGTGCCTGGCAGGAGACGGTGGACCGCACGCCGGTGCTCCGTGGCGGCGTGGTCTGGGAGGGCGTCGAGCGGCCGTTGCAGATCGTGCGCCACCGGGCCCGGGTGCCCGTGACCCATCTGGACTGGCGCGGGCTGTCCGAGGAGCGGCACGAGGCCGAGCTGGAGCGGTTCCGGGCCGAGGATCTGGCCCTGGGCATCGATCTGGCCGCACCGCCGCTGATGCGGCTCGCCGTCGCCCGGCTGACCGACGCCCGTGTGGCGCTGATCTGGACCTCGCACCATCTGGTGCTGGACGGCTGGAGCCTGGCGCAGGTGTTCACCGAGGTGTGCGAGCGGTACACCGCGGCCGCCCGGGGCAGCGCCCCGGCGCTCCCCGCCCGCCGGCCGTTCCGCGACTATCTGACGTGGCTGGAGGGGCAGGACGGACGGGAGACCGAGAGCCACTGGCGGGAACTGCTCGCGGGCCTCACCGCGCCGACCCCGCTCCCCCGCGACCGCAAGGCCGTGGAGTCCCACCGGGCCCGGTCCTCGGCGACCGTGGCGGTGTCGCTCACCCCCGAGGTGTCGGAGGAACTGCGCCGTACGGCCCGGAGGGGCGGCCTGACCGTCAACACGATCGTGCAGGGCGCGTGGGCGCTGTTGCTGTCCCGGTACAGCGGTGAGGAGGACGTGGTCTTCGGCACCACCGTCTCGGGCCGCCCGGCGGAGCTGGCCGGGGTCGAGTCGATGGTGGGGATGTTCATCAACACCCTGCCGACCCGGGTG
Source organism: Streptomyces malaysiensis subsp. samsunensis (assembly GCF_024519315.1). GTDB lineage: Bacteria > Actinomycetota > Actinomycetes > Streptomycetales > Streptomycetaceae > Streptomyces > Streptomyces malaysiensis. The sequence goes on along the minus strand of NZ_JANIIC010000042.1, from coordinate 69,523 downwards.
CGGGTGGACGCCGCCCGCGACACCGGGGACTGGCTGCGGGACCTCCAGATGGCGCAGTCCGCCTCGCGGCGCCATGAATCCGTCTCGCTGGCGCGGGTGGCGGGCTGGAGCGACGTACCGACCGGGACCCCGCTCTTCGATTCCATCGTGGCATTCGAGAACTACCCCTTTGACGACACCTCGGCGCGCGAGGCGGGCCTGCGGATCATCGAGGTCCGCTCCATCGACGCGACCAACTTCGGTTTGAGTCTGCGGGCGCATCTCTCCGACCGGCTGGGCTTCGACCTCGGCTATGACCCGGGGCAGTTCGACGCGCGGACCGCGGCGGCGGTCGCCGACCGGCTGTGCCTGCTGCTCACCGCGATCGCCGCCGACCCCGGCCGTCCGCTGCGGGCGCTGCCGTGGACCACCGCCGAGGAGCGCCGACGGACCCTGGTGGAGTGGGGCGGCGGCGGGGCGCCGGAGCGGACGCTGGTGGACCTGTTCGAGGAGCAGGCGGCCCGCACCCCCGGGGCCATCGCCGTCTCCTGCACCGGGGTATCGCTGTCGTACGCCGAACTCGACGCGCGGGCAAGCCGGTTGGCGCATCGGCTCATCGCCGAGGGCGCCGGGCGGGAGCGGTATGTGGCGCTGGCGCTGCCCCGTACACCGGACATGCTCGTGGCGATCGTGGCGGTGCTGAAGTCGGGCGCGGCCTATCTGCCCCTCGACCCGGACCTGCCGTCCGGCCGGATCGCCCGGATGCTCGCCGACGCCGAACCGGCCGTCCTGCTGACCACCACCGCCCTCGCGGCACGGCTCGGCGAGGAGACGGAAGAAGGCGCTGCCCCCGCCGTGGCCCGGCTGTGCCTGGACGACCCCGCCCTGATCGCCGATCTGGAGCGGCGGCCCGCCGCCGTTCCGGCCGGTTCGGGGCCGCTGCCGGACAGCCCCGCCTACGCCATCTACACCTCCGGGTCCACGGGCGTGCCCAAGGGAGTGGTGATCCCGCACTCCAATGTGGTCCGGCTGTTCTCCGAAACCCATGCGTGGTTCTCGTTCGACGCGAACGATGTGTGGACGCTGTTCCACAGCTACGCCTTCGACTTCTCCGTCTGGGAGATCTGGGGGGCGCTGCTGCACGGCGGCCGCCTCGTGGTGGTCCCGTACGCCGTCTCCCGCTCCCCCGAGGAGTTCCTGCGGCTGCTGGCGGACGAGGGGGTGACGGTGCTCAGCCAGACGCCGTCCGCCTTCCAGGGGCTGATGCGCGCCGACGAGGAGCGCCCCGGGGCCCGGCTCGCCCTGCGCCGGGTGGTGTTCGGCGGTGAGGCGCTCGACGCGCGGCGGCTGGCGGGCTGGTACGCGCGGCATCCGGACACCGCGCCGGTGCTGGTCAATATGTACGGGATCACCGAGACCACCGTGCATGTCACCTACGCCCCGCTGGACCGCGCCGCCGCGTCCGCTCCGGCGGACGCGGCGAGCGGCATCGGCACCGGCATCCCGGATCTGCGGGTGTATGTGCTGGACGCGGGGCTGGAGCCGGTGCCGCCGGGGGCGGTGGGCGAGCTGTATGTGGCGGGGGCGGGGCTCGCCCGGGGCTATCTGCGCCGCCCGGGGCTGACCGCGTCCCGTTTCATGGCCGATCCGCACGGGCCCGCCGGGAGCCGGATGTACCGCACCGGCGACCGGGCCCGGTGGAGTGCGGACGGGGAGCTGGAGTATCTGGGCCGCGCCGACGACCAGGTGAAGATCCGCGGTTTCCGGATCGAGCCCGGGGAGGTCGAGGCCGCCCTCACCGCCCATCCGGAGGTCGGCGACGCGGTGGTGACCGTACGGGAGGATCAGCCGGGGGTGCGGCGGCTGGTGGCCTATGTGGTGGCCGCCGGTGCGGATGTGCCACCCGAGGCCGGTGAGCTGCGGGAGTTCCTCCAGCGGTCGCTGCCCGCGCAGATGATCCCGGCGGCGTTCGTACCGCTGGACGCGCTGCCGCTGACCGCCAACGGCAAGCTGGACCGGGGCGCGCTGCCCGCGCCCGGCGCGAGCGGACTCGCGGCGAGCGCCGAGCGGATCGCCCCGCGCACCGAGGCCGAGCGTACGGTGGCGCGGGTGTGGGCCGAGGTCCTCCAGGTCGATCGGGCCGGGGCGATGGACGACTTCTTCGCCCTGGGCGGCGATTCGATCCTGGCCATCCGGGTGGCTTCCCGGCTGCGGACGGCCTTCGGCGCGGAGGTCACGCCGCGCGCGCTGTTCACCCACACCACCGTGGCCGAGCTCGCCGCCGCGCTGTCCGCGCCGGAGGACGGCGGGGCCGTCGGCGACGGGCGGGGCGGGGCGGTGGACACCATCCCGGTCGTGCCTCGGGACGGGGAGCTGCCGCTGTCGTTCGCACAGGCGCGCCTGTGGTTCCTGGACTCCTTCGACGACGGCGGTACGGAGTATGTGACGCCGTTCGCGCTGCGGCTGCGCGGCCGTCTGGACACCGCCGCCCTGCGCACCGCCCTGGACGGCCTGGTGGCCCGGCACGAGCCTTTGCGCACCACCTTCGCCGAGGTCGCGGGCCACGGGGTGCAGCGGGTGCACGAGCCGTACCCGGTGGCGCTTCCGGTGCACGACCTGACGGCCGGTCCGATGGCCGAGCGCGAGCGGGAGCTGGAGCGGCTGCTGGAGCGGGAGGGTGCCACGCCCTTCGATCTGCGCACCGGGCCGCTGCTGCGGGCGTCCCTGATCCGGCTGGACGACGAGGAGCATGTGCTCACCCTGACGATGCATCACATCGTCACGGACGGCTGGTCCACGGCCGTCATCGGCGCCGATCTGAGCGAGCTGTACGGCGCGGCGGCCGTGGCACGACCGCCCGCGCTCGCCCCGCTGCCGCTGGGTTACGCCGACTACGCGGCGTGGCAGCGCGATCCGCTGGGCGGCGCGGCCCGGGTGGAGCCGCGGCTGGAGTACTGGCGGGCGCGGCTCGCGGATCTGGCGCCGCTGGAGCTGCCGACCGACCGTCCGCGGCCGGCCGTGCAGACCAGATGCGGGGCGCTGCTGGAGTTCACCCTGCCCGCCGGTCTGGTGGAGCGGCTGCGCGCGGCCGGGCGGCGCGGCGACGCCACCCTCTTCATGACGCTCCTCGCCACCTGTCAGGTGCTGCTCGCCCGCTGGTCGGGGCAGGAGGACATCGCGGTGGGCACCGTGACCTCGGGACGGGAGCGCCCCGAACTGGAGCATCTGGTCGGGATGTTCGTGAACACGCTGGTGCTGCGCACCCGGGTGGACGCCGACGCGTCGTTCGAGGCGCTGCTCGTCCGGGTGCGGGGCACCGTACTGGACGCCTTCGCCCACCAGGACGTGCCGTTCGAGCGGATCGTGGACGCGCTCCAGCCGGAGCGGGACACCAGCCGCACCCCGCTCTTCCAGGTGATGGTGGCGCTGCACAACCTGGGCGCCGAGGTGCCGCGACTGCCCGGTCTCGCCGTGGAGGCCGTACGCGTCCCGGGCCGGACCGCCGGTTTCGACCTGGGCTTCGACTTCGTGACCCACCTCGGCGCCCTGACCTGCTTCGTGGAGTACAACACCGATCTGTTCGACGCGGCCACCGTGGAGCGGATGGCCCGTCAGCTGCGACTGCTGCTGGAGGCGGTGGCGGAGGACCCCGGGCTCCGGGTGGCCGAACTGCCGCTGCTGACCGCCGAGGAGCGGCGGACGGTGCTGGAGGAGTGGAACGACACCGCTCTCCCGGTGGCGGACACCACCTACCCCCGGCTCTTCGAGGAGCAGGCCGCCCGCACCCCGGGCGCGACCGCGCTGGTGGCCTCCGACGCCACCTATGACTTCGCGGGGCTGAACGCGGCCGCCAACCGGCTGGCCCACCATCTGATCACCCTCGGCGTGGGCCCGGAGAAGGTGGTGGCGGTCAGGCTTCCGCGCACCGCCGATCTGATGGTGGCCCAGCTCGCGGTGGTCAAGGCAGGTGGCGCACACCTGTACGTGGACCCGGGGCTGCCCGCCGAACGCGCGCGGTTCCTGCTTCAGGACGCGGCGCCCGAGGCCGTCCTCACCCCCGATGTGCTGCGGGACGCGCCCCTCGACACGCTTCCGGACACCGATCCCACCGACGCGGACCGGCCGACCCCGCTGCTGCCCGGCCACACCGCGTACATCACCTACACCTCGGGGTCCACCGGCCGCCCCAAGGGCGTCGCGGTCGAGCACCGCCAGCTGGTCAACCTCTGCCTCGACCACCGGGCCGGGCTCATCGCACCGCACCAGGCCGAGGCGGGCCGTCCGCTGCGCTCGGCGCTGACCGCCGCGTTCTCCTTCGACACCTCCTGGGAGGGCGCGGTGTTCCTGGCCTCGGGCCAGGAGGTGCATCTGGTCGACGACACGGTACGGCTCGACCCGGCCGCCCTGGTGGCACTGGTCGCGGACCGTGGCCTGGACTTCCTCGATGTCACCCCGTCCTACCTCCATGAGCTGATGGCGGCCGGGCTGTTCGCCGGGGACCGCCATCGCCCCCGGATCGTCATGGTGGGCGGCGAGGCCCTCGGGGCGACGCTGTGGCGGGAGCTGAGCGCGGTGCCGGACGTGGCGGCGTACAACTTCTACGGGCCCACCGAATGCGCGGTGGACGCGGTCTACGGCGATCTGGCCGGTCTCGGCGGCCGTCCGCTCATCGGACGGCCCGGCCGCAATCTGCGGGCGTACGTCCTGGACGGCGCGCTGCGGCCGGTGCCGCCCGGCGTCCCCGGTGAACTCCATCTGGCCGGGGCCCAGGTGGCGCGCGGCTATCTGCGCCGCCCCGGGCTCACCGCACGGCATTTCGTCGCCGATCCGTACGGCCCTCCCGGCAGCCGGATGTACCGCACCGGCGACCGGGCGCGCTGGACGGCGGACGGAGCGCTGGAGTTCCTCGGCCGTGCCGACGAACAGCTCAAGATCCGTGGCTTCCGGATCGAGCCCGGCGAGATCGAGGCCGCGCTGCTGGACCATCCGGCGGTCCAGGAGGCGGTGGTCGTGGCCCGCGAGGACACCGGCCGCCGGCGGCTGGTGTCCTATCTGGTGACCGCCGGCTCCCCCGATCCGGTGGAGCTGCGCGCCCAGCTCAAGCGCACCCTCCCCGACTACATGGTCCCGGCCGCCTTTGTGCCGCTGGACCGGATGCCCCGCACCGACAGCGGCAAGGTCGACCGGCGCGCGCTGCCCGCTCCCCCGGACCGGCCGGAGCAGGGCTCGCCGTATGTGGCGCCCAGGACCCCCGCCGAGACGGTGCTCGCGGGCATCTGGGCCGAGGTGCTGGGCGTCCCCGAGGTGGGCGTGGCGGACAACTTCTTCGCCCTGGGCGGGGATTCCATCCTCAGCATCCAGATCGTCTCCCGCGCCCGGCAGGCCGGGCTGACGCTCACCTCCAAGGACGTCTTCCGCCACCAGACCGTCGCGGAACTCGGGTCGAGCGTGGAGGCCACCCGGCGGCAGCCGCTCGCCGAACCGGCCGGGGCGGTGGCCGGACCGGCGCCGCTGACCCCCATCCAGCACTGGTACCTGGACGGGCGGCGGCCCGGCGACCGGCACCACTTCACCATGAGCCACCGGCTGGAACTCACCGGCGACCTCGACGAGGCCGCCCTGGGGCAGGCGGTGGACGCCCTGGTGGCGCAGCACGCGGCGCTGCGCACCCGCTTCCTGACCGTCGACGGCCGGTGGCGGCAGGAGGTCCTCCCCGCCGCCCCCGGCGGTGTGCTGGAGCGGCACGACCTGTCCGGTCTGGACGACGCGGCACGCGCGGAGGCCGTACGGGAGGCCACGGTCGCGGCCCAGACGGGCCTGGACATCGCCGAGGGGGCCGTGCTGCGGGTGCTGCTGTTCGCCTTCGGCCCCGGGCGGCCGCCCGAGTTGCTGCTCACCGCCCACCATCTGGTGGTGGACGGCGTCTCCTGGCGCGTACTGCTCGGCGATCTGGAGACCGCCTACCGCCGCGCCGCCGCCGGTGGCGCGGCCACCCTGCCCCCGGCGAGCAGCGCCTTCACCCGGTGGGCCGCCCGGCTGGCGGAGCATGTGCGCTCCGGTGGGCTCGACGGCGAGCTGGCCTACTGGACGGGCGTGGCACGCTCGGCGCCCGCCACCCTCCCCGTCGACCGTGAGGGCCCCAACACCCATGGGACGGCGGCCACGGTGACCACGGTCCTCGGGCGCGCCGAGACCGGGGCGCTGCTGCGCCAGGTCCCCGGTGTCTACCGGACGCGGATCGACGAGGTGCTGCTCGCCGCGCTCGGCCGGAGCCTGGCGCGCTGGACCGGTGGGGACACGGTGCTGATCGGGGTGGAGGGGCACGGCCGCGAGGATCTCTTCGCGGACCTGGATCTCTCCCGTACCGTCGGCTGGTTCACCGCCGAGTACCCGCTCGCGCTGGCCGTCGACGCCGGGGCGGAGTGGCGCGAGACCCTGCGGTCGGTCAAGGAGCAGCTGCGCGCCGTCCCGCACCACGGGCTCGGCCATGGTGCGCTGCGCCATCTGGCCCCCGACGGCTCCCCGGCCGGGGAGCTGCCGGGCGGTCCTTCGCCCCAGATCGTCTTCAACTACCACGGCCAGTGGGATGTGGCCGCGGACGACGACAGCGCGGCGGCCCCGGGCCTGTACCGCGCCGCCCTCCCCGTGACCGGCCAGGACGCCCCGCCCGGGGAGACCCGGCCGTATCTGCTGGAGGTCACCGGCGCGGTCCAGGACGGCCGTCTGGAGCTGGGCTGGAGCTATCCGGCCGGGATGTACGACGAGGCGACCGTGCGCCGGCTCGCGGACGGCTGTCTGGCCGCGCTGGAGGAGATCGTCGCGCACTGCGCGGAGCCCGGCGCGGGGGGCCGCACCCCCTCCGACTACCCGCTCGCCCGGCTCGACCAGCGCCAGGTGGATCTGATCGCCGGTGACGGCGGCACGGTGGAGGACATCTATCCGCTGACCGGGCTCCAGGCCGGGATGCTCTTCCACGGCCTCGTGGACAGCGCTGCCACCGGTGGCGCCTACTTCGACCAGATCGCGGTCCGCATCGGCGGGATCGCCGACCCGGACACCTTCACGGCCGCCTGGCGGCGGGTGGTGGACCGTACGCCGGTCCTACGAAGCTCCGTCCGCTGGGAGGGGCTCGCCGAGCCCGTCCAGGTCGTCCACCGCCGGGCCGAGTTGCCCACCGCGCGCATGGACTGGCGGGGGCTGACGCCGTCCGGGCGGGAGGAGGCGCTGCGGCGGCTGCTGGCCGAGGACCGCGCCGCCGGGATGGAGCTCACCTCGGCCCCGCTGAGCCGGATCGCGGTGGCCGGGCTGCCCGATGACGAGGTCATGTTGGTGTGGACCGCGCACCATCTGATGCTCGACGGCTGGAGCACCGGGCAGATCTTCGCCGAGGTGTGCGAGACCTACGCGGCCCTCGTCGCCGGGCGCACCCCCCAGCCGCCCGCTCGCCGCCCGTTCCGGGACTTCCTGCGCTGGCTGCGCGAACGGGACCAGGAGCGGGCCGAGCGCCACTGGCGCCAGGTGCTGGCGGGGTTCGGCATCCGCACACCGCTGCCGTACGACCGGCCGCCCCGGGAGGCGCACCGCACCACCTCGACCGCGCTGACCCGGCTGGAGCTGGCCGAGGAGGTGTCCGCCCGGCTGCGTGAGACGGCGCGCGGCGGCGGGCTGACGGTCAACACGGTGGTGCAGGGGGCGTGGGCGCTGCTGCTGTCGCGGTACTCCGGTGCGCGCGATGTGGTGTTCGGCACCACCGTCTCGGGCCGTCCGGAGGGGCTGCCGGGCGTGGAGACGATGGTCGGCATGTTCATCAACACGGTCCCCACCCGGGCCGTGGCCGAGGGCGGCCGTGAGGTCGTGGAGTGGCTGCGGGAGCTTCAGGAGCAGCAGAGCGAGTCCCGCCGCTTCGACTTCGTCGCCCTCCCCCGGATCCAGGCCCTGAGCGCGCTCCCGGCCGGTGAGGCGCTCTTCGACAGCATGGTGGTGTTCGAGAACTACCCCTTCGACGAGGCGTCGGCGGCCGGTGCCGGGATCCGTGTCCTGGAGGTGCGGGCCGAGGACGCCACGAGTTTCCCGCTGTGTCTGCGCGCCTATCTCGGCGACCGGCTGGGCTTCGACATCGCCTACGATCCGGCGCTGTTCGACGCGGCCACGGTGGAGCGGGCGGCGGCCCATCTGGAGACGCTGCTGACCGGGATCGCGGACGGCGCCGGGCAATCCCTGGACGAGCTGCCGCTGCTGACGGAGGCCGAGCGCCGAAGGGCCGTACGGGAGTGGAACGCCACCGCCCGGCCGCTTCCGGAGGGCTCGCTGGCCGAGCTGTTCGCCGAGCGGGTCCGAAGCACCCCGGACGCCGTCGCCGTCACCGACGGCGCCACCTCGCTCGGCTACGCCCAACTCGACGACTGGGCAGGGCGGTTGGCGGGCCATCTGCTGCGCTCCGGCCTCCGGCCGGAGGACCGGGTGGCGCTGCTCATGGACCGGTCGGTGGAGCTGGTCGTGGCCCAGCTCGCGGTGGTCAGGGCCGGTGGGGTGTACGTACCGGTGGACACCCGCGCCCCGCGCGACCGGCGGCGGACGCTGCTGGACCAGGCGGGCGCCACGGTCGTGCTGACACCGGATGAGGTGGCCGCCGCGCGCGAATACGAGCCGGTGGCGCCCGCGGTGCCGGTGCACCGGGACCAGCTGGCGTATGTGATGTTCACCTCCGGCTCGACCGGTGTGCCGAAGGCCGTGGGGGTGCGCCATCGCGATGTGGCGGCGCTCGCCCTCGACCGCGCCTTCGCCGGTGGCGGGCACGAACGGGTGCCGATGCACTCGCCGGTGGCGTTCGACGCCGCCACCTATGAGATGTGGGTGCCACTGCTGGGCGGTGGCCGGGTGGTGGTGACACCGGGCGAGCTGGACGCCGCCGCGGTGCGCCGGCTGGTGGCCGGGCAGGAGGTCACGGGGCTCTGGCTGACCGCCGGGCTGTTCCGGCTGCTGGCTCAGGACGCGCCGGACTGCTTCACGGGGCTGCGCGAGGTGTGGACCGGCGGCGATGTGGTGCCCGCGGCCTCGGTGCGCCGGGTGCTGGAACACTGCCCCGGGCTGACCGTGGTGGACGGCTACGGACCGACCGAGACCACCACCTTCGCCACGTCCTTCCCGATGTCCCGCGCGGATGAGGTGCCCGAGGTGGTGCCGATCGGCCGGCCGCTGGACAACATGCGGGTCCACGTCCTGGACTCCGCGCTGCGGATCGTGCCGTCGGGTGTGGTCGGGGAGCTCTTCATCGCGGGGGAGGGGGTGGCCCGTGGCTACCTCGGCCGTCCCGGTCCGACCGCCGCGGCGTTCCTCCCCGATCCGTACGGACCCGCCGGGGAGCGGATGTACCGCACCGGCGATCTGGCGCGCCGACGGCCGGACGGCACGGTGGAGTTCGCCGGCCGCGCCGATGACCAGATCAAAATCCGTGGCTTCCGGATCGAACCGGGCGAGGTGGAGGGGGTGCTGGCCGGCCATCCGGAGGTGGCGGATGTCGCGGTGGTGGCCCGGGAGTACGGGCCGGGCGGGAAGCGGCTGGTGGCCTATGTGGTGGCCGGTGGCGACGCCGCGGTGGACGGCGCCCGGCTGCGGGCGTACGCGGCGGAGCGGCTCCCGGACTACATGGTGCCGTCGGCCGTCGTCCCGCTGGACGCGCTGCCGCTCGGCCCCACCGGGAAGCTGGACCGGGCGGCGCTGCCCGCCCCGGGCCCGGAGATCCGCCGCACGCCCTACCGCGCACCGCGCGAGGGGCTCGAACAGGCCGTGGCGGCGGTCTGGGCCGAGGTGCTGGAGGTGGAACGCGTCGGCGCCGGGGACAGCTTCTTCGAGCTCGGCGGCGACTCGATCCTCTCCCTCCGGCTCACCTCACGGCTGCGCGAGGTGCTCGAAGTGGAGCCCTCGCCCCGTCTGGTGTTCACCCATCCGACCCTCGCCGCCCTGGCCGAGGCGCTCGACGGCAAGGACGGCCGCGCCGGGGACCGGCCGGCCCCGATCACACCGGTGCCCCGGGACGGCGAGCTGCCGCTGTCGTATCCGCAGCAACGTCTGTGGTTCCTGGACTCCTTCGCACCGGACAGCGCCGAGTACATCACCCCGCTGGCGCTGCGGATGCGGGGAGCCCTCGATGTGGACGCGCTCGGCGCGGCGCTGACCGCGCTGGTGGCCCGCCATGAGTCGCTGCGGACCACCTTCGACGCGGTGGACGGCCGCGGGGTGCAGATCGTCCACGACCCGTGGGAGATCCGGCTCGACCCGTACGACCTGTCCCATCTGCCCACCGACGAGCGGGAGATGGAGCTGGCGGAGCTGCTGGAGTACGAACGGGCGCGCCCGTTCGACCTGCGACGTGGCCCGCTGCTGCGGACCGGTCTGATCCGGCTCGGCGCCCAGGAGCACATACTGAGCCTGACGCTGCATCACATCATCACGGACGGCTGGTCCACCGGTGTGCTCACCGGCGATCTAGGGGATCTGTACCGGGCGGCGCTGAGCGGTGAGCCCGCGGCGCTGCCCCCGCTCCCGGTGCACTACGCGGACTTCGCCGCCTGGCAGCGGGCCGAACTCACCGCACCCCGCGCGGAGGAGGAACTGGCCTACTGGACACGCCAGTTGGCCGAAGTCCCGCCGCTGGAGGTGCCCACCGACCGACCCCGCCCCGAGGTGCGGACGAAGTACGGCGCCACCGTGGAGTTCACCGTGCCCGCCGAGGTGAGCCTGCGCCTCGAGGAGTTCGGGCGGGCGCGGGGAACCACGCTGTTCATGACGCTGGTGGCGGCGTCCCAGATCCTGCTCGCCCGGCTTTCGGGCGGACGGGACATCGCGGTCGGCACCGTCACCTCGGGGCGGGAGCGCGCCGAGGTGCAGCGGCTGATCGGGTTCTTCGTCAACACCCTGGTGCTGCGCTCCACGGTCGATCCGCGCGCCCGTTTCGGCGACTTCCTGGCCGAGGTGCGCGGCACCGTCCTGGACGCCTTCGCCCATCAGGCGGTGCCGTTCGAGCGGGTGGTGGACGAGGTGCGGCCGCCCCGGGACACCAGCCGGACACCGCTGTTCCAGGCGATGGTGGTGCTCCAGAACGCGCCGGGCCGGACGCTCGAGCTGCCCGGTCTGGAGCTGGCGGACGTGGAGCTCGATACGGGGACGGCCGCCTTCGACCTCACCTTCGAGTTCGCCGAGGCAGAGGGAGGTGTGCTGCGCGGGCTGATCGGCTACAGCACCGATCTGTTCGACGCCCCGACCGTGCAGCGGATGGGCACGGCCCTGCGGGCGCTGCTCGCCGGGATCGCCGAGGATCCGGAGCGGGCGGTGGGCGCGCTGCCGCTGACCACCCCGGCCGAGCTGCGGCGCACCCTGGTCGAGTGGAACGACACCGGGCGGGAGGTGGAGCGCGCCACGCTGCGCGAGCTGTTCGAGCGGCAGGTGGCCGTCTCCCCGGACGCCACGGCCGTGCGGTACGGAAAGGGCGATCTCACCTTCGCCGAACTGGAGGTGGCCGCGAACCGGCTGGCGCACCGGCTGATCGGCCTGGGCGTGGGACCGGAGCGCCTGGTGGCGCTGGTGCTGCCGCGTTCGGTGGAGATGCTGGTGGCGCAGCTGGCCGTGGTGAAGGCGGGTGGCGCGTTCCTGCCGGTGGACCCCGGCTATCCGAAGGAGCGGGTGGCGTTCATGCTGCGGGACGCCGCGCCCTCGGTGGTGCTCGACGACGCGGTCTCGGTCTGGGCCGAGGACGGCCCGGCCGGGCCACCGCCCGGCCGTGGGCTGACACCGGACCATCCGGCGTATGTCATCTACACCTCCGGTTCCACCGGTGTGCCCAAGGCGGTCGTGGTCACCCATGCGGGGCTGGCCGGTTTCTCGGCGGCCGCGGTCGAACACTACGGCGTGCGGGCCGGGGACCGGGTGCTCCAGTTCTCCTCCCCCAGCTTCGACGCCTCCGTTCTGGAGCTGTGCGTCTCGCTGCCCCGTGGCGCGGCGCTGGTGATCGGTGACGAGGGGCCGTTGCTGGGCGAGCGGCTGGCCGAGGTGCTCGACGGGCAGCGGATCACCCATGCGCTGATCCCCCCGGCCGCGCTGGCCACCGTGCCGGAGGCGGCGTGGCGGGCGGGGCTGCCGGATCTGCGGACCCTGATCGTCGGCGGCGACGCCTGCTCCGCCGGACTGGTGGACCGCTGGGCGCCGGGCCGGCGGATGGTCAACTCGTACGGCCCGACGGAGGCCACGGTGGTGAGCACCTGGTCCGAACCGCTGACGGCGGGGTCGGGGGCCCCGCCGATCGGCCGGCCGATCCCGAACACCCGGGTCTATGTGCTGGACGAGGCGCTGCGCCCGGTGCCGGTGGGCGTGGCCGGGGAGCTGTATGTGGCGGGCGCGGGCCTGGCGCGGGGCTATCTGGGCCGTCCGGGGCTGACCGCCGCACGGTTCGTGGCCGATCCGTTCGGCCCGGCGGGCGGCCGGATGTACCGCACCGGCGATGTGGTGCGGTGGACCGGCGAGGGTGCGCTGAGGTTCCTGGGCCGGGCCGATGACCAGGTCAAGGTGCGGGGCTTCCGGATCGAACCGGGCGAGGTGGAGAGCGCGCTGCGGCGCAGCCCGGAGGTGCGGGAGGCGGTGGTCGCCGTACGGGAGACCGCCCCGACCCCCGAGCAGCCCTCCGGTGGGAAGCGGCTGGTGGGCTATGTCGTCCCGGCGCCGGGCGCCTCGCCGACCGCCGCCTCGCTGCGCGACGCCCTGGGGCGGACCCTTCCGTCCCATATGGTGCCGTCGGCCTTCGCCACCCTGGACGCCCTTCCGCTCTCGGCCAACGGCAAGGTCGACCGCCGGGCCCTGCCCGATCCGGATGTGGCACCCGCCGCCTCCGGTGCGGACCATGTCGCCCCGCGCACCCCGATGGAACGCCGGATCGCGGACATCTGGGCCGATGTGCTCGGTCTGGAACGGGTGGGGGTGGCGGACAACTTCTTCGAGCTCGGCGGGGATTCCATCCTCAGCATCCAGGTGGTCTCCCGGGCCCGCCAGGCCGGGCTGCGGCTGACCACCAAGGATCTGTTCACCCATCAGTCGGTGGCCGCGCTCGCCACCGTGGCCACGGCCGAGCGGGACGAGGGCCGTGCGGAGCCGGTGACCGGGTCGCTTCCGCTCACCCCGATCCAGGACTGGTTCTTCGCCACCCACACCGTCAATCCGCACCACTTCAACCAGTCCACGCTGCTGGAGCTGCACCAGGAGCCGGACGAGAAGGCGCTGGAGGGGGCGCTGGCCGCGCTCCTGGTCCACCATGACGCGCTGCGCACCCGGTTCACCGAGGAGGGCGGCCAGTGGCGGAGCCACGTCCCGGCGCCGGAGGCCGACATCGCCGTCCTGGACCGCCACGATCTGTCCGGTCTGCCGGCCAGGGAAGCGGACGCCGCGATGGAGAAGGCGGCCGACGCGCTCCACGCGGACTTCGGGCTCGGCCGGGGGCCGCTGCTGCGGGCCGCGCTGTTCCGCTTCGGCGAGGCCCGGCGGCCGTTCCTCTTCCTGACCGCGCACCATCTGGTCATCGACGGGGTGTCCTGGCGGATCCTGCTGGACGACCTGGACATCGCCTATCAGCAGGGCGTACGGGGCGAACCGGTGGACCTCGGCCCCAAGACCACCGCCTTCCGCGACTGGGCGAGGCGGCTCGCGGAGCATGTCGCCGAGGGCGCCCTGGACCATGAGGCCGACCACTGGTGCGGGGCCCTCGACGCCCGGCCACTGCCGGTCGACCACCAGGTGGCCGCGCCCGGGGCCGAGATCCGTACGGTGCCGGTCACGCTCGACGAACGGGACACCGAGGCGCTGCTGCGCTCGGCGCCCACCGCCTATCGCACCCGCATCAACGATGTGCTGCTCGCCGCCCTCGCGCTGGCGCTGTCCCGCTGGACCGGCCGGGAGCGGGTCTCCGTGGAGCTGGAGGGCCATGGGCGCGAGGACATCCTGGACGGTGTCGATCTCTCCCGTACGGTGGGCTGGTTCACCACGATGTACCCGGTCTCCTTCGAGTTGCCGGACATCCCCGAGGGGGGACCCGCCGACTGGCGCGGGCTGGTCAAGTCGGTCAGGCGGCGGCTGCGGACCGTACCCGGCAATGGCTTCGGCTTCGGGGCGCTGCGCACGTTCGGGCCGCCCGCGCTGCGCGAGCGGCTGTCCCGCGACGGCGCCGGGCCGCAGATCGTGTTCAACTACCTGGGCCAGTGGGACGCCCGGTCGGCGCGGTCCCAGGGCGGTCTGGTCCACGCCGAGCGCGGGTCGTTCGGCCAGGACCACGATCCGCGCGAGGCCGGTTCCCATCTGCTGGAGGTGGTGGGCGCGGTGCAGGACGGCCGGCTCGGTTTCACCTGGCGCTACCGCCCCGATGTGCACGAGAGGCGGACCGTGGAGTCGGTGGCCGGGGACTTCGCGGAGGCGCTGCGCCGGATCGCCGCGGACTGCCGGGGCGCCGTATGACCGCGGCCCCGCCGGTGCCCCCGCCGGTTCCCCTGTCGCGCAACCGGGACTACCGGCTGCTGTGGGGCGGTCAGGCGCTCTCGGAGTTCGGCTTCCACTCGGCGCTGATCGCGTTTCCGCTGCTGGTCCTCGCGCTCACCGGCTCGGGCGCCGCCTCCGGTCTGGTCATGGGCACCATCGCCGCCGCGCAGATGGTGGCCGGGCTCCCGGCGGGTGTCCTGGTGGACCGCTATGACCGCAAGGCCATCATGCTGGGCTGTGAGGCGGCCCAGGCGGTCTCCGCCATCAGCCTGGTGGCGGCCGTGTGGGCCGGTGCGGCCACCGTCTGGCACATGGTGGCCGTGGCGGCGGTGTTCGGGGCGAGCGCGGCGCTCTTCGAACCGGCGGAGAGCGCGTCGCTGCCGGCCCTGGTGGCGGACGAGCATCTGCCCACGGCGGTGGCGATGAACACCGCACGTGCCTCGATGGGGCAGCTGGCGGGCACCGCGACCGGCGGATTCCTGTTCGCCGTGGGGCGGTTCGTCCCCTTCCTGGTGGACGCCGTGACACACACGCTCTCCTTCGTCGTGCTGCTCTTCGTCAGGCTGCCCCGGCGCGAGCGGCCCACGGGCGGTGCGGGCCCGCTGGGCCGTGAGGCGCTGGCCGGGCTGCGGTGGGTGTGGCGGGAGCGCCGGATCCGGGTCACGGTGGTGTGCGCGGTGGTGCTCAACCTGTTCTTCAGCGCCTACTACCTCGTCGTCATCGTGCTCGCCGAGTCCCGGGGGGTGCCCTCCGGCGAGGTCGGTGTAATGGCGGCCATGCTCGGGGTGGGCGGGGTGCTCGGCGCGCTGGTGGCGCCCGTACTGCACCGGCGGCTGGGCCCGTACGGCGGCATCATCGCGGTGTTCTGGGCCCTGGCCGTGCTGGCCCCGGTCACCGTGCTGATGGACAGCGGCTATCTCATCGGGGTGCTGTTCGCCCTGATCGCGCTGTTCCCGCCGACGGCGAACACAGCGATCATGACCGAGCAACTGCTGCGCACCCCGGACGAGTTGCGCGGCAGGCTCACCAGCACCCTCGTTCTGGCCTGCGGTGCCGCGAGCGCGGCCGGTCCCGCGCTGGGCGGGTCGCTCGCCCAGGCCCTGCCGGGCGACCGGGCGCTCCTGCTCTGCTCGGCGGGGATGGCCGCCGCGGCCGTCCTGGCCACTCTCAGCCCGACCCTGCGCACGCTGTCCCGGCGCCACGAGACCGGGCGGCCCGCCACGGCCGACTGACCGTCATCCATATCCATCCACTTCACCGACCATCACCGATATCACCACTACGCCCGATCCTCGACAGGAGAGACCGACCATGGACGACAACGCCCGCTACCAGGTGCTGCGCAACGACGAGGACCAGTACTCGCTGTGGCCGGCCGACCTCGAGGTGCCCGAGGGCTGGCACCCCGTCGGCAAGGAGGGCACCAAGGACGAGTGCTCCGCGTACGTCGACGAGGTGTGGACCGATATGCGCCCGCGCAGCCTGCGCGAACGCATGGACAACGTGGCCTCCTGACCGGAGCCGTGGCAGCGGGTGCGGCCGGCGCGTGGGGGCGCCGGCCGCTTCCGGGCCCCTCAACTTCCTCGTACGATCACGCGGTTACCATCCATGGAACCAGTCGGCCGCGGCGCGAGGGATCGCGCCCGGATACGGAGGAGAACACCACGTGACCGCGCAAGGGGTAGCATCCCAGACCGGAAGCGGGCCGGAGCCCCCCAACACCCCCCTCAACCAGGGGCGACCGCACAGCGCCCGGATGTACGACTACTTCCTGGGCGGCAAGGACAACTACGTCGCCGACCGTGAGGCCGCCGCCAAGGTCCTCACCCTGTGGCCGGGTGTCATGATCGCCGCCCGGACCAACCGGGCCTGGATGCACCGCGCGATCCGGTTCCTCGCCGCCGAACGGGGCATCCGCCAGTTCCTCGACATCGGCACCGGCATTCCCACCCGGCCGAATCTGCACGAGGTGGCCCAGGGGATCGCCCCGGAGTCCCGGATCGTCTACGTGGACAACGACCCCATCGTCCTCGCCCACGCCCAGGCCCTGCTCAAGAGCCGCCCCGAGGGCCGCACCGCCTATGTGCACGGGGACATCACCGAGCCCGAGACGATCCTCGCCTCGCCCGACCTCACCGAGGTGCTGGACCTGTCCCAGCCGGTCGCGCTGAGCCTGGTCTCGCTGCTGCACTTCGTCCCCGACGACTGGGGCCCGTACGACCTCGTCCGGCGGCTGGTCGACGCGCTCGCCCCCGGCTCCTATCTGGTGCTGAGCCATATCACCCCGGACTTCGACCCCGAGGCCACCCAGAAGACCGTGCAGGTCTACCACAGCGGCGGCATCCAGGGGAAAATCCGCACCAAGGACGAGGTGGAGCGCTTCTTCACCGATCTGGAGCTGGTCGAACCGGGCCTTGAGGTGCCGCACCGCTGGCGGACCGACCTGGCCGAAAGGGACTCCCATGTGGAGACCGGCGATGTGACCGACGCCGAGGTGTCGTTCTGGGCGGGCGTGGCCCACAAGCCCTGACACGGGGTTTCCGGAGCGGGGTTCAGGGACGCGGTCCGACGGTCGTGGTGCCGTCGCGGATGGTGATCGCCAGCGCGGGACAGGAGTCCGCCGCGTCCAGCACCCGCTCCTCCTCCGGGACCTCCTCGCCCAGCGGCCGGGCGTGCTCCTCGTCCAGGACGAACAGATCGGGGGCGATCCCGGCGCACATGCCGGACGCCATGCACCGGCCACCGTCGACCTCGGCCTTCCAGGTCATCCGGCTCACCACCCGACCGGCATGACGCGGGGCCCGCGAACCAGCATCCGGCCCTTCCACTCCACGTCCCCGGCCAGCCGCAGGTTCGGGAAGCGGGTGATCAGCGCGCCGAGCGCCTCCTGGAGCTCCAGACGGGCCAGCGGCGCGCCCAGGCAGTGGTGCACACCGTGGCCGAACCCGAGGTGCTGGGTGGCGGGGCGGGCGACGTTCAGGGTGCCCGGTTCGTCGAAGCGCAGCGCGTCGCGGTTGGCCGAGCCGACGGCCACGAGCACGGGCTCCCCGGCGCGCACCAGGGTGCCGCCCACCTCGATGTCCTCGGTGGCGTAACGGGGCATGGAGGCCGCCATGCCCAGCGGGACGAAGCGCAGCAGCTCCTCGACGGCGCCGTGCAGCAGGTCGGGGTCCTCGCGCAGCCGCCGCAGTTCGTCCGGGTGCTCCAGCAGCGTGAACACGAAGTTGGGGATCTGGGTGGCCGTGGTCTCGTGCCCGGCCACCAGGATGCCCACGCACAGATCCACGAGTTCCAGCTCGGACAGCCGGTCGCCCGCGTCCCTCGCCTCGATCAGCGAGCTCATGATGTCGTCCTGCGGGCTGCTGCGATGGTCCTCGATCAGCCCGGCCATATAGGCGCGCAGCTCCTCGGTGTTGCGGGTGTGCTCCTCCGCGCTCAGCGAGCTGGTGGACAGCGCGGCGTCGCTCCAGACGCGGAACCGGGGCCGGTCCTCCTCCGGGACGCCCAGCATGGCGCAGATGACGCCGACCGGAATGGGCAGGGCAAAGCGGTCCACGAGATCGGCGGGCGGTCCCGCGGCCTCCAGGCCATCCAGCAGGTCATGGGTCAACTGCCGTACCCACGGCCGGAGTTTCTCCACCTGGTGGACGGTGAACGCCTTGGCGACGAGCGTGCGCAGCCGGGTGTGGTCGGGCGGGTCCATGGTGAGGATGCCGCCGTCGCGCCGGCCCTCGGACTGCCGTGGCTCGTCGTGGTGAAGCACCTCCGCACGGCTGAAGCGCCGGTCCCCGAGCACCAGCCGGGCGTCGGCGTACCGCGTGGCCAGCCAGGCGGGCTCGCCGTAGGGCATGCGCACCCGGAGTAATCCGGTGCGGTTCCTGGCCTCTTCGTACGCCTCGCTGAGCGCCAGCCCCTCGGAGGAGTTGAAGGGGTAGGCGATGGGTGTCGTCTCCGCTGTGGTCATCGTGACCTCCCTTGCGTAAGCACGTGCTTACAAACGTAGGAGGCATCGGCTGATACGGTCAACGGCCCCTTTGCGCCGTTGATCTGACGGGCCGACGGGGATTCGCCGGAAGCAGACGAGAGGGGTGTCGTGATGGGGACGACCGTGTCCGAGAGGCAGCACCGGGACGCGCGGGACACACGCCGGCGGTTGCTGGAGGCCGCGGCGGCGCTCTTCGCCGAGCGGGGCTACGAACGGGCGACGGTGCGGGACATCGCCGATCGCGCGGGGGCCAACCAGGCGCTTCTCTTCCGCTATTTCGGCTCGAAAAGCGCGCTGTTCGGCGAGGTGATCGCGCGCAACGGGGAGGAGCAGCTGCGCACCACCCCACCCCATGAGCTGCTGGAGGCCGCCCTGCGCGGGCTGCTGGGACCGGGCGGTAAGGAGCCGGGCGGCCGTGCGCTGGCCACCCTGCTGCGCTCGGTGGACAGCGGTGACGAGATCGGTACGGCGGTGCGCGCCATCAGCGACGACTACGCGCGGGTGCTGGCCTCCCTGTCCAGCGCGGACAACCACGAGCTGCGGGCGGATCTGGCGCTGTCCTGGTTGCTCGGCATAGGGATGATGCGAGTGCTGGTGGGCAAGGAGCCGCTGGCCGACGCCGATCCGGACGAGGTGTGCGCGCTGGTCACCGCCGCGCTCGGCACCCTCCTGGACGGTCTTCCGGCAGCGGACGGCAAGCCGTAGGACGGCAGGCCGTAGAAGGGCGGTTCATGGCAGTGCGGGCCGTAGCGGGCCGGGCCACGCGGGGGCCGGGCGCTACTCGCGGAACTCCCCGCGGGGCGTGGTGACGACGCGACGCGCCCGGGCCGGGGTGATCACCTCGCGGAAGGCCGGATCGGTGAGAAGGACGACCGGGGCGATGCGGTGCGGGGAGTCGCCGTGCCAGTGGGGCAGGGCGGCCTCGATCACGGCCCACGACTGATCGGTGGCACCGCGGTCGGCCAGTGCCCTGGCCAGGTCCAGGGCCTGCTGGAAGGTGCGGGATTCGGGCAGGGCCGGCGGGACGAAGGCGGCGGCCCTGGCCATCCAGGCGGCGGTGTCGTCGCCCTCGGTGGCGGCGCCACCGGCGGCCACACCGCCCGCGCCCACGACACCGTCGACGCCCTCCGGGAGCCGCGGCAGGATGTCACCGAGGGCCGGGAGATAGCCGCCGGGGGCGCCGGTCCACTCCTCGGCCGCACAGCGCAGATAGAGCGGGGCGGCCTCGGCCCGTAACTGTTCCATGCCGATCGCCTCCATGACGTGCGCGTTGCCGAGGATGCCGGTGCGTATCCAGTGGTGGGCGGCGCTGATGTCGAGGAACGCCCCCAGGATGATCCCCAGATACGCGCCCGCGCCCGACCCCTTGACCGTGGCCTGCTCGAAGGTGGCCATCGCCTTGCGCACCTCGCCCCGCAGGGCCTGCGCCCTGCCCTCGGCCACCAGCTCCTCGGCGCTCTCGGGACGCGCCGTACGGACCTCGGGGGCCGCCTGGTCCTCGAAGCCGGTGCGCTCCTCGGCGACCAGCTCGGCGAACGAGGCGTGCCGGTCCCCCAGGGCCGGATACCAGCTCGCCCAGATGTAGGCGGCCCACTCCCCGTCCTCGGACACATCGGCAGGGTCCAGCAGCCAGTGCTGGGCGTCCCCCTCCTCGGAGATCAGCAGCGCCCGGTCCATGAACGCGGTGTCGTCCCAGTCGTCGCCCTCGCCGCCCCGGATGACACGCCAGGTCTCGTAGTCGGCCTCGCGCAGCCAGCCGACCGCCTTGGCCGTCCGCATCCGCCACATGAACGGGCTGATGTTCAGCCAGCCGTCGGAGGCACCCAGGAAGGCTCGATAGCTGGGCGGGAGCCGGGTGCCGAGCCGCTCCTCCAGGGCGAGGACGCTCTCCTCGTCCGCGCCCTCGAACCCGAGCCAGCCGGCGGCCCGCTGCTCGTCGCCGACCTCGCTCAGCTCCTCCTCGTCGGCCACCCGCAGGATGGTCGCGCTGTACTCCGCGAGATACGACCGCCACTGCTCGATGGCCCGCGGCAATGCCGCCGCGGACTCCGGCTCCGGGGCGGCCGTCACCGATGTGCCGCGGTATCCGGTGGGCGCCTCGCCCGCCCGCTGGTAGTGGCCGATGAAGCCCTTCGGCTGGGGCGCGGAGGTGAAGAGCCGGACCTGGGAGAGCTGGATCTGGTCCTCCCCCGCGTTCCGGGTGATCTCCAGGCGGTAGTGGCGATAGGGCGTACGGGCGGGGAAGGTGAATCCCCTGGGCTGATGGCGGTGCGCGAAGCTCTCCTCGATGCGGAAGTCGAGGTCCACCCAGTGCTCCCCGTCGTCGGAACCCTTGAAGGTCCAGTCCCTGGGATCGCGGCCCGGGACGTCGTTCGCCGAGGTCAGGACGTAGTGACCGACGGCGGCCGGGCGCCGCAGGGTGAACTCCAGCCAGGCGCTGTCGCCATGGCCGAGCCACTTGTGCCATGAGTCGTGCAGCAGGTTCTCCGCCACCTCGCCCGCCTCGGTGAACTCGCTGTGCGCCCGGACCCTGGTGACCAGGTCGGTCACCTCGGCCTCCGGGCCTGGCTCGGCGGCGAGCAGCGACACCGTGCCCGAGTGCCCCGACGGGTCGCCCCAGATGACCCGCTCGACGGGCGGTCCCCCGTCCTCGATCAGCAGACGCAGCTCCTGGCCGAGGTGGCGGCCCCCGGCCCCGCCGCCCTCCACCGTGCGGAAGCGGTGCATCACCTCCTCCAACGCGCTGTCCCGGAGCGATGAACGCCCTTCCAGCGCCCCCCGGTACTCGGTGAGCGCGCCGTCGGCGGCCCGCCGGTGTCCGTAGAACTCGGTCATCGCCGGCTGGAAGCCGATCGACGCCTCCGCGCCGTCCTGCCCGCGCCAGGCGAGCCGGACCGGGAGCGAGCCCTCGCCCCGGTCGAGATGGACCAGCAGCCGCGGGGCGGGCCGCCAGGCGGCCGAGCCCGGGGCGCGCCACTCGGTGCGATAGGCCCACACCGCGGCCTCGTCGCGCTGCTCCTCCGCCATGAGGTGCATACGGGCGCAGATGCGCGAGGGCTCGACGGTGATCCGGTACAGCCAGAGCAGGCCGCGCGCCTCGTCGCAGCCACGGACGTACAGCGTGTTCGCGCCCGCCACCAGCGCCTCACCGGGGACCGCGAACGCCACCTCCCGGGGCCGGGCGCCACCGGGCACGGTGAACTGCTCGATCACCGCATGCCCGTTGACGGTGATGTCGATCGGCGCGCATCCCAGGGATTCCCCCAGTGGTGAGACCCGTGCGATCAGGGTCAGCGTCAGCTGCTCCGGCAGCTCGTCGCGGTCCAGAGCGAAGTCGAGTTCGACACTCGCGCCCGCGCCGATCGCGAGCCGGTCACGGTCGGGATGGCACTTTGCGTACCGGGCCGTGGCATTGCCGAATCGAGGCGGATCGATGGCGAAATCCGCGAAAGTCGCTCGCACGCTGTGCTCCTGATGGGGCGCCGTCTGGTGGTCCGTTGACATGGGTCGGGGCATGGGTCCGGTGTGGCCTCAACACCCGGATGCTGCCGATGCTAGGGCGGTCCACCAGCACCGTCCGTATGCCGCGACGATCACTAGGGGGATGCGGGTCGGCCGCTCCCTCCCCCGCGTAGAACGGACCTCAGGACGGCGGGGCGCATCAGCGCGGTAGGGGCTGCGACCAGGGACATCACCTCGTGCAGGGCGTTGCAGACCGCCGGGTCGACGGTGGCCCGCCGGATGACCCGGTCCAGATAGCGGTGCTGGGCGCGGACCGGCAGTCCGGCGGGGCCGCCGGTGGTGGCGGGGAAGCGCACATCCTCACTGGAGGACAGCATCCAGGCGGTGTTGGTGGCGGCCGCGATGCCCTTACGGGCGGTGTCCGCCATACGGTGGCCGATGGAGCCGTGGCGCTCGGCGGCGGCCCGCAGGGCGCGGGCGCCGAGCGCGGCCACGGTGATGCCCTGGCCGTAGACCGGGTTGAAGGTGCACACGGCGTCTCCGATGACCACCAGGCCGCCCGGCGCCCGGCGCTCGTAGTGACGCCGCACACCCGGGCCGGGCCAGAAGCCGCGGACCGCACCGGCGGGCTCGGCCCGGACCAGCAGCTCGCGCAGGCTCGGGTCGCGCAGCAGCCGCAGCTGCCGGTCGAAACCGGCCGTACCGGGCTCGGCCTGCGCACCGCGCATACTGCCGAGGCTGGCGATCCACCGGCCGTCCTCCACGGGCAGCACCACACCGAGCCTGGGCACGTCGGGGGCCCTGGTCTGGAGATAGAGCGCGTCGAAGCCGGGATCCGGCCCGGCCGCGCGGTGGTACAGCCGGCTCACGTACGACACGCCCGCGTCGACGCGCTCCTCGGGGGCGGGCGGGCAGCCCAGCTGGGCCAGCCAAGAGGGGAGCCAGGAGGTGCGCCCGGAGGCGTCCACCACCATCTCCGCGCGCACCTCGCGCACCTGGGCGCGGGCGTCGCCACGCGCCCGGACCTGGACGCCCGTCACCTCGGCCGGTGTGCCGAGGAGTCCGACGACGTCCGTGTTCTCCAGCCAGCGCACCGTGGGCTCACCGCGCACCCGGCGCAGCACGGTGTGGTCGAGCAGCGGTCTGGTGCACGAGAGGAACGCGATCTCGCTCTCGTACTTCGCGAGCCATCCGGCCGCGCTCAGCCAGCGCACACCCGACATCGGAACGCGCACCGCACCGGCGGCCCGCAACTCCTCGCGCGCACCGGGCATCAGCTCCTCCAGCGCCCGGTGTCCGGCCTCGAGCAGCAGATGCGCGTGGCGCCCCTGCGGAACGCCCGAGCGGAACGCGGGCCGCTCGGGATAGCGGTCGCGCTCGACGACGACAATGCGCTCGGCATATCCACGCAGCGCCCATGCGGCCAGCATCCCGGCGAGACCTCCGCCGATCACTACCGCGGTCCCTCGCCCCGTTTGTTCCCCCAAAACCCCCATACTACGGAGCGTAGTGCATGATCACCCTAGAGTCACCACCCCCTTGGGGGGACGCGCGAGCGCTTCGACAACCCGGGCGGGGTCAGGGCAGTTCAGCCGGTCTCCGCCGGTTCCGCCGACTCGGCCGACTCGGCGATGAATGTGTCGAGCACCCCGTCGGCGATGCGCACCGGCCCCTCGGGTCGGGTCTCGCCCGGGATGGTGCGGATCTCCCCGGCCCGCCTCGCGTCGGCCGCCGCCCCGGCGAACCACCGGGCCGCATCGGCGTCGTGGCCGTCGAGACGGGCGCCCAGCGCGTCCAGGGTGCGCTCGAAGGCGCGCCCCCACAGCGACAGCGCCTCGAGCCAGGGCGCGCTGTCCGCCACGAATCCCCGGTCGGCCACCCCGGCCCTGATGCGCTCGGGGGCCTCGGCCAGCAGCCTGGCGTACGGGCGCAGATCGCGCAGGGCCGTCCGCTCGTGCCCCGCCTCCCAGGCGGTACGGAACCGGTCGAGCCGGGCGGCGAGTTCGGGGGCCTGCGGCTGCCAGGGTTCGGCGCCGAAGGTGGGCGCGAGATGCTGGGTGTCGAAGAAGGCCAGCAGCGAGCGAACGGTGTCGTCCGAACGCCCCGGCCGCGTGCCAGGGGCGCTCCCGGCGAGGTGGCGGGCGGCGGCCTCCCAGGTGCGGGTGGCGTCGTAGCCCGTGTCGTTCCAGGCGAAGTCCGCTCCGCCGAAGAGGGCCACCTTGCTGGCGGCGGCCTGGTTCATCGGGTTGAGGACCAGACCCGAGAGCTGCCGGTGCAGTCCGGGCTCACGGGCGTCGTACGGAGCGAGCAACAATCTTCCCTCGGCCTGGCCGTAGTCGTTGACCGGGTAGTTGTCCCAGACGAAGACCTTCCGCCCCCACACTCCCGCGGCCCGCTCCGCGTCGGCGACGGTGATGCGCGGCGGCACCACATCCGTTCCGGTCCACATCACCTCGACCCGCGCGTCCAGCCGCTCGCGCAGAACACGCTTGTACGGAGTGTCGGTGACGTCCCCGTACTCGGTCGGCACCATCTGGAGCGGCCTGGTGTCCGCCCGTTCGTCCAGGTACGCCTTCTGCACCGTGTTGAGCAGGTCGGACTGCGCCTCGGCGGCGGCCTTCGACGAGGGGTCTCCGTAAGTGGCGCGGTCGGACTCGCAGTTCCAGCGGGTGTAGCTGATGTCGTCCAGCGGCATGGAGAAGCTGCGCACCCCGAAGTCGTAGACCGCGTCCAGCTTGGCCTCCAGCGCGGCGATGTCGGCGGGGTCGCTGTAGCAGATGGAGTTCCCCGGGGAGACGGCGAAGGTGAACCGCACATGGTGGTCGGTGGCCTGCCGGACGAGCTCGCCGAGCTCCGCGAGTTCGGCGGCCGGGTACGGTTCGCGCCACTTCTCCCGGTGGTAGGGGTCGTCCTTCGGCGCGTAGATGTAGGTGTTCATCTTGACGTCCCCGTAGAACGCCAGCTGGTCCATCCGCTCGGCGTGGGTCCAGGGGCTTCCGTAGAAGCCCTCGATCACCCCGCGCAGCGGCATCAGCGGATGGTCGGCCACCGAGACGGACGCGATCGCCCGGTGGCCGGAAACCAGCTGACGCAGCGTCTGCGCCGCGTAGTATACGCCGTCCGAGTCCGCGCCCGCGAGCGCCACCGAGGTACCTCCCGCGGTGAGCGCATAGCCCTCGGCCGGAAGCGGGCCGCCCGGCACCCGGCCCCCGGCGGCCCGCAGCGCCCGCACGACCCGTGGATCGGCGATCCGGCCGACGGTCACGGTCAGCTTCGGCCCAGCGCCGTCCTGAATGCGCGAGGCCCCCGCGCGGCGGAGCACCGAGGTGATCAGATCACGCGTCGGGCGGTCCACACCGTCCGCGATGACGAGGCGGACCCGGTCGGGGACATGGACATCCGCTCCGATGCGGGACATCTCCTGCGGGCGCGGGGTGACGACCGGCAGTGGCCCGGGGGCGGTGGCCGCGGTGGCGGCCGCGCCGGTGGGCAGCAGCAGGGCGAGCAGGGTGAACAACACCGTGACGCGGGCCAGGGTGCTGGAGCGACTGCGCATGGGCCATCTCCTCCGTGGCATTCGGCGGCCTTCGGGGACGGTGCGGTGATGCCGGGACGGGTGCGGTGCGCCGTACGGGGTGCTGGGTGCTGGGGGCCGTGGGCGATATGGGCCCCGGCGTATCCCTACCCAGCCGCGAGCGCGGATGATCGTGCCGGGCGATGGCCGTCAAACGCCTTACGGGGCAGTCCACTTGAAGAGCGACTCATACGTTCGAGACGGGCGCCCGTCACTGTTTGAGCAGCGCGTCGACCACACGGCCGAAAAGCAGTCGGCCGGACCAGGCCGTGGGCGGGTCGAACAGCCGGGGCAGCCCCCGTAGCCGCACCTCCTCGCGCCACTCCACCTCGGACCCGCCGCCCCGGGGGCGCACCTCGATCTCGGCCCACCCCAGGACCACCGGGCCACGCTTCTCCAGCCTGCACCCACCGGGAGCGTCACCGGCGGGTGGATCCCAGCGCACGACCTCCATGGGGTCGTCGAATCCGGCGGGGCCCACACCGGTGCGCACCACGACCACCGTGCCCACCCGGGTCGGCCCCTCCGGACGCACGGTGACGCCGCTCAGTGGTACATGGGCGCCGTGGCGCCGCCAGTCGGTGAGCCGTCGCCAGGTCTCGCCGGCGGGCAGCGGGGAGCGCCGCTGGATGCGGAAGTGGGCCACAGCGGGATCGTAGGCGGTCGGCGGCCGGAATCGCGGTTGCCGAAGCGGTCGGAGGGGTCGAGGCCATCTGCGGGCTGTCGCGGGTGTCCCGCACGACAGCCGCCCCTGGCAGGAGCGGCTCCGGCGAGAACCGCTCCTCAGGACCGGCGGCGGTCGGCCCACACCTCCCGGGTCACGCCCGCCACCAGCGGCGCAGCACCTGCTCGGCGGGTTTGCCATGGGGGGTGTAGGCCAGCCGGGGCGCGGTCTCGCCGCTGTCCGGCCAGTCGTCCCACATCCACCAGCACACCCCGGCCCACCACGACCGGCCGTCGAGGGCGGTCAGCAGCGCGTCATACGCGGCGGACTGCTCATCCGCCGCCGCGCGCTCGCTGACGGTCCAGGAGTACGGCTCGGCGGCGGTGCCCCGCTGGCTGACGTATCCGGCCTCGGTGAACAGGATCTTCTTGTCCAACCGGGCCGAGAACGCGGCGAGTTCGGCGACGATCGGCTTCCAGCCCTTCGCCAGCCGGGCGGGGTCGGCGGTGGCGGAGTCGGCCAGCGGCCAGTAGGCGTCGATGCCGATCAGATCGAGGGAGCCCCAGAAGCGGATACGGGCGTACTCGTCGTAGTTGGCGGCGTAGGTCAGCGTGCCGTCGTAGGTGTCGCACACCGCGTCGATCACATGGGTCCAGCGGCGCCGGTCGGTGGAGGTGCCGGCCAGTTCGGTGCCGACGGCGAACTGCTCCACGTCCAGTTCGCCGGCCAGCCGGGCGTAGTGGGTGATGAAGCGCCGGTACGCGGTGAACCAGGCGTCCGGGTCGGCGGGCCGGATACCGGCCCGGTCGCCGCCGTCCACCAGGTCCACATGCGGTTTGAGCATCACCTTCAGCCCGGCGCCGTGGGCCAGGCCGACGATCCGCCGCACACTGCGGTCGCTCGCGGTCTCCTCGGTGGTGTGCGGCGTGGAGCGCCGGGTCCCGTTCTGGTACCAGGTGGGGGTGAAGACCACCCACCGGGCGCCGGTGCCGGCGATCTGGCGCAGATAGCGACGGGCCTCGGGGCGGTCGTAGTCATCGGTGTTCCAGGCGGGCAGGGTGATGCCCCGCACCTGGCCATGGGGGGTGGGCCGGTCGTCGTCCGTATCGGACGAGCATCCGGTCAGGACGGCGACGGCGGCGGTGACCGCCGCGGTCGCCCGCCTCAGCGCTCTCATCGGGGCAGGGCCTTCCTCGGGCAGGGACCCGGTACTACGCGGCCGTTCCCGGCCCGCGCGGGGCGGACCGGGAACGGCACACGGACGGTGTGACGGTGGATCAGGCCGGGCTCAGATCAGGCTCTCGGGGCTGACGAAGGTGTAGCCGAGCGCCAGGATGCCCTCGACGGTCTCCTTCAGCGGCTCGACCGGCTGGTAGGGGTGGTAGTAGAAGCTGGCGAAGCCGTCCCGTACCGCCAGGTTGGCCTTGGCGTTGTTGATCAGGTCGGCCGCCAGCCGGGGCGGGTTGTTGTTGTGGGCCTCGGGCTCGTAGCTGCCCAGGTTCTCCGGGAGCACCTTGGTGCCGTAGACATCGGTGACCGGGTACGGGAAGAACTGCCCCAGGTAGCGGCTGGAGTCGGTCGGGGTGCCGGAGAGGGTGCCGGAGAAGTACAGCGGACGCTCCATGCGGGCCGCGAAGTTCTGCGCGAACACCTTGTAGTCGGTGGCCGAGGCCGCGTAGTGCGGAGTCGTCCACAGCTTCGGCGTGGGCAGGCTCACCCGCGCGAACTCGGCCAGTGCGGCGGTGACCCGCTCCTGTGCCCACTCGGCGGAGTCCTCGGCCGCCGGACCGTCGTAGACCACCGTGTCGGTGGCGTCCACATGGGCCCGGAAGAACTCGAAGTCATCGGCGGTGAGCCCGTTGTACGGGTTGTCGACGTTGCCGTACTGATGGGTGTAGCCGTGGTCCATCAGCACCGCGCCGTTGCTGAGCATGTACTTGAGCGTGTTCACCAGCGCCGGGCGCTGGGAGAGGCGTACGGTGCGCGGCACACCGTTGTTCTGTACGCCCTTGGGGTCGCTGTAGACCGGGATGACATTGATGCCGTAGGCGATGTTCTTCGACTTCAGGTAGTCCGCGATCGCCCGCAGGCTGGTGGTGTCGGAGAGCGGGGTGATGTCCTCCAGGCGCACCATGGCCCGGTGCTGCTCGGCGGTGTCCGGGGCCAGCGCGTCGAAGAGCAGGTCCTGGAAGGCGATGACCCGGTCGGACTCGGAGACATAGGTGAAGGGGATCTCACCGACGTAGGTCAGGTTGCCGGAGCGGATCGCCCACGGGGAGTTCTTCTCCGCGCCACCGGCGGTGTCGACCGCCTGGGCCAGCTCGGTCACCGTGGCGTTGTCCCCACCGGGTGTGATGTGGGGGTGCAGAACACCGGGGTCCTGGCCCGCCGGGATCTTCCGGGTGAGCTCCTGGCCCTTGTAGTTCACCTTGGTGATCTGGCCGACGCTGCCGTCCACGTCGTAGAACGACGAGGTCGGGTCCCATCCGTACCGGTACGCGAACTCCTGGAGGCTGACGGAGTTCGCCATGTTCCAGATGTTCTCGCCGACCCAGGTCACCGGCCGCTCGGAGAGCAGGGTGTCCAGGTAGAAGTCCTCCGGTATGGCGTCGGGGATCTCGTCGCCGTAGTAGGTGGAGCCGATGTACACGGTGGCGTCGTAGCTCTCCATCAGGCCGGGGGTGTACTCCTGGACCGGCTTGGTGGTCACGGTGCCGAAGTGGCCGCCGAGGTTGGCCACGCCCATCGCGTACAGCTCACCGAGGTGCCCGTACGGGCCCGCCGTGTCGTACAGGACGAGCGTCTTGGCCTGGCCGGGCTCGAGGGCCCGCGGTGCGCGGTTCGCCCGCGGTCCGGCGGCCCGGAGCGCCTGCCGGATGTGGGTCGATGTCCGCTTTTCGCCGGTATGCCTTCCGGCCGTCCCGGCGCGGCGTTCCCGGTCGGCGGACCGCTGGGCGGCCGGCCGGACGGCCGCTGGTCTCCACCATGTGGTTCCTGGGCCCGTATCTGCTCTCCTTCACCGCGGCCTGGATCTACGGCTTCGTCTACCGCCGGCGCGAATCCTCGCTCGGCGCGCTCCACGCGGTACTGCTCGGCCACATCTTCGTGATCTACGGCTACATCTGGTTCGCCGCCGGCTGGTGGGGGCTGTGGCGCGCCGTCACCGGAAAGCGCACCTGGCTCAAGACCGCCCGTAGCTGAACCTTTCGCACCTCAGCACCGCCTGCGCACCTCACGCACCGCCGGTTTCTCTCGCACGCCCTGTGCCATCCCGCTTGTGCGGTTGCTCCTTTCCTCTTCGCTCCTCTCGTCAAGGAGACCCATGTCCCTCATCGGCAGACCCGTGTCCCTGTCGCCCATGGACGCCGCCCCCGCGCCGCGTCCGCCGCGCACCGTGCGCACCCTGCTGGTGCTCGGAACCCGCCCGGAGGCGATCAAACTGGCCCCGGTGGTCAGGGCGATGGCCGCCTCCGCGCGGTTCCAGCCGGTGGTGGTGACCACCGGTCAGCACCTCGAGATGCTTCAGCAGATGCTCGGTCTGCTGGGGGTCGGGGTGAAGACCGACCTGGCCGTGATGCGGGACCGGCAGCGGCTGTCGGAGCTGACCGCGCGGCTGGTGGACGGTCTGGGCACGGTGATCCGCGCCGAACGGCCGGATCTGGTGGTGGTCCAGGGCGACACCACCACGGCGCTGTGCGGTGCGCTGGCCGCGTTCTACGAACGCACGCCGGTGGCCCATGTCGAGGCGGGGCTGCGCACCGGTGTCCTGGACAACCCCTTTCCCGAGGAGCTCAACCGGCGGATGATCGGCCGGGTGGCCCGCTGGCACTTCGCCCCCACCGACCGCTCCGCCGCCCAGCTCCGGGCCGAGGGCGTACCGCCCCAGCAGGTGATCACCACCGGCAATACGGTCATCGACAACCAGTTATGGGTGCTGGAGGAGGGCGCCGGGCGCAGCGCCTTCCGCACCACGCACCGCAAGGTGCTGCTGACCCTGCACCGCCGGGAGAACCAGGGGGAGAGGATGCGCGCGATGGGCGCGGCGCTGCGCCGACTGGCCGACCGCGGCGATGTGGAGCTCGTGCTGCCGCTGCACCGCAGCCCCGCGGTGCGGGAGGCCCTGCTGCCGGAGCTGGACGACCATCCGGGGGTGCGGGTGGTGGATCCGCTGGACTACCTGGACTTCGCCGCCACCCTCGCCGACTGCGATCTGGTGCTCACCGACTCCGGCGGGATACAGGAGGAGGCCCCGAGTCTGGGCAAGCCCGCGCTGGTGCTGCGGACCACCACCGAGCGCCCCGAGGCGGTGGAGGCGGGGGCGGCCCGGCTGGTGGGCACGGACCCGGACGCGATCCTCACCGCCGCCGGGCGGTTGCTGGACGATCCGGAGGAGTACGCGCGGATGGCCGGGGCGGGGAACCCGTTCGGCGACGGCCGGGCCGCCGACCGCATCGTGGCGCGGCTCACCGAGGACTTCGGATACGAGGAGGCGGTGAACACCGCACGGCGCGACGCGTCCGGCTCGTATGATCCGGTGGCATGACGTCGTCGTTACGAGGGCGCACAGGGTGGCGTTCCGGGGGGCTTGTGCTGGCCGTCGTCCTCGTGGTGGTCGGGGCGCTCGCACTGTCCGGCACATGGGACCGGAAGCGGCCGCCTTCGATCGTCGAGACCTGGCGGGACGGTTCGGTGCACGGCCCATGGCGGTCGGTGTTCCACGGCTACGGCGGAAACGCCGGAGGGGCGGACGAGCTGACGCTCACTCCGCGAACGGCCCGCCGTGAGGACCTCACCCACGCCTGTCTGGTGGTCTCCACCGCACGCTACGGGAGCGTGGACTTCCGGGCCCGGATGCGCACGGCGGAGCAGCTGCGCACACCCGAGCCCAATTCCCTGGGAAGTGGCGTGGCTGGTGTGGGCGTACACCGACCCCGAGCACTTCTACTATGTGGCGCTCAAGCCCAACGGCTGGGAGCTGGGCAAACGGGACCCGGCGTATCGGGGCGGGCAGCGGTTCCTGGCCACCGGCACCCGCCCCTTCCCGGTCGGTGACTGGTCGGACGTACGGGTCCGGCAGCGCGGCCCGCGGATGACGGTGTCGGTGGACGACCGTCATGTGGTGGGCTTCACCGACCGGGAGCGCCCGTACACGGTGGGGAGCGTGGGCGCCTACACCGAGGACGCGCGGGCGGAGTTCCGGGACATCACCGTCCCCGCGGAGCCGTCGGACCCCTCGTGATCGGCCGGCTCGGTCGGCTCGAACAGATCGGCCGACCCGGTCAGGTCGCGCAGGCCCTCCGGGAGCGGCCCGGTGTGCAGCACGCCCAGCCGCTGGGTGGCCCGGGTGAGCGCCACATAAAGGTCGCTGGTGCCGAACTCCGCGGGCTCGGCCACGATCACCGTGTCGAACTCCAGCCCCTTGGCCTGCCGGGGGTCGAGCAGCACCACCGCGCTGGTCAGGTCCGGGGACCGGCCGGTGGACGCTTGTGGGAGGGCCGCTGACAGCGCGTCATGGCGGTCCTTCGGGGCGATCACCGCGAGCCGGCCCTCGGTGCGGGTCTCCCGCGCCACCGCCGCGGCCACCGCACCGGGCAGATCGCCGGTGTGCTCCGCCCAGGGACGCACGCCCGTGGCGCGCACCGAGCGCGGCGGCTGGAAGGCGGGGTCGACGGTGCGCGCCACCCGCGCCGCGACCTCCATGATCTCGGTCGGGGTGCGGTAGTTGACGCCGAGCCGGGTGTGCTCCCAGCGGTCGCCCACATACGGCTCCAGGATCGAGGACCAGGAGCCGCAGCCGCCCGGTTCCGCGGTCTGCGCGGGGTCGCCGACCAGTGTCATCGAACGGGTCGGGCTGCGCCGCATCAGCAGCCGCCACGCCATCGCGGGCAGCTCCTGGGCCTCGTCCACGATGATGTGGCCGAAGGCCCAGGTGCGGTCGGCGGCGGCGCGTTCGGCGGCGCTGCGGTGGTCGCGCTCCTCGGCGCGGTCCGCCAGCCGTTCGGCGTCGATGAGGTCGTGGGCGGCCAGCACCTCCGACTCCTCGTCCTCGCGGTCCTCGAACTCCAGGGTGCGGGAGCCGTAGGAGAGGTCGAGCACGCCCTGTGCGTAGTCGATGCGCTCCTGGCGCTCGGCCTCCTCGGCGGCGCGGGCCGCCGAGTCGTCGTGGCCGAGGAGTTCGGCGGCCTCGTCCAGCAGCGGGACGTCGGCGGGGGTCCACTCGCCGTCGGTGCGCCGGATCGCGGCGGCGTCGGCGTCGGAGAGGCGGCGGGGGTCGTCGAGGAAGTCGGCCACGAGCCGCTGCGGGGTGAGGGCGGGCCACAGCTCCTGGATGGCGGCGTGCACCTCGGGGTTGACCGCGATCGCCTTGCCGAGCTGGGCGATGTCGTCCGCGCCGAGGAGGTTGGGCCCGCCGTAGGGGTCCGCGCCGATCCGGTCGACGAGCTGGCCGGTGAGGGCGTCGATGACGCGGAACGCGAAGTGGGGGCGGGCGAGGTTGTGCGGCAGACCGGTCTCCCTGGCCTTGTGGCCCGCCTCGGAGGCGATGTCCTTGTCCAGCACCAGTTCGCCGTCGTCGTGGGGGATCACGATGGCGGGGTCGGGCAGCGTCTGCCGGTCCCGTACGCAGCGGGCCAGGACATCCGCCATCTCGGCGCGGCCCTTGACCTCGGCGGCCTCGGGGGTGTCGGTGCCGGCGGCCGTCACACCGGGGAAGAGCTCGCCGACCGTGGCCAGGAGCACACCGGTCTCACCGAGCGAGGGCAGCACCTCGCCGATGTAGCCGAGGAACGCCGGGTTGGGCCCGACGATCAGCACCGCGCGGCGGGCCAGCGACTCCCGGTGCGCATAGAGCAGATACGCGGCACGGTGCAGCGCGACGACGGTCTTCCCGGTGCCGGGGCCGCCCTCGACGACGTGGACGCCGCGGTGCGGGGCGCGGATGATCTGGTCCTGCTCGGCCTGGATGGTCTGCACGATGTCATGCATCCGGCCGGTGCGCGCGGCGTCGAGCGCGGCCAGCAGCACGGCGTCCGCGTCGGACCCCTCGTGCCCGGTCCGTATGGTGTCCGAGAGGTCCAGGATCTCGTCGTGCAACCCGGTGACCTTGGGGCCTTCGGTGGTGATGTGGCGCCTGCGGCGCAGCCCCATGGGGGTGTGCCCGGTGGCGAGATAGAACGGGCGCGCCACATCGGCCCGCCAGTCGACGACCAGCGGGGTGCGGTCCTCGTCATCGCGCCGGATGCCGATCCGGCCGATGTGGTGGTCGCGGCCGTCGCGGAAGATCAGCCGGCCGAAACAGAGCCCCCGCTCCCCCGCCTCGAACGCGGCGAGCAGCCCGGACCGCTCGGCCACCAGCACATCGCGCTCCAGCCGCGCCTGGAAGGTGGTGCCCTCCAGAGTCAGCGCCTCGGTCACCGCCTCCTCGGCCTGTGCCCTGAGTTCGGCGAGGCGACCGTTGAGCAGGTCAAGGAATTCTTGCTCACGGCCCCATTCCTCATTTGACAATTCGACTCCCGCCGGGATACCATGACTTCATCAGGTTTCCTTATGCCGTAAATGTATTGGCACATGGAAATCCCCAATATACGCCGAGAAACGCCCCGGCCGTCAAGGCAGCCGGGGCATTTCTCTGTTTATGGTCTCATATCACCTGAATGACATGTTTGCCGCGACCACCGCCGGCTTCCATGGCGCGATGGGCCCGACCGATATCGGAGAGCGGATGGACGGTGTCGATGACCGGCCGGATCGCCCCGTTCTCCACATACTCGGCGAGGTCCGCGAAGAGCTGGTGCAGGGGGTTTCCCGTGAAGAACCGCACCCGCCGTGAGCCGTGCACGGCGGACAGGAGCATGGAGCCCAGCGAAGGCAGCGGGCGGTCGGTGTCGAAGGCGATGGCCACCATGCGCCCGCCGGGCGCCAGCAGCTCGCGATAGGCGCCGAGCTCGGTGCCCACCGTGTCCAGCACGGCGTCGAACGGCCCGAGGGCGGCCGGGCCGGTGGTCCGGTAGTCGTGTGCCTCATCGGCGCCGAGCTCCCGGACGAGGTCGAGCGTCTTCGCTCCGGCGAGCGCGGTGACATGGGCGCCGAGCGCGTGTCCGAGCTGGACGGCGACGCTGCCGACACCGCCGGCCGCGCCACGCACCAGCAGCCGCTCGCCACTCATCAGACCGATCTTGTCGCGCAGCGCCGTGATGGCCGTGGTGCCGACCCCGGGCAGGGCCGCGGCCTGGACGAGATCGATGCCCTCGGGGGCGCAGGAGAGCTGACGCGGCCGGACGGCCACGTACTCGGCGGCCGCCCCGAACGTCAGGCGCGGCATCGCACCCCACACCCGGTCGCCCACCGCGAGATGGCGCACGGAGGAGCCCACCTCGGCGATCTCCCCGGCGATGTCGATACCGATGCTCTTCGGGAACCTCCTCCCGGTCACCAGCTTCAGCTTGCCCGCCCGGCCCGAGAGCTCGCCGCCGTTCACACTCGTGGCGTGCACTCGGACCAGCACCTCGCCCGGACCGGCCACCGGCTTCGGCAGGGTGCCCTCGTACAGCACCTCGGGAGGTCCGTACCGGTCGTACCGCGCCGCGCGCATCTCGCTCATCGCCCTCATCTTCCCTTTCGCACATCGGGGTGGCCGCCCACGCTAATGCGCGCAAAGAGGGAAACCGCCCGGTCGGCGTAAGGTGAGAAACATGCCTGCTCACGTCTCTCATATAGCGCCCGCCACCGGTGTTCGGGACACCGGGAGTCCGGGGTTGCGGTCCGACGCGGCGTCCAACCGCCGTCGCGTCCTCGACGCGGCACGGGCGCTGTTCGTCTCGCGTGGGCTCGATGTGCCGATGGCCACCATCGCCCGTCATGCCGGGGTCGGGGTGGCCACGCTCTACCGGCGCTTCCCCACCCGGGAGGCGCTGGTCGCGGAGGTGTTCTCGGACGAGTTCACCGCCTGTGCGGCGATCGTCGACGACGCCCTGGCCGACGACGACGCGTGGCGGGCCTTTCGCCGGATCATCGAGACGGTGTGTGCTTCGCAGACGCAGGACCGGGAGTTCAACGACGCCTTGCTGTCATCGTTCTCCGGCTCGGCCGGCTTCGAGCGGGAGCTGCCGCGCATCGAAGGGGGCTTCGCCGAGGTGGTCCGGCGCGCCAAGGCCGCGGGGCGGCTGCGCGAGGACTTCGACGTGTCCGACCTGAGCCTGGTCTTCATGGCCAACAGAGGTGTCATCGGCGACGCCACGACCGCACCGGCCGCGTCCCGGCGGCTGGTCGCCCACCTCCTGCGGTCCTTCGAGGCGGGGCGGGCCGAACCGGCCCGCCCCCTCCCACCACCCGCCCCGCTGGGGCTGGGCCGGTTGCCCCGGACAGCCGAGGTATGAGCTATCGGGCGGTGGCGAAGTCCTGCGTCCAGTAGTTGCCGGGCTGCGCCAGGCCGACGCCGATCTCCTTGAAGTCGCAGTTCAGGATGTTGGCCTTGTGGCCGGAGCTGTTCATCCAGCCTTCCATGACGCTCTTGGGCGAGTCATAGCCGTAGGCCACGTTCTCGCCGTAGGCCCGCCAGGAGTAGCCCGCGCGCTCGATCCGGTCACCCGGGGAGGAGCCGTCGGAGCCGGTGTGCGACATATCGCCGTGGGCCGCCATGTCCTCGCTGTGGTCCTGGGCGGCCTTGGTCAGCTTCTCGTTCACGGTCAGCGGCTCACAACCGGCCTTGCCGCGCTCGCTGTTGACGAGGTCCACCACTTCCTGCTGGTCGGTGGCGGCCGCGGAGGGGGAACCCGCGGGGGTGGCGGACGGGGAACCCGCGGGGGTGGCGGAGTGGGAGCGCGCGTGGGCGAAGTGGGAACGCGCGGGTGCGCCGGACTGTGATGCCATCGCGGCGGAGGGAACGCCCACGGCGGCCACGGCGAGCGCGGCGATGGCTATCTTGCGGCGGTGTGTCGTGCTGCTGCGGTGCTTGCTCATTCGGGACCTCACACTCGGTTGAGGTCCGTCATTCTTGAAGCCGTCCACCCCACGGGCAACACACGTGTTCGTACTACAGGGGTTCGTAGTGAGGGCGGCGCTTGCGCTCAGTGGCGAGACATGCTGAGCCGCCGCCGGGGAGGGCCCGCACGGCCCGATGTCTCATCAGAAGACGCGGTGGCCAGGCGAGCGGAGGCCGGGCCCGGACACGAGCGAACACGACCAAGCGGAATCAACCATTCCCGACAGGGCGGACAAGACGCACTATGTCGCCTAGTCGATATGCCCTCTACGCCCCCTTTACTCGGGCGTCCGGTGTGAGAGATGTCATGACATCGCCTGGGCGATCAGCGGCGGTAGATGGTGATCGAGTGGCCGACCTCGTCGATCGGCTCACTGCCGTCGATCAGCGCCGCCAGCCGGCCGGTGGCCTGGGCGACCGAGGAGTCCGAGACCACGAGCAGCCCGCGCACCTCCTCCGGCGGGATCCGGCGCGGGTCGGACGCGCGGATGCCATAGGCGGACGGCACACCGCTGCCCTTGTAGACGAGCCAGATCCGCTCGCCCCGGTATCGCTCCCGGAGGCGGTCGGCCAGCCGCCCCAGGTCCTGCCCCCAGTCGACGTTCGAGTCATGCAGCCGCAGATGGGTCCGGGAGGGGCCGCCGAACGCCTCGTTGGAGTACGGCAGGTAGTACGGATACGTCCGCAGCGAGCTGACCGCCACGAACAGGACCAGCGCCAGCGTGGCACCGTACGCCCATCGCCGCCGTACGGCCATCGGCGCGGCCGCCGCCACCGCCAGGAACATCGGCAGGAAGATGGCGTACCGCACCCCGAGGTTGCGGGCCCCGTCCAGGGCGGCGAGCAGCAGCACCGCCGCGGGGACGAGCACATACGGCGCGGCGTGCCGCAGCCGGGGAACCGCCAGCATCGTGACCGCCCCGGCGAACCACAGCGCGAGCATGCCCAGGGGCGTCTTCACCAGCAGCGCGACGGGCAGGTAGTACCACAGCGACCCGAGGTAGCGGCGGCCCAGCAGAAAGCCACGCCAGGTGTCGTACTCGAAGCCGAACTGGACGCGCATCCCGTCGCGGTACGCCTCCGGAAGCGGCAGCCGGTCGACGGCGAGCCCGCGCAACCCGTGCACGGCGGGCACATGACCGGTGGACGTCCAGCGCGGCCGGGGGTCGACCAGCACATAGACGGCCCACACCACGGCCACCGCGATCAGCGCCACGCCCACCGCCGCCGCCACCCCGATCCCGAGCGACCGCAGACGGCCGCGCGGTGAGCGGTGGTGCGCACGGCGGGCGTACCAGACCGAGAGCACGGCCAGGAGCAGCAGCACCGGAACCGCCGCCAGCATGCTCATCTTCGTGGCCAGGGCCGCGCCGAGGGCTGCCCCGGCGAGCGGAAGGTGCGGCCGCGGCCGCCGCCGCGCCCGCCACAGCAGCCAGACCGATGTCAGCAGGAAACCGGCCGCCGGTACGTCGAGCGTGGCGAGGGAACCGTGCGCGATGACGTCCGGCGAGAAGGCGTACAGGGCGAGGGCCACCGCCCCGCCCACGGGGCCGGTCAGATCGCGGGCGAACGCAAACACCACCAGCCCGAACAGCAGCGTCAGCGCGATCATCGGCAGCCGTGCGCTCAGCATCAGCCGCCAGGGGTCGTTGCCCGATGCGTAGAGCACCTGCCGCCCGAGCGCCGTCTGGTCACCGGTGAAGCGGGCGTCGAGGCGCGGATGCGCGAACGCCACCCCCGTCGCGATGATGAGCTTGCCCAGCGGTGGATGCTCGGGGTTGTACCGCACCCGGTGGTGGTGCAGGGAGTCCACCGCCGTGCCCACATACACGGGCTCGTCGATGGTCGGGGTCTGCTCCACCGCGGTGGTGACCATCGCGACCGCCATCTGGAGGAGGAGCGCCACGACGGCGGCCGCCACCAGCCACCGCCGATGCCGCACCGGCTCCGCCGCCGACCGGCCCTTCGGCCCGCCGACGGCCCTGGTCACCCTGTCGATCACACCGGCCCACCGCATAGCGACAGACGCTAACGCCCGCGTGCCGCCGCGCCCGATATCCGCCCGAAACTTGAGCCAAGTCCGCAAACCGGCCCGGATGTCGCCGTGGGCATCGCAGGCCGGCCGCGCCGGCCGGGAGTGGGCCGGCCGTGTTCGAGGAGCGCCGAGGCGGGGCGGCTTCCCGGTCGGAGTCCTGATCGAAAAGCGGGGACTTCTCCATTCGATGTGCTCTTCTGTTGCGGAGCCCACCTCTTTCAGGACCCCCGCCCCTGCCCTTTCGGGATCCCGACGCTTTCGGGGCCCACTCCCGCGCGACCCCGCGCCGAGCGCCTTGAGAAGGAAGTGATCAGACTTGTCCGTATCCGACGCACCGCCGTCCGGCGGTCCCACCGCGCCGGAGACCGTCCCGAAAAGCGTCCGTCCGGCCCTGCTCGGTGTGCTGCTCGCGATGCTGCTGTCGATGCTCGATGCCACAATCGTGGGCACCGCGATGCCGACGATCGTGGGCGACCTCGGCGGCCTGGAGCACATCTCCTGGGTGGTGACCGCCTACACCCTGGCCACCGCCGCCTCCACCCCCGTCTGGGGCAAGTTCGGCGATCTGTACGGCCGCAAGCACATGTACCTGATCGCCGTCGTCGTCTTCGTGCTCGGCTCGGCGCTGTCCGGCGCGGCCCATTCGATGACGCAGCTGATCCTCTTCCGGGCCCTCCAGGGTCTGGGCGCGGGTGGCATCGGCGCCGGTGCCTTCGCCCTGATCGCCTCGCTGGCACCACCCCGGGAGCGGGGCCGCTACCAGGGCATGACCGCCTCCATCATGGCCATCGGCACCATCGGCGGCCCGCTGCTCGGCGGCTTCATCACGGGCCATTTCGGCTGGCGCTGGGCCTTCTTCATCAATCTGCCGCTCGGTGTCCTCACCCTGGTCTGGTGTCAGCTGGTGCTACGGCTGCCCGCCACCCGGGCCAGGGCCCGTATCGACTGGCCGGGCATCACCGTGATGACGGCGACCATCTGCGCCCTCACCCTGGCCGCCACCTGGGCCGGTTCCAGCTACTCATGGACCTCGTGGCAGATCCTGGGGCTGTTCGCGCTGGCCGCGGTGGGCCTGCCCGCCTTCGTGGCCCGGCAGCGGCGGGCGGCCGAACCGCTCGTGCCGCTGCGCATCTTCACCGGGCACCGCAACTTCTCCCTGGCATCCTCGCTGATCCTGGTGGGCGGGGTGGTGATGTTCGGCTGCTCGCTGTATCTGCCGCTGTACCAGCAGACCGTCCAGGGCGTCTCCGCCTCCCGTTCCGGTCTGCTGCTGCTCCCCCTGATGATCCCCGTGGTGATCATGTCCCAGGTCGGCGGCAAGGTCATGTCCGCCACCGGCCGGTACAAGATCTTTCCCATCGTCGGCACCGTGTGCATGGCCGTCGGTCTGTTCCTGCTGGCCACCATGGACGCCACGACCTCCCGCACGGCCACCGGGTGCTTCATGGCCCTGGTGGGCACGGGCACGGGCTGCCAGATGCAGATGGTCACCACCATCGCGCAGAACAGTGTGGAGATGCGGGACATGGGGGCCGCGTCCGCGTCGGTCACCCTGTTCCGCACCATCGGCGGCTCCCTGGGTGTGGCGGTCTTCGGTTCGCTGTTCACCGGCGCGGTCCAGGGCCACGCACCCGCCGGGGCGGAGAGGGGCGAGGCCCGGCCCGACCCGGCGGCGCTGGCCCGGCTGCCGCAGGCCGCCAGGGACGGCTACCTGCACGCCGTCGCCACCGGCACCCAGCGGATCTTCCTGACCGCGGGCGTCGTCTGTGTCGTGGCCTTCATCGCCGCCCTGTGCGTCCAGGAGGTACCGCTGCGAGGCAGGCCCGGCCCGGCGGTCCAGCCGCACAAGGCCGAGGAGGCCGCCGGCACGGCCGCCCCGTAGCGCCGATGGCCCGCCGTGCTAGAGCGTCTGGCGCCGCACCAGCTCGTGCAGCTTTCCGCCCGGGATGGCCATCAGCTCGGCCGGGGCGCCCTGCTCCACGAGCCGGCCGCCCTCCATGACCAGCACGCGGTCGGCGTCCATGACGGTGGACAGCCGGTGCGCGATCACCAGCCGGCTGGCGTTGAGACGGCGGGTGCTGTCGATGACGATGCGCTGGGTCTCGTTGTCCAGGGCGCTGGTGGCCTCGTCGAAGAAGAGGATGCGCGGACGGCGGATCAGGGCCTGGGCGATCATCAGCCGCTGCCGCTGGCCACCGGAGATGGCGCCGCTGCCGGAGATCATGGTCTGGAGTCCCATGGGCATATGGCGGATGTCCTCGGCCAGACCCGCCAGTTCGGCGGCCTCCATGGCCTCCTCTGGGGTGTACGGCTCGGCGCCGCGGATGCAGTCGAGGATCGTACCGCCCAGGGGCTGGGCGTTCTGGAGGACCACCCCGCACTGGCGGCGCACCGCCGCCTGGTCGAGGGCGGCGAGGTCCTGGCCGTCGTAGAGCACACTGCCGGACACCGGCCGTTCGAAGCCGATGAGCAACCGCAGCAGGGTCGACTTGCCGCAGCCGCTCGGGCCGACGACGGCCACGAATTCGCCCGGCCGGATCTCCAGCGAGACATCGTCGAGCACCAGCGGCCCGTCGTCGCCGTAGCGGAAGGTGAGGTTTCTGGCCCGGAGGTCACCGGAGAGCACTCCCGGCTGGGCGCTGCCGCCGCGGACCTCGGGCGGCTCGTCCAGGATCGGCTTGACCTGCTCGAACATGGGCAGGACCGCCACCACGGAGACCAGGGAGTTGGCGAGCTGGGTCAGCGAGGTGAGCAGCATGGTCACGGAGGTGTTGAACGTCAGGAAGGCGCCCGCCGACATGCTCCCCCGCGCCGGCCCGGCCAGCAGCATGAACACGGTGAGGGAGACCAGCGGAAGGTAGACGGAGTCCAGCACCTGGGTGAGGTTCTTGATGCGCCCGGTGCGCTGATGCAGATCGCGGGAGTGGGCGAAGCCGCGGGCCCATGCCGCGTAGGCGAAGTTCTCGGCCGCGGCGACCCGCAGTTTGGGCAGTCCGCGCAGGGTCTGGAACGCCTGGTTGTTGAGCTTGTTCTCGCTCTCCACCAGCCGCCGCTGCCAGCGCACCTGCCACAGCCCCATCCCGAGGAAGACCCCGGAGACCACCAACAGGATCGCGATCACCACAAGCGCCAGGGAGGCGCTGTAGTACAGCAGCAGAGCGAGGTTCATCGCGCCCACGGTGCCGGCCTGGAGGACCGTCGGCGCGATCCCGGACAGCACCCGGCGCATGGTGCTGATGCCCATTGCCGCACTGGCCAGCTCTCCGGTGGAGCGCTCGGCGAAGAAGGTGGTGGGCAGCCGCAGCAGCCGGTCCCACACCGCGGGCTGGAGGGTGGACTCCAGCCGCCCCTCCAGCCGCAGCAGGGTCAGGTTCTGCATCAGCATGAAGGCGGCCGCGA
This sequence comes from Streptomyces malaysiensis subsp. samsunensis, assembly GCF_024519315.1. Taxonomy (GTDB): domain Bacteria; phylum Actinomycetota; class Actinomycetes; order Streptomycetales; family Streptomycetaceae; genus Streptomyces; species Streptomyces malaysiensis. The sequence continues at coordinate 27,935 of NZ_JANIIC010000042.1, read as the reverse complement.
CGACGCTGGAGACGATCAGGGCCAGGGCGATCTGGACGATGGGGCCCTTCTCGGCGCGGGGTACGAATCCGCCCAGCACCTGGCCGGTGGCGAGCGGCACCAGCGCGCCGAGCGCCACCGTCACCAGCCCGCTGATCACAAGGTTGCGGAAGTCCCCGGTGGCGCCGCGCACGCTGAAGCGCATCAGCCGCCACATGGTCATCGGCCGGTCGGGCAGCGGACGGTAGAACATCACGGCCCGCGGCTCGAACTCCTGCGCGGTGCCCTTGTCGACGCGGATCCGCAGGCCCGAGGCGGGGTTGACCGCCTCGTACCGGCCGCGCCGCCACAGCAGCGCCACCGGGGCCCCGGACTTGGCGCGGTAGCCCACCAGCGGTCCGGCGTCGTCCCGCCACCAACTGCCCTCCAGCCGGACGGCGCGGGTGCGGATCCGGGCATGGGCGGCGATGCGCTCGACCGGGTCGACACGTTCGTCGGTGGCGCGGCTCCTGGACGGCTCGGGCAGGGTGATCCCGGCGGCCTCCGCCACCCGGCGGCACACCGCGTGGACGGCGTCGTCGGTGGCCTCCTCCGACACCCGCTCGCGCCGCGGCCCTCCGATGGAGGCGATCAGCGCCTGGTCGGCGCGGGTGCGCACGGCCTCACCGGCCCGGATACCGGCCGCCGTACGGTCCGCGTGGGCCCGCTCCATGGTCTCGATCCAGCGGTCCACGGCGGTGCCGAGGCGGTACTGCTGATTGACCATCCGCTGCCACAGCGCACCGTCGATCAGCAGGTCACCGGCGGCCTGGGCGCTGTACTCGGCGCCGTAGCGCACACTGCCGGACGGCACCGGAAGCCAGAGCAGGTCCTCGTCGGCCGCCTCGGGCGCGGCGCCGCCGTCCAGCGGGGCCTGGAAGAGGACGCCGAGGCTGCGGCTCACCCCGAGCGCCACGGCGTGCTCCAGCGGAGTGGGCGGGGTGTCCTGGAACCCGCCGTCCCCGTAGGTGCCGTACGGATCGCCGGTCCGGGCCGCGCCGTACGCGTCGTACGCCTCCGGACGGTACAGCTCGCGCAGGGGGATGCGGCGCACCAGGCAGTCCTGGGAGGGCCGGCCCAGCAGGGTGTGGCGCGGGCCCTCGACCGGGCCCGGGAGCGCCGCGCCGGTCTCGAGCCGACCGAGGAAGTGCCACTGCCCCTCCTCGGCGGCGTCCACCGCGAACAGGTCCAGGGCGCCGCCGACGACGAGCCAGAGCACCTGCGGGCCCTCCAGCGGGAGGCTGCGCAGCCCGGCGCAGTCGACGGGCGTGCCGAGCGCGCCCAGCGCCTGGACCACCGCGTCGCCGCCGTCCGCGGCCACCGCCGGGGCCGGGTGAACGGACGCCATGTCAGTGCTCCTTCATCAGCTCGGCGTACGGGCCTCCGGCGGCGGCGAGGTCCTCGTGCCGTCCGCGTTCGACGACCGTGCCGCGGTTCAGGACGAGGATCTCGTCGCTGTCCCGTACGGTGCTGAGCCGGTGGGCGATCACCACACACGCACAGCCGCGGCGGCGCAGGTTGTCCATGACGATCTGCTCGGTCCGCGCGTCCAGGGCGCTGGTGACCTCGTCCAGCACCAGCACACTGGGGCGGCGCACCAGGGCGCGGGCGATCTCCAGCCGCTGCCGCTGGCCGCCGGAGAAGTTGCGGCCGTCCTGCTCCACCCGGCAGTGGATCCCCTCCGGGCGCCGTGCGATCACATCGTCGTAGAGCGCGGCGTCCCGCAGGGCCTCCAGCACCGCGTCGTCCGGGATCGACGGGTCCCACAGCGCCACGTTGTCCCGCACCGTGCCCTCGAACAGGAAGACCTCCTGGTCGACGAAGGAGACCGAGGCGGCCAGCGCACCGCGGGGAATGTCCTCCAGACGCTGTCCGTCGATGCGGATGACCCCTTCCCAGGGGGTGTAGAGGCCGGAGACGAGCCGGGAGACGGTGGACTTGCCGCTGCCGGAGGCACCGACGAGCGCCACCTGCCGGCCGGGGCCGACGGACAGCGAGAAGTCGCGCAGCAGCGGTTCGTCCAGCGGGCTGTAGCCGAAGGTGATGTTCTCCAGTGTCACCTGCCCGGTCAGCCGGCGGGTGTCCTCGCGCGGCTCGTCGCGGGTGTAGAGGGAGTCCACCGGGAAGTTCTCCACGTCCTTGAGCCGGGCCACGTCGGCGGAGAAGTCCTGGATGCGCCCGGCCACCGAGTTGAGCCGGGTGATGGGCGCGGTGAAGCGGGTCACCAGCGCCTGGAAGGCCACCAGCAGACCGATCGAGATATGGCCCTCCACGGCCCGCAGTCCGCCGATCCAGAGGATGAGGGCGCTGTTGAGCGTGGCGAGGGTGGGGGCCACCACGGCCAGTACCGAGCTCGGCACGCCGAGGCGCTGCTGCTCCTCCAGGGTGATGGCGTGCTGACCGGCCCAGCGGCGGAAGTAGCCCGTCTCGCCGCCGGTGGCCTTCACGGTCTCGATGAGCTGGAGTCCGGTGTACGAGGTGGTGGTCAGCCGGGCGGTGTCGGCGCGCAGCTTCTGGGTCCTGGTGGCCCGCAGCCGCACCACCACCCGTATGGCCACCACGTTGAGCATCGCCAACCCGACGCCGATGAGGGTGAGTTGGGGGTCGTAGGTCCACAGCAGCACGGCGTAGAGGACCACGACGATCCCGTCGACGGCCGCGGCGGCCAGATCGCGGGCGAGGGTCTCGGCGACGGTGTCGTTGGAGCGCAACCGCTGGACCAGGTCGGCCGGGCTGCGCTGGGCGAAGAAGGTGACCGGCAGCCGCAGCAGATGCCGCAGGAACCGCGCGCTGCTGAGGGTGGAGGAGATGATGCGCCCGCGCAGCAGATTGGCCTGCTGCACACCGGTCAGCACGGCGGTGAGGACCACCGCCACGCCCATGGACGCGAACAGCGGCTCCAGCGTCGAGTCCTGACCGCCGATCAGGAAGGTGTCGATGAAGGTGCGGCTGAGCGCCGGGACCGCGGCCCCCACCGCCACCAGCAGCAGGCTGGCCAGCAGCGAGGCCAGCAGGGTGCCCGTGGTGCCGCGCATGCGCGGGGGCAGGGCGCCCAGCACCCCGGGGCGGCGCCCGCCCCGGCGGAAGGAGTCCTCGGGTTCGAGGACCAGGACCACACCGGTGAAGCTGGTGTCGAACTCCTCGACGGGGATGAAGCGGCGTCCCTTGTCGGGGTCGTTGATGTGGACGCCGCGCTTGCCGAACCGCCGCCCCATGCCGTCGAAGACGACGTAGTGGTTGAACTCCCAGAACAGGATCGCCGGGGCCTGGACCTCCGCGAGGGCCTCGGGCTCCATCTGCATGCCCTTGGCCCGCAGACCGTAGCTCCGGGCGGCCTTGAGCAGATTACTGGCGCGCGAGCCGTCCCGGGAGACCCCGCAGGCGATCCGCAGCTCCTCCAGCGGCACATGGCGGCCGTAGTGGCCGAGCACCATGGCCAGCGACGCCGCACCGCACTCCAGGGCCTCCATCTGGAGCACGGTGGGGGTGCGTACGGTACGGCGCCGTGGTTTCCTCGGCCCGGTTCCGCCGCGTGGCGCGCGCCGCCGTCCACGGGCCGGCTGGGGGCGGCGCGCCCCGCTGCTTCCGGCGGGTGCCGGCCGGGGCGGTCCGCTCTCGTTCGTCGCGGTCACGGGAGCAGCCAATCGATGGGGTGGTGGGCGGCCAGGTGGACGGTGCCGCTGGTCAGGGTCATGGAGCCGAGGGCGAACGGCGGGCCGTCGGGGGACGACCAGCGGTAGCCCGAGCGGGTGGCGGAGCTGCGGTCGAGGCGCACCTGGACGGCGACCGGCGGGCCGTGTTTGGAGAACTCCTCGCCGAGTTGCTCACTGCCGAGGTAGGAGCCGATCTGCTGCCTCGACTGGGCGGTCCGGCCCACGGCCCGCACCTCACCGCGGAGCACACCGTAGGTCTGTGTCGGCGCGGACTGCACACTGAGGTCGACCGACGCGCCGACCCGTACCGAGGCCGCCCGGTCCGCGGCTACGAACAGGGTCGCCACCAGCGGGTCGTCAAAGTGGCGGACCCGCTCCACGGAGGCCACGTCGGCGCCGGTGTTCAGCACGGCGCCGATCGAGGCGGAGAGGGTGGTCAGCCGGCCCGCGGCGATGGTGCGCACGACCGTGGTGCCACTGGCGGTGCGGACCTTCAGCAGCGGCGCGCCCGCCGGGAGGGTGCTGCCCTCCTGCGCGAGGACGGAGGTCACCTGGCCCGCGATCGGGCTCTGGAGCACATAGCTGCCCTGTCCGTGGGTGAGGATCCCGGTGGCCTCGAGGGTGTTGGACACGGTGCCCGTGACGGCCCATACGGCGGACCCGGCCATGACCGCCATCGTGACCGCGAGTGCCAGCCATCCCTGGGGGCGGGCGTAGCGCACCGGCAGGTCGATGTCCTCTGCCGACTGGAGCTTGGAGAGGGCCTGCTGGCGGAACTGCACGAGAGTCTTTCCTCAACCGCGAGGGGGCGTTCGGACGGGGCCGTGGACCGCCGAGTGCCCCGGACCAGGCAGGCCCGGGGCACAGGGAAGGCGGTGTGTCAGCCTCAGAGGCTGCCGACAACCCCACCGACGATGCCGGTGGTGTTCAGGCCGGTGAGACCGTCAACCGTGCCGGTCACGGTGCCGACGGCGCCGGTCACCGGGCCGGTGATGGTGTCGACGGTGCCGAGGACGTCGCCCACGGGGTTGCCGATCCCGCCGGCCACGTTGTCCAGTTCGGCGTCGGAGATCTCCTGGGTCGCGACCTTGGGCGCGTTGTTCATTGTTGCGTCTCCCTTGGGTGACTGTCTCGTTGAGCTTGCAACAGCGCACGGGGGCCGAAGGGGAATCGGCTCCCACGGCATGGCCACGAGGTTCCGGGAGGACCCGGATCCGTGGATACCTGAGCGTGGAAAGGGATGTAACCACGGGGCTCGCCACGCTGCGAATCAGCCAAGCCCCGGAGCCGGGCATTCCGCCACTTTCCGATCACACCACGAACACACCCGTGCACCTCATCGGCGCCGTTCCATCACAGAAAGGTCACCGAACTCCGCTGGCATCGCACCCCTGGAGCGAGGTGACGCGCGTCATTTCCAGCCATGTCGCCATGGCCGGGGCCGAGGTGGCGCATGAGCCGGGGGGAGCACATGGCATCTGTGTAACAGGTGTGCCGATCGCTTGAAGACCGGGCGAACAACCCCGCATGCGAGGACGAACGCCGCAGGAAAGACGACATGTGCGACTTCAGAGCGCCCGGCCCTGCTCCGGCACCACCTCGCTGTCCGGCGCCGGTCCGGGCGCGGTGCCGTCGCCGAACGGGCGCCCGCCCAGCTCCTCACGGTGATGCGGTGTCAGCCACCCGGAGAGGTCGGGGCCGAGCGGGACGATGCGCCGGGGATTGATATTGGTGTGCACCTGGTAGTAATGGCGCTTGATGTGGTCGAAATCGACCGTGTCCCCAAAGCCCGGTGTCTGGAAAAGGTCACGGACATAGCCCCATAGCACCCGATTCTCACTGAGCTTGTTGCGATTGCACTTGAAGTGGCCGTGATAGACGGCGTCGAAGCGGACCAGCGTGGTGAACAGCCGGATATCGGCCTCGGTGATGGTGTCGCCGACCAGATAGCGCCGCGTGGACAGCCGCTCGGACAGCTCGTCGAGGCGGGCGAAGAGACGTCGGTACGCCTCCTCGTAGGTGCCCTGGTGCTCGGCGAAGCCCGCCCGGTACACACCGTTGTTCACATCGCGGTAGACCCCCTCCGCCACTTCGTCGATCTCGTCGCGAAGCTCCTCGGGGTAGAGATCCGGGGCGCCCTCGCGATGGAGGGCGGTCCACTCGGTGGCGAGGTCCAGGGTGATCCGGTGGTAGTCGTTGGTGACCAGCGCGCCACTGGGGACGTCCACGACCGCGGGCACGCTCACCCCGCCCGGATATCCCGTCTCACGGGCGTCGTACGCCTCGCTGAGGAACGCGATGCCCAGCACCGGGTCCCGGCCCCCCGGGTCCAGGGTGAAGCGCCAGCTGCGCTCGTCCTGGATGGGGTCGGTGATGGCCACCGGGAGGGCGGACTCCAGGCCGAGCAGCCGCCGTGAGACCAGCGCGCGGCTCGCCCAGGGGCAGGCCCGGCTGACCACCAGCCGATAGCGCCCGGCCTCCACCGGCCAGCCGTCCCGGCCGTCGGCGGTGATCCGGTCGGCGAAGTGCGGCGCGGATCGGCGGAACTCCTCGCGCTCGCGGGGTGTCTCCTGGTCAGCGGTGTTCAACGGGACCACCTACCACCTTCCGAAGCGGGAACCGTCATGGACGGTCCGGGTCACGGGTCGGCCTCCGAGGCTTCGAGGCTCCCGTGCCACGGAGGACACCTACCCGGTTCCACATCTCGGGAAGGGGTATTCCTCACGGATCGGACAGAGTGGTGGCGATACGGCGGCGCGCCGGCGACGGTCCGCGCCCACCGCGGGAACGAAGCCCTCGGAGCTGTGAGCACCTTACGGCGCCGGACTGCATCACTCCCCACGTGGTGATACAGGCCGGCGTCTCGCGGAGGCGGGGCTTCGTTTCCCGCGCTGTGCGGCAGAAGTGACGCTAAAGCGGATCACCGGGGCGGGCAACGGTGCACGGTGCGCATCGCGTGCCCGCGACATGTGCACGGTGCGCAGTCAGCCCGTCGGGTGGAGCCCGGTGATGTGCAGTGCGTGCACCAGGTCGTGGATCCCCGAGCCGGTGGTGAGCAGATCGCGGCTGAGCAGGTGTTCGGCGGCCCGCAGGTGGGCCCTGACGGTGTTCCGGCTGAGACCGAGGTGGCGGGCGGTCCGCTGGGCGTCGGTGTTCGCGTCGATCCAGGCGCGCAGAGTGGTGTGCAGATCACGGCCACGGGTGTCCTGGAGCGGGCGGAGGAACTCCCGCGCCCAGGCGTGGGCGGGCTCGGTGCGGAGCAGCTCGTCCAGGGTGGGCACCGGCCGCCCGCGCTCGGCGCCGAAGCCACCGTCCAGCGGCCCTCCGGCCAGGCCGAAGGCCAGGTCGAGGGCTGCCCGGGTGCGTACGTCGCCCAGGTCGAGACCGAGGGTGGTCTCCACCCGGTTGAGGTGGTGGGAGACGGTGTTGCGGCTGATGTCCAGCAGCCGGGCCACCGCGGACCGGGGGAAGGTGACGGCGAGCCGGGTGATGTCGAGGGTGGCTCTCGGGGTGGATCCCAGCGGCCGCAGCAGGGCGCGGGCCCAGGTGTCCGCCTCCGTACGGGGCAGCAGCGGCACCAGCGGTGTCCGGCCGAGGTAGGCGGCCACCCGCTCGGAGGTATGGCGCGCCGCGGCCAGGGCGTGCAGCGCCTGCCCGTACGCCTCGGCCGTCGCGCCGAGCGGATACGGGCTGCTGATGCCCAGCGCGTAGTGCGAGTTCTCCCGCACCAGGCGGCGCAGCACCGCGCCCTGGCCGTGGGTCGCCCCGGGACCGTCGTCGAAGTCGTCCGGGCCGGAGGGGCCGGCGGGGCCGGAGGGGTCATCAGGGTCGGCGATGTCGGCGGGACCATCCGGGCCGGCGGGGTCGTGGGGCCAGGCGCCGGGCTCGCCCTCGGCCTCCTCGGCGACAAGACAGATGAGGTGCTCCTTGAAGGCCGGGCAGTGCACCATCAGGCCCGTGCCGTGATAGCCCGAGCCGTCCTGGTAGATCTGCGTCAGCCGGTCACGGTCCTCCGTCGGGCAGTGCAGCAGATAGACACGCAGCCGTTCGGCGTCCAGCAGCGCGGGAACGGCGCCGGTGGTCATCCGGCGGGCCAGGGTGAGATCTCCCGCCAGCAGGGCGCTGAAGACGGCGAACCGCAGCTGCCGCGCCTTGTACTGATAGCCGCGGAAGGTGGTGTCCGCGTCCTGCGCCCGGTCCAGGAGCGCGATGAGACTCCCGGCGTGCGAGACCAGCGAGGCCGCCTCGCGGGTGGGCGCCGAGGTCCCGGCCACCACCAGGACGGGGCGCGGCGCGCGCGAGCCGAGCGCCTCCAGACGCACCTGAAGGGCGCCGCTCTCGGTGGCCGCCGCGGCCATCTGCCCACCGGCCAGCCGCGTCAGCGTCGGTTCGAGCGTGGGCAGGATCCGCCGCGGGAAGCGCGCGGTGGCGGCCTCGACCGCGCCCTCGCTCCCGACCAGCGCGACATCGGCGTCGATCTGCCGGCCCAGCCAGTCCAGCACCGCCCGCGGATCCGCCCCGACCCCCCGGCTCATCTGTCGCCGCACCTCGTGCAACAACTCGTCCAGCCGCCCGGTGTGCGCCCGTGCCTCCACAGCAGTGCTCCTCCTCACCCCCCGCGGTGCGCCATGCCGCGCGGACCGATCGGCGGTCCGCGCACCGACGTACTTTATTGACCGGTTCACGGGGCCTCGGCGAGGGGCGCATGGATCACGCCGGTCCCGCGGGGCGGGTCCGCCCGGATCGGGGGGTGTCCGCGCAGGCCAGGTGCCTTTGTGGAGGTCGTGGCGGGGCCTGTGAGGTTGACCTGCCACTTGTAACGGGGAAGCAACGGGGAAAAGGGCGACGACGCCCTGGCGATCAACTGGAAGAGCCCCCTCAGCGGCCGCGCATTCAGGCCACCGACCGGAACAGGCCCTCCAGCGCCATCGCCACCTGGTCGGTCGAGAGCGGATCGTCGACCCCGCCCACCGCGTAGATGCCCCGGTCCAGCTTGATGCCCCGGGTCATCGCGCCGAGCAGCGCGGCCATTTCGGTGCCGCGCAGCGCGGGCTGGTGGCCCGCCCGGTCGAACAGCGCGTCCAGCATGGTGCCGATGCGGCGGCTGAACCACTTCTCGTGTTCCACCAGCGCGGAGGCGGCATCGCAGTCCCGCAGCGCCATCAGCCGGAATTCCAGGTGGATGAAGACCCACCGGGCGTCCAGGTGCTCACCGTTGAAGATCTCGGCGAAGGTCCGGGCGAGCTGGGGAGCCAGGTCCCGTCCGGTGTCCATCTCGGCGATCCGCTCCCCGATGTAGTCGGCGGTGCGGTCGCTGTGCCGCCGGAAGACATCGAGGAAGAGCTTCAGCTTGCTGTCGTAGTTGGAGTAGAAGGCCCCGGTGGTCCTGCCCGCGCACTGGCAGATGTATCCGATCGAGGCCCCGTGGAAGCCGCGTTCGGCGAACGCCCGCTCCGCCCCGACGATCAGCGCTTCCACGGTCTTTGACCGCTGCGGCGGCATCCGTGTGCCCCTCTCCCCCAGTTGTTCGGAAACCTGGCCAGATCCGTACGGTAGCCGATCCGTCCCCCTGTTCAGTAGGGAACCCTATCGGTAGCGTTCCCTATCGAAAGCTGTGCCTGACGGCTCCCGGCCGTTCGCCCCGGGAACTCGAGGACCACGAAGGAGAGCCATCGTGAACGCTCCGCCGCCCACAACCCATGACGACCTCCGGGATCTCCATGACCTTCCGATGTATCCGAAGGAGCGGGACGACTACATCAACCCGGCACAGGCGCTGCTGACGGGGCCGCCGGTGAGCCCGCTGAGGTTCGCCGGCGGCAGCGTCGGCTGGCTGGTGACCGGGTATCACGAGGCGCGGGAGGTGCTGCGGGACCCCCGGTTCAGCGCCGAGCGCTGGCGTGGCGACGACGCGATGCGGCCGGTCCCCGAGTCGGTCCGCAGGGACCGGAGCAGCGGGGCGGGGTCGTTCCTGGCCATGGACGCGCCGCAGCACGGGCACTACCGGGGCCAGCTCACGCGGTACTTCACGGTGCGTCGGATGCGTGAGCTGGAGACCCGCATCGAGGACATCGTGGCCGCCCAGCTGGAGGCGCTGGAGGCGGCGGGCAAACCGGCCGATCTGGTGCGCCACTTCGCCATGCCCATCCCCTCACTGGTGATCTGCGAGATGCTGGGGGTGCCGTACGAGGAGCGGGAGCTCTTCCAGTCCGTCGCCGCGCGGCTGCTCCGCCAGGACCGCACCGACGAGGAATTCGTCGCCGGGAAGATCGAGCTCGACACCTTTCTGCGCACCCTGGTCGAGGCCAAGCGCAAGGATCCGCAGGACGATCTGATCTCCCTGCTGACCGCCGTCGAGGAGCTCGACGACGAGGAGATCGGTGGCATCGCGGGGCTGCTGCTGATCGCCGGTCATGAGACCACCACCAACATGCTCAGCCTCGGCACCTTCGCCCTGCTGCGCCAGCCCGAGCAGCTGGAGCGGCTGCGGGCCGACGAGTCGCTCCTTCCGCAGGCCGTCGAGGAGCTGCTGCGCTACCTCAGCATCGTCAACGCCTTCCCGGTCCGCATCGCGCTGGAGGACGTGGTCGTCGGCGGTGTCACCGTCACGGCGGGCCAGTCGGTGGCCGTCTCGGTCCCGGCGGCGAACCGGGACCCGGCGCTGGTGGACGACCCGGACACGCTCGACGTCGGCCGTCCCCGCAGCAGCCATCTGGCCTTCGGCTACGGCATCCATCAGTGTCTCGGGCAGCATCTGGCCAGGATCGAGCTGGTGTCGGGCTACCGCGGGCTGATCCGCCGGTTCCCGGGGCTGCGGCTCGCCGTGCCCCCGGAGGAGGTCCGGATGCGCAGCGACATGGTCATCTACGGAGCACACGAGCTGCCCGTCACCTGGTGACGCCCCCCCGGGGGCGAGGCCCGGCCTCCGCGCGGCCGAAATCGTCACATGAGCTCCACACACGGGGAGTTCATGTGACGATTCGGTGACCCCGGCCCGTCCGGTCCGGGAGTGTGGAGGGAAAATACACGTGAAGTCAACGAGCTTCAGATCCGCCGTGGGGGCCGTGCTGACGGCGGCCCTGTCCGCCGTGGTGCTGCCCGCCTCCGCCGCGAGCGCGGCGGAGAACCCGGCGGCGGCCGGCACCGTGGACGCCGCGACCGCGCAGTCCTTCGGCCGCCTCGCCGACGCGGTGCTGACCCAGCGCACGGCGGCGCTGCTGGACACCGAGCGGTCGGTGCGGAGCGCGGCCCCGCTCGCCGAGAAGAACGTCCGTCTGTCGGCCGGGCAGACCCGGACCGAGGACACCGCGCTGTCCACGCTGCGCACCCGCAAGGCGCGGCTCGCGGCCCTGGGCGAGGCGTACACCTCCGCCGACACCCGGGTGGCGGTGGACCGGGTACGGGTCGAGGCCGGGCGCGCCACGGTCCAGGCCACCGAGACCACGACGCTGGCGTACAAGAAGATACGCGGCGACGAGCCCGCGACGACCGGCTTCCAGGCGCACCACCGGCTGAGCTTCGCCGCCACGGCGGACGGGAAGTGGCAGCTGACCGGCCTCACCTCGACCGACGACGGCCCGCTGGCGGTCAACGAGCCCAGCACGGCGCGGGTGGCGGCCGGGACGACGGCCCTGCCCGAGGCGACGCCCGCGGCCATCTCGGTGCCGTCCCGGCCCCAGACGAAGCCCGCGGGCAGCTACGACTACACGGCGATGGCCTCGTACGCGGAGAAGTACTGGCAGAACTACAACCCCGCCTACCGGAAGTTCAACGAGGCCGGTGGGGACTGCACCAACTTCGTCAGCCAGGCCCTGAAGGCGGGCGGCTGGGCCAACAAGTCCGGCGACTCCGAGGACTACCGCAGCTGGTGGTACGACACCTCGTACCAGTCGACCTCCTGGGTGGGCGCCAACGAGTGGTCCTGGTTCACGCTGGATGCCAAGCGGGCCACCAACCTGGCGAACGTCTACTACATGGGCGTCGGTGACGTCATGCAGATGGACTTCGACGAGGACGGGTCCAAGGACCACACCATGCTCGTCACCTACCGGAGCTCGAGCGGGGTCCCGTATCTGACCTACCACTCGGTGAACACCTACCGGAAGTCCGTGGCCGGCATCATCGCCTCGTACCCGAACTCGGCCTACTACGCCTACCGCACCTGAGACGTCCGGCGCGCGGCCGGCTCCCCGACCGTGGACCCCGCCGCTCCCGGGCGGGGTCCACCGTGTTCCGCCCCCGGCCAGGGTGCCCCGCCGCTCTCCGATCGGCTCCGCACCCGCCCCGGCCACGCGAGAAGGACCTCCGCGTGGCCGCGCGGCTCGCCGTGCGCCGACCGGCGACACCCCGATCCCGAAACCCGGCGCACACCGGCGAGCGGCCGACCCCGTGATGTGATGTCCGCACGGTGTTCACGCACGGTGTTCACCTCCACGGACCCCGATGCCATGTCAGCACGCCTGCATACACACACGTCTTCGAGCCGCGAGAGATGGAGTGACGCCATGCCGGGCGCCCTGTCACGCCGTTCCGCCCTGTCCTTCCTGGGAGCGATGGCCGCCGCCGGTGGGGGCGGATGGCCGACGGCCGCGGCCGAGCCGGATCCCGCCGCGGGTCCCCGTCCCGCGTCGGGTCCCACCCCCGGTCCCGCCGCCCGGGTGGACACCCTCATCGGACGGATGACGCTCGAGGAGAAGGTTTCGCTGCTGCACGGCGCGAAGGATCCCCTGAGCCTCGGGCAGGCGGGCTACACCCCCGGTGTCCCCCGGCTCGGCATTCCGCCGCTGCGGCTCGCGGACGGGCCCGCCGGTGTACGGGTGGCCCGGCACGCCACCGCGCTGCCCGCGCCGGTCCTGCTGGCCTCCGCCTTCGATCCGGCCCTGGCGCGGGAGTACGGGCGCACCATCGGGCGCGAGGGCCGCGCGCTGGGCCAGGACGTGCTGCTCTCCCCCATGGTGAACCTCATCCGCACCCCGTACGCCGGACGCGACTTCGAGACCTTCGGCGAGGACCCCCTGCTCACCTCCCAGCTGGTGGCCGAGGAGATCCGCGGCATCCAGGCCGAGGGCCTGATCGCCACCGTCAAACACTTCGCCCTGAACAACCAGGAGCATGAGAGGGAGTCGATCGATGTCGTGGTCGACGAGCGGACGCTGCGGGAGATGGAGCTGCCCGGCTTCGAGTCGGCCGTACGGGCGGGCGCGGGGGCCGTCATGGGCGCCTACAACAAGGTCAACGGGGCGTTCGCCTGTGAGAGCGGGCCACTGCTGACCGGGGTGCTGCGCGCGGACTGGGGCTTCGACGGGTGGGTGATGACCGACTGGCACGCCGCCCACAGCACCGCGGCGGCCCTGGGCGCCGGGCTCGACATGGAGATGCCGGACGGCGAGTACTTCGGCGAGGCCCTGCGGAAGGCGGTGGCCGACGGGGCCGTACCGGAGGCCCAGGTGGACCGCGCCGTCGGCCGCGTGCTGACCGTCATGGACCGCTTCGGCCTGCTGGACGGCGATGCCCCGCCCCGGCCCGGCCGGGACCCCGGAGCCGGGGCGCGCACCGCGCTGAAGGTCGCGACGGCGGGCGGTGTCCTGCTGCGCAATGAGCGCGGCACACTTCCGCTGACCGGGCCGGCCGCCCGGTCGATCGCCGTCGTCGGGCCCACCGGTGCCATTCCCTTCGTCAGTGGCGGCGGCAGCGCCCATGTGGTCCCCGACCATGCCGCGAGCCCGCTGGAGACGATCCGCGAACGCGCCGGAGAAGGGGCCCGGGTGGACCACGCCGTGGGCGAGGACGTGTTCGGCAAGACGATCCCCGCCACCGCGCTCTCCCCGGCCACCGGGCTGGAGGAGCGGAAGGTGGCGGCGGGGAAGAGCTGGACGTACGACGGCACCCTCACCGTCGACGAATCCGACGAGTGGACGTTCGTGCTGCACTTCAGCGGTCCGCCCACCGGCCGCCCGAAGGTTCTGCTGGACGACGAGGAGCTGTTCCCGTTCCGGGCCGGCTTGGGCGAGTACTTCACCGGTGGCTTCGTCAGCGCCACTCCGGACGGGCTCGCCGTGCGCCGGACGGCCGTCGCGTTGACGGCCGGAAAACACCGGCTGAAGGTCACCGCCAAGGGCGGCAGCGAGGGGCTGGCCTTCCGGCTGCGCCGTACCACCTCCGCCACCCGTGCCGCCGATGTCGCCGAGGCGGTGCGCGCCGCCCGCGCCGCGCACCGCGTGGTGCTCTTCGCCTACGAGGACGCCACCGAGGGCAGGGACCGGACCACCATCGCCCTCCCCGGCCATCAGAACGCGCTGATCACCGCCGTCACCGAGGCCAACCCGCACACCACCGTCGTCCTCAACACCTCCTCGTGCACCGCGATGCCCTGGCTGGAACGCACCGGCGCCGTCCTCCAGATGTACTACCCCGGCCAGGAGGGCGCCGCCGCCACCACCGCCCTGCTCTTCGGTGACGCCAACCCCAGCGGCCGGCTCACCCAGACCTTCCCCGTCTCCGACGACCGCCATCCGATGGCCGGAGACCCCCGCCGCTACCCCGGGGTGGACGGCCGCGAGGAGTACTCCGAGGGCATCCACGTCGGCTACCGCTGGTATGACGCGGAGGGCGTACGGCCGCTCTTCCCCTTCGGCCACGGCCTGTCGTACACCACCTTCGCCTATGCGGGGCTGCGGCTGCGAAGACACGGAAACGGCCTGGAGGCGGCGTTCACCGTGCGCAACACCGGGCGCCGGGCCGGGGCCGAGGTGGTGCAGGTGTATGTGGGGCCTTCCCCCGATCTGCCGCTGACCCAGGCCGAGCGGGCCCTGGCGGGGTACCGGCGGGTTCATCTGCGACCCGGTGAGGCACGGACGGTGACGGTGCGCATGGCCGCCCGCACGCTGTCCTCCTGGGACACCGAACGCCATCAATGGGTACTCGGCACCGGGCCCCGGACCGTGGAGGTGGGCTCCTCCTCCCGCGATCCATGGCTGCGGGGCCGGGTCGAGGTCCGCCATGGGGGCTAGGCCGCCGCAGCCGAAGTCCCGTGGCCCACGGCCGCCTTCGCATCCGACTACGCTAGTATGGCGCGTGTGCAACTAATGGCGCACGCAAGCATTAAGGCATCGACGAAGGAGCGCCGTGCAGATCGATCTTTCCGGTAGGACCGCCCTGGTCACCGGCTCCACGCAGGGCATCGGATTCGCCATCGCCGCCGGTCTGGCGCGGGCGGGCGCCCGTGTCGCGGTCAACGGGCGCCGGCAGGAGTCCGTCGAGGCCGCCATCGAGAAGCTGGAGGAGGACACGGAGGGCGGCTCGTTCGCCCCCGCCCCCGGTGACATCACCACAGATGACGGCGCCCGCCAGGTCACCGACGCGGTACCGGACACCGATATCCTGGTCAACAACCTCGGCATCTTCGGGGTCACTCCGCCGCTGGAGATCAGCGACGATGAGTGGCGGCGCTATTTCGAGGTGAACGTCCTGGCCTCCGTCCGGATGATCCGGAGCTTCCTGCCCGGGATGAAGGACCGCTCATGGGGCCGGATCATGAATGTGGCCAGTGACTCCGCGGTCGTCATCCCCGCCGAGATGATCCACTACGGGATGTCGAAGACCGCGCTGCTCGCCGTCACCCGCGGCTTCGCCAAGGAGGCCGCCGGCACCGGGGTCACGGTCAACTCGCTGATCGCCGGGCCGACCCACACCGGCGGGGTCGAGGACTTCGTGTACGAACTGGTGGACCCGGAGCTGCCCTGGGACGAGGCGCAGCGGGAGTTCATGGCCAAGTACCGGCCGCAGTCGCTGGTCCAGCGGCTGATCGAGCCCGAGGAGATCGCCAATATGGCGGTCTACCTCAGCTCCCCTTTCGCCACGGCCACCACGGGCGGGGCCGTGCGCGTGGACGGCGGTTACGTCGACTCGATCCTCCCCTGACCCCCGGCGCCGTCGGGCGGTCCGGGCTGTTCAGCGCGGCATGGTGGCCGTCCTCCCCATAGGGCTCAACCGCCGCCCGGCCCGGTCACCATGTCGTGGTACGGGTCCTTGGGCGCGGGGACGCGCCGTACGGCGGTGACGTCCAGTGCGGGGCTCGCGTCGTCCGTTCCCACCTTTCCGGTGGGATGCCAGGTGCCGGTGACGGTCACCCAGGCGTCGGCGGGCGGCGCCGAGGCCCCGTGCACCCGCACCTTGCGCACCTGGGCGTCGGCGGCGCAGCAGCTGATGACGAGGCGGCTGACGTACCAGGTGCCATCGCGCCCTGGGGTGACGAAGCCGGTGAGCCGGACGGTACGGCCCTTCAGGGTGCGGTCGGTGTCCCAGACCGCACGGGAGCTGAAGTCGTTCAGCGACATCGGCACCACGCCGGTGTCCGGCAGGGCCGGGAAGAGGCTGTCGCCGGACGACGACGAGGAGGGGGCCTTGGGCGCCTTCGCCTCGTCCCGCGATGCGGTGTACGAGCCGAGGGCGGGCGGCGCCAGGAACAGGATGGTCAGGGCTGGTACGTACAGCAGCCAGGCGACCTTGGGGCCGCCCGCGTGGCTGTGGCCGTGGCCGTCGTCATGGTCCTGGGCGCCGTCCGTGCGGGGGCGGTTGAACGGGAAGCCGTCGCGGGCGGCGCTGACCGCGCCGAGCGCGATCAGCAGCACCCCCGAGGCGATGAGCGCGGGCCGCAGGCCCTCGCGCACATAGCGCAGATACAGATCGGTCAGCAGGGAGATATGCAGCAGACCGACCCCGAGGAAGAGCAGCAGCAGCACCTGGACATTGCGCTTCACAGCAGCCACCACCCCACCAGAGTGCTGCACAGCATCGCCACGACCCAGGTGGCCGACGAGAAGCGCACCGCGAAGGCGCGTCCGAAGGTGCCGGACTGGAGGGCGATGAGCTTGAGGTCCACCATCGGGCCGACCACCATGAAGGCGAGCCGGGCGGTGGGCGAGAATCCGCTGAGCGAGGCGGCCACGAACGCGTCGGCCTCCGAGCAGACCGCGAGGACCACCGCGAGCAGCCCCAGCATGGGCAGCGAGAGCCACAGGGAGTCGGAGAAGAGCCGCAGCACGGAGTGCGGCACCGCCACATTGAAGGTGGCCGCGGCCGCCGCGCCGACCACGAGGAAGCCCCCGGCGTGCAGAAAGTCATGCTGGAGCGAGACCCGGAACTCCTCCGCGCGACTGGCGCCGGGAGTGTGCCCGGCCGGTCCCTTCGGCAGCCGCAGCCACTCCTCGCGGCCCGCCCGGATCCACAGCCAGCCCATGGCGACGGAGGTCAGCAGCGAGGCGATCAGCCGGGCGGCGACCATCCACGGGTTACCGGGGAAGGCCACATAGGTCGCGACCAGCACAATCGGGTTGATGGCCGGGGCCGACAGCAGAAAGGCCAGCGCCGCCGCCGGGGGCACCCCGCGCCGCATCAGACTCCCGGCCACCGGCACCGACGCGCATTCGCACCCCGGCAGCACCGCCCCGGCGGCACCGGCCACGGGTACGGCGAGCGCCGGATTGCGCGGAAGTACCCGGGTGAAAACCCACGCCGGTACGAACGCGCTGATGGTGGCCGACACCACCGTGCCCAGCAGCAGAAACGGCACACCCTGGATGACGATCGCGGTGAACACCGTCCGCCAGGCCGCCACCGCACGGCCGTCCAGCGCCGCGGTGATATCCGGCCTCAGAACGATGGCCACACCGCCGAGCACCACCACCGGCAGGCCCGCGACCAGGGCCAGAGTGCTGACGCGCACGGCCGTGCGCAGCCCTCCGGCCTCCTCGGCCTCGACATCGCCGTGCATCTCCCCTCCCCCGGGCCCCGAGGCGGGGCCCGGGGGTCACCTTAGCGGGGGCCGGAGTGGGCGGAGGCATCGCACCGGGCCACCACCCGATAGGCGTTGGACATCTTCCCGAGCCCCGCCAGCGGCTTGAGCAGCAGCCGGTCAAGGGTGGTCGCGACCACAAGGGCCGGCACGCCCGCCAGCAGGATCGCGCAGCGCAGCAGCCATCGGAGCCGGCCGGGCGGCTTGGCCAGGGAGGGGGAGTCGTCGGGCGGGGCGATCGCGTTGAGCGCCAGCCAAACGGCACCGAGCAGGTCGACCGTGTCCGACGGCTCGCGGTGCTCTTCGACGGTCACCGTGAAGCCCAGCGCGGTCAGCTCCTCGCGGAGGTTGGCCACCGTAACGAAGTGCAGATGCTGGGGCTGGAGCCAGGGGAGCCAGAACCGGCCGAAGAGCCGGCCGAACCAGCACTCCGGGTCGGGCACCTCGATCAGCAGATGGCCACCGGGCCGCAGGGCGCGGCGGGCGGCGCGGAGTTCGGCCCGGGGGTCCGTGCTGTGCTCCAGGTAGTGGAACATGCTCACCACGTCGTAGCTCCCGGCCAGGCGCTCCTCGGCGAGCTCGGGGAAACTGCCGCGGATGGCACGGTCGATACGCCCCGTCCGCTCGGCCAGTTCGACCCCGGCGGTGAAGTCCAGTCCGTCGAAGCGGGTGTCCGGGAAGACGGTACGGGCCACTTCGGGGAAGTGGCCGTGTCCCGTGCCGACGTCGAGCCAGGTCTTCGGGGGCTCGGCCGAGGGCTCCTGGAACATCGCCCGCCGCCGGTACACCTTGTCCCGTCCGGCGAAGACATTGCCGAGTTCGATCTCCCCCATCCCGTCGTAGAAGTCGCGGTAGTAGAACTCCAGGCCGTCGCCGTTCAGCCTGGGGTTCTGGAAGACATGGCGGCAGTCCCGGCATGTGTCGAGCCGGAAGCGGCCGGGTTTGTTCTGGTACCGGTCCTTGGTGAGCAGCCGCCGCGCCAGCCACGTCGAGCCGCACCACGGGCAGTCCGTGCGGCGCGGTTCGAAGAACCGCTCGGTGCCCCGCATCAGATCGGCCTGGTAGCGGGGGCGCAGGGCGGCGACGGTCTCGGCGCGGGACGGCTTCTCCGGTGTGCGGGGTATGGCACTCTCGCGGCTCATCGTTCCCCTCCCGGGTTCGCGGTGGTGTGGGTGGCGGCGGTTCCGGTGGCCGGCCGCTCCACGCGGGTGACGGCGCTCGCGGTGGCCAGCCGTTCCAGGTGGGCGGCGGCCGCGGTGGCGCCGCCCGCCGTGCGGAAGGACGCGCTCACGCGCTCGGCGGCGGCGCGGTACCGCGGTTCGTCCAGTACGGCGTCGAGCGTCTCGCCGAGCGCCGCCGCGCGTACCCTCCCGAAGCGCACCCGGATACCCGCGCCCGCGTCCACCACCTGGGCGGCCACCACGGGCTGGTCGTCCCGGATGGGGGCCACGACGAGCGGAACGCCGTGCCACAGGGTTTCGCAGACCGTGTTGTGGCCCGCGTGGCACACCACCGCGTTCACGCGCTTCAGAAGGGTGAGTTGGGGGACGTAACGGCACACCAGGACGTCCTTGTCGTCCGGGGCGGCGGGGGCGTTCCGGACCTCGGGGGCGGCAGGGGTGTTCCGGACGTCCGGGGTGGCCCGGGCGAGTACACCGTCGGGATCGACGATGACCGTCTGGAACCGCCCGGCCCGCGCCCGTACGGCCTCCAGGCACTCGGTGAGGAAACGCGCCCCCGCATCGGTGTTCGCGGTGCCGAGCGTGACCAGGACGGCGGGGCGCGCCGGGTCCAGCCACGCCCAGGGGAAGTCCGCCGTGGCCGGCCGCTCGGCGATCGACGGGCCCACGTAGTGGATACGGTCGCCCGCCCGGGCCGGTCGTCCGGCCAGCTCCTCGGTGGTGAAGGCCAGGACCAGATCCGGTGAGAACCGGGGGTCGGCCGTGCCCTCCGGATCCCCGATCCGGCCCCGCACCTCGGCCATGAGCCCGTCCAGCCAGGCGTCGATCTTGGGCATGCCGTCCAGCGCTCCCGTGAACTCCGCCGAGGTGGTGGCGGACGTGGCCCAGCACACCCCGAGCCGTTCCGCCACCAGTCCGCCCGCCACGGTCTGCTGGTCGGCGATCACCACATCGGGGCGGAACTCCCCGATGGCCTTGGCCACGCCCGGGGCCATGGCCTCGGCGAGCGGCACCAGGAACCGCTCCCACAGGAACTTCAGCGCCGCCGGTCCGCGTACGTCCGGTGGCCGGTCCGCCCCGCCCTCGCCCAGCACCGGCCCGGCGCAGCGGTAGACCGTCGCCCCCTGCCCGGTCAGCCGCTGGACGACCTCGGGCATTCCGGCCCAGGCCACCTGGTGGCCCCGCGCGGTGAGTTCGGCCGCGACGCCCAGGGTGGGATTGACATGGCCGACGAGCGGGGGCACGACGAAGAGAAAGCGGCGGGGTGGGACTTCCGAGGTTCTGCTCGGTTCGCTCATAGGGCATCGGCCTCCAGCGCCGCCGCGCCCACCGCCGGGGCGCCAGTGGCCGTTTCGTCCTCGTGGATCCAGGACAGCAGCAGTTCGCGGATGCGCGTGGGCGCCTCGGCGAGGACCGAGTGTCCCTGTCCCGGCAGGACGACGGTCCGGGTGCCGGGCAGCACCGACTCCAACCACCGCTCCTGCCCGGCGAGTTCGGAATCGGCGCCGTAGACGGCCAGCACCGGGCAGCGCACCGCGCGGACCTGCTCCTCGCTCACCACCCCGCTCGCGGGTACGTCCTCGGCGATGGTGGTGGTACGGACCAGGCGGGCTGCCGACTTGGCCAGCCGTGCGGTGTGGGCGCCCCGGTGGGCGCTGACCCAGGCCAGCGACTCGGCCTCATGGACGACCAGTTCGGTGGCGACGCGCCGGAGGATCCCGCTGATCTCGGTCAGCCAGCTCTCGGTGGCGGGCTTCGCCTCGATCACCGCGATACCGGCCACCCGCTCCGGATGGCGCATGGCGTAGGCGAACGCCACCGTTCCGCCGAAGCAGTTGCCCACCAGATGGACCGGCCCGGTGATGTCCAGCCGGTCGAGCAGCCGCTCCAGATCGGTGACGAAGGTGTCCAGCCGGTAGCCGGAGCCGGGGCGCTCGCTGCGGCCGTGTCCCCGCTGGTCGTACATCACCACCTCAAGACCGGCGGCGGCGAGGTCGGGGGCCACCGTGAAGTACCAGCTGGCGAGGGAGTCGGTGAGCAGACCATGGATGAGTACGGCGGTGGCGGTGGGCGGGCGGCCATCGGGCGGGGACAGCCGCTGGACATGCAGCCGGACGCCGTCCGCTCCGGTATCCGGACCGTCGTGGTCGGTGGCCTGGTCCGTGTCGTCGCCCGTACCGCTGCCCGTGCCGTCGTGTGTTTCGCGGGCGGTGTCGATCATCGCCATGGGTCAGCGCTCCCCGGCGGCCCTGACGCACCGGACGACGTACTCGACGAGCTGCCCCACGGTGAGGTCGATGATCTCTTCTAGCTCCAAGTCGGCCACGAACTCGGCGAAGTTGACCTGTCTGCCGTACCGGGCCTCCAGGCTTCCGGCCAGTGTGACCAGGTCGATGCTCTCCAGCTCCAGATCCTCGGTGAATCGGGTCTCCATGGTGATCTCGATATCGTCGAGGCCGTATTCGTCGAGCATGGTCCGGAGCATCCCGGATATCTCCGCGAGCACGGCTGGTGCGTCGGCCGGTGCCTCGGCGGCGGGTGACGGGGCGGTCTGATTGACGCTGGTCACTGATCGCTCTCCTGGTCCTGTTCCTGGTGGTCCGGGCCGGTCGTCCAGGCCACGGCGTAGTCCCTGTCCGGCAGTCCGGGCGGGTTGGCGATGGTGCGGGTGTGGACTTCGTAGCGGCGCGGTCGCTGCCCGGGGACGGTGGCCGCCACCTCGACGACGAGCCGGACCGGTGTCGTGTCGGGGCCGTCCGCTCCGGGCCGTACCTCGACGATGGTCAGATCCCGTGGTCGGTCGCGAAGGTCCCGTGGCCGGTCGCCGAGGTCCCGTGGCCCGTCGCGGGGGTCCCGTGGCCCGTCGCGGAGGCCGGTGCCCTCCGCCGTGGCCACGGCCTCCTTCGTAGCCCGGAAGGCGGTGGCCCAGCGGGCGCGTGACGCACCGCTCCGGGCCGTCACGGCCGTGAGGAGTTCCCGCTCCGCCCGGCCAAGGGCGAGGGCGTGGTCATCGCTGTCGGCCACCTCCTCGATGGCGATACCGGGGCCCGGGGCCCCGTTCGTGCGGCGCGGCACCACCAGGGCAACCCCGGCCTCGGCCCGGTGTGCCAGCGAAAGCGCCAGTTCGGGCAGGGTCCGGCCGTGGACGCCGATGGCATACGGGCGCCCCTGGGCATCCTCACGGATTCCGATCTCGGCGGGGAAGACCGGGCCTTCGCCGTGGTCCCAGAGCCGGCGCCGTACCGCGTCCTTGGCCGCGATCCGGCCCAGCAGCCACTGTCTGCGGCCGCGTGGCGCCTGGTGTTCATAGGCGGTGCGCTCGTCGCTGCTCAGGTGGTTACGCATGATCAGATCGCGGGAGGCCAGGTCGGGCCAGCGCTCATGGAGCAGTACCCAGCCGCCCGGCTGGGGCAGGGACAGCGTGTTGCGCTGTGGGAAGCGCTCCACGGGGCGGGTTTCGGGATGGTTGTCGAACCGGCGGTCCTGCCAGCCGGACAGCTCCGCCCACACCTGGCCACCGATCAGCAGCTGTGCGTCCGCTTCGAGCGTGGTATCGGTCAGCGAGGTGATTCTGATCAGGCACTCCACCGGTGTGCCGGGGGCCGGATGCGGGCCGAAGAAGCGCATCAGACGCATGCCGACCGGGAAGACCACGGTCCGTTCGGTGCGGGTCGCCATGATCCAGTAGCCGAGGAGCTGTCCCACGTTGTCCAGCAGGGCGCCGGGCGCGGGGGGTGTGGTGATCGTGCCGCGCAGATGCGACTCGCCGATCGCGGTGAGCGCGGTGAGCCCCTGGAAGGCCGGGCCGTGGAACATCCAGCGCTCGTCGTAGAGGTGTTGTGCGCTGTGGTCGGGTGTGCGCTCGGTGGCGGGGTCGGTGGGCCAGGGGGCGGGGCGGGTCGCGGGGTGGTGGGGGGCGACCTCCACGGTGGCGCGGGCGCCGCGGCCGAAGGTGGCGGTGTAGTGGCCGGACGTGGCGGGGGTGACGGTGACCGGGACGGTGCTGGGGGGCGCGGCCGTCACCCACTGATCGAAGCGGGCGCCATGGACGGCGACGGCCACGGCGCCGTCCACCCCTTGGTCCGCCGCTGTGTGTTCGGCGGCGTCCATGAGGTGGTGGACGATCGTGGTGGCCGGGACCACGGGCCAGCGGTCCGACTCATCGGGCCAGCCGGGGCGTTGGGGGAAAAAGCAGTGGTCATGGAGGTAGGGCATGGTCTCGGTGGAGACACACAGCTCGTAGGTGCGCGGGGTCGGTGTCCGGCTCGCCGCGATGACCGCGGTCGCGGTGGCGGCGGTCTCGTCGAGCAGAGCGTTGAGTTCGGCTTCCCACAACAGTGGTGGGCAATCGTTCCGCGGGGCGGAACGGGTGGGCACCACCCGACCGGCACCCGGCGACGGCGGCCGGCTACCACGGTGCGGCCCCGCTCCCCGGGACACCGCCCGCGATAGCTCATCGCGCAACTCGCTCAGACGTGGCTCGCCGAGCGAGACCAGCGAACCGTTCAGGTCCAGCCGCACCGGAGGAAGCACCGGTTTCGCCCGCGAGGCTTCAGCCTCGCTTCGCAGCGCCGGATCCACCTCCGCCCCCTCCGTCCACAGCGCCGTGGCCACGCGGCGGAGCTGCGACACACCGTCCCGGTGGGGGGAGTTGGCGGCCACCACCAGATGGTCGCGACCGTGCAGGGTGTCGCCGATGAGCGACCCCAGCTGGCCCGTGCCCACCTGGACGAATCCGCGGAAGCCCGCCTCGTACATGGCCTCGGTCAGCAGCCGGAAGCGCACCGGCTCCAGCAGATGCCGGATGAACAGCTCGCGCACGTCCGCCTCGGTCGCCGGGTACGGTGCGGCGGTCGTCCCGGACCAGACGGAGATCCTGGGCGGCAGGCGCAGCTCGAAGCGTTCCGTCACGGCTCGTATGGGGTCGAGGTAGGGCGCCAGCATCGGGGTGTGGAAACCGGATTGGAAGGGCAGGAGCTGCGCGATCACGCCCTCGGCGCGCATGGCCCGGACGAACTCCTCGACCTCCTCGCGCGGTCCGCACACCATCGACTGGCTGGGCGCGTTGTCGTGCGAGAGCACGATCCGGCCGTCCGCCCGGTCCTCGATTTCCGCGAGCACCCGTGGCGCACCGGCACCGAGGACGGCGAAGGCCAGTCCGGGCACCCGTAGCGCGTCGGGGTCGAAGGAGTCGAGGAAGGCGTCGACCTCCTCGCCCGCGTAGAGACCGCCCACGGCCAGTGCGGTCCACTCCCCCACGCTGTGCCCGGCCACCGCGTCCGGTACGACGCCCATCCGCCGCAGCGCCGCGTCCAGCAGCCGCCCGACGCCGAAGACACCGACGCCGTGGCGGCCGATGTCGCCCACGCGCGCAGTCTCTCCGACGCTGTGCCCGGCGGGGCGGGAGAGCCCGAAGTACCCGGCGACACCGTCCACACGCGGGGCGAACTCGGCTTCGAGGCCGGGGAAGACGAAGGCGAGCTTGCCGGGGTACCGTGATCCCGCGCCGAGCAGCGGCTCGGGGGTGAACCAGATGTCGTTGCGCCCCCGCCATGGGCGGCCCTTGGCCACCATGCGCCGGGCGAGCGCCAGCCGTTTCGCGGTGGGTTCGACGATGCCCAGGCGGGTACGGGCGGTCCGTCCCGTCACCGTCGTGCGTACGGTCGCGTCGTCCGCCGCCAGCAGTTCGGCCAGCCGCTCCGGGGTGTCCGCCGCCAGCGCCAGCACCCGCTCCGGTTCGATGACGACGGCCGTGGCACGCCGCGCCACCGGCACCGGCGGCGCCTGTTCCAGCACCACATGGGCGTTGATCCCGCCGAATCCGAAGGCGTTGACGGCGGCGCGCCGTACGGGCGCCTCCCAGGGCTCGGCCGCGCCGAACACCGAGAAGCGGGTGGCCGCCAGCGCCGGATGGGGGTCGTCGCAGTGCAGGGTGGGCAGCAGCTTGCCGTGGTGGACCGCGAGGGCGGCCTTCACCAGCCCCGCGACACCGGCGGCGGGCATGGTGTGGCCGATCATCGACTTCACCGAGCCGATGACGGCCGTCTCAGCCGGTGTGTCGCGAGGGCCGAACACCTCGGCCAGCGTGGCCAGTTCGGCCGTGTCCCCGGCGGGCGTCGCGGTGCCGTGCGCCTCCAGCAGCCCGATGGCGCCCGGCTCGCGCGGATCGAGCCCCGCGGCCCGCCACGCCTGCCGTACGGCCCGGGTCTGGCCGCCCGGGTCCGGGTTGACCAAACCGGTGGCGCGGCCGTCGGAGGCCACTCCGGTGCCACGGATCACGGCGTAGACGCGGTCGCCGTCGCGGAGGGCGTCGGCGAGCCGTTTGAGGACGACCACACCGGTGCCCTCGCCGATCAGCAGACCGTCGGCCGCACGGTGGAAGGGCCGGATCCGCTGGCTCGGCGACAGCGCGCGCAGCTGGGAGAAGACGCTCCACAGGGTGATGTCGTGGCAGTGGTGCACTCCGCCCGCGAGCATCACATCGCACCGGCCCGAGGCCAGCTCCCCCACCGCCTGGTCCACGGCCACGAGCGAGGAGGCGCAGGCGGCGTCCACGGTGTACGCGGGGCCGCGCAGATCGAGCCGGTTGGCGATGCGCGAGGCGGCGAGGTTGGGCACCAGACCGATGGCCGCCTCGGGCCGGTCCGGGCCGAGCCGCTCGGTGAACGCGGCGCGTACGAGGTCGAGTTGGCCGGGGTCGAGGTCGGGCAGCAGCTCGCCGAGGGTCCGTACGAGCTGATGGGCGGTGCGCACCCGCTGGTCCAGCCGGACCAGCCCGGGGGTGAGATAGCCGCCCCGGCCCAGCACCACGCCCACCCGCTGCCGGTCGGACAGCCGGTCCTCACCGCCCGCGTCGGTGATGGCCGCCGCCGCGACACCCAGGGCGATCAGCTGGTCGGGTTCGGTGCCGGACACCGAGTTCGGCATGATGCCGAACCGGGCGGCCTCGACCCGGGCGAACTCGTCGACGAATCCGCCCCGTCGGCAGTACACCCGGTCGGGCGCGGCCGGTGTGTCGCCACCGCCGTCCGGGGCGTAGAAACCGGCGTCCCAGCGCTCGGCCGGTACGTCGCTGATCGCGTCCACGCCGCCGACCAGGTTGCGCCAGTACGTGTCCAGGTCCGGCGAGCCGGGCAGCAGCACGGACATCCCGACGATGGCCACCGGCGGCTGCGAATGCCCCTCCGTCACGCTCACCAGCCGGAGGCGGTGTAGACGACGGACCCCGTGGACCCCTCGCCCCAGGCCAGCTCGCGCAGCAGCGCCAGCGTGCCCTCCTCGGGGTCGATGAGCGAGATGCCGCGCCGGGCGTACTCACGGCCGAGCTCCGGTGTGACCATCCCGCCGTGGACTCCGGCCGGTGCCCAGGGGCCCCAGTGCACGGTCAGCGCCCGGCGGCCGGTGCGGTCCCGCCAGCGTGCGCCGAGGGTCTCCAGCGCGTCGTTGGCCGCCGCGTAGTCCACCTGGCCACGGTTGCCCAGGACGGCGGCGATGCTGCCGAACAACACGGCGAACGCCGGGGGTTCGGGCAGCTCCGCGAGCGCGTCCAACAGTGTCCGGGCCCCCTCCACCTTGGTGCCGTACACACGCTGGAAGGACTCGGCGGACTTCTCCGTGATCAGCCGGTCCTCGATCACCCCGGCCCCGTAGACCACACCGTCCAGCCGTCCGTGGTCGGCGTGGATCTGCTTCACCGCCTGGAGCACCGCTTCGGCGTCGCGGAAGTCCACCGAGCGATAGCGGACCCGGGCGCCGAGCGCGTTCAACTCCTCCACGGTGGCGGTCACTTCGCGCCGCGCCAGAATCCGGGCGGCCTCCCGCTGGATCTCGGCGGGCCCCAGCCCGCCCCGGGCCGCGAGCGCCGCGCGCAGGGCCGTCTCGTCGCGGGCCCCGGCGATGGCCGGGTCCTCGGGACCGACGGGCTCCGGCGTACGGCCGAGCAGCTCGATCCGGCAGCGGGCGGCGGAGGCGAGGGTGGCGGCGAACCGCGCGGTGATGCCCCGCGCCCCGCCGACCAGGACCACCACCGCGTCACGGTCCAGACCGAGCGCGGTGGCCTCCGCCGCGCCGTCCCCGGCGGGCCCCGCACCCGAACCGGCCAGCGTACCCAGCGGGGTCTCCACGAGATCCAGGCTGTGCCGCCGCCCTTCGACGGTGCGCAGCACGACGGGCAGCGTACGGTCCGGGGCAAGCAGTTCGTCGAGCAGGCCGTCGGCAATGGCGTCGATGGACACGGCCACGGTGGTGGGCTTGGGCGTGTCGCCGGACACGGCTGCGGCGGTGGACACGGCCACGTCAGCGAACCCGGGCACGTCGGCCGGCCCGGCCACGGCGATGGACGCGACCGAGTCGGCGGGCCCGGCCACGGGGACGGGTCCGGCAGCATCGAGGGACTCAGCGACGCCGGTGGGCCCTACCACGTCGCTGGGCCCGGCCACGGTAACGGGCCCGGCTGCGTTGGTGGGACTGACCACGTCGATGGACCCGGCTGCGTCAGCCGACCCGGCCACGTCGGTGGGCCCGGCCACAGGGACGGACCCGGCTGCGTCGGCGGAGTCGACCGCATCGGCGGGGAACTCCACCAGCCTGGTGATCGTGTCCGGATACTCCCTGGCCACCGTGCGGAAGACCCCGCGCAGTCCGGCCGTGCGCGCGTCGAGCGGGTCGGTGCGGCGGATCGCCAGCAGCCAATGCGGGGCGCGCCGCAGTGCCGACTGGAGTGGGGTGAACGCCTCCGGCAGCACCGGCGCGCCGGAGGCGGCCAGCGGGTCGAGCAGCAGCACACCGTCCACCCGGCCGTCGTCCTCCGCGAGCTGATGGTCGGCGGCGAGGACGACGGTCTCGGCACCGCGCTCGCCCAGGCGGGTAGCCACCGCCGCGGCCACCCCGTCACCGTCCCCGCCGAGCAGGGCGAAGCGCCGACCGGTCAGATCGGGTGGCGCGGATCCGCCCACGTCCGGTGCGCCGAGGGGCACGGGCACGAGGGGCACGGGCATCAGCCGCAGCCGCTTGGGCGCCACACCGGCCACGGCCACCGGCTCGGCCGCGGCCACCGGCTCGGCCTTGGGCTGGGTCACCGGCTCCGGTTCATCGGGCGGCGGTGCGATGGTCGCGGTGGCGGGTGCGAGACGAGCGGTGAGCCAGTCGGTGACGGCGGCGGTCGTACGGGCCCTGGCCAACTCCTCCAGCTCTTCATCGCCCAGAGTGGCGGTGGTCCCCCCCCCCCCCCCCACGCGTCGCGCCCACCCCCCCCCGGTCTCGGCTCCGCTTTTGGGGGCCGTGGTTGGATCT
>NZ_JANIIC010000041.1 GCF_024519315.1 Streptomyces malaysiensis subsp. samsunensis | reverse complement strand
TCCCGAGTACACAGTGCTCGGGACCGAGGCATTTTTGCGTTTCACCACGATATCCCGCGATATCCGTAGCCGGTCCCTTGGCCGGCGATCCTCGTCCACGAAGCGTGCCTGGCCGACGGGGGCACGTCGGGGGACGGCTGACCCGGCTGGCTGACCGGGGGCCTCCTCGTGCGTGCTGTCGTCGCGCTGTCAGCGCGATTCCTGGCTCACCAGGGAGCGGTGCGGCCAGCGGGCTCGTGCCTGTTCCTGGGAGCGCATCAGGGCCAGCGTGGGCAGGCCCTGGGCCGTGCCCTGGGCGAGGAGGTCGGGGAGCGCCGGGAGCGGGGCCACGGCGGCGACGTCGTCCAGGACGAGGGTGAGTGGTGGGTCGAGCCGACCGGAGGATGACCGTTCGGCCATGCGCCGGCCGTGCTCGACCACGTGCGAGGCGAGTGCGGTCAACAGGGGCATCGCACCCGGCTGGGTTCGGGGATCCTCGATGGATTCACCCATCAGATACAGCGTTCCCCCTTCGGCGACGAATGACTCCAGTGCGAGCGTGTCGGCTCGTCCCGGATTGCAGGCGTCCCGGATGTGGATCGAGGAGAGCGCGCCGAGGGCACGGGCGGTCAGTTCCTGGGCCATGTCCCGGCGTTCGCGGTGTGCGGTGAGCGTGGCCTCCAGCTCGCCGGCCGCGCCGCCCGCCGCCTTGGGGTGGGTACGGAGGATCCGTACGGGCTCATGGGCTGAGTTGCCCTGCGCCCAACGGTGCACATGGCGGAACGGTCGGCCGTCCACCGCGGCGGCGTGCAGCCAGCAGCGGAGCATCGTCTCCGCAGCCTCCGCTAACGGCCGGTCCATGGCGTGCATGGGCCGTACAGGGGCGAGGAGGGCGGTGGCACGGGCGGCCGCGATATCGCGGGAGCCGCAGTCCGCCGCCGGGTTCCAGCGCAGCCGGGCGGGGGTGTCGAGCAGATGGGACGGGTCGAAGACGTGGGTGGGGCCGAACTTGGCGCGCGCGTCCTTGGTCGTGGACCAGAGCTTGGGATCGCTGGTGACGACGAGGACGGGGCCGATGGCCTCCAGGATGGTGTGGGCCGCGGACTCGCCGCGCTGGGCGCCGAAGAGGACGCGGGACTGGACGAGTTCGCCCTCGGGGAGGGCGGCCCCCGTCAGCGGGCCGGTGCGGGGGGTGGGGAGCGGCTGCGCGGACGCCGGGTCGAGCGGGGCGTACACGCCGTCCTGGGCGGCGGGCGTGGTCGCGTTCTCGCTGGGCGCGCCCGCGGTGGGGGCGTTCTTCGCGCCGGCCCTCTGCTCGGAGATATGGGGGTGCGGCTTGGGCCCCGTTCCGGTGGCCGCTTCGGCGGCGGCCTCGGTCTGGTGGCGGTGACCGGTGGCGGGTGCGATGGCGCTGTTGCCGGGGGCTGCCTCGGCCGGGGCCGGGGCGGGGGGCACGAGAGGGCGCTCCGGAGTGACGTTCTCGGGCCAGGGGACCGGGGAGTGCGCAGAGGGGCCGGCAGCGGGTCCTGGGGCCGCTGAGCCGCTTGCGGGGCCGGGCGCGGGCGGCGCCTCCATGCCCGGGGCCGGTCCCGTTCTCGTAGCTCTCGTGCCGTGGCCGGTCGCGGTCTCGGTAACGTCTTCGGCGGCCTCCGCGTCCGTGCGGCCGAGCCGCTTCGCCTCCGCCGCCTTCGCGCGGGCGGTCGCGAGGGCGGCGCTGCGCTGGGCGCGGACCATCCGGTAGCGGGCCAGTGTGCCGATCACGAAGATCGTCAGCACGATCAGCACCATCAGCTCACTGATGAAGATGCCCCAGAACAGCCCGTACCCCGACAGCTGGTCCTCCGGGGTGCTGGGCCATGCCGCCGCCAGATTCTGGGGCTCCGTGACCAGATGGCGCAGTGCCACCGGGGTCCGCATGAAGGTCAGGTTGTCCGGCCAGGCGCCGCGGGCCAAGAGCCCGGCCAGCCCGGTCGCCGACCACATCAGCCCTAGCGCGCCCAGCAGGAGGGCGACGCAGCCGACCAGCAGGGCATCCGGAATGCCGCGCTCGGCGGACTGTGATCTTCCGGGCTCCGCGGGCCCGCCGTGATTCTGTCCCGCTGCCATCTCACGCCACCGTGGATCCGTACGACGGCCCGCCGTAGGTGTCCGCCTCCGCCGCCTCGACTGCCGCGGCGGCCCGCTCCTCGGCCTCCGCCTCGGCGGCCATCTGCAACGCCAGGCCGTCCTCCGTCATCGCCCGGTCCGTGTAGACGAGGGGTCGCTCGGCCTCGGTGATCAGGTGTTTGACGACCTGTACGTTGCCGTTGACGTCCCATACCGCGATACCGGGGGACAGCGTCGGGATGATCTCGACGGCCCAGCGGGGCAGCCCCAGGACGCGGCCGGTGGCCCGTGCCTCGTCCGCCTTCTGGGCGTAGACCGTCCGGGTGGAGGCCATCTTGAGGATGGCCGCTGCTTCCCGCGCCGCCGCGCCGTCGACGACGTCGGAGAGATGGTGGACGACGGCGACGAAGGACAGGCCGAGCCGTCGTCCGAACTTCAGCAGCCGCTGGAAGAGCTGGGCGACGAAGGGCGAGTTGATGATGTGCCACGCCTCTTCGACCAGGAAGATGCGCTTCTTACGGTCGGGACGGATCCAGGTGTGCTCCAGCCAGACACCCACGATGGCCATCAGGATCGGCATCGCGATCGAGTTGCGATCGATATGGGACAGGTCGAAGACGATCAGGGGCGAATCCA
This sequence comes from Streptomyces malaysiensis subsp. samsunensis, assembly GCF_024519315.1. Classification (GTDB taxonomy): domain Bacteria; phylum Actinomycetota; class Actinomycetes; order Streptomycetales; family Streptomycetaceae; genus Streptomyces; species Streptomyces malaysiensis. Next base: position 99,855 of record NZ_JANIIC010000041.1, on the reverse strand, counting down.
GATCGATTCCGGCCGTGGTGGGGCCGTCGAACATACCCCGCAGATCACCGTCGACCAGTCGGTCGAGCACCAGGGCGACATCGAGGCCCCAGGCCCGTACATCGTCTATATCGACGTTCATCGCCGCGGCCGACTCCGCCTCGGGGTGGCGCAGCTGCTCCACGATGTCGGTCAGCACCGGCTGGCGGTCGACGACGGTCTCGTTGACATAGGCGTGCGCGACCTTCAGGGCGAATCCGGAGCGTTCGTCCAGTCCATGCCCCATCGCGACCTCGATGATCGTGCGAAGCAGGGCGAGCTGACCGGTCGTGGTGATCGCCGGGTCCAGGGGGTTCAGGCGGATACCGCCGTCCAGGGCCGCCATGGGGTCGAGCCGGATGGGCGTTATCCCCAGCTCCTGGGCGATGAGGTTCCATTCGCCGACGCCGTCCTCGCCCTGGGCGTCCAGCACCACCACTTGGCGGTCGCGGAACCGCAGCTGGCGCAGTACATAGGTCTTCTCCAGGGCCGACTTGCCGTTTCCGGACTCGCCGAGCACCAGCCAGTGGGGGGCGGGCAGCTGCTGGCCGTAGAGCTGGAAGGGGTCGTAGATATAGCCCTTGCCGGAGTAGACCTCGCGGCCGATGACCACGCCGGAGTCGCCGAGGCCGGGGGCCGCGGTGGGCAGATAGACGGCCTGGGCCTGGCCGGTGGAGGTGCGCACGGGCAGCCGCGTCGTCTCCACCTTTCCGAACAGAAAGCTGGTGAACGCATCGGTGATGGCGCTCATCGGATCGGCCACGGCGGAGCCCCTATCGTCCCTGTCGTCCCAGTCGTGTCTATCGGCTCTATCGGCGGATGCCGGTCGCGAACGGCAATGTGTTCACAAAGGCCCGGTGGTGTTCGCGGTCGCACCACTCCAGCTTGAGGTAGCTCTTCCCCGCCGACGCCCGGATGGTCCGCTTGTCGCGCGCGAGACCCTCCGGCGAGCGGGAGGACACGGTGATGTAGCCGACGAGATTGACGCCCGCGGCGCCGCTGGCGAGATCCTCACCGCGCTGGTCGAGCCGGCCGTGGGCGGCGATGTCACGCGGGTCCACGGTGCGGTTCATCTTCGCGGCGCGGCTGGCCTCGGCCTCGTCGTTGGTCTTCTCGGTGAGCATCCGCTCGATGGCGACCTCGGTGGGCTCGAGGTCCATACAGACGGCGACCGTACGGATGACATCGGGGGTGTGGACGAGCAGCGGGGCGAGGAAGTTGACCCCGACGGGCGTCATGGGCCACTCCTTCACCCAGGCCGTGGCATGGCACCAGGGCTCGCGGGTGGTCGACTCGCGCGTCTTGGCCTGGAGGAAGGTGGGCTCCATGGCGTCCAGCTCGGCGGGCCAGGCGTTCCGCTTGGTCATCGCCTGGATGTGGTCGATGGGGTGGTCCGGGTCGTACATGGAGTGGATGAGCGACGCCAGCCGCCCCTGCCCCAGGGGCTGGCGCACCCGGATGTCGGCCTCGGCGAGCCGGGCGCAGATGTCGGTCAGCTCACGGGCCATCACCACGGCGAGGCCCGCGTCCTTGTCGAGCCGGCGGCCGCCGCCGCTGTGGCGGGCGGCGCGCGCGATGGCCTGGGCCTCCGCGGCCAGCTCGCGGGTGTAGTGCATACAGGCGACGAGATAGGCGCGGTGCTGCTCGGAGGAGGTGGAGACCATCGACTGGAGCTGGTCGTAGGAGTCCTTGAGCCAGCTGGGGGCGTGCTCGTCGCCGCGCCGCTCGACGTCCTTGGCGTGGGCGTCGGGGTCGGCGGGGAGGGTGCGGGCCAGCATCTGGAGACGGGTGACGAAACCGTCGCCGTTGGCCACATGCTTGAGCAGGGTGCCGAACCGGTCGACGAGGGCCTCCTGGTCCTCGCTGTCGCGCAGCCCGACGCCGGGGCCCTCGATCTCGATGGCGGCGGTGACGGTGCGGCGGTCGGCGTGCAGAAGCACGGCGATCTCGTCGGGGCCGAAGGGGGCGGCCAGCCAGTTGATCCGGCCGATGCCGGGGGGCGGGCCGACCTCGATCTCACGGCCGTCGAGGCGAGTGCCGGCCTCGGCGGCACCGGAGCGGTAGGCGGTGGTGCCCTTACGGACGCTGCGCTTGTAGGAGCGGTTGATCTCGAACCACCGGTAGAACGTCCGGCCGTTGTACGGGACGTACACGGCGGCGAGGGCGAGGGTGGGGAAGCCGACCAGGGTGAGGATGCGGAACATCAGCACCGGCACCAGCAGCCCGCACATCATCCCGATGAACGCCCCCGCGATGATCAGCGCGATCTCGCCGGTCTCGCGGTTCTTGCCGACGATCGCGTTGGGGCGGGGGCGCCCGATCAGATATGTGCGACGGGGCGCGATGGGGTGCGACTGTGCTTCGATCGTCACCGCCGGTCACCTCCCGAGTTGTTGCCGGAGCTGCGGTTCGTGGCGGAGGCGCCGGAGGAGCCTCCGGTGTGGCCGGTGCGGCTGGCGGGCGCGGGGGAGGCGCCTCCGCTGCCGGTGCGGGTGCTGTGGGCCGCCACACCGCCGGAGACGGGGTTGGCGGGCTTGGCCTGCCCCGGGCTGGCGCCGCCCCCGCCGGACTCGCCTCCGCCGCGGGTGCTGTGGGTGTTGATGCCCTGCTTCACCAGGGCGGCGGGGGAGCTGATGACGGCGGCGGCCTGGCGGGACGCGGGGTCGGCGCTGGCGCTGCGGGCCTTGACGATCTCGTCGCCGAAGCCGGGCACGAAGCGGTAGATCATCGCGCTGGCGAAGATGGCGAGGATGATGATGGCCAGGCCGGAGACGACGGCCGAGAACGCGTCGGGCTTGTCGCCGGAGGTGGAGAGCGCGCCGGCGAGGGCCAGCACGATCATGATCACCGGCTTGACGAGGATCACGGCGATCATGATCCCTGCCCAGCGGCGCACATGCCCCCACATGTTCTTGTCGACGAGGCCCGAGTAGACGGCGGTGCCGAGCAGCGCGCCCACATAGAGGAGGGCGGCGCGGATGACGAGCTCCAGGCAGAGGACGCCGGCGGCGAGGATCGTCACGAGCGAGACGACGATGAGCATGATCGGGCCGCCGCCGATGTCCTCGTCCCGCTTGAGGGCTTGGGCGAAGGAGCCGAAGAAGGCGTCATTGTCCGCACCGGTGCCGGAGGAGATGGCTTCGGTGACGGCGTCGGTCGCGGTGACGACCGTATAGAGGATGAGGGGGGTGAAGGCGGAGGCCAGGACCGTCAGCCAGAGGAAACCTATGGCCTCGGAGAGCGCCTCGCCGAGGGGGACGCCGCGGATGGCGCGCTTGGCGACGGCGAGGAGCCAGAGGATGAGGGTGAGGACGGTGGAGGCGGCGAAGACGACGGCGTACTGGCGGAGGAAAGCCTCGTTGGTGAAGTCGACGGTGGCCGTCTCCTTCACGAGCTTGGAGAGCTTGCCGACGAGCCAGGCGGCGGCGTCGGCGCAGCCTCGGGCGAGGGAGGCGGCGGGGTCCAGGGGGTTGGAGGGGTCGGGGGGGCCGCCACTCTTGTCGCCCTTTTCGCAGTACTTCTTGGCTGAGCCTGTGAGCAGGTTGCAGTCGCTGTCGTCGGACGGGCTCGGCGACGGCTCGGCGGCGGCCCGCGTGGCGAGGAGCACAGCAAAGGTCTGAACCGCCGCCACCACCCCGGCGAGCGTGACGATGTGCTTGCGCGGCTTACCGGGCATACGTGAAGCCTCCGTACTGCTGCACAGCCTTGGCGATCTCATCGGCCGTCGACGCGGTGTTGTCGCTGTTGACGGGGGCAGGGCCGTCCTTCTGGGAGTAGCTCTCGACCTTCCAGTCCTTGTTCACCCATCGCAGCTTGACGGTCACGGTGAACCAGTCGTTGGCTACCGGATTCTTCGATCCCTCTCCTGCCGTTCCGAACACGCCGGTGCACCAGACCTCGACAGTGGCGGCGGTGTCCATGGAAGTGGTCGTCTTTGTGCCGATGGGCGCGGCGCGCGAGACATAGGTCATGCCGGCGGGTGCGTTGCCGTCCGCGTCCAGACCGAGCTTCGCCAGGAAGCTCTTGGAATAGGCCCGGTCCAGCTTTTCCTGAAGTCCGCTTACTCGGTCGCTCGCAAAGATCTGGGAAACGAGCTGGTGACGGCGATCCGAGTTGGCCATGTCGGCGGATGCGAGCGCCACCGCGTAGTTCGCCGCCGCGCTCTGGGCGCCCTGTTCGGATTTGGCGAAGCCCGAGGCGATGCCCGTGGTGTTGTTCTTGCCGTCGACCGGGCGCTCGCCCGTGGGGGCGGTGGGGCGGGCTTCGGTGCCGGTGCCGCCGCCGGAGTCGCCGCCGCTGCTGGAGTCGTCCTTCTGGCCGCCGCGGTTGACGAAGGCGATGGCCGCGAGGAGGAGAACGACGACGCCGACCACGGTGATGAGGTTGCGGCTGGGCTTGCCGGCGCGGCCGGGGCCCCGGCGGGGCGGGCCGTAGGGGTCGCCGTCGCCCTCGGGCAGGCGGGTGCGTGTCAGATGACCTTCGGAGGCCGCGCCGCGGCCGCGGCGCGGCTCATGGCCCTCGTAGTCACCGCCGTATCCGTCGTCGCCGCCGAGACTCATCCTGCGTACGCCCCTTCGCCCATACCAAGCCTGCCGAGCCTGCTGATCCCGCCGATCCTGCCGTTTGTGCCGACCGCGTCATCCATGGTCCCTCTTCCGTCACCCGCATACGACGGTAACCGCGAGGACTGACGCTCGGGCGCGCTGGTGTGAGTGGACATCAAGCTGACACGACCTCAGCGTGGTGAGCGGGAGCGGGCATCAGGGAGCAGCCTCGGGTACGGGGTGTGGGGCCGGTAGGGGGACTCGGGAGCGGAGGCTTGCGGCCAGGGGCGTGCGCCCCGCGCGAGAGGGGGCGGTTCGGGGCGGGCGGGGAGAGCGGCTAGATGGCCATGCCGTACACGATCGTGAATAGCGTGCCCAGCGATCCGATGATGAACACACCGGTGAGGCCGGCGACGATCAGTCCCTTGCCCTGCTCCGCGCTGAAGGTGTCCCGCAGGGCCGTGGCGCCGATCCGCTGCTTGGCCGCGCCCCAGATGGCGATGCCGAAGCAGAGCAGCAGCGCGACCGCCATCACGACCTCGATCATGACGCGCGCCTCGCTGCCCAGGCTGCCGAACGGACCCCAGTCTGGGGCGATTCCGCCGATGATGGTGTTGATGTCGCCCTTTTCGGCCGCTAGGAACATGATGAACTCACCGCCCCTTGTGGGTTGTTGTGTCCCCCGCCGGTGTGGCGTGGGTCAGGCTCTATCTTCGCTGATGAATCCGCTTCCGCATGTCGACTTGGCGGCATTTCTTAGCGGATCTCGTGCGTGTTGTGGGACACGGCCGTCTGGCGGACGTGGTAGGCGTGTCAATAGAGTGTCGTATGGTCACTCTGTGTATCACGCGGGTGGGTGTAGGGCAACGATCGGTAAGGGGCGTCGGTAGGGCCGTCGGTGAGGGTCCATCAGTGGGGCCGCGGTGAGGGGTGTCGGCCGTATGCGCCGTGAGCCGGTCACGGGCCCCGGGGCGGGTCCCGCGCGTCCGCCCCGCCGCTCACTTCCCCGCGGGGTCGTCGCTCTCCGTGAGATCGGCGAAGTCGTCGAACTCGCCCGCCTTGACGCCCTTGAGGAACGCCTCCCACTTCGCCCGGGTCGTGACGACGACGGTCTCCGGGTCGTTGCTCTCGCGCATCAGGATCTGGTCGTCGGGGCCCACGGCCACCTCGAGGTACGCGCTGCCCTCTTCGATGTCGTCGGGCGCGGCCCGCTGCCAGTCGAGCTCTCGCCAGTCGCGCCGTGTCATCTGCGGTCCCCAGGGTCGTGCTGCTCGGACGGCTGGACTCTACGCGTTCGACGGCCCCGCGAGAGGCGGACGGGGCGAGGTGGGGAGGCGTGCGGGGCGGGGCGGCGGCGCACAGGGGGCGCGCGTCGGGGCCCGTCGTATGGTTTCGGCTGGGGAGCGGCTGATTTTCGCCGTGCGTGCGGAAACACGTTCGCACCGCGGGCGAATGGGGGAGGATGGCCGGGTGCGTAAGGTCTGGCTGGGTGTCAGTGTCGGTCTCGGAGTCTCCTTTTCCCTTGTCGCGCTGCTCGTCGTCGGTACCTACATGGTCGCGGCGGACCTCCTCGGCGGTGCGGGCGGCAGAGCGGTCGGGCTGGCGAAGGGCTCCGTTCCCGCTTCGTACGAGCCGCTCATCCAGCGGTATGGGAACTCCTGCGCCGCCATCAACCCCGCGCTTCTGGCCGCGCAGCTCTACCAGGAGAGCGGCTGGAACGCGAAGGCGCAGAGCCCGGCCAACGCCAAGGGAATAGCGCAGTTCATCCCCGCCACCTGGGCCTCGCACGGGGTCGACGGCAACAAGGACGGCGTCAAGGACATCTGGGACCCGCAGGACGCGATCCCGTCGGCGGCCGCCTATGACTGCTCGCTCGCCAAGTACGTCAAGGATGTGCCGGGCGATCAGACGCACAACATGCTGGCCTCTTACAACGCGGGCGCCTATGCCGTGATCAAGTACGGCGGGGTGCCGCCTTACCGCGAGACCCAGAACTATGTGAAGACCATCACGACCCTCGCCAAGAGCTTCGAGGCGCCGGTCCAGAAGGTCCAGCCCTCCCGGCAGTCGGCCGGGGCGATCTACTTCGCGCAGAAGCAGCTCGGCAAGCCCTATCTGTGGGGTGGGAACGGCACGCCGGAGGAGGGCGGCCGGTTCGACTGCTCGGGGCTGACGAAGGCGGCGTACAAGACGGTCGGGATCGATCTGCCGCGCGTCGCCAACGACCAGTGGAACGCCGGGCCGCACCCCAAGCGGGACGAGTTGCTCCCAGGAGACCTGGTGTTCTTCGCCTACGACCTCGACGATCCGAGATCGATCCACCATGTGGGGATCTATGTGGGCGGCGGTTACATGATCAACGCGCCCTACACCGGTGCGGTGATCCGTTTTGACAAGATCGACACGCCGGACTACATCGGTGCTACGCGGGTGACCCAAGATGGCGCGAAAGCGCTGCCAAGGGCGGACTCCGCGTAAGGATTCCCCCTGAGCTGCGACGATCGGTCACCCTTCGATAACGTCCCGGTGATCGTTGGGTGGATTACGGAACCCCCGGCGAGAAGAGGGCGTTCCCTGGAAGTGGATCGAGTGTGGATCAGCGCGGATCGACGGCGGACTCTCCGGCGCCGGTCGCGTTGCCACGGATCGCAAGGCATGACGGGGGTCGGCAGCTGCACGTAGTGACAGGCAAGAGATAAGGGGCCACGGCATATGGCTGGACTCGCACTGGACGGGTCGAACCCCGATGTCAGCCTTCTCTACGACATCAACGGGCTGGCGAAGGACGCCCCGCACTGGTTCGACCGCGTCATGGAGTTCGTCGGCGAGTACGGGATCATCATTGGGCTCGCCCTGGTCGGCCTGGCCGCCTGGTGGAGTGTGCGGAAGCGGCCGCAGGAGGCCCCGTCCGCCGTCGCCGGGCTGATGTGGGCCCCGTTGGCCGCCGGGTTGGCGCTGATCGCCAACATCCCCATCCGCGGCTTCGTCGAGCGCCCGAGACCCTTCAGGGACCATCAGGGGCTCGAGGTCCTGGTGGCGGGCAAGACCGACTTCTCGTTCGTCAGCGACCACGCGACGCTGACCATGGCCGTCGCCGTCGGCGTCTTCATGGCCCACCGGGCCTACGGGGCGGCCGCCATAGGGCTCGCGCTGCTGGAGGGGTTCTGCCGCGTCTATATGGGTGTCCACTACCCGACCGATGTGATCGGCGGGTTCGCCCTGGGGACGGCGGTCACGCTGCTGCTGGCACCGCTCGCGATGATGCTGCTGACGCCGCTGACCACGGCGATCGCGAATTCGCGGGTGGGTCGGCTGATTCGGGTCGAGCCCGCCGCCGTCGGCCGGGGCGCGGACGAGGCGTGTGCGGAACTCGCGGAGTCCCGCTCGGTGGGCGGCGACCACGGGAACAAGGACCTGGCGGCCTAGCGGCCGCTGCGGATGTGCCCAGTGGCCTCCTTACGGTTGCGATGAGGGCACGGCACGGTGGTGACGAAGGCCCGGCGGCTGCCGGGCCTTCTGCCTTTCCCGAGCCCGGGACCGGGCCTGTGCCCTCTCGCTCGTCACCCCACGGCGCGGGACCTCACAGCGCCTGTGGGAAGTCGAAGAGCCGGTCCGGGTCATAACGCTTCTTCACCCGCGACAGCTTGTCGGCGGCCGAGCCGTAGTAGGCCGTGCGCCAGTCCTTCAGCGACGCGTCCGTGTAGTTCTGGTACGCCGCCCCGGAGGCGTACCGCCGCATCGCCGTATGGGCCCCGTCCAGCCAGGCGTTGCCCGCGGTGCCCGAGCCGCTCGCCGCCCAGGACGCGGTGTACTGCGCGAGGAACCGGGAGCGGCGGTGGACGAAGGACGTGGCGGTGGGCGAGACCCGGTTGACCGCCCCGCCGAGCGCGGTGAGCGCGATGCTGACCGCGCCCCCGCCGCCGGTGCGCCGCCCGTAGCGCTCCACTTGGTCGAGCATCGCCCGTACGCCCGCCTGGCTCAGCGAGCGGTCGTAGAAGTCCGAGCGCGCCGCGTAGGTCTCGCGGTTGAGCACTCCGGAGGTGTTGCGGCCGGGCTTGTCGCCCGGCAGATGGCAGTTGGCCGTCGAGGTGTCGCCGCAGCCCGCGTACATCCGCATGGCGTCGACATAGCCACGGCGGCGCAGGCTGACCTGCGAGGCGGGGCCGGGGCCGCCCGGTCCGTCGGCGAGCCGGTCCACGGCGTTCTGGAGCGCGCCGTAGGTGCCGAGCGAGAAGCAGCTCACGGAGACGGTGGGGGTGCCGCCGGGGGCGGCCGACAGGTGGAGCGCCGACCAGATCTCGTCCGGCTGGTCCGGACCCCACTTCTGCCAGGCGCTCAGCACCTTCGCGGCCTTGGACCATGGCCATGACATGTAACAGGTCACACCGTCCGCCGCTTCATGTGTACGGAAGCGCAGTTCGGTGACGACGCCGAAGTTGCCGTTGCCCGCGCCGCGCAGCGCCCAGAACAGTTCTGCCTCGCGGTTCTTGGAGACCTCCAGGGCCTTGCCGTCCGCGGTGACGATGGTCGCGCCCGTAAGGCTGTCGGCGGTCAGTCCGTACGCCCGGGAGACCACACCGTGGCCCCCGCCGAGGGTCAGCCCCGAGATGCCGACGCTCGGGCAGGAGCCGCCGGGGACGGTGACCCCGCGGGCGCCGAGCGAGGTGTAGACGTCGATGAGCTTGGCCCCGGCGCCGATCCGCGCCTCGCCGGAGCTGGTACGGATCGATGACAGCGCGGAGACGTCGATGACGAGGCGGCCGTCGCCGCTCGACCAGCCGGCGTAGGAGTGGCCGCCGTTGCGGATGGCGACGGGGGCGCCATGGCGCCGGGCGAAGTCCAGACAGGCGGATATGTCCGAGGTGTTCGCTATATAGGCGACGGCGGCGGGGCGAAGGTGGTCGAAGCGGGTGTTGTAGAGCCGGCTGGCCGAGGTGTAGTCGGAGTCTCCGGGGCGCACCAGGTCGCCCTGGAGGTCCTTGCCGAGCGCGCTCCAGTCCGCGGACTTCGGCTTGCCGTCGACGGCGCCGCGCCTGCCGCTCGCGGAGGCCGAACGGGCGTCCGACGCCGAGGAGGAGGCGGAGTCGCCGGAGGATGAGTCACCGCCGGCCTTCCCCGTGCCGTCGTCGCACGCGGTGACCCATGTGGCGGTGGCCGTCAGCCCCGTGCCCGCTGCCAGCAGTGTCCGCCGGTTCATGGCGGTGTCCCCTCCCTGTCGACACTCTTCCCGACCGTCGACCGGGCCACCGTGAAGCCGGCCCGGTCGCTTGGTCAGAGGGGCGGACCGGGGAGTGCGGTTCCGCTCGTGTCCAAAGAGTTGTCAGGGGCCGGACAAGCAGCGCTAATCGGACGAGTCCGATGAATCGCTTGTGTCGGACGGGGGGTGACGGGCCGTCGCATGCACCGCCGCGTCGTCACGGGCGATGGCTCTGGCTCGACGGGCCGGACCGGACCAGCCGCAGCTGCATCTGGCGATGGAGAAGGACCCCCGCTCCACGGTGGTGGTGCGGTTCTGGCCGGGGCGTATGTCGCCTGAGTCGAGCACATGACCACGCTACCGGGCCGTTACGGGCCGCCGGGGTGAATCGTTAAACGAACAAGTATCAAGCGTGGACGAGCGTGGCCAGGGGGTCGGCGGTCGATGGAGTTCCAGCAGCGCGGGCTCGGCGTACGGAGACGGGTGAGAGCGGTAGCCGGGCTCGTGTCGGGTGGTCTGCTGGCGGTGTCGCTGGCGACGGTCAGCGGCTGCTCCACCGAGACCGCGGCCGATGAACGCCCTGCCGGCGCCGCGCGGGAGAGCGCGGTCGCGGCGCTCCACCGGGCCGCGGATGTACTGGTCAAATCGGGCAGTTCACGGGTGCGTACGACCATGGAGACGGCGACCGGCGGCACCCGCGTGTCCATCCGGGGCACCGGTGCGTACGACTTCGAGAAGCGGCTGGGCCGGCTGCGGCTGCTGTTGCCGAAGGACGCGATGGGGACCGCCGAGCATGCGCCGATCACCGAACTCCTGGCCCCCGGGGCGCTTTTCATGCGCAATCGCGGCGCGGGCATTCCCCGCGACAAATGGGTGCGGGTGGATACGACGGATATCCCCGACGGCAATCTCGTCACCGGCGGCGCCACGGATCCGCTGATTGCCGCCGAACTGCTGCGCGGGGTGCGGAAGGCCAGTCTGGTCGGCGAGGAGGGGCTCGGCGGGGGTCTGGTGCGCCACTACCGCGGCACCACCGACATCGGCCGGGCGGCGCGGGTCGCGTCGGAGGGTGTGCGGGGGTCGCTGATGGCCGCGGCCAGGGGGTTCGGCGAGAGTACGGTGCCCTTCGACGCGTATCTCGACGGGCTCGGCCGGCTGCGCGAGGTGCGGCACCGATTCACGATGGGCGGCTGGGCCGACGGCCAGGAGGCGACGGAGGGCGCGGGCGCCGCCGGGCGGCCCGACGCGCTGGGCGTCGCCTCCACGACGCAGCTGTACGACTTCGGGGCGCCGGCCCTGATCGAGCTCCCCAAGCCCACGGATATCTACACAGGGAAGGTCGGATCACCTCAGAAGTAGTCGGAGGGGCTCCCTTTGCCCTTCGAAATGGCCCATCCGTGCCATGCGCGGAGTGTGTACCGATCCCTACGCTGGGAAGCCGCTGCTCGAAAGTGCTCGCAGGTGCTCGCTGGAGGAGGTGAAACACGTGGTTGCGCGTCGCGGCTCGTCGGGCCCGGACCCCGTGGCCCTCATCGAAATCGATCTCTACGGTGACTTGATGATCGCTGCGTCGAGCGCGGACGAGGACAGGCTCAGTACGGACCGTATCGACGAGGTGCTCCGGGTGCGGGCCGACCGATCAGATTCGGCCGAGGGAGCCAAGGGTGCCAGGGGCGCCAAAGGCGTCAGACGACCCAAGGGCGCCGGGGGTGCCGAAGGCACCAAGGGAGCGCAGGGCGCTCAGCGCGCCGAGGATGCGAAGCGTGCCCAGGAGATGAAGAGCGCCCAGGACACGCATCGCGCCCAGGATATGAAGGACGCCTCGGAGGCGAATCGCGTCACAGAAGCGCATCGCGCCCGGGGCGTGAAAGGTGCCGAGGGCGCGAAGGGCGCCCCCGAGGCCCTTGCCCCCGAGGCCGGGGGCCCGGACGCCCCGTAGCGGAGTCGCCGTCTCGCCGGCGGGCGCCCAGCGGCCCCGTCCGGCGAGGGGGCGGTCATGTCCAGGCCCGCGGACGGGCCATGGTGCCGGTGCTCAGGTCCGCAGCAGCCGGGCGATGGCCGCCGTGGCCTCGGCGACCTTGGTGTCGACCTCGCTCGTGCCCTCCTCCTCGCCCCGGGCGGCGCTCTCCACGGCCGCGCTGGCGACACAGTGGCGCAGATGCTCCTCGAGCAACTGGAGGGCGAAGGACTGGAGCGCCTTGGTGCCGGCCGAGACCTGGGTGAGTATGTCGATGCAGTAGACATCCTCCTCGACCATCCGTTGCAGCCCCCTGATCTGTCCCTCGATCCGGCGCAGCCGCTTGAGGTGCTGATCCTTTTGTTTGGCGTACCCATGGCCACCGTGGGGTACGGAGTCCTGTGCGGAGGTGTGGCCGGACGCCTGGCCCCGCTCGTCGCCGTCGTTGGGCGCGGTGGTATCGGCTGCCGTGGTCGTCATGGCGTCCTCCCGTTGATTGCGCTATGTCCGCATATACCCCCAGTGGGTATATGGTACCGGGTTTTCCGGTCGAACCGGGCCCCCGTGCTGAGCACTCTGCCTGATGGGCGACACTGGGGACGCCGGTTACCGTGGCCGGAAGATGCGCCTAGCATCGTCGAGTCCCCATCCGCTGCATTCGAGGATCCCCAGTGCGCTTTCGTCTGACCCCCAGGGAGACGAGCTTTTACGACATGTTCGCCGCGTCCGCGGACAACATCGTGACCGGCTCCAAGCTCCTGATGGAATTGCTCGGGGCGGACTCCTCCGCTCGTGCCGAGATCGCAGAGCGGATGAGGGCCGCGGAGCACGCGGGGGACGATGCCACGCACGCGATCTTCCACCAGCTGAACTCCTCCTTCATCACACCGTTCGACCGCGAGGACATCTACTCCCTGGCCTCGTCCCTCGACGACATCATGGATTTCATGGAGGAGGCGGTCGACCTGGTCGTCCTCTACCAGGTCGAAGAGCTGCCCAAGGGGGTCGAGCAGCAGATCGAGGTGCTGGCGCGGGCGGCCGAGCTGACCGCCGAGGCGATGCCGAATCTGCGCACCATGACCAACCTCACGGAGTACTGGATCGAGGTCAACCGGCTGGAGAACCAGGCGGACCAGATCCACCGCAAGCTCCTGGCCCACCTCTTCAACGGTAAGTACGACGCGATAGAGGTGCTCAAGCTCAAGCAGATCGTCGATGTGCTGGAGGAAGCGGCCGACGCCTTCGAGCACGTGGCCAACACGGTCGAGACCATCGCCGTCAAGGAGTCCTGAGCCCCGGCATGGACACCTTCGCGCTTGTCGTGACCATCGCGGTCGCGCTCTTCTTCACCTATACCAACGGCTTCCACGACTCGGCCAACGCGATCGCGACCTCGGTCTCCACCCGGGCGCTGACCCCGCGGGCGGCGCTCGCCATGGCCGCCGTGATGAACCTCGCGGGTGCCTTCCTCGGCAGCGGCGTCGCCAAGACGGTCAGCGAGGGCCTGATCGCCACCCCCACCGGCGATCAAGGCATGATGATCTTGTTCGCCGGGCTGGTCGGCGCGATCACCTGGAACATGGTGACCTGGTACTTCGGTCTGCCGTCCTCCTCCTCGCACGCGCTGTTCGGCGGGCTGGTGGGCGCGGCACTCGCGGGGGCGAGCACGGTCCACTGGGACGGGGTGCTGGAGAAGGTCGTCATCCCGATGGTCATCTCGCCCATCGTCGGCCTGATATTGGGCTACTTCGTGATGGTGATCATCCTCTGGCTGTTCCGTGACACGAACCCGCACAAGGCCAAGCGCGGCTTCCGGATAGCGCAGACCGTCTCGGCGGCGGGCATGGCGCTCGGCCACGGCCTCCAGGACGCCCAGAAGACCATGGGTGTCGTGGTGATGGCCCTGGTCATCGGGGGTGTCGAGGACGAAGGCGACGCGATTCCGGTGTGGGTGAAGATCGCCTGCGCCGCGATGCTGTCGCTCGGCACCTACGCGGGCGGCTGGCGCATCATGCGCACGCTGGGACGGCGGATCATCGAGCTGGACCCGCCGCAGGGGTTCGCGGCGGAGACCACGGCGGCGGGGGTCATGTACACGGCGTCGTTCATGTTCCAGGCGCCCATCTCGACCACCCATGTCATCACCTCGGCGATCATGGGTGTGGGGGCTACGAAGCGGGTGAGCGCGGTCCGCTGGGGGGTCGCGAAGAACATCGTTCTCGGCTGGTTCATCACCATGCCCGCGGCGGCCGGAGTCGCCGCACTCAGCTACTGGATCGTCAACCTGGCCTTCGGGTGAGCCGTACGCCGAACCTGATCTGTACGCCGAACCTGATCGCCGTACGCCGAACCTGATCGCCGCACGCTGACGCCGTGCACGAAGTGGACCCATGAAAGTGGGCCCGCCCCCGGGAGCCAGGGGCGGGCCCTTTCGTCTTGCGGTGGCACCGCCATGCAGCACCGCAGGACGTTCTTTCCTCGCCGGTCGCGCGAGGGGCCTGATCAGCCGAAGCGGCCCGAGATGTAGTCCTCGGTCGCCTGCACCGACGGGTTGGAGAAGATCCGCTCGGTCTCGTCGATCTCGATGAGCTTGCCCGGCTGGCCGACACCGGCCAGGTTGAAGAAGGCCGTACGGTCCGAGACGCGCGCCGCCTGCTGCATGTTGTGCGTCACGATGACGATCGTGAAGCGCTCCTTGAGCTCACCGATCAGGTCCTCGATGGCGAGCGTGGAGATCGGGTCGAGCGCCGAGCAGGGCTCGTCCATCAGCAGCACGGCGGGCTCGACCGCGATGGCGCGGGCGATGCACAGCCGCTGCTGCTGACCGCCGGAGAGGCCGGCGCCCGGCTTGTTGAGCCGGTCCTTGACCTCGTTCCACAGGTTGGCGCCCTTGAGGGACTTCTCGACGACGTTCTCGAGCTCGCTCTTCTTGTACGAGCCGTTGAGCTTCAGCCCGGCGGCGACGTTCTCGAAGATGGACATCGTCGGGAACGGGTTGGGGCGCTGGAAGACCATGCCGACCGTGCGCCGCACGGAGACCGGGTCCACCCCCGAGCCGTAGAGGTTCTCGTCGTCGAGCATCACCTTGCCCTCGACCCGGCCGCCAGGGGTGACCTCGTGCATCCGGTTGAGGGTGCGCAGGAAGGTGGACTTGCCGCAGCCCGACGGTCCGATGAAGGCGGTCACCGAGCGGGGCTCGACCGTCATCGAGATGTCCTCGATGGCTTTGTGGCTGCCGTAGTAGGCGGTCAGCCCGCTGACGTCGATGCGCTTGGCCATGTGAATCACTTCTCTTCTTCTTGGCCTCAGCGGCCGGACTTCGGGGCCTTCCAGCGGGCGATGCCGCGGGCCACCAGGTTCAGGATCATGACGAAGGCGATGAGCACGAGCGCCGCTGCCCAGGCCCGGTTGAAGGAGGCTTCGTTGCCGAGCTGCCACTGCTCGTAGATGTAGTAGGGCAGCGACGACTGAGCGCCTTCGAACGGGTTGTTGTTGATCCCCGTGGCGCCGAAGACCAGCAGCACGATGGGCGCGGACTCGCCGGCGACTCGGGCGACCGCGAGCATCACACCGGTGGTGATTCCGCCGATCGCGGTGGGCAGCACCACCTTGAGGATGGTGCGCCACTTGGGCACGCCGAGCGCGAGGGACGCCTCACGCAGCTCGTCCGGGACCAGCTTGAGCATTTCCTCGGTCGAGCGGACGACGATCGGCATCATCAGGATGGCCAGCGCCATGGCACCGGCGAAGCCCGAGTAGCTGAAGCCGAGAATGATGATCCAGAAGCTGAGGATGAACAGACCGGCCACGATCGAGGGGATACCGGTCATCACATCGACGAAGAAGGTGACGGCCTTCGCCAGCTTGCCGCGCCCGTACTCCACCAGGTAGATGGCGGTCAGCAGGCCGATCGGAACGGCGATGAGGGCGGCGAGGCCGACCTGCTCCAGGGTGCCGATGATCGCGTGGTACGCGCCACCGCCGGGCAGGATCGTCTGCACACCCTCCATGGAGTGGCCCAGGAAGTAGCCGTCGAGCACCGTCCGGCCCCGGTCGACGGTCTCCCAGATCAGGGAGAGCAGCGGGACGACGGCGAGCAGGAAGCAGACCCACACCAGACTGGTGGCCAGCCGGTCCCTGGCCTGCCGGCCACCCTCGACCACCGCGCCGAGGACGTACGAGGCGACGATGAACACCAGGGCGGCGAACAGGCCCCACTGGAACGGACTGTCCATTCCCAGGGCGGTGCCGATGCCCGCCCCCAGGGCCAGCGAGACCACGACCAGGGCGTACGGGGCCCATCGCGGCAGCCGGGCCTGCTGAAGGCTCGAACCGTGGCGAGAGCCGCCCTTGTCAACGACAGCGTTACTGCTCATGCCGTGCCCCCTACATTCGCTCCGCCGCGCCAGCGGCTGATGTGACTGTCGCCCACGCGGCGCAGAGGTGCGGGTTTCGTCGTCTTCTGCGGCGCAGTGGCCGCGTGTGCGTCGCTCATGCGGTGTCTCTTACATTCGCTTCTCCGCCCACGCGGCGCAGAGGTGCGGGTTTCGTCGTCTTCTGCGGCGCAGTGGCCGCGTGTGCGTCGCTCATGCCGCGGTCCCCGAGTACTCCTTGCGGCGGGCGATGATCATTCGCGCCGCGCCGTTCACCAGCAGGGTGATGACGAACAGCACCAGACCGGAGGAGATCAGCGCGTCACGGCCGTCGTTGCCGGCTTCCTTGAAGCGGCTGGCGATGTTCTGGGCGAAGGTGCCGCCGCCCGGGTCCAGCAGGCTGGTCTCGATCAGGAAGTTGGGGGACAGCACGGTGGCGACCGCCATGGTCTCGCCGAGCGCGCGGCCCAGGCCCAGCATCGAGGCGCTGATGATGCCGGAGCGGCCGAAGGGGAGGACCGACATCCGGATGACCTCCCAGCGGGTCGCGCCGAGCGCGAGCGCCGCCTCCTCGTGCATCTTCGGGACCTGCCGGAACACCTCGCGGCTCACGCTGGTGACGATCGGCAGGATCATGATCGCCAGCAGGATGCCGACGGTGAACAGGGAGCGGGCGGCGCCGCCCTGGTAGCTGAAGATCCCGGTCCAGCCCAGGTAGTCGTCGAACCAGGTGTAGAGGCCGGTCAGATGCGGCACCAGGAAGAGCGCGCCCCACAGGCCGTAGACGATGCTGGGGACCGCGGCGAGCAGGTCGATGACGTAGGCGACCGGGGTGGCCAGCCGGCGCGGGGCGTAGTGCGAGATGAACAGCGCGATGCCCACCGCGACCGGAACCGCGATGACCATCGCGATGATCGAGCTGACGACCGTGCCGTAGGCGAGGACGGCGATGCCGAACCGCATCGGTGAGGTGCCGGTGTTCCACTCGAAGGTGGTGAGGAAGTTGGCCTCGTCCTTGGAGATCGCGATGGCGGCTCGGTAGGTGAGGAAGGCCGCGATGGCCGCCATGATCACCAGGAGGGCGATACCGGAACCACGGGAGAGGCCGAGGAAGATCTTGTCACCGGCGCGTCCGGTGGAGCGGGTCTTGACCTTGGATGGTGACCCGGCGGCTGATGATGTGGGTTCTATGTCCGTTTTCATGAGTTCTCCGGTCTGCGGAGCCTGATGCGGATGAGGCTCCTGGTGCGGCGGTGCACCGGACGATGCGGCTGACTCCGCCGCGGCGATTGCCTTGGCGGAGTCAGCCGCATTCGGGTCAGGAGAGGCTCTTGACGCTCTCGCGGACCTTGTTGGCGATCTCGGTCGGCAGCGGGGCGTAGCCGAGCTCCTTGAGGGAGGTCTGGCCGTCCTCGCTGGCGATGTAGGTCAGGAAGGACTTGGTGGCGGCCAGGGTGTCCGCCTTGTTGCCCTTGTCACAGGCGATCTCGTAGGTCACCAGGGTGATCGGGTAGGCGTTGGCGGCCTTGGTGTCGTACGCCAGGTCCAGGGCCAGGTCGCTGCCGGTGCCCTTGATCTTGGCCTCGGAGATGGCCGCGGAGGCGTTGTCGACGGTGGCCTGGACCGGGGCGGAGGCGCCGGTGTCCAGGTCGACGGTCTTGATGCTGTTCGCGGTCGCGTAGGACAGCTCGAAGTACGAGATGGCCCCCGAGACCTGCTTGACCTGCGAGGAGACACCGGAGGAGCCGTCGGCCGACTGGCCGCCCTTGCCTTCCCACGCCTTGCCCGGCTCATGCGGCCACGCCTTGGGGGCGGCGGCCTTGAGGTACTTGGTGAAGTTATCCGTGGTGCCCGACTCGTCGGAGCGGTGGAACGCCTGGATCTTGAGGCTCGGGAGCTTCGCGTCCTTGTTCAGCGCCTTGATCGCGGGGTCGTCCCACTTGGTGATCTCGGAGTCGAAGATCTTGGCGAGGGTCTCGGCGTTGAGCGTCAGCTTGTCCACGCCGGGGACGTTGAAGCCGACGGCGATCGGGCCGCCGACCATCGGCAGGTCAATGGCCTTGCCGCCCTTGCACACCTTCTCGGAGGACTTGACCTCTTCGGGCTTCAGGGCCGAGTCGGAGCCCGCGAAGGCGGTCTTGCCCTGCAAGAACTCCTGGATGCCCGCGCCGGAACCGGTGGCCTTGTAGTTGAGCTTGGTGTCCTTGCAGGCCGCGCCGTAGGTCTTGATCCACAGGTCCATGGCGTTCTTCTGCGCGGAGGAGCCGGAGGCCAGCAGCTGCCCCTTGCCGTCGCACTTGATGTTGGAGGCGGCCTTGGAGCCGCCGCCGTCCTTCGAGTCGCCGCTGTTGTCGTCGGAGCCGCACGCCGTGAGGACAAGGGCGCCGGAGACAGCGAGGGCACCGGCGACGATGGCGCGAAGCCGGTTCTTGCGCTGAAGCTTCACTTTCAGGAGTTCCTTCCAGGAGCCGCCGGTGGGGGACGGCGCGCGAGATGGGTTGAGCGCACTTGTTGTGGCGTTCGCCGGAGCCGTACTCGGCTCACGCTCAGTAGGGCCGAAAGTAGGCAGATCAGGTGAAGCGGCCTGAGGGGGTGAGTTAACGGATGGTGAACCTCGGCCGTCAGTGTGGTGGCCATGTCACGGCCAGGTCACGGCCGGATCGCAACGCGGACGACCCCCTTGCGGAGGTTCTGCCAGGTCCGTCCGACACGTGTGCGACACCCGTCCGGTGAACCGGATCGGGGTGGCTGCCGGCGTAACCGGCGCGTGTCTCTGTCGAATTGCGGTACGGCATGTCACTATCCGTCCCTACGTGCCGGTACGTCAGGTCTGGCGCGCTGGAGGGACAGGAGCGCGCACGGCCGGAGCGGAACGAGAGGAGACCGCGGGTGAGGCGGGACGGGAAAGGGAGGGGTGTGAGCGTCGCCGCGGCCACCGCGCTCGTCTGCGCGCTGGGGCTGTCGGCCGTGCCGGAGACGGCGTACGCCGCGCCCGGCGAGCCGGGGCCGACGCCGAGCCCGGGCGGCGGGAACGGTGGCGGCGGGACCGGGGGCCGGAGCCTGGAGGAGGTCCGTCAGGAGGTCGACGGGCTCTACCGCAAGGCGGAGTCGGCCACGGACGCGTACAACCTCGCGCGGGAGCGGCAGGCCCGTCAGGAGAAGGCCATCCTGAAGATCGCTCGAGCCGTGGTGAAGGCCCAGAAGGAGATGGCCGGGCTGCGCAAGCGGGCCGGGGCGATGGCGCGGGCGCAGTACCGGGGCGGCGGGATGCCGGCGGAGGCGCGGCTGTTCCTCAACGGCGACCCGGGCGACTTCCTCGACGGGGTCACGCTCGCGCGCAAGGGCCAGCAGGCGACCCACGGTCTGATCGGCCGTCTGGAGCGCACCCAGGTGGCGCTCGACCGCTACGCCGACTCCGCCTCCCAGGAGTGGGAACGGCTGGACCGGAGCCGGGCGAAGAAGGCGGCGGCGAAGAAGGAGATTCTGCGCAAACTGGCCCGGGCGCAGCGGCTGGAGTCCCGGCTGGCGAAGGACGAACGGGAGCGGCTGCGCCGGCTGGAGGAGGACAAGGCCCGTGGCGCGCAGGCGAAGTGGCTGGACACCGGGATACTGCGGAAGCTGGGCAGCGGCGCCACCGCGATGGGCGGACGCGCCGTCGACTTCGCAAAGGACCAGCTCGGCAAGGACTATGTGTGGGGCGCGGTGGGCCCCGACACCTATGACTGCTCGGGGCTGACCCAGCGGGCGTGGTCGGCGGCCGGCCGGACGATCCCGCGGACCTCGCAGGAGCAGTGGAGGCTGCTGCCGAAGGTGAGCGTGCGGGACATGCGCCCGGGTGATCTCATCATCTACTTCAGGGACGCGAGCCATGTGGGGATGTACGTCGGCAGCGGTGCGATGATCCACGCCCCCCGACCGGGCCGTCAGGTCACGGTCGCGGGCGCGGGCTCGATGCCGATCCTGGGCGTGGTCCGGCCGGACGCGAGGTAGCGCGGCGGGAGTTTGCCGTCGATCGGCCGTGGGCTGCCGTCGCTCGGCGGGCGTCTGCCGTGAAAGGCCTGCCCGGACCGCCGGGTTCGGCGGGGGTCCGCCGTCGCTCGGCGGGGGCCCGCCGCCGTCCGGTGCGGGGCTGCTGCCAAGGGGCGGCTACGGCCCGCCTGGCACGCTACGGCCCGCCCGGCGCGCTAAGGCCCGTTCGGCGGCTCAGACCGGCCCGGCGCGGCTCAGGCGGTCGCCCGGCGGGCTCGGCGGCGCTCGGCGGGCTCAGGCCGGCGGAAGCTCGTTCAGGGCCGTCTCGAAGGCGTCGTACGCACGCTGGTCGAAGAGGACGAAACGGGCCTCGGTGACCGAAGTGCCCATATCGCGCACGGTGGTGAGTGCGATTCGGGCCGCGCTGTCGAGGGGCCAGCGGTAGACGCCGGTGGAGACGGCCGGGAGGGCGACCGTACGGGCGCCCAGTTCATCGGCGATCCGCAGCGACTCGCTGTAGCAGGAGGCGAGCGTGGCCGACCGGTCCTCGGTCGTGGAGAAGACCGGCCCGACCGTATGGATCACCCAGCGGGCGGGCAGTCGGCCGGCCGTGGTGGCGACCGCCCGCCCGGCCGGAAGGCCCTTGCCGTAGCGGGACGCACGCAGATCGCGGCATTCATCCAGAATGTCGGGTCCACCCCGCCGATGGATGGCTCCATCGACCCCACCCCCTCCCAGCAGGGAGGAGTTGGCGGCGTTGACGATCGCGTCGACCCGCTGCTCGGTGATGTCGCCCAGCGCCAGCGTGATGTTCGTCATCTCGGGATTGTCACCCGGTTTGCCAAGTGCCGCAGGACGTGGGGCATATGACAAAAGTCAGTGCCTGGAGGTCATTCCATGAAACCGCTGCCTAGCGCTAAGGTCACCTGGCAGTATCCGGTACCCGCCACCTGGCGCCGCTGAAACCGACCAGTCGGTGTGTGTGCGTACCGGATTCCCACAGCGCTCCGCCGGTCGGTGGGGCGCGCCCTCGGGGGGAGGGAAGGAATCGAGCGATGTCCGTACCCGTGCCGAGGCAACGGGAGGCACCGGCCCCGTCAGCCGGTCCCGCCACCCTGTCCGAGAACGGGCTCACCCTGCTGGTGATCGAGGACGATCCGTCCGGTGCCTTCAACGTTCCCGAGATGCTTGATACCGAGGGTAACCGAGTCCGTATCCGTACGGCTCGCAACCTCACCGAGGCCAGCCGGCTGCTGACCGACGGGGTGCAGTGCATCCTCCTGGCCCTGCCGGGCCCGTCCGAGGACGGTCCGGACTCGCTGGCCACGCTGCGCAAGGTGCTGAAGCTGGCGCCCTCGCACGCCGTGCTCGTCCTGACCGCGGAGGACGACGCCGAGCGCGCCGCCGAGGCGGTACGGGTCGGCGCCCAGGACTTCCTCTTCCGCGGCGAGCTGGACGGCCGGGTCCTCAGCCGCGCCATCCGCTACGCCGTCGAGCGCAAACGCTCCGACCTCGCCCAGCGCCAGCTCACCGAGTCACGGCTGCGCGCCCAGGAGAACGCCCGGCTGGAGCGCGGACTGCTGCCCACTCCGCTGCTGGACGGCTCGGGGCTGCACTTCGCCGCCCGCTACCGGCCCGGCCGCAGCCGCGCCCTGCTCGGTGGCGACTTCTACGACACCGTCCGCACCCCGGACGGCACGGTCCACGCGATGATCGGCGACGTCTGCGGCCACGGCCCGGACGAGGCCGCCCTCGGGGTGGAGCTGCGGATCGCCTGGCGCGCCCTGACCTTCGCCGGGCTCTGCGGCGATCAGCTGCTCGGCACCCTTCAGCAGGTGCTGGAGAACGAACGCGCCGACGATGAGATCTTCGCCACACTGTGCACCGTCGACATCGCGCCGGACGGCCGCCGGGCCGGGGTCTGTCTGGCCGGGCATCCCTCACCGCTGGCGATCCGCCCGAGCATGGCGCCCCGGCTGCTGCCCACCGACGAGAACGGCCCGGCGCTCGGCCTGCTGCCGAACGCCCGCTGGCCGCGCCGCGAGGTCGAGCTCGGCGGGGCCTGGAGCCTGATGATGTACACCGATGGGCTGATCGAGGGCCGCGTCGGATCAGGGGTGCAGCGGCTCGGCCAGGAGGGCATGGTCGAGATCGTCGCGCGTCAGGTCGCGGAGGGGCGGCGCGGCGAGGAACTGCTGGACGCGACCGTCACCGAGGTGCGGACGCTGAACGGCGGGGAGCTCACCGACGATCTGGCGGTGCTGTTGCTGGACCGCGACTGACCGGCCGCGGCCGGTCTATTCGCTGACAACGACCGTTTCTCGGCCGTTTTGCCGACCCGCTATCGGCCGTTGAAGGGTCCGTAGGGGCCGTCTGAGCTGGAGCCGCGGCCGCGCGGCCAGCGGCGGCCGCCGCCGGAGACCTGCCGCAGCGCGGGCCGGACGTCGACGATGTACACGATCGTCGCGATGAGCCCGATGATCGGCAGGAAGTCCAGGATTCCCATGAAGAAGTTCACTGCGGCGGCGAGGCCGAGGATGATCAGCCAGAACGCCTTGCTCTGCTTGTCCGCCGCTCGATACGCGTCCTCCCGGCGGATCGCCGAGTCGACGAAGGCGAAGAGGCTGAAGAGGAGCAGGGCCCAGGAGACCCAGTACATCAGCTTGCCGAAGCCTTCAACCAGCACGCCGTCCACCGCCTAGAAGATATGTATGGGTAGCGTTTCTGCGGCCACCGTACCCGCCCACCGGGCCGGGCACGCAGGGGTGTGCCCGGCGTACCCGGCCCGATCGTGGATGTGCGCTCCTCAGCCGGCCGACTTCGGCTCGGGCTTCTTGGCGGCGGTGGCGGGCTTGTTGCCACGCGCCGGGGCCTTCTTGGCCTGGGCGGACGAGGAGGGCGCCGAGGTGTGCGCGGCGGAGGGGCCGGAGCCGCTCGACGCGGCCGGGGTGGCCGGCTTGGCCGGGGACTTCGGCGACTCCTTGGACGAGTCCATGTGGACCGACTGCGACGGCGCCTTCGACCGGGCCGCCGCGTGGCCGTCCCGCTCCTGCTTGGGCTCGATCGCGTCGGCGATGTCGACGACCTCGTCGGCCGCCTCACCGCGCCAGGTCCGCACGACCTCCTGGCCGTGCTCGGCCACCTCGTCGTACCGCTCCCGCGCCTTCACGGCGAGCTCGGCGGCCCGGCCCACGCCTTGCATGGCGAGGTCCTGCGCCGTGTCGCGCAGCCGCTTGATGTCGGTGTCGATCGTGCCCAGCATCTCGCTGAGCTTGTCCTGGGCGCCCTTGGCCTGCTGGGAGACCCGCTCCTGCACGGCCTTGGGGTCGGTGTTGCGCACCGCGTTGATCCGCTCCGGGGCCTCGGCGACGATCTTCTCGACGAAGGACGGCACCTCCTTGAGCTTCTGCGCGGCGAGGTCGGCCGTGCCCGCCACGAAGTAGAGCGGGGTCGGGTCGGTGAGGGTCTTGCGTACGTCGTCGGTGATGGCCATGGTGATGGTCCTCCCGGATCAGTTCGAGGGTGTGGCGACGTCGGCGCCGGCGTCGGAGGGTTCGGGGGCGTCGTCCGAGGCGGTCTGGAGCCCGTTCTCCTTGCGGAAGGACTCATAGATCTGGAGCAGTACCTGCTTCTGCCGCTCGTTGATCGAGGGGTCGGCGAGTATCACACTGCGCACCTCGGTCTCTTCGCGGTCCCGCTCGTCGAGGATCCCCGCCTGTACGTACAGGGTCTCGGCGGATATCCGCAGCGCCTTCGCCAGCTGTTGCAGGATCTCGGCGCTCGGCTTGCGCAGCCCGCGCTCGATCTGGCTGAGGTACGGATTGGACACCCCGGCCGCGTCGGCCAGCTGCCGCAGCGACAGCTGCGCGCTGCGCCGCTGCTCGCGCAGGAACTCGCCGAGGTTGCCGACGTTGAGTGATGCCATACCTCGATGCTGCAACAGGGGTGCTAACTATTGCAAGCATTTGCTTGCAATAGTGGCGCGTGTCATGTCGGGGCCGGTCGGCGCGGCCGGTCGCGGCCGGTGGAAAAAATTTCGCGGGGGTCTGTCGATCCGGGCGGTGGCCGTTCGACGCAGGGGTGAGAGGCGGGAAAGCGCCCGGCCTCCGTCCCGTATCCCGTTTCGCGTGAGGAGTCACCATGCCGCGCTATCTGACGATGATCCGCATCGATGAGCAGAACGCCCCCGCCGAGGGCCCCAGCCCCGAGCTCATGGAGCGGATGGGCGCGCTGATCGAGGAGGCGACCAAGTCCGGGGTCATGCTGGAGACGGCCGGGCTCACCCCGACCTCCGCGGGCACCCGGGTCACCTGGTCCGGTGGGAAGATCACCTGCACCGACGGCCCCTTCACCGAGAGCAAGGAGGTCATCGGGGGCTATGCCATCCTCCAGGCCAAGGACAAGGCCGAGGCCGTGGAGTGGACCAAGCGGTTCCTGCGGACCCATGAGGAGTGCTGGACGATGACCATCGAGGTCCGCGAGATCGAGGAGGGCTGAGCCGATAGTGCTTGCTCCGTCTCCATACGGCTGCTCTGATAGTGGCCGTGACGGCAGCAAGCCCGGCCGATCCGGCGAAACCACCTCAAAGACTCAAAGCGACTGAAACAGCTGAAACGGCTGAGGCGGCCGCAGCCGCCGCAACGGTCGAAACGGTCTTCAGGATCGAGTCCGCGCGGATCATCGCGGGCGTCGCCCGCATCGTGCGGGATGTCGGCCTGGCCGAGGAGCTCGCGCAGGATGCCCTGGTCACCGCGCTGGAGCGGTGGCCGGAGTCGGGTGTACCGGACAATCCGGGCGCCTGGCTCATGGCCACCGCCAAGCACCGTGCGATCGATCTCGTACGCCGTAAGGAGACCTACGCCCGCAAGCTGGCGGAGGTCGGGCGGGACCTGGAGGACGTCTCACCGCCCGATCCGGCGGATCTCGCCGGGACGGCGGAGGACATCGACGACGATCTGCTGCGGCTGATCTTCACCGCCTGCCATCCCGTGCTGTCGACCCGGGCCCGGGTCGCGCTCACCCTGCGGCTGCTGGGCGGGCTGACGACGGAGGAGATCGCGCGGGCGTTCCTGGTCCCGGAGCCCACCGTCGCCCAGCGCATCGTCCGGGCCAAACGGACGCTCGCCAAGGCCGAGGTCCCCTTCGAAATGCCCTACGGCGACGACCGGACGGCCCGGCTCTCCTCGGTCCTGGAGGTCATCTACCTCATCTTCAACGAGGGCTACTCCGCGACCACGGGCGACGATCTGGTGCGCCCGGCCCTGTGCGAGGACGCGCTGCGCCTGGCGCGGGTGCTGGCGGGGCTGCTGCCCCAGGAGCCCGAGGTCCATGGGCTGGCCGCGCTGCTGGAGTTCCAGTCCTCGCGTATCGCGGCGCGCACCGGCCCGGACGGTGAGCCGGTGCTGCTCGCCGACCAGAACCGCACCAGGTGGAGCGGGCTGCTCATCCGCCGGGGCGTCGACGCCCTCCAGCGGGCGGGCCACGGCCCGTACTCCCTCCAGGCCGCCATCGCCGCCTGCCACGCACGCGCGATCCGCTACGAGGACACCGACTGGACGGCCATCGCCGCCCTCTACGGCCGGCTGATGGCGCTGGCCCCGTCCCCGGTGGTGGAGCTCAACCGGGCGGTCGCCGTCGCGATGGCGGAAGGGCCCGCGGCGGGTCTGAAACTGGTCGAGGCGCTCGCGGAGGAACCGACGCTCAAGGAGTACCACCTGCTGCCGAGCGTCCGCGGGGATCTGCTGGAGCGGCTGGGGCGGTATGAGGAGGCCCGGGTGGAGTTCGCCCGCGCGGCGGCCCTGACCCGTAACGCCCGGGAGCGGGCGCTGCTGCTGGAGCGCTCTTCGGGCTGATCTTGTGGTGGGGGCGAAAAGGTGCGCATGCTGCCCCATGACCTCATCTTTCTCATCCTCATCACCCTCATCGCCCTCATCAGGTTCGTCGCCCTTGTCCTCCGGGTCCTCCTCGTTGCTCGCTCAACTCTCGTCACCGGCCGATCGGCTGGGCTTCGGCGCGATGCAGCTGCCGGGGCGGTGGGCCGGTCCCGTCGTCGAGCGGGCGACGGCCGTGGCGGTCGCGCGGCGGGCCGTGGAGCTGGGCGCCCGTCATATCGACACCGCCGCCTTCTACTTCTCCGCCACCGCGCGGGCCAACGACATCCTGCGCGAGGCCCTGCGCCCGTACCCCGAGGGCGTCACCATCGCCACCAAGATCGGGCCACTGCGCACCGCGACCGGGGAGATGTACGCGGAGGCACGGCCTGAGCAGCTGCGGGGGTTGGTCGAGGAGAACCTGCGGCAGCTGGGCGTCGACGCGCTCGACCTGGTGTATCTGCGGGTGGGGCGGCTCAAGGCGGTGGGCGGGGTGTCGATCGGGGAGCGGTTCGCGGCGCTGGCCGCACTGCGCGAGGAAGGGCTGGTGCGACGGCTCGGGGTGAGCAATGTGAGCGCCGACCAGCTGGCCGAGGCCCGCGCGATCGCGCCCGTCGCGGCGGTGCAGAACCGGTTCGGGGTGCTCGATCAGGCCGATGGGCCGCTGGTGGACGAGTGCGCCGGGGCCGGGATCGCCTATATGCCGTTCTTCGCGCTGGGCGGCGGCCATACCTCCCTGGAGGGCGAGAACCTGCGGACGGTCGCGGAGCGGCACGGCGCGACCGCGCATCAGATCGCCCTCGCCTGGGGGCTCGCCCGCTCTCCCGCGATCATCCAGATCCCCGGCACCAGCTCGCTCGCCCACCTCGAGGAGAACATGGCGGCGGCGCGGATCGCCCTGGACGAGGACGACATGGCGCTGCTGGAGCCGGTGGCGGACTGACGCCGGGCCGGGCCGTGACCCGGGTGCGGGGCCGTTGTCGTACCCCCGTGGTCGAATGAACGGAAGGCGGGCGCAGGGTGCGCCGACGGCGGGAGGCGGCGGATGTCCGGTGCGGCGAGCGGGGTGCGGATGCGGCTCGAGCCGTGGGAGGACAGCGCGTTCTGCCTCGAGCTGCTGCGGCGTGTCAACAGCGCGGAGATGACGGCCCACCTGGGCGGACCGGAGAGCGAGGAGCAGATCCTGGTCCGCCATCGGCGGTATGCCGAGCTGACCGGGCCGGGCGCCGGGCGGATGTACCGGGTCGTGCTGGTGCCGGAGGAGGAGACGGTCGGCAGCATCGGGTACTGGGAGCGGGAGTGGCGGGGTGCGTCGGTGTACGAGACCGGCTGGGCCGTGCTGCCGCCGTTCCAGGGGCGGGGGATCGCGGCCGCGGCCGCGGGTGAGGTGGCCCGGGCGGCCGCGGCGCAGCGGACCCACCGGTATCTGCACGCGTATCCGTCCGTCGGCCACCCGGCGTCGAACGGGGTGTGCCGCAAGGCCGGGTTCACTCTGGTCGGCGAGTGCGAGGTCGAGTATCCGCTGGGGACGATGATGCGGTGCAACGACTGGCGGCTGGAGCTGTGGCCGCCCGCTTAGGCGCCCCGCGCGGCGGGGGTGGCCGGGGCCTCCCGGGCGGCTGGCGAGTCCTGGGCGGCCGGGGTGTCGGCCGGGGTGGCCGGGGCCTCCTGGGCGGCGGGGGTGTCGGTCAGGGCCTCCTGGGTGGCCTCGTCATGGGGGTGGGCGTAGTGCACGGAGAGCCCGGTCCGGCCCGGCAGAAGGCCGGGCCGGAGCACCAGGCGCTCGTCATAGTCCCCGCCGTTCTGGCGGCGGAAGGGGATCGGCTCCTCGGTCGGCAGGGCGGCCAGCCGCTTCCGCAGCGCCGCGGCATGGGCCTCGTACGCCTCGGCCGGGACCCGGTCCGCGCCGTACACCACATACGGCGGCAGGACGGACATACCGCTGTACCAGAAGGTGCCGTGCTGGAGGGGGAACAGCAGGTCGTCGATCTCGCCGTTGACACCGCGCGGCCCCATGGTGGCCTCGGGCGCCCCCGCGGTCAGGACCACCATGGCGCGCTTACCGGCCAGCTTGCCGTCCCCGTAGCGCAGGGTGCGTCCATCCGGTCCCCTGACCCCGTAGGCGAGGCCCTTGACGAAGACGCGGTCGAACCAGCCCTTGAGGATGGCGGGCATTCCGTACCACCAGAGCGGGAACTGCACGATCAGCGCGTCCGCCCAGGCGATCTTCTCCTGTTCGGCACGGATGTCCTCGCTCAGCGTCCCCGCGTCATAGGCGCGGTGCGAGGCGGCCCCGACGATGAGGCGTTCGCCCTCGTCATGGCGGAAGTCGGCGCCGTCCACCACGGGGTTCCAGCGCATCGCGTAGAGGTCGGACAGCCGGTGGTCGTGGCCCGCCTCTCGCAGGGCGCGCAGACCCTCGTCGCGCAACGCCCCGCCGAGGGAGCGCTGTTCGGGGTGGGCGAATATCCACAGCACATTCATGCCCACCATGCTCGGAAACGGCCTCCGGGCCGACGAGTGGCCGGATGGCCATGACGTGGAAGAATCTGGCCAGCTGTGGCCAGCTGTGGCCAGCGAGCCAGGGCCCGCCAGTGTGGTCGGCGAGTGTGAGCGGCCAGTGTGGCCAGCCAGTGTGAAAGGACGGATCCCGCGTTGAGGGGATCCGGGGGCCGGGTGGTCAGCTCCGGGCGCTGATCAGCGCTTCCACACCGTCGAGAATCCGCTCCAGCCCGAAGACGAACTCGTCATCGGGGCCGCCCGGGGTCTCCAGTTCCCCCGCCCGCAGCGCCGCCGTCACCGCCGGGAAGCGCTCGGCGTCGGTCACCTTCCCCAGCAGCCTGGCCCAGGACGCCAGAGAGGTCTCGATGCTGTCCCCGGTGCGCCGGTTGACCGCCAGGATGTCGAAGGTCATCCGAACCTCGTTGCGGACAAAGCCGCTGACCAGCATCAGCACGGAGATCTTCTCGCCCTCGCCGAGGTTCGTATGGCGGAGACAGGAGAGTCCGCGCTCCATCCAGGCCACCGAGTTGGGCATCGACGGCGGGGTGTCGATCGGGACGCTCACCACCCACGGATGACGGGCGAGGGCGGTGCGCAGCGCCCAGGCCCAGGCGGCGAACCCGGCCCGCCAGTCCTCGTCCTTCGCCGGGTCGCCGGGCGGCGGTGGGCCGTAGGCCGCGTCCTCCATCAGCGTCAGCAGCTCGTCCTTGGCCGAGACATAGCGGTACAGCGACATGGTGGAGGCGCCGAGCTCGGTCGCGACCCTGCTCATGGAGACCGCGCCGAGGCCGTCCGTCGAGGCGATGCCGACGGCGGCGTCGACGATCCGGGCCAGGGTCAGCCCCGGGCGTGGTCCCTTGCTCGGGCGTTCCCGGAGTCCCCAGGCGGTCTCGATGCTCGCCGGCAGGCCGGTGCCGCTCTCTTCGCTGGCCATGGCCTCGGGACCTCCGTACGTGGATGTTGCTCATGTTCGCTCGATTGACCGCCATCCTAGAGACCTACGCAGTAGCGCGTATGTCATACGCAGAAGGAGGAGCGGGGGAATCATGACCCATCGACCAGCTGTCGAGGCGAGCGGCCTCGAGAAGTCCTACGGGGCGGTGAAGGTGCTCAGGGGCGTCGATCTGTCGGTCGCGCCCGGCAGCGTCTTCGCACTGCTCGGCCCCAATGGGGCGGGCAAGACCACGACTGTGCGGATCCTGTCCACGCTGACACCGCCGGACGCCGGGCGGGCCCGCGTCGCGGGCTTCGACGTCATCACCGACCGCCGCCGCGTCCGCCGCGTCATCAGCCTCACCGGGCAGTACGCCGCCGTTGACGAGATGCAAACCGGTGAGGAGAACCTGCGGATGATGGGGCGGCTGACCCGGCTCGGCCGCGCCGAGGCCCGCGGCCGCGCCCGCGAACTGCTGGAGCGCTTCGACCTCACCGGCGCCGCCCGCCCCACCGTGGGCACCTACTCCGGCGGGATGCGCCGTCGGCTCGACCTCGCAGCGGGCCTGGTCGGCCATCCCGAGGTGATCTTCCTGGACGAGCCGACCACCGGTCTCGACCCGCGCAGCCGACAGGCCATGTGGGAGGTGGTCAAGGGGCTGGTGACGGACGGAGTGACGGTCTTCCTCACCACCCAGTACCTGGAGGAGGCCGACCAACTCGCCGATCGCATCGCCGTGGTGGACGGCGGCCGGGTGGTGGCCGAGGGCACCTCGGCCGAGCTCAAGGAGCGCGTGGCCGGGCAGCGGTTGGACCTGGTGTTCGGCGATATCGCCGGGTACGAGAGGGTCGCGCTCCGGCTGGGCGTACGACTCGTATGGAGCGACGCCGACCGGCTGACGCTGGGCGTCGCGACGGACGGCAGCGCCGCCCACGTACGGGCCCTGCTCGATGAGATCGACCCCGAGCGCCGCGCCGTGGACCGCTTCAGCGTGCGCGGCGCCACGCTCGACGATGTCTTCATGGCCCTGACCGGCCACGCCGCCGAGGGCGAGAGCGGTGCCGAGGGTGAAAGGCGTGGCGCCGAGGGCGAGAGCCGTGGCGCCACGGGTGAGAAGGAGGCGGCCGGTGTCTGACGCGATCGTTCTGACGGGCCGTACGATCCGGCTGACCAGGCGCAATCTGGACGCGGTGCTCACCGCCATGCTGCTGCCGATCATGCTGATGCTGGTCTTCGTCTCCTTCTTCGGCGGTGCCATCCACACCGGCACCGAGTACGTCACCTATGTCGTCCCGGGTGTGATGCTGCTGTGTGCGGGCTTCGGCTCGGCCAATACGGCGGTCACCGTCACCCATGACATGACGGGCGGCATCATCGACCGCTTCCGGTCGCTGGACATCGGCGGTACCGCGATCCTGGCGGGCCATGTGGCCGCGAGCGTGCTGCGCAACACGGTCGCGACCACGATCGTCTTCGGGGTGGCCTTCCTCATCGGCTTCCGGCCGGTCGCCGGTCCGCTCGACTGGCTGGCCGTGGCCGGCATCCTGCTGATGTTCATCCTTGCGATCTCGTGGCTGTCTGCCTGCTCCGGCCTGATCGCCAGGTCACCGGAGGCGGCGGGCGGATGCACCTTCCTGATGATGTTCCTGCCGTACCCCAGCAGCGCGTTCGTGCCGATCGACACCATGCCGGGCTGGCTGCACGGGTTCGCGGAGCACCAGCCGGTAACCCCGGTCATCGAGGCCCTGCGGGGGCTGCTGCTGGACCGGCCGGTCGGCGACAGCGCCTGGCAGGCGCTGGTCTGGTGCGGCGGGATCCTGGTGGTGGCCGCCGGGCTGTCAGGCGCGCTCTTCCGCCGCCGCACCGCCTGAGCCACCTTCCCGGCGGCGCCGTTCGACGGGGACCGGCGCCGCCGGGAGGGTCCAACTGGCGTACGGGGCGGGTCGGCTGCCGTATGGGGCTGGCCGGCTGTCGTACGGCTGGGTCAGGCGCCGTACGTACGGGTGGGTCAGGCGCCGTACGGGTGGGTGGTGCGGGCCGTGCGCAGGGCCCGCGCCCACCAGGTGAGCTGGTCGAGCATCACCCCGGCGGCGGTGTCCGGACCCTCGGGGTCCTTCAGCCGGCCGTCCGATTCGAAGAGCCCGCCCGCGTTGTGGAAGCTGACCGTGTCCCGGACGGTCACGGCGTGGACCTCGGCGAAGACCGGCCGCAGATGCTCCACCGCGCGCAGGCCCCCGGAGATGCCGCCGTAGGAGACGAAGCCGACCGGTTTGGCCTGCCACTGGGTGTAGTGCCAGTCGATCGCGTTCTTCAGGGAGGCGGGGTAGCTGTGGTTGTACTCGGGTGTGACCACGGCGAACGCGTCGGCCGCGTCCAGCCGGGGTGTCACGGCCTCCAGGGCCGTGCGCTCCTCCGGGCCCGGCCGATGGGTGAGGGCCGTGGGCAGCGGGGTCTCGGCCAGGTCGACGACATCGACGGTGATATCCGGGCGGAGCGTCGCATGACCGGCGAACCAGTCCGCGACCTTCGGCCCGAAGCGCCCGTCACGGGTGCTGCCGACGATGACGGCGAGCCGGATCGGGGAGTCGATGGAGTCGGCGCGGGTGCCGGTGCCGGTGCCGGTGCGGGGTTCGGCCGTTGCCGTGGATACAGCGGTGTCAGTAGTCATGGGACGAGCCTCGGACTTAAACAAAGGTTGAAGTCAAGCTACTCTCGGCATATGACGCAACTGACCTGGAAGACCCATGAGCTCACGGTCGGCGAGCTTTCGCAGCGCAGCGGGGTCCCCGCCTCCGCACTGCGCTTCTATGAGCGCGAGGGGCTGATCCACAGCCGCCGCACCACCGGCAACCAGCGTCGCTACACCCGCGATACGCTCCGCCGCGTCGCCTTCGTCCGCTCCTCGCAGCGCGTCGGCATCCCGCTGGGGAGGATCCGGGAGGTGCTCGCGCTCTTCCCCGAGGACCACGTCCTCACCAAGGAGGACTGGGCCCGGATCTCGGAGTGCTGGCGCACGGATCTCAACGAGCGCATCGAACAGCTTGAGAACCTCCGCGACCACCTCACCGACTGCATTGGCTGCGGCTGTCTGTCGATCGACAAATGCGCGCTGGCCAACCCGTACGACCGGCTCGGCGAACAGGGCGCGGGCGCGCGCCGGTTGCTCAAGTCCTGCTGCTGAGCACCGGCCGCCCAGCGTGAGCACCGGCCGCTCAGCGCTGATCCCCCAGTGTCGGCCGCCCAGCGCCCAGCGCGGACCGGGCAGGTGTCGGCCGGGCAGGGGCCGGTCGCGGGGCCCTGCCCCCGGGCGGCTCAGAAGCCGTCGGGGCACCAGGGGCGGCGCGGGGTCCGCAGCAGCCGGTCCGCCAGTGCCGCGGCGCCCGGGCGCTCCTCGGCTATCCGGCCGAGCGAGGTGAGCCGGACCGCCGACTCGTCGCCCAGCCACAGCGTGCCCAACTCGCCGATGTCCATGGTCAGATCGGCCGCGCGGCCCGTGGTGGCACACGCCGCGCCGTCGGGGCCCGCCTCCAGGAAATAGCGGCCCCCGGCCAGCCCGGCGCCGTCGCGCAACTCGAGCACCAGCGAGCCCTCGACCGGGTATGTACGGGTCTCCAGCAGCCGGGGCACATCCAGCGGGCGCAGCCACAGCCAGTCGGCATACATGGTGACCTGGGCCGCGCGAGGATCGCCGAGCAGCAGCGGAAGCAGATCGTCCGGGGCGCGCCGGCCAGTGTTCACCCGGGTCACCCAGTCGACCGAGAGCAGGAAGTGCCACAGCGCCCGCTCGGCGGCCGGGGTGACCGCCAGCAGCTCGAGCACGGTGGCGGCGTTGTGCGGCCGCTTGTTGCCCTCCCAGCGATCATCGGCCGTGTAGGCGAGCAGACCGTCCACCGAGCCGTCGGGGGAGCGGTAGAGAACATAGAACGGCTCGGTCCAGGGACGGCTGGGGAACTGCCGCTGACCGGTGTTGGTCCGCCACCAGAGGTCCGGGCGGTCGATGACTCCGTGCTGCCAGGCGCGCAGCCGCTCATGCAGTGCGGGGCCCAGCTTCCGCACCTCCTCGCCATCGGCGAAGTCGACCCGGCCGCCGGCCACCGGAGCCGAGTGGCGTGGGTCGAGACCGGCCCGGGGGACGTCCACCTGCCATTCGCTGATCCAGGTGGCCGGGCCGAAGCCATACCGCCCATAGATCGGGTACTCGGCGGCGATCAGGGTGGCCACCGCCTCGCCCCGCTCCTTCGCGGCGCGCAGATCGTGCTCCATCATCCGGCTGAGCAGGCCACGGCGGCGGTGGGTGGGCGACACCGCGACATTGCTGACCGCGTCGGCGGGGACATCGGCCCCGCCGACCGCCGTCAGCCGCTGGGCGAAGCTGCGGAAGGTGGCGACGCAGCGGTCTCCGTCGAAGACCCCCTGGGTACGGGACAGATCCATCTGCTCCCGGCGCAGCTCCACCTCCTCCTTCGGCGCCTCCGGTGGACGCAGAAAGCCGGTGTTGAACGCGACAATCCAGCTGGTCAGATCGGAGTCGGCGAGTGAGGTGCGAAGTTCGAGGGCCATGCGCACACGCTAAGCGTCCGCCGCAACCTGCCGCACGCCGATTTCCCCAGCCTTCGGAACAGGTCCTTTTATCACACCGCACCCTGTGGATGGCCCGGCGAGCGCCCCGCCGACGGCTGCCCGAGCGCCCCGCCGACAGTTACCCGAGCCCCTCGCGGACCGCTGCCCGAGCGCCCCGCCGACAGCTGCCGGAGCACCCCCGCCCCTACGCCAGCAGGTCGTCCACCTGCGCCTCTCCCTCGCGGTACCGGCGGGCGATCTCCGCACTGCAACCGTCCGCCGTCCGCTGGAGCTCCTGCCGCCGCCGCGACACCTGCTGCTCATGGCCGACGAGGCGGGCCATCGCGCCGTGCAGCTCCTCGTCCGTACGGGCCCGCAGATCGGAGAGGCCCACCTCGGCCAGCATCTCCTCGGCCAGCCGCTCGTACTCCTCGCCGTGCGGCGTCCCGAGCGTGACATGGCGGGCCGAGGAGCGGTGCCGTGAGGGCAGGTCCGCGAGGATCTCCGGCAGCCGGTCCACCAGCGCGGCGGGCGGCTCCGCCGCGGCCGCCGCGGGCGCCGGGTCACGGCGATGGCCAAGCTCGGCGCGGAGGATGTCGATCCGGCCCTGGAGCAGCCTGCGCAGATAGCTCAGATCCGCCTCCTCGCGCTGTGCCGCGCGGCGCAGCTCCCGCAGCTCCGGCAGCCGCAGGGCGTGCAGACCGCTCGCGGCGGCGGATGTGGCGGTGATGGCCGCCGCCGGTACGGCGGCGGAGTCGGCCAGCCGTCCGCCGCGCTGGCTCGGCGGCCGTGGCGGCAGCAGGCTCTCGGTGGCCATGGGCTGACCGGTGCCCGATGTGTTCATTGGTGTCCGTCCCCTCCAGCGATGCGTCATTCCCGCATTTCCTGCCCGCCTGCACCGCCTGCACGCATCGTGCCACCAGTGATGCTCCCTGTGCAGCGGCTCTCCACCCGATCGGCCCCGGATGGACGCACGGCATGATGGTCGCCATGCGTGCTGTGGTACAGAGAGTGAACGGGGCGAGCGTCGTCGTGGACGGCGAGACGGTCGGCGAGATCGTCGGCCAAGGGCTGTGTGTGCTGGTCGGGGTGACACATGACGACACCCCGGAGAAGGCGGCCCAGCTCGCCCGCAAGTTGTGGTCCGTAAGGATCCTCCAGGACGAGAAGTCCTGCTCGGACCTGGCCGCTCCGCTGCTGGTCATCAGCCAGTTCACGCTCTATGGCGACGCCCGTAAGGGGCGCCGCCCCACCTGGAACGCGGCGGCGCCAGGCCCGGTCGCCGAACCGCTTGTCGACGAGGTGGTGGCCCAGCTGCGGAAGCTGGGCGCGCAAGTGGAAACGGGCCGGTTCGGAGCGGAGATGAAGGTCTCGCTCACGAACGACGGCCCGTTCACGGTGCTCATCGAGGTCTAGCGGCTCGCCGAGGTCCAGGGGTCTGGCGGCTCACCGAGGTCGGACAGCTCCGCGGGGCCGATCGCGCTCGCGCTGGTCCAGCGAATCCGCAACCGGCTCATGGCTCCACGACCGTCTCCTGTGCGGCGGCCGTGGAGTCCGCGATCAGCTCCGCGTCCACCGGCACATTGCGCTTGACCAGCGCGAGCGCGATCGGCCCCAGCTCGTGGTGGCGGGCCGAGGAGGTGATGAACCCCAGTTGGCGCCCCTCCTCGCCCTCCGCGGCCAGTCGTATGGGCGCGCCGTGGGACGGCAGCTTCACCTCGCTGCCGTCGAGGTGGAGGAAGACCAGCCGACGCGGTGGCTTCCCCAGGTTCTGCACCCGGGCGACGGTCTCCTGACCGCGGTAGCAGCCCTTGTGGAGGTGGACGGCGGAGCCGATCCACCCCAGCTCATGCGGAATGGTGCGGTGGTCGGTCTCCAGGCCGACCCGTGGCCGGTGGGCCTCGACCCGCAGCGCCTCGTACGCCAGCGCCCCGATCGGCGGGCCGCTCGCCTCGGCGAAGGCGGTAAGGCGCTCACGCGGCAGGAAGAGGTCCCGGCCGTGCGGGGTTTCGCGGACGACCGCGTCCTCGGGGGCCTCGGTGATGCTGCCCGCCGGGAGATGGACGATCGCGTAGTCCTCGGTGCGGTCCGCGATGTCGACCCGGTAGAAGAACTTCATGCTCTCCAGGTAGGCGATCAGATCGCCTTGGCTGTCGGGCTCCACATGGGCCCAGGTGGTTTCGCCGTCGTCGACGAGATAGAGCGCGTGTTCGATGTGGCCGTGGGCGGAGAGGATCAGGGCTTCGGTGGCCTGGCCCGGCGGAAGGTCGCTGACGTGCTGGGTGAGCAGCAGATGCAGCCAGCTGAGCCGGTCGGCACCGCTGACCGTGACCACTCCGCGGTGCGAGAGGTCCACGAAGCCGGTGCCGTCGGCGAGCGCGCGCTGCTCGCGGAACAGGTCGCCGTAGTGGGCGGCAACGCCTTCATCGGGGCCCTCGCCGGGGACGGCGCCGGGCAGCGACAGCAAGGGGCTCTTCATGAACTCAGCCTACGACCTGCGGGCTCGGCCCTCATCGGCGCCGTTTTCGGCGTCGTCCCCACCGCGCCGCCCGGCGGAGCACGCGGCACACCGGCCGAAGATCGCGAAGTGCTTCAGATCGGTGTCGAAGCCGAAGTCCGCCCGCAGCTGCCGGGTGAAGGCGTCGGCCACGGAGACATCGGCCTCGATCACATCGGTGCAGTCCCGGCACACCATGTGGATGTGGTGGTGCCGGTCGGCCAGGTGGTACGTGGGGGCGCCGTGGCCGAGATGGGCATGGCTGACCAGGCCCAGCTCCTCCAGCAGCTCCAATGTGCGGTAGACCGTGGAGATGTTGACGCCGCTCGCGGTGCGGCGCACCTCGGTGAGGATGGCGTCCGGAGTGGCGTGCTCCAGACGATCGACGGCTTCGAGCACGAGCTGGCGCTGCGGGGTCAGTCGGTAGCCGCGCTCCCGCAGATCGCTCTTCCAGTCGGTGGTCGCCACGGTGCAAGTGTAGGCGCGCCCGCGCCCACCGGCCGGACGCGGAGGACAGAACCGGACGCGGCACGGAAGAGCCCGGCCCGGCGGAAAGCTGGAAGAGCCCGGAAGAGCCGGACCCGGCGGACGCTCGAAACGCCGAAGAGGCCGGAAACGCCGAAGGGCTCAGCGGAAGAAGGCGATCCCGTCGTCCGGCAGGTCCTTGAGGTCCTTGGCCCACTCCCGCGGGTCCACGACCTTCTTCAGATGCGCGGACATGTACGGGCGCAGCTCGACCTCGGGAGTGGCCTTCTCGCCGACCCACATCAGATCGCTTTTGACGTAGCCGTACAGCCGCTTGCCGCCCGAGTACGGGGCCGCGTGCGCGGTGCGCGCCACCGCGTCCGTCGCCAGGTCGATCTGCGGCTTGCCCTCCGCGAGCTCGCCGTACCAGACCTCGATGATGCCCTGGTCACGGCTCATCACGACCTCGACCTTGCGGTCCTTGTCGATCCGCCAGTAGCCGGACTCGCTCTCCAGGGGGCGGACCTTCTTGCCCTCGGAGTCCAGCACCCAGGTGTGCGAGACGTACTCGATGAAGTCCCGGCCGTCGTGCGTGAAGGTGGCCTCCTGCCCGAAGTTGCACTTCTCGGCCCCGGGGAAGTCCGATACGCCGGCCCCTTCCCAGTTG
The DNA here is from genome assembly GCF_024519315.1 of Streptomyces malaysiensis subsp. samsunensis. GTDB lineage: Bacteria > Actinomycetota > Actinomycetes > Streptomycetales > Streptomycetaceae > Streptomyces > Streptomyces malaysiensis. The sequence goes on along the minus strand of NZ_JANIIC010000041.1, from coordinate 62,302 downwards.
CCCAGGAGGAAGGCGAGCGGCACGAGGTCCGGGTGGAGGTCGGACGGAATCTGGATCATGAATTCAGGCGATCTGTCGAGGGACGAGCCGTGGCGGTGGGGTGAGGAGCGGTTCAGCGCTGGCCCTGGTACAGCTTCTTCCAGGTCAGCGCGGCGAAGCCGAGCGTGGCCACGGCGACCAGGATCATCAGGGTGGTGAAGACTGCCTCAAGCACGAGCGCGCTCCTAGGAACAGATGACGGACGGCACCGAGTCTAGTCGGCGCCGGGACGGCCGGTGGAGACAGGTGGCCGTGCGGCGCCGCTCCCAGGGCGCCGAGCCTAAGGTTGACGCATGGCGAAGAAGCTCGTGATCAAGGTAACGGCGGGCGCGGACGCTCCCGAGCGGTGCTCCCAGGCGTTCACGGTGGCGGCGGTGGCCGCGGCGAGCGGGGTGGAGGTCTCGCTCTGGCTCACCGGGGAGTCGACGTGGTTTGCGCTGCCCGGTCGGGCGGCGGAGTTCGAACTGCCGCATGCGGCGCCGCTTCCGGATCTGATCGACGGCATCCTTACGGGCGGCGGATCGATCACGGTGTGCACTCAATGCGCGGCGCGCCGGGAGATCGAGGAGAAGGATCTGATCGAGGGTGCCCGGATCGCGGGCGCTCAGGTCTTCGTGAGCGAGATCATGCCGGACGGCGTCCAGGCGCTCGTGTACTAGGGCGCTCCCCGAACGCCCCCCGGCCGGGCCCCGGTCAGCGGGGTCGCTGTGGCTGTGTGCTCGTGGTCAATGCCGGTGGTTGTGCTCGTCGAGCTCCCGCCACCACCGGTCGGACTCCTCGTCCCCCGATTCGTCCCACCATCGGTCGTCAGGACCCCGGCGATTGGCGACGATGGCCGCCAGAGGCGGGATCACCATGGCGACGATGCACATCGCGACCGCGGCGGGTACGGACCACAGGCGCACAAAGGCCCACGCCGAGATGAAGAGCGTCAGACACGCGCCCATCAGGAAAAAGTATGCGTGGCGGCGTCGCGCGTACATATCTCAAGGGTACGTCCGGGACCGCCACGCCGATAGGCGAAGGCGGACGCGGACGAACCCCCGTGCCGACAGCCCATGGCCGGCCGACGAGAACGGCCGGCGCGGCCGGGACGGACCGAGGGCCGCACCCCGCCGAGGCGTCCAACCCCGCGGTGCGGCCCTCGGACCGTGTGTCACGGCGCGCCGTGGCCGTCAGACGGCGATGGCGACCTCCGCCAGCCCGCCCTTCTGGGCGACGACCGTGCGGTCAGCGGTGGCGCCGGGAACCAGGGCACGCAGCGTCCAGGTGCCCTCCGCGGCGTAGAAGCGGAACTGTCCGGTCGCGGAGGTGGGGACCTCGGCGGTGAACTCACCGGTGCTGTCCAGCAGCCGCACGTACCCGGCGACGGGCTCGCCGTCGCGGGTCACCGAACCCTGGATGGTGGTCTCACCGGGCTTGATCGTCGAGGCGTCGGGGCCGCCGGCCTTGGCTCCACACATGGGTGTCTGTCCTTACGTTCGGGGGAGAGGGTCAGCTGTCGGCGCCGAGCTCGACCGGCACGCCGACCAGCGAGCCGTACTCGGTCCAGGAGCCGTCGTAGTTCTTGACGTTGGGCTGGCCGAGGAGCTCGTGCAGGACGAACCAGGTGTGAGCGGAGCGCTCACCGATGCGGCAGTAGGCGATGGTGTCCTTCGACAGGTCCACGCCCGCGCCCTCGTAGATCTCCTTGAGCTCGTCGTCGGACTTGAAGGTGCCGTCGTCGTTGGCCGACTTCGACCAGGGGATGTTGCGGGCGCTCGGGACGTGGCCCGGACGCTGCGACTGCTCCTGGGGGAGGTGGGCCGGGGCGAGCAGCTTGCCGGAGAACTCGTCGGGGGAGCGCACGTCGACGAGGTTCAGCGCGCCGATGGCCTCCACGACCTCGTCGCGGAAGGCGCGGATGGAGGCGTCCTGCGGCTTGGCCTTGTACTCGGTCTGCGCACGGGTCGGGACCTCGGCGACCAGGTCGCGGGAGTCGAGCTCCCACTTCTTGCGGCCGCCGTCGAGCAGCTTGACGTCCTGGTGGCCGTAGAGCTTGAAGTACCAGTACGCGTAGGACGCGAACCAGTTGTTGTTGCCGCCGTAGAGGACGACCGTGTCGTCGTTGGCGATGCCCTTCTCCGACAGGAGCTTCTCGAAGCCGGCCTGGTCGACGAAGTCACGGCGCACCGGGTCCTGGAGGTCCTGCTTCCAGTCGATCCGGATGGCGTTCTTGATGTGGTTCTTGTCGTAGGCCGAGGTGTCCTCGTCCACCTCGACGATGACCGTCTTGGGGTCGTCGATACGGGCCTGGACCCACTCGGCGTCCACCAGGACGTCACTGCGGCTCATGTCTCTCTCCTCCGGGGCAGTTGCGGCGGTACGGGCGCGCTCGCGACGCGACGCCGCGCGGGGGGCGTGCGGCGAGCGTAGGAGCGAAGGTGCGGGAAGGCCCGGCTGACGGGCCGAGAGGGGGCCGGTCCTAGGCGTGCGTGAACGGACCACGGTCCCATTCAGATGGCGCGACAGAGCATGGCGGCGACGCGGCACAGGTCGACTGCCCGCCGCTTCGTGAGATCCGCCTGTCGCTTCATGCGTCCGATCGTAGGGACGGACAGCAGGCATGTCACCGGTATGTCGAATCGTGAGACGCCATCGTCCGGCAGGTGAGATGGGGGAAGCGTGAACGGCCGGTGCGCGGGGGTGTGGGGGTATGCGGCGGCCACGGGCGTCCATATACGCGGACGAGATCGTCTCAGTGATTGGACCAGGGGTGTGGGTGAGTGCCCCTGGTCGTGATCGCGTCAGCCCGCCAGTTGGACGTTGTTACCCGTGACCGAGACGTCTATGCCGTCCTTGGTGGTCTGTACCTTCTCCAGCCGCATCCCGGTGGGCAGGCCGTCGATCTTCCGCTCGATATCGGCCTTCTCGCGCACCTTGTCCTCCCACTGGGGGATGCCGCCGCCCGGGATGGAGTCGGCGTGCAGCCGGATGGTGTCGCCGTTCACGATGGTGACCTGGGAGTGGGCGGTGAGGCTGAGGCCCAGCAGACTGCCGGTGATCTTGACCTTGTTGGTCCCGGACGGGTCGTAGGCGACCGTCACCCCGGGACCGGCGGCCTGTGAGAGGTCCGCGTAGCCGATGTGGGCCGAACCGGTGGCGCGGTCGGCGCTGGCGGACGAGAAGTTGCCCGAGATGCGGACGTCGTGCAGCTGGGCGTCGAGCTCGGTGACGCGGACGCTGCGGCCGTCGACCGTGTCCGTCGTCAGGTCGTCCACGCCGACGTCGACCTCGTCCAGCTCCTTCCCCGCGACCTGGGTGAGGAACGGGAAGCCCTTGATCGAGACATTGGGCGTGGTGGTGAGGCCCTGCGAACTCTTGATCTTGTCGGCGGCCTTCGACTCCGCGATGTACACCGCGATGCGGTCGGCGGCCACGAAGAGGCCGCCGAGTATCACGACGACGATCAGTGTGATCCGTAGTGCGCGCATGTGCGTGGGTCCCCCAGGCTCTCGCTCAGGCGCTCGCCTGAGGTCTGCGAGCCTATCCGGAGCAAATGAGCGGGAGCCGGGCAGTCAGCCCATAGCGCGACCGATCACATAGACCACGGGGGCGGCGGCCGCCAGCGGCAGTGCCACACCGGCCGTCATATGGACGAAGCGCGAGGGGTAGTCGTAGCTGGCGACCCGGTGCCCGATCAGCGCGCACGCCCCGGCCGCGAACCCGAGCAGGGCGGCGGTGGAGGTGCCCGTTCCGGTGAGCTGTCCGGCCCCGACCCCGCCGCCCGTGGCAGCCGCCAGAGCGACTACGACGGCGGCCGCGGTCGGCAGCGGCAGCGCCCGGACCAGCAGGCCCACGGCGACGGCGGCCGCCCCCACCACGACGGCGTCCGAGGACTCGGCGACGGCGGCCAGATAGCCGCCCGCGAGCACCGCGAGGGCCGTGGACGCCACGGCGGCCGTGAGGCCGTACAGCCGCTCGTCCGGGGAGGCGTGGCTGCGCAGCTGGAGGACCAGCACCAGCAGCAGCCAGACGCCGATGGTGCCGATGACGACCATCGGCGCGTGCCCGGGCTCGGTGGCGAGCAGACCGACATCGGCGGCCAGACCGCCCGCGAAGGCGAGCGCGATGCCCTGCCGGGCGGGCCACATGCCGTTCAGCCGGAACCAGCCGGCCGCTGTGACCGCTTGCAGCACCGCCACCACGACGGCGACCGCCGGGCGGCCCAGCGGCGCGGTGGCCGCGAGCAGGGCGGCGAGCGCGGAGGTCAGGGCGGCGGGGACGAACCCCGGGTGGAGGATCTGCGGACGGCCCTCGGCACGGGCCTTCTCGGCGGCGGTGAGCGGCCGGTCGGGCTGCGCGGCGGGCGGCTCGGCGGTCGCGGTCGCGGCGGCGGGCATGGCCTGTGTCTCGGCCTGGGCGTGGGCCTGTGCGTGGGCGTGAGCCTGCGCGTGGGCCTGTGCCTGTGGGTGGGCCGGTACCTGTGGATTGGCCTGCGTCTGGGCGTGAGCCTGTGCCTGTGGGTGGGCCTGCGTCTGGGCCTGTGCCACGGTCTGGGGCCGGCGCGGCGCCTGGGACGGGTCGGCGGGCTGGTACGGGTGCTGCTGCTGGTCCCAGCCCTGGGCGTACTGCCCCTGGTGGCCCTGGTGGCCCTGGTGTGCCTGCTGGCCCTGGTGCCCCGGGTGCGGCTGCTGCCCGTGGTGACCCTGCTGGCCCTGCTGGGCGGTGGCATAAGGGTCCGCGTACGGCTGCTGCTGGTATTGGTGCTGCTGCGGGTGCTGGTACTGCTGCGGCTGACCCTGGGCGTACCCCTGCTGCTGCGGATACCCCTCGTACCCCGGCCAGTCGGCCGGCTGCTGGGCGCCATGTCCGTTGCCGCCGGGACCGCCCGGACCGCCAGGGTCGCCGGGACCGCCATGGCCCGGACCGCCGTGGCCGCCGTAAGGATGCCCGCTCTGGTCGTATCCACCGTAAGGAGCCTCGTACGCCCCGTACGGGGGATACGGCTGCTGCTGTCCCTGCTGCTGATGAGGCTGATGAGGCTCGTGGGGTTGATGCGGCTGGTTGCTCATGAGCTCGGGGTTCACCCTCCTGCGAACGGCGGGAGCACCTCGACCGTGCCGCCCTCGGCGAGTTGGATCGTCTTGTGGTCGCGGGTGCCGACCGGGGTTCCATCGACCAGAAACGCACAGCGCAGCAGGACCCGTGCGAACTCCGGCCGTGCCGTGTGCCGCTCCCGGGCCGTGTCGAGCGCCTCCGCCAGCGTCCACGCGGTGTACGGCTCCTCCGAGGTACCGGCCGCGGCGCGGGCGGCGGCCCAGTACCGGATGGTCCCGGCGGGCGTGTTCATCATCGCCATCGCGATCCCTTTCCCGTCTTCTGCCGCCTCCATGATGACGGGTTCGGGCCCGCGACCGGGACCACGCTCGGTTCGTCGAAAATACGGCCGGTTCGGGACGAGAGTCACTTAAGGTTTGCGTGTGCTGGTACGACTGATACGGGCGTATCTGAGGCCCTATACCCGAACGATCACGCTGATCGTCTTATTGCAGTTGGTGCAGACCCTCGCCACGCTCTACCTGCCCGCGCTGAACGCGGACATCATCGACAGCGGAGTGGTGAAGGGCGACACCGGCTACATCCTCCGTGTCGGCGGGCTGATGATCGCCGTCACTTTCGTCCAGATCGTCTGCGCCGCGGGAGCCGTCTACTTCAGCGCGCGCACCTCCATGGCGCTCGGCCGCGATGTGCGCGCCGCCGTCTTCGACCGGGTGCAGTCCTTCTCCGCGCGTGAGATGGGCCACTTCGGGGCGCCGTCCTTGATCACCCGTACCACCAACGATGTGCAGCAGGTGCAGATGGTGTGCCTGCTGGCCTTCACGCTGATGGTCTCGGCGCCGATCATGTGCGTCGGCGGTGTCGTCATGGCGCTCGACCAGGACGTTCCGCTGTCGGGGCTGCTTCTGCTCATCGTTCCGGCCCTGGGCCTCGTCGTCACGCTCATCGCCCGCCGGATGCGGCCGCTGTTCCGTCATGTCCAGGAGCGCATCGACACCGTCAACCGGGTGCTGCGCGAGCAGATCACCGGCATCCGGGTGATCCGGGCCTTCGTCCGCGACACCCATGAGCGCGACCGCTTCCGTGCCGCCAACACCGGGCTGATGGATGTCTCGCTGCGCGCCGGACGGCTGATGTCGCTGATGTTCCCCGCCGTGATGCTGGTGGTGAACGTCTCCAGCGTGGCCGTCGTCTGGTTCGGCGGGCACCGCATCGACAGCGGTGGGATGCAGGTCGGCGCGCTGACCGCGTTCCTCAGCTATCTGATGCAGATCCTGACGTCCGTGATGATGGCCACCTTCATGTTCATGATGGTGCCGCGGGCCGAGGTGTGCGCCGAGCGCGTCCAGGAAGTGCTGGACACCGTGACCAGTGTCGTACCGCCGCTCCAGCCCGTGGCGCCCGTGCCCGCCGACGCCGGACGGGGCCTGCTGGAGCTGCGGGGAGTGGAGTTCCGCTACCCCGGCGCCGATGAGCCGGTGCTGCGCGACATCTCGCTGATCGCCCGGCCCGGCCGGACCACCGCCGTCATCGGCTCCACGGGCAGCGGCAAGTCGACCCTGCTCGGGCTGGTGCCGCGGCTGTTCGACGCGACCGACGGCAGTGTTCACATCGGCGGCGTGGATGTGCGCGACCTCGACCCGGGGGTGATGACCCGGACCGTCGGGCTCGTCCCCCAGAAGCCGTATCTCTTCGCCGGCACGGTCGCCTCGAACCTGCGGTACGGCGACCCCGGCGCCACCGACGAGGAGCTGTGGCGGGCCCTGGAGACCGCCCAGGCGCGGGAGTTCGTGGAGTCCATGGAGGACGGTCTGGACTCCCCGATCGCCCAGGGCGGGACCAATGTCTCCGGCGGTCAGCGGCAGCGGCTGGCGATCGCCCGCGCCCTGGTCGGCAGGCCGTCCGTCTATCTCTTCGACGACTCCTTCTCCGCGCTCGACTACGCCACCGACGCCCGGCTGAGGGCGGCGCTCGTGGACGAGACGGAGAGCGCGACGGTCGTCATCGTCGCCCAGCGGGTGTCCACCATCCGGGGCGCCGACCTGATCGTCGTGCTCGACGCGGGCCGGATCGTCGGCGCCGGTACCCACGGCGAGCTGATGGCCGGCAACAAGACCTACCGCGAGATCGTGCTCTCCCAGCTCACCGAGGAGGAAGCGGCATGAGCGACGCACGCACGGCCACCGCGCCGCGGAAGACGACGAAAGCCGCACCTCCGCGCCGCGTGGGCGACAGCTACATCAGCTGCTGGCGCAGCGGGGCGAATGTAAGAGACGCCGCATGAGCGGCACCACGGCGCCCCGCCGGGGCCCGGCGCCCGCCGCCGGGCCCGGGCGTTTCATGGGCGGGCAGCCCACCGAGCGGTCCATGGACTTCCGCGGCTCCAGCCGCCGGCTGCTGGCCCGGCTCCGCCCCGAGCGCGGTATCGCGCTGCTGGTGCTCGCGCTGGGCACGGTCAGCATCGGTCTTTCGGTGGTGGGCCCGAAGATCCTCGGCGCGGCCACCGACCTGATCTTCGCGGGCATCGTCGGACGGCAGCTGCCCGATGGCGTCAGCAAGGAGCAGGCTGTCCAGTGGCTGCGGGACAGGGACCAGGGCACGGTCGCCGACATGGTCGCCTCGATGGACGTCACCCCCGGCCAGGGCATCGACTTCCACGCGGTCGGCGTCGTCCTGCTGTGGGTCACGGCGCTGTATGTCGTCTCCTCGCTCCTGAACCTCCTCCAGGCGCGGGTGGCCACGGTCGTCGTCCAGCGCTCGGTCTTCCGGCTGCGCGAGGACGTGGAGCACAAGCTGGCGCGGCTGCCGCTCTCGTACTTCGACAAGCAGTCGCGCGGCGAGGTGCTCTCCCGTGCCACCAACGACATCGACAACATCCAGCAGACGCTCCAGCAGACCCTCAGCCAGATCATGGCCTCGCTGCTGATGATCGTGGGCGTGCTGTCGATGATGTTCTGGATCTCGCCGCTGCTGGCGCTGGTGGCGCTGATCACCGTCCCGGTCTCGGTGTGGGTGACGACGCGCATCGGCAAGCGCGCACAGCCCCAGTTCGTGGCCCAGTGGAAGACCACGGGCAAGCTCAACGCCCATATCGAGGAGATGTACACCGGCCATTCGCTGGTGAAGGTCTTCGGGCGGGAGAAGGAGTCCGCGGAGCTGTTCCGGGAGCAGAACGACAAGCTCTACGAGGCGGGCTTCCGGGCCCAGTTCATCTCCGGGCTGATCCAGCCCTCGATGATGTTCATCGGCAATCTCAACTATGTGCTGGTGGCCGTGGTCGGCGGGCTCCGGGTGGCCTCCGGCGCGCTGTCGATCGGCGACGTCCAGGCGTTCGTCCAGTACACCCGGCAGTTCAGCCAGCCGCTCACCCAGGTGGCCTCCATGGCCAACATGGTCCAGTCGGGCGTGGCCTCCGCCGAGCGGGTCTTCGAACTGCTGGACGCGCCGGAGCAGAGCGCGGGGCCGGTGGCGGCGCGGCGGCCGGAGGTGGTGCGCGGGCAGGTCGCGTTCGAGGAGGTCGCCTTCCGCTACCAGCCGGACAAGCCGCTCATCGAGGGTCTGTCGCTGTCGGTGCGGCCGGGGCAGACCGTGGCCATCGTCGGGCCGACCGGCGCGGGGAAGACCACGCTGGTCAATCTGCTGATGCGGTTCTACGAGGTCAGCGGCGGGCGGATCACGCTCGACGGGGTGAACATCGCCGAGATGTCACGGGAGGAGCTGCGCTCCCATTTCGGGATGGTCCTCCAGGACACCTGGCTGTTCGGCGGGACGATCGCCGAGAACATCGCGTACGGCGCGCAGGGCGCCGGTTTCGAGAAGATCGTGGCGGCGGCGAAGGCCACCTATGTGGACCGCTTCGTACGGATGCTGCCGGACGGCTACGACACGGTGATCGACGAAGAGGGCTCCAACGTCAGCGCCGGTGAGAAGCAGCTGATCACGATCGCGCGGGCGTTCCTCGCCGAGCCGTCGATCCTGGTGCTGGACGAGGCCACCAGCTCGGTCGACACCCGCACCGAGGTCCTCATCCAGCGGGCGATGGCCTCGCTGCGGAGCGGCCGCACCAGCTTTGTGATCGCGCACCGGCTGTCGACCATCCGGGACGCGGACGTGATCCTGGTGATGGAGTCGGGGCGGATCGTGGAGCAGGGCTCCCATGACGCGCTCCTCGCGGCCGGCGGTGCGTACGCCCGGCTCTACGCGTCCCAGTTCGCCGAGCCGGTGGCGGAGGCCCGAGTAGCCGACCGGCCGCATAGCCGACCGGCCGAATAGCCGGAGCGCCGGACAGCCGGAGCAGCCGACCGCTCGGCCGTACGCCGCTCAGGCGTTGGCCGCGGCCCAGTCGGCGATACGGGTCAGCAGGGCGGGGGAGGCGGCGGTCTCGGCGTGGCCGAAGCCCGGTTCGATCCACAGCTCCGAGGTGGCCGGGTCCGCCGCCGACGCCAGCATCCGCGGATGGTCCAGCGGGAAGTACGGATCCCGGTCGCCATGCACGATCAGCAGCGGCGTCGGGGCGATCAGCGGCGCCGCGGCCACCGGGGGCAGCGGATCGACGTCCCAGCCGCGGGGGTCGATCCGGGTGCCCAGCCCGTAGCGGGAGACCAGCCGTCCGGCCGGCCGGGTGACCGCCCAGTGGACCCGCCGCATGGGCGCGGTGCCGCGGTAGTACCAGCGGGCGGGTGCGCTCACCGAGACCACGGCGTCGGGCGCGGCGCCGTCGGCGGCCTCGCCGGGAGCGGTGGTGGGTTCCCCGTTCGCTCGGTCCGTGCGCCCCGGCGAGCGCCCTGTGCGCTCCCCGTGGGGTATGTCTTGCATCGGCCGGATTTGATCGTTCTTCCCGGACAGCGCCGCCTGCCGGATCACCACCGAGCCGCCCATCGAGAAGCCGACCGTGGCGACCCGCCGATGTCCGAGCCGTCGCGCCCAGCGCACCGCGGCGGCCAGGTCCAGCACTTCGCGATCGCCGACCGTGGACCGTCCGCCGGACCTGCCATGGCCCCGGAACGAGAATGTGATCACGGCCGTGTGCTGGTGAAACGCCGAGGCCACCCGCCGTAGCGCGGGGCGTTCGAGGGCGCCGGTGAACCCGTGCCCGACCACCAGCGCGAGCCGGCCGGAGGGTTCGGTCCCGGATGCCGGGGAAGGTTCGTACCGCGCCTCGATCGAGACCCCGTCATCGGTCAGCAGCATGGCCCGTTGTCCTGCCGCGGCGGTCGCGGAAGGACAACGGGGAGCAGATTGAGCCTCTCCGGCACATGTCATGTGGGTTATTCTGCTGTGAAGAGGATCCGGGCAACGTAGCCCCCGGGTCCTTTTGTGCTTTCGGGGCGTGGTGCGCGTTTGAGCGCACCGTCGCTCCAAGGGCGCGGACGTAACCGTACGAAGTAGTAGCCGCAGACTCCCCCGGGCGCTGCCCGGGAGGTGCCCCTCTCGCACAGGGACCGAGGAGGAACCGACGTAATGGGCGAGCGAAGCGTGCACGACCTCGAGATCACGGCCGGGGCAGGTGATGGACGATGAGTTCCCTCCTGCTGCTGACCAATGCACTCCAGCCCTCGACGGAGGTGCTCCCCGCCCTCGGCCTCCTGCTGCACAGCGTGCGGGTGGCCCCCGCCGAAGGCCCGGCCCTGGTGGACACCCCGGGTGCCGATGTCATCCTGATCGACGGCCGCCGCGATCTGCCGCAGGTGCGCAGCCTGTGCCAGCTGCTGCGGTCCACCGGCCCCGGCTGTCCGCTGATCCTGGTGGTGACCGAGGGCGGGCTCGCCGCCGTCACCGCCGACTGGGGCATCGACGACGTCCTGCTGGACACCGCGGGCCCGGCGGAGGTCGAGGCCCGGCTGCGGCTGGCCATGGGCCGCCAGCAGATCACCACCGACGACAGCCCGATGGAGATCCGCAACGGCGATCTCTCGGTCGACGAGGCCACCTACAGCGCCAAGCTCAAGGGGCGTGTGCTCGATCTCACATTCAAGGAGTTCGAGCTGCTGAAGTACCTCGCCCAGCACCCCGGCCGGGTCTTCACCCGGGCGCAGCTGCTCCAGGAGGTCTGGGGCTATGACTACTTCGGCGGCACCCGTACGGTGGACGTTCACGTCCGGCGGCTGCGCGCCAAGCTGGGCCCGGAGCACGAGTCCCTGATCGGCACCGTGCGGAACGTGGGCTACCGTTTCGTCGCCCCGGAGAAGGTCGAGCGCGCTGCCGAGGAGGCCCGGGTCAAGGCGAAGGCGCGGGACGCCGGAGTGGGCGACGCCGCGCGGGGAGAGCACCCCGAAGGGGCCGCAGGCTCCGAGGCGAGGGCAGCTGCCGCACGACCGGCCAACAGCTAGCTGGACCCGCGTAGACTTCGCGCGTGGCCAAGGTGACGCGGGATGATGTGGCAAGGCTTGCGGGAACGTCGACCGCGGTCGTGAGTTACGTCATCAATAACGGACCCCGGCCGGTCGCCCCGGCCACGCGCGAGCGGGTGCTCGCCGCGATCAAGGAGCTCGGCTACCGGCCGGACCGCGTCGCGCAGGCGATGGCGAGCCGCCGGACCGATCTCATAGGGCTGATCGTCCCGGACGCGCGGCAGCCGTTCTTCGCGGAGATGGCGCACGCCGTAGAACAGGCGGCCGCCGAGCGCGGAAAGATGGTGCTGGTCGGCAACTCCGACTACCTCGACGAGCGCGAGGTCCACTATCTGCGCGCCTTCCTGGGGATGCGGGTGTCCGGGCTGATCCTCATCAGCCAGGGCCCCAGCGAGAACGCGGCGGCCGAGATCGAGGCGTGGGACGCCCGGGTGGTGCTGCTGCACGAGCGACCCGAGGCGATCGACGACGTGGCGGTGGTGCTGGACGACGTCGGGGGTGCGCAGCTCGCGGTGCGGCATCTGCTGGAGCACGGCCATGACTACGTGGCCTGCCTCGGCGGCACCGAGATAACCCCGACCGTCGGCGACCCCGTCACCGACCACGTCGAGGGCTGGCGCCGCGCGATGCACGAGGCGGGCCGGCCCACGGAGGGGCGGCTCTTCCAGGCCCCGTACAACCGCTACGACGCCTATAAGGTCGCCCTCGACCTGCTCGCCGGCCCCGACCGGCCCCCGGCCATCTTCTGCGCCACCGACGACCAGGCGTTCGGGGTGCTGCGGGCGGCGCGCGAACTGCGGATCGAGGTTCCCGCGGAGCTGGCGGTGGCAGGCTTCGACGATGTGAAGGAAGCCCACCTCACCGACCCCCCGCTGACCACGGTCGGCTCCGACCGCCCCGCGATGGCGCGCGCCGCCGTCGATCTGGTACTGGAGGACGGCGTCCGCCTCGCCGGCTCCCGCCGCGAACGGGTCAAACAATTCCCCTCGGCGCTGGTGGTCCGCCACTCCTGCGGTTGCGCGTAGCGCCGCTACCCGAGTCGGGGCCCTGGGGGCCCCGACGGCCCTTGTCGTCGTCGCAGACGGCCCGGTTGACCCTGCGGGCGGGCGCTCGCCTTGGCAGCCGAGCCCGTGCCGCACGGCCCCCGTGCGGCACGGCCCCCGCGCCGGGCGGGGCCGTGCCCCCGCAGACCCCGCGCCCTGCGGTCGGTGTGCACCTTCGGGGCGGGGCGTCTGGGGTGGAGCGTCCGCCATGCCCCGCCCGCCCTGCGGGGGCCGCGCCCCCGGCGAGCCCGCGCCCTGCGGTCACCTTCGGGGCGAGCGTCCGCCCTGCGCCGAGGCTGGCGCTGAGGGGGCGCGACTTCCCCGTTCCGCAGCCGGGCTTTGCCGCCCTTCGGCCGCGGCCGCGAGGGACGGGCCCCGACCGGCCCGCCTCGTTCCCCGCTGCCCGTGTGCTGCGCGGGCGGCGGCGGTGCCCCCACCGAGCTCTCGTCCTCCGGTGAGGCCGTGTGCTGGCGGTGGGGCGTCTGCCTTCGGCGGGGCTGGGACTCTGCGGCCGGGCGCCTTGCGGGTTCCGTCTGCTGACGGGCGGCTCGCGGGCCCTGCGGCCGTGCCCTTATGGGCGGTGCGCGGTGGCCCGGCTGCCTTATGGCGTGGTCCGTAGCGTTGCGGGCAGTTCTGCGGGCGGCGCCCGTGCTCGCGCCCTGCGGCCGTGGCCTTATGGGCGGTGCGCGGTGGCCCGGCTTGCCGTCGCCGTTCGGCGGGGCCCCGAGGACGCCGGGGCCCTGGGCGGGGCCCCAGTGCTGCCCGGGGCCTTATGGCGGGCATATGGACTTCTGGTGGGGTTCTTAGCGGGTCCTCAGGGGACTCTCATACTTCGGTCGCACAGTCATAGACATGACGGACAGCACACGCCGCAGCGGCGCAGACGAGCCCTATCCCTACTCGTACGGCGGTGGTGCGGGGTATCCCGATCCGCCCGCGTATCAGCCGCAGCCGCCGGTCACCACGCCGTCCGGGGTCACCGTGTGGCCGGGTGGCGACAGCGGTGGCAGTGGCGGCGGTGGCGGGGACGAGGGGGGCGCGTTTGCGGGCGAGGGGGCGCACGGTGGCGGAGGGCGGCGCAGGGCGCGGGTCCCGCGGCCGGTCGCGCTGATCGCGGCCGTGGCGGCCGTCTCGGCGCTCGTGGGCGGCGGGGCGGCCGCGCTGGTCACCAACGCCACCCAGAAGTCCGACACCACGATGTCCACTCCCGTGGTCAACGCCAAGTCCAGCAGCAACAGCGGGGTTTCGGCCGTGGCGGCGGCCGTCAGCCCCAGCATCGTGGAGGTCAGCGCCGGCGGCACCAGCGGGCAGTCCACCGGCTCCGGCGTGATCATCACCAGCGGCGGCGAGATCATCACCAACAACCACGTGGTCTCGGGCGCCGATTCGATCAGTGTGACGTTCAGCGACGGCAGCAAGAAGTCCGCGACGGTCGTCGGCACCGACAGCAAGAAGGACCTCGCGCTGATCAAGGTGGAGGGGGCGAGCGGGCTGAAGCCGGCGTCCCTCGGCGACTCCAGCAAGGTCACGGTGGGCGACCAGGTCGTGGCCATCGGCTCGCCCGAGGGCCTCACCGGCACCGTCACCAGCGGTATCGTCTCCTCGCTCAACCGTGATGTCACCGTCTCCACGGACCAGGAGCAGGGCGGTCAGGGGTCGGGCGGCGGCGGGCAGTGGCCGTTCGAGTTCGGCGGCGGCCGGTACAACGGCGACGTCGGCTCGTCGACCACCACCTACAAGGCCATCCAGACCGATGCCTCGCTCAACCCCGGCAACTCCGGCGGTGCGCTGATCAATATGAGCGGCCAGGTCATCGGGATCAACTCCGCGATGTACTCCTCGGCCTCGGGCCAGAGCTCCGGTGACGCGGGCAGCGTCGGCCTCGGCTTCTCGATTCCGATCAACACCGTCAAGTCCGATCTCGACTCCCTGCGCTCGGGCGGCAGTGGCGGCAACGCCTGACCGACGTGCGAGGCTGGCAGAGCGGCGCCGCACCGCCCGGCGCGGCCCCCGCCCCAGCCCCACCGTCAGCGTCAGTCACGTCACCCGCACCGTCACCGCTAAGGAAATCGACCCATGAGCCCCGACCACGGCGATCAGCCGTCCCGCATCCTGATCGTCGACGACGAGCCGGCCGTCCGGGAAGCCCTGCACCGCAGCCTCGTCTTCGAGGGCTATGCGACCGAGACCGCCGTGGACGGGCTGGACGCGCTGGCCAAGGTGGGCTCCTACGACCCCGAGCTGATCGTGCTCGATGTGCTGATGCCCCGGATGGACGGGCTGACCGCCGCGCGGCGGCTGCGCGCCACCGGGGTGACGCTGCCGATCCTGATGCTCACCGCGCGGGACACGGTGGGCGACCGGGTCACCGGGCTCGACGCGGGCGCGGACGACTACCTCGTCAAACCCTTCGAACTGGACGAACTGCTGGCCCGCATCCGTGCCCTGCTGCGCCGCAGCTCCTACGTGGCCCAGCAGGGCGCGGCGCTGCCCGAGGAGGATGTGCTGACCTTCGGCGATCTGCGGATGGACCTGACGACCCGCGAGGTCGCCCGCGGCGGGCGCCGCGTCGAGCTGACCCGCACCGAGTTCACCCTGCTGGAGATGTTCCTGGCGCACCCCCGTCAGGTGCTCACCCGGGAGCAGATCCTCAAGGCGGTGTGGGGCTTCGACTTCGAGCCCTCGTCCAACTCGCTGGATGTGTACGTGATGTATCTGCGCCGTAAGACCGAGGCGGGCGGCGAGCCGCGGCTCGTGCACACCGTGCGCGGGGTGGGGTATGTGCTGCGGTCCGCGGAGGGCGAGCCCTCGTGAGGTTCCGCACCCTGCCGCTGCGTTCGCGGCTGGCCCTGCTGACCGCGGTGGCGGTGGCGGTCGCGGTGGCGGTGTCCGCGTTCGCGTGCTGGCTGATCGTCCGGGAGCAGCTCAGCGCCCAACTCGACTCGTCCCTGCGCAACGTCAAGGTGGACGAGCGCAATGTGCTGAGCATCCTGGAGGCGTGCCAGAGCCCCGACGGCGCCGACGGCCACACTCCGCACGCCCTCGGCTCGTACTCCGTGCAGATCGTGCTGGCCGACGGGAGCCGCTGCACCCAGCCCGGGGCGACCCAGCTGCCGGTGACCACCGCCGATGTGGCCGTGGCCGTCGGGCAGCGGCCGAACGCGCTGCATGACGCGACGGGCGCGGGCGGCCGGGACATGCGGGTGTTCACCTACCGGCCGACCGAGGGCCCCGGCAGCCCGCTGCCGCGCGGGATCGCCGTCTCGATGGCCCGCCCGCTGAGCGAGGTCGAGCGTCCGCTGGGCACGCTCGCGCTGGTCCTCGCCCTCGTCGCCGGGGGCGGCGTGGTCGGCGCGGGCGCCGCGGGCCTGTGGATCGCCAGGACCGGGCTCAAGCCCGTGGACCGGCTGACCGAGGCGGTCGAGCATGTGGCCCGCACGGAGGACCTGGCCGTCCGCATCCCTACGGAGGGCGATGACGAGATCGCCCGGCTGTCCCGGTCGTTCAACTCCATGACGGCTGCCCTCGCCTCCTCCCGCGACCGTCAGCAGCAGCTGATCGCGGATGCCGGGCATGAGCTGCGCACCCCGCTCACCTCGCTGCGGACCAATATCGAGCTGCTCGCCCGCAGCGAGGAGACCGGCCGCGCGCTGCCGCCCGGTGACCGTAAGGCGCTCATGGGGAGCGTCAAGGCGCAGATGACCGAGCTCGCCGCGCTGATCGGCGATCTCCAGGAGCTGTCCCGCCCCGACGCCGAGCCCGGCAGCGGGCCCCCGCAGGTGATGGCGCTGCACGAGGTGGTACGGACGGCCCTGGAGCGGGCCCGGCTGCGCGGTGTGCATCTCACGATCAACGCCTCGATCGAGCCCTGGTACGTGCGCGGCGAGGTGGCCGCTCTGGAGCGGGCGCTGGTCAATCTGCTCGACAACGCCGTGAAGTTCAGCCCTTCGGGTGGTGTGATCGACGTCGTCCTCAAAAGCGGAGAGGTACGGGTGCGGGACCACGGCCCCGGCATCCCCGCCGAGGAGCTGCCGCATGTCTTCGAGCGCTTCTGGCGCTCCCCGTCCGCCCGCAGCATGCCCGGCTCGGGCCTCGGGCTGTCGATCGTGGCCCGTACGGTCCAGCAGTCGGGCGGTCAGGTGGGGCTGGAACCGGCCCCGGGCGGCGGCACGGTCGCCTGGATCAGGCTCCCGGGTGCGCCTACGGCTCCGCCGGGGATCGACCTCGACTGAGCCCGGACCCCGGCCTGCCTCTCCAGGGCCTGTCCTGCGACCCGATTTTGGAGCTGTGCGCGATAATTCAGAGATCTCTCGGATCGATGTCCCCACGCTCGACCACGATTTCTTCGATCTCGCCGACTGGAATGTCTAGCGCGTCACACGCTTGATGAGAAAATTCAGGGCTGAGTCGACGGCCAGCCCAGGGCTTTCTGCCTCGATCCCAAAAGTTCCCCCGACAGTACGAGCGCATCCGTCGGGATCGTGAGTGCCAGCGGGGACGAGATCGACGCCTCGCTCTGAGGCGTAGGCGCCGATTCGACTCACGAGTTCAGCGGTTTCAAGTCCGGGGAGGGCAACGAACAGGGAGGAGCGAACCTCCCACGTGCTGGTGCGCTTAACACTGGGTTCCCTGTTGTTCACAGCCTGCCCCTCATTTATTACCTAGGTTTCACATGGACCACAGAAGTAGTCGATTCACCCGCTTCACCACCGGGATCGGTGGTGAAGCGGCACGACGTGCTGGGGCGCCGGAAAGAACCGTGTCGCCCGCTGCGCTGCGCGGCGCTGTCGAAGCGATGGTGCTCCACCATGGCGGACGCCTCGCGCTAAACGGCCATGCTCGGCTACATATCGGTTAATTCACCGTTCGTCAACGGCACCCCATGTAGCCACGCATCCCCGGGGTCGCGGTATCAGTTCATCGCTGGGCCGGTTTCTCGGCGTGTGCCACGTGCGGCTGCCCTCGCCTCGGTGACGGTGACCGCTCTGCCGTTCATCCGCGAACCGTCGAGCTGGGTCATCGCCTTCTCCGCCGCCATCTCGTCCATCTCCACGAACCCGAACCCCCGCGAGCGGCCGCTCTCCCGGTCGGTGATCACGGTGGCGTCCAGCACCTCGCCGAACTGCCCGAACAGGGTCGCCAGGTCCTGTGTCGTCGTCTGGTAGCTCAAGTTGCCCACATGCAGTCGTTTGGACATGACCGGCTCTCCTTGTTCTCCGTGGCCCCCAGTAGAGCGAACCGGCTCAATCTTCTCAGTGGGGTATGAAACGGGCCATCCGGGTAGGCTGAACCGGTCATGCGACGGGGGCCACGGCTCAGTGCGGCGTACCGAGCTGCTCCTTGAGGCAACAGCTCCTCCGTACGCCAGAAGTTCGAGGACCAGGAGCCGAACTTCTTGGAATCGCTGGGCGCAGGCGGAGTCCTCGCCCCAACGTCGCCGCCCGCGACGCGGCGTTCAGCGGAGCCGTTGCGGCACCGTGCCTTCCGGCCGCTTCCCGAGCCTGTTCCTGCCTCCCGCGCGGGTGCGGATGCCCGGCTGATACACGACGGAGACACGGTGGAGCGGCGCCCGACACCGGACCGCGACGCCACGGAGATCCGCGCCCCACAGAGTTGACCGCGGGCCCGAACGCCGCGACCGTATCCGCTTTCTGGAGACGACCGTTTCTGGAGACGCCCGGTGCCAACCGCCCGAGCAGCGCTGAGCGGCACCGGGGCGGCGCTGAGGATCCCGGTCCGGGTGGTCCGGTGGTGTGGCACTATCTGCCTGGGTCGACAGACCCGCATGGCATCCAGGTAAGCCGCTTTCGATCACCACCGTGCCGCAGGCGCCGGACCGAAGCAGGACGGCGTCGCTGCGCCGTGCGCGGGCACCGGCGTCGCGGCGGCCCGGCGGCGCTCGAACCGCTTGCGTCCCGCGCGCGAGGGCAGGCGGGCACCGGCCCGGGTGAATCCCGGCGGCGTGATGCTGCCCGCTTCTACCTCCGAAGGGTAAGGAATGTCCGCTTCACCGGTTGGGCACGGCGTTGACCAGGGCACGCAGCCGCCCGTCTCGGTCCTGCTCGTCGAGGACGACGAGGTGATCCGCAGAGCCGTCGAGCTGGCCCTCGGGCGCTACGGCTATCGCGTCGCCGCCGCCGAGGACGGCCTGACCGGCCTTGAGTTGTTCCAGCAGGGCGGGCACGACGTACTGCTCCTTGATGTGATGCTGCCCGCACTGGACGGCATCGGGCTGTGCCGGCGCATCCGCGAGATGAGCACGACCCCCATCCTGATGATGTCGGCACGCGGCGACGCGCTGGACGTCGTATCGGGTCTGGAGGCTGGCGCCGACGACTATGTGGTCAAGCCCGTCGACACCGCCGTCCTGGTGGCACGTATCCGTTCGCTGCTGCGGCGCGCCGCGTTCGTGCCCGGGCATACGGCGGGCTCCGGTGGGGGAGCGACCGCTCTCCCACCGGCCGCCCCGGCACCCGCGGCCGATCCCGGCGAGGGTGCCCGGCTCGCCTTCGGTGACCTGAGCATCGACACGGCGGGTCTGGAGGTGTTCCGGGACGGCAGGCCCGTCGCGCTGACCCCGACCGAGCTGCGCCTGCTGCTGGAGTTCGCCGTCAGCCCCGGTGTGGTGCTCGACCGGCAGACCCTGCTGCGCAACGTATGGGACTACGGATGGGAGGGCGACACCCGGGTCGTCGACCTGTGCGTGCAGCGGCTGCGCCGGAAGATAGGCGCCGACCGCATCGAGACGGTCCGTGGCTTCGGCTACAAACTGCGGAGGAAGTGACGTGCCGTCCGCACCCGCGCTGCTCAACCGCCACTCGCTGCGCTGGAAATTCGCCCTGCTGGTCACGCTCGCCTGCTGCGCCACCGCGCTGACCATCGGAATCCTGGTCCACAACAGCACTCGGGACCGCTCGATGCACGACGGTGCGGTCAAGGCCCTCGACGCTCTGTCCCAAGTGCTGGATGAGTACGAGCAGACCGGCACACCCCCCGTAGGGGCCGTCACGAACACCGAGGTCATGCCCGACCCGCTGGTGCGTCGCCTCCGTTCCTCGCCGCGCCCGGGAAGGGTGCTGCCGGGCAGTGAGATCCCGAAGGCCAGCAGTACGGCGGGCACGGCCCACGACCGCCGTGTGACGGCCGACGAGGAGGTCACCTGGTACGACGGTAACCCCAATCGTCCCAGGATGTGGGCGGCACGGACGTACCACGGCGACCCCTTAGCGACGAGCGTCGACATGACTCCCGACCTGCTCACCCGGCAGGCCCTGGACCGGCACATGTGGAAGTACGCCCTGGTCGCTCTGGCCGTGATCGT
The DNA here is from genome assembly GCF_024519315.1 of Streptomyces malaysiensis subsp. samsunensis. GTDB lineage: Bacteria > Actinomycetota > Actinomycetes > Streptomycetales > Streptomycetaceae > Streptomyces > Streptomyces malaysiensis. Next base: position 42,509 of record NZ_JANIIC010000041.1, on the reverse strand, counting down.
CCCGCTGTCGCTGCTCCTGGCGGAGCTGCCCCACCGCAGACTCCGGCACGTCGCACGGACCGCGCGCCGCATCGCCGACGGTGATCTGACCTCGCGGATCTCGGCCGGAGGCGGGCGCGGAGACGAGATCCGGGAGATCTCCACCGCGTTGGACGCGATGGCCGACAGCCTGCACGGGCGTCTGAAGGCAGAGCAGCGGTTCACCGCCGATGTCGCCCATGAGCTGCGTACCCCGCTGATGGGACTGGTCACCGCGAGCGGGCTGCTCGATGAAGGAGAGGCGGCCGACCTGGTCAGGAACCGGGTGGAGGCGCTGCGGACGCTGGTGGAGGAACTGCTGGAGATCTCCCGGCTCGACGCGGGCGCCGAGAGCGCCGAGCTGCGGCCGGTGCCGCTGGCCGAGGTGGTGGCCGACTCGCTGGCACGGACGGGGCTGCCGGTACGGTTCGCCCCGACCGCCGCTCCGCTTGCCGAGACGGATCCGCGCCGGCTCGACCGGATCGTCACCAACCTGGTCGTCAATGCCCATCGGCATGGCGGCGGGCTCGTCGAGGTCCGCGTCACGGCCACCACGGTGACCGTACGCGACCACGGCCCGGGTTTCCCGGCGGAGTTGCTGGCACAGGGACCGCAGCGCTTCCGCACCGGGTCGGTGGAACGCGGCCGCGGGCACGGCTTGGGGCTGACCATCGCGCTGGGCCAGGCACAGGTCATCGGCGCCGGGCTGGACTTCGCCAACGCCCCGGACGGCGGGGCGGTGGCGACCCTTCGCCTTCCGGCGGCCTCCCGGTCCGCTCGTACCTGATCACTCGTACCTGACCACGTCGTACTGTCGCGCGTGTGTCGACACACGGCCGATGCACGACGGACGGCCACGGGAGCGGTGACGGACGCCCCGCCACGGCCCACCTGAGACCCGCACCCCGCACGGTGGATCCCCGTACCCGAACTCGGCGTACGGAGCCCGCCTTTGGAGGTGCCCTTCCATGCCCCCGATCACCGATCACCGCACGGAAACTCTCAGCCTGGTCGGGACCGCCGGTCCGCGCCTGCCGTCGCGCCGGCGATATCCCGGGCCGCGCGTGGCCGCCGCCTGGGCCGCGGGTGTCGTGGCCGTGCTCGTCCTGGTGTGCCTCGCCTACGTACGCACCGACGACCACGGCCCGCAGGTCAGGGCGGCACAGTCCGTCTCCTGGCCGGCGGAGGGGCAGGCGAGTGTCCAGGTCGAGGGCCTGGGCTCGCGGGGCGAGCTGAGTAAGTCCGGTGCGCAGCGGCCGGTGCCGATCGCCAGCGTGACGAAGGTGATGACGGCGTACGTGATCCTGCGCGACTGTCCACTGAAAGCCGGGAGCGCCGGCCCGAGCGCCACCATCGACGAGCAGGCTGCCGACGAGTCCGTCTCGGGTGTGGAGTCCACCGCCCAGGTGAGCGAGGGGCAGCGGCTGAGCCAGCGTCGTCTCCTCGAGCTGATGCTGATCCCGTCCGGGAACAATATCGCCCGGCTGCTGGCCCGTTGGGACAGCGGAACGGAGGACGCGTTCGTCGCGAAAATGAACCGGGCTGCCCGCGACCTGGGTATGCGTCACACCACGTACACCGACGCCAGCGGCATCTCGCCCGACAACACCAGTACCGCGGGAGACCAGTTGAGGCTGGCGCGGCAGGTCATGCGAGACGCGACTTTCCGCTCCGTCGTCGCCAAGCCGGGCACGGAGGTGCCGGGTACCCAGGAGACTCTCCGCAACACCAACACGCTCCTCGGCAGGGACGGGGTCATCGGGGGCAAGACGGGCTCCAGCACCCCGGCGGGGGGCAACCTGATGTGGGCCATCGTCGCACCCGACCGCGACGGACACGACCGGCTTGTCCTCGGCGTCGTCCTCCACCAGCGCGCCGATTCCAGCCCCGAGCAGGGCCTGGAGTCCGCCCTCGACACCAGCCGCACCCTGATACGGGACGTACGCCAGTGGGTGTCGACGACAACGCGCGAGGGCGGTGACGTGACGTGACGCCCCAGGTGGCCTACCGCAGTGTTCCGCGGCTGTCGCCCAGGGCTGATACACAGCTGAGCGGTCGCTGCGAGGCGGCTGATACGCGGGCGAGATGGGCCGGAGGACTCCTCGGCCGAGGATCGGGGCCTGACGGGGGCGGTCGGATGCCGTCTCCTGCGCACACCCGCCGGAGAGCTGCCCGGTGGTAAACGGAATGGAGTCATTCATGCGCAAACCAACCGGCCGGGCTACGGCCGCCGCCCTGGCGACGGTGGCCGCGGTGTCCGCGACCGTGATGGCCGCCCCTCCGGCGCACGCCATCATCGGTGGCCACAAGTCGGCCCACGCGTACTCGTTCATGGGCTCGTTTCAGCCGTCCTTTCCCAAGCCATCGCGTCCGGACGGTCACGGCTGTGGGGTGGAGGTTCTTGCTCCGCGATGGGTCCTGACCGCCAGCCACTGCGCCGGCAACAACCCGACCGAGGCGAAGGTGGGTGTCCCCAAGGGCTGGAAGGTCCGGGTCGGGTCACTAAAACCCTCCTCCGGAGGCGAGGTCGCCGAGGTCGACCACTACTACCGGCTGTCGACCTGGGAGGAGAAACTCTGGGGCAAGGACCTCGCGCTGATGCACCTGAAGACCCCGGTCAAGGCCAAGCCCGTGCGGATCGCCTCGACCAGGCCGAAGGTAAACACCCCCGTCCGCATCATGGGCTGGGGCATGACCTGCGCCAACAGCGTTGAACCGGAGTGTTACCCCAAGCGGCTGCGAGAGGCTGACACCAAAGTGCAGCCGCACTCGGCGTGTGTGACCGAACCGATCGACGAAGAGCTGTGCATCGGCAGCCCCGACGGCAGCGTCTCCGCGGCCAACATGGACTCCGGCGGGCCCGCACTGGTCCGCGAAGGCGGCCAGTGGGCCCTGGCCGGTGTGGTCAGCAGCGGCAATTCCGCCAGGGCGACGAGCTACACCGATGTCACCAAGCACGTCGACTGGATCAAAGGCATCATCTCCGGCACCCATGTGCCCCCCGACAGCGAGATACCGAACATGAAAGGCGCGGTGCAGCTGAGCAACTGTATGGGCTCAGTGGTCCGCACATCCGCCTCCCGGCCAAAGGACCCGGCGCTGATGATGACCAACGGTCACTGCGTAGAGGGAAAGCGGCCCAAGCCCGGAGCCGCGCTGGTGGACCGGCCCGCCGACCGCGAGGTGCCCATCGGCGACCGCCACGGCTACCCCCAGGCCACCGCCCGCGCCAACCGGCTGGTGTACGCGACGATGACCGGCACTGACATCGCCCTCTACCGCCTGGATGCGACCTACGCGCAGTTGGCGGCCAAGGGCGCGAAAGTCTTCAAGCTCGCCTCCACTCCCGTGCACGCGAACGACCCGCTGACTCTGGCCACCGAGCGCATGAACTGCACCGCCGAGGCCGTGGTCCCGCACCTGCGGGAGGGCGGCTACCAGCAGGACAACTCGATCCGCTTCACTGCTGCCAGCAAGGGCTGCGATCCCAGTTACGGCTATTCGGGTTCGGCGCTGCTGGCCCCCGACGATGACACGGTCGTGGGGATTTTCAACACCCACAACGACCCCGACGCCAAGGGCAAGGAGTGCGACGACGACAAGCCCTGCGAGGTGGGGCCGGACGGGGCCGTGACCTCCATGAAGGGCCGTCGCTACGGCCAGCAGACTCACATGATCACGAAGTGTCTGACCAAGGGATCGAAGCTGGATCTGTCCCGCCAGGGCTGCACCCTCACCGGTGCCACGCCCCGCCAGGACCACACCGGCGCCCACTCCCAGTGACCACGACCGGCACAGCGGCGTAGGTGCCCACGAGCGCTGATCCGACCCGCACTACCGGCGGGGCCGCAGGTTCAGGACGTCATCGGCGAACGACTCCAGCGGCCGAGGCTCACGTTCATGACACTGCGGCGACTTGACCTGCCCGCTGATCACCGCGTCACCTGGCTCGGCTGATCAGCGGGCACACCTCTTGGGCCAACACGGCATTCGGCTGCGTCCACCAGCGCCAGATTGGCCATGCGGGACTCAACCGCGCGAAGCGCGCGAGATGCTGCCCGCACCTCCCATCCGGCCCACGTCGCGCGGGCGCGCCCCCCGTCAGACGGTGTGATCGAGCCGACCGGCCTTCACGACGCGTATGAAGACCCCGAGCGCGGCGGGGGTGGTGCGGAGCACCGAGTCGGGTTCGTCGCTCTCGCGCATGCGGATGTCGTCGGGGGTGGTGGCGAGTTCGACGCAGTTGGCTCCATCCGTACTGAACGAGGACTTGCGCCAGTTGAGCTGGGACATGACTGCCCTTCCTCAGCGGATGTGGTCGAAGCGTGCGGCTTTTACGGCTCGTATGAGCGACCGAAGTGCTGCTGGGTTGGTGCGGATCACCGCGCCCGGTTCGTCGCTCTCACGTATGCGGACGCCGTCGGCGACGGCGGCCAGTTCCACGCAGTTTTGGTGGACGTCCGCGCTGTAGGAGGACTTGCGCCACTTGGGGTCAGACATGACCACGCTTCCTGCTAGTAATGGCTGTAGAGGATGTGTTGGATCAGGCCGAGCGAATCTCGCACGTCGTGGCTGAGCGCGGATGGGCCGCCGACCACTGGCGGGAGGGCTTCGGTGCGGAGCCGGTCGAAGTGCCGTTGATACTCGGTGACCGAGTCCGGGTCATGGAGGAACATGGACCGGCTGGCGTGGTCCATCTGGATGGTTTCCAGAATCCCGCCGTGCGAAGCGATCAGGTTGAAGGGCGTGTTCACCATCGGAACGCCGTCCGCAGTAAAGGGCAGGACCTGAATCGTCACATGCGGCAGTTCCGCCAGTTCTACGAGCCGTAGCAACTGCTTGCGTGTCACGGCCGAGCCGCCGAACCGCATGTGCAGCGCGGCCTCGTGAATAACGGCATGGATCGTGGGGGGCTCATCGCCGGTGAGAGCTGCCTGGCGCTGCATGCGGAACTCGACTGCCCGGTCGATGTCCACGGGGTTCGCCACCACATCGCTGCCCCGGAAGATGGCGCGGATGTAGTCCTCCGACTGGAAGACGCCGGGGATCAACAGTGACTCGTAGGAGCGAAGACTGGTGGTGCGGGACTCTAGTTCCGCCAAGTCGAGGGCTGCAACAGGCATGTTGCTTTTGTAGCCGCTCCACCAGCCCTTGCCCTTGTCTTCCGCGAGGCTGACCAACGCCTCGACAAACGGTGAACTCGTGCACCGGTAGCCTTCGCAAAGCCGACGCAGCCGCTCGGTCGGGATCGCCGTGCGGCCGCCCTCGACGTGGGTCAGGTGCACACGACCCATGTCGATGAGCGCGCCCGCCTCGTTCAGCGTCAACCCGGCTTGCTCGCGCAACCTTCGCAGCTCTGCGCCAAGGCGGCGCTGTCTCTCGGTGGGGTTGGTTCGCAGTGCCAACGGGGTCTCTCCTCAGGGTGTGGGCCACAGTTTGCCGTCAGGGGGTGGGTCGGTCCACTCATTCTCGCGGATAGGTTGAACTTGTCATCCCCAATCTCTACCGTATGTGTGGTGGCAGTCACACAGCGCAGCTGTGGGGGCCGCACGATGCCCGTTCACGAAGCGCCACGGAGGCGTCGCATGGGAGCACCCGCTCACCCGGAACATCCACACCGCTACACCCTCTCCGCCCCCGCCCTCCCCACTACCCCCCCGTCTGTGCCGCGACTTCGTGCGCGGGATCTTCGCGGCCTCGGGACTCTCCCAACTCGCCGAGGCGGCAGCCCTTTGCGCGTCGGAGTTAGTGACCAACGTCCATCGGCACGGCAAGGGCGATGTACGGATGGCCGCCACCGTCCGGCACGACCGCGTGCGGGTGACCGTCCACGACGACAGCCCCGAACTCCCCTCGCCCCGCCGCGCGGCGGGCCATGAGACCAACGGTCGCGGCCTCTTCCTGGTCACGGCCCTCTCCGACATCTGCGGTATGACCATCGACGAACCGGCCGAAGGCACAGGCAAAGCGGTGTGGTTCGAGTTCAACCTTCCGCCCACGAACACGAAAAGCACCGCATGAACCCCACCCCCGCCGAGCGGGTCGCAGCAATCCTCCGTGACGAGTTCGCCGCCCATGGCGTACGGCTCCCCGATATACGGGCCGACCTCGGCGACGCCCGGCACCCGCGACTGGAACTCGGCACCGTCCCGCTCGGCACGGGCTTCGCGCTGCTGCGCGTACTCACGGACTACCAGCGCCTGTTGAAGGCTGAGCGGGCCCGGTCCAGGCCCCCCACTCGGGGAGGCTGCGATGAGCCTCCGAGCGGCCCCGCGTAGTCAACGGGTACCGCCGCGATCGGGGCGGTTGTGCGTCTGCCGGCCACCGCTCATCGAGGAAGGCCGGGGCCTGTCCTCGATGAGCGGCATCGTGGCCGGTACCGCCTACCGTCCGCTGCCCGCCGGACGGCCCGGCCTCACTTCAGGTGCCGACCGAAGAACCGGTCCCCGTCCTCCACCTCGAACCATGGGGTGCCGAGGTGCCCGCCCAGGTTGGCGTGCAGCGTCTTCTCCTTGCTGCCGAAGGCGTCGAACAGGTCCAGGGCCCGTTGCCGGGGGTTCCCTTCGTCGTCCCACTGGAGCAGGAGCAGCAGCGGAATGGTGACCTGCCGGGCCTCCTCGCGCTGGGCGAGGGGCACATAACCCCCGGCGAAGAAACCGGCGGCCGCGATGCGCGGATCGACCGCCGCGAGGCGGATACCGAGGGCGGTCCACCCCGAGTACCCGACCGGGCCGCCGATCTCGGGCAGCGCAAGGAGGGCGTCCAGGGTGGTCCGCCATTCCGGGGCCGCCTTGTCGACCAGTGGGCCGACGAGGGATTCGAAGATCTCGTCGACCGGTTCGCCGGTCTGCATCGCTCGCCGGAGGTCGGCGCGGGCCTGCTCGTCGGCGGCGGAACGGGGCCGGACACCGCATCCGGCGGCGTCGATGGTGGCCACCGCGTAGCCACACGCCGCGGTGTACCGGGCCCGGGCCACCAGCCGGGGTTCCGCCTTGGGCAGGCCGTTGTTGTGGGCCATCAGGATCAGCGGGGTCGGTGCGGCGGATCCGGGCGTCCACAGGGTGCCGGGGATCTCGCCGAGGGTGAATTCGCGCTCGATGACGCCGTCGTCGAGGCGCTGTTCGGAAGTGAATCGCATGGTCGTGCCTTTCGGGAGTGCTGCTGAACGGCGCTCCCGGACGACCTATCGCCCGACCGTGACCCCGGAGGAGAGCACCCACGTCGATACGTTCACGGGTACCACCTCCTCGCTCTCTCGCACGGCCTCCGGAAAAGTAGCAGTGGCCGCCGTGGCCCGCCAACGGGTTTTCGCGGTGGCTCGGTGGCCGGATGCGCGCCGAGGAGCCCTCGGGCTTCGGGCTTGGGGCAAGGCGACCGACGCAGGACGTCCTCGTCCGTCATACGGGCGGTACGGCCGGCATCGGACAACCGTGGAACGCATACCCGTGCCCGTCCGGCAACTGGCGGTGGACCCGGGCGGACGCCCCCGGCCGATGAGTCGGCCGCCTCCGCACCGCGATACCCGCATAGGTGGCTGTCTCAGCGGCGTATGGTCACGCCGTGGCGTGTGCGCAGTCGGTGCAGTTCCCACAGGGAGAGCGCCGTCACCGACAGCGGTCCGCCGAACAGGGAGCAGATCTGGGCCCACAGCGGCCCGCCCGGCAGACCGCTCTCGGTCCCCTTCAAGACGGCGATGATCCACACCATCACCACGGTGATCACGGCTGGCAGCGCGGCGTGCACATAGGCGGTGTTGAAGGCTGAGCGGGCGACGTACGCCGAGGCCAGGAAGAAGAACGGCAGCCCCCACAGCACGAACACGAGCGCCGGGACCGCGGCCACGAACAACCACACGCCGTGCAGCCCTTCCAGCACCTCGGGGTTGGCCGAGATCCCCCACAGCGTGGCGGCGAGGACGGCCACGGTCAGGACGTACCAGCCGACGGTCTTGGCCGGGACGCTGAGCCGGGAGCGCAGCATCCGCCGCCGCTCCGCGGGCGCGTAGCGGATGAAGATTGCGATGATCAACGGTCCGGCGATGAGGAGCAGGATCGGGGTCAACATGACCATGGCGGCACTCTCGCTGGCCTGGTCCTTCAGGTCGCCATCCGATCCGTACATGTAGTACAGGGCCAATGTCGCGAGGACGCCGAGCACCGTCCGGGTGATCTGAACGCGGTTGACCACGGGGTCGTAGACGCGTCCGCCGCCCTCCTGGTCGAACAGTTTCCGCGCGGGCCGGTGCGCCAGGCGGAGCAGGGGGACGAGGATGAAGAGGAGAGGCACTCGCCGGTACCAGCGCCGACGCGTGGGCGTCGGCCGGTAGGGCCCGGGCGGCGGTGGCGGGGGCCCGTAGGGGTTCGGCGGCGGCGGCCCGTACGGGTCCGGAGCCGGTGGCGGCGTGTACGGATTGGGTGCCGGGGGCGGCGGCCCCCAACGATTGCCTCCCTGCCCAGGGCCGTTCGGCTGACCCCATCCCCCCGTTGCCATCGCAGCTCCTCCCCGTCCACGCGGTCGACCGCGCGTTTTTCGCCAGTGGCCGGGGAATTCTAGGGCACGAAGACGAACCGTGCCCTGCCTCGGAGTGCTCAGTTCTCGTGGCCCGGTTGGAGATCGCGCTCGGTACGGCCGCCGTCCGTGACCTGGAGGACCGTCGCCACCGACGGGCAGCCGACCGCGATGACCGGGTACCCGCCCGCCGCCAACTCCTCCATCACACAGCCCACTTCGCGGCCACCGCGGCTGGCCGGATCAGCTCGGTGAGCAGGCCACCGGCCCTCCGGACCGCCTGGCCCTGATCACGCGGCGACGCGGAAGCCGTTGGGTGGACGCCGCCGCGGCAGTGGTGTTCGGTTCCGTGCGCTACACTCGATCTTGTCGAAGCCGCCCGAACTCCGGGCAGTCGGCCGCGCGTTGGTGGTCCAAGGAAAGACGCCCCGCTTCCTGCGGGGAGATGCAGGTGCAAGGCTTGCCCAGCGCTCAAGAGACGAGCCCACTCCGCATGCGGGGTGGGCTCGCCGGGTTTCAGGGCCTTTACGGGCGCGCGCCGTGAAACGGAAGGCCGCTGCCCCGGTGTGACGCACCGGCGGGGCAGCGGACCTTCATGGCGCGGCTCCGAGCCGGTCAGCCGATGGGGTTGACGAAGGTGCCGGGGTGGGTGGCACCGCGCTGGTCGACGAGGGTGTCGCTCTCCCAGGGCCACTCGATCTTGAGGGCCTCGGTCTCGTTGGGCGGGGTGATCTCGACCCAGGCCGGCTGATAGAAGCCCTCTTCCTCCTTGGTGAAGGCGAGGTTGAGGGTGAACTCGGTGCTCTGGCCGGCCTCCACCTCCACGGAGCTCCACTTCTGCGAGGAGCGGACCAGCGACCAGCGCTGGCCGCCGTTCACCGAGGTCAGGTCCACACCGGGGAAACCGCCCAGCTTGCAGGAGTAGGAGCCCTTGTTCGTCAGGACGATGGTGGCGGTCGTCGAGCCGTCCGCGTCCCCCTCCGGCACCGGGAGCGCGTCCTCACCCGTGGCGAAGGCGGCTTCCAGGTTTTCGGTGTGGCAGCGCTCGACGCCCGCGTGCGCCCTGCCGCCGCCTTCGGTGGCGGCCTGTCCGCTGCCCGGCGCATTCTCCCCGGCGCCCGTCTCCGAGCCCCCCTTGGCCTTGGCGTCGGAACCCTGCGCACCGTCGGAGGAACCCTGTGCACCGTCGGAGGAACCCGACGAGCCGGACCCGGCCGGGGCCGTGTCGGCCTGGCCCGCGGACTTCGCGTTGCCGGCGTCCGAGTCGTTGCAGGCCGTCAGGGTCAGGGCGGCGGCCGCGGTCAGGACTGCGGCGGCGACGCGGAGGGTGCGACGGCGGGCGGTGCGGGCAGTGGAGTTGGAGCGCATTTCGGGTCCCCCAGAGTGGTCGGTGTCGTGGTCCGCTCGGTACGACAACAACTCTGGCCGGGGCCACTACCGCGACACTGCCGCCCCGCTAACGCCCGGCTAACCCGGTTGTGACCGAGGCGGCCAAGGCCCTTGGTCCCGAATCGGACATCCGAAAGTCCCGGCGAAGGTGACTTCCCGCACATGGTTTTTGGGATCTACTACGGGAAATAGGGGATCTCGCAGGTCAGGGGCGTGATGGAGATTTCCGGGAATTCCGCTCGGGAAACGTCCCGGATGGCAATTGACTACGTACCCGCTTAGTAGAACAACGCCTTGGCCTATTAACGAGAACGGGATAACAAGAGGCGTCCCAAAGACGCCTCTGGAGGTATTCCCATGGCCCCGCGCGCCACAAACCGCCGATTTTCGCTTACGTCCGTGTCCCGAGGACGCGCCGCCGTGGTCGCCGTGGGCCTGGGTGCCTCGCTCGCGCTCGGCGCCGGGACGGCGTTCGCCGTGGGGGCGGGCACCCCCGCCTCCGCCCCGTCCATCAGCCCGGCCGTCGCCAAGGCCCCGGCTCCCAAGGCCGCCGCGAAGGCGAGCGACTGGCAGACCCCGGTCGACAAGTACACGATCGGTGCGGCCTTCGGCCTGGCCGGCAACCTGTGGTCGCACAACCACAGCGGTCAGGACTTCGTCGTGCCGTCGGGCACCCCGGTGCACGCGGCCCACGACGGTGTGGTCGTCAAGGCGGGCCCGAACGGCGGCGGCGACGGCCCCGCGTACGGCAACGCGATAGTGATCAAGCACGACAACGCGACGTACTCGCAGTACGCCCACCTGTCCCGGATCGACGTACGGATCGGCCAGACGGTGCGCGAGGGCCAGCAGATCGGCCTGTCCGGCAGCACCGGCAACTCCACCGGCCCGCACCTGCACTTCGAGATCCGTACGACGCCGAACTACGGTTCCGCCGTCGCGCCGCTCAAGTTCCTCCGCGACCACGGCGTCAAGGTCTGACGCCGGTCATCGCCCACCGCGCGTTCTCAGCCGTGCGCCGATGACGCATGGGCCTGCTTCAGCAGATCGAGGGCGACCTCCAGGACAGCCTCGCGCTTGTCCTCGGGGTCGCCTTCGACCGTCTGGAGCGCGAACATCCGCGCATGCATGCTGAACAGCGCGGTGATGCTGCGGACCTGGTCGACCAGGGGCGCCTCTGGGTCCCGGATCAGGGCGGACATCGCGAACATCCGGTTCTTGAAGATCTGGCCGATGCTGAGCTCGCGCACCGTCGCCTGGTTCTCCTGCATGAACCGCATCAGCGGCTCGCCGATGTCCAGGGCCGTGTTGTAGCGGCGCAGCAGCTCCTGCTTGGTCTCCAGGGTGCGCGGCTGCTGCTCGCCCCAGGCGATCAGCTCGTCCAGCGGCCGGCCCAGGTCCTGGAACAGGCTGAGGACGATGTCCTCCTTGGTCTTGAAGTGGTAGTAGAGGGCCGCCTTGGTGACCTCGAGCCGCTCGGCGATCTCGCGCAGTGACGTTTTCTCGTAGCCATGCTCCGAGAAGAGCTCCAGGGCCACGTCCTGGATGCGCTGGCGGGTGTCGCCCCGCCGCGGTGTGCTGCCCATGGTGCTCTCCTGTGCTGGGTGCGGCTGCCGTCGGCAGGCCGAACGTAACTTACTTGACGCCCGGCTAGTTGGCGCCTTACCGTCTCCACTGTACTGAACTAGCCGGGCGGCAAGTAAGTGGGCGTCAGGGCTCTCATCACCCAGGGGGAGACGGAGAACATGGTCCGTAAACAATCAGACGACGAAGCGCCATCCGCTTCGAGATCGGCTCAGGCCCCCCAGGCGGTCCAGGAGCCCCCGGCCAAGGCCGGGCCGAAGCAGCGCAGCACCAGTGTGGTCATTTTCGCGTTGATGATCGCGATGCTGCTCGCGATGCTCGACAACATGATCGTGGGCACCGCGATGCCGACCATCGTCGGCGAGCTCGGCGGCCTCGACCACCTCTCCTGGGTGGTGACCGCGTACACCCTGGCCACCGCCGCCTCCACCCCCATCTGGGGCAAGCTCGGCGATATGTACGGCCGTAAGGGCGTCTTCCTCACCTCCATCGTGATCTTCCTCGGCGGCTCGGCGCTGTCCGGTATGGCACAGAGCATGGGTGAGCTGATCGGCTTCCGGGCCATTCAGGGCCTGGGCGCGGGCGGTCTGATGGTCGGCGTGATGGCGATCATCGGCGATCTGGTGCCGCCCCGGGAGCGCGGCCGCTACCAGGGCATCATGGCCGGTGTGATGGCCGTGGCCATGATCGGTGGCCCGCTGGTCGGCGGCACCCTCACCGACCACCTCGGCTGGCGCTGGATCTTCTACATCAACCTTCCGCTCGGCGCCATCGCCCTCGCGGCGATCACCGCGGTGCTGCACCTGCCCAAGAAGCGCTCCCAGGGACGGATCGACTACACCGGCGCGGCCCTGCTGACCGTGGGCATCACCGCGCTCGTGCTGATCACCACCTGGGGCGGCAACGAGTACGCGTGGGGCTCGTTCGAGATCATCGGGCTCGGGGCGCTCGGTGTCCTCGCGCTCGTCGCGTTCCTCTACGTCGAGACAAAGGTCGCAGAGCCCGTACTGCCGCTGCACATCTTCCGGAACCGCAACTTCACGCTGGTCACCGCGATCGGCTTCCTCACCGGTTTCGTGATGTTCGGCTCGACCACCTTCCTGCCGCTCTACCAGCAGACCGTCCAGGGTGCCACGGCCACCAACTCCGGGCTGCTGCTGCTCCCGATGCTGCTGGGCATGCTGGTCGTCTCGCTGGTCGCGGGCCGGGTCACCACCCAGACCGGCAAGTACAAGATCTTCCCGATCGTCGGCGGCCTGCTGATCACCGTCGGGATGTTCCTGCTGTCCACGATGGACACCGAGACCACCCGCTTCACCTCCGGTCTCTACATGGCGGTGCTCGGCATGGGCATGGGCTGCCTGATGCAGACGACCATGCTCGTGGCGCAGAACAGCGTCGAGATGAAGGACATGGGCGTCGGCAGCTCCTCCGCCACCCTCTTCCGCACCCTGGGCGGCTCCTTCGGCGTCGCCATCCTCGGCGCCCTGTTCACCAGCCAGGTGCGGGACACCATGACCGAGCGGGGCGGCGGGAAGGCCGCGGCCATCACCTCCGGAAGCGCCCAGCTCGACCCGGCCAGCCTCAAGCTGCTGCCGCCGCCCATCAGGGACGCGTACACCCACGCGGTGGCCAGCGGTGCCCACCAGGTGTTCCTGTGGGGCGCGCTGATCAGCATCATCGGTGCCGTCGCCGCCTGGTTCGTCAAGGAGGTCCCGCTGCGCGGGGCCGCCGCCAAGTCCGCCGACAGCGACGGGGCTCCGGCCGAGGCGGCGCCGGCCGCCGAGACCGTCTGAGCGACGACTTCCTCTTCCTGTGGGGCCCCTGTGAACGGAAGTTCGCAGGGGCCCCACGTCCGTGCGGCCGCTGTCAGCGGGGCATGACAGCATCGGCCCCATGGTGACCTCGCCGGACGAGGCGCGGCTGGCGCTCCTGCGCCGGCTGCGCCTCGCGAAGGACGTGATGGACCGCGACTGGGCCGAGCCGCTCGACCTGGACGCGGTCGCCGCGCACGCCGGCTATTCGCGCTACCACTTCATCCGCGCCTTCAAGGGCGCCTACGGCTCCACACCCGGCCAGTACCTGACCCGGCGCCGCATCGAGCGGGCCGAGGAGCTGCTGCGCTCGGCCAATCTCTCGGTCACCGAGATCTGCTCGCTCGTCGGCTTCAGCAGCCTCGGCACCTTCTCGACCAGCTTCAAGAAGCAGACCGGACTCACCCCCACCGCCTACCGGGAGCTGCACGTCGGCCGGGGCGCGGCGGTCATCCCGGGGTGCTACGCCATGCTCTGGTACGGCGGGCGCGATGCCCGTGCCCTCCGCGCCAAGGAGAGCGAGACGCCCTCCGGGACCGGCGATTCCGAGGACAGCAATTCTTGAGAAGCGGGGCGGACTCCCTGCTGCCTACGGTGGCGACATCGCGGCGATGCGCGCGATCCATCCCGATACCTCCGGAGGCAGCAATGATCAAGGGGATGTCCATCGTCACCGTCTGGGTCCTCGACCAGGACCGGGCCAAGGAGTTCTACACCGAGAAGCTGGGCTTCGAGATCCGCACCGATATGACCGTCGGCGAGGGCGGCGGCGGTATGCGCTGGCTGACCGTCGGCGCCAAGGACCAGCCGGATGTGCAGCTGACCCTGATGGTGCCCAGCTCGCCGGGGCTCGACCCGGAGTCCGCCGAGGCCCTCAGGAAGCTGGTCGCCAAGGGTGTGCTCGGCCCCGGGGTGATCACCACCGATGACATCCACCGGGACTACGAGGCGCTCAAGGCGAAGGGCGTGGAGTTCGTCCAGGAGCCCCAGGAGCGTCCGTACGGCACCGAGGCGCTCTTCCGCGACGACTCCGGCAACTGGTTCTCGTTCACCCAGCCCCGCGAGGAGATGGACTACAGCCGGCCCTGGGACGGCTGTACCTCGAGCTGAGACCGCTTGAACAGAGCGCTCCTGAGCGAGCGATGCTCCTGAGCCGAGCGGTCTTTAGCCGAGCGCCCCCGAGCCGAGTCTCAGTCCGGCACCTCGATGATCGGGAAGCTGCCGGTGTTGGTGGGCGCCGACTCCGGCAGCCAGAGCACGGCGACCGCGCCCCGGCACTCGCCCTCCGTCCCGTCACCGCTGTCCATCAGCGGATCGGCGTTGCGGAACGTCAGCCGGGCGCCCAGCACCCGCGCCTGGCCCGCGGCTATGGTCAGCCCCAGGCCGTGCCCGGTGCCCGCGCGGTCCTTGCTGCCGGTGCGGAACCGGCTGGGCCCGTCCTTCAGCAGCTCCTCCGGGAAGCCGGCGCCGTGGTCGCGGACGCGCAGTATCCGTCCCTCGACGGTGACCTCGAAGGGCGGTTTGCCGTGCCGTGCGGCGTTGGCCAGCAGATTGCCCATGATCCGCTCCAGCCGCCGTGGGTCGGTGGAGACATGGGCGTCGCGCACCACGTTGATCACCGCGTCGGGGGCCACCGTCCGCACCCGGCGGGTGATGAACTCGGCCACGGCGATCTCCTGGAGCTCCGCGCGCTCCGCGAAGCCGTCCAGCCGCGCGACCTCCAGGACGTCCTCGACCAGGGTGCGCATCGCCTGCGCCCGGTCCCGCACCAGCTCGGTGGGGCGGCCGGGCGGCAGCAGTTCGGCGGCGGTGAGCAGCCCGGTGACCGGGGTGCGCAGCTCGTGTGCGATATCGGCGGTGACTCGGCGCTCGGCCTCCAGCCGCTGCTGGAGCGCCTCGGCCATACCGTCGACCGCACGCGCCAGATCGTCGGTTTCATCGCGCACCCGGCCGCCGATCGCCTCGCGCACGCGGACCTCGGAGTCGCCCTCGGCCAGCTTGCGGGCGGCGGTGGCCGCCTTGCGCAGCCGCCGGGAGAGCTGGTCGCCGACGAGCACACCGAGCGCGATACCGCCCAGCACCACCGACAACGAGCCGATGATCAGCACCCGGTCGAGGTCGTTGAGGACCGCGAAGCGGTCCTGGAACTTGGTGTGGACGGACAGCACCTTGCCGTTCCGCAGCGGTACCGAGGCCCACACCTCGGGGGTGCCGGTGCCGGAGTCCTCCAGATAGGTGGCGCGCTGGCCGCGCCACGCCTCCTTCTTCAGCTGCTCGGGCAGGTGCGGATCGTCCAGCTTGGCGCCGAACCCCAGCACCCGGGACTGCTCGTACCACCGCTGGGCGACCTTCACCCGCTCGTCCATCACGGTGCGGCTGTTGTCGAGCATCGAGACGCGGGCCGCGTTGTGGACGACGAGGCTCAGCACGACCGCGACGAGCGTGCTCACGGCGGCGATGGCGAGGCTGACCTTCCACCGCAGCCCGGTGCGCAGTGCGAACCGCCGCAACGCCGCTCAGCCCTTGAGCTTGTAGCCGAAGCCGCGGACCGTCTCGATCCGGTCCTGGCCTATCTTGCCGCGCAGCCGCTGCACATGGACGTCCACGACCCGGGTGTCCCCGCCCCAGCCGTACTCCCAGACCCGCTCCAGCAGCCGGTCGCGGGAGAGCACAGTGCCGGGCGCGGCCGAGAACTCCAGCAGCAGCCGCATCTCGGTCGGGGTGAGCGCGACCCGCCGGCCGCCCTTGCGGACCTCCATGCCCTCGGGGTCGACCTCCAGATCGCCGAAGCGCAGCACCCCGCCGTCGGGCTCCTCGGGGACGGGTTCCCCGCCCCGCCCGCCGGGGCCGCTGGCGTGGCCGAAGCGGCGCAGTACGGCCCGGATGCGGGCGACCAGCACCGCGCCGTCGAAGGGCTTGGTCACATAGTCGTCGGCGCCGGCTTCGAGGCCGAGCACCACATCGATGGAGTCAGCGCGCGCCGAGAGCATGATCACGGGAACGGTCGACTCATCGCGGATCCGGCGGCACAGGCTGACCCCGTCCAGGCCCGGAACCATCACATCGAGCAGCGCGATATCGGGGCGGTCGGCGCGGAAGCGCTCGAGGCCGGTCAGCCCGTCGGGCGCGGCCGTCACGAGAAAGCCGTCGCGCTCCAGGGCGAGCTGCGTGGCTTCACGGATGACATCGTCGTCCTCGACGAAGAGCACATGGGTCTCGGCCACAGCCTCGCTTCAGCCTTCCGTTCCGTCGCCGGCGCTCGCGGCGGGCACCGGGGTCGCGTCGTCCTTGGGCACATTCTTGCTGTAGTCGGTGTACTTGCGGGACCGCACCGTGAACGTCCGGTCGGCCCCGGCCCAGCGGTAGGTGACCACGGTCTCGCTCGACGGGCAGCAGACCGAGTCCCCCGAGGTGTAGGAGAGCTTGGTCACCCGCAGCGCGTCCTTGGCGACATCGGCGTAGACCGGCGGCTGCTCGTCGCTGAAGACGTTCACATACCGGTCGCCCACCTTGCGGTACACATACGAGCCGATGCCGAAGCCATCGGCGCAGGTCATGACGTTGATGACCAGGTCGGAGGGGGAGGCCCCGGTCAGCCGGCCGTACGTCACGTCCACCGGGTAGCCCTCGATCTTCCGCTTGCCGTCGGGCCCCTTGCCCTTGGCGCAGGGCTTGAGGTTCGCCTTCAGGTCGCCGCTGACGCTCGGATCCGCCTTGACCAGCTTGATCGCGTCGACCTTCTGCCCGGCCGGTGACGACCGGCCCGAGCCGTGTCCGCTCGTGTACGCACCCGAGTCGGCGGCCGAGGCCCACTCGGTGCGCGCCGGTCCCTCCTTGCGCACACCCTGGTCCGCGGCGCCGTATCCGGCCAGCATCCAGCCGCCGGCGGCCGCGAGGCCCACGACCGCACCGCCGGTGATCATGGCTGTTCTGCCAGGAGAGGCCCTGGTCAGGCCGCGCACCGTTCTTGCCCCCGCTCCTGGCGGGCGCGCCGGACCCGACCCGTGTGCCGCCGGACGTTGGCGGCCGGCTTGGTGTCCCCGTCCTGACGGCCGAGCGCGCGGGCGTCCAGATCGCGGCTCTCCAGCTCCTGCCGCAGCCGGGCCAGCGCCCGGTGCAGTGTGCTCTTGACCGTTCCGGTCGACATTCCGAGCGCCTCCGCGGTCTCTTCGGTCGTCATCTGCTCCCAGTGTCGCAGGACCACGACACTGCGCTGCTTGGGAGCCAGCACCGAGAGGATGTCCATCAACAGGGCGCGGTCGGCGTGCTGCTCGGTGCCGTCGTCGACACTCGCCTCGGGAAGCTGCTCGGTGGGCACCTCGTCCAGCTTGCGGGCGCGCCACCACTCGGTACGGGTGTTGATCATCACGCGCCGGAGATAGGCATCGGCGAGCGATTTATCCGCTATGCCGTCCCAGCGGCCGTAGGTGCGCACCAAGGCGGTCTGGAGCAGATCCTGTGCCTCGACCGGGTCCGGGATCAGCCGACGGGCGCTGCGCAGCAGCGCGTCCTGCCGATTCCGCACGTACTCCTCAAAGTCCAGAACATTGCCGCTGCTCATGGTGTGCAGCCTCCATCCGCCTTTTGGGCTCGGTTCGCCTCCGGGGCGCTTCCGCCTCCCCCAGCTACCGCTGGGAGGTGCCCCCTGTCGACGGTCGACCGTGCTCGGCCGCTCGTTCCTCGCGGCCTGCGCGCTCTCCCTTACGACAGCGACGCGCTCCTTTGGCTCACTCGCCGCGTCTTCCCCACCGTTGATGTGACCGGCTCTTCGCTCGGCACGGGAAGGACGCTACGGAGGCGCTGTTGCGGCGCCATGCGCATCTGCGCCTCGGCGAACGCACAGCTATCCATAGGTTGTGTAACAACGGAACCCGGTCCGACGGGATGTCGGAACCGGGTCCTGGGGGTGTCACAGGTCTGTCACAGACAGGGCCGTGACGAGGGATGTTCTCAGGTCAGCGGCAGCCGGTAGAGCCCGCCGGAAAGCGGTTCGACCAGCCCGTCGGAGACCAGCCCGTCCAGCGCGCGGGCCCGCTGCACCGGCTCGTCCCACACCTGATCCAGCGTCGTCTGCGGTACCGGTGTCACGGCCTCCCGCAACACCGCGAGCAGCTTGCCGCGCACCTGGCGGTCCGTACCCGCGTAGGTCTGGCCGCGCCGCGGCGGTCCGTCGTGCTCCGGGGAACCGGCCTGACGCCACGCGCACAGCGCGGCGATCGGGCAGCGCGCGCAGTCGGGGGTGCGGGCCGTGCAGATCAGCGCGCCCAGCTCCATCGTGGCGGCCGCCCAGCGCGCCGCGGTCGGCTCCTCCTCCGGGAGCAGGAGCCGGGCCAGCTTGCGCTCGGCGGCGGTGGTGGCGTTCGGCGGGTACTGCGCACCGCTGACCGCGCGCGCGAACACCCGGCGGACATTGGTGTCCAGCACCGGATGGCGCTGGCCGTACGCGAACGAGGCCACGGCCGCCGCCGTGTACTCACCCACGCCCGGCAGCGCCAGCAACTGGGCGTGGTCACGCGGCACGTCACCGCCGTGCCGCTCCCTTATGGCGGCCGCGGCGCCGTGCAGCCGAAGCGCCCGGCGCGGATAGCCGAGCCGGCCCCAGGCGCGGACCGCCTCACCGGGCGGCTCGGCGGCCAGGTCGGCGGGGCGCGGCCAGCGGGCGAGCCACTGCTCGTACACCGGCAGCACCCGGTTCACCGGGGTCTGCTGGAGCATGAACTCGCTCACCATCACACCCCAGGCGCCGGCCTCGGGGCGGCGCCAGGGCAGGTCGCGCGCGTGCGCGTCGAACCAGTCGATCACGGGCCGGTGCAGCGCGGCTCCGTCGGGGTCGGAGGAGGCGGCGGCCGGGACGGCGGAAGCGGAAATGGCAGTCATCGCCCTCGATCCTGACACGACGGGGCGGCTCGCGGGGCCCAGGGCGCGGGCGTTCGGGTCGAGCCGCTCCAGTCGTTGCCAAATCGTGCGATCCGGGCGCCGACAAGGGAACGGATGGACGCTCGCCGCGCCTGGGTGCGGTCTTTTCGTGATCTCGGGGTGATCTCGGGGTGACCTCGTGGACGCCTTGTGGACCCCTCATGTGCGGGATCCGGTCGGATCATGAGAAAAGTAGGGCCCGTAGCGGGGGTTATTGGCCGGTACCGCTCCCGATCTCTCGTAGAGTTTCCGCGTGGGATCTCTGCGCAATCCGATCGGGCCGCTTCCCTCCTCCATTTACTGGCGGCGGAGGGCCGTTGCGCTCGCCCTTTTCATCGCCATCGTTCTCGTGGTCATCTGGGCCTTCGGCTGGGGTGGTTCGGGCGGCGGCGGAAGTGACGAGGGCAAGGGATCGGGTGGCGGGGGACCCGCGAGCACGATCACCCCGGGACCCTCCTCCTCCGGGCCGGTCAACAGCGAACGGCCGGGCGGACGCGACGAGTCGGACAACGGCGGCTCGGGCTCCGGCGACTCCGGCGGCAGCGGCGGCGGCTCGGACGACGGCGGTAAGGACACCGCCGGCGGCAGCGGCTCCGGCGGTGCGGGTGGCACGGGCGGCTCTTCGGGCGGTGGCCGCGCGGGCGGTGGCATCGGCACCGGGACCGGGCGGGGTCTGCCCGCCGGGTCGAGCCTGCCGGACTGCCGCTCCGGTGACGCGGAGTTGACGGTGCGCAGCGTCAAGGACTCCAAGGTCAAGAACACCTGGGCGCCGGGCGAGAAGCCCACCTTCGAGATCGTCGTGAAGAACACCAAGTCGAGCTCCTGCAAGGTCGACTTCGGCCGCACGGCGGCCTCGCTGACCATCACCGACGCCCAGAACGCCCACGTCTGGGCCTCCGGCGACTGCCCGGAGGGCAGCGCCTCCGCGCTGATCGAGGTGGCGGGCTCCGGCCAGGCCAAGCGCACCGTGGAGTGGGACCGCAAGCGCAGCGCCGAGCACTGCGCCACCCCGTCGGGCAGCGCGTCGGCCAAGCCCGGCACCTATCTGGTCGAGGTGAAGGTGGACGGCCTCGGCACGGCGAAGGTGTCGTTCGTCCTCGAGAAGGACTGACCAGCGGCTTTCGCGGCCGCGTCCACGATCACGCGGGCGCCGCGCCCCACCGCTGGACCCACCCTGGCCAGCTGGATCTGCCTCGGCCAGGAGGTGTCCGCCGGACCGTGACGCCTGCGGCGGCCTGCTCCCCTACCCGCCCCTCCCCGAAACCGGAGCTCCGCCCCGGACCCCGCAGCCGGAGCCCCGCCCCGGGGCCTGTGGCCGGGGTTGCGGCCGGGGGCCTGTGGCCGGGGTTGTGCCTCGGGCTCCGTAACTGGGGTTGTGGCCCAGGATCCCGTGGCCGGGGTTGTGTCTCGGGCTCGTAGCTGGGGCTCCGCCCGGGGCCCCGTAGCCAGGGTGCGCTAGGGCTCTGTAACTGGGGCTGGCCCCTGGGCCTGTGGCCGGGGTTGTGTTCCGGGGCCTGTGGCCGGGGTTGTGTTCCGGGGCCTGTGGCCGGGGTTGCGTCCCGGGCTCTGTAACTGGGGCTGGCCCCGGGGCCCGTGGCCGGGGCTCTGTAACTGGGGTTGCGCCTCGGGGCCTGTGGCCGGGGTTGCGTCCCGGGTTCCGTAACTAGGGCTGCGTCCCGGGCCCCGTGGCCGGGGTTGCGTCCCGGGCTCCGTAGCTGGGGCTCCGCCCGGGGCTCCGTGGTCGGGGTTGTGCGTCGGGCTCCGTAACTGGGGCTGGCCCCAGGGTCCGTAACCGGGGTTGCGTCCCGGGCTCCGTGGCCGGGGCTGCGGCGCAGGCTCCGTGGCCGGGGCTGCGGCGCGGGGGCCGTGGCTGGGGCTGCCCCCTCCTGTGGCGCCGCCGCATGGTAGGGCTTTGGGGTCCAGGGGCGGAGCCCATGGTTACGGGAAGGGGCGGGGAGGGGAAAGACCCACCGCGCACCCCACAGACGTACGGCGCGCCCAGAGCTAGACGTACCGCTCCAGGATGGACGACTCCGCCAGCCGCGACAGCCCCTCGCGGACCGAGCGCGCCCGCGCCTCGCCCACGCCATCCACCATCTGGAGGTCGTCCACGCTCGCCGCCAGCAGCTTCTG
Source organism: Streptomyces malaysiensis subsp. samsunensis (assembly GCF_024519315.1). Lineage (GTDB taxonomy): Bacteria > Actinomycetota > Actinomycetes > Streptomycetales > Streptomycetaceae > Streptomyces > Streptomyces malaysiensis. The sequence goes on along the minus strand of NZ_JANIIC010000041.1, from coordinate 21,147 downwards.
CAAGCCCCCGAAGTGCTCCACGAGCCGCTCGATGATGGCGCCCGGAAGCCGCGGCACCTTCGCCAGCAGCCGGAAGCCGCGCGGCGAGACCGCCGAGTCGAGGGTCTCGGGCGAGCCGGTATACCCCAGCGCCCGGGCCACGATGGGGAGTTCGAGCAGCTCGGCGTGGGTCAGCCGGTCCAGCTCGGCGAGCGCGTCGGTCACCGTACGGGTGCGCTTGGCGGTCGGCTCGGGGACGTAGTCCCGCACCACCAGCTCACGCTCCGGCTCCACGCCCGCGATCAGCTCGTCCAGCTGGAGGGAGAGCAGCCGGCCGTCGGTGCCCAGCTCGACCACGTACTCCGCGATCTCGGTGGCGATGCGGCGGACCATCTCCAGCCGCTGTGCGACCGCGCTCACATCCCGGACGGTGACCAGGTCCTCGATCTCCAGCGCCGAGAGCGTGCCCGCCACCTCGTCGAGGCGGAGCTTGTAGCGCTCCAGCGTGGCCAGCGCCTGGTTGGCGCGGGACAGGATCGCCGCCGAATCCTCCAGGACCCGCCGCTGACCGTCCACATACAGCGCGATCAGCCGCATCGACTGGCTGACCGAGACCACCGGGAACCCGGTCTGGATGGAGACGCGCTGCGCGGTGCGGTGCCGGGTGCCGGTCTCCTCGGTGGGGATCGCCGCGTCGGGCACCAGCTGCACCCCGGCCCGCACGATCTTGGTGATGTCCTTGTCGAGGACCAGCGCGCCGTCCAGCTTGCACAGCTCGCGCAGCCGGGTCGCGGTGAACTCGACGTCGATGACGAAGCCGCCGGTACACAGCGACTCGACGGTCTTGTCGGTGCCGAGCACGATCAGCCCGCCGGTGTTTCCCCGGAGAACGCGCTCGAGGCCGTCGCGCAGCGCCGTGCCGGGCGCGACCGCGCTCAGGGAGGCACGCATCAGACCGTCGGCCTTGCCGGGTGCCGTTGCCCGGTCGCCTGCTGCCACTGCACTCCTCCGTCGCAAGGTCTGTCGGTGCCACGAGTCGCCCTGCCATGCCGATGCGCGAGGCCACGTATGGGCGAGACCAGGGCAAAGTCTACCGGCGGCCACCGGCCTCCCGTGGGGTCTCCCGGCGTACGCCCGTAGCCGTGAAGCGGAGTGTGACTCCCCCTGGGCCGCGCGCCACCCGGCTCGCCACCCCCTGCCGCACGCCTTCACCAGCGCACTCGGCTGTGCGCTCGGCCATGCTCCCGCGGGTGCTCCGACGGTGCCTCAGCCACGGACCGCCGCCTCGGCCGAGGGCCGCCACCTCGGACACGGCCCGCCACCGCCACCTCGGACACGGCCCGCTACCACCGCTTCGGACACGGTCCGCCACCATCGGCTCGGACACGGCCCGCCACCTCGGACACGGACATGGCCCGCTGCCTCAGCCACCGTTCGTCTCAGCCGCAGCCGCAGCCTCAGCCGCAGCCACCGTTCACCTCAGCCATTGCCCTCTGCTTCCGCCCGCGCCTTTTCGCCACGCTCCCGCCGCCGCGGCAGCACCCGCAGCGCGTCCCCGATGTCCGCGACCTCCAGCACCCGCATCCCGTCCGGTATCCGGCCCGGATCGCCCGGCACCAGGGCGTGGGTGAAGCCGAGCCGGGCCGCCTCCGACAGCCGCCGCTGTACGCCGGTGACCCGCCGGACCTCGCCCGCGAGCCCCACCTCGCCCACCGCCACCAGGTTCTTGGGCAGCGGGGTGTCACTGGCGGCGCTGGCCAGCGCGAGCGCCACCGCGAGGTCCGCGGCGGGCTCGGACAGCTTCACCCCGCCCACCGTGGCGCTGTAGATGTCCCGTTTGCCCAGCGCGCTGATCCGGCCGCGCTGCTCCAGCACGGCGAGCATCATCGAGACCCGGGAGGTCTCCAGACCGGAGGTGGTGCGGCGGGGGGAGGGGATCTGGGAGTCAACGGTGAGCGCCTGCACCTCGGCCACCAGCGGCCGGCGGCCCTCCAGGGTGACCGTCAGACAGGTGCCCGGCACCGGCTCGTCACGGCGGGTGAGGAACAGCCCGGAGGGGTCGGCGAGCCCGGTGATGCCCTCGTCGTGCAGCTCGAAGCAGCCGACCTCGTCCGTCGCCCCGTAGCGGTTCTTCACCCCGCGGACCAGGCGCAGCCGGGCGTGCCGGTCGCCCTCGAAGTGCAGGACGACATCGACCAGATGCTCCAGCAGCCGGGGCCCCGCGATGGCGCCGTCCTTGGTGACATGGCCCACGAGCAGGGTGGACATCCCGCGATCCTTGGACGCGCGGATGAGTGCCCCGGCCACCTCGCGCACCTGAGCCATCCCGCCCGGCGCGCCGTCGATCTCGGGCGAGGCGACGGTCTGCACCGAGTCCAGGACCAGCAGCGAGGGCTTGACCGAGTCGAGGTGGCCGAGGACCGCGGAGAGGTCGGTCTCGGCGGCCAGGTAGAGATGGTCGCTGAGCGCGCCGATGCGGTCGGCGCGCAGCCGCACCTGGCTCGCCGACTCCTCACCGGTGATGTAGAGCGTGCGGCGCTCCTCGGAGGCGGCCTTGGCCGCCACGTCCAGCAGCAGGGTGGACTTGCCGACCCCGGGCTCCCCGGCGAGCAGCACGACGGCGCCGGGGACCAGCCCGCCGCCGAGCACCCGGTCGAGCTCGTCCACGCCCGTGGTCCGCGCGGTGGCCTGACGGCCGTCCACCTGGCCGATGGGCACGGCGGCGGAGGTGACCCGGCCGGGCGTGGTGGTCCGCACCGCGGGCGTCCCGTACTCCTCGACCGTGCCCCACGCATGGCATTCCGGGCAGCGGCCGAGCCACTTGGCGGTGGTCCAGCCGCACTCCGTACAGCGGTAGGAGGGGCGGTCCTTGGCGGATGAGCGGGAGGAGCTACGGGCAGCCATGGCGTAACGCTAGCGTCGGCCGCCGACAGAGCCGAACGGCGCTGGTGACGGCACCGCCGGAGGGCGCCAGGGCGCATAGCAGGTTGCGGCCACCGGGGTGGGACACCTGTCCCCTTATGAGGGAGATGGTCACCCGTAAGGGTTAAAACAGCGCAAGTGGCGCGAGGAAGTCTGCATCATCCGCCTACCGTCACCGGGTGATGAGCAGCAGGTCCGAGCACTCGACACAGCCCACCGGCGCACAGCGGGGGCGGCGCCGTGCGCCCCGCTCCACCACCACCCGCCCCCAGCGGCCTCCCGAACGCTATGAGCCGTATCTCGACGGCCTGTTCACCTACTGCCTGTCGGCCCTGTGCGAGCACGACGCCGCCGCCGTCGCGGTGGGGGATGTGCTGGCGGTCGCCGAGCGCCGCCCCGGCCGGGGGCGCGGCCGGGTGAACGAGGCGGGCGAGCTCTCCCGCCCCTGGCTCTACGCGGTCGCCCGCTGGGCCTGTCTGCGCAAACTGGCCGAGCGCCGCGGCCGTTCGGGGACGGACACCCCGGGCGACGGCGACGAGGCCGGGCTGCCCGAGCCCATCGCCGCTCAGCGCCGCCGCGAACTGGCCGCGCTGGCCTGGCCGGAGGCCGCCGGGACCACCGCCGAGCAGCGCGAGGCGCTCGAGCTCGCGGTGCGCCACCGGCTGGGCCCCTCCGAGGTGGCCGCCGTGCTCGGCAAGGACCGGGAGGAGACCCGCGCCCTGCTCTCCAGCGCCGCCTGCGAGGTCGAGCGGACCCGCGCCGCGCTCGCCGTCGTCGAGCTCGGCCACTGCCCGGTCGTCGCGCGGCTCGCGGGCGACACCCAGGTGCTGCTCTCCGCCGCCCTCCGCCGTGAGCTGGTGCGCCATGTGGACGACTGCCGCGAGTGCCGCCGGATGGCCGAGCGCGCCACGGCCGACGGGCCCTGGCCCGGTACGGCCGCCGCGCCCGCCGCGCTGCCGGTGGTGGAGGCCCCCCGCGCCGCCGTGCACGCCGCGATGCTGAGCGCGCTCGGCGGGCGCCCCGCCCGCGTGGGCGCCGGGCCGCGGTTCGACCGGCGCGGCTTTCCCCTGGAGCCCCAGGACCGGGCCGCTCGCCGTAGCCGGATGCGCAGCCGCGCGATGACCACGACGGTGGTCGCCGCGGTCGTGGCGGCCCCGGTGCTCGCGCTGTGGGCCGCCTACCGGGGCGCCCCGCTCGCCGGTGACGAGCGCGACACGGACTCCGTGGCCGCCGCCGACGTGGACGGCGCGGACCAGGCCCCGGCCGGTCAGGACCGGCCCGCCCGGCGCTCGTACGAGCAGACCGGCAGCGCGCAGGACCGTTCCGGCACCCGGATCGGCTCCGGGCCGCGGAGCACCAGGGCGGGCCGGGGTGCGTCGGATGTGTCGGTCGAGGTCCTCGGCGCGGATGGCGCGGTGCGGCGACCGGGCCACAAGGGCGGCGGCGCCTCGCACCATGACGGCTCCCCGGCCGGTGGCGGCCGCCCCGGGGACGGCTCCGGACCCTCCCGGCCGGTCCCCGGCCCTGGACGGCTCACGGTCACGGCACACCCCGAGGGCGAGGTGACGGTCATCACACTCACCGCGTCCGGCGGCGCACCGGTCCACTGGTCGGCCTCCGCCGGGGCGTCCTGGCTCCGGCTGAACCACGCGTCCGGGGTGCTGCGGCCCGGCGACTCCAGCACCATCACGGTCTCGGTGGACCACGGCCGGGAACCGGCCGGTCACTGGAGCGCACGGGTCTCGGTGGACCCGGCGGGCGCGGTGGTGCGGATCGAGGGCCGCGGCACGGCCCCCGACCCCACGCCCACCCCCACGGACCCCTCCGGCGACCCGACCTCGGCACCGGGCAACCCCTCGCCCACGCCCCCCGACGCCCCCGCCGCGAAACGCTGAGCCACGGCCCGGGAACGTCGGCTGACGGCGCTGACGGCGCTGACGGACACGACACGCGCGTCGGCGGTTGGCGGCGGGGGCGCGCGTCGGGGGTTGGCGGCGGGGCACGCGTCCGCGGTTGGCCCGGACGTGCGCCGACGGATGGCTCGGAGGCGACCAGCGGCGGCCCGGAGCCGTCGACCGGCTGCCCGGGGGCGTCGACCGGCTGCCCGGCCCGCTCGACCTCGGCAGACCCGACCACCTCGACCGGCGGGCCGCACACGCCGACCGGGGGCCCGGACGCGTCGGGTACGCGGACAGGACGCGCCGGTGGGCGGGCTGGACGCGCCGGTCGGCGGACTGGACACCGGTCGGTGGTGCCGAAGGGCTGGGCATGAGCGGCGGCGAAGTCCCGCCAGTGGCGGCGCACGCCGACCGGTGGGCAGACACAGGACCGGCCATTACGTCGACACGGCCGTGTCAGTAGACCGGATCGGCCGGGTCCGCCGGGCTCACCGGAGCGGCCGGACCGGTGGGGTGAGGGGCGCGGCCGGATCGCTCGTGTCAGCCAGCCCCACCCGCCGCAACGGCCCCTTCGGCCAGGCTCACCGGAGCGGCCGGACCGGTGGGGTGAGGGGCGCGGCCGGATCGCTCGCGTCAGTCCGTCCCATCCGCCGCAACGGCCTCTTCGGCGGGTTCGCTGGATGGGCTGATCGGTGGGGCGGCCCGGATCGCCCGCGTCCGTCTGCCGCGTCAGCCGGGTCCGCCAGGTTTGCCGGGTCGGCCGGACTGGTGAGGCCCGACGCGGCTGGATCGCTCGCGTCAGTCGGCCCCTTCCGCCGGGTCCGCCGGATCGACTAGGCCGGTGGGACTGACTGACGCGAGCGATCCAGCCGCGTCAGTCAGTCCCACCCGCCGGGTGTGCCGAATCCATCGGACCTCTCGGATCCGCCGGGTGCGGCGCCAGCAGCGGCAGCGAGGACGCCATGCGCTGCTCGCACAGCTCGACCAGCCGGTCGTAGCCGCCCTTGCCCATCAGCTCCGTGAGTTCCGGCCGGTACGAGCGGAACACCGGCTCCCCGCCGCCGTGCGCCGAGGTGGCCGACGTGCACCACCAGTGCAGGTCGTGGCCGCCAGGCCCCCAGCCGCGCCGGTCGTACTCGGCGATGGTGATCCGCAGCACCCGGGTGTCGTCCGGCCGGTCGATCCAGTCGTAGGACCGGCGCACCGGCAGCTGCCAGCAGACGTCCGGCTTGGTCTCCAGCGGCTCGCGACCCTCCCGCAGCGCCAGGATGTGCAGTGCGCAGCCCGCGCCGCCCGCGAAGCCCGGCCGGTTCTGGAAGATGCACGAGCCCTTGTGGCGCCGGGTCTGCCGTTCGCCGTCCTCGTCCTCCTGGACCCACCCCGAGGCGTGCCCCTCGTCGTGGAACTGCCAGATCTTCGGGGTCAGCCGGGCCATATGGCGTCCGACCCGCGCCTCGTCGTCCTCGTCGGAGAAGTGCGCGCCCAGCGTGCAGCAGCCGTCGCTGGCCCGCCCCGCCTGGATGCCCTGGCAGCCCTGGCCGAAGATGCAGGTCCACCGGGAGGTCAGCCAGGTCAGATCGCATCGGAAGAGCTGTTCGTCGTCGGCCGGGTCGGGGAATTCGACCCAGGCGCGGGCGAAGTCAAGACCGACCTCGTCCTCGGCAGCCCCGGCCCCGGCCCCGGCGCCCTCGGCCCCGGCGCCCCCGGTCCCGGCATCCACGGCCTCGGACGTGGTCGGCTCCTTGGCCGCCCACTCCAGGGCGTTCTTCCGGCCTTTGTCCCGCTTCGCCTTTTTCGTCTTTGCCACGGTGCAAGGGTAGGCGGCCGACCGGCGAAAAGCCGAAGGTGGGGACCGCGTACACACGGCGGCGCTGCCGCTGTGCGAGATCGCGGGGGACCTGTGCATGACACCAAGGCGGGAGCAGTAGCGTTCACGTCATGAGACTCGGTGTCCTCGACGTGGGTTCGAATACAGTTCATCTGCTCGTGATGGACGCCCACCCCGGCGCGCGCCCGCTGCCCGCGCATTCGCACAAGGCCGAACTGCGGCTGGCCGAACTCCTCGACGGGGACGGGGCCATCGGCCCCGAAGGTGTCGACCGCCTGATCGCGGTGGTCATGGAGGCGCTGGAGGCGGCCGAGGACAAGGGCGTCGAGGACGTTCTGCCGTTCGCGACCTCCGCCGTCCGCGAGGCGTCCAACGCCGATGAGGTCCTGGCCCGGGTCACCGAGGAGACCGGGGTACGGCTCCAGGTGCTCAGCGGCGCGGACGAGGCGCGGCTCACCTTTCTGGCCGCCCGCCGCTGGTTCGGCTGGTCCGCGGGGAAGCTGCTGGTCCTGGACATCGGCGGCGGTTCGCTGGAGATCGCGTACGGCATGGACGAGGAGCCCGACGCGGCGGTCTCGCTGCCGCTGGGGGCCGGCCGGCTGACCGGATCCTGGCTGCCCGGCGACCCGCCGGACACGGCCGACGTACGGGCCCTGCGGCGCCATGTGCGGGCCGAGATCGCCCGGAGCGTCGGCGATTTCAGCCGTCATGGCGCACCGGACCATGTGGTGGCCACTTCCAAGACGTTCAAGCAGCTGGCCAGGATCACCGGCGCCGCGCGCTCCGCCGAGGGGCTGTACGTGGAGCGCCGGCTCACCCGCCGGGCGCTGGAGGAGTGGGTGCCCAAGCTGGCCGTCATGTCCACTCAGGAACGGGCCGAGCTGCCCGGGGTCTCCGAGGGCCGGGCCGGGCAGCTCCCGGCCGGGGCGCTGGTGGCGGAGGCCGCGATGGATCTGTTCGGCGTGGACCAGCTGGAGATCTGCCCGTGGGCGCTGCGCGAGGGCGTCATCCTGCGCCGCCTGGACCATCTGCCCACCTGACCATGGAGCGTGACCGGGGCCGGAAAGCGGCGGCCGTTCGGCCGCGAAGGCCGCCGCGGTTCGGTTGCGGAGAGCAGCCGCCGTACGCTGTCCCTCGTGACAGAGCCAGTGGTGCGCATCCCGGATGCGAAGGTCGCGCTGTCCACAGCCTCGGTCTATCCGGAGTCGACGGCGACGGCCTTCGAGATCGCGGCACGCCTGGGCTACGACGGCGTCGAGGTCATGGTGTGGACCGATCCGGTCAGCCAGGATATCGAGGCACTGCGTCGGCTGTCGGACTACCACCAGGTGCCGATCCTCGCCGTGCACGCCCCCTGTCTGCTGATCACCCAGCGGGTCTGGTCGACCGACCCGTGGGTGAAGCTCCAGCGGGCGAGGGCGGCCGCCGAGAAGCTGGACGCGTCCACCGTCGTGGTCCATCCGCCGTTCCGGTGGCAGCGGACCTACGCCCGCGAGTTCGTCCGCGGAATCTGGCGGATGGCCGATGAGACCGATGTGCGGTTCGCGGTCGAGAACATGTACCCGTGGCGCTACCGCGACCGCGAGATGCTCGCGTACGCCCCGGGGTGGGACGTCACCAAGGACGACTACCGCCACTTCACGATCGATCTGTCGCACACCGCGACCGCCCGTACGAACGCGCTGGAGATGGTGGACCGCATGGGCGACCGGCTGGCCCATCTCCACCTCGCCGATGGCCAGGGCTCCAACAAGGACGAGCACCTGGTGCCAGGACGCGGCACCCAGCCCTGCGCCGAGCTGCTGGAACGGCTCGCGACCACCGGTTTCGACGGCAATGTGGTCGTCGAGGTCAACACCCGGCGTGCCATGTCCACGACCGAGCGCGAGGCCGATCTGGCGGAGGCCCTGGCCTTCACCCGGCTGCACCTCGCCTCGCCGACCTCGGCCAACCCGCCGAGCAGGGTGGTGCCCGGTTCATGACCCCCGCCGCATCCGGGCCCGCCACGGGCCCGCGCAAGCGTGGCCGCCCGGCCCGTACCAGCGCCTCCGAAGGCCCCGCGGCCCGCGACCGGATCCTGACCGCGGCGCGCGGCGAATTCGCCGCGCGCGGCTACGACAAGACCTCGATCCGCGGTATCGCCAAGGCCGCGGAGGTGGACCCGGCCCTGGTTCACCACTACTTCGGCACCAAGGAGCAGGTCTTCGAGGCGGCCATCGAGCTGATCCTGGCGCCCGCCATGGGCACCCCGGACGCGGTGCACGGCAGCCGGGAGGGCGCGGGCGAGCGGATGGCCCGCTATATGTTCGGCATCTGGGAGAACCCGGTCAGCCGGCCGCCCATGCTCGCCGTGATGCGCTCCGCGCTGACGAACGAGACCGCCGCCGCGGTGCTGCGCGGCATGATCGAGCGCCGGGTGCTGCTGCGGATGGCGGGTGAGCTGGACGTCCCGAGCCCCGAGTTCCGGGCGCAGCTGGCGGCCGGCCATCTCATCGGGATCGCGATGCTGCGCTATGTGATCCGGATGGAGCCGATCGCGTCGGCGGCGGTCGACGACATCGTGGCCATGGTGGGGCCCACCATCCAGCGCTATCTGACCGAGAGCTGATCGAGGGCCGACGGCGGACAGCCGCTGATCGAGAGCCGACGACGGACCGGGCCGTTGATCGAGGCCCGACGACGGACCCGGCCGCTGACCCAGCGCCGTTCCCCCGCTCCGCACAGTGACCCGGCCGTCTCTGGATCCGGACGGACCATCCGGATCCGTGGACACAGGCGTAGTCTCAGAAGACTCTGATCCGATTCGCATGACGCACGTACTACGAGGGAGCCGAGCACCGTGCCCGAGCTGAGGTCTCGCACCGTCACCCACGGCCGAAACATGGCGGGCGCCCGCGCCCTTATGCAGGCTTCCGGCGTAGCGCGCGAGGACTTCGGCAAGCCGATCGTCGCCGTGGCCAACAGCTTCACCGAGTTCGTGCCCGGCCACACCCACCTCCAGCCGGTCGGCCGGATCGTGAGCGAGGCGATCCACGCGGCGGGCGGCATCGCGCGCGAGTTCAACACCATCGCCGTGGACGACGGCATCGCCATGGGCCACGGCGGGATGCTCTACAGCCTCCCCTCCCGCGACCTGATCGCCGACTCCGTGGAGTACATGGTCGAGGCCCACTGCGCCGACGCGCTGATCTGCATCTCCAACTGCGACAAGATCACGCCCGGGATGCTGATGGCCGCGATGCGGCTCAACATCCCGACCGTCTTCGTGTCCGGCGGCCCCATGGAGGCGGGCGAGGCCACGCTCGTGGACGGCACCGTCCGCAAGCTGGACCTGGTCAACGCGATCTCGGACGCGGTCAACGAGAGCGTCTCGGACGAGGACATCCTCCGTATCGAGAACAACGCCTGCCCGACCTGCGGCTCCTGTTCCGGCATGTTCACCGCCAACTCGATGAACTGCCTGACCGAGGCGATCGGCCTCTCCCTGCCGGGCAACGGCTCGGTGCTGGCCACCCACACCGCCCGCAAGGCGCTCTACGAGACCGCGGGCCGCACCGTCGTGGAGATCACCAAGCGCCACTACGAGCAGGACGACCACACCGTGCTGCCGCGCTCCATCGGCTCCCGCGCCGCCTTCGAGAACGCCATGGCGCTCGACATCGCCATGGGCGGCTCGACCAACACGATCCTGCATCTGCTGGCCGCCGCCCAGGAGGCCGGTCTCGACTACGACCTCGAGGACATCGACGAGGTCTCGCGGCGGGTGCCCTGTCTGGCCAAGGTCGCCCCGAACGTCGCCCCCGGCGGCACGTACTACATGGAGGACGTGCACCGCGCGGGCGGCATCCCGGCGATCCTCGGCGAGCTGTTCCGCGGCGGGCTGCTGAACGAGGACGTCCACTCCGTGCACAGCGCCTCGCTCGCCGACTGGCTCAAGACCTGGGACGTGCGCGGCGGTTCGCCCTCGGCCGAGGCCGTCGAGCTGTGGCACGCGGCCCCCGGCTGCAAGCGCTCCGCCACCGCCTTCTCGCAGTCCGAGCGCTGGGACTCGCTGGACACCGACGCCGCGGGCGGCTGCATCCGCGACATGGAGCACGCCTACTCCAAGGACGGCGGACTCGCCGTCCTCAAGGGCAATCTGTCCGTCGACGGCAGTGTGGTGAAGACCGCAGGCGTGGACGAGTCCATCTGGACCTTCGAGGGCCCCGCCGTGGTCTGCGAATCCCAGGAGGAGGCCGTCGAGCGGATCCTGGGCAAGCAGGTCAAGGAGGGCGACGTCGTCGTCATCCGCTACGAGGGCCCCAAGGGCGGCCCCGGTATGCAGGAGATGCTCTACCCCACCTCCTTCCTCAAGGGCCGCGGCCTGGGCAAGGCGTGTGCGCTGGTCACCGACGGCCGCTTCTCCGGCGGCACTTCGGGTCTCTCCATCGGCCACGCCTCGCCGGAGGCGGCGTCCGGCGGCACCATCGCCCTGGTCCAGGACGGCGACCGGATCCGCATCGACATCCCCGCCCGCTCCATCGAACTCCTGGTGAGCGAGGAGGAGCTGGCGGCCCGCCGCGAGGCGCTCGGCGGTGTCTACGCCCCGAAGAACCGCGAGCGCAAGGTGTCCACCGCGCTGCGCGCCTACGCGGCGATGGCCACCAGCGCGGACAAGGGCGCGATCCGGGACGTCAGCCTCCTCGGCTGACGTCGGACCCGGCCGCCTCCACGCTGTCGAACCCATAGACCGTGGTGAGGGCGTCCCCGTTCAGCGTCAGCTCGGCGGGGATGCCACCGGGGTCGGTGCGCGCCTCGCCCCGCCACAGCACCCGGCCGTCCCCGCGGTCCAGCGCGATCACCCGGCCCGCGGCGGTGCCCAGATACAGGGCGTCCCGGCGCCCGGACACCACGGGCGGGCCCAGCCACTCCACCTGCGTCGCCCTGCTCCACAGCCGCTTTCCGGCCGTGCTGACGGCGGTGACCTCGCCGTTCTGCCGTACGAAGTAGAGCGTGTCGCCCACCAGAGTGGGCGTGGTCTGCCGGGCGGAGAGCCCCGGGGGCAGCTTCACCCGGCGCTCCCGTCCGCCGTCCGTGCCGAGGAACAGCAGATCGGTGTAGTCGTCGCCGCGCTCCTCCAGATAGAGGAGGTCGCCCGAGCGCTCGGCGAGGAATGAGCCCGAGCCGAGCGTGGCGATCCGCTCGGGCGCTCCGGTGGTGGGGGAGAGGGCGTAGAGCCGGTTCGGGGTGTCCGGGTCGCCCCGGTCCTCCACCGGTCCGCAGTCGGCGAGGGGGCGCCCGGCCACCACATCGGGGCCGCAGCTCAGCCCGTGGGCGATCCGGCGCGACCAGAGCGTGCCGCCGGTGCGCACATCCACCGCCTGGAAGGTCTCCTCGTCCCAGCTCTGGGTGAGTACGGCGTGGTGGCGCCCCCGCTGGAACACCGCCCCCTGGTACGAGCTGCCGATATCGGTCTTCCAGACCCGCTCACCGTCACGGGTGCGGTAGCCCTCCAGCCGGGTCGTGCCGTCCGACTCCTCCACGGTGCCCAGGACGAGACCGTCGGCCACCCCTATCAGGTCGCCCGGCTTCGTCGGCCGCTGCCAGGCCACCCGCCCCCGGGCGTCCAGCCGGGTGAGGGTGACCCCGGAACCGCCGCAGTACAGATCCGTGCCCGAGGCCAGACAGCGGCGGCCGGTCAGCCCGCTGACCGTGCGCGGAGTGCCGTCGACACGGGTCATGACATCGCCGCCGGACTTGGCGAGCGTGCGCTGCCAGGGGCGCCATCCGGAGGGGAGCGCGGGGTTCGCCGAGGATCCGGTGGTGGGGCGGGCGTCCGGCCCGCCACCGGGTCCGGATCCGGCACGGAGGACGACGATCGTCCCCACGACGGCGGCGACCAGGCCCGCGGCCGCCGCGGCGGCCACCAGGGGGCGGCTCCGGAGCGGGGGACGGCGCGGCGCACGGCCGACTTCGGTGGGTACGGCATCGGCCTCGTCCGTGCCGCGATCACCGGTGCCGTCCGGGTTCGTACCGCCCGCGTTCGTGCTGTCCGAGCCCGCGCCGTCCGTGTCCGTACCGTCCGTGTCCGTACCGTCCGCGTCCGTACCATCTGTATCCGTACCGTCCGCGTCCGTATCGTCCTCGGGCAGCCTCCCCAGCCGCTCCAGCAGCTCGTCCAGCACGGGGCGCGCGGATGGATCCTTGTCCAGGCAGTCCGCGACCGCGTCACGCAGCGGCCCGGTCACCGCGTCCAGCTCCGGCGGCTCGTACACCACCTGATAGGCCGTCATATACGGGCTGTCCGCGTCGAACGGGCTGTGGCCCGTCGCCGCGTACACCACCACCGTCGCCAGCGAGAACACATCGGACTCCGGGCCCACCTCCCGCGGATCGCGCAGCTGCTCCGGCGACATGAACGGGGGCGTGCCCATGACCCGGCCCGTCATGGTCAGGGTCTGGTGGTCCGCCGCCCGGGAGATGCCGAAGTCGATCACGCGGGGGCCCTCTTCGGACAGCACGATGTTGGCCGGTTTCAGATCCCGGTGGACCACACCCGCCCGATGGATGTCCCGCAACGCCTCGACCAGCCCGATCGCCAGCCGCCGCAGCTCGGCACCGCGCAGCGGACCGTCCGCCGCGACCCGCTCGGCGAGGGTGTGCCCGCGCACGTACGAGGTCGCCATCCACGGCAGTACGGCATCGGGATCCGCGTCCACGACGGCCGCGGTGAACGCTCCGCTGACCCGCCGGGCGGCTGCCACCTCCTGCCGGAACCGCACCCGGAACTCGTCGTCGTCGGCGAACTGCTGATGCACCACCTTCAGCGCCAGCCGCCGCCCCGACCGCGACCGGGCCAGATACACCGTGCCCATACCGCCGCGGCCGAGCCGCCGCTCGAGTGCGTAGCCTCCGATGGACTCCGGGTCCCCGGCGCGCAGTGCCATTTCCGTCTCCCCCACCGACCCACGATCGGCGGTCACCTTAGGCCCGATTCGCGCCGGAGGCCGGGTCGTGGCTCACCAACCGGCCGGATTGCGCCCGTCCACGGCGAAGACCGTGCCGTCCGGGGCCGTCGCGAAGACCTTGCCGTCCGCCACCACCGGTGCCGCCATCAGGTCCAGGAAGCCGCGACCGGCCGCGCCCCCGCGCGAGCGGGTCTCGCCGATCACTTCGCCCCGCTCGGCGTCCACGGCCAGCAGCCGGCCGTCCGCCGCCGAGAAGTACAGCCGGCCGTCCGCCGCCACCAGGGGCGAGGCGTTGGCCACCGAGGTCTCCAGGCGCCAGCGCTGCGCCTTCGCCGAACCCTCGCGCGCGGTGTCGACCGCCACCAACCCGCCGTCCGCGCCCAGCACATACACCCGGTCGCCGCTGGTGACGGCGCCGGCCGCGGACACCGGCGCGGACAGCGCGACCCGCCGCTCCGCGCGCCGCTCAGGGTCGTAGCGGACGACGGCGGTGGTACGGGTCCGGCTGTCCGACTCGGTCAGCAGCAACGTTCCGCCAGGGCCGCTCCCGGCCGGGGTGAGGTGGCCGTCGAGCGAGGCGTGCCAGCGCGTCGTGCCGCGCACCGCGTCCACCGCCGTGACCAGCGTGTGCGAGCCGTCGCCCGCGGTGGTCACGGCGTACGCCGTGCGGCCGTCGCCGTACGAGAAGAAGACGGGCCGGGCGTGGCCGGGCAGCGGATGGCTCCAATGCTCCTTGTTCGTCGCGCCGTTCACCGCCGTGACCATGCCGTCCGGCGCGGCCAGCAGCACGGTGTCACCCGAGGAGTAGACCCCGCCCTCGTAACCGGACACATCACGGCTCCAGCGCACGCGGTGGGTCGTGGGGTCGAGCGCCCGCAGCCGCCCGCCGTCCGGGGACACCGTCCGCACCAGACCACCGGAGAACACGGGAGCGGAGATCGCCTCGCCCTCGCCGGGGCGCCCCGCCGCGGACGGCCGCGACCAGACCACCCGGCCGTCGTCCGGATCGACCCGGGCGGCCTCGACACCGCGCCGGGAGCAGTACAGCGCGTCCGCTCCGTACGAGCAGAACGCGGGCCGCGCCCCCGAACCCGCGGACTTTCCGGCATCCAGCCCCGTGGTCCAGGGGCGCCACGCCTCCGTGGTCGCGGCGCTGATCCGCGGCCGGCCGCCGCCGGAGGAGTCCGTGTCGTCGAACGGGCGCAGCGCGACGGCCGTGCCCGCCGCGCTGAGCAGCACGGCGGCCGCGAGCCCGGAAAGGGTCCACCGCCGAATGCCCCGGCGCCGCGTCCCCGGCTCGTCCGGAACCAGCCCGTCCGCCGCCGATTCGTCCGGCCCCGACCCGGGTTCGTCCGCCACCGGTTCCGGCGTGCCCTCCGCGATCCGGGGCGCCGACTCGCCGGAGGCCGCCTTCACATGCGTATCCGTGGCGCCGCCGCCGTCCCGCTCCGCGCGCCCACCCGGCAGGGAGTGCGGCTCCGGTGTCCGCTGCTGCGGCACCAGCGGAACGGGTCCGCGCGGCGCCGGCGCGTGGGGGCCGCGGACGGCGCGCAGGACCGTCATCAGGGCGTCGGGCGTGGGGCGTTCCTCGGGGTTCTTGGCCAGACACCGCTGGATCAGCGGCAGCAGCTCATCCGGCACCCCCGCCAGATCCGCCTCGTCGTGCACCACCTGGTACGCCACGATGTACGGACTCTCGGACTCGAACGGCCCCCGCCCGGTGGCCGCGTGCACCAGCACCGAGCCCAGCGCGAACACATCCACCGCCGGGCCCACCGCACGCGGCCGCTGGAACTGCTCCGGCGCCATGAACGGCGGAGTGCCGATCAACTTCCCGGTCTCGGTGCGCAGTTCGCTGTCGGCCGGCCGGGAGATGCCGAAGTCGATGACCTTCGGTCCGTCCGCCGCGAGCAGCACATTGCTCGGCTTGAGATCGCGGTGCACCACGCCCACCCGATGGATGTCCCGCAGCGCCTCCGCGAGCCCCGCGGCCAGCTGCACCGTGTCGTCCGGTGGCAACGGGCCGCTCCGCTTGACGTGTTCGGCGAGGGTCGGGCCGGGGATGTAGAGAGTGGCCATCCAGGGCCTCGGCGCTTGCGGGTCGGCATCCACCACGGGCGCCGTGAACGCGCCGCTGACCCGCCGGGCGGCCGCCACCTCCTGCCGGAACCGCGCCCGGAACTCGGGGTCTTCGGCGTACTCGGCATGGACGACCTTCACCGCGAGCCGCCGTCCCGAGGGTGAACGGGCCAGATGGACCACGCCCATGCCGCCCGATCCGAGGCGTGCCTCGAGCCGGTACTGCCCGGCGTATTCCGGATCCTCCGCTTCCGGGCCCGTCCCGGCTCTGCGCACCGGCGGCATGCCCCACCCCCGTGAATTCGGCCGCATTCGCGACTCGGCGAGCCTAGTCGATGACACGTGCGAGCCTTGTTAGCCTCCGCATGTCATGTCACTTCACACGACATGTGCACAACTTCGGAAAGAAGTTCAACGGGGGAGGGGCCGTACATGGCCATCGAAGAGACCGCGGACACCGCCGCCATCGACGGCGCGGACACGGCGAACGACACCGCGAACGACACCGCGGAAGCCACCGCGGACGCCGTCGGGATCGCCGCCGGAGCGATCACCTATCCGGTCGCGCCCGGCTATCAGGTGAACGTCCGCAGCGGGCCCGGCACCAACTACAGAGTCGTCAAGGTGCTGCCGTACAACAGCCGTGTCCCCATTCGCTGCCAGCGGCACGGCCAGAAGGTGTCGGGGCCCTACGGCACCTCGGACATCTGGGACAACATCGCCCCGGGTCAGTACGTCTCCGACGCGTATGTGAAGACCGGCAGCGACGGCTTCGTCACCGTGCCCTGCGGCTGAGCCACGGCCCGGAGCGCAGCCGGCCCCCGGTGCCGCGAGGGCGGCGCCGGGGGCCGGATGGCGGAAGGGTGGGTCCCCCGAAGAAGGGGGAGTGTCCGACGCGGGCGCCGTTAGGCCGGGACCTGCGTTTCCACGGCGGCGTCCCGCTTGACCACGGCGTTGTGCCGCTCGGTCCAGGTGGCCAGCGCCATCTCGCAGGCGTGATCCACATGGCGCAGCCCGGTCAGGTCGAGCTCCACTTGCCGCTCACGGGGCAGGCCCTCCAGCTCGTCCAGCAGCTTGGGCAGCCGCAGGAAGGTCGCGTTGCCGCGCACCCGGACGTACAGGGGCTTGTCGCCGTCCCCGTTCCCGTCCCCGTCCTCGCGCCCGCTGACCTCGACATGCACATGCGAGGTCTCCCAGGCCGTCTTGGCCACGGCCATCAGCAGACCGATGATCACGCCCTCGAACATATTGGTGATCACGATCGCCCCGGCGGTGACGATCAGGATGATCGCCTCACCGCGGTGGGTCCGCCACAGCGGCACCAGGTCCTTGGTCGGGATCAGCTTCCAGCCGGAGTGGACCAGCACACCGGCGAGCGTCGCCACCGGGATGATGCCCAGGGCAGCGGGGAAGAGCACCGCGAAGATCAGCAGCCACACACCGTGCAGCACCCGCGACGCCTTGGTCTTCGCACCGGCCTGGACATTGGCCGCGCTCCGCACGATCACCGCGGTCATCGGCAGCGCACCGAGGACACCGCACACCGCGTTGCCCGCGCCCTGCGCCATGAGCTCCTTGTTGTAGTCGGTGCGCGCACCGTCGTGCAGCCGGTCCACGGCCGCGGCGCTGAACAGGCTCTCGGCCGAGGCGATCAGTGTGAAGGCGAGCACGGTGCCGATGACGCCCACCTCGGCGAGGGCCGCGAACTCACTGCCACCGGGCGGCTGGACCGCGTCCAGCAGGCCCTTGACCTCGACCCGCGCGATCGGCAGGTCGAAGATCGCGGTCGCGGCCGTGGCGAGTGCGACGGCCGCCAGTGGCGCGGGCAGCACCTTGGCCCCCTGGCGGAAACGCGGCCACAGCACCAGCACCGCGATCGTGCCGACGCCCACGGCGACCGCCTTCAGGGCGTCCCCGGGTCCGGCCACGTCCCCGATGAGCTCCGGGATGCCGAAGATCTTGTCGAGCCCGCTGCTCGGCGCCTTGGCGTCGGCGAGCGCGTACAGCTGCCCGGCGATCAGCACCAGGCCGATGCCCGCGAGCATGCCCTGCACCACGGCGACGGAGATCGCCCGGAACCAGCGGCCGAGGCCGAGCGCGCCCATGGCCAGCTGGAGCAGTCCGGAGATCAGGACGAGGACGCCGAGCGCGGCGACGCCGTATTCCTCCACGGCCTCGTAGACCAGCACGGTCAGACCGGCGGCCGGGCCGGAGACCTGAAGGCTGCTGCCCGGCAGGAAACCGGTGATCAGCCCGCCCACGATGCCGGTGATCAGGCCGAGTTCGGCCGGTACACCTGAGGCCACCGCCACCCCCACGCACAGGGGGACGGCAACGAGGAAGACGACGAGTGAAGCGGTGAAGTCGGCGCGGAACGTACCGGCGCCGGATGAGCCTGAGGTGCCTCGGGCACCACGGAAACGGTCAAGAAGAGAGTTTCGCATGAGGGTTGCCTCCAGTGCGCCCCGTCACCGGCTCATGGGCAGGCGGGGGCACGGCATAGCGCTACGTCAGTGGGATCGATGGAATCGGTCGCTGGCGGTTGAGATCGCTAGCTGCGAGACGCGAGAAAAGCGTGGGAAAGTGCGTGGGACGGACCGCCGGGCTACGGCGGTGTAGCACTCAGCAGCGGAAGATCTGGAGGATGACGGGCAGCTCGCCCGATCTCGACACCGGAACGGCCTGCCGTCCGGTGACCGATGTGGAGATAGCGGTACGCGGCGCCGGAATACCGGCATCGCAACCGCACACACATCCGTATTTGCCGCTCGGTGTGGGAGCGGTGAGCGGGGCTCGTCCGCGAAGCCCCTTGCAGTCCACTGTTCCGTTGTCGCCATGTGCGAAGACCAATGTCTCCGAGGCCGGCCGTGGATCGGCTGCTGCGCTCACGCTGATTGCTTCGGGATGGATGACCTGCGCGGACGCGGAATCGGCCGCGATGAAGAGGGCAAGCAATACGGCTACCGCTGTCACCAGTGCGTGAGCGGTAAGCCGGACGGTCCTCACCATCGCCCCCTTCCCGTACGTATAGACAGCGACCCCCATTGTGTCCATGGGACTGTGGCCATTTGCAAGTCGATATGTAACCGACTTGTGAACACGGGGTCATCGAACAGGACTGCATCGTTCCGGGCGCCCTGGTTGGCGCTGGCGCAAAGCGCTCATCATGTCACGCCGGAGGGCGCGTAAAATTTAATTCATCGAACGACGAATAAGTAATTCGTAAGAGAGAAGGAGAATGCGCCACTCGTGCGAAGATGGCGGAGAACACACACGCACCACAGCGCGAAACCGAACAGACATACCGAACAGGCATGAGGAGAGCCGCACCATGACGGAGAAGGTCGCCGTGCTCGGCACGGGAAAGATCGGCGAAGCCCTTCTCAGCGGAATGATCCGCGGCGGCTGGTCGCCGTCCGATCTGCTGGTCACGGCGCGCCGCCCCGAGCGCGCCGCGGAGCTCCGGTCGCGCTACGGCGTCGAGGCCGTATCCAACCCCGAGGCCGCCAAGTCCGCCGACACCCTCATCCTCACCGTCAAACCGCAGGACATGGGCGCCCTGCTCGACGAGCTCGCCCCCCATGTCCCCACCGACCGGCTGATCGTCTCCGGCGCCGCCGGCATCCCCACCTCCTTCTTCGAGGCGCGCCTGGCCGCGGGCACCCCGGTCGTCCGCGTCATGACCAACACCCCCGCACTGGTCGACGAGGCCATGTCCGTCATCTCGGCGGGCAGCCACGCCACCGAGGAGCACCTCGCCCACACCGAGGCGATCTTCGGCGGTGTCGGCAAGACGCTGCGCGTCCCCGAGTCCCAGCAGGACGCCGCGACCGCCCTCTCCGGCTCCGGCCCGGCGTACTTCTACTTCCTGGTCGAGGCGATGACCGACGCGGGCATCCTGCTGGGCCTGCCCCGTGACAAGGCCCATGACCTGATCGTCCAGGCGGCCATCGGCGCGGCGGTGATGCTGCGCGACAGCGATCAGCACCCGGTCAAGCTGCGGGAGGCCGTCACCTCCCCGGCGGGCACCACCATCAACGCCATCCGCGAGCTGGAGAGCCACGGGGTGCGCGCCGCGCTGATCGCCGCGCTGGAGGCGGCCCGCGACCGCAGCCGCGAACTCGCCTCCGGCAACGGCTGACGTCTGACCGACGGCAAGGGCGAACCGCTCCGGTCAAACGGGAGCCGCCTGACTCACGCGGGCGGCAGCAGCCCGACCGCCGCATACGCCTCGTTCACCCGGGGCCGGGCCAGGTCACGCGCCCGCTCGGCCCCGGCCCGCAGCACCCCGTCCACATACGACGGGTCGGCGCACAGCTCCGCATGCCGGGCCTGGAGCGGCCGCAGCAGCTCCAGCACCGCCTCCGCCGTGGCCCGTTTCAACTCCCCGTACGAGGCGAACTCCCCGGCCAGCACCTCCGGCTTGCCGTCGGTGCACGAGGCGAGCACATCCAGCAGATTGGCCACCCCCGGCTGTCCCGTCCGGTCGTACCGCACCTCGGTTCCGCTGTCCGTGACGGCCCGCATGATCTTCTTCCG
Source organism: Streptomyces malaysiensis subsp. samsunensis (assembly GCF_024519315.1). Taxonomy (GTDB): domain Bacteria; phylum Actinomycetota; class Actinomycetes; order Streptomycetales; family Streptomycetaceae; genus Streptomyces; species Streptomyces malaysiensis. Next base: position 955 of record NZ_JANIIC010000041.1, on the reverse strand, counting down.
CACCACATCCGGCTCGTCGAGCAGATAGACGATGCCCGCCGTCTCCGCATGCGACTTCCCCATCTTCGACGTCGGGTCCTGGAGATCCATCACCCGCGCCGAAACCTTCGGGTTGGTGGCCCGGGGCACGGTGAAAACCGGTCCGTACCGCTGGTTGAACCGCTGCGCCAGATCCCGGGCCAGTTCCACATGCTGGGTCTGGTCCTCGCCGACCGGCACCTCATGCGTTCCGTATACGAGGATGTCGGCCGCCATCAGCGCCGGATAGGTGAGCAGCGACAGCCGTACGCTCCGCCCCCTCGCCTGCTCCCGCGCGGCCTTCTCCTTGTACTGGATCATCCGCCGCATCTCGCCGTCGGTGGCGGTGCACTCCATGAGATAGGACAGCCGTGCGTGCTCGTCCACATGGCTCTGTACGAACAGCGTGCAGTGCTCGGGGTCGAGCCCCGAGGCCAGCAGCAGCGTGGCGGCCTGCCGGGTGAGCCGCCGCACCCGCGCCGGATCGTGCTCCACCGTGAGCGCGTGCAGATCGACGACGCAGAACAGCGCGTCGGCGCGGTGCTGGTCCTCCTGGGCCCACCGGCGTACGGCACCGAGGTAATTCCCGAGGGTCAGATGTCCGCTCGGTTTGACCCCACTGAAGATCCGGCGCCGTGCCGTCTTCGTCTCTGTCATCTCTCCGCCATCTCCCGCTGTGTCGGGGCCGCCGACCCGGTCGGCCGGGCTTCTCGGAGAGGGAGATACGCGAACGGCCGCCGGAGCGGCGGCCGTGGTTGCGCATGTGTTGATGAGGCGGCCGCCGTCAGGCGGCCCACCACCGTGGGTGAACACATGCGCTCGTCATGCCATGGAGAGTACGCCCTGGCAGGGGGCTCGGCCATGAGTTTGATGGTCCTCGGGGCGTCGTGTAGTGTTCACCGGGTTGCCACGGAGCCCTACGGGGAAACGCGACAAC
>NZ_JANIIC010000040.1 GCF_024519315.1 Streptomyces malaysiensis subsp. samsunensis | reverse complement strand
TGATGAGCAGTTGCCACAGCTCTTCGGGCGTACGCACACCGCCCGGGAAGCGGCAGCCCATTCCGACGATGGCGATCGGCTCGTCGTCGGTCGTGCCCTTGCGCACCGACGGCGTGACCCGGGCCCGGTCGACGGCCGAGGTCCCGGCCTGTTCGGAGCCCATCACCTCGCCGAGGATGTGGCGAGCGACGGCGATCGGTGTCGGATAGTCGAAGACCAGCGTGGCCGGAAGCCGAAGCCCAGTGCCGGCGTTGAGGCGGTTGCGCAGTTCGACCGCGGTGAGCGAGTCGAAGCCGATCTCGCTGAACGCACGGTCGGGAGCGATCGCGTCCGATTCCGTATGGCCGAGCACCGCTCCCGCGTGCTCGGTCACCAGCTCCAGCAGGACGTTCTCCCGCTCGGACGGGGGCAGTCCCGTGAGACGCCGTACGAGGGCGGTGGCGCCGTCCTGGCCCTCGACAGTGGCGTCGATCACTCGGCGGGCCGGGGCACCGATGAGGTGGCGCAGCAGTGCGGGTGTGGTGCCGGGACGGGCGTGTTCGCGGAGCACCGCGACGTCCATGCGCGTCGGCACCAGCAGGGCGTCACCGGCCGTGTGTGCCGCGTCGAAGAGGGCCAGCCCCTCGTCGGCGGACAGCGGGGTCATCCCGAACCGGGCCATCCGGGCCATGTCGACCTCGTCCAAGTGGCCGGTCATATCGCTGCGCTCGGCCCAGAAGCCCCAGGCCAAGGAAACCCCCGCAAGCCCACGCGCCCGACGACGCGCCGCCAGAGCATCCAGGAACATGTTCGCCGCCGCATAATTCCCCTGCCCCGCCGCACCGAACGTCGCAGCCGCCGACGAGAACACCACAAACGCCGACAGATCCACATCCCGCGTCAACTCATCCAGATGCACCGCCGCATCCACCTTCGGCCGCAACACCGCGTCCATGCGCTCCGGCGTCAACGACTCGACCAGACCGTCATCCAGCACACCGGCCGCATGCACCACACCACGCAACGGACGATCCACCGGAATACGCGCAAGCACACCGGCCAACGCCTCACGGTCCGCGACATCACACGCTTCGAACACCACGTGTGCGCCGATTTCGGTGAGATCGGCCTCCAGCTCCGCCGCACCCGCCGCGTCGCGGCCGCGTCGCGACACCAGCACCACGCTGCGCACCCCATGGCGGGCGACCACATGACGCGCCACCAGCCCACCCAGCACACCGCTGGCGCCCGTGATCAGTACCGAACCGTCGGGCTCCCACACCGGCTCGCGCTGAGACGCCACGGGAACCAGGGCCCGGGTCAGCCTGGGGGCGGACAGACCTCCCCCACGCACCGCGATCTGAGGCTCTCCGGTGGCCACCGCGGCACCGATCGCCTCGGCGGCCCACTCCAGGCTCTCCAGATCCACCAGCACGAATCGGTCGGGATGTTCGGCCTGCGCCGAGCGCACCAAACCCCAGACCGTGGCGGCCGCCGCATCCGGCACATCCTCGTCCGGCACGGCCGCCACCGCACCGCGCGTCACCACCACCAGTCGCGCGTCGGCGCACCGCTCGTCGGCCAGCCATGCCTGGAGCGCGTCCAGTGCGCGATGCGTCGCCTGGTGTGCCACGGACACGAGGTCGCCGTCCGCCTCGACGGTGTCGGTGGCCGAGGCGGTGAGGAACGGCAGGAGTACGAGGTCGGGGACGGCCGTGGCCGATGCGTCGGACCGGAGCAGTGGGCCCATGTCGTCGTACTCGTCGATCCGGCCCCCGCCGGATTCGAGTGCGGTGCGCAGCTCTGCGCCGTCAGGGCCGACGACCGTCCAGTGGGCCCGGTCCGGCTCGGCCCCGGATGAGCCTGCCGGGACGCTCAACCACTCCACCCGGAACAGTGACTCATGGGGTATCCGGCCCCCGGTGAGCTGCTCCGCCGTGAAGGTACGGGTCACCATCGCGGCCACGTCGGCCACCGCGTGGCCCGATTCGTCCGCCAGCAGGATCGACACGCCGTCGGGCCGTTCCGGCTCCGTGGCGAGCCGTACGCGCAGGGTCGTCGCGCCGGTGGCGTACAGGGACATCCCGGTCCAGCGGTACGGGAGCCGGACGCGGCCGCCACCGTCGTCGGCCGTCAGATCGGCCACGGCGTGCAGGGCCGCGTCGAGCAGCACCGGATGCAGACCGAAGCGGCCGGCCTCCGAGCGCATGTCCTCCGCCAACGCCACCTCGGCAAAGATCTCCTCACCGCGACGCCACGCATGGCGCAGGGCCTGGAAGGCGGGTCCGTACTCCACTCCGCCGAGCGCGGCCGCGCTCGGATACCGTTCGGCGATATCGATCGGCTCGGCGTCCGCCGGTGGCCACTGACCGAGCCCGGTTTCCGTCGGCGTGGTGGGCCCCTCCGTGATCAGCACACCGGTGGCATGGTGCGTCCACGGCAGGTCGGCGGGCCCGTCCTCGAAGCGCGAGTAGAGGTTCACGGTGCGTCGTCCGGAGTCGTCCGGGCCGCCGACCGTGACTTGCAGCTGAACGGCGCCGCGCTCGGGAAGGGCGAGGGGCGTTTCCTGCGTCAGCTCCCCCAGGTGGCCGCAGCCGGCCGCGTCACCGGCTCGCAGCGCCAACTCGACCAGGGCGGACCCGGGGAGCAGCGCGGTGCCGTGGATGGTGTGATCGGCCAGCCAGGGGTGCGACCGGAGGGAGAGTCGACCGGTGAACAGATGTCCGCCGGACTCGGGCAGCTCGACCGCCGCGCCGAGCAGGGGGTGGTCGGCGGAGACCAGCCCGGCCGAGGACACATCGCCCGCCACCGCCGAAGGCTCGACCCAATAGCGCTGGTGCTGGAAGGCGTACGTCGGCAGATCGACCCGCCTCGCCGTCGTGTCCGCGAACACCCCAGGCCAGTCGACGGACGCGCCGCCCACGTACGCCTCGGCCAAGGAGGTGGCGAAGCGGTCGAGACCGCCTTCGTCGCGGCGCAGGGACCCGACAGCCGTGACCCGGGTGCCGTGGTCCTCGGCGGTCTGCTCCACGCCCATCGTCAGGACGGGGTGTGCGCTGGCCTCGATGAACGTATCGAAGCCGTCAGCCAGCAAGGCGCGGACGGTCTCGTCGAAACGCACGGTCTGACGCAGATTGCGGTACCAGTACCCGGCGTCCAACGCGGTCGTATCCAGCGCCCCACCGGTCACCGTCGAATAGAACGGCACCGACGACGACCGAGGGCTGATCCCCGCGAGCTCTCGCAGCAACTCGTCCTCGATGGCTTCGACATGGGCGCTGTGGGAGGCGTAATCCACAGGGATACGGCGTGCCCGGATCCCCTCGCCCTCGCATACGGCCAGCAGCTCGTCCAACGCGTCCGCGTCACCGGAGACCACGACCACCGACGGCCCGTTCACCGCCGCCACCGACAGCCGCTCACCCCATGGGACCAGCCGCTCCCGCACCTCCTCCACCGGCAGCGACACCGATACCATGCCGCCACGCCCCGACAACGCCCGCAACGCCCTGCTCCGCAGAGCCACCACACGCGCCGCATCCTCCAACGACAACGCACCCGCCACACACGCCGCCGCGATCTCACCCTGCGAATGGCCGATAACAGCGGCAGGCTCGACACCGTACGAACGCCACAGCCCCGCCAACGACACCATCACCGCGAACAGAGCAGGCTGCACCACATCCACCCGCTCCAACGCCACCGCAGCACCCTCACCACCCCGCAACACATCCCCCAGCGACCAGTCCACAAACGGCGCCAACGCCGCCGCACACTCACCCACCCGCTCCGCGAACACCGGCGAAGACTCCAGCAACCCCGCCGCCATCCCCACCCACTGCGACCCCTGACCAGGGAAGACCAACACCGCACGACCATCAGCACCGGCCATGCCCCGGATCAGCCCCGAGGCGTCCCGGCCCTCCGCGAGCGCCGCCACACCGTCGACCAGTCCATCCCGGTCCCCGGCCAGCACCACCGCACGGTGCTCGAACGCACTGCGCGTCGTCGCCAGCGACAGCCCGACGTCCTCGGCCGAGAGCTCCGCCCGCTCACGCACATGGGCCAGCAGCCGGTCCGCCTGGGTGCGCAGGGCGGCCTCGGACTTGCCCGACACCAGCCATGGGGTGCCGGGTATCTGCCCCACCCCGCCGACCGGCCCGTCCACCACGGGCCGCTCGGGCTCCGGATCCCGCGGCGGAGCCTGTTCGAGGATGATGTGCGCGTTGGTGCCACTGACGCCGAAGGAGGACACACCCGCCCGCCGCAACCGACCGGTCTCGGGCCACGGCGTGGCCTCGGCCAGCAGTTGGACGGTGCCGGGCGACCAGTCCACGTACGGGCTGGGCTCGTCCACGTTCGGCATCCCGGGCAGCAGACCGTGCCGCATGGCCAGCACCATCTTGATCAGACCCGCTACGCCGGCGGCCGCCTGGGTGTGCCCGATGTTGGACTTGATGGACCCCAGCCACAGGGGCTGGTCGTCGGTGTGTTCACGCCCGTACGTGGCCAGCAGTGCCTGCGCCTCGATCGGATCGCCCAGTGTCGTACCCGTACCGTGTGCCTCCACGACATCCACCTGCCCGGCCGTGAGCCCGGCGTTGGCCAGCGCCTGGCGGATCACCCGCTGCTGGGACGGCCCATTGGGCGCGGTGAGGCCGTTGCTGGCACCGTCCTGGTTGACGGCGGAGCCACGTACCACCGCCAGCACCTCATGGCCGTTGCGGCGCGCGTCCGACAGCCGTTCCAGCAGCAGCATGCCCACGCCTTCACCCCAGGCCGTGCCGTCGGCGGCGGCCGCGAACGGCTTGCACCGGCCGTCGGGCGCCAGGCCCCGCTGGCGGCTGAACTCGACGAAGCCACGTGGGGACACCATCACCGAGACGCCACCGGCGAGCGCGAGGGAGCACTCACCCTGCCGCAGCGACTGTGCCGCCAGGTGCAGCGCCACCAGCGACGACGAGCAGGCAGTGTCCACCGTGACCGCCGGGCCCTCGAAGCCGAAGGTGTAGGAGATGCGGCCGGAGACGACGCTGGCCGCGTTTCCGGTGGCCACATAGCCCTCGGTGGTCTCGGGGGCACGGTCGAGCAGGGACACGTACTCCTGGCCGTTGGTGCCCATGAACACACCGGTACGGCTGCCGCGCACCGTTTCGGGGTCGATTCCGGCCCGTTCCCACAGCTCCCACGACGTTTCCAGCAGCAGCCGCTGTTGGGGGTCCATCGCCAGCGCCTCGCGTGGCGAGATGCCGAAGAAGGACGCGTCGAAGCCGCTCACCTCGGAGAGGAACGCGCCCTCGCGTACGTAGCTCTTGCCGAGCGCGTCCGGGTCCGTGTCGTACAGCCCGTCGAGGTCCCAGCCACGGTCCGTGGGGAAGGCCGAGACGGCGTCCTCTCCGGCCGCCAGCAGCCGCCACAGATCTTCGGCGGAGCGTACGTCGCCGGGGAAGCGGCAGCTCATCGAGACGATCGCGATCGGATCATCCGTCGCGGTGGACTCGGTCGTGGCCACGTCGGCGGTCGCGCCGTCCGTCTGCTGGTGGCTGCCGAGCAGTTCGGTGAGCAGATACCCGGCGAGCGCGGTCGGTGTGGGGTAGTCGAAGACCAGGGTGGCCGGGAGTTGGACGCCCGTGGCCTCGCTGAGCTGGTTGCGCAGGCCCACCGCGGTCAGGGAGTCGAAGCCGATCTCCATGAAGGCGCGGCCGGGCCCGATGGCGTCCACACCACTGTGCCCGAGTACGGCGGCCACATGGGCACGCACGAGCTCCAGCAGGCTTCGCTGCCGTTCGGCTTCGGGCAGTGTCTCCAGACGGCGGACGAGTGCCGAAGCCCCCTCGGTGTAGGCCGTTTCGGTGTCGCCGGGCCGGGTGGCCGCGGCCAGCTTCCGGACTTCCGGGACTCCGCTGAGCAGCCGGGAGAGCCGCCGCGCCTCGAAGGTATCGGCGAAACGCTCCCAGTCGGCGTCGACAACGGCGAGTGCGGCGTCCGAGTGGGTGATGGCGCGCTCCAGCGCCGCCAGAGCGAGCCGTGGATCCATCGCGGTCATGCCATTGCGCCGGATGGTGCGGCTGACTTCGGCGCTGCTGACGGCCATGCCGTTGTCGGCCCAGGGCCCCCACGCCACCGAAGTGGCCGGCAACCCCGCACCACGCCGCCACTCCGCCAACGCATCCAACACCGCATTCGCCGCCGAATAATTCGCCTGCCCAGCAGCACCCACCACCCCCGAAAACGACGAAAACAACACAAACGCCGAAAGACCCAACTCACACGTCAACTCATGCAGATGCCACGCCGCCTCCGACTTCGCCCGCAACACACCCTCGAACCGCCCCACCGACAACCCATCCAGCACCCCGTCATCCAGCACACCCGCCGCATGCACCACCGCCGTCAGCGGAAACTCCACCGGCACCCGGGCCAACACCCCGGCCAACGCCTCACGATCACCCACATCACACGCCACCACCGTCACCCGAACACCCACCCCACGCAACTCGGCACACAACTCATCCACACCCTCAGCCCCAGGACCACGACGCGAAACAAGCAGCAGATGCTCCGCACCCGAACCCGCCAACCACCGCGCCACATGCCCACCCAACGCACCCGTACCACCCGTCACCAACACCGTCCCCGACGGCACCCAACCCCCAACACCACCACCACCGCCGACCGACGCCCGGACAATACGACGCGCAAACACCCCCGACGCCCGCACCGCCACCTCGACCTCACCCACACGACCACTCACCACGCCCACCAGACGATCCGCCACCCGCGCATCCCACACCTCGGGCAGATCCAGCAGACCGCCCCACCGCTCCGGCACCTCCAAACCGGCCACCCGGCCCAGCCCCCACACCGCCGCCTGCTCCACCTCGCGCACGTTCTCGGAACCAGACACAGCGACCGCGCCGCGCGTCACGGACCACACCGGAGCGGCCACACCCACATCGCCCACCGCCTGCACCAGCGACAGCGTCAATGCCACGCCCAGGGGCACCGACCGGTACTGGTCATGTCGGCCCTCGGCCAGCGCCAGCAGGGACAACACCCCTGCGACAGCGGTCGCTTCGGACCCGGCCAGCGCTTCGCGCAGCCGCGCCGCCACCGCCTCACGGTCGGTGTCATCGGGCCCCAGCTCGACCCTCACCGGCCACACACCACGCCCGGTGAGGGCATCCACACATGCCGACACCCATGGGTCGGCGGCCATCCCCGCGGGGACCGCCACCAGCCACGTCCCCGTCAGCGTCCCCGCTCCATCGGACACCGGCGACCACGACACGCGGTAGCGCCACCCGTCCACCGTGGCGCGCTCACGTCCACGGCGACGCCAGGTCGAGAGCACCGGCAGCACCGCCGCGAGCGATTCGCCGGCGCCGCTTTCACCCGTCACCGCCAGCGTGTCCGTGAGCGCGGGCAGATCCTCACGCTCCACCGCGTCCCAGAACTCGGCGTCCACGGCATCCGTGCCCCCCGTCTCAGTCGTCGAGACGGACGACTCCAGCCAGAAGTGCTCCCGCTGGAAGGGGTACGTGGGCAGCTCGACGGGCCGGGGGCCCGCCGGTGCGAGCAGCGCGGCCCAGTCCACGGAGCGGCCCCGCACATGGATCTGTGCCAGCCCCTCCATGACCGAGGCGGTCTCTTCTCGACCGGTGCGGAGAACAGGGGTGAATACGGCGTCCGGGACGCACTCCTGCCCCATCCCGGAAAGGACTCCGTCCGGGCCCAACTCCAGGTAGGTGACCGCTCCTTGTCCGGCCAGGGTCTGCACCCCATCGGCGAAGCGCACGGTCTCTCGGACGTGCCGCACCCAGTACTCGGCCGAGCACAGCGCCTCGACGTCCGCGACCTGGCCCGTCACATTCGACACGACCGGGATACGCGGAGGCGCGTACGACAGTCCCTCCGCCACCTGCCGGAACTCCGCCAGCATCGGCTCCATCAACGGCGAATGGAAAGCATGCGAAACACGCAACCGCTTCGTCTTGACGCCCGCGGCCTCCAGCAGCCCAGCGACCTCCATCACCGCGTCTTCCACACCGGAGATCACGGTCGAGCGCGGACCGTTGACCGCCGCCACACTCACCTCGGCCTCACGACCGACCAGCAACGGCAGGACATCCGCCTCGGCGGCCTGCACCGACACCATCACCCCACCCGACGGCAACGCCTGCATCAACCGCCCACGAGCCGCCACCAGCACACACGCATCCGCAAGCGACAACACACCCGCCACATACACCGCCACCAACTCACCAATCGAATGCCCGGCCACAAAATCCGGCCGCACACCCCACGACTCGACCAGCCGGAACAGCGCCACCTCCACCGCGAACAACCCACACTGCGTAAACCCGGTCTCATCCAACGCATCCGTGTCCGCATCCCCGAACACCACATCCCGCAGCGGATGCGCCAACTCCACGTCGAACAGCGCACACACCTCGTCAAACGCGTCGGCGAACACCGGGAACGCCTCATACAGCTCCCGGCCCATCCCGACCCGCTGACTGCCCTGCCCCGAGAACAACACCGCCAACTTCCCCGGCACCACCGAACCCCGCACCACACCAGCCGCCGGAACGCCCTCCACCAGCGCCCCCAACCCAGCGGCGAACCCCTCACCATCACCCGCCAGCACCACCGCCCGCTCTTCAAGGGCCGACCGGGTCGTGGCCAGCGACAGCGCCACATCGGCCACCGACGCCTCCGTCCCGGCCTCACCCCGGGCGTAGGGCAGCAACCGCTCCGCCTGCGCCCGCAGCGCACCCTCGGACTTCGCCGACACCACCCACGGCACCAGCCCCGGCTCCTCGGGGCCCTCGGTCACAGGCTCGGCGACCGGCTGCTCCTCCGGAACGTGTTCCAGGATCACGTGTGCGTTGGTGCCGCTGATACCGAACGACGACACACCCGCACGCCGCGGGCGATCCGCCTCCGGCCACTCCGCCGCATCCGTCAGCAGCCCCACCGCGCCCGCCGACCAGTCCACATGCGACGAGGGCTCATCAACATGCAGCGTCCTCGGCAAAACCCCATGCCGCATCGCCAGCACCATCTTCATCACACCCGCCACACCCGCGGCCGCCTGCGTATGACCGATGTTCGACTTGATCGAGCCCAGCCACAACGGCCGGTCCTCGGCCACCCGCTCCTGGCCGTAGGTCGCGAGCAGCGCCTGCGCCTCGATGGGATCGCCCAGCTTCGTCCCCGTACCGTGCGCCTCCACCGCGTCCACCTCGGCGGCCGACAGCCGGGCGCTCTCCAGCGCCGCCCGGATCACCCGCTGCTGGGAGGGGCCGTTCGGCGCCGTCAGACCGTTCGACGCACCGTCCTGGTTGACCGCGCTGCCCCGTACCACCGCCAGCGCCCGGTGCCCGTTGCGCCGTGCGTCGGACAGCCGCTCCAGCAGCAGCACACCGACGCCCTCCGCGAGCCCCATTCCGTCCGCGGCCCCCGCGAACGCCTTGCAGCGGCCGTCGAGCGCCAGGCCCCGCTGGCGGCTGAAGCCGATGAGGGCGCCGGGGTTCGGCATGACGGCGACGCCACCGGCGAGCGCCAGCGAGCACTCCCCGTTCCGCAGCGCCTGGGCCGCCAGGTGCAGCGCCACCAGCGACGACGAGCACGCGGTGTCCACCGTCACCGCGGGGCCCTCGAAGCCGAAGGCGTATGCGACGCGTCCGGACACCACGCTGGCCGCACTGCCCGTCATCAGGTGGCCTTCGGAGCCCTCGGGCGCCTCGTGCACTCGCGGTCCGTACTCCTGGTAGTTGGAGCCGATGAAGACGCCGGTGCGGCTGCCGCGCAGCGCGAGCGCGGGCACACCGGCGCGCTCGAAGGCTTCCCATGAGGTCTCCAGCAGCAGCCGCTGCTGGGGGTCCATCGCCAGCGCCTCACGAGGCGAAATACCGAAGAACGCCGGGTCGAACTCGCCCGCGCCGTAGAGGAATCCGCCCTCGCGCACATACGTCCTGCCGGGCGCGTCCGGGTCCGGGTCGTAGATGCCCTCGATGTCCCAGCCCCGGTCGGTGGGCAGCCCGCCGATCGCGTCACCACCGGACACGATCAGCTGCCACAGCTCCTCGGGGGAGGCCACTCCGCCCGGGTAGCGGCAGCTCATCGCCACGATGGCGATGGGGTCGTCGTCGGAGTCCGCGGGCACGGCCCGGGTCGCCGCCACCCCGGCCGCCGTGTTCGTGAGGGCGGGGACGTCGGCCTCGCCGTCGGTCGCCGCCCCCGTCAGCTCGGTGAGGATGTGCTCGCTCAGTACGGCGGTGCTGGGGTAGTCGAAGGCCAGCGTGGCGGGCAGGCGCAGCCCGGTGGCGGCGTTCAGCCGGTTGCGCAGCTCGACGGCGGTCAGCGAGTCGAATCCGAGGTCCTTGAAGGCTCGTTCGGAGTCCACCGCGTCCGAGGTGGCGTGGCCCAGGACGGCCCCCACCTGCGCGCGCACCAGTTCCAGGACGGTGTGCTCACGCTCGGTGGGGGTCAGTCCGGCCAGCCGCTGCCGCAGGCCCGAGGAGGCGTCGGCCGAGGCGTTCGCGATCGCCCCGGCGCCGTCGGCGCCCTCCTGGATGCGTCGCATCGCGGGCAGTTCGTCCAGCAGCGGGCTGGGGCGGGCGGAGGTGAAGACCGGGATGAAGCTGTCCCAGTCGATATCGGCGATCGCCAGGTGGGTCTGGTCGTGGTCAAGTGTCTGCCGCAGTGCGGCAACGCCGAGCGCCGGGTCCATGAACCGCAGTCCACGCCGCCGCAACTGGTCCAGGTCCAGGGCCTCGGGCATGTTGTCGCCGGTGGCGTCCCACACTCCCCAGGCCACCGAGGTGGCCGACAGGCCGTTCGCCCGCCGTCGCTCGGCGAGCGCGTCCAGGTAGGCGTTGGCGGCGGCATACGCGCCGTGGTCGCCCACACCCCACAGCCCGGAGACCGAGGAGAACAGCACGAAGGCGTCCAGTGGGGTGTCGCCCAGCAACTCGTCCAGATGGGCCGCGCCCGCCACTTTCGCGTCCATGACCTGGGCGAACTCCGCCGAAGTCGTGGCGCCCAGCCCGGCCAGGTCGATATGGGCCGCGGCATGGATGACGGCGGTCAGCGGCTGGTCGTCCGGTATGGCCGCGAGGACGCGCTGGAGCGCGGCGCGGTCGGCCACATCGCAGGCGGCGACGGTGACCGGGGTGCCCTGTTCGGCCAGTTCGGCGACCAGGTCTTCGGCGCCGGGGGCCGCCAGCCCGCGACGGCTGGTCAGCACCAGGTGTTCGGCGCCGTTGTGCGCCAGCCACCGGGCCAGATGAGTGCCGAGGGCACCGGTGCCACCGGTGATGAGGACCGTGCCACGGGGCTTCCAGGCGCGCCGCGCGGGGGTGTTCCCGAGGGGCGCGGGTTCGAGCCGGCGCAGCATCACGCCCGAGCCGAGGATCGCGACCTGGTCCTCGGGGCCACCGCCCGCGAGTACTCCGGCGAGCCGGGTCCCGGCCCGGGTGTCCATGGTCCGCGGCAGGTCGATCAGCCCGCCCCAGCTGTCCGGGTACTCCACTCCGGCCACCCGACCCAGGCCCCACACCGCGGCCTGGGCGGGGCTGGTGAGCGGGTCGGAGCTGCCGATGGACACCGCGCCCTGGGTGGCGCACCACAGCGGTGCCCGGACACCGAGGTCGGCGAGGGCCTGGATCAGCGCGAGGGTCAGGGTCAGGCCGGTGGTGGCCACCGGATGTGCGGGGTGCGGGTGCTCGTCCAGCGGCAGCAGCGACAGCACCCCGGACAACGTGTTCAGCGGGTGGTCGGCGGTGGCGGCGCGCAGCCGCTCGGCCACCGTGGCGCGGTCCGCGTCGTCTTCGCCCAGTTCGACGAGGACGACATCGGCGCCGTGTGCCACGAGTGCCTCGCGGGAGGCCGTGACCAGCGGGTCACCGGTACGGGAGCCGGGTGCCAGCAGCAGCCATGGCCCCGTGAGCGAGGGGGCCGGGGTGCCGCTCGTGGGGCGCCAGATCACACGGTAGCGCCACTCGTCCACGGTCGATTCGGAGCGCCGCTGACGGCGCCACTGTGCGAGGGCGGGCAGGACGGTGCCCAACGAGGTGTGCTGCTCGGTGGATTCGACCTGGAGCGTGGCCGCCAGCGCCTCGGCGTCCTCGCGCTCCACGGCCTGCCAGAAGTGCGCGTCCGCGGCGTCTTCGGCCGAGGTGCCGTCGATGGGACGCGCCGTGGTGGCCGAGGTGAGCCAATAGCGCTTGTGCTGGAAGGCGTAGGTGGGCAGGTCGACGGGGTGCGCACCGGTCCCGGCGAAAACCGTCCGCCAGTCGACGGCGATGCCGCCGACGTGCGCCTCGGCCAGGGAGGTCAGGAAGCGTTCCAGCCCGCCTTCGTCGCGGCGCAGCGAACCGATGGCCGCCACCGGAGTGCCGTGGTCGTCGGCCGTCTGCTCGATGCCCATGGTCAGCACCGGATGCGCGCTGGCCTCCACGAACGTCTGGAAGCCCTCGTCGAGAAGCACCCGTACGGTGTCGTCGAAACGCACGGTCCTGCGGAGGTTGCGGTACCAGTAGCCGGCGTCCAGCTCCGTGGTGTCCAGCACACCGCCGGTCACCGTCGAGTAGAACGGCACCGAGGAGGGTCGCGGGGCGATCCCGGCGAGGGTGCGCCGGATCTCGTCCTCGAGGCTCTCGACGTGGGCGGAGTGCGAGGCGTAGTCGACGGGGATGCGGCGCGCCCGGATCTCCTCCGCCTCACAGGCGGTCAGCAGCTCGTCCAGCGCGTCGGCGTCGCCGGAGACCACGGCCGCCGAGGGGCCGTTCACCGCCGCCACCGACAGCCGCTCACCCCATGCGGCGATCCGCTCCCGTACGCGTTCCACGGGCAGCGACACCGAGGCCATGCCGCCGCGCCCGGACAGCGCCCGCAGCGCCTTGCTCCGCAACGCCACGACGCGTGCGGCGTCCTCCGGGGAGAGCGCCCCGGCGACACACGCGGCGGCGATCTCGCCCTGTGAGTGGCCGATGACGGCCGCGGGCTCCACTCCGTACGAGCGCCACAGCTCCGCCAGCGAGACCATCACCGCGAACAGGGCGGGCTGCACCACATCCACCCGCTCCAACGCGGCCGCGGCGCTCTCCCCGCCGCGCAACACGTCCACGAGTGACCAGTCCACATGCGGGGCCAGGGCCGCCGCACACGCGTCGATCCGCCGGGCGAACACCGGGGAAGAATCCAGCAGCCCGGCCGCCATCCCCACCCACTGCGAACCCTGGCCGGGAAAGACGAACGCGACTCCGGCGCTGCGCCTGGCGACGCCTTCGACCAGCCCGGAGGTCGCCCGGCCCGCGAGGTGATCGGCCAGGGTACGTACCGCGTCCGCACGGTCGGATGCCAGCACGACCGCGCGGTGGTCGAAGGCGGTCCGTGCGGTGGCAAGGGAGAGTCCGATGTCCCCTGCCGTGGCCTCCGGGTGCTGCTCCGCGTGGTCCAGCAGCCGCCCGGCCTGGGCGCTCAGCGCCGCCTCTGACTTGCCCGACAGCGGCCAGGCGACGAGCGGCAGCACCGTCCGGGGCGCCTCCGCCGGCTCCGCCACGTCCGTGCCAGAGGTGGCATCGGTGGCGGCCGGTGGCGGCGCCTGCTCGATGATGGCGTGGGCGTTGGTGCCGCTGATGCCGAATGAGGACACACCGGCCCGGCGCGGTTCCTCACCTTCGGGCCATGGGGCGGCCTCGGTGAGGAGTTCGACGGTGCCCGCCGTCCAGTCCACATGCGGCGACGGCTCGTCGATATGCAAGGTGCGGGGCAGCACTCCGTGCCGCATCGCCAGCACCATCTTCATCACACCGGCCACACCGGCCGCCGCCTGCGTATGCCCGATGTTCGACTTGACCGACCCCAGCAGCAGCGGTTGGTCCGCGGTGCGCTCACGGCCGTAGGTGGCCAGCAGTGCCTGGGCCTCGATCGGGTCGCCCAGTGTCGTACCCGTCCCGTGTGCCTCCACGGCGTCGACCTGCCCGGCCGTCAGCCCGGCGTTGGCCAGCGCCTGGCGGATCACCCGCTGCTGGGACGGCCCGTTGGGCGCGGACAGCGCGCTGCTCGCACCGTCCTGGTTGGTCGCCGTGCCACGGACGACGGCCAGCACGGGGTGCCCGTTGCGGTGTGCGTCGGAGAGCCGCTCCAGGAAGAGCATGCCCGCGCCTTCGGCAGGCCCGAAACCGTCGGCCGCCGCCGCGAAGGGCTTGCACCGGCCGTCCGGTGCGAGTCCGCGCTGCCGGCTGAAGCCGATGAAGGTGCCGGGCGTGGCCATGACGGTGACACCACCGGCCAGGGCGAGGGAGCACTCCCCCTGCCGCAGGGCCTGTACGGCCAGGTGCAGGGCGACCAGCGACGAGGAGCACGCGGTGTCCACCGTGACGGCCGGGCCCTCCAGGCCCAGGCTGTAGGCCACGCGCCCGGACACCACGCTGATGGCGCTGCCGGTCACCAGATGGCCCTCGACACCGTCGGTGGCCTCGTGCACCCGCGGCCCGTAGTCGGGGGCCACGGCCCCGACGAAGACTCCGGACCGGCTGCCCCGGAGCGAGTCCGGATCGATGCCCGCCCGCTCGATGGCCTCCCACGAGGTCTCCAGCAGCAGCCGCTGCTGGGGGTCCATCGCCAGCGCCTCACGTGGCGAGATCCCGAAGAAGGAGGGATCGAAGTCGCCGACGTCGTGCAGGAATCCGCCCTCGCGCGCGTAGGAGGTGCCCGGCCGGTCGGGGTCCGCGTCGTAGAGCGAGCCGAGGTCCCAGCCGCGGTCCTCGGGGAACGCCGTGATGGCGTCCTCGGCCCCGCTCAGCAGCCGCCAGAACTCCTCGGGGGAACGCACCCCGCCGGGGAAGCGGCAGCTCATCCCGACGATCGCGATCGGCTCGCGGGCCGCGGACTCCACGTCCTGAAGGCGCTGCCGCGTCTGGTGCAGATCAGCCGTCACCCGCCGGAGGTAACCGAGCAGCTTTTCTTGTTCCGACATCAGAACCTCTCGGGGTCGCGCTTCGGGAGCGGGGTGGTCGGCGGGCAGGTGGTGTGGCTGCGTGGGTGCGCCGTGGTGGCGGCCGCTACTCGGATCACGACGACCCGAACTCCTGGTCGATGAAGGCGAAGAGCTCGTCGGCCGCCGCCGTCTCCAGATGGTCGGCGACGTCGTCCGGCCCTCCGGGAGCGGTGGCGGGGGCCGTGTCGCCGGAACCGTTGGCCGTGGCCGTGTCGCCGGATGCGGTGGCGGGGTCCGCACTGCTGGGAGCGTTGGCCGCGCCATTCGGCGCCGAGCCGCCACGGTCGCCGTCCCATCGAGACAGAAGGCGCTTCAGCCGTCCGGTCACCATCGCGCGGGTGGCGTCATCGGCGGCCGTGTCCGTGCCGAGCAACGCGGCTTCCAGCCGGTCGAGTTCGGCGGCCATGTCCGACTGGTCGCCCACCGCCACGGGTGCGATCTCCTCACCCAGGTGTCCGGCCAGCGCGGCAGGGGTCGGGTAGTCGAAGATGAGGGTCGCGGGCAGCCGCAGCCCGGTGGCGGCGTTCAGCCTGTTGCGCAGTTCGACCGCGGTGAGCGAATCGAAGCCGAGCTCCAGGAAGCCACGGTCGGTGGCCACCGACGACGGTGTCCCATGGCCGAGGACCGTGGCGGCGTGTTCCTGGACCAGACGCAGCAGCGTCCGCCGCCGCTCCCCCTGGCCGAGCCCGGCCAGACGCCTGGCCAGCGGCACCTCCTTCGCCCCGGGGTCGTCCTGGGCCGAGGCGCGCCGCGGCGGGGCGGGCCGCCGTACGAGTCCGTTGAGCAACGGGGGTACGGGCGTGGTGTCGGCGGCGGCCGCCAGGTGGCCCAGGTCGAGCCGCGCGGGCACCACCACGCCCTCGGCCAGCCGGCCGGCCGTGTCGAACAGCCGCAACCCCTCCTCGGACGGGAACGGCACCACTCCGACCCGTGTCATACGCGAGAGGTCCGCCTGGCCGAGGTGTTCGGTCATCCCTGTGCGCTCGGCCCACATGCCCCAGGCGAGCGACACTCCGGGCAGGCCCATGGCCCTGCGCCGCTGGGCCAGCCCGTCCAGGAAGGTGTTGGCGGCGGCGTAGTTGGCCTGCCCGGCGGATCCCAGGACACCGGCGGTCGACGAGAACAGGGCGAACATGGCCACATCGAAGCGGCGTGTCAGCTCATGCAGATGCCACGCCCCGTCGACCTTGGCACGCAGCACCGCGTCGAGCCGCTCCGGTGTCAGCGAGGCCACCGTTCCGTCGTCCAGGATGCCCGCGGCGTGGACCACACCGGTCAGACCCCGTCCATCGGGCAGCTCCGCCAGCAGATCGGCCAGCGCCTCACGGTCGGCGACATCGCAGGCGGCGACGGTGACCGAGGCCCCCAGCGCCGTCAGCTCCGCCTCGAGCCCCGCCAGGCTCTCGGCCGCGCGGCCACGGCGGCCGACCAGCAGCAGCCGGTGTATGCCGCGCTCCGCCACCAGATGCCGGGCGATGATTCCGCCCAGGACACCTCCGGCGCCGGTGATCAGTACGGTGCCCTGCGGATCCAGCGCGGCCGGAACGCTGAGCACCAACTTGCCCACATGGCGCGCCTGGCTCATGAACCGGAACGCCTCGGGAGCCCTGCGCACATCCCACACACGGGTGGGCAGCGGCTCCAGCACACCTCGTTCCAAGAGGGCCACGATCTCCGCGAGCATCTCGCCGATGCGCTCGGGGCCCGCCTCCGCAAGGTCGAACGCCCGGTACAGCACGCCCGGATGGGCCGCGGCCACCGCGTCGGCGGACCGTACGTCCGTCTTGCCCATCTCGATGAAGCGCCCGCCCTCGCCGAGCAGCCGCAGCGACGCGTCGACGAACTCACCGGCCAGCGAGTCCAGGACGACATCCACCCCACGACCGGCCGAGGAGTCCCTGAACCGCCGCTCGAACTCCACCGTCCGCGACGAGGCGATATGCGCCTCGTCCAGCCCGAGGTCGCGCAGGACGTCCCACTTGGTCTCGCTCGCGGTGGCGAACACCTCGACGCCCCAGGCCCGCGCCAGCCGCACCGCCGCCATCCCCACGCCACCGGCGGCGGCATGGACCAGCAGCGATTCACCGCGCCGTACGCCCGCCAGCTCCCGCAGCGCGTACAAAGCCGTCACGAAGACGATGGGGACGGACGCGGCCTCGGTGAAGGACCAGCCGTCCGGGATCCGCACCAGGGTGCGGTGGTCCACCACCGCCAACGGCCCGAAGCCACCGGACCACAGCCCCATCACCCGGTCGCCGACGGCGAGGGATGTCACACCGGGGCCGATGGCCACGACCACCCCGGCCCCCTCGCCGCCCATCATGGCCTCGTCCGGATACATGCCCAGGGAGATGAGGACATCGCGGAAGTTCAGGCCCGTGGCGCGAACGGCCACCCGCACCTCGTGCTCGCCGAGCTCCCGGGTGGCGTCCGTGGCCGTGGCCAGCGTCAGCCCCTCCAGCGTGCCCGTCCCGGACGCCTCCAGCCGCCACGCCTCCGCGCCGTCCGCGGGCGTCAGCACACCCATCGCGGCTCCGGGGACCAGACGCGGCACCAGCACCTCGGCACCGCGTACCGCGAGCTGAGGTTCGCCGGTCGACACCGCCTGGTGCACCACGGCGAGCGACGCCTCGCCACCGTCCACGTCCAGCAGGACGAACCGGTCCGGATGCTCGGCCTGCGCCGACCGCACCAGCCCCCACACCGGGGCCGCCGCCAGGTCACGCGGGTCCGCACCGTCCTCGGTGGCCAGCGCGCCCCGGGTGACGAACACCAGTCGCGCCCCGGCGAACCGGTCTTCCGCCAGCCATTCCCGTACCAGGTCCAGGGTGCGGTGGGCCACCGTCCGCGTGGCCGGGACGATGTCCTCGCCGGGGCCGGAGGACACCGTGACGAACACCAGGTCCGGCGTGGGGGCCCCGGATCGCACATGCGCTTCGAGAGCGGCCAGGTCGGCGTGTTCCTCCACCGATCCGTCGGCCACCTTCAACGCCCTGGCCAGGCCGAAGGCGTCCGGTCCGGCCACGGCACACCGATCGGTGGCGAGGGTCGCGGCCGGAGCCGGGTCGGTGGCGGGCGTCGCGACCCACTCCACCCGGTACAGCGACTCGCCGTCGTCGGTGGACGCTGCGAGCTGTGCCTCCGAAACCGGTCGGGTGACCAGCGCGTCCGCCGTGGCCACCGGCGTTCCGGCGGCGTCGGCCACCAGCACGGACATCCCGTCGGCGCCCGCGCGGGCCAGCCGTACCCGCAGGGAGGTCGCGCCGGTGGCGTACAGCGACACACCGCTCCATACGAACGGCAGCCGGATCCCGTCCGCGGCCCCGTCCTTCTTCGCGGCGGCGCACACCAGCCAGGCGTGCAGCGCCGTGTCCAGCAGCGCGGGGTGCAGCCCGAACCGGGCCGCGTCCGCCCGCGACTCCTCCGGCAGCGCCACCTCAGCGAAGACGTCGTCGCCCTTGCGCCAGACGGCGCGCAGCCCTCGGAACACCGGTCCGTACGCAAGCCCGGTGGCCGCCACATCCTCGTAGAAGTCCGCGGTCTCGACCGCCTCGGCCCCCGGCGATGGCCATGTGGTCAGGTCCGCCGGGTCCGTCGTCCCGGCGACGGCGCCGGACGCCAGGGCCAACATGCCCTTCGCATGGCACATCCACGACGCGTTCGGAGCATCGTCACGGCGGGCATACACGCTGAACTCGCGCTGCCCGTCCTGCGCGGGCCCGCTCACCACCAACTGCACCTGGACCGCCCCCTCGTCGGGCAGTACCAGGGGCGCCTCCAGCGTCAGCTCCTCCAGCCGGTCGCAACCGACCGCGTCACCGGCCCGCGTCGCGAGCTCGACAAACGCCGTACCGGGCAGGATGGCCCGGCCCAGCACCGCGTGGTCGGCGAGCCAGGGATGGGTACGGAGCGACAGCCGGCCGGTGAGCAGGAAACCGTCGGAGCCGGGCAGCGGCACGGCGGCCCCCAGCAGCGGATGCCCGGCCGAGTCCAGCCCCACCGATGACACATCACCGGCCTCCGCGGTCTCGGACTCCAGCCAGAAGTGCGTGCGCTGGAAGGCATGCGTCGGCAGATCGACGCGCTCCGCCCCGGTCCCGGTGAAGAGCCCTGCCCAGTCGACGGACGCGCCGCCGACATACGCCTCCGCCAGGGAGGTCAGGAACCGCTCCAGGCCACCTTCATCGCGGCGCAGCGAACCAACGGCGGTGACCCCGACGCCCTGATCCTCGGCCGTCTGCTCCACACCCATCATCAGGACGGGGTGGGCACTGGCCTCGATGAACACCTGGAAGCCATCGGACAGCAGGGCACGTACGGTCTCATCGAAACGGACTGTCTGGCGCAGGTTGCGGTACCAGTACCCGGCATCCAGCGCGGTCGTATCGAGTACCCCACCGGTCACCGTCGAATAGAACGGCACCGACGACGACCGAGGACCGATCCCCGCGAGCACTTGCCGAAGCTCGTCCTCGATGGCCTCGACGTGAGCACAGTGCGAGGCGTAATCCACGGGCACACGACGCGCCCGAATCCCCTCCGCCTCGCACAGCGCCAGCAACTCCTCCAACGCGTCCGCGTCACCGGAGACCACCACCGCCGAAGGCCCATTCACCGCCGCCACCGACAACCGCTCACCCCACATCGCAAGCCGCTCCCGAACCGCCTCCACCGGCAAGGACACCGACACCATGCCGCCACGGCCTGATAGCGCCCGAAGCGCCTTACTCCGCAACGCCACCACCTTCGCGCCGTCCTCCAACGACAACGCACCCGCCACACACGCCGCCGCGATCTCACCCTGCGAATGACCGATAACGGCCGCGGGCTCCACGCCGTACGAACGCCACACCTCCGCCAACGACACCATCACCGCCCACAACACCGGCTGCACCACATCCACCCGCTCCAACGCAGGGGCATCACCCAACACATCCACCAACGACCACTCCACAAACGGCGCCAACGCCGCAGCACACTCACCCACCCGCTCCGCGAACACCGCCGAAGACTCCAACAACGCCGCCGCCATCCCCACCCACTGCGACCCCTGACCAGGGAAAACAAACACGGCATGGTCCCTGGCGGCCGCCGTCCCTCGCACCACACCGGGTGCCGCATGCCCCTCGGCCAGCGCGCCCAGGCCGTTCATGAGGCCGTCCCCGTCTCCCGCCAGAACCACCGCGCGGTGTTCGAACACACTGCGTGTGGTCGTCAACGACAGCCCGATATCGGTGGGCGACAGCTCTCGGCGCTCGCGCATGTGTGTCAGCAACCGCTCCGCCTGTGCCTCGACCGCGGTGTCCGACCGTCCGGAGATCACCCATGGTGTGATCTCCGGCAGTTCCCCGGCCGGGGCGTCGTCATCGACGCCAGCGCTGGGAGCCTCCTCGAACGGGGCCTGTTCCAGCACGGCGTGGGCGTTGGTTCCGCTCATCCCGAAGGCGGAGACCGCCGCGCGCCGCGGCCGTCCCGTCTCCGGCCAGGGCATATCGTCCGTCAGCAGGCGCACTCCGCCCGTGGACCAGTCCACATGCGGCGATGGCTCGTCCAGGTGCAGTGTGCGCGGCAGCAGCCCATGTCGCATACCGAGCACCATCTTGATCACACCGGCCACGCCCGCCGCCGCCTGTGTGTGCCCGATGTTCGACTTCACCGAGCCCAGCAGCAGCGGCCGTTCTTCGGGGCGGCCCTTGCCGTATGTGGCCAGCAGGGCCTGTGCCTCGATCGGGTCGCCCAGCTTGGTCCCGGTGCCATGTGCCTCGACCGCGTCCACCTCGGCCGCCGACAGCCGCGCGTTCGCCAGCGCGGCGCGGATCACCCGCTGCTGGGACGGCCCGTTGGGCGCGGTGAGACCGTTGCTCGCACCGTCCTGGTTGACCGCGGTGCCGCGTACCACCGCCAGCACCTGATGGCCGTTGCGCCGCGCGTCCGACAGCCGCTCCAGCAGCAGCACACCAACGCCTTCCGCCGGGCCGAAGCCATCGGCGGTGGCGGAGAAGGGCTTGCAGCGCCCGTCCGGTGCCAGCCCGCGCTGGCGGCTGAAGCCGACGAAGGTCCAGGGGGTGGACATGACGGCGGTGCCACCGGCCAGGGCCAGGGAGCATTCGCCCTGCCGCAGCGACTGCGCGGCCAGGTGCAGCGCCACCAGCGACGACGAGCACGCCGTGTCGACGGCGACGGCCGGCCCTTCGAAGCCGAACGCATAGGCGAGCCGACCGGAGGTCACGCTGAGGGCGTTGCCGGTGAGCAGGTAACCCTCGACACCGCTCGACGGCCTGATCGGACCCGCGCCGTACCCGTGTGATCCGGCGCCCACGAACACACCGGTCTGGCTGCCACGCAAGGAGGCCGGGTCGATACCCGCACGCTCGAAGGTCTCCCATGACGTCTCCAGCAGCAGCCGGTGCTGCGGATCCATCGCCACCGCCTCGCGCGGGGAGATACCGAAGAACGCCGCGTCGAATTCACCGGCGCCGTCGACGAAGCCACCGTGCCTGGCGTAGGTCTTCCCGGGCACGTCGGGGTCGGGGTCGTAGAGCCCGTCGAGCTCCCAGCCGCGGTCCTCGGGGAAGCCGGATATCGCATCACGGCCCTCGGTCAGCAGGTCCCACAGGTCTTCCGGGGAGTGGACACCGCCGGGCAGACGGCACCCCATCGCCACGATGGCGATCGGATCGTCGTCCGGCTCGGCCCGGGTGACGGGTGTGGGTACCGAGGGGACATCGCCTTCCCGGAGGCCGAGCGGTTCCGTGCGGAGGTATTCCGCGAGCGCCGCCGGGGTCGGGTAGTCGAAGACGAGCGTCGCGGGCAGCCGCTCCCCCGTGGCCACGTTCAGCCGATTCCGCAGCTCCACCGCCGTGAGGGAGTCGAACCCGTGCTCCTTGAAGGAGATCTCCGGCTCGACCGCGTCCGGTGCGCTGTAGCCGAGGACGGTGGCGGCCTGATCCTGGACCATGCGCAGCACCATTCGCTCGCGCTCCGCGTCGCCGGCCACGCTCAGCAGCCGCTGCCGCAGCGACGCCTCCTCCGCTCCGGGCGCCACCTGAGCCAGTGCGCGCCGGACCACCGTGGCCCGTTCCGGCCGAACGTCGCCGGGCTCCGCTGTCGCGGCCGTGAACTGCTCCTCCGTCACCGGTCGCGCCACCAGCGCGTCCACCGTGGCCACCGGTGTTCCGGCCGGGTCGGCGACCAGCGCGGACAGGGTGTCGGTGCCCTTGCGGATCAGCCGCACACGGAGCGTGGACGCCCCGGTCGCATGCAACGACACACCGCTCCAGAGGAACGGCAGGCGGATACCGTCCGCATCGCCCGAGAGGGGCGCCAGGCCCGGCTGCAAGGCGGTGTCCAGCAAGGCCGGATGGATGCCGAACCGAGGCACCTCACCACGCGCTTCCTCCGGCAACACCACCTCGGCGAAGAGCTCGTCACCGCGGCGCCACACCGCACGCACACCACGGAACACCGGGCCGTACACCACCCCGGCGTCGGCCAGCCGCTCGTAGAACCCGGCGGTGTCCACGGCCTCCGCTCCTGTCGGCGGCCATACGCTGAGGTCGGCGGCCGGGTTCGGGGCCGTGGCAGGGCTATCGGCCTCGCCGTGGGCTTCGCTGTGAATCAGCGTTCCCGAGGCATGCCGGGTCCAGGGCCGGTCCGCGGTGTCCTCCGCCCTCGCGTACACCCGCAAGGGGCGCCCGCCGCCCTCGTCAGCCGCGCCAACGGTCAACTGGATCTGTACGGCGCCCTGTTCATGAAGCACCAGAGGCGCCTCCAGCGTCAGCTCCTCCACCCGGTCGCATCCGGTCGCGTCACCGGCCCGCAGCGCCAACTCGACGAACGCGGACGCGGGCAGCAGGGCCCGGTCGAGTACGGCGTGTTCGGCCAGCCAGGGATGCGTACGGAGCGAGAGGCGGCCCGTCAGCAACCACCCGTCCGAGTCGGGCAGCGCGGTCGCCGCACCGAGAAGAGGGTGGTCGGCGGAGACCAGTCCGGCGGAGGACACATCACCCGTCGCGGGTGAGGGCTGGACCCAGTAGCGCTGGTGCTGGAAGGCATACGTCGGCAAGTCGACGCGTCGGGCGCCGGTGCCCGCGAACATCACCGCCCAGTCGACAGCGGCACCGCCGACGTACGCCTCGGCCAGGGAGGTGGCGAAGCGGTCGAGACCGCCTTCGTCGCGGCGCAGCGACCCTACGGCGGTGATGTGCGTGCCGTGGTCCTGAGCCGTCTGCTCCACGCCCATCGTCAGAACAGGGTGGGCGCTGGCCTCGATAAACGTATCGAAACCATCGGCAAGCAGGGCGCGGACGGTCTCCTCGAAGCGCACCGTCCGGCGCAGATTGCGGTACCAGTACCCGGCGTCCAGTTCCTGGGTGTCCAGCACACTTGCCGAGACCGTGGAGTAGAACGGCACCGACGACGAGCGCGGAGCGATCCCCTCAAGAGCCTGCTGAAGTTCGTCCTCGATGGCCTCGACGTGAGCGCAGTGGGAGGCGTAGTCCACCGGGATACGACGCCCCCGGGTCCCCTCCGCCTCGCACGCCGCCAGCAACTCGTCCAAAGCGTCGGCGTCACCGGAGACCACGACCGCCGAGGGCCCGTTCACCGCCGCCACCGACAGCCGCTCACCCCATCGGACCAGCCGCTCCCGAACCACCTCCACGGGCAGCGACACCGACACCATGCCGCCACGACCCGACAACGCCCGCAACGCCTTGCTCCGCAACGCCACCACACGCGCCGCGTCCTCCAACGACAACGCACCCGCCACACACGCCGCCGCGATCTCACCCTGCGAATGACCAATAACAGCGGCAGGCTCGACACCGTACGAACGCCACAACTCCGCCAACGACACCATCACCGCGAACAAAGCGGGCTGCACCACATCCACCCGCTCCAACGCCACCGCAGCACCCTCACCACCCCGCAACACATCCCCCAGCGACCAGTCCACAAACGGCGCCAACGCCGCCGCACACTCACCCACCCGCTCCGCGAACACCGGCGAAGACTCCAGCAACCCCGCCGCCATCCCCACCCACTGCGACCCCTGACCAGGGAAGACAAAGGCGACACGGTCCGAAGGACCAGAGGCCACCCCGTGCACGACGCCTGCGGTCTCGCGGCCCTCCGCCAGCGCAGACAGACCGTTTCTCAGGACGGTGCGGTCACCGCCGAGCACCACCGCCCGACGCTCGAAGAGCGCGCGTGTGGTCACCAGCGACAGACCGACGTCCACAGGCGCTAGACCGGCCTCGTCGCCCACCATCGCCAGCAGGCGTGCGGCCTGATCCCGGAGCCCCGCGTCGGACCTCGCCGATACCACCCACGGCACCACGGCCGGTTCGGAAGTGGTCTCCGTGGCGGCGTCGGGCTCCAACGGCCCCTGCTCCAGGATCACATGGGCGTTGGTGCCGCTCACGCCGAAGGAGGAGACGCCCGCCCGGCGCGGCCTGCCGGTCTCGGGCCATGCGATCGGGGCGGTCAGAAGCTCCACCGCGCCCGCCGACCAGTCCACATGCGGCGACGGCTCATCGATGTGCAGGGTTCGCGGAAGCACGCCGTGGCGCATGGCCAGCACCGACTTGATGATCCCGGCCACACCGGCCGCGGCCTGGGTGTGCCCGATGTTGGACTTGATCGAGCCCAGCCGCAGCGGCCGCTCCTCCGGCCTCTCCTGCCCGTACGTGGCGAGCAGTGCCTGCGCCTCGATCGGATCGCCCAGCGTCGTGCCCGTACCGTGTGCCTCGACCACATCGACATCGGCGGCCGACAGTCCGGCGTTCGCCAGGGCGGCCCGGATCACCCGCTGCTGCGATGGTCCGCTCGGCGCGGTGAGACCGTTGCTCGCACCGTCCTGGTTGACGGCGGAGCCACGTACCACCGCAAGGATCCGGTGGCCGTTGCGGCGCGCGTCCGACAGCCGCTCCAGCAGCAGCAAGCCCACACCCTCGCCCCAGCCCGTACCGTCCGCGGCCGCCGCGAACGCCTTGCACCGACCGTCGGCCGCCAGTCCG
This sequence comes from Streptomyces malaysiensis subsp. samsunensis, assembly GCF_024519315.1. Taxonomy (GTDB): domain Bacteria; phylum Actinomycetota; class Actinomycetes; order Streptomycetales; family Streptomycetaceae; genus Streptomyces; species Streptomyces malaysiensis. The sequence continues at coordinate 78,095 of NZ_JANIIC010000040.1, read as the reverse complement.
CGCTGTCGGCTGAACTCCACGAAGAGCTCGGGGGTGGACATGACGGTGACACCGCCGGCGAGCGCGAGCGAGCACTCGCCCAGGCGCAGGGACTGCGCCGCCAGATGCAGGGCGACCAGCGATGACGAACAGGCGGTGTCCACCGTGACCGCCGGACCCTCGAAGCCGAACGTGTAGGAGATACGGCCGGAGACGACGCTGGCCGCGCTACTGGTGACCAGGTGCCCCTCGACATGCTCCGATGGCGCCTGGCGCAGGCTGGTCCCGTAGTCCTGACCGTTGCTGCCCACAAAGACCCCGGTCCGACTGCCCCGGAGCAGCGTGGGATCGATCCCCGCCCGCTCGAACGCCTCCCAGGATGTCTCCAACAGCAGCCGCTGCTGCGGATCCATCGCCACCGCCTCACGCGGCGAGATGCCGAAGAACTTCGGGTCGAAGTCGCCCGCGCCTTCGAGGAATCCGCCCTCGCGGACATAGCTCTTGCCGTGCTCGTCCGGGTCCGGTCCATAGAGCGTGTCCAGGTCCCATCCGCGGTCGGCGGGGAACTCGGTCAGCACCTCGCGTCCGGTGAGCAGCAGCTGCCATAGGTCTTCGGGCGTTCGTACCTCGCCGGGAAAGCGGCAGCTCATGGCCACGATGGCGACGGGTTCGTCGCCGATGGCCACGGCGGCGGGCACCGCGGCGTCCGCGCCGTTTCGCAGCCCCAGTACCTCGGTGCGCAGCAGTTTCACCAGCGCCGTCACGGTGGGGCGGTCGAAGAGCAGGGTGCTCGGCAGGCTCAGCCCAGTGGCCGCGTTCAGCCGGTTGCGCAGGGTCACCGCCGCGAGGGAGTCGAAGCCCAGTTCCTTGAAGGCCCGGTCGGCATCGATGGCCTCGGGACGGCGGTGGCCCAGGACGGCTGCCACATGCGAGCGCACGAGCTCCAGGAGGACACGGTCTTGTTCGGCCGTTCCCAGCCCGGCGAGTCGTCGGCGAAGCGACCCGTCAGCGGTGGTCTCCTCATGGGGGGCGTCGGATGAGCCGTGGGCCGTCAGGTCGTTCAGGAGTCGGCGCGAACGCGTGTCCGCCATGGTCCGGGCCAGGGTGTCCCACTCGACATCGGCGAGGATCAGCGACGCTGCCGCCGGGTGGTTGACGCTCTTCTCCAAGGCGGCGATGGCGGACTCGGGATCCATCGCGGGAAGGCCATGGCGCCGCCACCGATCCGCGACGGCCCCTGCCATGCCGTTGTCGGCCCAGGGCCCCCACGCCACCGAAGTGGCCGGCAACCCCGCACCACGCCGCCACTCCGCCAACGCATCCAACACCGCATTCGCCGCCGCATAATTCGCCTGCCCAGCAGCACCCACCACCCCCGAAAACGACGAAAACAACACAAACGCCGAAAGACCCAACTCACACGTCAACTCATGCAGATGCCACGCCGCCTCCGACTTCGCCCGCAACACACCCTCGAACCGCCCCACCGACAACCCATCCAGCACCCCGTCATCCAGCACACCCGCCGCATGCACCACCGCCGTCAGCGGAAACTCCACCGGCACCCGGGCCAACACCCCGGCCAACGCCTCACGATCACCCACATCACACGCCACCACCGTCACCCGAACACCCACCCCACGCAACTCGGCACACAACTCATCCACACCCTCAGCCCCAGGACCACGACGCGAAACAAGCAGCAGATGCTCCGCACCCGAACCCGCCAACCACCGCGCCACATACCCACCCAACGCACCCGTACCACCCGTCACCAACACCGTCCCCGACGGCACCCAACCCCCAACACCACCACCGCCGACCGACGCCCGGACAATACGACGCGCAAACACCCCCGACGCCCGCACCGCCACCTCAACCTCACCCCCACGACCACTCACCACATCCACCAGACGATCCGCCACCCGCGCATCCCACACCTCGGGGAGATCCAGCACACCGCCCCACCGCTCCGGCACCTCCAAACCGGCCACCCGGCCCAGCCCCCACACCGCCGCCTGCTCCACGCTCAACGGACTCTCCGAACCGCCGACCGCCACCGCACCCCGCGTCACACACCACACACGGCCACCCACACCCGCATCCCCGACCGCCTGAAGCAGGGCCAACGTCAGCGCCACACCCAACGGCACCGCCCCGTACTCGCCATGCCGCCCCTCCGCCAGCGCCAGCAGCGACAGCACACCCCCGGCGTCGGAGACATCGGCCTCATCCAGAGCCCCGCGCAGCCGGTCCGCCATCACCACACGGTCGGCATCGTCATGCTCCAGCTCGACGACAACGGGCAGCGCACCTCGCCCGGCCAGCGCGGCCACACAGGCCACAACCCACTCATCCCCGGCCAGTCCAGCGGGTATCGCCACGAGCCACGTGCCCGTCAGCGCACCCACCACGTCCGAAACCGGCGACCACGACACCCGGTGGCTCCACCGGTCGGCCGCGGGCGCCGCCGCCGGAGCCGTGCCGGTACGGACCGGCTCCAGCCAGAAGCGCTCCCGTTGGAACGCATACGTCGGCAACTCCACACGGCGAGGGCGGGCCGGTGCCAACACAGCAGACCAGTCGACCTGCCGCCCCCGTACATAGATCTCGGCGAGCGCTTCCTGTATCGACGCAACTTCGCCCCGGCCATCGCGCAGCGCGGACGCGAAGACGGCGTCGGACACACATTCCTGACCCATCCCGGACAGCACCCCATCCGGACCCAGCTCCAGGAAGGTGGTGACTCCCGCGTCCGCCAGACTCCGCACACCATCCGCGAACCGCACGGCCTCATGGACATGCCGCACCCAGTACTCTGCCGAGCACAGCGCCTCGACGTCAGCGACCTGGCCCGTCACGTTCGACACGACGGGGATGCGCGGAGGCGCGTACGACAGCCCCTCCGCCACCTGCCGGAACTCCGCCAGCATCGGCTCCATCAACGGCGAATGGAAGGCGTGCGAAACGCGCAACCGCTTGGTCTTGACGCCCTCGGCCTCCAGAAGCCCGGCAACCTCGGACACCGCCGCCTCGGCACCGGAGATCACGGTCGAGCGCGGACCATTGACCGCCGCCACACTCACCTCGGCCTCACAACCGACCAGCAACGGGAGCACATCCGCCTCGGCGGCCTGCACCGACACCATCACCCCACCCGACGGCAACGCCTGCATCAACCGCCCACGAGCCGCCACCAACACACACGCATCCGCAAGCGACAACACGCCCGCCACATACGCCGCCACCAGCTCCCCGATGGAATGCCCGGCTACGAAATCCGGCCGCACACCCCACGACTCCACCAACCGGAACAGCGCCACCTCCACCGCGAACAACCCACACTGCGTAAACGCCGTCTCGCCCAACACGCCCGCATCCCCACGGATCACCTCCCGCAGCGAACGCTCCAGCAAGCCGTCAAACCGCCCACACACCTCATCGAACGCCTCCGCGAACACCGGGAACGCCTCATACAACCCCAGGCCCATCCCAACCCGCTGACTGCCCTGACCCGAAAACAACACCGCCAACTTCCCCGACACCACCGAACCCCGCACCACACCACCCGCCGGAACGCCATCCACCACAGCTTCCAACCCAGCGGCAAACCCCTCACCATCACCAGCCAGCACCACCGCCCGGTGCTCGAACACCGAGCGTGTGGTCACCAGCGACGAAGCCACGTCCACGACCGACGCCTCGGCGGCCATGCCACCGCTCACCGCCGACAACAACCGCTCCGCCTGCGCCCGCAGCGCACCCTCGGACTTCGCCGACACCACCCACGGCACCGACGCCGGGGCCTCGCGCCCCTCGTCCACCGGCTCGACAACGCCCAGTTCTGCGGGAGCCTGCTCCACGAGGACATGGGCGTTCGTTCCACTGATGCCGAACGACGACACACCGGCACGCCGCGGACGCGCCGTCTCCGGCCACTCCACCGCGTCCGTCAGCAGCTCCACCGCACCCGCCGACCAGTCCACATGCGGCGAGGGCTCATCGACGTGCAGCGACTTGGGGAGCACCCCATGCCGCATCGCCAGCACCATCTTCATCACACCCGCCACACCGGCGGCCGCCTGCGTATGACCGATGTTCGACTTCACCGAGCCCAGCCACAGCGGCCGGTCCTCGGCGCCCCGCTCCCGCCCATAGGTCGCGAGCAGCGCCTCGGCCTCGATCGGGTCGCCCAGGGCCGTGCCGGTGCCGTGCGCCTCGACCACGTCCACATCGGCGGGCGAAAGCCGCGCGTTCGCCAACGCCGCCCGGATCACTCGTTGTTGGGAGGGTCCGTTCGGCGCGGTCAGACCGTTTGACGCGCCGTCCTGGTTGACGGCGCTGCCCCGCACCACGGCGAGCACCTGGTGACCGTTCCGCCGCGCGTCGGAAAGCCGCTCCAGCAGCAGCATCCCGGCGCCCTCGGCAAAGCCCGTGCCATCCGCCGCCGACGCGAACGGCTTGCACCGGCCGTCCGGGGCCAGCCCTTGCTGCCTGCCGAACTCCACGAACAGCCCCGGCATCGACATCACCGTCACCCCACCGGCGAGCGCGAGCGCGCACTCCCCCTGGCGCAACGACTGGACCGCCAGATGCAGCGCCACCAAAGAGGACGAGCAGGCGGTGTCCACCGTCATCGCCGGGCCCTCGAATCCCATGGCGTAGGAGATACGGCCCGAAGTGACGCTGACGGTGTTGCCGGTCAGCAGGTATCCCTGTAGCTCATCCGAAGCGTCGTGCATACGCGGTCCGTAGTCCTGGGCCATCGCGCCCACGAAGACACCGGTCCGGCTCTTCTCCCGCCCGGCCGGGTCGATACCGGCCCGTTCGAAGACCTCCCAGGAGGTCTCGAGCAAGAGCCGCTGCTGCGGGTCCATCGCCAGTGCCTCGCGCGGCGAGATCCCGAAGAAGTCGGCGTCGAAGTCGCCTGCCTCGTAGAGGAATCCGCCCTCGCGGGTGTACGTCGTCCGGGCTCGTCCAGGGTCGGAGTCGTACAGGCCGGACAGGTCCCAGCCCCGGTCCGCGGGGAACGTCCCGATGGCGTCGCCGCCTGCGGCGATCAGCTGCCACAGCTCCTCCGGCGACCGCACACCACCGGGGTAACGGCAGCTCATGCCGACAATCGCGATCGGCTCGTCCGGGGCCGCGCCGGCCGGCACCGACGCGGCTGTCTCCCGTCCGTCGTCGCCCAGGAGCGCGTCCCGCAGATGGCGTACGAGTGCCTGGGGCGTGGGGTGGTCGAACAGCAGAGTCGTCGACAGCCGCAGTCCGGTGGCGGTGTTCAGACGATTGCGGAAGTCGACGGCGCCGACCGAATCGAAGCCCAGTGCCTGGAAGGTTCGGCCCAGATCGACGGCTTCCCGACCTTCGTATCCCAGGGCTGTGGCGACCTGGTCACGCACCAGATCGGCCAGCATCTCGCCTTGCTGGAGGTCGTTCAGCGCGACGAGACGTGTCCGCAGGAGGGACGCCGTATCGGTCGCCGATGTGTGGTTCTCTCCGCCCCTGGGGTCGGTCGCATCGGCCTCGATGTGCGGGCTCGGCTGCGTCAGCGCCTGGACGTCCAGCCAGTGCCGCCGGCGCTGGAAGGCGTACGTGGGCAGCTCGACCCGCCGCGCACCCGTCCCCGCGAACATCCGCGCCCAGTCGACAGCGGCCCCGCCCACGTATGCCTCGGCCACGGAGGTCAGAAAACGGCCCAGACCGCCTTCGTCACGGCGCAGCGAGCCGACGGCGGTGACCCGGGTGCCGTGGTCCTCGGCCGTCTGCTCCACACCCATCGTCAGCACCGGATGGGCACTGGCCTCGACGAACACCTGGAAACCGTCAGTCAGCAAGCAGCGTACGGTCTCTTCGAAGCGGACCGTGTGGCGCAGATTGCGGTACCAGTACCCCGCGTCCAGCCCGGCTGTATCGAGCGCCCCACCGGTCACCGTCGAATAGAACGGCACCGACGACGACCGAGGGCTGATCCCCGCAAGCTCCCGCAGCAACTCGCCCTCGATGTCCTCGACATAAGCGCAGTGCGAGGCGTAATCCACGGAGATGCGGCGCGCCCAGACCTCCTCCGCTTCGCACCATGCCAGCAGCTCGTCCAACGCGCCCGCGTCACCGGAGACCACGACCACCGACGGCCCGTTCACCGCCGCCACCGACAACCGCCCACCCCACGCCACGAGCCGCTCCCGCACCTCCCCCACCGGCAACGACACCGACGCCATGGCCCCGCGCCCCGACAACGCCCGCTGCGCCTTGCTCCACAACGCCACCACGCGGGTCGCATCCTCCAACGACAACGCACCCGCCACACACGCCGCCGCGACCTCACCCAGCGAATGCCCCACCACCGCCGCAGGCTCGACACCGTACGAACGCCACAACTCCGCCAGCGACACCATCACCGCGAACAGAGCAGGCTGCACCACATCCGCCCGCTCCAGCGCGGCCGCGGCACCTTCCCCGCCGCGCAACACATCGACCAACGACCAGTCCACAAAAGGCGCCAACGCGGCCGCACACTCATCCACCCGCTGGGCAAACGCCGGCGACGACTCCAACAACCCCGCCGCCATCCCCACCCACTGCGACCCCTGACCAGGGAAAACCAACACCGCACGGCCATCAGCGCCCGCAACCACACCCCGCACCACACCCGCCGCGTCCCGGCCCTCCGCCAGCGCCGCCATGCCACCGACCAGACCGCCCCGGTCGTCGGCCAGCACCACCGCACGATGCTCGAACGCACTGCGTGTCGTCGCCAAGGACAGCCCGATGTCCTCGGCCGACAGCTCGGGCCGCTTCTCCGCGTACGACGCCAGCCGGCCCGCCTGGGCCGGCAACGCCGCTTCGGAGCGTCCGGATACCACCCAGGGGATCCGGTCCGAAGCACCCTCCGGCGCGGATTCCACGGCGCCCGGGGCCGCGGCCGGTTCCGGGGCTCCGGAGAGCACTACATGGCAGTTGGTGCCGCCCACTCCGAAGGAGCTGACCCCGGCGGTCAGTGGCTCCCGCGTGTCCGGGTCGGCGGTCCACGGTTCGGAGGTCGTCTGCACACGCAGGTTGAGCTGGTCCAGGGGAATGTCCGGGTTGGGCGTCCGGAAGTTGAGGCTGGGGAAGAGTTCGCCGTGTTTGAGTCCCAGGGCCGTCTTGATGAAGCCGACGACACCGGCCGCGCCTTCCAGATGACCCACGTTGGTCTTCGCCGACCCCACCCGCAGCGGGGCTCCGGTGGGCCGAGCGGCACTCAGAACCGCGCCCAGGGCCGCCGCCTCGGCCGGGTCGCCGACCTTCGTGCCGGTGCCGTGGAGTTCCACGTACTGAACATCGGCGGGGTCCACTCCGGCCTGCTGGTAGGCGCGGCGCAGGAGGTCCTCCTGGGCGGCCTGGTGGGGGGCGGCGAGGTGGTCCCCGCCCCCGTCGTTGTTGAGTGCGCTGCCACGGATGACGCAGTACACGGGGTCCCCGTCGGCAAGGGCGTCCGCGAGGGGCTTGAGGACGACGACGCCGCCACCCTCGCCGCGTACGAAGCCGTTGGCGCGGGCGTCGAAGGCGTAGGTGACGCCGTCCGGGGACAGCGCGCCGAACCGGGCGGCGCTGACGTCGCTTTCGGGGGCGAGGTTGAGGTGCACGCCACCGGCGATGGCGATGGATGTCTCGCCGCGACGGATGCTTTCGCAGGCCAGGTGGATGGCCGCGAGCGATGACGCCTGTCCGGCGTCGAGGGTGAGGCTCGGGCCGCGCAGGCCGAGGTGGTGGGAGACGCGGTTGGCGATGATGCCGCGGTGGAGTCCGGTGAAGCTGTGCCGGTCGATGGCCGCGGGGCCGCCCCGCCGGATCAGCGTGGCGTAGTCGTCCGCGATCACTCCGATGTACACGCCGGTTTGGCTGTCGCGGAGCCGGTCCGGGATGATTCCGGCGTCTTCGAGGGCCTCCCAGGCCAGTTCCAGGGTGAGTCGCTGTTGGGGGTCCATGGCCGCGGCCTCGCGCGGCGATATGCCGAAGAAGGCGGCGTCGAAGTGGTCGATCCGGTCCCGGTCCAGGAATCCGCCACGGCGGGCGGCGACCGTGCCGGTACCCGTATCCCTGTCGGTACCCGTGTCCGCGCCCGCGCCCCATCGTCCCTCGGGGGCTTCCGTGATGGCGTCGGCGCCGTCGTGCAGGAGTTGCCGGAACGTGGCGGGGTCGGGTGCTCCGGGGAGGCGGCAGGACAGGCCGACGACCGCGATCGGCGCGTCCGTCGTGCTCGGCGAGGTGCCGTCGGAACCCTTCATGAGCGTGACTCCCTGGATCCAGGAACGTAGGACGCCGGGCGCACACCAGCGCAAGGCGGAGGTGTGCGCCGCGTCCGGGCAGGACAGCGGGACAGGAGAACAAGATGGCGAAGTGGGGAGGAATGGGATGGGGCATGGGTGGGCAGGGCCCTCCCCGTGGCGCATGCCACGCGGGTCGTTCGTGTCCCGTGTCCGGTGTCCCGTGTTCCCCGGGCTTCGTGGAGGCTGTTTTCGGGGTGTGGGCAGGGGCTAGTAGATGCCTTCCGGCGCCGATCGCACGACCTGGAGTGGCTTCACGTTGGCGACGCCGTCACATGGCCACTCCGCGCCGGTGTCGTACCGCACCGCGAGGTCGCGCTCCAGCACATTGGGCAGGAAGAGGTCGTCGTGCAGGACGGTCAGCCGGACCTGGCCCTGTTCGCCGTATGCGACGACCTTGGACCAGTCGTCCTTGTCGACGACCGCCATGGTGACCTGCGGGTAGTTCGGCAGGTACGGCATGAGGGCACCGTCGTTCTCCACGGGCAGGCCCACGGTGTTGCCGAAGGTGTTGGCGTAGGTGACGACGACCAGTCCGCCGCCCAGGGCGTTGTGGAACGACCGGCGCATGGCGGGGGTGGCGTGTGTCCCGCTGAGCCGTACGCCCTTCAGCCGCGCCACCAGCTCCGGCCTGCTCTTGATCAGGGCCTGGAGCAGGGCCGGGGTGGTGACGAGGTAGTCCACCGGCTGGTGCTCCAGGACGGCCGCGATCTGCTCGGTGACGTGGGCCGAGTACTCCTGCGCTTCCTTCAGCCTGCCGTCGCGGAGCAGCCGCTTGACCCAGCGGGGGTCGAAGTCGATGCCGTACACGCGGCCGTCGTACAGGTCCGCCAGGTCCACGGCGCCGTGTCCGATGAGGTGCGGGCCGGTGGGGGTGGCTTGGAGCCAGTTGCGGCCCGGTTCGAATCCCTCGCGCGCGATCACCCAGCGCCGCCATGCGGCGCGGTGCTCGAGCATCGGCTTGGTGTAGTAGACCCGGCAGGGGTTGCCGGTCGTGCCTCCGGAGTCCCACACGCGGCCGGTCAGCGGCCGGGGCACGGCCTGGGGCACGAGTTCGGCCGGGTCCAGGGTGCGCAGATCGCCCAAGGGCATCGGGCCGAACGCCGAGAGCTCGTCGTGGCGGGTGATGTCCCGTGGATCGATGGCGAGTTCGGCGGCGCGCTTGAGCCAGTACGGGGTGCCGGTGCCGGGGTCGAAGTGGCGGCGGACGACCCGGCGTGTCCAGGCGTCGATGTCCTGCGACAGCCACTGGTCGATCTGCTCGGTCACGTCCTTCACTGGGCCACCCCGGCTTCCGTGGAGGGAAGTTCGATGCCGAAGTCGTAGACCGCGGTCATCGCCTCGAAGACGTGGTCCGGCGATTCCACGTGGACCACGGGGAACGACGCGTTCTGGAAGGTGCCGAACGCGGCGGGGCCGAGCACCAGGCCCAGTTCGGTGCCGCTGTCCTCGAGTCCGCCGATCATGTGCGGGACGCTCACGGGGGCGGTGGGGTTGCGGTGGAAGAGATCGCGGATCTCGTCGGCGGTGGTGAGGGCCTTGCGCTCCATGCACGAGTGCACGGGCACCCGTGGGTCGTGGAAGGTCATGGCGTCCAGCGTGGGCTCGAGGAAGTCGCTGATGTGCCGCTGGAGCGGGGAGTGGAAGGCGGCGCCGTGGTCTTCGGACACATGCAGCGCGCCGGCCGGGAGCCCTTCCCCGAACCGCTGGAGTGCGGAGCGGTAGCCGCCGAGCAGCACCATGCGCTCCTGACCCGTGCCGACTCTTCCGAGGTCGGCGGAGAGATACACATCCGGAACGTCGTCTAGCAGGTCGCCGGGAGCAGTGTCATACGGGATCCGCAGCATGGCGACGGCCTGCGGACCGGTGTCCGCGGCGGGCGGGGGGACTTCCCGCAATCGCATCAGAAGCGTGAAGAGATCCCGACGTTCGACGGCTCCGGCGAGACTCGCACCGACCAGCGCGCCGAAACTCAGTCCGCATACCGCTGCCGGTGTTATGCCGTATTCCTCGGCGAGAACATCCGCGATTCCTAATACGGCCGCGGCCTGACGAATGGCGCCTACGCCTTGTCGATGCTCCTGCCCGGGTTGCCGTTCTTCCCCGAATATGCGCTGGACGTCGATGCCCGTCCATTCCGCGATTCGTTGATAGGTGTGCTGCACACTCGGAAAGAGTTCATACAGCTCTGCGCCGGCTCCCGGCTGATCGTTCATACCACCGTCGAGGACATACGCAAGCGTCACCCCGAAACCCCCGTTTCCGCCCGTTCGCACCGTGCCAAAGCGTGCTGCGTCGACGCGACACCAAAGCGACTGCTCCCCCGAGCTCCCCGTTACGCAAGCGGGTCTCAAGAATCGCCCAGCTGTTCGCGTGGTGTCATCAAACCTCTCGCCGCCAAGGCGTGTCAAGCAAGATCGACATGCCTTGTGTCATCTGTGCCTAACCCTGGTCGCCCTCATTGGGCAACTCTATTTCGGCCTCCGCACGGGGGCCGCCGAACTCCTCCCAGACCTGGTCAAGGGCGCTCACGAACATCTCCACCTCGGCGGTGGAATGCACCGCTCCGGGCGCGACCCGCAGGATCTCCTCACCGGCCCGTACGCTCGGCGCGTTGATCGCCTGTACGTAGACGCCGTGCCGCTCCAGCAGCGCCGTGGACATGCGCTTGCACATGGTCTCCTCCCGCACCAGCACGGACACGATGTGGGTCAGGTCGGAGATGAAGGGGATCCGGCGCTCCTTCAGTAGTCGGTGCATCAACTGTGCGTTATCCCACAACCGTTGCCTTTCGGCCTCGGAGGAGCGCAGATGACGGACGGCGGCGAGGGCTGCCGCGGCCACGGCGGGCGGCATCGCGGTGGTGAAGATGAAGGAGCGGGAGAACATCCGTACGGCCTCGATCACCTCGGCCGGGCCGGCGATGTACCCGCCGTTGGTGCCAAAACCCTTGGCCAGCGTGCCCATGATGACGGTGAACCGGTCGGCCAGTCCCTCGCGTGCCGCGATGCCCGCGCCCTGCGGGCCGTACATGCCCACGGCGTGCACCTCGTCGAGGAAGGTCATCGCGCCATGGCGCTTGGCGATGTCGGCGATCTCCGCGAGTGGCGCGATATCGCCGTTCATCGAGTAGACGGACTCGGCCACGATCAGCTTGGGCGCGTCGGGGTCGGCGGCCGCGAGCAGCTCTTCGAGATGCGCGGTGTCGTTGTGCCGGAAGATCCGCTTCTGGGCACCGCTGTGGCGCAGGCCGTCGATGATGGAGGCGTGGTTCAGCGCGTCGGAGAAGACGACGCATCCCTCCATACGGCCCGCGATGACCGACAGCGCGCCGTCGTTGGCGGTGTAGCCGGAGGTGAAGAGCAGGGCGTCGTCCTTGCCGTGGAGCGCGCTGAGCTCCTGTTCCAGCAGCACGTGGTAGTGGTTGGTGCCGCCGATGTTGCGCGAGCCGCCGGCGCCCGCCCCGTACCGGTCGACGGCTTCCTTCATGGCGTCCAGGACGGCGGGGTGCTGGCCCATGCCGAGGTAGTCGTTGCTGCACCAGACGCTGATGCGGGAGGCGTCCTCTACGCCGCTGACGCTGGCGGCGGGGAACTGACCGGCGAGCCGTCCGATCTCCAGGAACTCTCTCTTGCCACCGTCAGAACCCTCGGTGAGGCGCGAAAACATGTCCAGATATTGGGTCGTCACGTCCACTCACTTCGCTTTTCGGCTACTTGGGGAGCGCGCAGAAAACGGGATGAGCCGTGTCGGCCCCCCGCCAACGCCAATCTACATGCGGCCGACCGTCAATCGGTATGCCGAAAGGCAACCTCCGCACACCCAACCCGGTTTCACGGCAAGAAAGTGACGGGCGGTTGGAAGAAGGTTGCCATGCCGAGGGCGGGGTGTCATCCTTCAGCGGGAAACGGCACCTTGAACTCATCGGCACACGGCGAACTGGAGTTTCGATGTCTCCGACCGACAATTACGTCCGACGGGTCCTCGAGGCTCTATCCGCCGATCCGGAGCGGGTGGCCCTGCTCCGGGAGGATGAGCGGTTCACCGCCGGTGAGTTCACCCGGACCGTGGCCGCGGCCGCGGAATTCCTGCGCCGCCAGATAGTGGAAGATGAAATTCCGGTCGTGGCCGTGCTGACGGTCGCCAACACCCCGGCCACCATCATTCTGCGCTATGCGGCCAACCTGATCGGCGCCACGGTGGTCCATTTGCACTCCACCAACGCGGTGGATCCCACCGATCAGCTGGCCACCCGCGAGCGGTACGAGATCCTCAAGAGGACGGGCGCCACGTTCCTCGCCGTCGACGAGGAGAACCTGGGCCTGGCCCGGGAGCTGTGCGAGCGGCTGCCGGAGCCGCCCCGGCTCGCCGCGCTGGGCTCCTTCGGCCCCGATGTGCTGGACCTGACCACCGGCGACGCTGACGCCGTCGATCTGAAGGTCATGGAAACCGACCCCGAACGTCCGGCCGTGGTGCTGTTCACCAGTGGCACCAGCGGCACCCCGAAGGGTGTGACACTTCCCTTCCGGGTCCGAACTCTCTATCTACGGGCGGGACTTGACGCGCCCGGACCGATCACCTACCTGTCGACGCTGCCGGTGAGCCACTCCAACGGCTCGGGCGCCGACCTCGCCCTCGCCTCCGGCGGCACGGTGGTCCTGCACAACGGCTTCGACGCGAGCGCGGTGCTCGGCGCGGTGGAGCGCCACCGGGTGTCCGCGCTCACCCTCACCCCTCCGCAGCTGTACATGCTGGTGGACCACCCGGCCATCAAGGACACCGATCTGTCGAGCATCCAGATCATCTCCTACGGCGGCTGTCCCGCCTCCCCGGCCCGGCTGGCCGAGGCGGTCGAGGTGTTCGGCCCGGTGCTGCTCCAGTTCTACGGCACCACCGAGACCAGCGGTATCAGCGTGCTCGCCCCGCCGGACCACTTCGACCCCGAGCTGCGGATGACGGCCGGCCGGCTGACCGCCGAGGTGCGCGTCCGCGACCAGGACGACGACCGCGATCTGCCGGTGGGCGAGATCGGCGAGATCTGCGTACGGTCGCCGTTCAACATGCTCGGCTACTGGCGCGAGCCGGAGCTGACCGCGGAGAGCGTACGCGACGGCTGGGTGTACACCGGCGACCTCGGCTCCCTCGACGAGCGTGGCTATGTGCGTCTGCACGGCCGGGTGGGCGAGGTGATGAAGACCAACGGCATCAAGGTGCATCCCACCGCGGTGGAGAACGCGTTGCTGACCCACCCCGATGTCGCCCAGGCCGCGGTGTACGGAGTGGCCGACGGGGACCGGGTGGAGCACATCCACGCCGCCGTGGTGCTCCGGCCCGGTGGCGCGGCCGACTTCGCCGCGCTGCTCGGCCATGTGGCCGGTGAGCTGTCGCCCCAACATGTGCCGGCCGCGATCACCTTCCATGACGACCTTCCGCTGACCGGTGCGGGCAAGCCCGACAAGCAGCGGCTGGCCGCCGAGCGGACCGGGGCATGACGCTCACCGCGGCGGCGGTGCTGGCCGAGTCCGCGCTGCGGCGCCCGGACCACCCCGCACTCGTCTTCGGCCCGCGGCGCATCACCTACCGCGAGCTGTGGGACGCCACGCGGCGGTACGCCGCCGTACTGCGCGACCACGGCATCGGCCCCGGCGACCGGGTGGCGCTGCTGCTGCCGAACACACCGCACTTCCCGATGGTGTACTACGGCGTGCTGGCCCTGGGCGCCGTGGCCGTCCCGGTGCACGGTCTGCTGCGCGCCGAGGAGATCGTCCATGTGCTCCGCGACTCGGAGTCGAAGGTGCTGGTGTGCGGGGCGCCGATGCTCACCGAGGGTGCCAAGGGCGCGGAGGTGGCCGGGGTTCCGGTGATCACCGTTCTGGAGGAGCGTCACGGCGGCCGCCCGCGCCTGGACGCCCTCGCCGAACACACCGGGCCCATCGACGGCTGCGTTCCGCGCGAGCCCGGCGACCTCGCCGTGGTCCTGTACACCTCGGGCACCACCGGCCGGCCCAAGGGCGCGATGATCACCCACTTCAACCTGGTGATGAACGTGAGCACCACGATGCTCTCGCCGTTCGACCTCGGCCCCGACGATGTGCTGCTCGGCTGTCTGCCCCTGTTCCACACCTTCGGGCAGACCTGCGGAATGGGCACCACTTTCCTGGCCGGCGGCACGATGGTGCTGATGAGCCGGTTCGACGGCCCCGGGGCGCTGGACCTGATGGTCACCGAAGGGTGCACCGTCTTCATGGGCGTGCCCACCATGTATCTGGCCCTGCTCGACGCCGCCACCAAGGACCCACGCCGCCCCGCTCTGGACCGCGCCTTCTCCGGGGGCTCGGCGCTCCCGGTGAAGGTGCTCGAGGACTTCCAGGAGGTCTTCGGCTGCCCGATCTACGAGGGGTACGGCCTGACCGAGGCGTCACCGGTGGTCGCTTACAACCAGAAGGCGTGGCCACGCAAACCGGGTACGGTCGGGCGCCCGATCTGGGGCGTCGAGGCGGAGATCGCCGCGGCCGAGGTGGAGGACCGTATCGAGCTGCTGCCGAAGGGCGCGGTCGGCGAGATCGTCATCCGCGGCCACAATGTGATGGCCGGATACCTCAACCGCCCGGAGGCCACGGCCGAGGTCCTGGTCGACGGCTGGTTCCGCTCCGGCGACCTCGGCGCCAAGGACACGGAGGGCTATCTCACCCTCGTGGACCGCAAAAAGGACCTGGTGGTACGCGGTGGATACAACGTCTACCCACGCGAGGTCGAGGACGCACTGATGCGCCACCCGGCCATTGCCCAGGTGGCCGTCATCGGACTGCCCGACGAGGTGTACGGCGAGGAGGTGTGCGCCGTGGTACGGCCACGCCCCGGAACCGCTCCGGACACGGCACTCGGCTCCGCGATCGTGGCGTGGGCCAGAGAGCGACTCGCCGGGCACAAGTACCCCCGCCGGGTGGAGTTCATCGACACGTTCCCCCTGGGCCCCAGCGGCAAGGTGCTCAAGCGCGACCTCGTCAGCCGCTTCACCCTCGGCCGGTAGAGAATCAACTCGCCATGGGGCGATTCCGCCGATCCCGGGGCGCGTTTTCTCTGGCGGGTGTCGGAGGGCGGACCGTGGGGGCGCGGAGGACCGCTTCCGCATCGTCGCGGAAGCGGTCCGGCCTGATGGCCTTGCCCGCGGCTCTCCCTGCCGGCTACTGACCTCCGTTCAGCCGGCGTCCAGGCCGAAGAAGGTGATGGCCCGTGCGGCCATTCCGGCGGTCGGGAGGGAGTGGCCCGCGCCCTGGATGCTGATCGCCTCGACGGGGGCCTGGTTGCCCGTGGCGCCATAGCGGGTGCGGGTCCAGGAGGACTGCGGACGGTCCGTGAAGGCGGGGGTCTGGCTCACCCCGAGCACATTGGTCCACTGCTTGATCTCCTCGCCGAAGTTCGGATAGCGCAGGGTGCCGTCGCTGGTGCCGTGCCACAGCTGCATCCTCGGCCGGGCGCCTTGGTATCCGGGGTGGGCCCCGCGAACGAGATCGCCCCACGCCTGCGGGGTCTTGGTGATGGTGCCGTTGGCGCAGGCGCTGTTCCAGCTGGATCCGTCGGTGGTGGCGAAGCAGCCGAAGGGCACGCCCGCGAACGCCGCGCCCGCCTTGAACACATCCGGGTAGTCGCCCAGCAGGACGTTGGTCATCATGGCGCCCGACGAGGCGCCGGTGACGTACACCCGGTCGGGGTCGGCGTTGTGGCGTTGCTGGGCGCAGCGGACCATCGAGACGATGCCCACCGGGTCGCTGCCGCCGTCGTGCCGCAGCGCCTGCGGGGAGGAGACGTCGAAGCAGGCGCCGCTTCTGGTGGCCGAGGGGTAGATGACGATGAAGCCGTACCGGTCGGCCAGGGAGGCGAACTCCGTACCGGAGTGGAACGCGGGGCCCGAGCCGGTGCAGTAGTGCACCGCCACGAGAACGGCGGGCCGTGCCGCGACGTTGTTCGGCACGTACTCGTACATACGGAGGTTGCTCGGGTTGTTTCCGAAGCCCGTCACCTCGGTGAGCGATGCGGCCGCCGCGGGGGTCGGTGCGAGCAGGAACAGTGAGGCGAGCAGCGGCAGTACGCCGCCGAGTAAGCCGCGTAACGCCGTGGCCATCGACCTCGGTGTGTTTCGGCGTCGGCCGGGCGTGGATGTGGTTCCCACAGGCGCGGGGGTGCGGTTCATGGGCTGTCCTTCCTGGGGCTGTGACGGTGAACGGCGGCTCATGCCGCCCGTGCGGCCGACCCGTTGCCATGCGCCGTGGACCCGGCGGTGCCGGACGAGGGCGTGGCGGACGAAGGAGTGCCGATGCTGCCCGGCACCGACAGCAGCCCCCGCCACCAGACGTCGGCCATCTTGTCGTAACCACCGGCGTTCGGGTGCACTCCGTCGGCCAGGTCCGCGGGGGTCAACGCGCTGTACATGTCAACCAGATGGACACGCTTGCCCGCGTTGGCCTTGCTCCGCACGATGCCCGGGATCGCCGCGTTGTAGGCCCGCACGGTCGAGTCCATGAAGCCCAGCGGGGTGATGGTGGCGACGAAGAGCTCCGCGTTCGGCGCCTGGGCGGTGATGTGGTCGACCAGCGTGGAAAGCCTGGCCGGGGCCCCGGCGGGGTCGCTGCCGTAGATGTCGTTGGTCCCGATGTGCAACAGGATGGTGTGCGGGTTCTGGGTGCGCAGCCAGTTGACGACGTTGTCGTCGATCTGCTGGATCGTCCAGCCCGAGTGCCCCTCGTGGTCGTGATCGCCGAGCCCCGCCGGGCCGTTGAAGAGCGAGCCGACGAAGTCGACCTTGTAACGGCCGGCCGTGAGCTTCTGCCACAGGCCGACGCGGTAACCGCCCGGAACGTTGAACCCGTCGGTGATCGAGTCGCCCAGCGGCATGACCTTCACCCCGCCGTTGGACTCGGCGTGGGCCGTACCGGCGCCGAGCGGGACGAGGACGGCGAGGAACGCGAGCAAGGGGATCAGGGCGGCGAGCGGATGTCTTCCGGTGCGTGCCATGGGCTTTCCTTTCGGCGGTCCACTAGGTATGGGAGCGCTCCCATACGGTGATAGGGCAGCCCTCGACCACCGTCAAGCCCTCTCGTGCTCCTCGGGTACGCCCGCGTATGGACATCAACGCTGGGAGCACACCGAGCACACCGCTACAACGAGCGGTGTGCTCCCAGCTCAGAACGGCTGAACGGCGAGGTGCCGGCGGAAGCACACCCGGTGCTGTCCGGGGCCGTCGTAATCGCCGTGCACCGGAAAGCCGTTGACCTCACGGTCGCCCTCTTCGAGCGTGAACCCCATGGCCCGGTGGAAGGCCACGGATCCGGTGTTCGTGGGCGAGGTGATGGAATGCACCTCCCGACGCCCCGCCTCGGCGGCGCGCTCGAAGAACGCCGTGTAGAGCCTGCGGCCCACCCCCTGCCCCCGCAGCTCGGGGGCCACCCCGACGAAGTGGATATACGCCTCGTGGTCGTTGTCCGCGGCGTGGAAGCCCACGAGGAACGCCTTGATCCCGTCGTCGTCCTCCAGCACCAGGCTGGTGCCGGAGAAGAACTGGAGAAACAGCCTGGGCAGCAGCAGGGACAGCTCACGGGCCTGGACGGGGGTGCGTGAATCGCCCCACCAGTGCCGCACCCTCTCGACGATGGTTCCGTGGTCGGAGACATGGGCCCGGCGCAGTGTCATCTCACTCATGCCGCCACAGACTAAGCGCTCCGCCGGAGGTGCCGCCCTGACACGCCGTCGATCGTCCGCGGCGCCGTCGTGGCCGATCGCCCACGCGGCGGAGCCGCATATCGACACAGCCCCGCGCCCCCTCAGGTCGCCCTCCGCGGCAGCCGGTCGGCGGGCGGCCGGGAGGGCGACCGATCTCAGAGGGCCGTCATGATGTGCTTGATACGGGTGTAGTCCTCGAAGCCGCACGCGGAGAGGTCCTTGCCGTAGCCGGACTTCTTGTAGCCACCGTGCGGCATCTCGGCGGCGAGGATCATATGGGTGTTGATCCATACGCAGCCGAAGTCCAGGGCCCTGGACATCCGCATCGCGCGGGCGTGGTCCTTGGTCCACACCGACGAGGCGAGGGCGTACTCCACACCGTTGGCGTAGGAGATCGCCTGCGCCTCGTCCGAGAACGGCTGCACGGTGATGACCGGGCCGAACACCTCGTTCTGGATGATCTCGTCGTCCTGCTCGAGCCCGGAGACCACGGTGGGCGCGTAGAAGAAGCCCCTCTCGCCCACCCGGTGGCCGCCACTCTCGACCGTGGCGTGTGCCGGGAGCCGGTCGATGAAGCCCGAGACCTGGGCCAGCTGATCGGCGTTGTTCAACGGCCCGTACAACACGTCCTCGTCATCGATGCCACCGCCCGTCTTCGTCCCGGCGGCAGCCTTGGCAAACGCGCTCACGAACGCGTCATGGACCGACTCGTGGACCAGCACCCGGGTGGCGGCCGTACAGTCCTGGCCCGCGTTGAAGAATCCGGCGAGGGAGATGCCCGCCACGGCCTCCGCGACATCGGCGTCCTCGAAGACCACCGCCGGGGCCTTGCCGCCCAGTTCCAGATGGACCCGCTTGATGTCCTTCGAGGCCGACGCGGCGACCTGCATGCCCGCGCGCACCGAGCCGGTGATGGCCGCCATCGCCGGGGTGGGGTGCTCGACCATCAGCCGACCGGTCTCGCGGTCGCCGCACACCACGTTGAAGATGCCGGCCGGAAGGCCCATCTCCGCGAGGATGTCGCCGATGATGCCCGCGAGCAGCACGGTGGAGGCGGGGGTGGTGTCCGACGGCTTGAGGACGACGGTGTTGCCCGCGGCGAGGGCGGGGGCGAACTTCCACACGCCCATCATCAGCGGGTAGTTCCACGGCGCCACCTGCGCGCACACCCCGATCGGCTCCCGCCGGACGATCGAGGTCATGCCCTCCATGTACTCGCCCGCCGACCGGCCCTCCAGCAGGCGTGCGGCACCGGCGAAGAACCGGATCTGGTCGACGATCGGGGCGATCTCCTCGGTGAGGGTGAGGGCGCGCGGCTTTCCGGTGTTACGGCACTCAGCATCGGCGATCTCCTCCGCGCGGGCCTCGACCGCGTCCGCGATCCTCAGCAGCAGCTTCTGCCGGGTGGACGGGGTGGCGTCGCGCCAAGTGGGGAAGGCGGCCGCGGCGGCGGCCATCGCGGCGTCGACGTCGGCGGCGCCCGACAGGGGCGAGGAGGCGTACACCTCGCCCGTGACGGGGTCGGTGACCTCGAGGCGGCGGCCGTCGGCCGCGTCGGTGTACTCGCCGTCGATGTGGTTGCGCAGTACGAGAAGCTCGCTCATCGTTCCGTCTCCGTGGTGGTGCCGGGCGCTGCCGAGAGATGTTCGTGCACGGGGCGAGGATCAGGGAGCCTCCCACCACACCGAGCAGGGTGGCCGCCAGGCCCTGCCAGAAGGAGAGCCCGAAGAGGATCGGAAAGGCGCCGAGCACACAGGTGGCGAAGGTGTTGGCGCCGCCGAACGCGACGCGGAACAGGTCGAAGGGGGTGGCGCTGCGGTCCGCGTCGGGGATGCGCTCGACACCGTAGCTCTCGACCTCGGTCAGTGCCGGGGATTCACTCATCCGTCTTCTCTCGCTTCTTCTGAAGGGCCAGCAGGCTGATCAGGTCGTAGGCGACGTGGGAGGCCGCGACCGAGGTGATCTCGGCGTGGTCGTAGGCGGGCGCCACTTCCACCACGTCCGCGCCGACCAGCCGGCATCCGGCCAGTCCGCGCAGGATCTCCAGAAGCTCGCGCGAGGTGAGACCGCCCGCCTCCGGGGTGCCGGTGCCGGGGGCGTGGGCCGGGTCGAGGCAGTCGATGTCGATGGAGATGTACAGCGGCCGGTCGCCGATGCGCTGGCGCAGCTGGTCGGCCACCTCGTCGGCGCCGCGCCGGTAGACATCGGCCGAGGTGACGATGCCGAAGCCCAGCTTCTCATCCTCGGTGAGGTCCTCCTTGCCGTACAGCGGGCCGCGGGTGCCGACGTGCGAGAGGGCGGAGGTGTCGACGATGCCCTCCTCCACGGCCCGGCGGAACGGGGTGCCGTGGGTGTGCTCGGCGCCGAAGTAGGTGTCCCAGGTGTCCAGGTGTGCGTCGAAGTGGAGCACCGCCACGGGGCCGTGCCGCCGTGCGGCGGCGCGCAGCAGCGGGAGCGCGATGGTGTGGTCGCCGCCGATGGTGACCAGGCGGGCGCCGTCGGCTTGCAGATGGCCCGCGGCGTCCTGGATGGTCTCGATGGCCTCGCCGATGTCGAAGGGGTTGACGGCGATGTCACCGGCGTCGGCCACCTGCTGGGTGGCGAACGGCGACACGTCCAGGCCCGGGTTGTACGGGCGGAGCAGCCGGCTGGCCTCGCGGACCGCGGCGGGCCCGAAGCGGGCGCCGGGGCGGTAGGAGACACCGCCGTCGAACGGGACGCCCACCACGGCCACGTCCGCCCCCGCCACCTCGTCGAGGCGGGGCAGCCTGGCGAAGGTGGCCGGGCCGGCGAAGCGCGGGACCCGGGAGGAGTCGACGGGTCCTCGGGGTTCGGTCATGGTGATGGCAGTCCCTTCTTGATGTGCGCCGGAGGTGTCCGGTCGGGCGAGTCTGCACAGCGGAGGAAGCGCGCGACAATCGTTGCTGAGACAAAGAGTTAGGCTCAATTTGTGGTGAACAACAAAGAGCAGGGTGTGACGGTCGGCGATCTGCTGTCGTATCCGGCGCTCCAGCTACGGCTGATCGCGGGCGGCGCCGGGCTGCACCGCTCCGTGTCCTGGGCCCATGTGAGCGAGTTGGACGACCCCACACCCTGGCTGCTCGGCTCGGAAATGATCATGACGACGGGGATAGCGATGCCCCGTTCGGCGGCCGGGCAGCGCGGCTATCTGGAGCGGCTGGACGACGCCGGGGTGGCCGCCCTCGCCGTCTCCGCCCAGTTGCGGATGCCGCCGCTGCGCCGGGCGTTCTTCGACGCCGCGGAGGAGCGCGGCATGCCGGTCCTGGAGATCCCGCTGGCCGTGCCGTTCATGGCGGTGGCGCAGGAGGTGGCCGCCGCGGTGCAGGAGGACGCCCGCCACCGGCTGGGCGCCCAGCTTCAGGTGTTCGGCGCGCTGCGCTGGCTGACCTCGGAGAACCTGGACACCGCGACGCTGTTCAGCCGCCTGGAGAAGCTCTCCGGATACGACATCTACCTGTGCACCCCCCAGGGCCGGACACTGCTGCCCGGTGTGCCCGCGCCCGACGCGTCGGTGATCCCCGGCTCGGCTGACGCCCCGCCGACCATCCCCGGTGGCTTCGCCCTCCCGGTCCCCTCCCCCGGTGGCCCGGCGGGTTTCCTCATCGCCTTCGAACGGGAGGGCGCACGCCCGGCGGGGCTCGCCGTGGTGCAGCACATCGCCACGGTGGCCGCCCTCCAGCTCGCCATGGTGCGCACCGAACGGGAGACGCTGCGCCGCGAGGGCGCGGAAATCCTCGCCGAACTGCTCCAGGGCGCGCTCGAACCCGCCGTGGCACGGCGCCATCTGCTGCGCCACTCCATCGAGGGCGAGACCGTGCTGGCGGTGGTCAGGGGCGCCACCGAGGACGCCGTGCTGCGGGCGCTGGAGGATCAGCCGTGTCTGCTGCTCAAGCGCGGCGAGGACCGCTATCTGCTCGGCTCGCCCGATCTGGCGGAGGCGATCGAGTCGCTGCCGGGCGTGGCCGCCGGGATGAGCCGCCCGTTCAGCCCCGGCACCCCGCTGCGGATCTCCCAGCGCGAGGCGCTGTGGGCGGCCTCCCACGCCGTCGCGTCCGGCCGCGCCCTCGTGCGGTACGGCGACGATGTCACCGGCCGCTGGCTGCCCGACGACCCGGCCGCGCTCACCGACCTGGTGGAGCATGTGCTGGGCGAGGCGCTGCGCTACGACACGGGCCACGGCTCACGGCTGCTGACGTCGGTGCGCATCTGGATGGAGCGGGACCGCCGTACGGACGAGGCGGCCGCGGCGCTCCATGTGCACCCCAATACGCTCGCCTACCGGCTGCGCCGCTTCAGCGAGCTGACCGGCCGCGATCTGTCCTCCACCGCCGCGTTCGCCGAGGTCTGGCTGGCGATCCGGGCCGCGGGGCAGCTCGGTCTGCTCGACTGAGCAACGTCTCGACCGAGCAACGTCGTCGGCCCCGGTGTCATCGGCCCCGGGATCCGCTGGGCACCGTCATCGGCCCCGGCTTCCGGCCGAGTGTCATCGTCGGCCACGGGATCCGTGGCCCTCACCGCTCAGCGGGGCCGCCGTCCCCAGCAGGTGATGAGCGGCGCTGTGGTGACGTCCATGCCCTCACCGCGCAGATGGTCCAGATGGCGCTCGACCTCCTCCTCGGTGGCCGCTCCGCCCGCCACCAGTCGCCCGCGCAGCTGACGTACGGTGGCCGCCTCCAGCTCCCGGCAGGCCGGGGAGGTCAGCGGGAAGCAGCCCTCGGCGCGGACGTCGTGGAGTCCGGCGCCGCGCAGCAGGGCGGGCAGGGTGCGGCCGAAGGCGAGGTCCACACCGCGCTCGGCGAGCAGCGCGCGGAAACCGCGGCGGATCCGGTTGGCCAGCTCCTCGGCCGGACCGCGCTCATCGGGGCAGGCCAGGGGCTGGAGTGCCGGGTCGGCGTCCTCCACCACCAGCCATCCGCCCGGCCGCACCGCCTCGGCCATCCGCCGCAGCGCCTCGCCCCGGTCGGGCAAATGCACCAGCACCAGCCGGGCGTGGACCAGGTCGAAGCCACCGCCGGGTGGCTCATCGCGGGCCACGTCATGGCGCCGCACCTCGATCGGGCCCGCGGCCGGGCCGGACAACCGCGTCAGCCAGGAGGTGTCGATGTCGGTCACCAGCACCTGTCCGGTGGGCCCGGTCCGCTCGGCGAGGGCGGTGGGTATCGAGGGCCCGCCCGCTCCCACCTCCCAGCAGCGCCATCCGGTGGCCGGGCCGAGCCGGTCGAGGTGGTCCAGGGTCCAGGGGTCGAAGAGCTCGGCCAGCGCGTCGAAGCGCCGCCCGGCCTCGCGTTGCCGGTTGTCCAGCAGATAGCCGCTCTCGGATGTCATGCGCCCCATCCTTCCGCGCCGGCCGCCGTCAGCGTGTCCAGGGCGGTGACGGCGACATGGAGCTGGGTGCGCTGCGCACCGGACTCCAGATCGCGGCCGAGGAGCCGTTCGATGGTGTGCAGCCGCTGGTAGAACGCCTGGCGGGACAGGCCGATCTGTTTGGCGGCGATGGACTTGTTGTCCGCTGCGAGGTAGTGGCGCAGCGTGGTCAGCAGATCGCCGGCGTGCCGCTCGTCGTACTCGATCAGCCTGCCCAGATGGTGCTCGACGTACTTCTGCACACGGATGTCGTCGCGGAGCGCGTACAGCAGCTCGGGAAGGCCGATGTCGGAGGGTACGTGGAACGGCCGGTGCGGGGTGCCCGGGCCGATGGCGTCCACGACCTCCTCGGCCTCCCGGAACGCCCGTGCCACCTGGTCGATCTCCGTCACCCCCGGGCCGACCGCCACCACCGCCGCCGTGCCCAGAGTTTCCTCGGTGAGCCGGCTGACCCGCTCCACCACCGGCTGCCAGGCGCTGGCCCGGGCCAGTGCGAGCAGCACCCCGGTGCGGTCCGGGGAGAGCCGCCCCACCAGGGCCCGGATGCCGGAGTCGCGCAGGGTGTCGGCGAGCCGGTCGTCCAGGCCCGTCTCGTCGGCCGTGGCACCGTGGTGGCCGATGGCGAGGGCGATGAGGCGGTGGCCGACGACGGGTATGCCGAGGGCCTCGACGCGGATGCGGGCCTCGGTGCGTCCGCGGTAGCTCCAGCGCAGCAGTTCCCGCAGCGCGCAGGTGTGGGCCTGGCGGTCCCACTGGGCGTGGCCGGTCAGCCGGGCCAGGGTGAGGGCGGTGGCGGCGCGTTCCAGGATCATGGTGTGTTCCGGGTCGGCCGCGGTGGCGGCCGCGTCCGGCACCGCCACCAGCCGCCCCCAGCGCCGCCCGTTGTGCTCGACGGGCGCCACCAGCCAGTCCTCCGGCCCGCTGACCGCCGTGGTGTCGGGGGTCGGCGTGGCGCGGGAGCGGCGCGCCCACGCCTCCAGGACCTGGCCGGCCGTGCCGCCCGCCGTACGGGAGACCACCGCGTGGTGCAGCAGGTTCTCCAGGACCACCGGGCGGCCCATCAGATCGGCGGCGGTGCGCACCAGCTCGTCCGGGTCCGCGTTGCGCAGCGTCAGCGCGGTGAAGATCTCATGCACCTGCTGGGAGCGGCGCAGCAGCTCGCCCTGCGCGTCGAGGATCAGTGCGTGCACGGTCTGGGTCACCTCGATGAAGCGGATGCCCCGGGACAGCACGATCAGCGGGAGGTCCCGTGCGCGGCAGGCGGCCACCAGCTCCGGTGGCACCTGCTGGTAGCGGCGGCCGAGCTCCACCACGAGCCCCGCGGCGCCGATGTCGGCCAGCTGGTCGGCGTAGCCGCGCTGACGGCCTCGATCAGCGCCTCGCCGTCCTCGTCCCGGTACTCCAGGCCGTGCAGTGTCATGACATTGCGCAGGGTGCGGCGGAGGATCTCCCGGTAGGGCAGATACTCGTCCAGGACGCCCTGGAAGCGCATCACATACGCGTCGTGGTGGAACCGATCGGGGTCCACGCCGATCTCGGCGAGCCGGTCCTCGACGATCTCATGGGTGGCGGTACGGGTGTCGAAGTTGATGAGGGTGCGGTAGCAGTCGAAGGAGACCAGCTTGCGCATGGGCGAGTCCTTTCCGGTGGCGGCGCCGTGAAGCATTGTGACGGGGCGTCAGGTTGTCAGGGGCGGCGGCTGCTGGCTTCGGCCAGGCCGAGGTCCTTGGTCTCGGGGGCGAGGAGGACGGAGACCACCAGGCCGATGAGGGTGATCACCACCCCGATGGCGAGGGTGCCGAGGACCCCGAGGTCGGCGGTGGCCATCGGGAGCAGGAAGGTGCTGGAGGCGGAGCCCACCCGGCTCATGGCGGTGGCGACGCCGACACCGGTGGCCCGCAGATCGGTGGGGAACAACTCGCTGGGGTAGACGAACTGAAGTCCGCTGCCCGCGGCCTCGAAGAACTGGAAGGCGGCGAAGAGGGCCACCACCAGGGCAGCGTAGTGCAGTGGCAGCACGGTGAGCGCGATCAGGGAGACATTGACGCACAGGAAGCTGCCGATGAGCAGCGGACGCCTGCCGATGCGGTTGACCACGGCCAGCCCGATGCCGGTTCCGGCGACCGCGATGGTGGTGATCAGCGCGCTGGCGCCGAAGGTGCCGGTCACCCCGAAGGACTCCAGCATCTGCGGCTGGAAGGAGCGCACCGCGAAGGCCGGTGCCACCTGACAGATCCAGAACAGCGAGCAGAACAGCGCGGGCATCCCATAGCCGCGGCGGAACATCTCGGCGAGATTGCCCAGACCCGAGCCGCCGCGCCGGTCCTGGCGGACCTCGGCGAGCAGTTCCCCGGCGCTGACCTCCTGGCCGAGGTGACGGCGTACGACCTGTCTGGCCTCGTCCACCCGTCCCCGTGACGCCAGCCAGCGCGGCGATTCCGGAACACCCGCCCGCAGAAGGAGGAAGAGCACGGCGGGGACCGCGCCGGAGGCGAGCATCCAGCGCCAGGAGTCGTCACCGGTGCCCAGCAGCAGCCAGCCGGCCCAGTAGCTGACCCCGTAGCCGACCCACCAGGCCAGGACCAGCCCGGACAGGGCGGGGCCGCGCATCCGGCGCGGCACCAGCTCGGTGGTGAGGGCCGAGGCGATCGGGTAGTCGGCGCCGATCGCGACACCGATGAACAGCCGCAGCACCACCAGTTGCCACGCCTCGGTGACGAAGAACTGAAGCGCGGAGCCGATCACGAACGCGACCAGGTTGAGCACATACATCAGATGGCGGCCCACCCGGTCGGTGATCGGGCCGAACACCGCGCCGCCGAGGAAGACACCGATGAGGACGGACGCCGCGACGAGCCCGGTCCACAGCGTGTCCAGGTCCAGGGCCGGGGTGATCAGGCTGAGCGCGACGCCCATGATGCCGAGCAGATAGCCGTCGCAGAACGGACCGCCCATGGCGACGGCGACCATCCTGCGGTGGAAGGCGGTGACGGGGGCGTTGTCCAGGGTCTCGGCGGAGTTCCGGAGGGGCTCTCGGGAGGTTCTGGGAAGGGACATGCTTGCATCTCCTGGGGACGAGGAGGGGCGCTGCGGCGCGGGCCGATGCCATGCCGGGGCGGTGGCGGGCATCGTGTGTCAAGCATTCGGTGGGCACGCACGGCGGGGTACGCGGCGGGACGGACGCGTACGGCGGGTACGCGGCGGGGCGGGGTGTGCCCCGGGGACGGGGATGGGCTCCGGAGCGACCGGTGGCGCGTTCCGGCTGGCCATCACCCTGGTTCAGCCGTCGGCCACCGTCAACGTCCACCGTGTTCCGTCCCTCGTCATCGGGTGGACACTCTGTCCGTTGCCCATCGGCGTGGCGGCGGCCACGCTTGAGGCGTCCGCACGTACCCGGCACGCCCGTGGGAGGCCCGCCATGACCGATGCCACCGCCGCGGCCGCCGCCGTGGGAGCCGGACGTGGCTGACCGGCTCGTCGTCCTGTACCGGGACCATCTGCCGCCCGACCGGGCGCGGATCGAGTCCCTCGCCGAGACGGTGTACGCCACCGAGGAGGAGCTGCCGCTCTTCCTCCCCGGCGCGGACACACTGCTCGCGTGGTGGCCGCTGTCCTCCGCGGTGGCCTCCGCCTGGCCGGACGACCCGGCGAAGGCCCCGCGCTGGGTGCATGTGGCGGCGGCGGGGGTGGACCCGTTTCTGTTCCCCGCGCTGACCGGCAACCCCGAGGTGGTGCTCACCAACTCGCGGGGCGTCTACGACCGGCCCATCGCCGAGTACGTCCTGGGGCTGATCCTCTCCCTCGCCAAGGACTTCCCCGGCACCTGGGAGCATCAGCGCCGCCGCGAGTGGCGCCCCTCGGACAGCGAACGCATCGGCGACCGCACGGTCCTGGTCTGGGGCACCGGCTCCATCGGGCGTGCCGTCGCCCGTCTGCTGCGCGCGGTCGGCATGCGGGTCGGCGGCGCCGGCCGCCCACCACGGGCCGCCGACCCGGACTTCGGCGTGGTGCACGGCCCGGCGACCCTGCGCGCGGCGCTGGGCGAGGCGGACTATGTGGTTCTCGCCGCCCCGCTCACCCCCGCCACCCGTGGCATGGTCGACGCGCCCGTACTGGCGGCGATGAAACGGGGCGCGCGGCTGGTCAACGTCGGGCGTGGCCCGCTGGTCGATGAGCAGGCCCTCGTGGACGCCCTGGCCCAGGGCAGGCTGGCCGGGGCGGCGCTGGATGTCTTCGCCCATGAGCCGCTGCCCGTGGAGTCGCCCCTGTGGGAGATGCCGGGCGTCATCGTCTCCCCGCACACCGCGGGCGAGGTGACGGACTGGCGCGGAGACCTCGGCGAGCTGTTCCTCGACAATCTGATCCGCCGCGGTGAGGGCCGTCCGTTGCGCAATGTGGTCGACAAGGCCCTCGGCTATGTGGTGGACGAACCGGCGCCGCCACGGTAGGAAGCCCGCGGCGGCGCGGGGCTCCTGTCGCGGCCGGGTGTCCGCCCGGTGCCGGGCGGGCCGGTGCGCCGGCTGCCGGCGCGCCCCCTGCACGCGCCGGTCGCCGGTTCACCGCTCGGCGCGGACCCGGGGGAGCTCCAGCGCCGAGGTCCCGTGCACGGTGATGCGCACGGGCGTGAGGGTGGTCGCGTCGAGCGTGGGCTCGCCGCTTCCGGTGTTGCGTGCGAAACGGGGGTGGGCGCCCCCGCTGATCTGGAGGCGGACCCGGTGGCCGGGGGCGAAGCGGTGGGCGGTGGAGCTCATCGGCACGGTGACCTCCAGGGGATGCTCCGGCCCGGTCGGCAATCTCATCAGCCCGTCGCACACATTGATCGAACGGCCCTCTTCGTCGACATCACACAGGCGGGCGAAGACATCGGCGTATCCGGTGTCCGTGGAGATCCGCAGCCGCGCGGCGACCGGGCCGAGGACGTCCACCGGCTCGTCCAGCGGCTCGCTGGTGAACGTCAGCACATCGGGGCGCGCCTCGAGTTCGCCGTTGTCACGCCTCCCGGCGGTGCCGGAGACCAGCGGCCCGCCGATGGACGGGGTGGGGTCGGCCGGGTCGTAGCGGAAGGAGGCGAGGGCGTCACGGGAGGATGCCGGGGAGCCGGACACCTCGGGTGGCCGCCGGGCGAGCCTCCCGTCCGGCGCGAGGTGCCACTGGCCGGTGGCCGTGGGCGGCGGCCAGTCGTCGAGGTCCCGCCACTCCCCCTGACCGCCGATGTGCGCCCGCACCCGGGCCGGGCGCAGCCCCGAGGGGTCGTCGCACAGATGCGCGCGCAGCCAGGCGAGGCTTTCGGCGAACACCTCCGGCCAGCCCTCCTGGAGCGCGGAGGTGTGCGTCCACGGGCCGATGAGCAGGGAGGTGTCACAGCCGGACCGGCGCAGCCTGGCGTACTGCTCGACGGTCTGGTCCACCAGGGCGTCCTGCCAGCCGCTGATCAGACAGGTGGGAGTGCGCAGCCCGTCGGCGGCGCCACCCGTGGACGCGCCCTTCCAGAACGGGTCGCCGGCGTCCGGATGGGACATCGCTCCGTCCAGCCAGGGCACATCGCCCCCGAGGCCGCGCACATACGATCCGCGCAGCGGCAGCGCCCGCGTCATTCGCTTCAGATGGCGCCGCAGGCGCAACGTGGCCCGTACGAAGGTGCCGAGCCCCCGGTGCTGGGAGGTCATACCGGAGCCGACGAGCAGGGCGTTCTCCAGTTGGAGCGCGCCACCGCGGTGGAACAGGGCGTGCGGGTCGTGCAGCCCGACCTGCACCACCATCGCCCGCAGCTCCGGCGGCGGGTCCAGGGCGAGCGCCCACTGCACATAGCCGAGATAGCTGGGGCCGAGGGTGCCCAGCGCGCCGTTGAACCAGGGCTGGTCCCGCAGCCAGTCCACGGTGGCCCGGCCGTCGGCCGCCTCATTGCGCCACAGGTGGAACTCGCCGCCCGAGCCGCCGGTGCCTCGGCAGCTCTGGAGGACGACATGGAAGCCCTGCTCGGCGAAGAGCACACCGTACATGGGCGACCAGGGCACTCCCCTGCCGTAGGGCGAGCGCACCAGCAGGGTGGGGAAGTCGCCCTCCGCGCGGGGGAAGTAGTGGTCCGTGCGGAGGGGGCTGCCGTCGGCGGCCGGCACGTCGAGGTCCGGCTCCCATCCGGCCTCGTATCGCCTGGCCGGAAGGCCACGCCAGAGCGCCCTCAGCAGCCGCGCCGACAACGGCGGTTTGCCGGAGGGCGGCACCCAGGTGGCCCCGGACACCCCATCGCGCGTGGGTGACGTCATCGTGTACCCCCCCTAATCTCGTACCGCGTACGAGAATAGTGGATGCTTGGATGGTTTCCGCAAGTAGCCATGGCGGGGAAGGAGCGATCAGGTCGTGGTCAGCGGTGATGGGCCGGGCGCCGGGGGCGTCGACCCCCAGCAGCTGTGGCTGAGTTCCCCTCGCCCCCGCAAGGGGCGCAAACCCGCCTTCAGCCGCGCGGCGATCACCGCCGCGGCCGTCGCCCTCGCGGACGCCGAGGGAATCGACGCGGTCACCATGAGACGGGTGGCCTCGCAGGTCGGAGCCGGTGTGATGTCGCTGTACAGCTACGCTCCCGACAAGGAGACGCTGCTGCACCTGATGGTCGACCACGTCAGCGGCGAACTGTCACCGCCGGCCCCGCCGACCGGCGACTGGCGCGCCGATCTGAAGGCCATCGCCCATGCCCAGCGCGCCCTGATGCTCCGCCACCCCTGGCTGCCCACCGCGCTGTTCAACCGCCGCTGGTCCCTGGGGCCCAACACCCTGGCCTTCGTGGAGCACGCGCTGGCCGCCCTGCGGCCCACCGCGCTGGACGGCGCCGCGAAGCTGGAGGTGTTCAGCCTGATCACCGGTTTCGTCGCCAGGCTCGTCGCCGACGAGATCGCCCAGGCCGCGCTCGCCGGCTCGCCCGAGCGGGCCGCCGCCGAGGCCCGCTACCTCGCCGCGGTGGCCGCCGACGGACACCATCCGGAGCTCGCCGAGGCGCTCGCCGCCCCCGTGCGCCCGCTCACCCCCGACGCCACGTTCGCCCGGTTGCTCGACCGCATGGTCGACGGTCTGGACACCGGCCCCTAGGGGTTGGTCCACGCCTCCGGGTCCTCGGCGAGGCCGAGGACGTCGCCGGGCAGCTTGGCCGCGGCCACCTCCGCGAGGGTCACCTCGCCGAGGATCTTGCGCACATTGGCCCGTACCGCGATCCACAGCGGCAGCAGCGACTCCGCCGGTCCGCGGTACGACAGCTCGGGCGGGCGCACTCCGCGCACCGACACCAGGGGGCCGTCGACCACCCGGATCACCTCGGCGATGCTGATCGTGTCCGCCGGGCGGGCCAGCCGGTAACCGCCCTTGCCGCCGCGCTGGCTGGCCACCAGTCCGCCCCGGCGCAGATCGCCCAGGATCCCTTCGAGGAACTTGTGCGGTATGCCCTGCGCGCCGGCGATCACCTCGGCCTTGACCGAGGTGTCCTCCCCCGCCGCGGCCAGTTCCAACGCCGCCCGCACCGCATAGTCCGCCTTCGCCGAGATCCGCATGCGCCGATTATCCGCCACCGGCCCGCCGGGCCCTCAGAAGGGCAGGGTGAACGGGGGGTGCTCGCCGTTGAGGAAGTAGTCCCCGACCTCGTGGAGCCGGTGGGCGACGGGGTCGTAGAGCGTATGGGTGCGCGCGTTGCGCCAGAAGCGGTCGAAGCCGTAGGCGGAGGAGGCGGAGCGCGCGCCGACGACGTCCAGGGCGCGCGCGGTGGCGTCGTGGGCCGCGCGGGCGGCGGCGGCCTCGGCCGCGGCGGCGAGCACGGTGATCTCGGCGCATTCGTCGTAGGTCAGGGCCTCACCCCGCGCCAGCCCGCCGTCCAGGGCCTCCAGCGCCTGATCGGCGAGGGCGGCGGCGGAGAAAGTGGCGACGGTGAGCTCTCCGTAGGTGGTCAGCGCGTACGGATCGCGCGGGGAGGTGTGCGGCCAGGGGGCGTGCACCGCCCTGGTGTACTCGCGGGCCTCGGCGAGCACTCCCTGCGCGATCCCGAGACATATCTGCGCCGAGACCAGACGTCCGGTCGGCGCGGACAGACCGCTGAAGGGCGAGAGGGTGTCCTCGTCCCAGGAGAGCGGGCCGAGCACCGCGCCGTCCTCGACCGGCACCCCGTCGAACTCCACACTTCCGCCGGCCGCCAGCCGCTGCCCGAAGGTGTCCCCGTCGTCGCCGCCGCACACCACACCGGGATGGGCGGTGTCGATGAGTACGGCCAGCGGTTCGCCGGTGTCGGCGTGGGTGGCCCGGACGGCCAGCCGGTCGGCGACCAGGACACCGGTGGCGTACCCCTGGCGCCCGTTCACCACCGGGCCGTCCCTGCCGGGGGTGAACGTCAGCCGTGGCTCGCGGGCGGCCAGACCGCCGCCCCAGCACCACTGACCCGCCGCCGACTCCTTCTCCAGCCGGGCGGCGAGCTCGGCACCGCCGAAGAAGCGGGCGCTGAAGGACAGCAGATAGTGACAGCCGAGCACCTCGCCGATCGCGCCATCGGCCGCGGCGATCTTCCGCACCACGGCGCAGGCCGTGGACCAGCCCGCTCCCCCGCCCCCGTGCTCGACGGGGATCAGCAGGGTCAGGAGGCCCGCCTCGCGGAGCCGGGCGATCTCGCCGTACGGCGTCTTGCCCGCCTGGTCGCGGGTGACCGCGTCCGTGGCGAGGTCATCCGCCGCCTCGGCGGCGATCTGAAGCCACCACGCTCGGCCGGGTGCTTCGGCCGCCGCATTCACCACCGTCACGCCCGCTCCCCTCCATCCGCCGGATCCCATCATTCCCTATTTTTCCAGTAGGGAAAATAGGGAACTTGACGGCGGACGTCCAGCGAGTGATGTTGGGCATATGCCAGTGCTACGTTTGTTCGAGAATGCCCTATTCCATGAGGTGAGGTTCCGGGATGGTGGAGCGGCTCGGCACAGACATGGCGGAGCGTTCCCACTCATGGGGTGATGAACGGCTCTCCCTGCTCTCGGCGGTCGGCACCGCGCTCACCGACCGTGAGGTGATGCGGCACGCCCTGGACCAGGCGGTCTCCGAACTCGGTGGGCTCGCGGGGCTGGTGCACTGGTCCTGCGGCCCGGCCGGCAGCCGTACGCTGCGCCTGGTCCTCGCCAGCGGGCTGCCGCTGCCCGCCCTCAAAGGGTGGGAGGAGATCCGCGAGGACGAGGCCCCGAACGCCCCCGCCCGAGCCGTGCGCGACGCCCGCTTCGTATGGCTTCCGGCCGCCCCCGACGCGTCCCCCGGCCCCGGGGAGACCGGCCGTACCTCCTCGGGGACGCTGCCGCCGGGGACCACGGTGGCGGCCGTTCCGCTGTCCGGGCCGGGCGGTCCGGTGGGCGCGCTGTCCGTCCTCACCGGCCCACGGGAGCCGACTCCGGAGCAGACCGGCTTCCTCGAGGCGGTGGGACGCTGGGCGGAGCGCCGCCTCTCGCGCTCGACGGCGATCGGCGGCTGCGACGAACACCCGTGGTGGCAGCAGCGGCCGGGCGGCTCGGTGGTCCAGCAGTCCCTGGAGGCGGTCAAGGCCGGCTCCTGGGAGTGGGGCATCCGCAGTGGTGAGATGCGCTGGGACCGGGCGGGCCTGGCGCTTCTGGGCATTCCCGGCAGCTATGAGCGGCGGATCGAGAGCTGGATCAACCTGATCCACCCCGAGGACATGCCGCGGGTGATGGCCGCCACCGAGAAGTCGCTCCGCGAGCGGAGCTGCTACGAGGCCGAGTACCGGGTCCGCCGCCCCGACGGCACCACCGGCTGGGTGCAGAGCCGCGCCCATCTCGAACTCGACGAGGGCGGCGAGCCCGTCCGCATGATCGGGAAGATCTGGGACACCACCGAGAGCCGGATGGCCCGGGAATCGGTGGGGCAGGCGCTGCGGTACATGAGCGACGCGTTCTTCGCGGTGAACCGGGACTGGCGGATCACCTTCCTCAATGTCGAGGCCGAGCGGCTGATCGGCGCGGCCGGAGAGGTGCTCGGCCGACCGCTCTGGGAGGGCCCCGCGGGCACGGTCCCCGAGCTGGAGGACCGCTGCCGGCGCGCCGCCACCGACGGCAGGCCGA
This sequence comes from Streptomyces malaysiensis subsp. samsunensis, assembly GCF_024519315.1. Lineage (GTDB taxonomy): Bacteria > Actinomycetota > Actinomycetes > Streptomycetales > Streptomycetaceae > Streptomyces > Streptomyces malaysiensis. The sequence continues at coordinate 44,623 of NZ_JANIIC010000040.1, read as the reverse complement.
CCGGGTTCGACATCCGGTGGCCCACCGATGACCGCTGGTATCACATCCGGCTGGTCTCGGTGCCCGATGGGCTGACCGCCTATCTCACCGATGTCACCGAACGGCGCACCCAGGCCGCGCGGCGCGCGGCGGCCGAGCGTATCGGCGCCGAACAGGCCGCCAGGATAAGCGAGTTGAGCAACGCTCTCGCCGACGCGGTGACCACCAAGGACGTCGTCCGGGTCGTCGCCGCGCATGTGCTGCCGCCGTTCGGCGCCTCGGGTCTGCTGATCCTGTGGCTGGAGGGCGGCCGGCTGAACGTGGTGGGCTCGGTCGGCTATTCCCGCGCCTTCATCAGCATGGTCGACGGGGTCCCGGCGTTCGGGGGCTACCGTCTGCTCAACGAAGTGCTCGGCTCGCGCCGTCCGTGCTTCATCTCCTCGACCGAGGAGTACCAGCAGCTGTTCCCCGATCTGGCCGGCAATCCCGCCATCGCCCGGAAGAACGCCTGGGCCGTGCTCCCCCTGATCGCCTCGGGCAACGCCATCGGCACCTGCACCGTCTCCTTCGACGAGCCCCACGACCTGTCCGCCGATGAGCGCACCCTGCTCACCGCCCTCAGCGGAATGGTCGCCCAGGCGCTGGCCCGGGCCCGTCTCTACGACACCGAGCACGCCCGCGCCCAGGCGCTCCAGCGCGGTCTGCTGCCCCGGGCGCTGCCCTCCCTGGCCGCCCTCACCCCCGCGGTGCGCTATCTGCCCGCCAGCAGCGGTACGGACATCGGCGGCGACTGGTACGACGTCATTCCCCTGTCCGCGGAGCGGGTGGCCCTCGTCATCGGCGATGTGATGGGCCACGGTCTGGCCGAGGCCGCCACCATGGGGCGGCTGCGCACCGCCGTGCACACGCTCGCCAACCTCGAACTGCCCCCCGAGGAGGTTCTGGCCCATCTGAACGAGGTCGTCTGCGATCTGGGCGACGACTCCTTCGCCACCTGTCTGTACGCGCAGTACGACCCCGTCACGGGGCTCTGCTCGCTCGCCCGCGCCGGTCATCCGCCGCCGCTGATCGTGGACCCCGAAGGTGGCGTGGAGTGCCTGGACCCGACGCCCGATCCGCCGCTGGGCGCCGCCGAGCCCCCGTTCTCCACCGTGGATCTCCGGCTGCCCGACGGCAGTCTGCTGGTGCTGTACACCGACGGTCTGGTGGAGTCCGCGGCGCGCGACATCGACACCGGCATCGCCGAGTGCACCCAGGTGCTCACCAGCGACTACGGCCGGCTTCTCACCTGCCCTCCGCGGCGTTCGCGCATCGGCGTCCGGGGAACGGGCGGCCGGCAGGCGGTGGACCACGACCGGCTCGACCGGCTCTGTGACCTCCTGGTCGGGGCCATGCTGCCCGCCCAGCGGCTGACCGCCGACGACACCGCCCTGCTGATCGCCCGGCTCCACGGGCTGGAGTCCGGGAACATCGCCGGGTGGCCGCTGCCGGAGGGCCCGGTGGCCGCCGGACTCGCCCGTACCCGGGTCCGTGAACAGCTCCGGGCATGGGGGCTCGACGAGCTGGTCGCGACCACGGAACTGCTGGCCAGCGAGCTCGTCGCCAATGTCGTCCGGCACGCCAGGGGGCCGACCCGGCTCCGGCTGATCCGCGGCAGATCGCTGATCTGCGAGGTCTCGGACGCCGGCGCCGCCGCTCCACGGATCCGCCGGGCCACCGAGCTGGACGAGGGAGGCCGGGGGCTCCAGCTGGTCTCCGCGCTCTCACAGCGCTGGGGGACCCGCTACACCGACGAGGGCAAGTGCGTCTGGACGGAGCAGCCCATCGCATGGGCCGGCACCCCGCGCTGACGGTCGTACACACCCACCGGCGGCGGCCAGGGCACCCGGCCGGGCTCGCGGTGGCCGTCGCATCCGCCGCCCGCGCGCCCGGCCGGGCGTGTGTCAGCCGAAGGCGGGCTCGCCGCCCCGGGCCTCCAGGACCGCACCGGTGATGTAACTCGCCCGCGGGGAGACGAGGAAGACAACGGCCTCGGCGATCTCATCGGGCTCCGCGGGCCGGTCGAAGACCGTGGCCCGCGCCACGGTCCGGAGCGCCTCCTCCCCCATCTCGGCGGTGCCCGGGGTACGGACCGGGCCCGAGCGGACGGCGTTGACCCGGACTCCCCGGCCGCCGAACTCATCGGCCCACACCCGGGTCAGCAGCTCCAGCGCGGCCTTCGAGGCGCCGTAGGCCCCTGCGTTGCGGGCGGGGGCACCCGCGGCGATGGTGCTGAGGTTGACGATGACCCCGTGGCCACGGGCGGCCATGCCCGGTGCGAGCCGCCCGACCAGCAGAAGCGGTGCGCGCGCGTTGATGGCCATATGGACGTCGAACATCTCCGGCGAGGTCCCGGCGGTGTCCGCGAACCGGTAGACACCGGCGTTGTTGACCAGGATGTCCACCTCCCCCGCCTCGGCGGCCAGCCGCCGCACATCGTCGGCCTCGGCCAGATCCGCGGCCACGAACCTGGCCCTGACCCCCGCCGCCGACACCTCCTCGGCCACGCTCGCACCCCGTCGCGCGTCCCGGCCGTGGACGACGACCTCGGCTCCCCGCGCCGCCAGGCGCAGCGCCACGGCGCGGCCGATCCCCGCCGTGGCACCCGTGACCAGGGCAGTGGCACCGGACAGTTCACCACTCATGCGGACACTCCTCACGTAGGCCGGACGCCGGACCACTCCGCGCGTACCGGATGATTACCGCACCCGCCCACGCCCGGCCGAACGGCTCGCCGCCCCTGGGGCTGAACGGGCGCGCCGGGCCGATGAGATGACACGCGCTTCCGCGGGGCGCCGGTCTTTGCTGTACTGCGGGGGTGCGCGATACATCGTCAACCAGCCATGTCGCCCTGGTGACGGGGGCGAATCAGGGGATCGGCGCCGCGACGGCACGAGCGCTGGCGGCCCGCGGGGTCGCCGTGCTCTGCGCCTATCTGCGCCCATCCGGTTCCCGCGAAGGCTCCGGCGAAGGGGACACCCCGGATCCCTCCCACACCGCGGACCCCTACCACGCCGCGCGGTCCGTCGACGGCGAAGAGGTGGCGGCGGAGATCCGCCGGGCCGGAGGGCGGGCCGAGGCATTCGAGGCGGACCTCGCCGACCCCGCGGTTCCCGGGCGCCTCTTCGACCTCGCCGAGGACCGCCTGGGCCCGGTCGACATCCTGGTCAACAACGCCTCGGGGTGGATCCAGGACACCTTCACCCCCGATCCGGCCGACCGCTTCGACCGGCCGCTGCGCCCCGTCACCGCGGAGACCTGGTCCCGGCAGTTCTCGGTGGACGCGATGGCGCCGGCGCTGCTGATCGGCGAACTGGCCCGCCGCCACCGGGCACGCGGCGCCGGCTGGGGGCGGATCGTGGGCCTGACATCGGGAGGAGAACTCGGTTTCCCCGGAGAGGTGTCCTACGGTGCGGCGAAGGCCGCGCAGACCGACTACACCCTCTCGGCCGCCGCAGAGCTCGCCGGCCTCGGTATCACGGCCAATGTGGTGCGGCCGCCCGTGACCGACACCGGGTGGGTCACGGACGAGGTCCGGCGGTTCGTCGCCTCGAGCCCCACCCATTTCCATGTCGCCGATCCAGCCGAGGTGGCGAAGACCATCGTCTTCCTCGCCTCGGACGATGCCGCGCTCATCACCGGAAACGTCATCACCCTTCGCTGAGGAGGCGCTTACCGACACGGCTCGTCGCGCAGAAGGCTCCTCGCACCGCCGGACACCTCGTAGACGCCATCACCGTTCGCCAGAGGGAGTGCAGAAGTGACTGACACGGGAACACACGGCCGTCGGCGCAGCTCGGCCTGGTTCGGCGCGGAGGGCCGCTCCGGCATGGTCTACCGGTCCTGGATGCGCAACCAGGGCTATTCCGGGGAGGTGTTCGACGGCCGTCCGGTGATCGGCATCGCCACGACCTGGTCGGAGCTGGCGCCCTGCAACAGTCATCTGCAACGGGTGGCGGAGTCGGTCAAGCGCGGGGTCTGGCAGGCCGGTGGCTTTCCGCTGGAGTTCCCCGCGATGGCGCTGGGCGAGACGCTGATGCGGCCCACCGCGATGCTGTACCGCAATCTGCTGGCCATGGAGGCCGAGGAGCTGATGCGGGCCAATCCGCTGGACGGTGTGGTGCTGCTGTCCGGCTGTGACAAGACCACCCCCGGTCTGCTGATGGCCGCCTCGAGCGTCGATCTGCCGGCCGTCATGGTCACCGGCGGCCCGATGCTCAACGGCAAGTACCGGGGCGCGGACGTGGGCTCCGGCACTCAGGTGTGGCGGTTCGAGGCCGAGCTGGCGGCCGGGCGGATGACGCAGGAGGAGTGCTTCTTCGCCGAGGGCTGTATGGCCCGGTCCAACGGGCACTGCATGACCATGGGCACCGCGTCCACCATGGCGTCGATGGCCGAGGCGCTCGGTATGCAGCTGCCGTATTCGGCGAGCTGGCCGGCGGTGGACTCGCGGCGGTACGAGACGGCGCAGCGCGCCGGGCAGCGGATCGTGGCCATGGTGGAGGAGGATCTGCGGCCGTCGCAGATCATGACCCGGGAGGCGTTCGAGAACGCGATCCGGGTCAACGCGGCCATCGGCGGTTCGACCAACGCGGTGATCCATCTGCTGGCCATCGCGGGGCGGCTGGGGGTGCCGCTGAGCCTCGACGACTTCGACGCGCTGGCCCGGGAGGTGCCCACACTGGTCGATCTCCAGCCCTCCGGACGGTTCCTGATGGAGGACTTCTGCTACGCCGGTGGGCTGCCGGTGGTGATGCGCGAGCTGGGGGCGCTGCTGCACACGGACGCGGCCACGGTGAGCGGGCACACGGTGGCGGAGAACGTCGCCGACGCCGAGTGCTGGAACCGTGAGGTGATCCGGACGCTGGACGAGCCGTTCCAGGAAGCGGGCACCGGCACCGCCGTGCTGCGCGGCAATCTCGCGCCGAACGGCGCGGTGATCAAACAGTCCGCCGCCTCGCGCCATCTGCTCCGGCACCGCGGCCGGGCCCTGGTGTTCGACACACCGGAGGACTACATCGCCGTACACGCCGACGAGGACCTGCCGGTGGACGAGAACACCGTGCTGGTGATACGGGGCAGCGGCCCTCGTGGCTACCCGGGCATGCCCGAGGTCTCCAATGTGGTGCTGCCGCCCAAGTTGCTGCGCAAGGGCGTCGAGGACATGGTGCGCATATGTGACGGCCGGATGTCCGGCACCGGCTTCGGCACCGTGGTCCTCCATGTGGCCCCCGAGTCCGCCGTCGGCGGCCCGCTGGCGCTGGTGCGCGACGGCGACTGGATCACCCTGGACGTCCCGGCGCGCACGCTGGCCCTGGAGGTGGGCGAGGAGGAGCTGACGCGCCGAAGGGCCGCGTGGGAGCCCCCGCCACCGGTCGCCGACCGGGGCTGGAGCAGGCTCTACACCGACCATGTGCTTCAGGCGGACCAGGGCCTGGACCTGGACTTCCTGGTCGGCTCCAGCGGACATCCGGTGCCCCGCGAATCACACTGAGTCCCTCGCGGGGCGCCTCTGGCGGGCGTGCCGGTCAGTGGGCCAGCAGCCTGCGCAGCCACCGCAGCCGCGCCTGCCACGCGTCCCGCGAGATGGCCGCCTGCGGTGCCATGCTGTCGAATCCGTGGAAACCGCCCGTCCAGACGTGCAGTTCGGCCTCTCCCCCGGCCTCCCAGATGCGGCGGGCGTAGTCGACGTCCTCGTCGCGGAAGGTCTCGGCGGACGCCACGTCGACGAACGCGGGCGGCAGGCCGGACAGATCCGCCGCACGGGCCGGTGCGGCGTAGGGCGAGACGTCGTCGGTGCCGCGCGCGGCACCGAGCAGCGCCGTCCACCCGGCCTCGTTGGCGGCCCTGTCCCACACCCCGACGCCGGTCATCTGGCGGGCGGAGGGCGTGTCGTTGCGGTCGTCGATCATGGGGCACATCAGCACCTGCCCGAGCAGGGCGGGGCCGCCGCGGTCACGGGCCAGCAGGGCGACGGCCGCGGCGAGGCCACCACCCGCGCTGCCCCCGACGACGATGACGCGCTCCGGGTCGATGCCCAGCTCCGCGGCGTGTTCGGCCGTCCAGACCAGACCGGCGTAGCAGTCCTCGACCGGCCCGGGGTGCCGGGTCCCGGGTGCCAGGCGGTACTCGACGGAGACCACGGAGAGCCGCAGTTCCTGGGCGAGGTCGAGCATCTCCGGTACGCCCGTGCGGTTGTCCCCGACCGTCATACCGCCGCCGTGGATGTGGTAGAGCGCGGGCACCGGGGTGGCCGCGTCCGCCAGGCGGCAGATCAGCAGTGAGACGTCCGGCGCGCCCGCCGGGCCGGGGACGGACCGCTCCTCGACCCGGAAGGCCCCGTCGCGCTCCAGGGTCTCGTTCGTCACCGGCCGCATCCCGGGCACGTCCTCAGGAGGTGTCGCACCCGGGTCGGCCCCGGACCCGCCGGGCGGCATGAGCTCATGGATGGCCGCGAGCGCGGTGGCGAGTTCCGGGTCGAACGGCGGCGGCGGGCCGAGCGGTGCCGTGGCCGCACGGTCGGGGGAGGTGTGCTCCATGGTCGGCTCCCAGGGTCGTGGCAGGAGGAATCTCCTATGGTCGGGCGCCCACTGCCCCAAGATCAGCAGCCGCGCGGCGGGATTCTACCGGCCGGGTGGCGGGCGGGATGTGGACCGGTTTGACGCGTGGTCGGCCATCAGCCGTTCCAGCTCTCGTCGTACGGATCGCGCGGGGCCGGGACCGGCCTGGACCGGCTGACCTCGAGGTACGGGATGGCGCCACCGCCCACCGGGTCCTTGGTCCGTTCGCTGGTGTAGGTGCCGATGACCTGGAGCCAGGTGTCGGGTTGCAGCACCGGTGGGATCCGCCCGGTCAGGCCGATCTTGACGGGCTGGGCGTCGGCGGCGCAGCAGTTGAGGGCCATGCGGACGAGGTAGGGGGCGCCGTGGCCGTCGAGGGCGACGAAGCCGGTGATCTCGACCCTGCGGTGCTCCAGGGAGCGCCCGTGGTCGTACACCGCGCGCCCGGCGTAATCGGCCACGTTGAGCGGCAGCGGGTCACCTGCGGGGAGGTCGGGGAAGCCCCAAGGGCGTTGCAGCGCCGTACCGGTGTGCATGGCGGTGTACGAGCCCAGCGCGGGCGGCGCCACCAGGATGAGGGCGAACAGCGGGAGCACGAGCAGCCAGGAGACACGTGGCTCCCGGTGGGCATGGCCTCCGTCTGCGTCCCCCGCGTCCCGCGGTCGCCGCTCGTACCAGACGGTGGCGACGGCGGCCGCGATCAGGACGACGCCGGCCGCGAGGAGCAACGGGCGCAGCCCCGCCTTCACATAGCGCAGATAGAGGTCGGTGAATCCGGCCCGCAGCACCGCCACGCCGACCAGGAACAGCACGATCGCCTGAGCCTTGCGGTTCACAGCAGCACCGCCCCGACCAGGGCCGACACCAGAACGGCGAGGACGAAGGTGGCGGGGGCGAACCGCAGCGCGAACCCGCGGCCGAACGTGCCGGTCTGCATGGCGAACAGCTTCAGGTCGATCATCGGCCCGACGACCAGGAACGCCAGCCGGGCGGTGAGCGGGAACTGCGACAGGGACGCGGCCACGAAGGCGTCGGCCTCGGAGCAGATCGACAGCAGCACCGCGAGGACCGCCAGCGCGAGGACCGATACGACCGGGTCATCCGCGGCGCCACGCAGCCAGCTCGCCGGCACCACGGCCTTGAGGGTGGCCGCGGCCATCGCGCCGACGACGAGGAACCCACCGGCGTGCATCACATCGTGGCGTACGGACGCCCAGAACGCTGCGCCCCTGCCGTGGCCGTGGAAGGAGGGGCGGGCCGGGGGGCGCAGCCAGTCGGCCCGCCCCAGCCGCTGCCACAGCCAGCCCATCGCACACGCCACGAGCAGACTCGCCACGAACCGGGCCAGCACCATCTCCGGTTGGCGGGGGAACGCCACGGCGGTGGCGGTCAGCACGATCGGGTTGATCGCCGGGGCGGACAGCAGAAACGCCAGCGCCGCCGCGGGGGTGACGCCCCGGCGCACCAGCGCCCCGGCCACCGGCACGGAGGCGCATTCGCAGCCGGGCAGCACCGCCCCGGCCACCCCCGCCACCGGCACCGCGAGCGCGGGCCGGCGCGGCAGCGCGCGGGCGAAGAACGACGGCGGGACGAACACCGCGATGAGCGCCGACAGCAGCACTCCGAGCACGAGGAACGGCAAGGCCTGGAGGACCACCGCGACGAAGACGGTCATCCAGCTCTGCGCCACCGGGGCCGACAGCGCACGGCGGATCGGCCCCTGAGCGACCACCACCAGGAGCAGCAGCATGATCAGGCCGAGGGCGGAGTCGAACCTCCCGCCCCGCGGATCGCCCGCGGCGCGGCGGCCGGCCCCGGTCGGGGCGGCTTTGGTCGTGGTGGTCACGGGTGAGGCACCTCCGGCGTCGAGGGTGCGTGGCGGTGTTCCACGCCCCCTCCAGTACGCCGGTACGGCCCCGAGTGCTCACCGCGTCCACCATGAGCTGGAAGTCACCCTGTCGTCCGCCACTTCGCTCAGCCGGGGCTCACCCAGGTGCCCAGATCGGCGGAGCGGGTCATGGCGTCCAGCACGGTGGCGCTGTGCACGGCGTCGTCCAGGGTGGCGCCGTGGGCGGTGCCCTCGGCGATGGAGCGCATGAAGTGGTACGCCTCGATCACCTTCAGATCGTCATAGCCCATGCTGTTGGCCGAGCCGGGCTGGAAGGCGGCGTACTCGCCGTGGCCGGGGCCGATGTACACGGTGGAGACGGGCTGGTCCTGGTAGGCGCTGCCACGGCTGACGCCGAGTTCGCCCATGCGCCGGAAGTCCCAGAAGACGGCGCCCTTGGTGCCGTGGATCTCGAAGCCGTAGGTGTTCTGCTCGCCGACCGAGACCCGGCACGCCTCCAGCACCCCGCGGGCGCCGGAGGCGAAGCGCAGCAGACACGAGACGTAGTCCTCGTTCTCCACCGGGCCCAGCTCACCGCCGGTGGCCCGGGTGTGGCCCGCGGTGGCGCCGGTGGGACGGGCCCGCTCGGGCACGAACACGGCGGTGTCGGCGGTCAGGGTGTCGATCTCACCGAGCAGGAAACGAGCCAGGTCCACCCCGTGCGAGGCGAGGTCGCCGAGCACGCCGCTGCCGCCACGCGCACGTTCGTACCGCCAGGTCAGAGCGGACTCGGGGTGGGCGGCGTAATCGCTGAAGAGGCGGATACGGGCGTGGGTGACGGTGCCGATCTCCCCGGCGGCGATCATGGCGCGCGCCGTCTGGACGGCGGGTGCGTTGCGGTAGTTGAAGCCGACCGCGCCCTGGACACCGGCCTCGGCCACGGCGCCGGCGACCGCGCGGGCGTCGTCGGCGGTGAGCCCGACCGGCTTCTCGATCCAGATGTGCTTGCCCGCCCGGGCCATGGCGACGCCGATCTCGCGGTGCAGAAAGTTCGGCGCGGCGATGCTCACGGCCTGGACCCGGGGGTCGGCGGCGACCTCGCGCCAGTCCCGGACGGCGGTGGCGAAGCCGTACCACTCGGCGGCCTCCTCGGCCCGTCCGGGCACCTCGTCGGCGACGGCGACCAGTTCGGGCCGTACGGACAGCCGCGGGAAGTGGTGCGGCAGCCGGATGTACGCCTGGGTGTGCACCCGTCCCATCCAGCCGAATCCCACGACGGCGACCCCGAACGTACTCACCATGGCTGCCCTTCTTTGGAGCTTCTTCGGAACCTTCTTCGAAACCGTCTTTGGACCGTTCCATACTTCTCCCGACCCACACTGGAAGCCCTATCCGCAGGTGTCAACCCCTTTGACAACCGCGTCCGCCTTATGGAACGGTCCACACCATGAGACCACCGACGATCCGCGACGTCGCCGAACGGGCCGGAGTGTCGAAGTCGCTGGTCTCCCTCGTGCTGCGCGGCTCCGAGCAGGTGCGCCCCGAGAAGCGGCAGGCCGTCCTGACCGCCGTCGAGGAGCTCGGCTACCGGCCCAACGCCGCCGCGCGCAGCCTCAGCGAGCGGCGCACCCGGACCGTCGGGGTGCTCCTCAACGATCTGCGCAACCCCTGGTTCGTGGAGCTGCTCGACGGCCTCAACTCCGAGCTGTACGCGAGCGGTCTGCGGACCCTGCTGGCCGACGGCCGGCTCAACCGGCGGCTCGGCGAGGACCTCACCCACACCTTCACCGAGCTGCGGGTCGACGGCCTGATCGCCGTGGGCACACTTCCCGATCCGGCGGCGGTGCGCACGGCGGCCGCGCGGGTGCCCACGGTGGTCGCGGGCACCCGCGAGCCCGTGCTGCCCGACGTGGACATCGTGGCGGGCGACGACGAGCGGGGCGCCCGCCTCGCCACCGAGCACCTCATCGGCCTGGGCCACCGGCGCATCGCCCATATCGCCGGGCAGGGCGTGGTGGGCGAGCTGCGCCGCCGCGGCTTCGAGGCGGTGACGCGCGAGCACGGCCTTGCCGGGTCGGCCACCGTGGAACAGGGCGATCTGACCGAGGAGGGCGGCTACCGGGCCACGGTCCGGCTGCTGAGCGCGCCACAACGGCCCACCGCCGTCTTCGCGTTCAACGACATGGCCGGAGTCGGCGCCCTGTCGGCCGCCGAGGAGCTCGGCCTGCGGGTGCCGGGCGACCTCTCCCTCGTCGGCTACGACAACACCTACCTCGCGCGGCTGCGCCATCTGTGGCTCACCACCGTGGACAACTCCGGCCACGACATCGGCCGCCGCGCCGCACGCCGCCTGCTGGACCGGATCGCCGACCCCGGCCGCCCCGGCGAGGTCGCCCTCACCACCCCGTCCCTCGAAGTGCGCGGCACGACGGCGCCACCGCGACCGGCGGACCGACCCCCGCGCACGGACCATTGACGCCCCGTCGCCCGCTCCCGCCGGGTGGCCGTGGGTGTCTGTAGCTGGAGGCGGTCGGCGGTGTGGTATGGCGCCGTTGCGTACCACTGAGGCGGCGGTCCGTGCAGCGTGGCCTTCACATAGGACCGGAAGTACGTCCAGCCCTCAGGCAGGGGCGCGGTCATCGGTGTTGGCTCGACGTGTCGGCTCATGACTTGGCCTCCGGAACACCCTCCGCCTCCGGCTCCAGCGGGTTCGGCGCGGGGAGACGGCCGCCCCGGGACTCCGCCACGAGCAGCACGTCCCCGAGGCACTCCGTGAGTCGCTTCAGCAGATGGGCGCACTCGGTCGGTGCGACAAGGAGACCAGCGTCCAGGATGCCCCGGCTGAGCGACATGACGGCCTGTGCCGTAACGATCTGCTCTGCTTCGATCCGGTCAGCCAGGCGTGCGACATGGCCGTCGGGTGAGTCATCAGGTGTGTACGTGCGCTGGCCGTTTTGACCCGGCCATGGCAGTAAACGTAGGCGGGTAGCCTTCATGCGTCGCGCTCCTTCGAAGCGTGGCCATGCCCCCGGCCGGTTCGCCCCGGTGCGGGGGTCCTTAACAGCCTGAGCCTGACGGGCGCCGCGATGAAGCGACAGGGAATGCGTTACGCAGTCCGGCGACGTTAATCGGCGACACCCAGGAACTCGGCGATCGGCTTGAGCCCGGTCGGCCGTGACGACCAGTTCCACAGGTCCCGCACGACAGCGACGGCGAGTGTGTGATGCCGCATCCACGCTGGGGCGTTGCGCTTCAGGGACTCCAGCGCCTTCACGGCACCTACTCCGTTGCCCAGGTCGGCGTGGGCGCGTGCGACGTCGAGCAGCAGCCATGTCCGCCACGACGGCGGGGTGTCCTTGGACAGTCGCATCCCACGGGCGAGGGTCAGAGCCTCGCTCGGCCGCTCGTGCTGGACGGCCAGGCGGACCCGCTCAATGCGCACGGAGGACTTGCTGAAGACACTCAGCAGCTTGCCGTCCTGTGGCTTCGGCATCCTCGCCAATCGCTCAGCGGCCTTCTCCGCGGTCACCATCATGTCGCTGGCACGCTCATAGTCGCCGCTCCGAGCGTGGCTCGTCGCGGCCGACATGAGGAGCCCGCCCCAGACTCGCATCCCCTCCGGAGTACCGCTGTGATCGCGTTCGACCCGATCAGCGGCGTGGACAGCCAGCCCACGTGCGTCGTCCAGCCTCGCCTGACGCTGGTACGCCCACGCGACGGAATTGGAGATCATGGGGGCCAGGAGCGGGTCCGACGAGGCGTCAGCGGCGGCTATGGCCCGTTCCAGGGACGACAGGGCGAGATCCGTCTTCCCCATCCGGATGGCGAGGTGTCCGCCCAGCTGAAGTGCCTTGCTCAGCGCTGCCTGCCCTGCCGCGCGCTGGTCGGCGTCGCCGACAGTGGCAGCGAACCGGGCGTCGGTGATCAGGCCCGGCAGTGCGCTGAGCAGCTCTTCGAACGCTGCCGCGTGGTAGAGCGTCCACCCGCCCGCGATATCACGCCGGACCCGCTCCAGGGTCAGGGTCTCCAGGTCGCCGGGCGGGGCAGGTGGGGCGAACAACGGCGGCATGATGGCGCGACGGACGGCGACGAGTTGCGGGGAATCGGATTCTCCCGTCGACGGAGCGCCTGGAGGGTCGCCCACCAGGCTCGTCAGCTCTACGCCAAGCCCTGATGCAAGAGCGTGCAGCGTGGGCAGCCGCACGGAACTGTGCGGCTTCTGTTCCAGCCGACGAATGGTGTCGACAGACACACCAGCCTGCTCTGCCAAGCCCTCTTGTGTCAGCGTCGCCTGACGGCGGAGACGCCTCACACGGTCCCCCAGGTACTCCGTTGCCATACAACCAAGCTACTCCGAGCCTGGACTTGGGGGGCGTCGTCAGCCTGACGATGGCTCCCGAACACAAAGCCCCATCGAATGATCCCGACAGGGGATGAGGCACTGCGGTCATTCCCTCTGACGGTCGCCAACGCACCGGGCGACGGCGGCCGAAAGTCTTAAATCAATCGCTTGACTTAAGGTGGCCCATGCGATTGCCTGATCTTGTCGATGACCGCCTCGGGCCGAGGGAGAGCGTCGTGGATCAGGGAGACGGCGAGGTGGCCGGCACCGTACTGCCGCGCGGCACCGCCGTGGTGTGCGGCATGGCCGTCGCCGACCGTGGACCGTCCCACGAACCCGCGCTCACCGTAGGGCAGTTGCGGCAGTTGGCGGGCGTGGCCACAGGCGGGCCGCGCGAGCTTCCGGGGAGGTGGTGACCATGGCGGGCAGGGCCGTACGGTATGAGCGGGCCGACGCCACGCGCGAGGCGATCCTCGCCGCCGCGGAGCGGCTGTTCGCCGAGCGCGGGGTGTACGCGGTCTCCAACCGCCAGGTCAGCGAGGCCGCGGGACAGGGCAACAACGCGGCCGTCGGTTACCACTTCGGCACCAAGGCCGACCTGGTGCGGGCAATCGCCCGGCAGCACGCCGAGCGCATCGAGAGGATGCGCATACGGCTGCTGGACGAGATCGGCGACTCCACCGACGTACGGGACTGGGTGGCCTGCCTGGTGCGCCCGGCCGTCGAGCATCTGGCGGAGCTGCCCAGCCCGACCTGGTACGCCAGGTTCTGTGCCCAGGCGATGACCGACCCCGCGCTCCAGGAGATGATGGCCGAGGAGTCCCTGGCCTCTCCGGCGCTGCGGCGTACCGTCGAAGGATTCAACCGGTGCCTTCCCGAGCTGCCGCTCGAGGTGCATATCGAGCGCGGCGCCATGGCGCGCAATCTGATCCTGCACATGTGCGCCGAGCGGGAGCGCGCACTCGCCGAGCACACCGCCACACCCCGGTCCAGCTGGCACGACGCCGCCACCGGCCTGATCGACGGAATCGTCGGACTGTGGCTGGCACCCGTCACCCGCTGATCGCGGGGCCACACACCAGCGGCCCGTGCGGGCCGCCGATCGACAACGGGGGTTCCACCACACACCTCGTACGAATTGAGGGAGCGATGACCAGCACAGTCAACCCGCTGGACGAGCGCGATGCGAAGGCCCCGGAGTATCCGATGGCCAGGGCGGCGGGGTGCCCGTTCGACCCGCCCCCCGCCCTGCGGGACAAACAGCAGGAGGGGCCGCTGGCGAGGGTCCGCCTCTGGGACGGCAGCACCCCGTGGCTTGCGACCCGGTACGCCGATCAACGGGCGCTGCTGGCCGACCCCAGGGTCAGCGCCGACATCAACCGGCCCGGCTATCCCCGGCAGGCCCCGATGCCCCCGGGAGGCACGGGGGTCAGCTTCATCCTCAAGGACGACCCCGAGCACGCCCGGCTGCGGCGGATGGTGACGGCGCCGTTCGCCATCAAGCGGGTGGAGGCGATGCGGCCCGGTGTGCAGAAGATCGTGGACGATCTGATCGACGAGCTGCTGGCCGGTCCGAACCCGGTGGACCTGGTGGAGGCGTTCGCCCTGCCGGTGCCCTCGCTGGTGATCTGTCAGCTGCTCGGAGTGCCCTACAGCGACCACGACTTCTTCCAGGACAACAGCAAGGTCATCATCAATCGGAACGTCACTCCCGAGCAGCGGTCGGTCGCCCATGGGAATCTGCTCGCTTATCTGGACGATCTGATGGGCGAGAAGATCGCCCGCCCCGTCGACGATCTGCTCTCCGGGCTGGCCGGGCGAATCACGGCGGGCGAACTCGCCCGCGACGAGGCGGCACAGATGGGTGTGCTGCTGCTGATCGCGGGACATGAGACCACCGCGAACATGATCGCGCTCGGCACCCTCGCCCTGTTCGAGCACCCCGATCAGCTCGCCCTGCTGCGCGACACCGACGATCCCCGGCTGATCGCCTCGGCCGTGGAGGAGCTGCTGCGCTATCTGCACATCACCCACAGCGGGCGGCGCCGGGTGGCGACGGCGGACATCGAGATCGGCGGGGAGGTCATCCGCGCGGGCGAGGGGCTGATCCTGGCCAATGACATCGCCAACCGGGATCCGGACGTGTTCGCCGAGCCCGACCGGCTGGACCTCCGGCGCGACGCCCGCCGCCATGTGGCCTTCGGCTTCGGGGTGCACCAGTGCCTGGGCCAGCCGCTGGCCCGGATGGAGCTCCAGGTCGTCTACAGCACCCTGTACCGCCGCATCCCCACCCTGCGGTCGGCCGCCGAGCTGGATCGGATCCCCTTCAAACACGACGGATCCGTCTACGGCGTCTATGAACTTCCCGTGACCTGGTGAAGAGAGAGGAAACCCCGATGAAGGTGACCGTCGATCAGGACAAGTGCGTCGCGTCCGGCCAGTGTGTGGTCGCCGCGATGGAGGTCTTCGACCAGCGCGAAGAGGACGGCATCGTGGTGCTGCTCAACGCCGAGCCCCCGGCCGAGCAGGCCGACGACATCCGGCACGCCGCGGCGGTGTGCCCGGCCGTGGCCATCGAGGTCCGGGACTAGGGCCGGGTCCGGGACCGGGACCAGGACCGGGACCGGGACCGGGCCGCGGACCGTACGGCCGCGAGCGGGCGGCGGCGCGGGCGTTTCCCCGCCCGCGCCGCCGCCACCCCGTGCACACCACAGTGGGATGCGCACGGTCCGCGGAACACATCGATCTCGGACATGTCCATCTCGTACGACAT
Organism: Streptomyces malaysiensis subsp. samsunensis; assembly: GCF_024519315.1. Lineage (GTDB taxonomy): Bacteria > Actinomycetota > Actinomycetes > Streptomycetales > Streptomycetaceae > Streptomyces > Streptomyces malaysiensis. Next base: position 29,102 of record NZ_JANIIC010000040.1, on the reverse strand, counting down.
GGAGAAGGGAAGACAACCGTGAACAGCACCGGTCTTCAGGATCGCGCCGTCATCGTCACCGGAGCGGGATCGGGGATCGGCCGGGCCGCGGCCCTGACGTTCGCCGCCGAGGGGGCGAAGGTGCTGGTCGCGGACCTCGACCGGGACGGCGCCGAACAGGTTGTCGCGGCGATAGGGGCGGCGGGCGGGGTGGCCCGCGCGGCCGTCGGCGACCTCGGCGACCAGCGGGTGGTGGACGAGGTCGTCGCCACGGCCGTGGAGGCGTTCGGCGGTGTGGACGTCCTGGTGAACAACGCCGGCATCATGGACCGCTTCTCGGCGGTGGCGGACACCGACGACACCGAATGGAACCGGGTGCTGCGGGTCAATCTGACGGCCCCGTTCATGCTCACCCGGGCCGCGCTGCCGCACATGCTGGCGGCCGGCCGGGGCTCGATCGTCTTCACCGCCTCGGAGGCGTCGCTGCGCGGCAGTACGGCCGGCGCCGCCTACACCGCCTCCAAGCACGGTGTGGTGGGCCTGGTGAAGTCCCTCGCGGTGATGTACCGGGAGCAGGGGATCCGGGCCAACGCGATCGCCCCCGGCGGCACCGCCACCGCCATGCGGGTCGACGCCCGGCCGGGAGAACATGGCCCGGCCGTCATCGGAGCCCATACCTCGAGCGTCGGCAGGATCGCCACGGCCGAGGAGCAGGCCGCCGCCATCCTCTTCCTCGCCTCCGACGCCGCGAGCAATGTCAACGGCGTCCTCCTGCCCGTGGACAACGGCTGGTCGGCCGTCTGATCCGACGCCGGGCCCATCACACTGGCCTGTTTTCGATGTTGCTCAAGGTGACAGCGGCTCATTAGAGTGGTTGTTGAGACTTAAAGGAAAATTGTCACGGCTTTCCCCTGTCATCGCGCTCCCCACGGCATCGCGCTCTTGAAAGGAAGGCACTGTGCACAACCAATCTCTCCACTCTTCCGAGGCTCTTGACTACCTTGTCATCGGGGCCGGCCCCGCCGGCCTCCAGCTCGGGCACCTGCTGGCGACGGCGGGCCACACGTACCGGATCCTGGAAGCCGGAAACAGACCGGGCACCTTCTTCCAAAAGTTCCCCCGCCACCGTCAGCTGATCTCCAGCAACAAGGTGCACACCGGTATCGACGACCCCGAGTTCAACCTCCGGATGGACTGGAACTCCCTGCTGTCCCCCGATCCGGAGCTGCTGTTCACGCGTTACAGCAAGCGCTACTTCCCGGCCGCCGACGACTATGTGCGTTATCTGGCCGACTTCGCCGAGGCGTTCGACCTCGACATCGCCTTTGACACCCGGGCGGTGCGGATCCGACGCGACGACGACGGCTTCACCGTCACCGATCAGCACGGCGGCGACCACCGGGGCCGCCGGTTGGTGATGGCCACCGGAGTGAGCCGGCCCTATATCCCCGATGTGCCCGGTATCGAGACCGCCGAGGACTACTCCGATGTCTCGGTGGACCCCGAGGACTTCACCGACCAGCGTGTCCTGATCCTCGGCAAGGGAAACTCCGCGCTGGAGACGGCCGACAACCTCATCGAGACGGCCGCCGTCATCCATGTGGCCGGACCACACGGCCTGCGGCTGGCGTGGAAGAGCCACTATGTGGGCCATCTGCGTGCCGTCAACAACAACTTCCTCGACACCTACCAGCTCAAATCGCAGAACGCCATACTCGACGGCAATGTGCTCTCGATCGAGAAGGAGCCGGGCGACGGCGGCCGGTACCGGGTGCGGTTCAGCTTCTCCCGGGCCAACGAGGTCGTGAAGGAGATCCCCTACGACCGGATCATCGTGTGCACCGGCTTCCGCTTCGACGCCTCGCCGTTCGACCCCGAATGCCGCCCCGAGCTGGTCATCAACGACCGCTTCGCCGCCCTCACCCCGGCGTACGAGTCGGTCAATGTGCCCGGGCTGTACTTCGCCGGCACCCTCACCCAGCAGCGCGACTTCAAGAAGTCCACCAATGGCTTCATCCACGGATTCCGCTATGGCGTACGGGCGTTGAGCCGCATTCTCGACGAACGCCACCATGACCGGGCCTGGCCGGTGCAGCCGCTGGCCACCGATCCGGCCGCGCTGGCGGACGCCGTGGTGGCGCGGGTGAACCGCAGTTCCGCGCTGTGGCAGCAGTTCGGTGTGATCGGCGATCTGCTGGTCGCGGCAGACGGCGATCAGGCCCGCTACCACGAGGAGGTGCCGGTCGCCTACGCCCATGAATCCCCCCTGACGGCGGGCGCCGACTACTTCGTCGTCACCCTGGAGTACGGCCCCGACCACGACAAGGTCGACCCCTTCGACATCACGGTGCGCCGGGCGGCGCAGAACTCGGTCGGGGAAGCCTTCGACGCCTCCTATCTGCATCCGGTGATCCGCCACTTCCGGGGCGGTGAGCTGCTCGGCACCCACCACATGGCCGAGAACCTGGAGAACGAGTGGAACCACCCGAAGGTCCACCACGCCCCGCTGGTCGAGTTCTTCGCGCGTAAGCTGGACGCGCAGCCCGCCGGCGCGGGGCGGTGACACCGCGCCATGCTGATGACCGTCCAGGACTTCGAAACCGCCGCCCGGACGAGACTCGACCCCGTCCACGCCGACTTCATCGCCGGTGGCGCCGGGGACGAGATCACCGTACGGGCCAATGAAGAGGCGTTCCGGCGGCTGCGGCTGCTGCCCAGGGTGCTGCGCGGCAACACCGAGCGGGCGCTGGACATCACCGTGCTCGGCAGCCGCGCACGGACGCCGATCCTGCTCTCGCCGACCGCCTTCCACAAACTCCTCGTCGAGGAAGGGGAGTTGGCCACCGCACGAGCCGCCACGGCCGCCGGCGCGATCATGATCGTGAGCATGGCCTCCACAGTGGCGGTGGAGGCCATCGCGGAGGCCACCCGTGGCGCCGATGAGGGCGGCGACCCGGCGCCCCTGTGGTTCCAGCTCTACCTCCAGCCGGACCTGGAGTTCACCCGGTCCCTGGTACGGCGGGCCACCGACGCGGGGTGCACCGCGCTGGTGGTCACCGTGGACTCCCCGGTGCGCGGCGCGCACGAGCGCGATGTGCGCAACGGCTTCCTCGACCTGCCGGACGGACTGCGCTGCGAGCACATGGTCGATCCGCGCGAGGGCGGCCGGGTACGGCCGATCGCCATGTCGGCGGAGATCTCCTGGACCCATATCGACTGGCTGCGCGGGATCACCTCGCTGCCGATCCTGCTCAAGGGCGCCCTGCACCCCGAGGACGCCCGGCTGGCGGTGCGCCATGGCGTGGACGGGCTGCTGCTGTCCAACCACGGGGGCCGTCAGCTGGACACCGTGCCCGCCACGGTCGAGCTCCTCCCCGAGATCCACGCGGCGGTGGCCGGACGGATCCCGATCGTGCTGGACGGCGGGGTGCGGCGGGGCACCGATGTGGTCAAGGCGCTGGCGCTCGGCGCGTCCGCCGTGGGCATCGGCCGGCCGGTGATGTGGGCCCTGGCCGAGGGCGGCGAGAAGGGCGTACGGCGGCTGCTGGAGCTGCTGCGCGAGGAGCTCGACCAGGCCCTCGCGCTGTGCGGCGCCTCCGGTGTCCAGGACCTCACCCCGGATCTGGTGCGCGCCCCGGTGTGGCCTCCCGCCGACGCGTCCGCCGCCCTGCCCGGTGGAGTGGTCTCATGAGCCGCCTCGGACGGGCGGCCACCGGTGCGGCGGCCGTGGCGCTGACGGCCAGCCTGCCGTACTGGCTGCCCCGGCTGGTGATCGACCTGCGGGTGCGCCTCTTCGCGCGGGTCAACGGCGAGGAGGGGATTCCGGCACCCGGCCGTGAGGTGCCCGTCGAGGAGTTCAAACGGGTCTACGGGCATCCGGCCGCGAACGGCCGCAGCCGCGGCGCCGCCCTGTCCGACCTCTTCTGGTACTGGCTCTCCCCCGGCCCCGAGGTCCACCAGGAGCATCTGGAACCCGGCCCCCGGTACGACGAGGTGGCCAGGACGACCCGGCAGATCCTCGCCGGGCTCTCCCGCGAGCGGTGGAGCGAACTGGTCGGCCGCTGCACCCGGCGGGTGCTCGATGAACTCGACCAGGACACCGGCGGATACGGCACCCGGGAACACCGGGTGCGGCTGCGCGACTTGATGATGCCGGTGTGGGCCGAGGTCTACTACGAAGTGGTCTTCCGCGAACCGTGCCCACGCCATGTCCGGGACCTGATCGTCGGCAACGCCGACGACGTGGTCAGCGCCCTGAAGTGCACCAGCCTGCGCCATATGGACCGGCGGAACCGGCTCACCGCGTATCTGCGCGAACGGCTGGCGAGCGATCCCCCGCCGGTGCCGCTGCCGTCGCTGCTCAGCCGGCGGGAGCAGGCGTACTACCTCCAGGGCACGTTCTTCAACACCGCCGTGGTGCAGACGTCGGAGGCGATGGCCCATCTGCTGCTGGCACTCGCCACGCACCAGAGCGTCCAGGACCGACTGCTCTCCGGCGAGGAGGACGCCGACTACCTGGACCATGTCATCAACGAGACGCTCCAGCACTTCCCGCTGTTCGGCGTGGCCCACCGCATCACCACCGGGGAGATCCCCCGGGGCGACGGACCTCCGATACCCACGGGGTCGGTCCTGCTGTTCAACTACCCCGAGTATCAGCGATCGGGAGCCACCGGTCCGCAGCGGTTCGACCCCGGCCGCTGGCTGTCCGCCGACACCCGGCCCTCGGCCTTCATCCCGTTCGGGGTGACCGCCAACCGGCCCTGCCCGGCCCGTGGTTTCGCAGTGCTGACCATGCGGGTCGCGGCCGAGGAGATGCTGCGGCGCTTCCGGCTGGAGTCCACGGCCGAGCACACCCGGTCGCTGCCCAGCCGCGGCCCCTGTCTGCTGATCCCGCACACCGACCGGCCGGCCACGGCGGGCCGGAGACCGGCCGTGCGGGCGGCGAGGCTCGCCGGGATGCGGCTGGGCGACCGGTGGGCGGCCATCCCGCGCAGCCTCACCCAGCTGGTGCTCGGCGGCTACATGGTGTGGGACGCCCAGCGCCAGGGACTGTGCCGGAACTACTTCGCCGCGGCGTCCGGTGATCTCGCCGAACCCGCCGTCGCCGTAAGCCGAACCCGCCGTCGCAGTAAGCCGATGAGGAGGGTGAGACGATGACTCCCACAGAACTCGCCCCCGCCTTCTTCATCGCGGCCGTGGTGATCCTGCTGACCTGCCGGCTGGTGGTGCTGATGGCGGGCCGATTCGGCCAGCCGCCGGTGGTCGGGGAGATGATCGCCGGTGTGCTGCTCGGCCCGTCGCTCTTCGGGCTGGTGGCGCCGGGCGCCTCGGACGCGGTCTTCCCACCGGAGCTCAAACCGGTGCTCTATGTGGCCGGGCAGATCGGCCTGGTGGCGCTGATGTTCCACGCGGGGTACGAATTCAGGGCCCACGCCGGCAAGGGGCTGGCCGGAACCGCGGTGACGGTCTCCGCCGCCGGGGTGGTGGTCCCGCTGCTGCTGGGCGTGGGGCTGACCTTCGCCGCCCACGGCCACGTTCCCCTCTTCGTCGACGGGGTCTCGGTCTGGGTGACCGCGGCCTTCGTCGGGGTCGCCCTCGCCATCACCGCCTTCCCGATGCTGGCGCGCATCATCACCGAGCAGGGGATCTCCGGGACCCGGCACGGCTCGCTGTCCCTCGCCTCGGGGGCCACCGACGACGCGGCCGCCTGGCTCATGCTCGCCGGAGTGCTGAGCGTGGCCTCGGAGAAGACAGGTCCGATCGTCAAGGCGCTGGGCGGTTCGCTGGTGTTCGTGGCCGTCCTGTTCCTGGTGGGCCGGCGTCTGCTGGCGTGGATCATGACCAGGCCGGGGCTGAGCGATGAGACCCGGCTGCTGTTCACGGTCGCGGTGCTGTTCTGCGGCGCCTGGTTCACCGACACCATCCAGCTGTACGCGGTCTTCGGGGCGTTCTGCGTCGGGCTGGCCATGCCGCGCCACGAGGCGTCCGAGCGGGTGGTGCGGACCGTCCAGGGGGCGACCCAGGTCATCTTCGTGCCGATGTTCTTCACGTACTCGGGTCTGAACACACGCTTCGACGTGTTCGCCGACCCGGCCGTGATGGCCTTCGGTGCGGCCTGTGTCGTGCTCGCGTCGGTCGGCAAGTTCGGCGGTTGCTGGGCGGCCGCCAAGCTCTGCGGGGAGCCGGGTGCGGTGGCGGTCAGGGTCGGCGCACTGATGAACGCGCGCGGGCTGATGCAGCTCATCGCTCTCAACATCGGGCTGTCGGCCGGGATCGTCGGCGATGAGCTGTTCGCGGCGCTGGTCCTGGTGGCGCTGGTGACCACCGTGATGACGGTCCCGGTGCTCAACTGGCTGGACCGCAGGGACGCCAGGTCCCGGACGGCCGGGGAACCGAGCGGCACCGCGGCGGCGGTGCCGACCGGGAGCTGAGCACCGCCCCGCGCACGGAAGACGTCCCGGCACGCACTCGGCGTGCCGGGACGTCCTGGTGTGTCAGACCACCGTCGGCCGTGACTCGTCGCGGGCCGGCGTCCCCCGGCCGGACCGGCGACCCCGCGCCGTCACGCCGTCACGCCGTCTCCAGCGGCCCGGTGACCCGCGACAGCAGCGCCCGCTTGTCCGGTTTGCCGCTCGGCGCCACCGGCACCTCGGTCACCACGGTGACGGTGGCGGGCACACTCGCCTCCCCCAACTCGGCCGCGACGAGGGCGCGTACGGCGTCGAGATCCGGTTCACGACCCTCGGCCGGGACGACGAAGGCGTGTGCGGCCTCGCCGGTGCGCTCGTCGGGCGCGCCCAGCACATACGCCTGGTCGACATCGGGGTGGGCGGCCAGCGCGCGTTCGATGGCCCCGGCGTAGTGCACGATCGCGTTGATGATGACCACGTCCCGGGCCCGCCCGGTGAGCCGCAGAAAACCGTGTTCGTCCAGGTGTCCGACGTCGCGGGTACGCACCCACCCCGCCCGCAGGACCTCCCGGGTCTGCTCCTCGTCCTTCCAGTAGCCCGCCATCGCGGAGTCGGTGCGCACCCATATCTCGCCGGTGGTCCCGGCGGGCACCGAACGCCCCTCGGGGTCGCGGACGTCCAGCTCCACACCGGACCACGCCCGGCCCACCGAGTCGTACACCTGGTCCGGCCACTGGGCCATATGGTCCGGGGTGAGCAGGGTGAGCATGCCGGTCTCGGTCTGCCCGTACCCCTGGTGCACCACCGGGCCCAGCCGCCGGGCCGCCTCCGCGAGCCGGTGCGGGGCGAGCGGGGATCCGGCCACGAGCAGCGCCCGGAGGCTGCTGGTGTCCACGCGGTCGGTGCGCAGCACGTCCAGCACATGGTGCAGCCGGGGCACGGTCATCAGACACGCGGTGATCCGGTGGCGCTCGAAGACCTGGGGGAAGGCGAGCGGCGGTTCGGGAATGACGGCGGTGCCACCACCCATCAGACAGGCTCCGAGATGCTCGAAGATCACCGCGCTGGTCAGGGTGCCGAAGAGCAGATACCGCTCATAGCGCGCCGCGAGCCGTGCGGTCCCCTCGGTCCAACGCGCTGGCTGCCAGGCCCAGTTGAGGGCGAGCGAACGGTAGGTCTGCGTACAGCCCTTGGGTTGTCCGGTGCTGCCGCTGGTGAGCGTCACCATGGCGATGTCCTCGGGACGGCCCTGGGCGGTCAGCTCCCCCGTGGCCTTGGGGTGGGCGTCCAGGAGGTCCGGGCCCAGCCGCACCACGGTCACCTCGCGCGCCGCGTCCAGCAGTTCGGGGGTGGCGCCGGTCTCGTCGGCCACCAGGACGTCGATTCCGTCGGAGAGGACGTAGCCGAGATGGGCCGGGGTCATACCGGGCCGCAGCCCGGTCACCCGGCAGCCCAGCAGGTAGGCCGCCATGAGCACCGCGAAACCCTCGGGTGTCACATCGGTGGCCACCGCGACCGACCGCCCCGGGCCGAGTCCGGCCGCCCGCAGCCCGTCGGCGCACCGGCCGATGAGCTCCAGCACCTCGCCACGTGAGAGGACGCGTGAGCGGTGTTCGAAGGCGGGCAGCTCCGGCCGCGCGTGGAAGGCGTCGATGACGGCCTGGGGGAAGGGCGCCGGTACGGGCTCGGCGTCGCGGTGGGATCTGTGACCGGACGCTCCGGCTAACGTGTCCATGTGCGTCTCCGTTCGGGGGGTGGTGCCCACTGGGACGTGGTGGATCACCGGACACGATACGGCCGTACGGCCCTCCCGGGGCCGGAGTTCGGGATCATCGACGGCGGTGCGGCACCCCTGGTGGCGTTCTGCTCCTCCCGGCGCCGCCCGCACCGTCACGCGGTCATTCGGCGCGCCAGACGTTGTCGAAGGCCGCTTCCTCGATGGCCCGCCGCTGCCGTTCGGCCTCCAGCTCCATCACGGCGTCGTTGACGGCGGCGAGCACGGTCACGGCCGCGTCGCCGGCCGCCGCCGAGGCGTCTCCCGCGGGCTCCTCGCGGACCCCGATGGCCGCCGCGAGGGACGCGAGGACGGGCTCGTCCGAGGCCCAGCGGTCCGTCGCGCGCCGACGCGCGGGTGAGTCGACCGGCACCGCCTGACCGGCGCGCACCGGCAGCCAGCCGTGGCGCCGCCGGGTGATCTGCCCCGCGGCCTCCAGGGCGTCCAGGTAGGCCGAGGACAGCCCGCGGCCCCTGCGCCACAGCCACTCGCCGACCGGTTCGTAGGGCGGCTGGCGGACGAGCGACGACACGGCCTCGTCCAGCAGACGGTCCCCGGTCGGGGGGCAGAGGCGCGGCACGATCCGCTCGTCCTCGAACCCGAGGGCCTCGGCGTCGAGGAGGTCGATCAGCTCGGCTCCCGCGAGCGCGAGCGAGAGGTCGCCCCGCTCCAGGGGGCGGGTGGGCGCCACGTCCAGGGTGACGATCATCAGGTCCCGCGGTGTGGTCATGAATCGCTCCGCTCGCCGTCCCTCAGCAACCATACGTCCCCCGGCGTTCGGCTGTCCGCCGGTGCGGTCCCGCGCGTGCGCCACGTCACCGGCCGCTCAGGAGCCGGTCGCCCCCACGCGTGGGCCAGCGCGGCCGCTTCGCCACGCGAGGTGACCCCCTGTGGACGCGGCGCACCGGATGCGGCGCGCCGTCCTGGCCCGGTCCCTGCTCGTCGAGCATGGCGTGCACCACGGCCCGCACCACCGCGCGGGCCGTATTGGCCACATCGGCGGGGAGCGGCCGGTCCGCGCCCTCCTCCGTACCGGGCGGGCCCAGGTCCAGCCGTACGGTCAGGCCGCGCAGCTCCAGGCGAAGGCGTCACCGGCGGGCTCCTCCACCAGCGCCTGATCGCGGTCGGTCCGGGCGCGCAGCTCGGCCAGGGCGGTGACGGCGAAGTCCACCGCGCGGGCCCGGGCGGTCGGATCGTCCAGATCGCGGCGGCGCAACACACCGAGCAGGGCGGACAGGGCGGTTCCGTGGGCGTCGACGAGCTCGGCGATGGCCGTGGCCCGCGCCGCGGCCGCGGCGCGGGACTGGGCCAGCACCCCGGGCACCGCCTCGGTCGCCATCCGGTCGCGGTGCGCGGTCACCAGGTCCCACAGGACGCGGGCCGTCGCCAGGGCCGCGGCCGGGACGGGGGCCTCCTCGGTCCGTACGAGGACGAGCAGCGCGCCCCGCGCGGTGGCGTCGCTGTACAGGGCCAGCACGGGCACATCGGCGCCCCCGATCCGGGCCCGGCCCTGCCAGCTCCCCTCGGCGCGCGCCGCCGGGGAGAGCGCGGCCAGCTCGGTGGTGGTGATGGTGGCGCCGGGGTCACCGGAGGGGTGTCCATGGGTCTTGAACGGTGAGTGCGGGCAGTTGCCGGAGAGCTCGGCCACCGCCCGGTGCGGAATCGCGTCAAAGAGCGCGGCGGACAGGCGCGGGAGGATATCGCCCAGGGGCGCCCGGATCACATCGACCGCGGCCGTGAGGTCCATGTCCGTCAGCGTAGTGGGGCCCCTTCGCGGGCCCGGCCGTTCCTTCGGCCAGGTGGAACCGGCTGAAGGAACGGCCGGGGCGGGGCATGTCCCGGCCGAGGATGGCGTTGTCGCTACAAACGGCCCCTCGACAGGGCTGGTGCCCCAACAGGGCTGACGGGAGTGAGAGAGATGAAGGCAATCGTCTACGAGGAGTACGGCGGCCCCGAGGTGCTGCGGCTGAAGGAGACGGAGGAGCCGCATCCGGGTCCCGGGCAGGTGCGGCTGAAGGTCGTGGCCGCCGCCGTGAACCCCATCGATTACAAGATCCGCCGTGGCTGGATGCCGCAGATGGGCCCCGGGCTCCCCGCCGTCCCCGGCTCGGAGGCGGCCGGGATCGTCGACGAGGTCGGCGAGGGGGTCACTGATCGGTCGGTGGGCGATGAGGTGCTGGGCTGGACGGACACCGGCGCCTACGCCTCGTACGCCCTGGCCACCAATGTCGTCCCCAAGCCGGCCGACCTCGACTGGGAGACGGCCGCCGCGCTGCCCGTGGCCACCGAGACCTCGGCGCGCGTGCTCGACCTGCTGGGGCTCAAGGAAGGCGAGACGCTGCTGCTGCACGGGGCCGCCGGTGCGGTCGGCGGGGTCGGCGTCCAGCTCGCGGTGGCCCGGGGAGCCACCGTCATCGGCACCGCCTCGCCCGCCAACCACGACTATCTGCGCTCGCTCGGCGCGATCCCCGTGGCGTACGGCGAGGGCCTGGCCGACCGGGTGCGCGCCGTGGCCCCGAAGGGTGTCGACGCCGTCTACGACGCGGCCGGTCAGGGCGCCCTGCCGGTCTCGATCGAGCTGCGGGGCGGCACGACCGACCGCATCGTGACCATCGCCGACCCCGCGGCCGCCGATCTCGGTATAACGTTCTCCGGAGGCGGCGGTGGCCGCCCCCTGGAGGACATCGCCGGGTACGCCCGGCTCGCCGCGGAGGGCCGGCTGCGGGTGCCCATCGTGCGGAGCTTCCCGCTCGCCGACGCCGCCGAGGCCCATGAGCGGAGCGAGGCCGGCCACAGCCGGGGCAAGCTCATCCTGCGGCCCTGATGAAACGCTGTTGTGACCTAGGGGGCGGCGTTCATCAGGTCGAGCGCACTGTGCTGTCGTGCCGCGTCGGTCTTGTCCAGCGGTCCTGACCAGCGCAGTCCGTACTGGTCCAGGGCGTTGCGGTCGGCGGCGTAGGCGCGGTCGGCCTGCCGTTTGAGGTAGGCCGTGTAGGGGTGGTCGGCCAAGGCCGCGTTCAGCTTGGCCAGCCCCCGCACATGGGCGCCCTTGAACGACGGGCCGTCGGCGCCGCAGTCGCCGGTCTCGCACGGGTCCCTGAGGATGCCGTCGGCCGTGTTGAGCTGGGACGACGTGGTGGCGGCCGTGGCGATGCGGCGGGCCGTGGCGAGCACGGAATCGTCACCGGTCGCCTTGTGCAGCTCGGTGAGGCCACCGAGCAGCACGCCCTGGTTGTAGGACCAGACGGCGCTGCCGTTGTTCTTGCACGTGCCCAGGTCGATGCCGTCGTTGACGAGGTTCGAGGAGTTCACCATGCCGGTGCCCTGGAACCACGTCCATTCCGCCTTCGCCCGCTGGAGGTAGGTGGTGTCGCCGGAAATCCGGTTGTGCAGGGCGGCGTTCAGCTGGAGGTAGAGGGAGTTGGCGATGGCGTTCTTGTAGGTCTTCGCGGTGCTCCACCACACGCCGCCACCACAGGTGGAGTCCCAGTAGGAGGCCATGTAGTCGGCGTCGGCGCGGGCGGTGGCCAGATAGCGGGAGTCCCCGGTGAGGTCGTAGGCGGCCACCCAGGCCAGACCCCACCAGCCGGTGTCGTCGATGTAGTCGTTGCGGAACTGCCCGCCCTGCGCACCGAGGTTGAGGTCGTAGGTGCGGGCGATCGCGTATTCGTAGCTGTGCATGCCGGAGACGCGGATGTTGTCGATGACGGCCGTGAGGGCGTTGGCCGAGTTCCACCAGCCGGTGGTGGAGAACAGCCCGGTCCCGTAGGAGTAGTAGGCCATCTGCGCGGTGGCGGCGGCCGTGCGGCGGTCCCACGCGTTCCAGGTGGTACGGGCCCAGGGGGTACAGGCGATGTCGGGGCGGTCACCGGCCTTGCCGCAGGCCCGTAGCGCGCCGACGCCATGGGCGCCCCAGTCGTCCACGTTGTACATGAGGGTGCGCCAGCCGCGCTGTCCGGCGGGGATGGCGGTGTTGCCGAGGCGGCTGCCGGAGGACCAGGTCCGGCCGCCGTCGAACGAGCGGTCGAGCCACACCTCGTCACCGGGGCTGCCGTTGTCGATGGAGGCCCAGCCCATGGCGTCGGCGTCGTCGAAGTGCAGGGCGATGGAGCGGGAGAAGAGGGTGGCCGTCACGGGGTTGCGGCTCTGCGGGGCGAGCGCCGGGTCGCGGCTGTCGCAGTACTTGTTGCAGATGGTGGCGGACGGCGCCGCCTGGGCCGTGGCCGGGAGGAGCAGCGGGGCCAGCAGGGCGAGCGCTCCGGTGGCGAGGGCGGCCAGGCGGGTGAGCGGCGGTCTCTTGCGTCTCATGCCGTGCCTCCTGTCGGCCTAGTTGAAGGGGTCCAGGGTGATGGACGCCTGCTGCGGATTGCCGTCGTGGACGAGCGACTCGTGCTGGCCGACGTCGTCGAAGGCGAAGGCGTACGCCTTGCCGTCGGCCATCTGGGCGTGGATCGCACGGGCGTAGTGGTTGGTCACGGCGTCGGTGTAGAACCCGGCGTCACTCGTGTCCGGCTGATTGGAGTTGGTGAGCAGGGTCGTGCGGTTGTAGCCCGCGCACAGGGTTCGCGAAATCGGGCCGCGCACCTGGTCGTTGGGCGCGTCGAGCCGCTTGTAGCAGCCGAAGACCGAGTCGGAGTCCGGCCTCTGGAAGCTGGTGACCACGGCTCCGGCGCTGTTGGTGAAGTTCATGACATCGCCGGAGACCCGGCCGAAGTACTTGGTGTCCGGCCGGTCGGCGAAGGGAGTGACCGTGAGGGTGGCGCCGGTGTACTTCTGCCACACCCGGTTGATGTAGTCGTCCATCGCGCTCGCGGGCAGGGCACCCGCCTCGATGCCGTGTCCGGGCGACAGGGCCCGCAGGACGCTGCCGTCCGGCCGGGTCTGGATGAGCTTGCCCCAGCCGCCCGACTGTGCGCGCAGCGCGTTGAAGACGCCGTTGTAGCCGCCGGACTTGAGGTGCCCGGTGGTCTTCACGCTGCCGTCGCCGCCCTGCACCCCCACCGCGTACGGCGCGGAGAACATGTCGACCTGGGTGCTGTTGATGTACAGCCCGGAGACGTCGAGGGTGAACTCGCTCCAGTTGAACAGGATGTTCCGGTTGGGGTCCGAGGGGTTCTGCACGGCGGGCTGCACCAGGCCGCCGGTGGTGAGCCTGAAGTCCAGCTTCTGGCCGTAGGAGAAGTAGACCCGGCCGGAGAGCTTCGGGATGCGGATCGTCACGGACTGGCCGTTGGCCGGTCCCGCGATCGACGCGTCGGGGGCCGGGGTGGGCGGGTTGCCGCCGGCTGGCCAGGGGTGGAAGGTCCCGGAGGCGTCGGCCCAGCCCTGCTGCCCGGTCGAGAGCAGGGTGCCGAGCGTATAGACGTAGATCTGGTCGCCGCGCCCGGAGTTGTTGGTGAACTTCAGCGGGATCGTGCTCGGCACGGCCGCCCGGGCGGACGCCTCGGGGGCCAGTGCGGTGGTCATGCCCAGGGCCAGCAGCAGGGCCGACGCCCAGCAGGGCAGGGTCCGGAATCGGATGGAGACGCGTCTGGACATACGTCACCTCTCGCGCGGCCGCACGGCCGCGTCGCGGGGGAATGGGGAGGGTGCTCGTGAAGCCAGGTTGCGGGGGTCATCATGGCAGCGAACATGACACTGGTCTAGACATACTCACGTTCCGACATCAGCGCACCGGCGGGTGCGGAGCCTTGAGATCATGGGCGTCTGCCGGGTCGGGATCGTCCCGTTTGACTCGGAGACCGCTCCCGCCCGGTCAGGAGACGACGCGCACCCCGCGGGTCATCCGCCTCCATACGGGTACTCGCGGGCTGCGGCCGACGTCCCCCGGCCGTTTTCCCGCTGGGAGGAGACCCCGTATGTACGCGCAGGCGCAGCCCCGCCCGACGCACGTGCCGGCGGGGGTCAACGCGGAAGGCGATGGCATCGTGCTCGGCGACGGAGCGGTGATGATCGACGCCTTCATCGACTTCCAGTGCCCTTACTGCCGGATGTTCGAGGAGTCGTCGGGGCCGATGCTCGACACCATGGTCGAGACCCGCCGGATCACCCTGACCTATCACCCGATAGCGTTCCTCGACGAGATGTCGACCAACTGGTACTCCACCCGGGCCTCGGCCGCCTCGGGCTGCGCGGCCGACGGCGGACGGTTCCTGGAGTATCTCTACATCGTCTTCGCCAACCAGCCGCCCGAGGGCGGGCCGGGACTCACCGACGAGGAGCTCATCGCGCTCGGCACCCCGGTCGGGCTGACCGGCTCCTTCGCGGGGTGTGTGCGCGAGGAGGCCCACCTCGACTGGCCACCGTATGTGACCGCGCGGGCGGCCGCGCGGAAGGTCGGCGCCACCCCGACGGTCCTGGTCGACGGGGTGCTCGTACGGCCTCATCAGAGGCTGATCAAGACGGCCGTGGAGGCCGCCCTCCGCGCCAGGGGGTGATCGGCGGACACCCCGGGAAGGGATCCGCCGGACAGCCTGCGTCCCGAGCAGCGACGGGACCGGTCCACCACCCGGCCACACCGCACCGACGTGGGCATTCGAGGTAAAATCGGCAGCGTCCGCACTAGGAGCGGAGGCATCACATGACCGAGCCAGCCCCCTCCCACGTCGAACACAAGCGGGAAGCCGACCACCCGGACGTGCCGTGGACGACCCCCTCGCAGGCCGAGGGCGAACGCGACGACGAGCGGGACACCGGCCACCCCGACGTACAGAGGACGACTCCCTCACAGGCCGAAGGGGAACGGGACTGAGTGGATCGGCGGGAAGTCGGCCGCGGTTCGAAACGGGCCCTGAACGGGCGCGGGAAACCACTCGACCGTCCACCACGGCGCCGCGGGCGATCGACGGCATCTCCGTGTACTTCCAGCGGAGCGCTTGGGCACCACCCCTCTCGGCACCCGGGCCCGCCACCGGTGATACCCACCGGCAGGCGGGCCCAGCCATGCGGCCCGGCCCGGAGGCTGGAGGCGGCGGCCGATCCTCGTGTGAGGGGCGGCTATCCTGATCGCGGTATCCCGGGGAGGCTGGATGGCACGCGCGACACGGACGGCCGGGACGGGCGGCACCGGCCCATCGGCGACCCGCCACCACGGCAACCGGCATGGGCGCAGCGAACAGGCCCGGCTTGCGGTGCTGAACGCGGCCGACGACCTGCTGGTCGAGAAGGGCTTCGCGGGCGTCACCATGGAGGGCATCGCCACCCGGGCCGGGGTCGCCAAGCAGACCATCTACCGCTGGTGGAGCGCCAAGACCGACGTCCTCATGGACGCCTTCCTCCAGGACGTGGCCGAGGACCTGGCCGTGCGCGACTCCGGTGACCTCGCCGTGGATCTGCGCGCCTATCTGCGCGACCTGGCCTGGTTCCTCAGCGCGTCCGATTCCGGCGCCGTCTTCAGGGCGCTGATCGCCCAGGCGCAGCACGATCCGGCGTTCGCCCAGGACTTCCGGGCCCGATGCCTCGACCAGCAGCGCCACCGCGACCGCCGGGCCCTGGAACGGGCCGCGGAGCGCGGGGAGTTGCCGCCCGACCTGGATCTGGTGGCCGAGGCCGACCAGCTCATGGGCCCCCTCTACTACCGTGTGCTGGTCACCGGCGAGCCCGTTGGCCAGGACTTCACCGACCGGCTCGTCGACGCCTTCCTCCACCGCCACGGGCTGACGGCTCCGGCGACGGACTGACTCCCGGAGGCACCCGGCCGGGCGGAGTCACCGCCCGGCCGGCGGCGTGATCGCCGCGGCCGGGAGACCGTCCAGGAACAGGGCCCCGCGAGCAGCGCGGCGCTTCCGCGCGGTGTGACGTCCCGCGCGCGCAGCTCCGTGTCCAGCGCGGCCAGTGCGGCGGCCCCCTCGGACGTGGCGGTACCACCCGCCTCGAGCACGGTGTGCGCCTTGCGAACGGGTCCTGACGGGCGGGCGCGGCGGGGCACCGGATCAGGCGGGCCGGGGGAAGACCGTGCCGTCGAAGATCTTCCGCGCGGTGCGTACGACGGCCGTTCCCCGTGCCGCGGGCGTGGCCCCGCTGTGGTCCACGGCCGTGTCGATGTCCAGGAAGCCGGTGGGGTGTTCGATGCGCAGCCGCTCCCCCGTCGCCGGGAGCCGGGCCACGTCCTCGCCGACGTTTCCCTCGACACACAGCCCGGCGGCGACACTGGCGGCGCCCAGGACGCCGATCGCCGTATGGCAGCGCACCGGGATGAAGGTGCGGGTCATCACGGTGCCACCGTGCACGGGCGGGGCCAGCAGGCTGAGCTTGGGCACGGTCGTGGCGCTCACATCGCCCAGGCCCATCAACCGGCCCGCCGCCAGCCGGATCTCCTGGAGCCGGGCGCCGAGCGCCGCGTCCGCCTCCAGCTCCCCGGGGTCCTCATAGCCGGTGACGTTCAGCGCGGACGCGGCGATCAGCACGGTCGGCATGCCGTTGTCCACGCAGGTCACCGGGGTGCCGTCGATGAGGTCGCGGGCGTGGCCGGTGGGCAGCAGAGGGCCGCCGCCCTGCTGGAAGGCGATCACCATCGGGGCGGCGGAACCCGGGACACCCGAGATCTCGGCCGAGCCGGTGTAGTCCACGCACCGGTCCGGGGTGGGAACGGTCACGGTGGCGTGGTCACCGCTGTTGACCATCCTGATCCGCACCGGTGTCCGCCCGTCCCGGGCGGCCACCAGACCCCGCTCCACGGCGAAGGGGCCGACCCCGGCCAGGAGGTTGCCGCAGTTCTGCCGGTCGGAGACCTCGGCCAGGTCCACACCGATCTGGAGGAACAGATAGACGACGTCGGTCTCCGGGTCCTGGGAGGCGGAGACGACGGCCACCTTGCTGGTCAGGGGATGTGCTCCGCCGAGGCCGTCGATCTGCCGCGGATCGGGGCTGCCCATGATCCGCAGCAGCAGGTCGTCACGGGCACCGGGGTCGGACGGCAGGTCCTCCGCGAGGAAGTAGCCGCCCTTGGAGGTGCCGCCGCGCATCAGCATGCAGCGCACGCCTTCCGGCCCGGTCATGAGACGGCCCCGCCACGGGCGCCTTCGGCGTACTCTGCGTATGGCTGGTACCGCACCCCGAGCCGGGCGAGGGTCTCCCGCAACCCGTAGCGGTCCAGGCCCAGTTGGCCCTCGGCGAAGGCGGCCCTGGTCGCCTCCTCCTTCGCCGTGCGCGCCTTGGCCGCCTCGACGGCCGTGGCGGCCGACTCGCGCGGTACGCACATCACCCCGTCGTCGTCGGCGAGGATCACATCGCCGGGGCGTATCCACTGCCCGCCCACCACCACGGGCACATTGACGGATCCGGCCGTGGCCTTGACGGTGCCCTGCGCACACACGGCGGCGGACCACACGGGGAAGCCCATCGCGCGCAGTTCGGCGGTGTCGCGCACCCCGGCGTCGATGACCAGGCCGCGCACGCCGCGGTGGTGGAGCGCGGTGGCGAAGAGCTCGCCGAACATGCCGTCCGTGGACGGCGATGTGGTGGCGACGACGAGGATGTCGCCCTCGGCGCACTGCTCGACCGCGGCGTGGATCATCAGGTTGTCGCCGGGCCAGCACAGCGCCGTGACCGCGGTGCCCGCGATGCGCACGTCCTGCTGGACGGGGCGCAGCCCGGGGCCGAGGCAGCGGGTGCGGCCCATGGCCTCGTGCACCGTGGCCACGCCGTACCCCCGCAGGGCGTCCACATGCCGGGCCTCGGCGCGTGGCGGGCCGGTGACGATCAGACCGCTCGGCCGTGCGGCAGCGGGCAGGTCACCCGCGCTACCGTGCGTCATTGCTGGTATCTCCTTGCTGGACAGGTCGTCGCCCCACCCCGCGGCGCGAACCGCGCGTCATTCGCTCAACGCGTCGATCACACTGGTGAGGTGGGCACGGACGGCCGCTTCGGCCGCCTGTGGGTCCCTGGCCCTGATCGCTTCGATCACGGCCAGGTGTTCACCCAGGGACCGCTGGGCACGCCCCGGCCGCAGCGCGAGCTGGAAGCGATGGCGCACCAGCTGTGCGTTGAGCCGCTCCAGCAGCTCCACTGCCACCTGCTGACCGGAGAACTCCCGGATGCGGGCGTGCAGTTGGTGGTTGAGGTCGGAGTAGGTCAGCGGTTCGCCGTCGGCGACCGCCTTGGACATCGCCGTGCCCAGATCGGCCAGTTCGGCCAGTTGCTCCTCGCCGGCCTCGACGGCCGCCTTGGCGGCGCACAGCCCTTCCAGGACCATGCGGCATTCGGTGATGGCCACGGCCTCCTCGACGCTCACCACCCGCACCCGTGAGCCACGGTTGCGGATCCGCTCGACCAGACCCTCGGACGCCAGATCGATCAGCGCCGCGCGGATGCTCGCCCGGGTCACACCGAACTGCTCGGCGAGCTCGTTCTCCACCAGCCGCTGGGCCGGCGCCATCTCCCCGCGCGAAATCGCCTGCCGCAGCTGCTCCAAGGCATGCTGCTTGGCCTGCTCTCCGGTGCCTGGACGAGCTTCGTTCGGCATCGTGTGCCCTCCCTGAGTGAGTGCCTGTCGAAGGTAAATCTAGGCCAACAAGATTGTCAACGATTCTGTTGCCCATATTGGCGACATGCAGCCGCCCAGGTTCCCCGCTTCCGGTCCCGTGACAGGGGGTGCCGGGGTTGCTTGAATGGTGCGGCGGTTCCCCCATCGGATCCCGTCGACCGTTGGAGCGTGCCCGTGCCCCTCTCGCGTCGTGCTCTCGTCTCCACGCTCCCGGCCGCCGCCCTGGCGGCCATGGCCCTGCCGCTTCGCGCGGCCGCGACCGGTGGGACGGCGGGAGGTGGGGCGACCGGGGCGGCTCACACCCGGCTGATCGAGAACACCGTGGCCGCCTTCGCCGGAACACCGGACGTAGGCGCCCGCCCCGAGGTGCGCGCCAAACTCGCGTCCATCGCCACGACCGCCCGCTCCCGCCTCACCGCGATGGACCGCGCCGGGCAGGGCGAGCTCTTCCAGGGCATCCCACTGGGCACGAGCGATCCCAACCTGGTCACCTCCTACCAGTACCTCTATGAGATCGCCCTCGCCACCCGCACACCGGAAGGCGGCACACCATCCGGACCGGCCGGTGACACCGGCGTCCAGCGGCGCGTCATCGACGGGCTGATATGGCTCCATGAGCACTACTACGGCGACCAGTCGAAGGGCTACTACGGCAACTGGTTCACCTGGGAGATCGGCATCTCCACCCACGTCAGCAAGATGCTGGCGCTGCTCGCGGACGAACTCGCCGCCTACCGGCCCGAACTCGCCGCCACCTACGTCGCCTCGATGGACGCGTATCTGCGCAACGGCAAGGACCGTGACGTCGACCTCGACTCACGTTTCCACACCGGCGCCAACCTCGCCGACATCACCACCAACCGCGTCCTCCAGGGCGCCGTCCTCGGCGACGACGCCCGGATCACCAAGGCCGTCGCCGACCAGCTGACCGTCCTGGCGACCATCGACCCGTACGACCTCCGGCACGGTGTCACCGACGGCTTCTACGCCGACGGCTCCTTCATCCAGCACGCCTCCGTGGCCTATACCGGCTCCTACGGCAGGGGGCTGCTCACCCGCGTCGTGCAGACCATCAAGATGCTCGACGGCACCGGCTATACGGCAGATGACCGGCTGGTGCGCGTCGCCCAGGGGTGGGTGGTGGACGGCTTCGCACCGCTGATCTTCGAGGGCTGGCTGATGGAGATCGTCAAGGGCCGCGGGGTGTCCCGGCCTGCGACGGGGTACGCCGATACGGCCGAGGTGGTGGAGGCCGTGGTGGACCTCTCCGCCCACGCCACCGGCGCCGACGCCACGGCGCTGAAGGGCTATGTGGCGTATCTGCGGCAGACCTCGAAGGCCACGCTCGACCCCTCGGCCTTCGTGTCCCCGGTGAGCATCGCGGCTTACGCCGACATCCTCGCCGACTCCTCGATCCCGGCCCGGGACCTCGGGCCCGCCGAGCGCCATGTCGCGTTCAACGCGATGGACAGAACCGTCCACCGGCGCCCCGGCTACGCCTTCGCCCTGGCCCGGAGCTCGTCCAGGATCAGCCGGTACGAGTACATGAGCGGCGAGAACCTGATGCCCTGGTTCCAGGGGGACGGCGCCCACCATCTGTATCTGTCCGGCCAGGACCAGACCCAGGCGTTCGGCATCGACTACCTCACCACCGTCCCGCCCCACCGCCTCGCCGGTGTCACCGCCCCGGTGGAGACCCGCCGCACCGTCCCCGAGCTGTACGGCACGCTCTGGTACGACAACCCCGAGCGCGGCTTCACCTCCTCGTCGGAGGCGCAGAACACCTATGTCTACTTCCCCCGGAGCACCCACCCGTTCTCCGGTGGCGCCGCCCTGGGCCCGTACGGTGTGGCGGGGTTCGTCCAGTCCGACGATGTGGCGTACGCGGCGAAGCAGTCGGGCGGCCTCCCCGACGACTTCGTGGTGTACCGCGACGCCGATGCCACCAAGTCGTGGTTCCTGTTCGACGACGAGATCGTGGTACTGGCCGCGGGCGTCGGCGACACCGCCGGCCGCGCGGTGACGACGACCCTCGACACCCGGATCGCCGCCCCCTCGGACACCCTCGCCCTCACCGGGCGGCTGCGCGGCGGCGCCCCCTGGTCCGGCACCGGCACGGCCCCGCTCGAATGGCTGCGGTACGCCAATGCCACGCGGGCCGCCTCGGTCGGATATGTCTTCCTCGACGGGCCACCGCCCACCGTCACGCTCGACACCGTCACCCGCAGCCGCCGCGCCGTGCGCCTGTCCAACCCCGACCTCCCGGTGACCAAACAGCTCTTCGCCGTCACCGTGGAGCGTTCGGCCGACGCGCCGCACACCTCGATGGCGTACGCCCTCGTCCCCAACGCCACCGAACACCAACTGGGCGCCTACGCCCGCCGTCCGCTCACCGTCCTGGCCAACACCACCCGGCTCCAGGCCGTGGTCCACCGGGGCCTGCGCATCACCGCGCTCAACGCCTTCACCCCCGGCACCCACCGCGCCGGGCGGCTATGGGTGCGCGGGCCCGGCTCGGTGCTGCTGCGGGAGAGGCAGGACGGCACCGTGGCGATAGCGGTGTCCGATCCGACCACCGAACGCGACACGGTCCCGGTGGTCATCCGGGGCCGGAGGACGCGGGCCGTGGCGGCGGACGACGGTGTCCGGGTGGGCCGGGTCCCCGGGGGCACCCGGATCGTCGTCACCACCCGCCACGCCTACGGCCGCAGCTTCACCGCTACGCTGCGCTGATCTGCGATGTCCGCAGGTGCTGGGCGCCCGCGCGGACCGCCCACCCGAACACGGCGAGCGCCAGGACACCCACCACCAGGGTGTCGTACGGCGCCGGGAGGCGAGCGGAACCGCCGAAGGTACCCAGCCACGACAGCGCGGTCAGCGCGGCCAGATGGACGACCAGCCAGGCGCCGCGCCGCAGCTCCACCCCCAGGGAGGCGCCTGCGTCCGCACGGCGCTGAAGCAGGAACAGCACCGCACCCAGCAGCACGAACGGCAGGGCGAGCCGCAGATCGTGCCAGCCCGACCAGTAGACGAACTCGGTGGCCACCACGAAGCTCACCGGTGCGATCCAGCGCACCCCCGGCACCTGGCCCTCGGCCAGAGCCACTCCCCGCTCCCGGTCATGTGCCCGGAACACCGCGACGGCGACCGCCGAGGCCGCGTAGATCAGTACATATCCGCGCCCGGCGCGCCATCCTGGTGGGCGTCGATGGCCACGCCCACGTAGGCCGATCCGCCCGGTGAGATCACGGCGTCGGTGTAGAGCAGCGTGGCCAGCCAGTGGAGATTGAGCACCAGGGCGAGCTGCCCGAAGGGCGACTCGAAGTCGACTCCCTTCCAGCCGTGGCCCAGCAGCGAATCGGGCACCGTGAAGAGGAAGGCC
The DNA here is from genome assembly GCF_024519315.1 of Streptomyces malaysiensis subsp. samsunensis. GTDB lineage: Bacteria > Actinomycetota > Actinomycetes > Streptomycetales > Streptomycetaceae > Streptomyces > Streptomyces malaysiensis. The sequence continues at coordinate 7,071 of NZ_JANIIC010000040.1, read as the reverse complement.
AGCTGGAGCCCGAGGTAGACCAGCACGGCGAGGCCGATGCCGGTGAGCCGAGCGGGCCGGGGCCCGGGTCACCGTCCTCGCGGTCGGCACCTGGCTCGACGAGCGCCCGGAGATGGCCCGGCGGATCCTGGACGGCGGCCATGAGCTGGGCAACCACACCATGCGGCACCGCGCCGTGTGCGCACTGCCCGCCGACGAGGCGTACGCGGAGATCACCGAGTGCGCGGACCGGCTGCGCCGCCTCACCGGGACCATCGGCAGCTGGTTCCGGCCGTCCCAGGCCCGTACCGCCACCGATCTCGTGACAGCCTGGCGGACCGCGCCGGATATCCGCACGTCCTCTCCTACGACGTGGACTCCCTCGACTTCCAGGACCCGGGGCCCGACGCGGTGCGGGACGCGGTCCTCGGCCAGGTCCGCGCCGGTTCCGTGGTTGAGTCTGCACTTCGGCCACACCGCGACCCTGACCGCGCTTCCCGCGATCCTCGACGGGCTGCGCCGGCGCGGGCTGCGCACGGTCACCACGGCGGAGCTGATGCACTCCGATGGCGTAGCAGCGACGGCGGGCCCGGGGACGCGTACCGAGACTGGGTGAGACTCCGGGCGGCCGCCCGTGGTGTTGCCCGTACGGGAGCGGAGGAGGCCCCATGCCCCAGCGCAAGGATCTGGGACTGCTCGCACTGCGCCTCGGCGTGGGCGGGGTCCTGGTCGCACACGGCACGCAGAAGCTCTTCGGCTGGTTCGGCGGCGACGGGCTGGCCCGCACCGGTGAGAGCATGGAGGCGATGGGCTTCCGCCCGGGGCGGACCAGTGGCCTGGCGGCCGGGCTGGGCGAGGCGGGCGGCGGGCTGCTGCTCGCGCTCGGTTTCGCCACTCCCGTGGCCGGGGCGGCGGCCGCGGGGACGATGGCGGGCGCGGTCTCGGTACACGCCCCGGCCGGGTTCTTCGCCACGTCCGGCGGTTATGAGTTCACGGCCCTGCTCGGTTGCTCGGCGGCGGCGCTCGGCATCTCGGGGCCCGGCCGCTACTCCATCGATCACCTCACCTGCCATGTGCTGGACCGGCCGTGGCTGATCGCGGCGGCGTTCACCACGAGCGCGCTGGCGGCGGCCGGGGTCATCAAGCGCCGGTTGGCGGTGACCGCGGAGCGCGAGCTCGTCGACGAGGAGGAACTGCTCGAGTAGGGACCGCCCACTCCGCTCCTCTTCCCGTCACCTGTCCGGCAGGTGACGCACGGCGTGCGAGGGTCACACCCGTGCGCCATGGTGGATGCCAGGGCCGGGGAACGGCCGCGCTGGCGGAGGGCGGGTGCGGATGGTCAACAGGCGCAGCTTCTGGAAGATCGTGGGTGCGGGTGCGGTCGGGGCGCCGTTCGCCGGCCTGACCGCCGGCTCGGCCCGGGCCGCGGGGGTCCCCCCGGAGGAACGGACACCGGCCGGGCGGCCCCACACCTCCTTCGCCGCCCTGCGGCAGATCAAGGCCGGGGAGCTGAACGTCGGCTACGCCGAGGCCGGTCCGGCCCATGGCCCCGCGGTCGTTCTGCTGCACGGCTGGCCCTATGACATCCACAGCTATGTCGATGTGGCGCCCCTGCTGGCCGCCGAGGGCTATCGGGTGGTCGTTCCGTATCTGCGCGGCTACGGCACGACGCGTTTTCTGTCGCCCCGGACGTTCCGCGACGCCCAGCAGTCGGTGTTCGCCCTCGATCTCCTCGCCTTGATGGACGCCCTCGGGATCGAGCGGGCGATCCTCGCCGGATACGACTGGGGCTCGCGAACGGCGGACATCGTCGCGGCGCTGTGGCCGAAGCGCTGCAAGGCACTGGTCTCGGTGAGCGGCTATCTGATCACCAACCGGGAGAAGAACAAGCAGCCGCAGCCGCCCAAGGTCGAATGGGCGTGGTGGTATCAGTACTACTTCGCCACGGAGCGGGGTGTGCTGGGGCTGGAGAACGCGGAATACCGACGCGAACTGGCCAGGCTCGTCTGGCGGTTCAACTCGCCGACATGGCGTTTCGACGAGGCCACCTTCGCCCGCACCGCCGCCGCCTTCAAGAATCCGGACTACGTCCGCATCGTGATCCGCAACTACCGCTGGCGGCTGGGGCTCGCGGAGGGCGATCCCCGCTACGACGGTTTGGAGCGGCGCCTCGCCAAGGGCCCCGTCATCGGTGTCCCCACGGTCACGCTGGACGGCGGACGCGATCCCTTCACCCCGCCCGGGGGCGGTGCCGCGTACCGGGACAAGTTCTCGGGTCCGTACGCCCACCGGACGCTCAGGGACATCGGCCACAATGTGCCCCAGGAGGCTCCCGAAGCCTTCGCCGAGGCCGTGGTCGAGGCCGACCGGCTGCGACGGCGCTGAGCACCGCCGCCGGGCACGGGCCGCCATGAGAGACCACGGGACGCCACGTCCGAAGGGGGCAGGGGATGGCGGAGTTCGAGGTGGCCACCGGCGCCGCGGAGGTCCCCGACGGCGGCGACGGCCGGGGCCGCCGGGCCGCGGTACGGACCGCCTTCGAGGGGCTGCTCCAGATCCGCCGGCTGATGAACACCGACGCCGCCGACCCCGGAGGTGTGCCCGCCGAGTGGGAGCGGCGTCAACCGGTGCGGGCCGTGGCCATCGCCCTGGAGGCGGCCGGTGTTCCGCCGTCGGCCATGGACACGGAGGGCCACCGCACGGCGACCGGCTACTGCCTGGGCGCGGCGGAGCGTCCCGAGGCGGTGCGGGTCGAGTGGCTTGGGCCGCCGGGGAGTGGCGCCGGGTACGCGGCGGAGGACGCGCTGCGGAACTGTGCGGCCGTGCTGCGCCGGCTGGGCTGGGAGGCGCTGGAGTACCGGGGCCCGCGCCGCCACCGCTACCTCGAGGTCGAGCCGCCCCCGGCCGGACCTCCCCGGCGCTGACCGGCCGACGGGCGGACCCCGGCCCCGGGAGGCGGGGGCGGTGCCAACCGCTTCGCCTCCCGGGGGCGTTTCTCACGCGTTGGGGTCGAAGGGGATCTCGGACGGCTTGGCCCCCGCGAGGTGTGAGTTGAACGCGCTGTCCTTGAGACCGAAGTTGGCGCTGCCGAAGTCGGCCTGGCTCAGCTTGTCGCGCAGCCCTGCGGGGTAGCCGTTCCAGCCGACCAGCGCGGGGTACTGCCAGGTGTGGTAGTGGTTCTCCGGCGGCTCGTCGTTGGTGTTCGCCGGGCGGAAGCAGTGGGTGCTCAGGCCGTCCTTGTGGTACACGACCTTGGGGTGGGTCCCGTCCCAGAGGATCTGGTCACGGGGGTAGATGTTGAACTTGCCGTGGGCCGAGGTGGCGACGTACTTGGCCTCGTTGTCCTGCACCCACACCACGACGTGCTCCCAGTCGTGGCGGTGTCCGCCGAGACCGCTCCCGGCCACGGCCTGGTCCTTCTCGAAGTACAGGCCGTAGATGATCGCGCACCAGCCGTTGTTGCACTTGGAGCGGGCGTACCCGTTGGTGTTGTCGAGGTCCCAGGAGTCACGGCACTGGCCGTTGAGGGCCCCGCTGGGGTTGAGCCCGCCCGCGATCGTGCCGTCGGGGCCGATGGCGGGCGTGGGGTAGCAGCCGTCGGTGTCGTAGTCGAACGCCGGCTGGAACGTCTGCTCCGTGCCGTCCGCGTTGGCGGGCAGCGCCGTGGGCGGGTCGGCGAGCGCACTGCCGGGAAAGGCCACGACCAGGGCGATGGCGCTGCCGAGGATGGCGGACACTCTGCGGATCCGCGAACTCTTCTTCACTGCGTCCTCCTGAACGACCGCGGCGTGGCTCCACACCGGGGTGGGGGGTTGGCATGCTCAGGTCAGCATGATCGCATTCCTTGATCGGCGGCGGGAGATGTCGCCGTGATGAAGAGTCAGCCAACAGCTGTAGCAGGTGAGATGGGGTGGCAACAGGAGGGGAGCGGGCACCGGGCGCGGGACTCGGCGGATCCGCGGCCGGTTTCGGGTGAAATACTCGGCGCCGACCGCGGGCAGCGTTTCCGCGGGGCGTCACGCCCGCCACCGTCTCGCAGGCCCGGGAGAGATTCGCATGGACCGTATCCAGGCACGCCCCACCAGCTGTTGTGCGCCGTCCCGCGGCGGCGGCCCGGCCGTCACCGCCCCCTCGGCCACGGCGCGGACCGGCCACCACGACGCGGACATGGCGCCGCTGCCGGGCGGGACCTTCCTGATGGGCACCGAGGACGCGGAGGGTTTCCCCGCCGATGGCGAGGGGCCGGTCCGGGAGGTGACCGTCGCCGCGTTCCGGATCGATGTGCACGCGGTGACGAACGAGCGGTTCGCCCGTTTCGTACGCGAGACCGGCCATGTCACCGAGGCCGAACGGTTCGGCTGGTCGTATGTGTTCGCCGGGTTCCTGCCCGCGGCACTGCGCAAGGGCGCGCCACGCCCCGAGGGGACGCCCTGGTGGTGCGGGGTCGAGGGGGCCACATGGCGGGCGCCGGAGGGGCCGGGCAGTGACGTCGGCGAGCGGGGCCGCCACCCGGTGGTCCACATCTCCTGGAACGACGCGGTGGCGTACTGCCGCTGGGCCGGGGCCCGGCTGCCCACCGAGGCCGAGTGGGAGTACGCCGCCCGCGGCGGGCTGGTGGGGCGCCGGTATCCGTGGGGCGATGAGCTGACCCCCGGCGGTGTGCACCGCTGCAACATCTGGCAGGGGCGTTTCCCCGTCAAGAACACGGCCGAGGACGGCTATCGGGGGACGGCCCCGGTGGACGCCTTCGAGCCCAATGGGTTCGGTCTGTACAACGTGTCGGGGAATGTGTGGGAGTGGTGTACCGACTGGTGGTCCACCGACCACACCGACCGGCCGCGCACCGACCCCAGCGGCCCGGCCACCGGCATCGGCAAGGTGATGCGCGGCGGCTCCTATCTGTGCCATCAGTCGTACTGCAACCGCTACCGCGTGGCCGCCCGCACCTCCAACACCCCCGACAGCTCCACCGGCAACCTCGGCTTCCGCTGCGTCCGCGACGTCTGAACCCTCTTTTTTCCGGGGTGTTGACGTAATAGATGGGCGTGCGCATGCTGGTCGGCATGCACCCCCATCAGGACGGCCCCCTGGCCCGGCTGCGGCGGGGACACGAAGACTTGGTACTGGAGCTGTTGCGCAAACACGGCCCGCTCAGCCGGGCCGAACTGGGACAGCACAGCGGGCTCTCCCGGACCACCCTCAGCGATATCGTCACCGAGCTGATCGAGAGCGGCGCCGTGGTCGCCACGGCGCCCGGAACGGCCCCGCGCAGACGGGGACGGCCGGTGGAGGCGCTGACGCTCAACCCCAGCGCGGGCCAGGCCATCGGCATCGACTTCGCCCGCCGGGCGGTGCATGTCTCCGCGGTCAATGTCGCCCATGAGGTGATCGGGTCGGCCAGTGAACCGCATGACCCGGGACTGCCCTGGGAGGAGCGGATCGCCCTGGCCGAGCGGCTGGTCGGCACGCTCGCCGACGGCGCCCTGCGGCTGGGCGCGCTGAACGCCATCGGGGTGGGCGTGGTCGGCCCGGTCGGCGATCCGGACTCCGGGCCCGCGCAACCCTGGCCGTCCACCGATCTGCCCGCCCTGCTGCGCAAGCGTTTCCAGGCCCCGGTGCTGGTGGACAACAACACCCGGCTCGCCGCGCTCGCCGAGGCGACCTGGGGCGCGGCGGCGGGCGGCCGGGATGTGCTGTATCTGCGACTGTCGCACGGTGTGGGCGGCGGGCTGGTGGTGGCGGGCGCCCTGCACCGCGGGGCGTACGGGCTGTCCGGCGAGTTCGGGCATATCGCGGTCGAGTCGGGCGACGGACGATGTTCGTGCGGCGCCACCGGCTGCCTGGAGACGGTGGCCTCGGTGGGCGCCGTGCTCGCCGCCTACCGCCGCGCGGGCGGACACGCGGACGGTCTGGCCGAGCTCCTCGGGGCGCTGGAGGCCGGCGACCCGGTGGCGCTGCGCACGCTGGAGGCGGCCGGCACCCATATCGGCACCGTACTGGCGGCGGTGTGCAACGCGGTCGGCCCCGGGGTGATCGTGCTCGGCGGTGAACTCGCCACGGCCGGCACACCACTCTTCGAACCGGTCGAACGAGCGCTGCGCGCACACATCATGCCGATCTCACGGGACCGTGTGGACCTCAGGCCCGCGACGCTCGGCGAAGCCGGTGGCGCCCTGGGCGGTATCGCCCTCGTCCTGCATGAATCCCCCTGCTCAGCCATTACCCGGCCGCTCCGGGCTGACCCGGCCCGGCCCCGGGCCGAAGAGGAGGACCCATGAACTCCGCGAGGCGTCCATGACGGTGGTCACCGCGCCCGAGAAGACCCCCACCACACCGGAAGCGCCACGCGGCGCACGACGTACCGTCCGCCCCCTCGTGTTCAATCTGATCGCCCTCGTCCTGGGCGTCGCCCTCTGGGCGATGACGGCCGCCGCGGGGCTCGCGGACATCCCCGGACCGCTCTCGGTGAGCTCCAGGGCGCGGGAACTGCTCTCCGACGGAACCCTCACCCAGGACGCGCTGGCCAGCCTGCGGCGCTCTTCGTGGGTCTGATCAGCATCGGTGTCATCGGCCTGGTCATGGACCGGCTGTTGCTGCTGGCCGAACGCCGTCTCACCGCGTGGCAGCGTCGATGAGCCCCAAGATCTCTTTCCGGGACGTGGTCAAGACCTACCCGTTGACTTCCTCCCCCGTCTAGAGGCGGGGGAGTCCAGCGGTCGCCCGCTGGATTTCCTGCTTCACCGACGACCGCCCCGTCCGGGAGGACTCCCGTTGAGGTCTTACACCGTCTCCACAGGCAGACGCCGCCAGCCCGGCGGCCAGGATGTTGCGCGCCGCGTTCACGTCGCGGTCATGCACCGCACCGCAGTCGCACGTCCACTCGCGGACGTTCAGCGGCAGCTTCTCGCAGACCGTCCCGCACGCCCCGCACAGCTTACTGCTGGGGAACCAGCGGTCGACCGTCACGAGTTCGCGCCCGTGCCAGGCGCACTTGTACTCCAGCATGGAGCGCAGTTCCGTCCACGACGCATCGGAGATGGCGCGCGCGAGTTTCCCGTTCTTCAGCAGATTGCGGACGGTGAGGTCCTCGAT
>NZ_JANIIC010000004.1 GCF_024519315.1 Streptomyces malaysiensis subsp. samsunensis | reverse complement strand
TGCGAAGAGCCGGTTCAGATCGGAAGCGTCAGTCCGCGGTCCGCTCCAGAGCGGCCACGCCGATCGCGCTGTCCGCCATCCCGTAGAACACATGGACCGTCCCCGCGATGCGCTCGATGGCGGTCGGGAAGACAACGTTGCCAAGCGTTCCTACCGTCTCCTCGCGGATCTCCGGAGACAGCCACGGCTCCTGCGAGCGCGCCAGCACCCGCGCCGGATCGTCCGGGTCCAGCAGCATGCCCCCGGCCCGGTAGACGGCGCCATGGCTGAGCTCAAAGCCCCTGGCGACCGGGCCCGTCACCCCGTGGTGGATGAGCAGCCAGCCCTCGGGCACCCGCAGCGGCGGCGGACCCGCACCGATCTTCGCCGTCTCGAACGGCATCTCCGGAGCGGCCACCGGAGCGGAGTGCCGCAGCGAGGTCAGCGCCGAAAGATCGCGGCGGGCCGCCTCGGCGTCCACGTACGCGATCCAGATCGACGGGCGGCCGTCGGCCACCCCGGCCGGGGCCGGGGCGCCCTCGCCGGGGCGCAGCCAGTCCAGGTCCCACATCGGCCGGTGCAGCATCGCGAAGCTCGGACGGCCGTCGGGGCCGGGCACGATCTCGGGGAAGAAGACCAGGTCCTTATTGGGGAAGAAGTTCAAGTCGGTGGACAGGTGTGACTGATACGTGAAGTGCAGTGGGCCCAGACGGCGCCAGCTGACCGTGTCCGTGGAGACGGCCAACGCGGGCCGCGGGCCCAGCGGACCGTAGGCGACGTACGTCATGACGTGCACGCCCAGGTCGGGGATGAAGGTGATGCGGGGGTCCTCCACGCCGGCATTGTGCGCACCCCGCTCGAAGCCTTCGTCCGGGGACAGCACCACACCCTGGCGCTCGACGCCGACCGGTACGCCGTCCTCGATCACGACACGGGCGCGGCCGATCCGGGAGACATTGCCGGCCGCGACCATGCGGGGGAAGAGATAGAGCTCGCCGTCGGGTCCCCAGGCGGTGGCCGGATTGAGGACACCCTCAGCCTCCAGGGGGTCGGTGGGATCGGCGTTCATGAGCACGCCGACCCGCTTCAGTTCGTACGGGAGCGCGGTTTCGGTGTTGCGCTGGGTCATACCTAGCCTTTGATCGCGGATCCGAGGTTGGCAGAGGTGAAGTGGCGCTGGAAGAGCAGGAAGAGGACGACGGCCGGCACCGCCAGCACGCAGGCACCGGCGAGCACAGCGCCCATGGGGTTGGCCTGGAAGGTGGAGTTGGCCTGGGAGTAGTTCGCCAGGCTGACCGCGAGGGGCTGCATCCCCTGGTCCTTGGTCACCAGGAACGGCCAGAGGAACTCGTTCCACGGGCCAATGAAGGTCACCAGCATGGCTGTGAGGATCGCCGGGCGCACCAGTGGCACCGCCACCGAGCGCAGGATGCGCAGCTCGCTCGCTCCGTCCATACGCGCCGCGTCGAAGATCTCGCGCGGGATCTGAAGGAAGTACTGGCGGAAGATGAGCACGGCGACGGAGTTGATGGCGAACGGCAGGATCATTCCGGCGTAGCTGTCGGCGAGGCCGAAGTAGCGCACCACCATCACGTACAGCGGGATCATCAGCAGCTGGAACGGGATCGCCTGGACCAGCAGGACGAGCGCGAACACCAGGCCGCGGCCACGGAAGCGCAGGATCGCCAGGGCATATCCGGCCAACAGGCCGAAGACCAGCGTGCAGACCACCACCCCGACCGTCATGATCAGCGAGTTGGCCAGGGCGCCCAGCAGGCTGAACGAGTCGTCGATACCGGCGAGGTTGTCCAGGGTCAGGTTGCCCGGCTTCGGCAGCAGGCCGCCGAGGCTGGTGTCGCGCTTCTTCTGCAACGCCCCGATGAGCATGTAGTAGAACGGCAGCAGCGCGGCGATGGCGCCGAGGCCGAGCGCCGCGTAGCGCAGGATGCGGGTGATGCGCGGGATGCGGGCCATATCAGTCCCTCTCCATGACGCGCCGGGCGACGGTCGCGATGATGAGCACGCCGGTGACCAGGATCAGTCCGATGGCGGCCGCGGCATCCGGCTCGCCCTGCTCGATGCCCCGCTGGTAGACCAGCAGCGCGGGGGTGAGCGAGGCGCCGCTCGGGCCGCCGCCGGTGAGCAGGAACGGCTCGGTGAAGATCTGCCCGGCGGTGATGATCGACAGCAGGATGACGAGCGAGGTGACGGGCCGGACGGCCGGCAGGGTGACGGCCCGGAACGCCTGCCAGCGCCCGGCTCCGTCGGTCACTGCCGCCTCGTGCAGCTCCTTGGGCACGTTCTGTAGCGCGGCGAGGTAGAGCAGGATGTAGAACCCGAGCTGCTTCCAGGTGACGTAGACGGCGATGAGCGGCATCACCAGGTGCTTGTTCGCCAGCCAGGACGGGTCCGGGGCCCAGGGGCCGAGAACGTTGTTGACGGCGCCGGAGCCATTGAACAGAAACAGCCAGACCGCCAGCGTGGCGACCGAGGCCGTCACGTACGGCACGTAGTACGCCACCCGGAAGAATCCGCGCCAGTGGGTCGCGGCATTCAGCGCCGAGGCCAGCGTGAGCGCCAGCACCACGGTCAGCGGAATGTTGATCGCCATGAACAACCCGAGGTTGGCGAAGGCGCGCCGGGTCCTCTCCTCGCCGAGGACCTCGGTGAAGTTGTCGAACCCGACGAACGGGTGCGGCACGGAGACGCCGGGCGCGGTGAAGAAGTAGTCGTGGAAGGCCATCCATACGCCGACCCCGAACGGGATGATGAACACGACCAGGACGTAGGCGGTGTACGGCGCGGTCAGGACCAGCCCGAGCGGGCTGTTGCCCAGCCGGCGCTCGAGCCGCGAGGCGCCGGGCCGGCGACCCGGGCTACGGCCTTCGGGAGCGGCTGCCGGCGGTGCGTGCTGGTGGGTCGATGGCCGGGGGTGCCGGCCACGCGGCGGATCACCTGCGGGCTTGGTCCCATCGCGGCTGTCGCGGAGTGATGTCACGGTGCGCCTCGTCAGCCGGCGGTCTGGTCGTCGATCTGCTGCGCGGCCTTGTCAAAGGTCGACTTCACATCGCCCTTCCCGGGCAGCACCGCGTCTTCCCAGGCCGTGCGGAACGTCTTCCACACCTCGGTCGAGCCGGCGATGTTCGGCACGTCCACGGCCCGCGGCACCGCGTCGGCGAAGGGCTGGTAGAAGGGATTGTCCTTGAGATAGCCGCCCGCGACGGCGGCCACGTCATCGCGGGTGGGGAACTGCCCCGTTTCCTTGAGCAGTGCCGCGTCGTTCTTCGCGCTCATCGAGAACTTGGTGAATTTCCAGGCGGTCTGCTTGTGCTTGCACGAGGTGAACATGCCGACATTCTTGGAATCCGCGAACGTCGATGTCTTGTCCGCCGGTATTCCCGCGGCCGTGGGCAGCGGCACCACGCCGTACTTCACCTTGCCGTCGAACTGTCCCTTGCCCCACGGCCCGGCGATGCCCATGGCGGCCACCTCGTCCGCGAACGGGCCCGCCCACATATCGCCGCTGTACGCCTCCGGGGACGAGTAGCCGTTGGCGTACATCCGCTGCCAGAAGCCGAGGGTCTGCTGTCCGGCCTGGGAAGTGAAGGTGGCCTTCTTGTCCTTGACCAGCTGCTTGCCGCCGGAGTTGGCCAGGTACAGCGGATAGAAGTCGAAGAGCGCATTGGTGTAGTCACTGGTCGCCGGCGGATAGAGGGCGAACTTCGCCGCCTTGCTGCTCTTGATCTTCTTCGCCGCGGCCAGCACATCGTCGTACGTGCTCAGCTTCGGATTCTCGGCGTCCAGGCCGGCCTTTTTGAAGACGTCCTTGTTGTAATAGAGCATGAACGGGTTGGTTTTCCACGGCACTTGATACAACTTGCCGTCCGGGGAACGGAAGCCGTCCACGGCACCGCCGGAGCGCTGCTTGATGAAGGACTCGGCATCGCCGAAGGTGTCCGAGAGATTCACCAGGCCGCCCTGCTTCTGGAACGCGGCGACCGCCGCCGGAGCGGTGTTGTAGACCAGGCACGGGGTGTTGCCCGCGGTGATCGCGGCCCCGATGACGTCTTCGGTGGACTTGCCCGACGGCACCGCCTTGGCGGTGACCTTCTCCTTGGGGTGATCGGCGTTCCAGGCAGCCACTGTGGCCTTGGCCCAGGCTTGCTCCTGCTCATTCGTCGAGTACCAGATGTCGATCGGTCCCGAAGTGGGCTTGCCGCCGGCGTCGCCCGAACCGCAGGCGGACAATGGCAGGACAACCGCCGCGGCGGCGGCCAGCACCGTAACGCGCGGAAAACGCCTCATTGTGCCCAACTCCCTTCCATGCGGGTGATTGAGGGTCCGAAGCGACTCCCCTCCCGTCGCCGCCGGCCCGCCCCCGTCAGAATGATCATCGCGGGGTTACGAGCGTCATCAAACCGGTTTAATATCTAAGCGTCAAGGACGGCTGCGAAACGTTTTCGGTGGCCTGGGTGGCGCACTCCTGCCATCCAGGGGCCGTACATCGTCACGAATCGATGGAAGGCGAGGCGGTATGGTGCGGGGCCAGGACAGAGCGGGTGGATCGGCGGGCGGTTCCCGCCAGGCGATGGTTCAGCCGCCACGCCGGGGCGGGGGCGGTCGGCCCACGATCGGTGATGTCGCCGCGCTGGCCCAGGTCTCCAAGGCGACGGTCTCCTTCGTCATCAACGACCGCCCGGGGGTCAGCCCGCAAGCGCGTCAGCGGGTCCTGGACGCGATCGACCAGTTGGGCTGGCAGCCCAACGCCGGCGCCCGGGCGCTCTCCACCAAGCGGTCCCAGACCCTCGGCCTGGTGATGCGCCGGCCGCCGGAACTGCTGAGTACCGATCCGTTCTTCCCGCAGTTCGTCGCCGGCATCGAGACCGGCCTCGCGCCGCTCGGCTACGCGCTCGTGCTTCAGGTCGTCCCCGATGAGGAAACCGAACGGCAGGCGTACGAGCGGCTGGCCCGTGACGGCCGGGTCGACGGCGTGTTCCTCACCGATCTGCGCACCGACGACCCGCGGCCCGCACTCGTGACGGAGCTGGGCATCGACGCACTGATCGTCGGACCGCCGCAGCACGGCGGCCGGGTGCCGGCCCTCGGGGTCGACGACGGCAGCGGGGTGCGGCGTGCGGTCAGCCATCTGCGCTCGCTCGGCCACCGGTGGATCGGACACGTCTGCGGCGCCGCGGGGTATGTGCACACCGAGGCCCGGTGCAACGCCTGGCGCGGTGCGCTCGCGGACGCCGGCCTGCCCGAGATCCCACCCGTGCCGGCGGACTTCACCGGCGCGGCCGGCGCCCAGGCCACGCATCAGCTGCTGGACCTGGACCGGCCGCCGACCGCCATCGTGTACGCCAACGACCTGATGGCCATCGCCGGGATCACCGCCGCGACCAGCCGCGGGCTGCGGGTCCCCGAGGACCTGTCGGTGGTGGGCTTCGACGACATCCCGCTCGCCGACTGCATCGCGCCGCCGCTGACGACGGTACGCCAGGACGTGCTGGCCTGGGGGCGCGCCGCCGCGCAGGCACTGGTTTCGCTCACCGAGGGAGGAGAGTTCCAGGCGGCCGAGCTCCCGCCGGTGGAATTCGTGGTGCGGGCGAGCACCGCGCCACCGCGGACTTGAGCTCGGAGCCGTGAGCGGGGGCGGGGCGTGGGCGGGGGTGGGGGCGGGAAGCAGGCTCCCGGCTTCGGTCGGCCGCTCCCCTACCAGCCCCCACCCCGGACGAGCCGGTGCTACTGGCCGGCGGCCAGTGGCCCGCGCGCTGAGGGTCGTCAGATGCCGCAGTTGGGTGCGGACCAGTACGGCGACGGGTCGAGGGCCACGTGGGCGTGGTCGTTGTGGTCGGGGTAGCCCGGGCCGAGGATCTCCGAGAAGCCGTGCACCCGCGCCTCCTTGGCGAGTGTGCAGAAGCTCGGCGAGCCGGTCAGGTCGGCGGCGTCGCCGTACAGGTGACGGCTGGTGGACGCGCCGCCCACCGCGCTGTTGCAGGCGTAGGAGCGGAAGCCGCTGGAGATGGTGATCGGCACGTCGCCGAGCGCGTGCCGCATCGCCTCCAGCTTCCACATGGTCTTCAGGGCGTTCGCCTTGGCGGTCGCCGCCGAGACCGCACCGCCGGACCAGTCGGAGTTGCACTTGTTCAGCTCGGAATAGGCGAAGTGGACCGGCGTGCAGTCGGCGTCCTGGAGCGCGTAGATCTTGCTGAAGGTCTGCGAGCCCGCGACGCCGTCGGCCGGCAGACCGTACGCGGACTGGAACTTCTTGACCGCGGCGGCGGTCCGCGCGCCGTACACGCCGTCGTACGAGAGCCGCTCGCCCGAGGTCACCCAGCCGGCGACGCGGATCTGTAGCTGCGTCACATCGGCGCCGGAGGAGCCCTCGGAGAGGGTGCGGTTCCAGGTGTAGCACCCGGCGGCGTGCGCGGTGCCCGAGGTGGCGCTTACCCCGACCATGGCACCTGTCATGACTATGACAGACATCAGCATTCGTACTGTCCGTCTGAGCATTCCGGCCTCCCCGACCGTAGAACTCGAATGGTGGTGACACGCCGCCACGCGAACAGCGGCCGCGCCCAGAGTGAGGCCCCGACGCTACGCGCGTCAACTGCTTCCGGCGTACGAAAGGTTGGGCATCGAGCATCCCCCGCGCGGGATCAGGGGTACACCCGGGGACCGCTTGCCACAGGACCTCGTCGGGGGTTCAGGCGACGGACCCACGACGGCGGGCGATGGCGGACAGGCGGCCGACGATCAGCTCGATGTCGCCCCGAGTGGTGCGGTAGTTGGTCACGCAAGCCCGCATCCCCCGGCGGCCGTCCAGGTGGGCAGGGCCGAGGAGCGCGGTGCCCTCACCGATCAGCTCGGCGAGTACGGCGGTGTGATCCGCCTCGGACGCGCCCTTGATCCGGAAGCAGACGGCAGTGAGGGAGACAGGCGCCATGAGCTCCAGCCGCGGGGTCGCCTCGATGAGATCGGCCATGTATCGCGCGAGATCGAGGGTATGATCCACCGCCTGGCGGAAGGCGTCGACGCCGAAGGTCCGCAAGGCGCTCCAGACTTTGAGGGCCTTGAAGCTGCGGGAAAGCTGGGGGCCGTAGTCCATGTAGTCGAGCATCAGCGGGTCCTCTTCGACGGTGAGGTACGAAGCGGAGAAGGCGTACGCCTTCGCCAGCAGGCCGCGGTCCCGCACCAGCAGACAGCCTGCCTCGAGTGGGGTGAAGAGCAGCTTGTGCGGGTCGAGGGCGATGGAGTCCGCCCGGGCGCAGGCGGCGAATTCTTCGCGCTTGCGTTCCGACAACACGAACAGCGCGCCATACGCACCGTCGAGGTGCAGCCACAGTTCCTCCCGCTCGCACACGTCCGCGATGTCGCCGATCGGGTCGATGGAGCCGCTGGTGACCGTCCCGGGGGTGGCGACGACGCAGAACGGTTCCCTACCAGCCGCCCGGTCTGCGCGGACAGCCGCCTCCAGTGCCTCGACACGCATGCGGTACCGGCCATCGGTGGGGATGTGGCGGACGTTGTCCGTGCCGATGCCCAGGAGAGCGGCGGCCTTGTCGACACACCGGTGGGCCTCGGCAGAGGTATAGACCACCAGCTGCGGTGTCGAGGTCTGGAGGCCCTGTTCGCGGAAGCCGGGGCGGCGCGCGTGCAGGGCCGTGGTCAGTGCGTTGAGGGTCGCGATCGAACCGCCGCCGGTGAGAATGCCACCCGCCCGCTCGTCGTAGCCGAAGAGCCCGCCCAGCCAGGTGATCACGGACCGCTCGACCACGCTCGCGGCCGGCGAGAGCTGCCAGAAGTTGCAGTTCTGGTTGATGGTCGCGGCGATGGCCTCGGCGTAGGGCGCAATGCCGTTGGGCGGACCGAGCACATAGGCGAGGAATCGCGGGTGGGCCACGGTGGTGGAGTTCGGGAGGATCTTCTGGTCGATCTCCTGGAAGAGACCCTCGACCCCGAGGCCCTTGTCGGGGAAGGGGGCTGCCAGCAGGCCGGTGAGGACATCGCGGTCGACCTCGGGCACCAGCGGGCGCTCGGGGATGGACCGCTCGTAGTCCTCGAAGAACCTGGTCAGCAGTCGGCAGGCGGTTTCCCTCTCGGCCCTGTCGAGACCGAGTATTGGCTGGTCGGACATGGATGTCTCCGGGTATGTGACGGGTATGTCGGTGAGGTCATGCTAGCCACGGAGGGGCCGCACAGGATGCCAAAGATGCCTCATTGAGCACTGCCCATTAGCATCAGATTCCATGGATAAGACAGATCGAGCAATTCTCGCGCACCTGATGACGGACGGGCGTCTCGCCAACACCGAGTTGGCCGACCTCGTAGGGCTCTCCCCCTCCCCGTGCCTGCGCAGGGTGCGACAGCTGGAGAGCAGCGGTGTGATCACGGGCTACCACGCGTCGGTCGATCCAGCCGCCATCGGCCGCGGGTTCCACGTGCTCGTGCATGTGGAAATGGCGGTGCAGGACAGAAGCACGATCGAGGCGTTCGAGGCCGCCATCGCGGATCTCGATGAGGTGGTGCACTGCCTGCGACTGTTCGGACAGCCCGACTACGTACTCTGGGTCGCCGTACCCGACATCGAGAAGTACGAGCGCTTCTACATGGCCCAACTCACCGGCCTGCCGGGAGTGGCGCGAACCAACTCGCAGTTCACCATGAAGACGGTCAAGAGCACTCCGGGACTGCCCGTGCCGGCTTTGGCTTCACACCCTGGTCATGGCTGATCTCGTTGTCGACCCGCCGGTAGCCCTCCGTCTGCGGACAACACCCACGTGGACGCCGGTCACAGCCAGCCGAAGCGCTGTGCCTGTAGGGCCATCTGGAATCGGTTCACGGCGCCGAGGCGGGCCATCAGGATCTGTAGGCGGCGGAACAACGTGCGGCGGCTCATGCCGAGCTCGCGAGCGATGACGTCGTCGGTCGCTCCGCCGGCGAGGAGGCGCAGCAGGCGACGGTCGGCAGGTGCGAGGCCGACGGGGCTGGTGGCGAGGCCATGGACAGGGAGGGCCTTCTGCCATGCCTGCTCGAACAGGGCTGTCAGCGCGGAGAGCAGGCCGCACGGCTGCACCACCAGCATGCTGTTGTTCACATCCGCTTCCTTGATCGACAGCGACACCAGCGCATACGCCTCGTCGATGATCAGCAGCTTGACCGGCACCGACGGCAGCACCCTGGCCTGCTCGCCCGCCTCGATACAGGGTTCGATGGCATCCGTCAGATGGCCGGGGTACTCCAATGACTCCCGGGAGTAGACGACGCGTTGCGTCACCCCGCGGGCCAGCGTCGCCAGAGCGTCTTCGGTGGCGCCGGCCAGCGGGGTGTACGGCGGGGACTCGAACTGCCGGATCTGCTCGCGGGCGCTGGTCCACGCAAGGCGCATCCGCGGGCCGATGGCTTCGCCGGTGACGACCTCGACGAGGCCGTCGTTGTACGCGGCGAGCCGCTGGCGCCGGAACAACTCGAACGCGCCTCCGACGGCGATGCGCGACTCTTCGAGCTCGGCCGCCCGGTGCCGGGCGAGGATCTCCAGACCGGCGGCGGGCGGCACGGGGGCCACCACGTCCCGGTCCTCGGCCGCGGCACTGGCCAGACCGGCAGCGGCCAGTTCGCCGTACGCCTCGGCGAGCTCGGTCCCGCCCAGCCCGGCCGCCGCGCCGATCGCGCTCAGCGGAGCGGGGGCGACGTCCAGCAGGGTCAGATAGACCCGGCACGCCCTGTGACCGAGCCCCAGCAGCCGGAGGGCCTCTTCGAGTTGTGCGTTCGCCATGGAGCGCCATTATCGACGTTTCCAGCCGGGGCGTGGCCGATCTGTGCCACTGGCACTGTCCGGCCCCGGACGCCGCCGCGCCGCGGGTATCGTCCGGGAGCCGCCGCGGTCCGACGGCGGTGAGGGCCCGTAGTCGCATCCGTCAGCCGTACCTGGCCGTATGTGCACATGCCCTCACCCCGTAGAACCTTGGAAAATCCAACGGAAGAAGGTGCATGACGTGGCGAAGCGTCGGAAGAACGGCCTCTACCCGGAGATCTCCGCGGAGCTGTCCGCTCTCATGCGGTCAGGGTGGGCCAACACCGAACGCAACAACCTCCAGCCCACCGAGCAGGCCCCGTACGCGGCCCGCCGCCGCGCCGCGCTCTCCACGCGGTTTCCCGGCGAACGCCTCGTGATTCCCTCGGGAAACCTCAAGGTTCGCTCGAACGACGACACCTACCCCTTCCGGCCGTACTCGGGCTATGTGCACATGGCTGGGGACAAGGTCCGGGATGGCGCTCTCGTCCTCGAACCCCGGGCGGATGGTGGCCACGACGCGTACTGCTATCAGCTGCCACGGGACAGCAGGGATGACGATGAGTTCTGGACGGGCGCCCACGCCGAGCTGTGGACCGGCCGACGCCGCTCACTCGCCGAATCGGAGCGCGTCCTCGGCCTGCCGTGCCGCGACATCCGCACCGTGGTTGCCGACCTGGCGGCCGCCTCCGGCGCCCCGACCCGGATCGTCCGGGGGATGGACCCGTCCCTCGAGGCCGCCGTCACCACTGATGCGGAACGTGATGCCGAACTGGAGGAGGCGCTCAGCGATCTCCGCCTCGTCAAGGACGCCTGGGAGATCGGGGAACTGCGCAAAGCGGTGGATTCCACCGTGCGCGGCTTCACCGATGTCGTTGGGGAACTCTCCCGGGCGGTCGCGTCGTCCGAGCGGTGGATCGAGGGCACCTTCTTCCGCCGGGCGCGCCTCGAGGGCAATGCCGTGGGCTACGGCTCGATCTGCGCCGCCGGCGAGCACGCCACGATCATGCACTGGACGGAGAACGACGGCCCGGTGCGCCCGGGGGACCTCCTGCTGCTCGATGCCGGCGTGGAGACACACTCCCTCTACACCGCCGACGTCACTCGCACATTGCCGGTCAACGGCATCTTCACGCCCTTGCAGCGCGAGATCTACGACGCGGTGTACGAGGCCCAGGAGGCCGGTATGGCGGCGGTCAAGCCGGGCGCCCGGTACCGCGACTTCCATGAGGCGGCCCAGCGCCACTTGACGGCGCGGCTGGTCGAGTGGCGCTTCATCGACGGCCCCGTCGATCGCGCGTACGAACTTGGCTTGCAGCGACGCTTCACCATGGCCGGCACCGGGCACATGCTGGGCCTGGATGTCCATGACTGTGCGCAGGCTCGCATGGAGGGCTACGTAGACGGTGTGCTGGAGCCGGGCATGTGCCTGACCGTTGAGCCGGGCCTGTACTTCCAGGCGGACGACGTCACGGTGCCCGAGGAGTGGCGCGGTATCGGCATCCGGATCGAGGACGACCTGGTCGTCACCGAGGACGGCCACGAGAATCTGTCGGTGGGTCTGCCACGCACCGCCGACGAGGTCGAGGCATGGATGGTGCGCTTCGCGGGTTGAGTGCCACCGCGGATGACTGAGCCTGTCGCCCATGAGATCGTCGTGCTCCTCACCGAGTCCTGGATCGGACAACAGGGTTTGAATCTGTGGTCCCATGTCCCAATTCGCCCGGCGTGCGACCTGATAGAGTCGGTTCGTGATCTCCTTTGCCGCCATTTGCCGTATACAGGTTAGCTATGGGATCTGAGCTGAGGGTCGTCTCCGAAGACCAGAGGACGCCGGAATATGGGCGTAGCTCGACGCTCTCCGAGCTCGAACAGCAGATCATCGGCCTGCTCCAGCAGAACGCGCGGGCTTCCTATGCCGAGCTGGCCCGACAACTCTCGGTTACCGAGAAGACGGTTCGCGGCAAGGTCACGGAGCTGCTCGACACCGGGATCATCGAATTCACCATCGTGACCGATCCGGCGGCCCTCGGTTATGGTTTTGCCGCGCTGATCGGGGTGCAGGTTTCCGGCGACGCGGACATCGTCGCCATGACCCGGGTTTTCTCCGCGATGCACAATGTGGACTACGTGGTCGCCGCCACCGGGCGCTATCCCATCTACGTCGAAGCGCTCACCCGCGACTCTCTCGCCATGCTCAACTTCGTCAATGGGGAACTTCGCCGGGTACCCGGAGTAACCGACATCGAGGTCTTTCCATATCTGCGGCTGCATTACCAGGAGGCCCAGTACTCCATTGCCCGTTCCGAGCAGAAGAAGGCCACAAGCGGGGTACGGCCGTCCTCCCTGGACGACTTCGGGCGCCGTATCGTGCAGCTGCTCAGCACCGACGGACGGATGTCCTTCCGCGCCCTTGCCCAAAAGCTGGAAGTCGCCGAGACGACGGCCCGTCAGCACGTCCAGCGCATGACCGCCCAGGGTGTGTTCCGGCCGATCTGTCTGGTGAACCCGCTGCGCCTTGGCTTCCGGGCCGTGGCCTGGTTGGCGATCAACGCTGCTCCGACAGCCACCCTCACCGAGGTGGCCGACATGCTGGCCGGGACCTCGCGCATCTCCTACGTGGCCATCACCGCCGGCCGCTTTGACGTGTTCGCAGAGGTGGTCTGCGCGGACAACGCCGAACTCATGGATTTCCTGGAGGAGTACGTTCGCACATCGCCGCTCATCTCCGCAGTCGAGACGTCGATCTATATGGACCTCGCCTACAAGCCGCTGACGCTCCTGCGTCCGGACGCCGATGGTGACGCCACAATGAATGGCAGCCGCCCTGAAGCCTGAAATCGGCCGTTCCTCGCTTCACCTCCACTCTTGGCCCGTCATCGGGGCGATTCCGTCCCGGACGTGGACCGATGCGCCCGAGAGCAGGACCTCGTCGACGGCGATCCCGGCGATCTCGGCATCGGCGACCTCGCGCGGGTCACGGTCAAGGACGATCAGGTCGGCCAGCTTGCCCGGCTCGAGGGATCCGCGTGAGTCCTGCTCGCCCAGTGCCGTCGCGCCGCCGAGGGTGTGCATGCGCAGTGCGTCGAGCACCCCGATCGCCTCTGTGGGTGCGATGGCGTGGCCGTGGAACGACCGACGGTTCACGCAGCAGGCAATGCTGAAGAAGGGCTGGGTCTGTTGCTGCTCCGAACCGACCCAGACGTCCGACGAACCCGAGATGGGCCAGCCGTCGGCGAGCAGGCGGCGGAAGGGGAACTGGCGCTCCCTCGCGTACTCCCCGACGTACGTGGGCAGGAACTCCGCGAAGTTCTGGATGAACACCGGCTGTGGCACGGGTACGATGCCGGCGGCCCGCCAGGCATCGGTGAGTTCGGCGTAGTCGGGCACGAAGTTGCCGGCGTGCTCGATCCGGGGAGGCAGTGCTCACCACCGCACTGCAACGCGTGTGGGGTGCCGGCATCGCCGTGCCGAGATCAGCGATGATGATGAAGAGCAGCA
The DNA here is from genome assembly GCF_024519315.1 of Streptomyces malaysiensis subsp. samsunensis. Taxonomy (GTDB): domain Bacteria; phylum Actinomycetota; class Actinomycetes; order Streptomycetales; family Streptomycetaceae; genus Streptomyces; species Streptomyces malaysiensis. The sequence goes on along the minus strand of NZ_JANIIC010000004.1, from coordinate 304,822 downwards.
GGAGGATCCCGATGGCGGGACCGCCGACCCGGATCAGGAACTGGGTGGGGTCGCCTCCGGAGCCGGGGATCACCAAGCCCGCGTAGAACCCCGCCAGCGAACCGGCACCGACGCCGAGCCCCAGGCCGACCACGATCGACCACAGCGACGTCCGCGAGCTGGGCGAGTTGCGGACGATGCCGCCGGTATACGCCCACCAGGACAGGTTGGATGCGATCAGCACCTCCAGGCCGCTGGCCCAGTTGGTGTGGGGGTCCGCTGAGGGCGCGACCGCCGGCGCCGACAAAAGCGCCGAGATCCCGATGCGACGCACCAGCAAGAACATCACGATGAGGCCGAACACGAGGGTGAGGGCCGCGATGGGCGGTCCCAGGTCGCGCAGCTTGTGCGGGCCGGCCCGCAGCACCGACAGCACCGACAGCACCGCGAGTATGCCGAGCACGCCTGCCGCACCCGTGGTCCAGCCGGGGACGGCGATGCCGAATCCGCGCAGGATGGAGGTCGTCGCTCTCCCCATGAAGATGAAGAGGATGAGATTCCAGCCGAGTGTGGTTCCGAAAATGATCAGGACCGAGAGCAGTGAGCCTCGCACGCCGAACTGCGGTCGCGAACAGGTCACCGAGTCGATGCCGTACTTGGTGCACACCGGCAGCAGGGCCAGGACGATGAAGAACATGCCGATCAAAGACCCGGCGACGATCGCCAGCGTGCCCGGAACCGCGGTCAGGTAGTACGAGACAAATCCACCGATGATGAAGCACCAGGTGGCGATGGCCGTCGCGATCGAGGTACTGAATACGGTGAAGGCGCCCCAGCGCCGCTCCGAACGCGGCTGCGGCCAGCCGTTCTCGACCGCGAGCTCCTCCGTGTGCTGTCCGCCGACCGGACCCCCGGGTTCAAGTTGCTCGATGGTCACAGCGAACTCCCGAGAAGGACGAGGGCGGCGGGCAGGAGGATCGTGGCCAGGACCAGGAGCAGGTAGTCCGTCCGGTTCATCGCTTCGCCCTGCTCCGCGGGGTCTTCGAGCGCCGCACAACGCCTGACCAGGTCGTCCAGCAGGTCCAGGGAAGCGGGGCCGGCCGAGGAGCTTCCGGCGGCCGGGGAGCTTTCGGCGGCCGAGGCGGCGGCCTCCACAGCCGCCGGCTTCGGACCTCGGGCGCTCACCGGACCGGCTCCGCGAACGCGGGGTCCACGACCGGGATCACCTCGTGGCCGATGAGCTCGAGCGACCGCTTGATGTTCTCGTGGCCGACGCCGTCGATGCGCAGGAGCACCTCGTCGAGCCCCATGGCCTCGAGCTTCCTGATGCGGGCGACGAAGTCGTCGGGGTCCCCGATCATCGCCGAGGGGCTCCAATCGCAGAGCCAGTCGAGGTCGTCGCGGTGGTTGACCAGCGCCTTGATCTCCTCCAGGTAGGTGTAGCCGGGCTGGTCCGCCAAGGGGATGTAGAGCGAGAGGTCCGGGCGTACGGGGCGCAGCGCGGTGTAGCGGGCGATATCGCCGAGCACCACCTCCCGGGGCGGGTCCGCGGCCATCTCCCGGGGGGCCATCGACTCCAGGACCCGTAGGTCCATGCCCTGGTGGGCGCCGGTGTCAACGCCGTTGACCCAGGTCTTGGGGCCACCGCGCACCCGCATCAGGCCGAGGGTCACGGCGAGTTCGCCGACCCGCAGGTCCATGAGTTCGTGCCAGACCCGCTCCGGCGGGGCGTCGATCCGGCGGCTGTGGTGTTCACGCTTGTCGAAGGTCGGCAGCAGTCGTTCCAGCGTCCAGTTCATCGCTTGTCCTCGTGTCCTGGCTCCGCAGGGCCAGCAGATCGTGTGTCCGTTCCACGTACGACAGCGCCGACGGCAACTCCCAGCTGCCGACGGTGTGTTCGCGTGCCCCGCCGGTGATACCCCGGATGGGCATCGAGCCGACGGTTGCCCAGCGCAGCCGCCCCGCCCCGTCGATATAGCCGCGGGAGCGTCCGTGGTTGTCGGAGTGCAGGCAGTACGGCACATCGAGATAGCCCTTGGCGAAGGCGCGCACCAGGGCCTGACCGATGTCCGGGTGGAGGTCGAGTACGGCCTCGATGAGCTGCCGTGCCTCCGCGGCGATACCGGTGTCCGGGGCCGGGGCCGGAGCCGGGTCCGGGGGTGCCCTGGTGGCTACGGCCGCCGCGGCGGCGCCCGCGAACTCCAGCGCCTCGACGTTCTCCTCGATGGTGGGGATGCGGTACGACTCGGCCGGTGTCTTGACGATGAGCCGGGTGGCGCCCGTGCGGACGGCGAGTTCGGCGGCCGCGCGCAGCACGAGCAGGGCACCGCCATGGGTACGCGGATACTTGCCCATGTACGCGTACACCACGATGTGCCAGTCGGTGTCGTCCGGCAGGAACGCGGTGGCCAGCGACCGCAGCGCGGCCACCGCCTCCTCGTCCTGCCGGATGTCGGTCTGCTGGGCGTAGCTGAGCGAGATGCTGCGCAGCCCGTGCCGGTGGAAGAAGAGCCCTTCGAGCACGGCGACGATGAGCAGTCCGGGCGGGCACATCTGGCCCATCATGCACCCGCCGAAGCTCTCCAGATGGGGCTCGACGCCCCGGTCCCGCAGCTCCGCGAACCGCTCGCAGGAGCGTGCCCAGCTCACGGTGGCCTCGCGCAGCGGCACCCGGCTGTAGGGCAGGCAGTACGAGACGGGCCCGCCCTCGGTGGCGTCAAGCCCGGCCGCGACGAGGGCGGCGATGATGTCGTCCGGCAGCGCGGAGCCATGTCTGACCTGGACCGGGAAGTCGGGGCCCTGAATGCCGTCGAGCACGGCACGGGTGGTGTCCGGGCCATGGGTGACCAGGGCGACCCGGAACCTGCCGGTGAGAACGGTGACGGTCGCGCCGCCCCGCTCGACGGTCAGCCGGACCTTGAACGGGGCGCCGTGGCCGGGCTTGGGCTTGCCCGGCTCCACGACGGCGGTCACCTCGTCGTCGATGCCGAGCGTCGCGGGCAGGCTGACCGAGTGTCGACGATCTCCAGGCCGAGGCCGTAGATGTGGTGGAGCGTCTCCGCGCCCACCCCGCGCTCGCGGAAGTACTGGAGGACCACCTCCTCCGTCAGATACATGAAGTGCTTGAAGCCGGTCCAGGTGCGGATGTTGGCGCCCTCGTAGCGGGGCCTGCCCACGGAGGTGGTGAGGGTGCCGTCCAGCAGCTCCGTCATGGTCATTCCTCTGTGGTGAGAAGGGTCGTGGCGAGGGGGGTGGTCGCCGGGAGGGCGGTGAGGCCGTCCAGGAAGCCGGCGATATCCGCGCCGACGTCCCCGGGCTGCTCCGCATGGCAGAAGTGGCTGAAGCCGGGGCGTCTGCGGACGGTCGCCGCGGGCATGGCGGCGGCCAGGGCCGCCGCGCGGTCCTCGGACAGCGAGGCGTCGCCGTGTCCGGCCAGGACGAGGGTGGGCACGGAAGCGGTCGACCACTCCGTTGCCGAGGTCTCCGGCGACGCCCAGCGCGGTATTGCCCACATTGGTGAGCATCATCCGGGTGAAGATGCCGGCCATCAGATACGAGCGGTAATCGCTGCCCGGGACCGAGATCGCGCTGCCGAACAGCACGCCGAAGACGACCACGTACGCGACCGGCATCAGCGTCACGCTGAGGAGCTTCTCCGGAATGCGGGCCAGATGCCGCATATGGCGGCCGAACAGCGCGGAGACGTCGCTGACGAGTTTCATGGCGGCCACGCCCTACCCTTCTTCGCCGGTGGTGCCGCCGGTGAGGGCGAGGAACACATCGTCGAGCGAGGGCCGCCGTACGGCGGCCGTCTGCGGGTGCCACCGGAGTACGTCTTGACCGGGCGTTCGGCGACCTGCCCCAGGTCGAGCCGGTCGAGCAGGGCCTCGGCGCGAGCCTTCGCCCCGCGCCGGCCCAGACGGTGGAGGACCCCGATGAGCTGGAGGTTCTCCCGGCCGGTGAGCCTTTCATCGAGGGCCGCGTACTGACCGGTGAGGCCGATCCTGCGGCGCACCTCGCGCGGCTGGGCGCGTACGTCGTATCCGGCGACGCTGGCGCGGCCCTCGTCGGCTTCCAGCAAAGTGGCCAGCACCCGCACCGTCGTCGTCTTGCCCGCTCCGTTGGGGCTGATCGGTAATGTATTGATCAACGGAAAGCAATAAGGGAACGAACCCCGGGAGGGGTATCCGATTTACCCCTATTCCGCCGTACCGCTTTCCGCCGCCGACGCCGGACGCCACCCCCGGACATGACGGTCGGCCACCTGTCGTTCCGACAGCGCACCGGCTTTATCCACCCGGGAAACATCGCGTAAATTCTGCCGATCGCCTCAAGAGAGGCGGCCGACGGTGCGTCACCCCTACGCTCCCTGGGCGAGACGCACCCGCAGCGAGCCGGGGCCCCGGGTGAACACCCCTGCCTCGGCGGGGACCTCACCATCGGCGAAGGCCATCGCCGGGAAGGCGTCCAGCAGGTGGTTGACCCCCACCTCGACCTCGGTCTTCGCCAGCAGCGCCCCCACACAGAAGTGCCGCCCGAGCGCGAACGCCAGGTGGTCCGCGGCGGCCGAGAAGGCGCTGGCGGTCGTCAGATCCGCACGGAAGATGTTGAACGTGTCGGGGTCGGCGTAACGGCTCTCATCACGGTTGGCCGCCCCGATCAGACAGGTGACCGTGGCACCCGCCGGAATCGTGCCACCGCTCACCTCCACGTCCTCACGTGGCTGACGGAAGATCATGTGCACCGGAGGCGTGAAGCGCAGCGTCTCGGCGAAGGCCGCCGGAATGAGCGTACGGTCCTCGCGCACGGCCGCCAGCTGCTCGGGATGGGCCAGCAGATTGCGGAAGATACTGGCGATGGCCTTGTCGGTCGTCTCACCGCCCGCCGCGAGCAGCAGGCTGACGAACGCCTTGATGTCCTCGTCGCTCATGCGCGTGCCGTCGATCTCGGCGGTGCACAGGACGGAGAGCAGATCGTCACCCGGATGCGCGCGCCGGTCCTGGATGATCGGGATCATGTATGCGGCGAGTTCGTCCCGGGTGCGCAGCCCCGCCGCCGCGACCTCGGGGTCCTGGCTCAGATTGCCCAGGAAGTCGATCATCGAGGTGTACCAGACGTGGAACCGGCCGTGGTCCGCCCGGTCCAGCCCGAGCATGTCGACGATCACGTTGATCGGAAAGCGGGTCGCGTACTGTCCCACCAGATCGGCTTCCGGCGCGTCCCGGAAGGCGTCGATGAGTTCCCGGGAGTTGCGCTCGATGACGGGCAGGAACTTCTCCCGTAACTCCCTCCCCCGGAAGGCGGGCGCCACCAGCGCGCGGCGCACGGAGTGCTCACGCCCGTCCATCTGGAGAATGGTCCTGCCGTGCACCGGCTCGATCTGCCAGTCGTAGTTGTGGCTGGTGAACACCGGGTCCTTGAAGGCGCGGGCGACGTCCTCGTAGCGGGAGACGATGTAGCCATCGGTCGTGTGGTGGTGGATCAGCGGAAAGTCCTCGCGCATGATCCGGTAGGCGGGGTACGGGTCGGCCGCGAACTCCGGGGAGAGGATGTCGGGGGCCGTGGAGGGGGTGGTCGTCATGACGAAGCGCTTCCTGGGCGGGGCGGCGGCGGTCACCGGCCGTACGCACCCACGGCGCACGGCACGAAGCGGCGCGACAGGGCACGACGATGGCTCCGCTCAGGCCACGTGATGGGACGTCAGGTCGCCGCCAAGGCTAGAGGCAGCGGAACCGGCGGGTCCAGGTCCACTCCCGGCCACCCCTTCATGTGGCTCCGCTGCGCGGTTCGAGTCCCTCTAGGCGGCTCACCCGGTCGGTCATCGGAACTCCAGAGCGTGTGGACCGGGTGACGAGGAGCGAATGCAGCGGCTGGCGATATGGATGAGCGATAGGCTGACGCGGGACCCGCACGGGGCGAGGGGAAGGGGCTGACCATGACAGTGCCACGTACAGAGAACGACGGTCCGCTGATCCCCATGCCTGCCCTCACGCTTCCCGCATTGCGCCAGGCCGTGGCCGTAGTGACGCCTTCACGCCTGCCGGAGTTCTTCGAAGACATGCAGAAGGCATTCATCCGGGCGGGCGAGGAGGACAGTGTCGTGCCGATCCGGATGTTCTACCGCCAGTGGGGGGTGATCGTGGAGATCGAGCGGCATCCCCGGACAGCCGAACGGCTGCACGCCGCCGAGGCCGCCATGGACAGCGACGATCCCGACGTGCGGGCCCGCGCCATCCGCGAGGCAGGGGAAATCGTACGGGCTGCGCACCGAGAGGTCGCTGGTGGCTGACTGGCACTGGGAAACCGACCCGGACGATCTTCTCGATGAGCTGCCGCCCGGGGCACGCGCCGAGGCTGAGCAGCTGGCACAGGAGATCGCCGTGCGGGAATCCATGGTCTTCCTCGAAGGCGCCTCGTACACCGGTGCCAGCCCCGGGCTGCGCACCGAGGCCCGGGGTCAGCTCATGCTCATGTATCTCACCGACGTACGCGGCGAGCGCATCGTGGTGCTCCAGGCCACCTGGTTCGGCTGACGGCCACCGCCGCACCGCGCCTCGCCCTCGGCCTGTTCGCGGAGGGGCCGGGGCGTCCTTTCGCCACCACCGCCGGCCCACGTCCGGTGCCCGGCACCCGCTCGTCGGCCGAAACCCGTCGTGGACCCACCGCGGCGCCCCACTCGCCGCCCGGGGCGAAGCCCTGGATCAGGCGGAAGGCGGTGAGCGGGGGCTCCTCCACGGGTCCGGGGGGCTACGTGGCCGGCGATTTCGCTAGTCCAGGGGGCAGCTCGTGAGCAGTGTCGCGGGATCCGCGTCGGCCGGGCGCTGGACGGTGTGGTCCACCGGGGGCCGGGCCTTTCCGGTCAGCCACTGTTCCAGTGCCTCGAAGGCGGAGCGGTGGCAGGGGACCAGCGGGCGGAGCTTGTCGGGGTAGGCGTCGACGAGGGAGTCGACATGGGTGCCGTCCTCGATACGGTAGTAGCGCAGCAGCGCGCCCCGACCGGCCTGGTGCACCATGCGGGCGTAGACATCCGAGTCCTTGCTGATGGGCAGCAACGCGTCGAGCGTGCCGTGCAGGGTGATCAGCGGTCTGCCGATGCGTCCGGTGAGTGCGATGCGGTCGACGGCGCGGTGGACCGCGGGCGGCCGGGTGGCGTAGTCGTAGTCGGCGTCACAGCCGGGGGTGCCGGGGGCGCAGTAGGGGGTTCCCGCCTCGGTCGCTCCGTCGAAGTCCGGGTCGGCTTCCTCGCGGTAGATGCGCTGTGTCAGGTCCCAGTACACCTCGTGGTGGTACGGCCACAGAAACTCCGAGCCCGCCGGGTAGCCGGCCTTGCGCATGGCCTTCCAGGCGTCCTGGGCTCCGGCCCCGCCGGCGGCGTACGCCGGGTATGCGCGCAGCGCGGGCGGCAGGAAGGTGAGCGGGTTGGGGCCGTCGGAGCGCCACAGGGTGCCCTCCCAGTCCACTCCCCCGTCGTACAGCTCGGGGTGGTTCTCCAGCTGCCAGCGCACCAGGTAGCCGCCGTTGGACATGCCGGTGGCGAGGGTGCGGACGGGGGGTCGGTGGTACCGCTGGGTGACGACGGATCCGGCGGCGCGCGTGAGCTGGGTGACGCGCGTGTTCCACTCGGCGATGGCGTCACCGGGCCCGCGGCCGTCGCGGTAGAAGGTGGGGCCGGTGTTGCCCTTGTCGGTGGCGGCGAAGGCATAGCCGCGGGAGAGCACCCAGTCGGAGATGGCGCGGTCGTTGGCGTACTGCTCGCGGTTGGCCGGTGTACCGGACACCACCAGACCGCCGTTCCAGCGGTCGGGCAGCCGGATGACGAACTGTGCGTCGTGGTTCCAGCCGTGGTTGGTGTTGGTGGTCGATGTGTCCGGGAAGTAGCCGTCGATCTGGATTCCGGGAACGCCACTCGGTGTGGGCAGATCCTCGGGGGTGAGGCCCGCGAAGTCGGCCGGATCGGTGTGGCCCGAGGCCACCGTACCGGCTGTGGTCAACTCGTCCAGGCAGTCGGCCTGTTGGTGGGCCGCGCCGGGTACGTGCGGCAGGGCGTGTCCGGTGCAACGGCCGCCCGGTGTCCCCTCCGCACCGATCGCGGGCACCGCCGTGGCATCGGCCGCAGGCACCGCCACGGCCGATGCGACGACGAGCGAACATGCGCCCACGAGCGACCGTATTCCGAGGGCGACACGCCGTCCAAGCCGTCCGCGGGGTGGGGCGGAGGCCGTGCGGGGTGGGAACATCCGATTCTCCTCCGAGTCGAGTGGGGGACGAGCCGGAGGCTAGGGGCACGGTCACCGCGTGGGACATGTGCGGGCCCGCCATGGCGGCGCCCCGGACAGGGGTGCCGCACACCATGGCGGGCCGTTTCACCTCCCCGAGTACGAAAGCCGCGGGTGTGCGAGCCGGAGCGGCCGCGGTCGGCGACAGTGCCCCTAGCCGCCGAGACCGAAGAACTTGGTGATCCAGTAGCTGGAGCAGATCGAGTCCAGGAAGTACGGGGCGCCGGTGCTGCCGCATTGTTCGGCGCCGGTGCCGGGGTCGACCGGGGTGCCGTGGTTGATGCCGGGGACCTTGTTGACCTCGACGGCCACCGTGCCGTCGGATGTCACGTACTCGTCGTGCTGGGTGGCGTTGGGACCGATGCTGAAGGTACGGGTGGGCGTCTGGGACAGCCCGTGTACCGCCGTCCACTGGTCGCGCAGTTCGGTGGCGTTGCGCGGCACGACCGTCGTGTCCCGGTCGCCGTACCAGATGGCGGTGCGCGGCCAGGGTCCCCCGTACGACGGGTACGCCTCGCGCACCCGCTGGGCCCACTCACTCGGGCTGAGGTCGAGCCCGGGGTTCATGCACAGGTAAGGGCTGTAGACCTTCGTGCAGTTGTAGGGCAGGCCCGCGACGACCGCACCGGCGGAGAAGACATCGGGGTAGGTGGCGAGCATGACCGAGGTCATGGCACCGCCGGCGGACAGTCCGGTGATGTAGACCCGCTTGGAGTCCCCGCCGTAGGCCGAGACGGCGTGGCCGGCCATCTGCCGGATCGACAGGGCCTCGCCCTGGTCGCGCCGATTGTCGCCGGCCTGGAACCAGTTGAAGCACTTGGTGAGGTTGTTCGACGAGGTGGTCTCCGCGAGCACCAGGACGAACTTGTCGCGGTCCGCGAGCTCGGGCAGCCCTGAATTGTCGGCGTAGACCTGGGCGCTCTGGGTGCACCCGTGGAGCGCGACGACCACGGGCGCGTTCGCGGGCAGCGACGCCGGCTTGTACACGTACATGTTCAACGCCCCGGGATTGGAGCCGAAGTTGGTCACCTTCGTGAGGGGGACCGCGGCGCTCGCGACGGGCGCGGGCCCGGCGAGAGCGGCTCCGAACACGAGGGCGGCGACGGCGAGTAGCCGGGCCGCGATGCGGCTCCATCGACTCCGCAGGAGTGCGCGGCGTGGGGGGACTGACATGGAAGTGCTCCTTCGGTTGAGGCGCTCCCGGTGTTGCTGAGGCCGCCGACGCGCCGCCGCGCACCGGAAACGCCGGACGTGACCGGAACCGTAGAGTCGGGCGTGGCCCGTCACCATGGCCCCGGGCACCACAAGCGGATTCGCCACCGTCGGCGTCACATGGATTGCGCGGCCGACAACCGACTGCTAGTCGGCCCGGCCGATTCGAGCATGCTGTCCCGCACCATCGACGTCATCACCGAACCCGCGTACAACCGCGTCCGACACGGCCCGGTCCGGCTCTCCGCTCCGCCGTAGGCATCGTCGCGCCGTCGCGGGATGAGAGCGGGGTCAGCCGACCCGCTCGCTCACCGTCGGCGTCGGGGTGAAACGCACCGGCAGTGTCGTCATGCCTCGTGCCCAAGGGGAAGGACGGCGGGTGAGTTCTTCGGCCGGAATGGCGAGGTCGATGTCGGGCAGCCGGTCGAGCAGCACCTCGATGGCCGTACGGGCGATGGTCTCCGCGATCTCCTGCGCCGCGACCGGGCAGCGGTGCTCCCCGTGCCCGAACGAGAGGAACGCGTTGTTGCCGCCGGTCAGCCTCGAACCGTCGGGGCGTATCCGCGGATCCTTGTTGGCGGCCGCGAGTCCGAGGCACACCATGTCGCCCGCCTTGATCCGGCGATTGCCGAGCGTGGTGTCACGAGACGCCCACCGGCCGACGCCGTTCTGGGCGGGGGTGTCCTCCCAGAGCACCTCGTTCATGGCCTCCGAGACACTCTTGCGCCCGCCGGCCAGGGACATGACGAACCGTTCGTCGGTGAACATCAGCCGCAGCGAGTTGCCGATCCAGTCCGCGGTCAGCGTGTGGCCCGCGATGACCAGCACGATCAGGTCGTGGAGGACCTCCTCCTCTGTGAAGCCGAGGGTGTTGCCGACCAGTTGGGCGGCGACGTCCCGGGGGCCGTCCCCCGCCCTCCGCTCGGCCATCAGGGCCGCCGTGGCTCCGGCGAGGTGGGCCTGGGCCGCCTGGGCCAGGTCGCCGCCGTCGGACAGATCGATGGCCGCCGCGGCCAGTCCGGGCCCCTGCTCGTCGGGGAAGCCGTAGATCTTCGCCAGGACACGCACCGGGAAGGGCATCGCGTACCGGGCGATGACGTCCGCGCCGCCCTCGGCGCAGAAGTCGTCGATCAGTTCGTCGGCCAGTCGCTCGGCGTGCTGCCGGATCTCGAAGGGATCGACCGACTCCAGCGCGTCGCTGATCATCGCCGCCCGTATGCGATGCCGCGCACCGGTCGTGTACAGGATGGACGGCTGCCCGCGGCCGATCAACGGGGCCAGCGGCCAGTCTTCGGGGACGCGGTCCCACTGGTTCCAGATCTCGGAGTCGCGGGTGAAGAGCACGGGGTCGGCGGCGACCTGGTGCAGTTCGCGGTAGCCGAGAACCAGCCACGCCGGGACGCCGCCCTCGAGGACGATGGGGGCGACCGCACCGTGCTCGCGGCGCATCTCCTGGTAGAGGAGGTTGGGTTCGTTATAGAAGCGCGGGCCGCCCAGGGGCACGGCGAGAGGGCTCACATGCTCCCCGCCGTGTGGGAGCTCGCCGCTTCGATGTGCGGGACACCCGGGTGGCGGGGCCAGCGCTTCGGAGCTCTGAGCGGTGGGGTCGGTCGGCGTCATCGCTGTGGTACCTCCGAGGTCGGGTAAGGGGGTCCCGCACGGATCCCGGTCCCTCGGCGGGCGGGTCCGCTGGTGGCTGCTGACGCGAGCCCGTCGTGGCTGACGGGGCGTCTCAACGATCGGGGGTGTGGCGGCCGTCGTCCTCGATCCTCAGCGCCCGTTCCGAGCAGAGGTTCACCACGTGTCACGTGGCAGCCAGGTCGTCCCCGGTCAACAGCGAGAGCGTCGCCACGGGATCACCCTGGTCGTCGCAGTCGAGGATTACCGGCGCGGCACCATAACACAGGCCATGACCTGCACGGGCGTGACGGCCGACGTCGATCCGCGCGACCGTCGTGTGCCTTTCGTCCGAGCACCACGTTCCTGACGACCGGCCGATGCCACATGCGGTGGTCGATTGATGCTCGGTGACGGCGTACGGCAACCTTGACCTGCGCGGCACCCGGAGCCGTGCAGAGGGCGGAGCGCACGCGACAGCGGACCAGCAGGCGGCCTGCGAGGGGACGGGCGCTCGGGACCCCTCCCGAGAACCGACGCGTAGAACGGTCCCATGACCACATCGGAATCATCGGCCCGCCGCCGCAGGGGCAGGCTGTCCGCGGCGCGCGGCGTGGCGGGGACCGTCTGCGCCCTCTTGGCCCTCGCCGCCGCGCTGACCGGCTGCGGCTCCGACTCGGGCGACGACACCGGGGCGCCCGCGTCGGCCGCGCCCTCGCGTTCGGCCGACCCGTCGTCTGCCTCGCCAACGCCCGCGAAGCCCTCCTCATCGCCGTCGCCGACCGCGGTGAAACCGTTGAAACCGTCAACACCGGCCGAGCTGCGGGCGTGTGCGGACGGCAGTTGCACGGTCGTCGTGACGAAGGGCACCGAGATCCCGGGCGCCGCCGCCCTTCGGGCGGGACCGTTCACGGTGAGCGCCGTCGGTCCCGAGGGCGTGGACCTGAGCTCGGTCGACGCGAGCGGATTCACCTCCAACCTGCTGGGGCAGCGACCCGACCAGGGCGGGCCCTCCACCGTCAACGAGCTGTCGATCGCCGTTCTCACCATCGTGGGAGACACCGCGAAGCTGCGGCTCTTCCCGGCGAAGTAGGGCGAGTGTCGCTTCGGCGCGAGCGATGACCAGTGCGTGGGCCCCGGATCGGCCTACAGGCGCCGCAGCAGCCGGTGCATCGCCTCCGCGGACTCGGTGATGGCGGCCAACGAGCAGGATTCATCGGTGACATGGGCCTGGTCCGGGTCGCCCGGTCCGTACACCACCACCGCCGGATCGCCGAGCCGGGCGGTCAGCACCGAGGCGTCGGTGAAGTAGGTCGCGTACTCGGCCGGGCGGGCCGAGGAGCCGGGGGCCAGGAGCTCCCGCGCGGCCGCGGCGGCCGACGGGTCGGTGGCGACGCCGGGCAGGTCCAGCAGCGGTTCGAGGCCGATGCCGTCGCCGCACAGCCGGGCGATCTCCGTGATCGCCTCGTCCCGTCCGAAGCCGGGAACGGTGCGCACGTCCAGCCGCATCTCGGCGTGGTCCGGCACCAGGTTGGGCTGCTCGCCCGCGTGGAACGTGCCGATGTTGACCGTGGCCGGGCCGTGGGTCGGGCTCACCGGCCAGTCACGGTGTCCGTGGATCCTGCTCGCCGCGGCGGCGAGCGCGGCGATCGCGTTGCGGCCCAGTTCCGGGCGGGAACCGTGCGCGGAGACCCCACGGGCCGTGGCGGCGAGCCACAGCACGCCCTTGTGGCCGAGGACGGTCCGGTTGCCGGTCGGCTCGGCCACGATGAGCAGGTCGGTGGGGGTGAGCGACGCCGCGTCGATCTCCTCTGCCCCATGGCAGCCGGTCTCCTCGCCGAAGGTGAAGATCAGCTGTACGGCGGTGTCCCGCGGGCTTTCCCGGGCGGCCCGCATCGCCGCCTCGACCTGGCAGGCCACGCCCGCTTTCATATCGCTGCTGCCGCGGCCGAGCAGCCGGCCGTCGCGCAGTTCCCCGCTCATCGGGTCGAACGACCAGCCCGACGGGTCGGCGGGCACGGTGTCCAGGTGTCCGGTGAAGGTGACCGGCACCCGTGGCACCGCGGGCCCGAACCTGGCGAGGACGTTGGCCCGGCCGGGTATCGGCTCCTCGACCCTGACGTCGAACCCCGCACCGTCCAGCCGGTCCGCCACCAGTGCGGCGGCCGGTGCCTCCCGGCCGCCCCGGGTGTCCATCCGCACCAGCCGCCGCGCGAGGTCCGTCGCACCGCGCCATGCGTCCGCGTCGTCCATCGGGGTCCTCCTGGAGTTGTGGTGAGCCGCCGTCATATGCGGTCCGGGGGCGCTTGCGCGGCCCGGGTGCTGTCGCGCACCACCAGGGTCGGCACGAGTGAGATGTGCGCGTGCGGGCCGCGCTCGGCGTCCTTGGCCCCCGCCGCGGCCAGCAGCCGTACCGCCTCCGCGGCGATCCGGTCGCGGGGCTGATGGACCGTGGTCAGGGCCGGTTCGGTCAGCCGGGAGAACTCGATGTCGTCATAGCCGGTCACCTGCACCTGCCGGGGCACCGCGAAGCCGTGGGCCCGGCAGGCGCGGGTGACCCCGAGCGCGATCAGGTCGTCGGCGCATACGAGGGCGTCCGGAAGGCCGCCCTCCGCGATCAGCCGGGCCACGGCGGCCTCGCCCCACTCCACGCTGTAGTCCCCGAGCAGCACCTGGTCCGGCTTCACCTCGATGTTCAGCTCCTCGGCGCGCCGCCGGAACCCGGCGAACCGCTGCTCCGTGGAGGAGTGGGTCATCAGCGAGCCGATGAAGGCCGCCGACCGCGCCCCACCGTCGTGGAGGTGGTCCACGACCTGCCGCATCGCGGCGACGTCGTCGACCCCCACCCAGTCGGTGGTGGTGCCGTCGACGAATCGGTCGAGCTGGACGAGCGGCAGCCGGTCCGCGGTCTGCTGCACGGCGGGCCGGCTGTCGACGCCGTGGCTCGGGCTGACGATGATGCCGTCGACGTTGCGCGCGGCGAGCGAGGCCAGCCGGCGCGCCTCGATCTGCGGATCGGAGCGCGCGTCGCACAGGAACAGCTCCTTGCCCTCCTTCCCCAGGGCGTGTTCCACGCTCTCCACCAGGGAGGTGAAGAACGGGTTGGTGATGCTGGGCACGACCATGCCCACGGTGTCGGTACGACTGTTGCGCAGTGCCCTGGCGATGACATTGACCTGGTAGCCCAGGTCGTCGGCGGCGCGGCGGACCTTGCGTTCGACCGCGGCCGAGACCTGGCCCCGGCGGGAGAGCACCCGTGACACGGTGGCGGTGGAGACACCGGCCCGCTCGGCGACCTGAGCGATCGTAACCCGTTGCAATCGATTACCTTCCTGCCGGGAAACATGTCCGTCACATGGTTCCAACGCCAATGTGACCTGGCGCGTTGAATCAGCATAGAGCCTTGACACGACACCTGACCCCTGCCTACGGTCCTCCGCAACTCAGCTGTAATCGATTGCATTGAGGTGGCGTGATGACGACATCCGCGAAGACGAGCGACCTCGGGGTGTTCCCACCCCGGCCGAACGCGATCAAGGAGCTGTTCGGCGCCCCGAAGGTCGTCATCGGCGTGGTGCACCTGCCGCCGCTGCCCGGCAGCCCGCATTACGAGGGCTCCCCGCTGGACGAGATCTGCGCCTTCGCGGTCGAGGAGGCGCGGGCCTATCTGGAGGGCGGCTGCCACGGGCTGATCGTGGAGAACCACTGGGACATCCCGTTCCTCAAGCCGGGCGAACACGGTTATGAGACATCGGCGGCGATGGCCGTGGTGACCGACCGGGTGCGGCACACCGTGCTGGAGGGGGCCGGCGGCAGGCTGGGAGTCAGCGTGCTGTCCAACGCCGCCGAGTGCTCCATCGCCTCCGCCTGGTCCGGCGGCGGCGGATTCGTCCGGGTCAACCAGTGGGCCAATGCCTATGTCGCCAACGAGGGCATCATCGAGGGCCAGTCCGCACACGCCAGCCGCTATCGCAGCCGGATCGGCGCCGGCCCGGTCAAGGTCTTCGCCGATGTGCACGTCAAGCACGGTTCGCACGCCATCGTCGCCGACCGCACCCTGGCCGAGCAGACCGAGGACGCCGAGTTCTTCGGCGCCGATGTGCTGATCGCCACCGGCTCCCGGACCGGGGACGCCGCCTCGCTGGAGGAGGTCGAGGGCATCTCCGCCCACACCACCCTGCCGGTGGTGATCGGCTCCGGTATCACCGCGGGCAACATCGGCGGCCTGCTGCCCGCCTGCGACGGGGTGATCGTCGCGTCCTCGGTGAAGGACAACGGCCGCTGGTGGGGCCGGGTCGACCGGGCCAAGGTCCGCGAGCTGACCGCCGCGGCGGCCAAGGCCGGAGTGGTGCTCCCGTGATCGTCTTCTGCGGGTACGCCAACATCGACCTGACCGTCGGTGTGCCCGCGCTGCCCGCTCCCGGTGACCGCGTGCAGGCGACCGCCATCCGCCACGGCCACGGCGGGATGGCCGCCAACGCCTCGGCGGCCGCGGCCAGGACCGGGGCCGACGCCTGGTTCGCCGGTGTGGTCGGACCGGATCCGGGGAGCACGGCGTTCCTCGCCGCACTCGCCGCCGACGGGGTCCGCACCGACTGGACCGCCCGCACCGGCACCCTCACCACCGCCGTCGTACTGCTCACCCCGGACGGCGAACGTGCCGTCATCAGCCAGGACGACGAGTTGGACGCCCGGCACATCACCCGTACGGTACGGGCCGCGCGCGAGGCCGGGGCGGACTGGCTCTACCTCGACGGCTACCGCTTCCCCGAGGCCGCCGCCGCGCTGGCCGGGGCCGCCGCCGACGCCCCGCCCGGGACACCCGGACCGGGCCTGATCGTGGACCTCGACGGCTGCGACCGGGCGGAGGCGATGCGCACCGCGCTGTCCGCGGCCGATCACGCCGTCGTCGGCCGGCCGCTGGCCGTCGCGCTGCTGGGCGGAGAACCGGCCCTGGCACGGGCCGCCGCCGGCCATGACGTCCATCTGGTCGTGACCGACGGTTCCCGCGGCTGGACCCTGCTGACCCCGGCCGGAGAACGCCACGACGGTCCGGCGATCGAGGTGGACGCGGTCGACGCCACCGGGGCCGGAGACTGCTTCACCGGCGCATACTGTGCCGAACTGGACCGGGGCCGGTCCCCGCTGGAGGCGGCGCGCTTCGCCGCCGTCGCCGCCGGTCTGTCCTGTACCCGCCCCGGCGCCCGTGACGGGCTGCCCGACCGGCGGGCCGTCGAATCCTGGCTCGCGGCCCACCCCACCCCGGAAATCCCGGAGCCGACCCGTACCCCGTAGGACAAGGAGAGCAGATGCGCCAGAAAGTGACGGCCGTGGTCGCGCTGGGCCTGCTGCTGACGACCGTCGGCTGCGACACCCAGGCCCGCCGCGAGATGGCGGCCGAGAAGAAGACCACCGAACAGGGCCCGCCGCCGCCCGCGGAGGTCGCCCGCTCCTGTACCGTCCGCGGCCACGCTCCGAAGATCGGTATCGTGCCCATCAACCTCCAGGCGCTGTTCTTCAACCAGATCAACACCGGCGCCCGGACCGTGGCCCGCAAGGCCGGGGTCAAAACCCAGATCGTCAACGGCAACGACGACTCCGCCACCCAGGCCAACGCCATCGACGACCTGGTGGCCAACCACTACGACGCCATCATCGTGGACGCGGTCGACACCGAGGGCATCAAGCCCGCCATCCGCCGGGCCAAGGCGGCGGGCGTACCGGTCGTCGCCGTGGACGCCACCATCGACGACCCCGCGGTCTCCACCCAGGTCGGCGTCGGCAACGCGGAAGGCGGCCGGCGGATCGGCGAGGCCCTGCTGAAGACCGCCGGCAACCGCGGTGGGATCGGCGTCGTCGGCGCGCTCAACAGCACCATCCAGAACGAGCGGCAGAAAGGATTCACCGACACCGTCACCGCCAAGGGCATGAAGATCCAGAACGTGGTCGACGGCCGCAACATCCAGGAGAACGCCCAGACCGCCGCCGAGAACCTGCTCACCCGCGACCCCGGCCTGAAGTACGCCTACGCCACCGGCGAGCCCGCCCTGATCGGCCTGGCCGCCGCCGTGGTCAGCCAGCACCGCACCAAGGACCTCAAGGTCGTCGGATGGGACCTGTCCAGCCAGGCCGTGGACGGGCTGCGGGCCGGCTGGATCACCGGTGTGCTCCAGCAGAACACCTTCCGGTTCGGCTACGAGGCCATGAATTCCGCGATCGACCTGGCCTGCGGCCGCACCGCCCGCCGCCAAGTGCCCGTTCCCACCCAGCTGGTGACCCCGGACAACGTCAAGAACTACCTCTACTACCTGGAGAAGTGATGGGCGAGAACGCGCTGGTCTCCCTGCGAGGAATCACCAAATCGTTCGGCGCCGTCCGCTCGCTGCGCGGTGTCGACCTGACCCTGGCCCCTGGCGAGGTGCTCGGCCTGGTCGGCGACAACGGCGCCGGGAAGTCGACCCTGATGAAGGTCCTGGCCGGTGCGGTCCAGCACGACGGCGGGCAGATCTCCATCGACGGCCGGGACGTCCGCTTCACCAGTCCCGCCGACGCCCGCCGCGAACGGGTCGGCATCGTCTACCAGGACCTCGCCCTGTGCGACACCCTCGATGTGGCCAGCAATCTGTTCCTCGGCCGTGAACCGCGCAGAGGCCCCTTGATCGACCGCGCCACGATGCACGCCCGAGCGGCGGAAACCCTCTCCGAACTGCACGTCCGGGTGAAATCCACGTACCAGGAGATCGGCGAGCTGTCCGGAGGGCAGCGGCAGGCCGTGGCGATCGCCCGTGCGGTGTCCTTCCGTCCGCGCGTGCTGATCCTGGACGAACCCACCGCCGCGCTCGCCGTCGCCGAGGTCCGGCAGGTGCTGAAGATGATCCGCGACGTCGCCGCCCAGGGCGTCGGCGTCATCCTGATCACCCACCGGCTACAGGACCTGTTCGAGGTCTGCGACCGGATCACCGTGATGTACGAGGGACGCAGCGTCGAGGACGCCCCGATCTCCGATCTCGACATCGAACGGCTCGTCGCCATGATCACCCGATCCGGCGCCACGAACGGGCCCGACACCGAGGAGGTGGCCTGATGATGAGCGCCGACACCGCGATGCGCCCCACCGCCGTACTGGGCCGGCCTCCGGGCCGCTGGCAGCGCGCCAACAAGGCCACCCTGGCCATGCTCGGCGTGGGCGTCGCGCTCTTCCTCGGCTTCGGTATCGCCGCCCCCAACTTCCTGACCTTCACCAATCTGGCCAACCTGGCCACCCAGGTGGCGATCACGCTGATCGTGGCGGTCGCCATGACCTTCGTGATCAGCACCGGCCAGATCGATCTGTCCGTGGGATCGATCCTCGCGTTCACCGCCACCTGTACCGCCGAGATGCTCCAGGCCGGCTGGGACTCCTCCCTGGTGATCATCGTGGCGCTGCTCGCCGGGCTCTTCTGGGGCGCCGTCAACGGATGGCTGTCGGCGTATCAGAAGATTCCCCCGTTCATCGTCACCCTCGCCACCATGTCGGTCGTCCGCGGTCTGGCACAGCTGTGGACCAAGGGGTTCTCCGTCCCCATCGACGCCCGGCTCTTCGTCGCCAAGCTGGGCGACGCCTCCTTCCTCGGGCTGTCCGCGCTGGCCTGGATCGCCCTGGCCACGGTCGCCGTCGGAGCGGTCCTGCTGTCGAAGCTGCCGTTCGGCTCCTACGTCAACGGCATCGGCGCCCAGGAGGAGTCCGTGCGGCGGGCCGGGGTGAACACCGCCCGGGTCAAGATGATCACCCTGATGATGACCGGGGTGGCCGCCGGTATCGCCGGACTGCTCACCGCGGCCAGGCTGGGGTCCGGCTCCGCCAACTCAGGACAGGGCTTCGAACTCACCGTGATCGCCGCGGTCGTGCTCGGCGGCACCAATCTGTTCGGCGGCCGCGGCACCGTGCTCGGCACCGTCATCGGCGCCCTCATCACCGGAGTCATCGCCAACGGTCTCAACCTGCTCGGGGTGAGCCCGTTCCTCACCCCCATCGTCACCGGGCTGGTGCTGCTCGCCGCGATCTGGATCAACCTGCGCGGGCGGGCGATGGCCGATGTGTTCGCCCATCTGACGGGTCGCTCATGAGCGGCCCCGCCCCCCGCACCGTGACCACGGTGACCGGGCCCGTGCCCAGCACCGGGCTCGGCCTCACCCTCACCCATGAGCATCTGCGCAACGACGTCCGCAAGGCCGTCACCACCCCGGCCGACCCCCGGCTCGGTCATCTGCGCGATGCCCGCACCACACCCGAACTGGCCTGGCTGCTGCGCGAACAGCCCTACGCCTGCCTCGACCACTGTGTGCTCGACGACACCGAAGGGGTGCTGGCCGACCTGCGTGCGTTCGCGGCCGCCGGGGGCGGCACGATCGTCGATGTCACCCCGGGCGGGCTGGGCCGGGACCCGGCGGCGCTGCGCGCGTTCTCCGAGGACAGCGGCGTACGTGTGGTCATGGGCAGCGGCTGGTACCTGGAGCCCTACCACCCCCGGCCGCTGTCCCCGGCGGACGAGCGCGGCCTCGCCGCCGCGTTGCTGGCCGAGTTCGCCGAGGGCGCCGACGGCACCGGGATCCGGCCGGGCGTCATCGGCGAGATCGGGGTCTCCCCGCGGTTCACCGAGGGCGAGCACACCGCGCTGCGCGCCGCCGCGCGCACCCAGCGCGAGACCGGTGTCCCGCTCTACGTCCATCTGCCCGGCTGGCAGCGCCGCGCCCATGAGGTTCTCGACCTGGTGCTGGGTGAGTACGGGGTGGCGCCGGCCGCCGTGGTGCTGTGCCATATGGACCCCTCGCACGCCGACCCGGACTATCAGCGGTCGGTGGCCGAGCGTGGCGTCTGGCTCGAATTCGACATGATCGGCATGCCGTTCCGCTACCCGGGCGAGGGGCAGTCCCCGGCACCCCACGAAACCGCGTACGCGATCGCCGGGCTCATCGCCCGCGGACACGGCGACCGGCTGCTGCTCAGCCACGACGTGTTCCTCAAGAGCATGCTCACCGCCTACGGCGGCAACGGCTTCCGCTATGTGCCGGAGCTGTTCCTCGCCCGGCTCGTCGAGCACGGCGTGCCCCGGCGGACCGCCGAGGGCCTGCTGCACACCAACCCGGCCCGGCTGTTCGAGCACGCCGCCGCGCCCTGACGCCCTGACCACCGTCCCGGCGTTCCACCCCATCCCCGTCACGAAGGAGCACCCTGTGAGCCGCGTCCTGATAGCCGGTGAGAGCTGGATCTCCCAGTCCACACACATCAAGGGGGTCGACTCGTTCACCACCAGTGCCTATGTGACCGGCGTCGAGCCGTTGCGCCGGGCGCTGGAGGGCCGCGGGCACGAGGTCACGCACCTGCCCGCGCATCTGGTACCCGCGCAGTTCCCGGGCGATGCCGAGGCGCTCGCCCGCTACGACGTCGTCATCCTCTCCGACATCGGGGCGAACTCCCTCCAGCTCTCCCCCGAGGTGTTCGAGCGGGGCACGCCGGGGACCGACCGGATCGACGCACTGCGCGGATGGGTCGGCGACGGCGGCGGGCTGCTGATGGTCGGCGGCTATCTCTCCTTCACCGGTTTCGAGGGCAAGGCCGCCTACCGCAACACCGCGCTGCACGAGGTGCTGCCGGTCGAGCTGCTGCCCGAGGACGACCGCGTCGAACTCCCCGCGGGTGGCCGCCCGTCGGCCATCGGTACCGGCCATCCCGCACTCGGCGGGGTGACCGGCGAATGGCCGCCGCTGCTCGGCTACAACCGCGTCCGGCCACGTCCGGGCACCGAGGTCCTGGCCACCCTGGGCGGCGACCCCCTGGTGGCGGTGGCCGAGTACGGCGCGGGGCGGTCGGCCGTCTTCACCTCCGACTGCTCCCCGCACTGGGCGCCCGCGGCGTTCTGCGAGCAGTGGGACGGCTACGCCCGGGTCTTCGGCGGCCTCGTCGAATGGCTCTCCCGTTGAGCCGGTCCGAGCGGCTCCTGAAGGCCGCCGCTCCGGTCATGGAACAGGCGCTGCGCATGCGCTTCGTCACCGAGGTCACGGCCGGCACGATCAGCGACACCGACTACGCCGACTACCTGGAGATCGAGGCCGCGTTCGTGGAGACGGCCACCCGGCTGCACGGACTGGCCGTATGGGGCGCCCCGGACCGGACGGCGCTGGAGCGCAACGCCCGTGCGGTCCACGCGCTGACCACCACCCAGGCGGACTACTTCCGCGACGCCCGCGCCGCCTGGCCCGTCCCCGCCCGGCCGGACGCCGCCCGGCGGGCCGAGGTGCTGTCGCGGTACGCACTCGACGCGGCGCGGGAAGGCGGCTACCCGGCGGTCATGACCATGCTGTTCGCCGCGGAGAGCCTCTATCTCACCTGGTGCACCCGGGCACACGAGCGCGGCGCCGTCCCCGACGGCGCGATACGGGCCTGGGTGGCGCTCCACGCCGACCAGGCGTTCCGGGACGGGGTGCGGGCTCTCGCGGCGGAGGTAGACGCCCTGCCGGACACCCTCCCCCAGGAGCAGCTGACCCGCTGGTTCACCGGCATGCTGGAGGCGGAAATCGCGTTCCACGACGCGGTGTTCGGATGACCGGGCCCCATGGTGTCCACCCGGTTGTTCGCATGTGTCCGGGCTGGTGGGGGTGGGTAACCGATCCCCCTGCCCGAGGTGCTGCCCGCTCCTGGGGCCCGTCCCGTGATCATGTGACCGGAAGTCGGCCCTGAGGGGTGGGGCGGCACAGGGCCGAAGGAGCCGCGGCCGTACGCGGCTGCTACCTTCCTTTCCCGTGATGGAGCACCATGACGAGACCAGGGCGGCCTACGACGGGGTCGTCGAGCTGTACGCGTCGCTGTTCGCTGATCGGCTGGAGACACATCCGTTCTCGCGGAACATGATCGGCACCTTCGCCGAGCTGGTGCGCGGGACGGGGAACCCGCGGGCGGCCGATGTCGGGTGCGGGCCCGGACATCTGACGGCCATGCTGCACGAGCTGGGGCTGGACGCCTTCGGGCTCGACCTCTCCCCGGCCATGGTCGACCACGCCCGGCGGGCCCATCCGGCGCTGCGGTTCGACGAGGCGCGGATGGAGGCCCTGCCGGTCGGGGACGGCGCGCTCGGCGGGGTGCTGGCCCACTATTCGATGATCCACACCCCGCCCGGGGAATTGCCCGCGCTGCTCGCGGAGCAGGTACGTGTCCTGGCACCAGGGGGCCTGCTCCTGGCCTCGTTCTTCGCGACCGAGGGGCCGGAACCGGTCCGCTTCGACCACAAGGTGACACCCGCCTATAGCTGGCCGGTGGACCGGTTCGCCGAGTTGCTGGCCGGGGCCGGGCTCGTCCCGTTCGCCCGGCTGCTCCACGATCCGGCCTCCGAGCGGGGCTTCCTCGACGCCCATGTGCTGGCCCGCCTCCACTAGACGATCAGGTCCTGTACGGGAACATCGACGCCGGGTGCGCATGCCCGCACCGCACGGCACCCATCCGGCCCCAAGGCCCCGTCACATGACCACGGGACAGACGGTCCCTAGCTCAGTTCTCTGGCGAGGCCCTGGATCCGCAGGTCCCTCATGCGTGTGAGGTGAGTTGTCATCGTCTCCTGCGCGCGAGCCCCGTCGCTTGCGTGCACCGCGTCCAGGATCGCGTCGTGTTCGACGACGGTCCGGTCGGCGTCGACAGGGGTCGCGGTCGCGGGCCGGTAGATGGCCAGGAGACTGTCGAGCCGGTCGAGGAAGCCGGAGACGATGTCGTTGCGGGCGGCGGCGCGCAACGCCCGGTGCCAGTCCTCGTTCATCGCCGTCAGGGTCGCTCGGTCCGCCGACTCCGGTGCGCTGCGGCGCTGTTCAGCCAGATGATCGAGCCGGGACAGGTCGAACGGAGTGCGCCGCTCCGCGGCGAGCCCGGCGGCCGTCGACTCCAGTGAGATCCGCGCTTCGTAGATCGCCAGGATCTCCTCGGGGCTGCGCCTCCGCACCACGAAACCGCGTGAGCCGCGGTCGATGAACCCGTCCTGTGCGAGCCTGCCCAGCGCCTCGCGTACGGGAGTGCGCGAGACCCCGTAGCGCTCGCCGAGCACCGTCTCCAGCAGGACGGTGCCAGGTGGGTACGAACCCCGGACGAGGTCGTCCTTGATGCGGTTGTAGTGCGCGTCGCTCGGACTGCCGGAGGCGGCTCGCCCCCCGCTGACCCGCGATCCCGCATCGGCCATGTGCACTCCCTAAGTTCTTGACTTCCTCCCCCTTCTGAAGGAGGGGGATTCCTATGGCTCGCGCCGCAGGGGGTTCCGCTTCATCGGCCGCCTGTACGCACCCATCACCATCTCCCTCGATGCCCCCTTGCGAACACGCGCAACTAGTGTATACGCTACGTATACGTAATCGCCTGAGCATGTCAGCACGACAGGGGAAGCCATGGGAGTCGGCACAGTGGACGGGCGGCGCGTCATGGCGTCGGTCCCCGTCTCCGTGACGACCGACGCGGCCCTGACCCGGTGCGTATTGCACGGCGTGGCCCGTCGTTACGTCGACCAGATGGACATCAGCTCCAGCCTCTGTTGACCGGGCCTTCCCCGGTGCGCGCGGTCATCGCGTCACGCTCGGGTCCATCGCGGCTCGGGTCCGTCGGGCCGCTTCGGTCCAGCGGCCCGGTCCAGCGCCTCGGCTCAGCACCCCCGTCGGCACCGGCCACGCGCATCCCCCTCCGGCGGTCCCGCACACCGTGACGCCTCCGGGTGCCGTCCGTTTGCTTCGCTCTCTCCCCCACTTCAGCTCCGTTCTCGGTTCCACATGAGACATGTCGGGGTCGTGCGGTGTCGCACGCTCTCCCGACATATGCGATATGTGCTCACCCTCGGAAAGGCGATCGTCCATGGCTACGACAAGACGACGTATGCATCTGGGCTTCACCATCTGGCCGACCGGTTTCCTCCCCGGTGCCTGGCGTCTGCCGGGCTCGGCGCCGGACGGCAACTCCAACCCGCGGCTCCTCCAGGCCGCGGCGCGCACCGCGGAGCGCGGCAAGTTCGACTTCTTCTTCATCGGCGACCGGGTCGTGGGCCTCACCGCCTCGCAGTACGCGGCGCCCAACGAGGTACTGCGCCCCGAGGCACTGACGTTCGCCGCCAACGTGGCCGCGGTGACCGAACGGATCGGGCTCATCACGACCGTCAACACCACCTACGCCGAGCCCTACAACGTGGCTCGGGCGCTCGCGACGATCGACCACCTCAGTGGTGGCCGGATCGGGCTGAACGTCGTCACGGGCAAGAACGAGGAGGCCGCCCGCAACTTCGGCCGCAACGAGCACTGGGACAACACGCGCCGCTATGACTGGGCCACGGAGTTCATCGAGGTGCTCCAGCGGCTGTGGGACAGCTGGGAGGACGACGCACGGATCTCCGACACGGAGACCGGCCGGTTCGTGGACGAGAACCGGGTCCACCGCATCGACTACAAGGGCGAGTTCTTCTCCGTCACCGGGCCGCTGAACGTCGAGCGGCCGGTTCAGGGGCAGATACCCCTCATCAACGCGGGCGCCTCGGAACGCTCTCGGGAACTGGGCGCGCGCTACTCCGATCTGAGGTTCACCAACTCCTCGGTACTCGGGCTGGCCGGTGCGATCGAGTACTACAGCGACCTCAAGAGCCGGCTCGCCGCGGTCGGCCGTTCGCCCGAGGAGCAGTTGGTCATCCCCGGTATCGCGGTCTACACGGCGCCGACCAGCCAGGAGGCGCACGAACTCTACGCCCGGCTGCACGGCCTGGCGCACCGAACCGTCGACCTGGGGAAGCTCTCCGGCGCGCTGGGACTCGACCTGGCGGGGGCGGACCCGGACGCCGTGCTCGGCGATGTCGCCGATCTCACCGCGGCGTCCGAGGAGGGCACGCTCATCGTGGCAGAGGCCCGGGAGCTGTGGGGCAAGGACGACATCACACTCCGCGAGGTCAACTCCTCGTTCCAGCGCCGGGGTTGGTTCAAGGAGATCGTCGGGTCGCCGACCGGGATCGCGGATGTGCTCGAGGAGTGGTTCGACAAGCGGGCGGCGGACGGGTTCATGATCTTCCCGCCGCATACGCCCGACGGTCTCGACGCCTTCGTCGACCTGGTGGTGCCCGAGCTCCAGCGCCGTGGGCTGTTCCGTACCGAATACGAGGGCCATACGCTCCGCGACCACCTGGGGCTGGCCCGGCCCGAGAACCGTTTCGCGGCCGAGCGCGCGCGGCACGACGCCGTAGCCGAGCGGTGAGCGCGGTGCCGGAGACATCCCACATCACCATCGGCGTCGCGGAGTTGGCCGACCGGATAGCCGACGGCCGCCGCCCGGTGCTGCTGGATGTGCGCTACGACCCGCAGCGGGAGGGTTCGGGCCACGCGGCCTTCGCACAGGGGCACATCCCGGGCGCCGTCCATGTCGATCTGCCCGGCGAGCTGGCCCGCCCGGGACGTCCCGGGGAAGGCCGTCACCCGCTGCCCGAACCCGGCGATCTTCAGGCATCGGCACGCCGGTGGGGCATCAACGAGGACAGCGACATCGTCGTCTACGACACCCGGGCCGGGCTGAGCGCGGGACGTGCCTGGTGGCTGCTGCGCTGGGCGGGGCTGGAATCGGTGCGTATCCTCGACGGCGGCCTGGGAGCCTGGACCGCGGCAGGCCATCCCCTGAGCCTGGAGCCATCCGCTCCGCTCCCGGGCGACGTCGTCCTCACACCGGGCCGCCTGCCCGTCATCGACGCCGACCAGGCAGCGGAGTACGCCCGGCGAGGGCTGCTGTTCGACGCCCGCGGCAGCGACGCGTACGAACGAGGCCACATCCCCGGCGCGCTCAGCCTCCCCGCCGCGGCCAATCTCGGCGAGGCCGGGACCCTGCTCGACCGGGAGGCGCTGCGCGCACGGTACGCGGCGCTGCTTCCCGGCGGACAGCCACAGCGACCGCCCGGTCCCGCGCCGTTCGCCGTCTACTGCGGCAGTGGAGTGGCCGCCGCCTTCCAGGTCTCGGTTCTGGCCGCGCTGGACATCCCCGTCGCGCTCTACCCGGGGTCCTGGTCCGCCTGGAGCGCCGACCCGCGGCGGGAAGCCGCTCTCGGCCCTGGCCCCGGCCTCGATCCGGCGGACCTCGAGAGCGGGGGATGAGCCATGCCGTCCTTCACTCGCGCCGCGCGCGGTCTCTCCGGCCGCCGCGAGGCGACGAGCCGAGCGCCGTCGCCCGGGGCACCCGGACCCGACGCGGCCGGCCGGACGCCGTCCGCCACCGGCCCCACGGCCGCCGGGCACGGGCGGGACGACCGGGCCGGTGTATCGGCGGACCGTGCCGATACGTCGGCGGACCGCGCCGATCTCCCGTACGACGAGGCCGACCGGCGGGCGGACCGGCGCCACCGCGTCATCCTGTACGGCGGCCGGGTCCTGGTGGGCCTCCTCACGCTGGCCCTGTGGCAGCTCGCGTCCGGGCGCTGGGTCCGGGCCTTCTTCATCAGCTCGCCCACCGCTGTCGGCGGCAGGCTGGTCGATCTGGTCACCACTGGCGAGCTCTGGCCCCATCTCACGGTGACCATGGAGGAGTTCGCGGTCGGCATCGCCGCCGGTACGGCGCTCGGCGTCGCGCTGGGCCTGGCCATCGTCTACTCCGGAATCGTCGGCCAGTGGTTCCACCCCTACGTCATGGCCCTCTACAGCCTGCCCCGGGTGGCCCTCGCGCCGCTGTTCATCGTCTGGTTCGGCATCGGGCTCGCCTCGAAGATCACCATGATCATCACGATGGTCGTGTTCGTGGTCTTCTACAACGTCCACGAGGGCGTGCGGAGCATCGATCCGGACCTCCTGGACATGGCGCGCGGCCACCGGGCCACACGCCGCCAGACCTTGCGCTGGGTGGTCTTCCCCGCGCTCACACCGTGGCTGCTGACCGGCCTGCGCCTGGCGGTCGGGCTGGCGCTGATCGGAGCGGTGATCGCCGAGATCGTCGGCTCCAGCGCCGGACTCGGCTACTACATCAAGACGTCGTCCAACCTGCTGGACATCACCGGTGTCTTCGCCGGGCTCGCCGTCATCACCACCATCGCCATGATCTTCGATTTCCTCGTCGGCCGTCTCGAACGCCGTCTGCTGCGCTACCGCTGAACCCACGAATGAGGACTCCATGCTCCATCGCGCACCACGGGTGCCCCGCGCATCCGCCACCTCCTCCCCTCGCCCCGCACGCCGTCGTCCGCTCGTCCCGATCGCCCTCGCCACCACCCTGCTGACCCTCCTGACCGCGTGCTCCGCGGCCACCGGGTCGGGCGGCGACGCCACGACCGTCCGCGTCGGCAACGTCTGCGGCGGCATCAACCCCTCGACCATCGCCACCGACGCGAAGACCTTCCCCTCCGGGACCAAGGTCAAGAAGATCTGCTTCGACGGTGGCGCCGAGGCGCTCCAGGCGCTCATCGGCGGCAGCATCGACGTGTTCATCGGCTCGCCGGAGCACATCGTGTCGGCCCGCTCCAAGGACCTGCCGGTGCGCGGCTACGCGGCGCTGAGCCGGCGGGTGCCGTACTCCCTGGTCACCAAGGCCGATTCCGGCATCCGCGGCGTCAAGGACCTGCGTGACAAGACCGTCGCCGTCACCTCCGTGGGCAGCCTGTCGGACACCGAACTGCTCAAAGCCGCCGCCGACGCGGACATCCCGTACAAGGGCCTGAAGGTCATCAACGGCGGGGTCGGCGCGAGCATCGTCGCGGCCATCGACAAGGGCGCGGCGGCGGGCATGGTCAGCGATCCCCAGCTGACCCAGCTGGTCCACTCCGGCAAGTACCGCGTCGTATGGAAGCCGGACTTCGACTACGTGTCCCTGGTGGCGCTCGCCAACACCTCGTGGGTGGACAAACACCGCGCTCTGATGACCGACTACCTGCGCGGGCTCACCACGGCGGAGGACAAGTCGCGCGCCGACCGGTCCTTCGCGGTCAAGGCCCTCGCCAAGGAGAAGTTCGCGGTGAGCCCCGGTGTACTCGACGAAGCCACCGCCCAGGCCATCGCCAACACCCCCAAGGGGCTGAAGATCGACGGTGGCGTCTACCGGAAGACCATCGACGTGCTCGTCCAGACCGGCCGTATCCCGGCGGACCGCGTCCCGGACTTCGCGGACGCCTTCGACTTCTCCCTGCTGAAGAGCTCATGAGTACGGCGACGGGGACCACCGCTCCCCCGAAGCTCTCGGTGCGCGACCTGCGGCTGAGCTACCGCTCCGGCAGGCGGCGCAACCTCGCCCTGCGCGATGTGAACCTGGACGTCGCCGACGGTGAGTTCCTCGCCCTGGTCGGCCCGAGCGGATGCGGCAAGTCCACCCTGCTGAAGATCGTCTCGGGTCTGGTGGCGGCCACCGCCGGTACGGTCGCCATCGACGGACAGCCGACCCGGGGCACTCCTGAACGCGTCGGACTGCTCTTCCAGAACGACGCCCTGCTGCCGTGGCGCACCGTCGAGGACAACATCCGCTTCCCCCTGGCCATCGGCGGCACACCGCTGCCCGAGCAGCGCGAGCGGGTGAAGCGGCTGATCTCGGCGGTGGGGCTCGACGGTTTCGGCGCGTACTACCCCCGGCAGCTGTCCGGAGGCATGCGCAAACGGGTCGCGCTCGCCCGCATCCTGGCCGCGGACCCCGACGTCTTCCTGATGGACGAGCCGTTCGGACCGCTGGACGCCCAGACACGGGCCCGGATCAGCGCGGACTTCCTGGCCCTGTGGGAGCAGGTCGGCAAGACGGTCGTCTTCGTCACCCACGACGTGGACGAGGCGATCCTGCTCGCGGACCGGGTCGCGGTCATGACAGCGGGCCCCGGCCGCGTCAAGGAGGAGTTCCAGGTCGACATCCCACGCCCGCGGTCGATCGACGATGTGCGCTTCTCCGCCCCGTTCCGCGAACTGCGGCACCGCATCTCGCAATCCCTCCGGACCGAGTTCGAGCCGACGGATGCCGGAGACGGCCGGTGAAGCGGCGCGCCGAGGACGACGGTCCGGCCCGCGCCCGCTCGCGGGTGCCCGAGGCGCTCCTGGCGGCTTACGCCGCGGGGTCGCTGGAGGCGCCCGTTCCGGCCGGCTGCACGTTCGGCACGGTGGAGCGGGGATGCGCGCGTTCGACGCCGAGCGGACGGCCGCGGTGGAGGCCGCGCGCACCCAGGTGGACGCGGCTCCCATGCGCCGCTTCCCGCGGCGGTGGGCCCTCGCACTCAGGCGAAGATCACCTGGCCGATGAGATACAGGTTCAGGCCGATCACCAGGGCCGCGACGGCGGAGGCCGTGAGCGTGGTCACGGGCCGGTTGGCCAGCGGCCCCATCAGGTCTCGTCGGCGGGTGAGCAGGATCAACGGGACGAGAGCGAACGGAATTCCGAACGACAGGACGACCTGTGACCATACGAGGGCGTCCGTGGGGCTGACGCCCGCCCATAGGATGATCAAAGCCGGGGCGAGGGTGATGGCTCGTCGCAGGGTGAGCGGCAGGGATCTGCCGAGGAAGCCCGCCATGATCACCTGTCCGGCATAGGTGCCGACCGACGAGGAGGCGAAGCCCGAGGCGAGCAGCGCGAGCGCGAAGGCGAGCGCCGCGTGAGCGCCCAGTATCTCGCCCAGTCCGGTGTGGACCTCGTCGATCGATTCCGTGGACAGGTCCGAAGCGTGGAAGACCTTGGCGGCGACGATGAGCATCGCCGCGTTCACGAGCCCGGCCAGGCCCAGGCCGAACAGGACATCGCGGCGTACGGAGCGCAGCAGCGGCTTCCGTGAACCGGTGGAGCCGGCGGGGTCGAGGCCCCGGACGTGCGCACTGGTCAGGCTGGAGTGCAGGTAGATCACATGGGGCATGACGGTGGCACCGAGGATCCCGGTCGCGAGCAGCACGCTCCGCGCACCCGAGAAGTCGGGAACGACTCCACCGGCTATGCCGGGCATGTCGACGCCGGCGAACGCGACGTCGGCGAAGAAGCCCAGGACGATGACCAGGAGCAGGCCCGCCACCGCCAGTTCGAAGCGACGGTGGCCTCGTGTCTCCAGGCCCAGCAGGGCGAACGCGACGATGCCGGTGATCAGCCCTCCCCCGGGCAGGGGGATGCCGAAGAGCAGGTTGAGGGCGATGGCCCCGCCGATCACCTCTGCCAAGTCCGTGGCGACGGCGACCAGTTCGGCCTGGAGCCACAGTCCCCACACCACCGGGCGGGGAAACCGGCGGCGGCACAGCTGTGGAAGGTCGCAGCCGGTGGCCAGGCCGAGTTTGGCGGAGAGCAACTGCACCAGAACGGCCATGAGATTGGCCGAGATGATCACCCAGAGCAGGAGGTACCCGAACTGGGAACCGGCGGCGAAGTTGGTGGCGAAGTTCCCGGGGTCCACATAGGCGATGGCCGCCACGAACGCGGGGCCGTACATCGTCATATACCGCCCGGTCGGACTTCTCCCGGGTGCGCTGGTCGTCGCCGTCATGGGCTTGTCACCTTCATCAGCTCTTACTCGGGCCTCGGCTGTGTGCGGCCCGGCATCCGCACGCCGCTCGCGCCGTGCGGTGCCGCTGCCGGACCGGCCCGTCACAACCCCAGGTATCCGAAGAACCGGCCGTCGGGGTCGTACTGTTCGCGCAGTTCCTCAAGGCGTCGCTCGTTGTCCTCGGCGAGGTAGCGCCAGGGCCGGTTGACGAGGTTCTCGTCGCCGAGCTGGATGCCCTTGGAAAGGGGTTCGAGCCGCCGCATCTGGCCGGTCACCCAGCCGACGTACGCGTCGTCCTGTGCCGGGTCGTCCCAACCGGCGTACGCGGCGATGTAGGAGCGGCCCGTGTTGGAGAACGCGGCGTCGACCGGGTGGTCGCGCCACGGGTACCACAGGACGTGCGAGATGTCGTTCGGCACCGTGGTGAACAGCTCGCGCAGTTGCGGGACGAGCACATCGGCACCGGCATCGGTCCACATGTTGTCGGCCAGCCAGCGGTGCCCGGACGGCTCCAGCGCGTCGACGGCGGCGTACATCTGGTCCATGGTGGCCGGGAACGTCGTGCGGGTGACGGCGGTGTCGAACACCGGGTTGGTGTCGAGCGCCGACAGGATGTCCCGTGCCTCGGCCTCGGTGTCGGCCATGGCGCAGGCGATGATCTGAATGGCGGTCGGCCCGGGAGCGGCGCTGCCGTCCTCCAGCCGGGGGTTGGTCGCGACGAAGAGGATCTCCACTCGCGGATCGAGGTCGGGCCCCGTTTCGATCGCCCAGGTGAGCACTTCCTCGTACACCTCGAGCGGAAAGACCTGGACACTGGCCATGGTCACCGGCGGTCTGGGGTGGGTCCGCAGGTGGAAGCGCATGACGATGCCGAAGAAACCCGGCCCGGAGCCACGCGCGGCCCAGTACAGATCGCTGTTCTCGTGCTCGTCGGCGTGGATGATCTCGCCGTCCGCCGTCAGGACGTCGACCGCGAGGACGCTCGCGCACGCCGGGCCGAGCAGGCGCGACTGCCACCCCAGGCCGCCTTGCAGGAGGTACCCGCCGAGTCCGACGGTCGGGCAGTGCCCGCTCGGGAAGAAGCGGCCGTGCGGTTCGAGCGCCTTCAGCAGATCACCGCCGTAGGCACCGGGCTGGGCCGTCGCCGTGCGGCTCCGCGGATCGTAGGTGATCTCCCGCAGCCGGGACATGTCGATCAGCATCCCGCCGTCGCGTATCCCGGAGGCGGTCCAACTGTGGCCGCCCGAACGGACCTTGACCCGTAGCCCCCGCTCGCGGGCCGATACCACGGCGTCGACGACGTCCTGTTCGGTCTCCGCCACGACGATGACGTCCGGGAACCGGTCGGGCTTGCGGTCGTTCCACACGGCGCTTTGCCGCGCCGCCTCGTACCCGTCGTCACCGCGCCGGTACGTCTCGGTCATCGCCCGGCTCCGGCGGTCGCCGGCTCGAAGGACATCCCCATGCTCAGCGTCTGGCCGCCGTCGATCACGATGGTGGTACCCGTGATGTAGGAGGACTCGTCCGACGCGAGGAACAGCGCGAGGTTCGCGACGTCCTCCGGCGCCCCGACCCGTCCCAGCGGCGAGAGCCTGATCTGGTTGCGCACCAGCGGGTTGTCGGGATCGCTCAGCAGCCCCTCGGTCTGGCCGGTGCGGGTGATGCCGGGGCTGAGCGTATTGACGCGGATGCCGTACGGCCCGCCCTCGACGGCCAGGTGCGGGGTGAGCGCGGCCACCGCGCCCTTCGCCGCGCCGTGCGCGCTCATCGCCGCGGCCGTGGCCCGCGAGGCGATGATCGAGGCGGTGTTGATGATCACCCCGCCGCCGCCCTGGGCGCACATCGTGGGCCACACGGCGCGGGTCGTGAGGTACGTGGGGTCCAAGTCGTTCCGCATCGTCATGCGCCAGTCCTCTTCCGGCGCCGCGCCGAAGGGGCCCATCGCGTGACTGCCGGCGTTGTTGTAGAGCACGTCGACGCGGCCGAACCGCTGGACGACCTCGTCCACCCACGCCGTGACCGCGGCGGGCTCCCCCAGGTCAACGGGCGCGGCGCCGACGATGCTGCCACCGGCCTCGGTGACGAGCCGAACCGTCTCGTCCACGCCTTCGGGCCGCATGCCGCAGCCTGCGACCCGCGCCCCCTCGGCCGCGAAGAGCTGTGCCGCGGCCCTGCCGATGCCGGAGCCGATTCCGGTGATCAGGGCAACCTTGTCCGCCAATCGTCCGGCCATGGCTCAGTTCTCCCCTCGGCTCGCGACGGCGGCCGGGCATCCGGCGCCCCGGTGGCTCCTCCGACGGGGAAGTCCGGTCTTGGTGGTCATCGAGCCCTCCTGAGGCTTGTTAGCAGTGACGCTGTTCATTCGTTAGCGATGCATAGACACGTGTACGTCACCTGGCGGACGTTGTCAACATGACCGATGCGTGAACCGACAGACCCGCTCACCGCCGCGCTACAAGTGCTAACGGAGTCTGGTTAGCATTGCGGGGTGGCACCCAGGTCTCCCGCTCAAGCGGCGCAAACACGTCAGCGCATCATCGAGGCGACATCCGCCCTGCTCACCGAGGGTGGCCCGGAGGCGCTCTCCACGCGCGCGATCTGCGCGGCGGCAGGTGTGCAACCACCGACGATCTACCGCCTGTTCGGCGACAAGCAGGGCCTCATCGACGCGGTCGCCGCGCACGGCATGGAGGTCTACCTCGCGGGCAGGCCCGAACCGGACGCGGACGCCGACCCGATCGAAGCGCTCCGGCTCGGCTGGGACGAACACGTCGGCTTCGGTCTGGCCAACGCGGCGCTCTACGTGGTCGTCTTCGGCACGCCCCGCTCCCACCGCCCCTCCCCCACGGCCCGCGCCACCGTCGCGCCGCTCGCCGCACGGATCCACAACATCGCCCAGGCGGGCAAGCTCCGGGTCAGCGAACACCTCGCCGTGGAGATGGTGTTCGCCTCGGGCTGCGGGACCGTACTGACCCTGCTCGCGACCCCGGAGGACGAGCGCGACCTGACGCTCTCGGACGCCGCCCGGGAGGCGGTGCTCGCCGCGATCACCGTCGGCACACCGCGACCGATCCAGCCGGGCATCGCGAGCACCGCAATCGCGCTGCGCGCGATGCTCGACACAACAGACGCACTGACCAGCGAAGAGTCCGCGCTTATGCGCGCCTGGCTGACCCGGATCGCCCAGACCGGCTGAGCCGTCCCGCCGCGGGGCTCGTCACGCATGGCGGGAGCCCGCCCCGGCGGCCGCGCCCACCTGCCCCCCGCGAGGACTCACCGGCCCCACCCGCGATGGGGCCGCCGCCCCGAGACGCGGCACCCGGCTCCCGGCTCCCGGCTCCCGGCTCCCGGCTCCCGGCTCCCGGCTCCCGGCTCCCGGCTCCCGGCTCCCGGCACAGCCGACCATGCGCGCCTCGCGCGATCACCCGGAACCGGACCTCACCGGCGTCCCCGGTCACGCGAAGTCTTCAGCGGCGCGCCTATCGACGTCGGTGCTAACGTTAATATGTTAGCAATGTCGCCGAAACGAACGGGAGGTCTCACGTGCGCAGCCGCCTAGACCACTCCGCGGACATGGTCGAGCAGCGAGCCGGCATCCTCGGGCAGCTCATCGCCCCGCCAGGCGACCAGCTGATCCGGCCGGACCAGCACGTACCACGCGTCGAACAGGGCTACCGCGTCCGGGCGGTTGAGGGGCACCACGGTCAACGGCACGCCTCGCCGGCCCGCCTCGGCCCTCAGCCCGTCCGACGTGGCCGGGAGGCCGCACTCGATCAGGGTGAATCCCGGACCCAGGCGGTCGTAGAGCGACTCCCCCGGGCCGAGCCAGAGGTGCGGCAGCCGCATGCCGGGGCAGGCAGAGGGCTGGTACATGGAGCCGACCGAGAGCGGCGCGTGCCGGGTGTCCGGCAGGACGAGCGGCGAGTCGGGGCAGCCCGTGCCCAGCGTGAACCCCAGCGTGTACGTCTCGGCCGACTTGCTCCGGGCGATGGCCTCCGCGGCGTGCCTCCGGGCCTCCTCGCCCTTCTCCCCGCGGTCGGCGAGTTCCGGTGTGCTGAGTTCGGGGGTCAGCACGGCCATGTTGTGCGTGGCGGCGGCGATCGCGGACGTGGCGAACGGGCGCCGCTCGGTCTCGAACGAGGCCAGCAGCGCCTCACCGCCCCAGCCGTCCAGCGTCGCCGCGATCTTCCAGCCCAGGTCGACGGCGTCGCCGATGCCGGTGTTGGCGCCGAAGCCGCCCCACGGCGGGTTGAGGTGCGCGGCGTCGCCGAGGAGGAAGCAGCGCCCTCGGCGGTAGTGGTCCGCGACCAGCATGCGGGCCGTCCACGGCGCCTGCGTGACGATCTCCAGCGGCACATCCGCGCCGATCATCGTCTGCACCGCTTGCCGCGTCGACGCGTGGGACGACCAGCTCGGGGCGTCGATGACGATCGCCCACCACATCCCGGTGGTGTCGAGCTGCCCCATCAGCCCGCTGATCTCGTCGTTGAGGATCCAGTACTGGAGTGCCGGCCCGTGCCGGTGCCGGGCGGCGAGCTCCGGCGCGTCAAAGATGACCTGCAAGTTCTCCACGCCGTGGCTGCTGCCGCTCAGTTCGATGCCGAGTCGCTGCCTGGTGGTGCTGCGTCCGCCGTCCGCGGCGGCAAGGTAGCGGGCGCGCAGCCGGCGGATGCCGTCGCCACCGTCGCGCAGGGTGGCGGTCACCGAGTCGGCGTCCTGGTCGACGTCCACCAGGGTGTGGCCCCAGTGGGGTGTGACCGTGGGCCTGGTGGCGAGTTCGGCGCGCAGCGCGCGTTCGACGGAGAACTGGGCGGTCCACTGGGCCGGTTCGGGCAGCGTCGACCACGGGACGTCCGAGGTGGCGAAGACGCCGTCGAAGCGCTGGACGAGCGGGCCCATGAGGCTGGTGCAGAACACGGCGGAGTCGGACCAGCCGAAGGGCAGCAGCGAGGCGTCACGGATCGCGTCGGCCAGGCCGAGCCTGCGGAAGTGCTCCATCGAGCGCGGGTTGAGCTGCTTGCAGCGGGGCGAGGTCTCGTCCGGCCGGTCGTTGGGGTCGACGAGCGCGACGCGGATCCCGCGGCTGCCGAGTTCATGCGCCAGGGTCAGACCGACCGGTCCGGCGCCGACCACGAGGACGTCGGTGTCGAGTTCGGCATCGTCGTTCGCATACGTATGTGCGGGTACAGGCATGTCCCAAGCCTCGGTCGCGGGTCCTGGCGACACCAGGGGGATTTCATTCAGCGATCCGGGCGGCTCCGGTGCGCGAACGGGAGCATCGCATGACCGATGTCGCGCCGAGTCCGGCTCGGGGACAGAAGCCGGCCCAGGGCGAGCCCGTCATCGACCGCGGGCTGCGGCTGCTGGCCGCGTTCGGCCCGGGGCACGAGGCGCTGACGCTCGAGCAGTTGAGCGCGCGGGCGGATCTGCCGAAGGCGACGGCCTTGCGCCTGGCGCGCAGGCTCATCGACTGGGGTGCGCTGGAACGCCACGAGGACGGCCGGTTCGTGATCGGTCTGCGCCTGCTCGAAGTGGCCACGCTGTCACCGCGCGGGCACGGCATCCGCTCCGCGGCGCTCCCGGCCATGGGGGAACTCCACCGGTTGACGGGCCAGCACGTCCTGCTCGCGGTGCCCGACGGCAACGAGGCCGTCCTGGTGGAGCGGCTCTCCTCGCCGCGGGCGGGCAAGGTCCTGTTCCGTGTCGGTGGACGGCTTCCGCTGCACGCCACCAGTGTCGGGCTGGTGCTGCTGGCGCACGCGCCGCACGACGTACGGCAGTCGGTGCTGGCCGGCGATCACCGACGCCCGGACGGCGGCCGTCCCCTCTCCGAGGCCGAACTGCGCGGGCGCCTGGCCAATGTCTACCGCGAGGGCGTCGCCATCGCCTCGCTCGACCGGCCCGAGCCGATGTCCTCGGTGGCCGTTCCCATCACCGGACGACAGCGCTCCGTCGTGGCCGCGCTGGCCGTGGTGGTGCCCACCGGCGCCATTTCCATGGCGGCGCTCAAGCAGCCCGTCATCGCCGCGGGCCGTGCCGTGTCCCGTGCGCTCTGACGCGTTTCAACCATTGAAATCGCGGCTCCGGCCGCTTCGCATCACGTCAAGACTGAGCATCACCGCGCACGGCCGATCGAGAACACGCCGCGCGGACCCCCCTTTGTTCATCATGCCCACGATGCGCACCGATTCGTCATCGGTGGAACAGGAGCAACAGTGCCTGACACGGTCACGGATCCTCGCTTCGCCGACTTCCCCGCCGCGTTCAAAGGCCGGGTGCTGCGTGCGGGCGAGTCCGATTTCGCCTCCGCACGGCTGATCTGGAACATGCTGCGCCGCGATGAGAACCCCGCGGTCATCGCCCAGGCGGCCGACCGCGAGGACGTCGCCATCGCCGTGGCGTACGCGAACGAGACGGGCGTGCCGCTCGCGATCCACTCCGGCGGCCATGGCATCGACGGCATGGCCATGCCCGGCGCCGCGCTCGTGCTCGACCTGTCGAAGCTCAAGAACATCGAGGTCGACCCCGAACGCCGGCTGGTCACCATCGAGCCGGGTGTCCTGCTCGGTGAGCTGGACGCGGCCGGTCAGGAACACGGCCTCGTCGTGCCCGCCGGAGTGGTCAGCGACACCGGCGCCACCGGGCTCGCGCTCGGCGGCGGGATCGGCCATCTGACCCGGCGGTTCGGCGCGACCGTGGACAACATCGTCTCCATCGAGGGCATCACCGCGGACGGCGCGACGGTCACCGCCTCGGCCGAGTCCCATCCCGACTTGTTCTGGGGCCTGTGCGGCGCCGGCCACAACCTGGCGGTCGTCACGTCGATCACCTTCAGGGCGCACCCGGTGGGCCCGAGGGTGATGAGCGGGATGATGTTCTACTCGGCGGACGACGCCCCGAAGCTCTTCGGAAACCTGGACGCGGTCATGGCCGAGGCCCCGCGCGAGCTGTCCATCGCGTTGATCCTGCTGAACGCGCCGCCGCTGCCGGGCCTTGCCGACTCCGTCGTGGGCACGCCCGTCATCGCCGTGCTCGTCATCTACACCGGCGACCTCGCGCGGTACGAGGAGGCGACCGCGGGGCTGCGGTCGCTGGCCCGCCCGCTGGTCGACGACGTCACCGAGACGACGTGGGCGCAGGCCAACAGCATCGCCGACCCCTTCGAACCCCCGGGCCGCGCCCAATATCTGCGCGGCGGGTACATGTCCGGCATCGACGCCGACCTGGCGGCCGTCGCGCTCCACCAGGTGGCGTCCTGCCCGCGCACCGAACCGCCCTCCCCGAACTGTCTCGTCACCCTGCCGATCCTCGGCGGCGCGATCTTCGACCGCCCGGAGGACGCCACCGCGTTCTCCCGCACCGGCGCGGAGTGGCTGTACGAGGTGTCGGCCCACTGGGACGACCCGGCCGACGACAGCGCCCATCTGGACTGGGTCCACGAGACCGACGCGCTGCTGCGCCGCTGGGCGACACCGAACGCCTACGTCAACCTCACCACGCACCGAGGGGCGGAGTGGCTGCGCCAGGCGTACGGCACCGATGAGAAGTGGCGCCGGCTCGTCGAGCTCAAGAAGGCATGGGACCCGGACAACCGCCTCGCCTACAACAAGAACATCCGCACGGCCGCGGAGGAACTCGGCGCATGACCACCCTGATCAGCGGCGGCCACGTCCTGTCGATGGACCCGGCCATCGGCGACCTGCCCCGCGGAGACGTCCTCGTGGAGGACGGGACCATCACCGCGGTCGCCGGGCACGGCACCGTCGACGCTCCCGGCGCGGAGGTCATCGACGCCTCGGGCACGATCGTCGTCCCCGGTTTCGTCGACGGCCACCGGCACGTGTGGCAGAGCCTGCTGCGAGGCGTCGCGGCGGACTGGTCCCTGTCGGACTACATGCTCCAGGCCCGCGCGCTGTACGCCGGCTGCTACGACGAGGACAGCGCCTACCTCGGCAACCTGCTGGGCGGGCTGGAATCGCTCTCGGCGGGCATCACGACCGTCGTGGACCACTGCCACCTGCAAAGCGGTCCGCGCATCAGCGACGCGCTCGCCCGCGGCCTCCTGGACAGCGGTGTCGGCGGCGTCTTCTGCTACGCGCTACAGAACGTCCCCGTGTACGACGGCGACGTCGACCCCGGTGAGATCAAGGACGTGCTCACCCGGATGCCGGACGCGTGGCACGACACCAACGCGGCGCGGATCAGGGACACCTACTTCGCCGACGACCGGGCGCGGCTCCGGTTCGGTGTGGCGCTGCCGGAGGCCACGCCGTATCTGCCGGGAAGCCTGGTACGCCAACTGCTGGCGCGCGCGGACGCCTTGTCGCCGTTCCTCGTGACGGGCCACTGGGTGGACTCCGGTCCGCACGGCGTCCTCGCCGAGCTGTGCGCGGAGGGCGCCTGGCCGGACCGCACATGTCTGTCGCACGGGAACCACATCGAGGCCGATGACCTCGCGCGGCTGGCCGAGGCGGGGGTCTCCCTGTGCACGACGCCGGACATCGAGTGCGGGATGGGCATCGGCCCGCTCGCGGCCCGGCGCTTCCGCGCGGCCGGCGGCGCCGCCGCGATCGGCACCGACCTGTCGAACTATGCCCGCGCCGACGTGCTACAGCAGGCCCGGCTCCTGCTCCAGGTCGAGCGGTTCACCCTCGCCCAGGGATCCCCGCAGCCACCCCGTTCGGTCGGGTACGGCGTGCGGGACGCGCTCGCCCTCGCCACGCTGGACGGCGCCGAGGCGCTCGGGCTCGCCGGCACGATCGGCAGTCTGAGCGTCGGCAAACGTGCCGACGTCGTCCTCGTCAGGCCGGACCCGCTCGGCGCGCAGCCCTACACCGACCCCGCCGCGGCTGTCCTGTTCACCACCTCACCGGCGGAGATCGACACCGTGCTCGTGGCGGGTGAGGTCGTCAAGCGGGACGGGGTCGTGTGCCGCGGCGACCTCGGCGCACTCCAGCAGCGGATCGCGGCCGCGGCCGCGGGCGTGCGCGCCCGCCACCACCAGTTGCCCAGGCCCCGGATCGAACAGGTCTGGGCCGGGCTCTTCTCCTGACCTCGTGGAGGTACTCATGACACATCCCACCCACTCTGCGGTCAACGTATCGAAGGTCGGGTACGTCGGGTTCGAGACACCGGATCTCGACCGGCTGGTCGACTACTACACCAACGTGCTCGACTTCGTGCTCGTCGACAGGTCTCCCGACCAGGCGTACCTGACCACGACGTTCGACCACCACTCGGTCGTGCTCGAGCGGGCGGAGACCAAGCGCGCGCGCAGCTTCGTCGGCTACCAGATCGAGGAGGACCTGGACTCGGCCGAGCGCAGGCTCAGGGACAGCGGCTACGAGGTGCGGCGCCGCTCCGACATCGCGCCGTCGACACCGGACGTCCTGATCGTGGCGGAGCCGATGAGCGGCACCCCCCTGCACCTGTACGACGCCCAGTCGGGCACCGGCGCCACCGGGTACACCCCGCTGCGGCCGACGAAGCTGGGGCACGTCGCGGCCTTCACCCCGGACCTCAGGCGCCAGCAGAGCTTCTACCAGGACCTGCTGGGCTTCAAGTGGTCCGACACCGTCGCCGACTTCTTCGTCTTCCTGCGCTGCAACACCGATCACCACGCGGCGAACTTCATGGCGTCCACGAAGTACAGCGGCATGCACCACGTCGCCTACGAGACCCGCGACCTCGACCACCTCCAGAGCCTGCTCGACCATCTCGCCTCGCGCGACACCCGGCTCGAATGGGGGCCGGGCCGGCACGGCCCCGGCCACAACGTCTTCACCTACCACCGGGACCCGGACGGCAACAACATCGAACTGTTCACGCAGCTCGACCAGATGGCCGACGAGGCCCTCGGCTACTTCGAGCCGCGCCCGTGGCACCAGGACTTCCCCCAGCGCCCGAAGACCTGGGAGGCGGACATCGCGGCCATCAACAGCTGGGGCGGCCCCATCGTCCCGCAGCAGCTGGACCACTGAAGGGGGATCACCGTGCCACGCCCGGAAACCGTGCCCCGCTCGATGCGGGCCGTCGTCCTCGACGAGTTCGGCGCACCGGAGATGCTCCGCCTCCGTGACGTCCCCACGCCCGTGCCCGCGCCCGGCGAGGTCGTGGTCCGCGTGGCGGCGGTCGAGGTGTCCCGCACCCGCGACCTCGGCACCCGTAGCGGGAAACACCCCTTCTCCCAGGCCGTCCGGCTGCCGCATGTGCTGGGCGGACACTGCTCGGGAACCGTGGTCGGGGCCGGGGACGGCGTGCCCCGGGACCTCGTCGGGCGGCGGGTCGCCGTCATGGGGCACCACACCTGCGGACACTGCGCCTCCTGCCGGTCGGGCGCCGACGAGGCGTGCGGAGGACTGCGGCTGCTGGGCATCCACCGCTGGGGCTCGTACGCGCAGTACACGTCGATGCCCCAGGAATGCGTCCACCCGGTGCCCGACGACCTGGACCTGTACGACGCCGCGGCGATGGCCGCGACCGGCCCGGTGGGCCTGACCCAGCTGCGCCGGGCCCGGCTCCAGGCCGGGGACTCGATCGTGCTGCCGGGCGCGACCGGCGCGCTCGCGCGGACGATCATCGCGCTCACCCGGAAGCTGGACGTGCGCGTCATCGGCCTGAGCCGGAGCGTGACCGGCCGCGCGGAGAACCTCGTCGTGCTCGACGCCGGACGCGAGGACCTGGCCGACGCGGTCCTCGCCGCCGCGGGCGGCCCGCCGGCCGCGGCCATCGACAACGTCTGCGCGCCGGACACGTTCGAACGCTACTTCCCCGTCCTGGCGGGCGGCGCGCGGATCGTGGTCTCCGGCGCGATCGGATACCCGGCCCTGCCGGTGCTGAACGTGCCGGCTCGCGAGCTGTACAGCCGCAATCTGTCACTGCTCGGCGTGCGCAGCCACTCGGCCGCCGTGGCCACCGAGTTCTGGCAGCTCGTGCGCGACGGGTTCCGGCTCGACGTGGAAACGGTGCGCGCGCATCCGCTGTCCGACGCGGCCACCGTCCACACCAAGATCGCCGACGGCGTCCTGACCGGACACAACGTCCTCGTCCCGCCGACCGCCGCAGACCGACAAGAGGTGCCCGAGTGAACGGCTACCGCCTGCTGACCATGGACGTGAACGGCGTCCCCACACCGGGGGTACTCACGGGCGGCCGTGTGCACGCCGTCGAGGACCTGTTGCCCGACCGCCGCGGGACGGTCGTCGAGCTGCTCCAGGACTGGGACCGCACGCACGAGGCGATCCGGTCCGTACTGCCGGTGTCCACGGGCGGCGTACCGCTCGCGGAGGTCAGGCTGCTCGCCCCGATCCTCCACCCCGGGGCCATCTTCTGCGCGGGCGCGAACTACTGGGACCACGTCGAGGAGATGGAGGGCTCGGCCGACCGCGCCCGGCGACCGCGCGATCCGTGGTTCTTCGTGAAGACGTCGGCCCACTCGGTCGTCGAGGACCAGGCGACCGTCCACCGCCCCCGCGGCAGTGAAGCCCTGGACTACGAGGCCGAACTCGCGGTGGTGATCGGCCGCTCGGCGCGGGATGTCCCGGCGCGGGAGGCGCTCGGCGTCATCGCCGGCTACACGATCGTCAACGACCTGTCCGCACGCGACCTGATGAAGCGGCCGGACCGTCCGCCCGCGATGGCCTACGACTGGGTCGGGCAGAAGTGCTTCGACGGCGCCGCCCCGCTCGGTCCCTGGATCACCCCGGCCGCGTATGTGCCCGACTGCCATGACCTCGCGATCCGTCTGTCGGTGAACGGCACGGTCAAGCAGAACTCGACCACCGCGAACCTCATCCACGATGTGTACGAGCAGATCGCCTGGCTCAGCCACCAGCTCACCCTGCGCCCCGGCGACGTCATCGCGACCGGCACGCCCGCGGGCGTCGGCTTGCCCAGGCAGGACTACCTCCGAAGCGGCGACGTCGTGCGCGCGGAGATCTCCGGGCTCGGCTCGCTCACCACGCACATCGCCTGAGTCGCACCCCTCCCCGTCACCCGACCGCCCGTCACCACCGTCCAGGGACACACTCATGCGCATCGCAAGCATTCAGGGGCGCGCCGCCCTCGTGAGCGGCACACCGCACCGGGCCATCGACGTCGAGCACGCCAGCGACGGTTCGTTCGGCCCGGACCCCCAGGCGCTGTACGACCGCTGGGACGACTTCGTCGCGTGGGCGAGGACGGTGTCCCCGCGGAACGGTCTGCCCTTCGACGTCCGGGACCTGCGGGCGCCGGTCCCCGCGCCCCGCCAGGTGTTCGCGATCGGCCTCAACTACCGCGACCACGCGTCCGAGTCCGGCTTCTCGGTGCCAAAGACGCCGACGACGCTGTTCACCAAGTGGCCCAGCTGTCTGACCGGGCCGGTCACCGAGGTCGTCCTGCCCGCGGACGGCCACACCGACTGGGAGGTCGAACTGGTCGCGGTGATCGGCCGGACGGCGCGGAACATCACCGCGCCGGAGGCGTGGGACCACATCGCCGGCGTCACCGTGGGCCAGGACCTGTCCGAGCGGAAGCTGCAACGGTCCGGCCCGGCACCGCAGTTCGGCCTGGGGAAGTCCCTTCCCGGCTTCGGGCCGACCGGCCCGTGGGTCGTCACCCCCGACGAACTGCCCGACCGCGATGACGTGCGTCTTCAGTGCGTCCTCAACGGCGAGACGATGCAGGACGGCCGGACCCGGGACCTGGTGTTCCCGGTGGCGCGCCTGGTCGCCTCCCTGTCCGCCCTCCTCCCGCTGCTGCCGGGCGACCTCGTGTTCACCGGCACCCCCGCCGGGGTCGGGCTCGGCCGGACACCCGAGAGGTGGCTGCGGCCCGGCGACGAGCTGGTGAGCCGGATCGAAGGCATCGGCGAACTCCGGCAGACGTTCGTGCCGGCCCCGCACCCCTGACCCACCACCGCGCGAGCGAGAGGAGACCGGCATGGCCCTGCACTCCCTGACATCCGTCACGATCGGCGTGCCCAACGTCGACGAGACGGCCGCGTACTACGCGGACTTCGGCCTCGACCCACTGCCGGACGGCTGGTTCGCCACTCGCGACGGCGGAGCACAACTGCGGATCGTCCCGGCGCCGGCCCGCCGTCTGCTGGACCTCTGCGTCGGCGCCGACGACATCGACGACCTCCGACGGATCGAAGCCGCCCTGCGCCGGATGGACATCGCGTCCGCGTGGGTCAACGGCGGGCTGACCGCCGTCGAACCGGCCACGGGCGTCCGCGTCACGGTGCGGACGGCCCCCCGGCTGTCCCAGGCGCCGGTCGCGCCCGTCGCCGCGA
This sequence comes from Streptomyces malaysiensis subsp. samsunensis, assembly GCF_024519315.1. GTDB lineage: Bacteria > Actinomycetota > Actinomycetes > Streptomycetales > Streptomycetaceae > Streptomyces > Streptomyces malaysiensis. The sequence continues at coordinate 261,020 of NZ_JANIIC010000004.1, read as the reverse complement.
ACGGGCCGGGCCGTTACGACCGCGTCGGCGCCCGCGCGCCCGGTGTCCTCCGCACGACCCCGGTGCGGCCGCGCAAACTCGGCCACGCCGTCCTCGGCACGACCGATTTCGCGGCCACGACGTCCTTCTTCACCGACGGGCTGGGTTTCCTCCCGAGCGACTACATCCGTGACGAAGGCGCCTTCCTGCGCTGCTCGACCGACCACCACAACGTGCTGGTCCTGCGGGCGCCGGTCGCCTTCCTCCACCACACCTCGTGGCAGGTGGACGACATCGACGAGGTGGGCCGCGGGGCGAGCGCGATGCTCGAAGCCGATCCGGACCGGCACGTATGGGGCCTGGGACGGCATCACGCCGGCTCGAACTTCTTCTGGTACCTCAAGGACCCGGCCGGGAACTTCAGCGAGTACTACGCCGACATGGACTGCGTCGTCGAGGACCAGCTATGGACACCGGAGACCTTCCAGGGCGCGCAGGGGCTGTTCAACTGGGGGCCGCCGCCACCCGCGTCCTTCCTGCGCCCGGAGGACCTCGCCGCCCTCATGACCGGTTCCCACTCGAGCTGAGACGGACTCCGTGACACATCTCAACGAAACCGCCCAGGACACCGGCGGCGACACCGGCCTCCGTATCGTCGGCCTCGAAGAACACATCATGTTCCCCGAGGTCGTCGACGCCTGGCGCCGAGCGGGCACCGCGGAGGACGACCTGGCGTTCATGGCCTCGACCACCGGCGAGACCGGGCGGCGCCTCGCCGAGGTCGGCGACGAACGCCGGGCGTCGATGCGGTCGACGGGGCTGGACACCCAGGTCCTCTCCCTGAGCACCCCCGGCCTCCAGAACCTCGGCGCCGCCGACGCGGCCGCGCTGCAGAGCGACTGCAACGACCGGATCGCCGCCCTGGCCGCCGACGCGACCCGCCAGGTCCAGGGGCTGGCGACCCTGGCGCTGCAACGGCCCGCACGGGCCGCCGCCGAGTTGGGCCGCTCGATCGGCGACCTGGGGCTCGACGGCGCGATGATCTTCAGCCGGGTCGGCGGCCGCCACCTCGACGACCACGCCTTCTGGCCGGTCTTCGAGGCGGCGGAGGCACTGGCCGTCCCGCTTCATCTGCACCCCATGACGCCACCGGCGGCCGTGCGACACGCCTACTACGACGGGTTCGCACCCGAGGTGAGCGCGGCACTGGCATCCCACCGCCTCGGCTGGCACTACGACACCGGCGTGGCGTATCTGCGCCTGATCCTCGCCGGGGTGTTCGACCGCTTCCCCGGCCTGCGGCTCGTCCTCGGGCACTGGGGCGAGCTGGTCCTGTTCTACCTCGACCGCCTGGAACCGCTGGCCCGGATCGCCGGGCTGCCCCGCACGATCGGCGAATACGTACGGGACCACCTCTATGTGACCCCGAGCGGCATGCTCAGCCACGCCTACCTTCAGGAGGCGGTCCGGATCGTGGGCGCCGAGCATGTGCTGTTCGCGACCGACTATCCCTTCGAGCCCGCGGCGCACGCGGGCGCCCGGACGTTCCTCGAGCACGCTCGGCTCGCGGACGACGAGCGCCGCCTCATCGCCTCGGGCAACTGGGAGCGGCTGCGCGGCGACATCAAGCGCTGAGCAGGCGCGCCGCTGTACACGCGGCCCGACGGTTCATTCAGTGAAACCGACGGCCCGCGGCCCACCGGTCGCGTAGATCATGGACCTTTGTCCGCACTCACCACACCCCTGTGACACCCCCGCGGAGAGGAACGCCGGCACCGGCCCCTCCTCATGGAAACAACATCTCCCAACGGAAGGCGAGCGATGGGCGACAACGAACTTCGACTCGGAATCAACCGCTACGACCATGTGCAGCCGCTGCTGGACGGGCGCGTCGGCGTCAAGGGCTACACGATCCGGCACGAGGACGCGCCCATCGTGTCCGAGATCTTCGCCCGGACCTTCGCCGGTGACCGGTACGACGTCTCGGAACTGGGGCTGACCTTCTTCCTGCGCGCCCTCGACCGCGGCGACGACCGCTTCGTCGGGATCCCGGTCTTCCCCAACCGCCACTTCCGGCACTCCTCGATCTGGGTCAACGTCGACAGCGGCATCAAAGGCCCCGCCGACCTCGTCGGTAAGACCATCGGCGAACTGGCCGTCTACGGCCACGACGCCGGGATCTGGCCGAAGGGGATCCTCAGCGACGAACACGGGTTCCGGCCCGAGACGAACAGGTGGCTCATCGGCGGCCCGGACTGGCCGATGCACATGGAGTCCTGGGCGCCGCTCAAGACCCCGGAAAACGTCGACGCGCGCTACGCGCCCGAAGGCAAGTTCCTCGGCCCCATGCTCGAGTCCGGTGAGATCGACGCGCTCTTCTCCGCGGTCGTCCCGCGCTGCGCACTGGACAAGTCCCCGCGCGTCACCACCCTGTTCGCCGACCCCCAGGCGGCCGAGCGGGACTACTACCGGCGCACCGGGATCTTCCCGATCATGCACATGGTGGTGATCCGCCGGGAATTCCTGCGGCGGCACCCGGATGCCGCCCGAGCGGTGTTCAACGCGTTCGCCGAGTCCGTCGACACCACGCTCGCCGGCTACGAGAACGGCCGCACCGATCACCACATGGACGTCATGGTGCCGTGGGTGAGTCCGCTGTACGAGGCCAATCGCGAGCTCCTCCAGGCCGGTCACTGGAAGCACGGCATGAAGGCGAACCGGCAGACCATCGACACCTTCCTGCGCTACGCGTTCGAACAGGGCATCACCGACCGCAGGTACGCGTGCGAGGACCTGTTCCTCGACGAGCTCCTCGACACATGAGCACCCCGGAAACACCGATACCGCACGCTCGGGCCGCGGCGATCGAGATCCGCGCGATCGCCGAAGCCTGGGCCGTCTTCCGCGACAGCGGGGCCTGGGACGAGTTCGGCGCGCTGTGGCACGAGGGCGCCTGGATCACCACCACATGGTTCCAGGGCTCGCACCTGGACTTCATCGAGGCCGGCCGGCGGGCGTGGGCGGACGGCGCCCGGGTCAACCACTTCCTGGGAGGCCACACCAGCGCCGTCAACGGCGCCCGTGCCGTCGCACAGACCAAGATGAGGATCGAGCAGCGGATCCGGGCGCACGCTGTGGAGGTCGACGTCGTGTGCACCGGGCGGTTCTACGACTTCCTGGAGCGGCGTGACGGGCGATGGGGAATCGTCCGGCGCCAGCCGATCTACGAAAAGGACCGACTCGACGTCGTCGATCCATCGGCGTCGATCACGCTCGACGAGCGGCTGCTCGGCAGCCTGCCCATGGGCTACCGGCATCTCGGCTACGTGCAGACGCTGGCCGGCCTGCGAGTCCTCGACGGACTTCCGGGCCTCCGGGGTGCAGCGGTGGACCACCTGTACACCAGCGGACGCCGGTGGCTGGCGGGCACGGAGGTCGCCGTACCGCGCCCCCTGTTCCGACCGCTCGGTCCGGAGTGAGCGGCTCTCGACCGGCTCCCACCCGTCATCGCCGATAGAATGTCGGAGTCGGACATGCCCACCGGGTGTCGTTGCGGTGAGCCGTCCACCGGCTTCGGGTCGGGGCGGCCGATCCGGTCTGGAGGTGCCGTCAATGGCCAAGCAGATCACCTACCGGCGGGTCTACGAAGAGACCTCTCCCCAGGACGGCAAACGGGTGCTCGTCGACCGTGTCTGGCCGCGTGGCATGCGCAAGGCGGACGCGCACCTGGACGAGTGGCTGCGCGATGTGGCTCCCTCCAGCGAACTGCGGAAGTGGTACGGCCACGAACCCGCCCGCTTCACCGAGTTCCGCCGCCGCTACCGCGCCGAACTGCGTGATGCCGGACACCAGCAGGCCGCGGAGCGCCTGAGGGACCTGGCCTCCCATGACAGGCTCACGCTGCTGACCGCCACCCAGGACGTGGACCACAGCCAGGCCGCCGTCCTCGCCGAGTGGCTGTCCGCGAAGCGGTGACCGGCGCCAGGGATGACCTCGGTGACGCTGCTGACGTTCGGGCACGGCACCGCGGGACACCAGCGGCTGGCCGCGCTGCTGCACGGCGCCGACGTCCTGGCCGTCGTCGACATACGGACCGCACCCGGCAGTCGGCACAACGCCGACGTGGGCCGGGAAGCGCTCCGGCGGTGGCTGCCGGAGGAGGGGATCGACTACCGGTGGGAGCAGCGGCTGGGAGGCTTTCGCAAGGCGTCCCCGGACTCCCCCGACGTCTTCTGGGAGAACGCCTCCTTCCGGGGATACGCCGGCTACACCCGCCACCCGGACTTCCTGGCGGCCATGGACGAATTGCTCCGGCAGGCGGCCGACCTCCGTACCGCCGTGATGTGCGGTGAGTCCGTGTGGTGGCGTTGCCACCGGCGGATCATCGCCGATTTCGCCGTTCTCGCCCGCCACGCGCAGGTGTTGCACCTGGCCCACGACGGGCGGCTCACCGAGCACCGTCCGACGGCGGGGGCCCGGCTGCGCGGTGACGGGCTGCTCGTCTACGACCGCGTGTGACCGCCGCCTGTCTCGGAGTTCGTCACCGCCACTCCGCCCGGTGGCCCGGTACGCGCAAGGCGAGCACGGCGACATCGTCATGGAACGCCTGGCAGCGCCCCGCGACGAGCTCGGCGCACAGATCCCGCAGCGGGGCGGTGGCCAGGCGGGCGGCCTGATCGGCCAACGCGGCCAGGTTCGCGTCGATGTCCTGGCCGCGGCGCTCCACCAGTCCGTCGGTGAACAACAGCAGGGTGCTTCCCGCGGCCAGCGGGTATGCGTGGTCGTACCGGGGGACGACGGGGTCGATGCCGACCGGAATCCCGTGGTGGGCCGGGGCGAGGTAGCGGGATCCGCCATCCGCGCCGATCAGCAGCGGCGGGGGGTGTCCGGCGTTGCTCCAGCGAAGGGTGTACCGCCCGTCGGCGTGCTCGATGCGGCCGAGGACCAAGGTGGCCGTGGGAGGCTCCGCGAACATCGTCAAGGCGCGGTCCAGCTTCGAGACGACCAGGCTGGGTGGCCCACCGTGGTCGTAGACCAGGGCGCGCAGCATATAGCGGATCTGCCCCATGAGCGGGGCGGCCTCCACATCGTGACCGGTGACATCGCCGACCACGACACAGGTGGCGCCATCCGGCAAGGTCAGGGCGTCGTACCAGTCCCCGCCGAGCCGCGGGAGCTCGGAGGCCGGCTCGTACCGGCCCTCCACGTCCAGGGGGCCGAGGTCCGGAAGGGTGGGCAGCATGCGCAGCTGGAAGTGCTCGGCCGCGTGTTTGAGGCTCTGGTACAGACGGGCGTTTTCGATGCTGACGCTCGCGGCGCTGGCCAGCGCGGTCAGCAGGGCCCCGTCACCGTCGGTGAACGGCGTGCCGTCGTGCTTGTCCGCCAGATAGAGATTGCCGTACACGGTGCCGCGCACCATCAGCGGCACGCCCAGCAGCGTGGCCATCACCGGGTGGCCGGGCGGGAAGCCGACCGAACTGGGATCGGCCGCGACATCATCGACGTGCAGCGACTTTCGGTCCCTGATCAGCGTGATCAGCAGGCCGTGGCCCTGGGGGAGGCCCGAGGTGGCCATCAGCTGCTCGGCGTCCACGCCGACGGTGATCAGGTCGACGAATTCCCCGCCCTCGCCGAGGACGCCCAGGGCACCGTAGCGGGCGCCGACCAGGTCGGCGGCCGCCTCCACGATGTGCTGTAGCACGGCATAGGTGTCCATATCGGCGCTGATGGCCACCACCGCGTCCAGCAGACGTCGCAGGCGGTGCTGGCCGAGCGCCAGCTGCCGCACCTGGTCACTCAGCTCCTCGAAGGACTCTCCCTCCGACGGCCGGCCCATCGCCTCCAAAGCGGCGACCACCCGATCGGCCACTTCTTCCGGGCCCTGCGCATCCTCCGGCATATGAGAACCTCCCGACCCGTCGGGAGTCGATACCCCTCTTGCCACGTTGCCCGCCACGCCCACACTACCTACGCCGCCCCCGAGACGGCGAAGCCGCGGAGCATGATCAGAGAACGCCCGCACACCGTGTCGCCGCCCACCGGATGATCACCGCCGATGCGACGCTGTCAGTCGGCGCGTCACCCGCCACCGTCGAGTGAGCGACCAGCGGCGCGCGGGCCCCTGCCGAGCCGAGACGAAAGGTGGTGTCGTGACGAGAGCCGCTCCGTTCACCCGGCCGTCCGGCGGGTGGCGGCCCGCGGTGGCGTCCGCGGTGGAGAACCTCAGCCCGGGGGCGTTCGCCTTCGTCATGGCGACCGGCATCGTGTCCACCGCGTTCGCCCGTCCCGGTATGAGGACCGCCTCGGTGGTCCTGGCGCTGATCGCGGTTGTCGGATACGTCGTGCTGTGGGCGCTCTACCTGTGGCGCCTGGTGCGATGGCGGCAGCGCTTCCTCGCGGACCTCGCCGGTTCGCGAGGGTTCGCCTTCCTCACCTTTGTCGCCGCGTCCGACGTGCTGGCGACCAGGTTGACCCTCGGCCGGCGGTACGGTGCGGCCGAGGTACTGCTCGCCCTCGGCGTGGCCGGGTGGCTGGTGCTCGGCTACGGCGTGCCGCTGCTGCTGATCTGCGCCAGGCGCGCACTCCCGCTCCGGCAGGTGAACGGCACCTGGTTCCTCTGGGTGGTGGGCACCGAGTCCATCGCGGTCGCGGCCGCCTCCCTCGCCCCCCATACCGGCGGCCGGATGCTGGGTGCCCTGGCCTCGGTGTGCTGGGCCATCGGACTGGTCCAGTATCTGCTGACCGCCGTGCTGGCACTGGCCGGCCTGCTGTTGGAACCGGTGGCACCGGCGGAGCTGGTGCCACCCTATTGGGTCTTCATGGGCGCCGCCGCGATCACCGTACTGGCGGGCGCGCGGCTCCTCCAGCTGCCCACCGACGACGCGCTGCTGCCCAGGACGTTCGTGCTGGGGGTGTCCGCGGTGCAGTGGTCGTTCTGCACCTGGCTGATCCCGCTGCTGCTGGCCCTGGGGGTGTGGCGGCACGTGCTGCGCGGTGTGCCGTTGCGGTACGACGCGAGCCTATGGAGCCTGGTCTTCCCGGTGGGTATGTACGGGGTGGCCACCATGGAACTGGGGCACGTCGGCCGGTGGGGCTGGATGGCCGGGATCGGGTCGGCCGAGGCGTGGGCGGCCCTCGCGGTCTGGGCCGCGACGTTCATCGGCATGCTCGCCGCGGCGGCGACGGCCCTGCGGCGCACCGGCGATCCGGGATCGCCTTGATGGGACATCTCCGCGATTCGCGCGATTGGCCGATTGCGGCCCGGGGGTACGGAATCGAAACTGACCATGGCCTGTCACAGGAGGCGAGGGATGTGAGCACCGACCGCTCGGGCGACGCGGCGGAGCGACTGATGCGCACGGCGCAGTACTTCTTCCCCGGTGAGCAGTCCCCCGACCGGCGGACGCTGTACCGGGAGGGCGGTCGGGCGGCGGAGGAGTTCTACCGGGAGCGGTGGCGGCACGACCGCGAGGTGCGCTCGACCCACGGGGTGAACTGCACCGGGTCATGCTCGTGGAAGGTGTTCGTCAAGGACGGGATCATCACCTGGGAGACGCAGGCGACCGACTACCCCTCGGTGGGGCCGGACTCCCCGGAGTACGAGCCGCGCGGCTGCCCGCGCGGCGCCTCCTTCTCCTGGTACACCTACTCCCCGACCCGCATTCGCTACCCGTATGTGCGCGGCCCGCTGCTCCGGCTGTGGCGCCGGGCGAAGGAGCGATACCCGGATCCGGTCGAGGCGTGGGAGTGGCTCACCTCGGATCCGGAGCGCCGCGCCGCCTACAAGCGGGCGCGCGGCAAGGGCGGGTTCGTCCGCTGCGACTGGCGTGAGGTCACCGAGTTGGTGGCGGCGGCGCAGGTGCACACGGTCAAGCGCCACGGGCCGGACCGGATCGTCGGGTTCTCTCCGATCCCGGCGATGTCGATGGCCTCCTACGCCGCCGGCACCCGGTTCCTCTCGATGATCGGCGGGACGATCTCGTCCTTCTACGACTGGTACGCCGACCTGCCGATGGCCGCCCCACAGGTCTTCGGCGACCAGACGGACGTGCCCGAGTCCGGCGACTGGTGGAACGCCGGCTACCTCATCGTCTGGGGCACCAACCTGCCCATCACCCGCACCCCGGACGCGCACTTCATGACCGAGGCCCGCTACCGCGGCCAGAAGGTCGTCGTGGTCTCCCCGGACTACGGCGACCACACCAGGTTCGCCGACGACTGGCTGGCGGCGGCGCCCGGCACCGACGGGGCGCTGGCCATGGCCATGGGCCATGTCATTCTCACCGAGTTCCACCGCGACCGGCGGGTACCGCACTTCACCGAGTACGCCAAGACCTTCACCGACCTGCCGTTCCTGGTGACGCTCCGGGAACGTGAGGGAGTGTTCGTCCCGGACAAGTTCCTCACCGCCGCCGACCTGCCCGACGCCGACCTGCCCCGCGCAGACCTGCCCCGCGCAGACCTGCCCGGCGACGGGGGCGAGGCGGCGGAGTTCAAAACGGTGCTGCTGGACGCGGCGACCGGTCGTCCGGTCGTGCCGAACGGGTCGCTGGGCTTCCGCTGGGCATCGCGGCGGCAGTCATCCGGTCCGCGGTGGAATCTGCGTCTGGAGGGGGTCGACCCGCTGCTGTCCCTGCACGACCGCCCCGGGGCCGAGGCGGTGGCGGTGGACCTGCCCCGGTTCGACACCGGCCCGGCGGAGGGAGGCGCCGTCCTGCGGCGCGGTGTGCCGGCCGTGCGGGTGGCGGGGCACCTGGTGACCACCGTGTTCGACCTGGTCCTCGCCCAGTACGGGGTGGCCCGCGAGGGGCTGCCGGGGGTGTGGCCGACCGGATACGCCGACGCGGACCAGCCGTACACCCCGGCGTGGCAGGAGGCGATCACCTCGGTGCCGGCGAAGACCGCGGCCCGAGTGGCCCGGGAGTTCGCGCGCAACGCCGAGCGCACCGGTGGCCGTTCCATGATCGCGATGGGGGCGGGGACCAACCACTGGTTCCACTCCGACCAGATCTACCGCGCCTTCCTTTCCCTGCTGATGCTCACGGGCAGCCAGGGCGTCAACGGCGGCGGCTGGGCACACTACGTCGGCCAGGAGAAGGTACGCCCGCTGACCGGCTGGTTCCATCTCGCGTTCGGCCTGGACTGGCAGCGCCCGACCCGGCACATGGTGGGCACGCCGCTGTTCTGGCTGGCCACCGGCCAGTGGCGCTACGAGACCTTCCCCGCCGACACACTGGCCGGACCGCTGGGCGAGGGGCGACTGGCGGGGCGGACGCTGCCGGACTGCAACGCGCTCGCGGCGCGGCTGGGCTGGATGCCCTCCCACCCGGCCTTCGACCGCAACCCGCTCGATCTGTGCGACGAGGCCGAACGCGCCGGCACGGCGGTGCCCACGTTCGTCGTCGAGGAGCTGAAGGCCGGGCGGCTGCGGTTCGCCGCCGAGGACCCGGACGACCCGGCCAACTTCCCCCGGGTCCTGCTCATCTGGCGGGCGAACCTGTTCGCCTCGTCGATGAAGGGGCACGAGTACATGCTCCGGCACCTGCTCGGCACCGACGACGCGGTGACCGCCGCCGAGACGCCACCCGGCCTGCGCCCGGCGGAGGTGGCCTGGCGCGACCCGGCGCCGGTCGGCAAGCTGGATCTGTCAGTGGCCCTGGACTTCCGGATGACCAGCACCTGCCTGTTCTCCGACGTGGTGCTGCCCGCCGCGACCTGGTACGAGAAGTACGACCTGTCCTCCACCGATATGCATCCCTTCGTGCACGCCTTCAGCCCGGCGATCGCCCCGCCCTGGCAGACGCGCACCGACTTCGAGATCTTCCACACCATCGCCGCCGAATTCTCGCGACTGGCCACCCGGCACCTCGGTGTGCGGCGCGATGTGATCGCCGCCCCGCTGGCCCACGACACCCCGGACGAGCTGGCCCAGCCGCACGGCAGGGTGCGGGACTGGAAGGCCGGGGAGTGCGAACCCGTCCCCGGCCGCACCATGCCGAAGCTGATCGTGGTCGAGCGCGACTACACCGCGGTCGCGGAGAAGATGGCCGCGGTCGGACCGCTGCTCGACACGCTCGGCACCAGCACGAAGGGCGTGACCTGGAAGCCCGACGTGGAGATCGACGACCTGCGCCGCCGCAACGGCACGGTACGCGGCGGCGTGGCCGACGGACGACCGTCCATCGCCCGCGACGACCAGTTCTGCGAGGCGATCCTGGCACTGTCCGGCACCACCAACGGCCGCCTCGCGGCCGCGTCGCTGCGCGCCCTGGAACGGCGCACCGGAGTGGAGCTGGCCGATCTCGCCGAGGAGCGCTCGGGCGACCGGATCACCTTCGAGGACACCCGCACCCAGCCGCGGGCCGTGATCACCTCGGCGGAGTGGTCCGGCACCGAGTCCGGGGGGCGCCGCTACTCCCCGTTCACCGTCAACGTCGAACGCCTCAAACCCTGGCACACCCTGACAGGGCGTCAGCACTTCTTCCTCGATCACGACTGGATGGCCGAGTTCGGCGAGCAGCTGCCCGTCTACCGGCCGCCGTTGAACATGCTCGCCCACGTCGGCGATCCGAAGCGCACCGCGGGCGCGCGGCCGGAGATCGTGGTGCGCTACCTCACCCCGCACTCGAAGTGGTCCATCCACTCCGAGTACCAGGAGAACCTGCACATGCTCACGCTCTTCCGCGGCGGCCCGGTCATCTGGATGAGCCCGCTGGACGCGGCGAAGATCGGGGTCGCGGACAACGACTGGATCGAGGCGTACAACCGCAATGGCGTGGTCGCCTGCCGGGCCGTGGTCAGCCATCGCATGCCCGAGGGAACGGTGTTCATGTACCACACCATGGACCGGCACCTGAACGTCCCGCGCACCGAGACCTCCGGCCTGCACGGCGGCGGCAACAACTCCCTCACCCGGCTGCTGATCAAACCCACCCATCTGATCGGCGGATACGCGCAGTTCTCCTACGGCTTCAACTACATCGGCCCCACCGGCAACCAGCGCGACGAGATCACCGTCATCCGCCGCCGCGCCCAGGAGGTGCGGTTCTGATGTCCCGCGGGCGAGCCGCCGTCGGCCCCCGTGGCGAAGCCGCCATCGGACGGGTGATGGCCCAGGTGGCGATGGTGATGAACCTCGACAAGTGCATCGGCTGCCACACCTGCTCGGTCACCTGCAAACAGACCTGGACCAACAGGCCGGGCTCGGAGTACATGTGGTTCAACAACGTCGAGACCAAGCCGGGGACCGGATACCCGCGCCGCTACGAGGACCAGGAGCGCTGGAAGGGCGGCTGGACGCTGAACCGCCGCGGAAAGCTGAAACTGAAGGCCGGCGGGCGACTGCGCAAGCTGGCGACCCTCTTCTACAACCCCGAACTGCCCTCTCTGGACGACTTCTACGAGCCGTGGACGTACGACTACCAGTCCCTGACCACCGCCCCGCTGTCCGACTCCTTCCCCAGCGCCCGGCCCAAGTCCCAGCTCACCGGCCGCGATATGCGCCCGGTACACGGCCCCAACTGGGACGACGACCTCGCCGGGGCGGACTCCTACGCTGCCGCCGACCCGAACCTGGAGGGCATGTCCGAGCGGGTGCGGCTGGAGTTCGAGAAGGCGTTCATGTTCTATCTGCCGCGGATCTGCGAGCACTGCCTCAACCCCTCGTGCGTCGCCTCCTGCCCATCGGGGGCGATGTACAAGCGGGTGGAGGACGGGATCGTGCTGGTGGACCAGGACCGATGCCGCGGCTGGAGGTTCTGCGTCTCCGGCTGCCCGTACAAGAAGGTCTACTTCAACCACCGCACCGGCAAGGCCGAGAAGTGCACCTTCTGCTACCCGCGCATCGAGGCCGGGCAGCCCACCATCTGCTCCGAGACCTGCGTCGGACGGCTGCGCCACCTCGGCGTGATGCTCTACGACGCCGACGCGGTCCTTCGGGCCGCCTCCGTCACCGACGAGAAGGACCTGTACGAGGCCCAGCTGTCCGTCTTCCTCGACCCGCACGATCCGCGGGTGCGGGCCGCGGCCGAGCGTGACGGCATCGCCCACGACTGGATCCAGGCCGCCCGGCGCTCCCCCGCCTACGCCATGATCAAGAAGCACCGCGTGGCGCTGCCGCTGCATCCGGAGTACCGCACCATGCCCATGGTCTGGTACATCCCACCGCTCTCCCCGGTCACCGAGGCCCTCCACGTCACCGGCCACCACCATGACGACCCGGACCGGATCTTCGCCGCCATCGACTCCCTGCGCATCCCGGTCGAGTACCTGGCGAACCTGTTCACCGCCGGGGACACGACGGTGGTCGAGGGCGTGCTGCGGAAGCTGACCGTGATGCGCACGCACATGCGCCGCGCCCAGCTCGGCGACCCCGCCGACCCGGAGCTGCTGGACTCGGTGGGCGCGAGCGCCGAGGACATCGAGGACCTGTACCGGTTGCTGGCCATCGCCAAGTACGACGACCGGTACGTCATCCCGCGCGTCCACGCCGAGGGCTCCGGCGCCCTGATGGCCCAGCACTGCTCCCTCGACCACCCCGGCGGTCTCACCGACTCGGGCCCCCACCAGCCGGACCAGCTCTCCGCCGCCCCGCCACCGCCGTCGGGCCTGTCCACGCCGGGCGGCGGCAGTCACTTCCGCGACGGCGACGGAAAGGTGCGCTTCAACCTCCTCGGCTGGAACGGCACCGGCACCGCCCCCGGTCTCTTCGGCGACGGGAGCGGCCGGTGATCCGCCGCGGCGCCCGCCATCGGCCTCCCGACACCCCGTTGCTGCACCGCGCCGCTTCGGTCCTGCTGCGCTACCCCGACCAGGCGGTGCTCGCCCGCCTGGACGACATCGAGGCCGCCCTTCCGGCGCTCACCGACCCCGTCGACCGCGACCGGCTCGCCACCGTCACCGACCACCTTCGCCGCCTGACACCGACCGAGGCCGCCCAGGCGTACGTGGCCACCTTCGACCACACACGCCACCGCACCCTGCACCTGACCTACTACCGGCACGGCGACACCCGCGCCCGCGGCATGGCGCTGCTCGCCCTCAAACACTCCTACCGCCGCGCCGGCCACCAGCCGCCGGACTCCGAACTACCGGACTTCCTGCCGCTGATGCTGGAGTTCGCCGCCCTCGCCCCCGAGCCCGGCCGGGGCGTCCTGCGGCAGTGCCAGGCCGGCCTCGAACTGCTCCGCCAAGCGCTCCACGAGCGGTCCGACCCCTACGCCCCCGTGCTGGACGCCCTGTGCGGCCGCCTGCCCGAGCCCAGCCGGCGAGAACGCGCCGCCTGGCGCTCCTTGGCCGCCGAAGGGCCGCCGCGCGAACAGGTCGGTCTCGAGCCCTTCGCCCCGCCCGAGTACCTGACCTCGCCCATGCACACGACACCGGAAGCGTTCACCAGCGGAGAGGGCCGATGAGTTCCTGGGACCTGTGGTGGTGGGTCATCCTGCCCTACCTCGCGCTCACCGTCTTCGTCGTCGGACACGTCTGGCGCTGGCGCTACGACCAGTTCGGCTGGACCAGCCGCTCCACCCAACTCCAAGAAGGCCGACTGCTCAAATGGGGCGGGCCGCTGTTCCACTACGGCACCTTCGCCGCCATCGCCGGGCATGTGCTGGGCATCCTCGTCCCCGAGTCGTTCACCCGCCGGCTGGGCATCCCGGAGCAGACCTATCGCTGGTTCTCCTCCATCGGCGGCACCGTCGCCGCGCTCGCGGTGATCCTCGGCGTCGGCCTCCTGGCCCTGCGCCGCACCGCCGTACCGCGGGTGCGCGCCACCACCAGCGGCGTCGACTGGATCGCCCTGACCCTGCTGGCCATCGTGATCGTGCTCGGCATCATCCCCACCATGGGCGTCAACCTCCTCGGCTCCGGCTACGACTACCGGCAGAGCGTGGCGCTGTGGTTCCGCGGCCTGTTCGCCGGCGACCCCGACGTCGCCGCCATCGCGCACGCCCCGCTGATCTACCAGGTCCATGCCACCGCCGCCTGGGCCATCCTCGCGGTGTGGCCCTTCACCCGTCTGGTCCACGCCTGGAACATCCCCCTGTGGTACCTGTGGCGCCCGTACATCGTCTACCGCGGCCGGGTGGCCACGCACCCCACCGAGCCGGGCACCAGCGGACGCCGCTGGCGCCGCATCGGCGCCCGCTACTGACACGGCGACGGCGGCGCGGCCGGTCCGCGCGTCGCGGGACACGCATCTCAATTCACGGAAGCGGAGAACGAGTTCACCGCGAGGCCCGTCCCTCCCGACCACGGCTCGAAACCGGACTGGATGCTCGTCAGGTACCAGGAGCGGGTGGCCAGACCGTGGTTTATCGCCTGATCGACGAAGTCCATGACGTTGAAGTTCCAATTGGAGAGCGTGGACGACGACACGAACGAGATCACGTTGTTGGAGCCGTTCCAGCCGGTCCACACCTGCCAGGACCTGCCGCCCACACTGGCGGTGCCGACCTGGGAACCCACGGGGGTGATCGGCCCGGCCTTGTTGTACCAGACCATGATCTCCGTCTGGTTCACTCCGTTGGTCTTCGGCGCCGGATCGAGCCATATGTCGTACGAGGCGTCGAAGACGGCGCCACTGACATAGGTGAAGGATGTGCCGGTGGGTGCGCTGCCGATCGAACTGAGCTGCTTGGGCAGGCTGGTTCCCGGCGAGCAGTTCGTGTAGTGGCAGCCGTAGAAGACCGATGGATAGGACTTCGGGGCCCCGTTCGTGGGTACGGAGCCGTCCGCCTGAGTGATGGTGAAGCCGCTGCTGGTGGCGTTGATGCATTGGGTCGCGCTCGTGCCCCAGCGGTTGTTCTGCACCACGTAACGGCCCTGGATGGTGGTGGTGGCGTACTGATCGCACAGCACGGTGTCCGCGTGCGCGGGTAACGCCGCGGTCAGCAGGCCGCACAGGGATATCAGCGCGGTCAGCAGTGCCAGCCTCACCGACCTCATGGGAGTGATCACGACATTCCCTCCTCGATGACCGGGAGCAGTTTGGGAGCGCTCCCATGGATCGGAATGTAGGACCCCGGGCGCACTTGGGCAAGACGTACGGCGGCATTCACCCCGCGGCGCGCCCGTGGCGGTCTTCGCACAGCGCGCGCTCCACCCCGACCTCCCCGGACGCCGGCCGTCATGGCACCGACGCGATGCCCCCGTCGACGCGCAGATCGATTCCGTTGATGTAGCCGACCAGCCCAAGCTCCACGTCCATGTCCCGGCACACTGGACCGCGCCTACGACAGGGGCGCCACCCAGGAGCATGGGAACGCTCCCAAACGCGCCACCATAGCTGGCGCACAACGAGCCCGGAAGGCCGATCGCCGTCTTGGTGACCGACATTGACGCACCCGCAAGCGCTTGCTAATTTTCCCGACCACATGACGCACCGTCATATGTCGAGGCCGCTCTCTCCGGGCTTTGACAACAAGGAACGGTCAGCAATCGCTCTCATTCAATGGCTGCCGTATGCACGGCAGCTCCCCCGCACCAGGAGGTCTGAGCGCCATGAAGCACTCTCGGACATTCCCCCGCGCCCTTGCCGCCGCGACGGCGGCCGTGGTCGCCTCGGCGGGTCTGCTCGCCGCCCATCCGCCCGTCTCCCGGGCGCAGTCCGCGTCCTTCGACGCGGATGACTTATTCGTGTCACCGAAAGGCAGCGCCGACGCCCCCGGGACGGAGTCCTCTCCCACCACGCTCGCCTCGGCGATCACCCGCATCACCCCGGGCGCCACGATCTACGTGCGCGGCGGGGCCTACAGCCTCTCGCAGACGGTCACCATCGCCCCGGGCAACAACGGCACGTCCAGCGCCCGCAAGGAGCTGGTGGCCTACCCCGGCGAGACCCCGGTGCTGAACTTCTCGGCCATGAGCGAGGATCCGGCGAACCGCGGGCTCGCCCTCAACGGGTCGTTCTGGCGCATCTCCGGCATCACCGTCGAACGCGCCGGTGACAACGGAATCTCCGTCGGTGGCAGCAACAACGTCATCGAGCACACGGTGACCCGCTTCAACCGTGACACCGGGCTCCAGATCTCCCGCATCGCCTCCAGCACCCCCCATGACCAGTGGCCGTCGAACAACCTCGTCGTGAGCTCGGAGTCGCATGACAACGCCGACTCCGACGGTGAGGACGCCGATGGATTCGCCGCGAAGCTCACGGTCGGCTCCGGGAACGTGTTCCGCTATGACGTGTCTCACAACAACATCGACGACGGCTGGGACCTCTACACCAAGAAGGACACCGGCCCCATCGGCCCGGTGACCATCGAGGACTCCCTCGCCTACGGCAACGGCACCCTCTCGGACGGCACCCAGAACTCCAACGGCGACCGCAACGGCTACAAGCTCGGCGGCTCGGACATCGCCGTCGACCACGTCATCCGGCGGAGCATCGCCTATCACAACGGCAAGCACGGGTTCACGTACAACAGCAACCCCGGCCATATGTCGGTGTCGGGCAACGTCGGCATCGACAACGGGCAGCGCAACTTCTCGTTCGACGGCGGCACTTCGGTGTTTCGGGACAATGTGTCGTGCCGCGGCGGCAGCAGCGGGACCAAGGACCGCATCATCGGTGACGCGGACGGTTCGAACCAGTTCTGGTCCGGGACGAACGGATCCCGGTGCTCGTCCTACACCGGCGCGCTGAAGTGGTCCTTCGCCGCGGACGGCAGCCTCCGCGTGAGCTTCGGCGGCTAGCCGCAGCGAAGCCCCGGCACGCCCGGCAGGCAGCACCCGGTCGGGGCGCGGGCCGGTCGGGCGCGAGCGGTCGGCGGTTCTCGCCGGATGTCAGGCGAGTTCGTCCCCGGCGACGCGCGCCAGGAGCGTGTGCAGCGTCTCCCGCTCGGCGGGGGCGAGCGGGGTGAGCAGTTCGTCGGTCACGCGCCGGCCCGCCTGATCCGTGTCACGGAGGAACGCACGGCCATCCTCGGTGAGGACGACGACGCGGCTGCGGCGGTCGTCGGGGGCGGGGCGGCGCTCGGCGAAGCCCAGCTTCTCCAGGTCGTCCACCAGGCCGACGATCGCGCTCGGGTCATAGCCGAGCCGGGCGCTGAGCTCCCGCTGCAAGGCGCCCTCGCAGGTGGCGAGGTAGCGCAGCACGGCGTAGTGCCGCAGCCGGAGCCCCGACTCCTGGAGGAAGGTGTTGAACAGCTGACCGGAGCGCAGACCGAGGCGGTACAGCAGATAGCCCGTGTCCGCGTGCAGCGCCCGCATCCACGGTTCGTCCGCGTCGATGGGGAGCGGGGTGTCGGTGTGCCGGCGGGCGATGGCGGGCTCCCTGGGCTCGGCCCCGGGCGCCGGTGTCGGCTCGGCCCGGAGGGGCGGGTCTGGTGTGCGGAGTCCAGTATGACGCACCCGAGGTGGACAACAACTGTTGACGACACCAATTATTGCGCTTAGCTTCGATCTCGCTGCCACACCCCGCGCCGGGCCGGCGCACCCATGCGAAGGGACCCGCTCGTGCCCACCATCGATCTGACCGGCAAGGCCGCCGTCGTCACCGGAAGCGGCCGGGGCCTCGGCCTCGCCTACGCACACGCCCTCGCCGCCCGCGGCGCGTCCGTGGTCGTCAACGACATCGACGAAGCCGTGGCCGAACAGGCCGTCAAGTCCATCGCCGAGGCGGGTGGCACCGCCGTGGCCGAGGTGGTCCCGGTCGGCTCCGCCGAAGCCGCCGACCGGCTGGTGAGCCGTGCCGTCGAAGAGTTCGGCCGGCTCGACGTCCTGGTCACCAACGCGGGCATCCTGCGTGACAAGGTGCTGTGGAAGATGACCGACGAGGACTTCGACGCGGTCCTCACCACCCATCTCCGGGCCACCTTCACCTGCGCCCGAGCCGCCGCCGTGCGCATGCGCGAGCAGGGCGAGGGCGGCACACTCGTCCTCGTCGGCTCCCCGGCCGGGCAGCGCGGCAACTTCGGCCAGACCAACTACGCCGCCGCCAAGGCCGGAATCGCCGCCATGGCCCGCACCTGGTCCATGGAACTGGCCCGCGCGGACATCACCGTCAACGCGATCGTGCCGGTGGCCGCCACCGCGATGACCGAGACCATCCCCGCCTTCGCCCCGTATGTGGAGGCCCTGAGGAACGGCGAACCGCTGCCGGACTTCCTGCGCAAGGGGGAAGGGTTCGGCACCCCGGAGGACTGCGCCGCCCTCGTGCCCTTCCTGGCCTCCGACGCCGCCCGCGGCATCACCGGCCAGTGCGTCGGCATCGGCGGCGACAAGGTGGCGCTCTGGTCGCATCCGCAGGAGATCCGGGCCGCCTACGCCGACGGCGGCTGGACCTCCGAGGCCCTCGCCGATGCCTGGCCCACGTCGGTCGGCGCCGAGCCGCAGACGGTGGGCATCCCCGCGCCGAGGATTCCGGAGGCGTGATGGACCTCCGCGATCTGGTCGCCATCGACGTCCACACCCATGCGGAGGTGTCCGCCACGGGCCACTCCTCCCTGGACGACGACCTGCACACCGCCTCCTCCGCCTACTTCAAGGTCGAGGGCAACCGGAAGCCCACACTCCAGGAGATGGCCGCCTACTACCGCGAGCGGCGGATGGCCGCCGTCGTCTTCACGGTGGACGCCGAGTCCGCCACCGGCACCGAGCCCGTCCCGAACGAGGAGGTCGCCGAGGCCGCCGCCGCCAACGCGGATGTCCTCATCCCCTTCGCCTCCATCGACCCCTTCCGGGGGAAGGCGGGCGTGAAGCGGGCCCGGCGGCTGGTCGAGGAGTACGGCGTGAAGGGTTTCAAGTTCCACCCCGGCGTCCAGGGCTTCTTCCCCAACGACCGCTCGGTGGCGTACGGCCTGTACGAGGTGATCGAGGAGACCGGCACCATCGCTCTCTTCCACACCGGTCAGACCGGCATCGGCGCCGGTGTTCCCGGCGGGGGCGGCATCCGCCTGAAATACTCCAACCCGCTCCATGTGGACGACGTCGCCGCCGACTTCCCACATCTGAGGATCATCCTGGCGCACCCGTCGTTCCCCTGGCAGGACGAGGCCCTGGCGGTGGCGACCCACAAGCCCGGTGTGCACATCGACCTCTCCGGCTGGTCGCCGAAGTACTTTCCGCCGCAGCTCGTGCAGTACGCCAACACGCTGCTGAAGGACAAGGTGCTCTTCGGTTCCGACTTCCCGGTGCTCACCCCCGACCGATGGCTGGCCGACTTCGAGCAGCTCCCCATCAAGGACGCGGTCAAGCCGAAGATCCTCAAGGAGAACGCGGCCCGCCTGCTCGGGCTGACCCAACCGTAAGGGGTGTCGGATGCGCAACGAGGGACTGGGGTCATGGCCCGCACGCCGGGCCCGCAAGACCCCGCACCGCACGGCCCTGATCCACGGCGAGCAGTCGACCGACTACCTCGCCCTGCACCTACGCACCACCCGCCTCGCCCATGCCCTGCGCGCCCGGGGCATCAGGCGTGGCGACCGCGTCGCCCACCTCGGCCCCAACCACCCCGCCTACCTGGAGACCTTGTTCGCCGCCGGCCTGCTCGGTGCCGTCTTCGTCCCCCTCAACACCCGGCTCACCGGCCCCGAGATCGCCTACCAGCTCGCCGACTCAGGCGCCAAGGCCCTCATCCACGGCGCGGCACACGCCGGGCTCGTCGCCGGGCTGCCGGCCGACAGCGATGTACGGACCCGCGTGGAGATCGGCGACGCATACGAACGGATCCTGGCAGCCGCACCGGCCGAGCCGATCGACGAACCGGTCGCCCCCGACGACGTCTGCCTCATCATGTACACCTCGGGGACGACCGGCCGCCCCAAAGGGGCGATGCTCACCCACGCCAACATCACCTGGAACGCCGTCAATGTGCTGGTCGACCAGGACCTGTTCGCCGACGAACGCGCCCTGGTGTCCGCCCCGCTGTTCCACACCGCCGGTCTGAACATGATCACCTTGCCGGTGCTGCTCAAGGGCGGCGTCTGTGTCCTGGTGGAGGCTTTCGATCCGGGGACCACCCTCGACCTGCTCGAACGGCATCGCATCACCTTCATGTTCGGAGTGCCGACGATGTTCGACCAGGTGGCCCGGCATCCCCGGTGGGCGAACGCCGACCTGTCCTCGCTCCGCATCCTCACCTGCGGCGGATCACCGGTGCCGACCCCGCTCATCGCCACTTACCAGAAGCGCGGGCTCACCTTCCTCCAGGGCTACGGCATGACCGAGGCGGCGCCCGGCGCACTCTTCCTGGACGCCGAGCACGCCGCCGACAAGGCGGGCTCGGCAGGCGTACCGCACTTCTTCAGTGACGTACGGGTCGTACGGCCCGGCCTCACCCCGGTCGGCCCCGGCGAGACCGGCGAAGTGGTGGTGCGCGGACCCCATGTGATGTCCGGCTACTGGGGGCTGCCGGAGGAGACGGAGACCGCCTTCGCGGACGGCTGGTTCCGCAGCGGGGACGCGGCCCGGGTCGACGAAGACGGTTATGTGTATATCGTCGACCGGCTCAAGGACATGATCATCTCCGGCGGCGAGAACATCTATCCCGCCGAGATCGAGGACCTCCTCCTCACCCACCCGGGCATCGCCGAATGCGCGGTGATCGGAGTCCCGGACGACAGATGGGGCGAGGTGCCCCGCGCGGTCGTCGTCCCGGCGGCGGGCGCCGAACTCGACCCGGAGCAGGTGCTGGCATCGCTGTCAGAGCGGCTCGCCAAGTACAAGATCCCCAAGTCGGTGGTGGTCGCGGACGACCTTCCGCGCACCGCCTCCGGAAAACTCCTCAAGTCCCGGGTGCGCGACCGCTACGGCGCCCCCGCCCCCGAACAGGAAGCCGATTCATGAGCATCACCGTCAACGGCCTGGACGAACTGAAGAAGCTCGCCGGCGGCGACCTCGGCACCAGCGAGTGGATCGAGGTCACACAGGACCGCGTCGACACCTTCGCCGATGCCACCGACGATCACCAGTGGATCCATACCGACCCCGAGCGGGCGGCTCAGGGCCCCTTCGGCGCGCCGATCGCGCACGGCTACCTCACGCTGTCCCTGTTCATCCCCCTCTTCAGCCAACTGCTTCAGGTACGGGGCGTGACCACCAAGGTCAACTACGGCCTGGACAAGGCGCGCTTCCCGGCACCGGTGAAGGCCGGATCCCGCATCCGGCTCGTGGCCCGGCTCACCGCGGTCGAGGACGTACCCGGCGGCGTCCAGATCACCGTCGACGGCACGATCGAGGTGGACGGCGGCACGAAGCCCGCGGCCGTGGTGCGGAGTCTGTCCCGCTTCTACGTCTGACCCGCGGCGGCGCGAAGACCGGTGAGTGCGGCGGCCGACGACCGGGCCGAGGGAGGCGGCCTCCCGCGCCAGGCGGGAGGGGCCGGGGGTCAGCTCTCCTCGTCGTCCACGAGCGCGAGCAGCGGCCCCCGCTCGTTCTCCGGGACGTAGCCGGCGTAGTACTCGTAGAGTTTGCGCCGCGAGATGCGCGCCGCCGCCCGGCCGTCCCCTGCCCGGATCGCCTCCAGCACCTCCTGATGGTGGCGGAGCGACTCCCGCATGAGCGCCGCGCTGTTGTGCGCATGGGCGACCTTGTCCGAGATCAGCGCGAGGACCGCGCCCCTGACCACCTGGTTGCAGACCTCGATGAGGGAGTTGCGGCTGGCGACGGCCACCGCCTCGTGGAACGCCACGTCGGCCTTGCCGAACTCCTCGTAACCCGCCTCGATCGCATCCGACATGACGGCGATCGTCCGTTCCATCACGGACAGTTCCTCCTCGGACCGCAGCCGGGCCGCCAGCGAGCTCGCCGACCCGTCGAGGATCATGCGGAACGAGATCAACTCGGCCATCGACACATTGTCGAACTGGACGAGCCGGGTCATCTGCTTGGTCAGGCCGGCCGACGAGAAGGGCAGGATCTCCGGGCCGTTCGGGTCACCCGGGCGGGAGCGGACGAGGCCGTCGCTCTCCAGCACGCGCAACGCCTCGCGCACCGTGGGACGGCTGGCCCCGAACTGCGTCACCAACTCCCGCTCGCTGGGCAGCCGTTGACCGGGCTTGAGGTCACCGCGCACGATCGCCTGCTCGATCTGCTCGACGATGCGCTGGTAGAGCCGTACCGGCAAGACCTGCCGGAACTGTGCCCCGTCGCTCAAGGCTTCTCCCCTTCGGGCGTGGTCGATGTCGTCTTCTCCCCCGTGGGCGCCCCATGGGTGTGGTCCGGCCAGCGCGGGACCGCCTCGGCAGGCCGGCTCCGTTCGTACCACGCCGCCGCCCTCAAGACGCCGGGGTCGTCGAAACGGCGGCCCGCGATCTGCACCCCGATGGGCCGGCGGTCCGCCGTGAAGCCGCAGTTGACGGTCGCGGCCGGCTGGCCCGACATGTTGTACGGCGCGGTGAAGCCGATGTGGGCCATGGTCTTCTCGTCCTCCGGGAAGGGCATCGGCCGCTCGGCGGGGAACGCCGCCACCGGCGCCACCGGCGAGAGCACCAGATCGTAGGGGAGCGTGGCCGCCACGGTCCGCGCCTGGATGCGCATGACCTGCTGGTAGCACTGGAGAACCCGGGTGCCCGGCACATCGGCGCCGCCCTGACACCATCGGATGATGTGGGGGTGGACGCGCAGCCGGGCCTCGGGCTCCAGCGCGCGGAAGTCGTTCCAGGACCGCACCCGCCAGAACAGATCCAGGTCGTCCAGGAGCTCTTGGGTCATAAACGGCCCGACCGGCTCCACGACGGCTCCCGCCGCCTCGAAGACCGCGGCGGCACGGTGCACCGCGGCGAGGATCTCGGCGTCGCACGACTCCCCGCAGCCGGCGTCCAGGTGCACTCCCACCCGCAGTCCGCGCACCTCGCCGTCCAGCGCCGACCAGTCGATGTCCTGCGGCGGCAGGCTCGTCCAGTCCCGGGGGTCCGGTCGGCTCAGGACGCCCATGAACAGGGCCGCGTCCGCCACGGTGCGGGTCACGGGCCCGGCGGCACGCCCCAGGTACGGGGTGTCCAGCGGGATCCTCCCGTAGCTGGGCTTGAGCGTGGCGAGGCCCAGCCAGGTGCCCGGCAGCCGGATCGATCCTCCGATGTCGGTGCCGACGTGGAGCGGACCGTATCCCCCGGCGGCCGCGGCCCCCGCGCCGGAGCTGGAGCCGCCCGTCGTCCAGTCAGGGTTCCAGGGGCTGCGCGAAATGCCGTGCCGGCTGGAGACGCCCGAGGAGAGCATGCCCCAGTCCGGCATCACGGTCGATCCGAGTATCACACCGCCGGATTCGAGGACCCGCGCGGTGATGGGCGCGTCCGCCTCGGGGACGACCGGTTCGGTCCCCGCGTTGCCCGAGGGCATCGGGACCCCCTTGCGGGCGACGTTCTCCTTGAGCGTCACGGGCACGCCGTCGATGGGCCCGAGCGGTTCCCCTGTCGCCCATCGCGCTTCGCTGGCCGAACGCGGCGCGGGAAGCATCATCGGCTTCAGCTCGATCCGCGCGGTGGCCGTCGAGCCGGGCCAGGGAGTGTACGCGGCCACGAAGGCGGGCCTCGTCCAGCTGCTGCGGACCGCGGCGGCCGAGCTGGGTCCGTCGGGCGTGCGGGTGAACGCCATCGCCCCGGGCGTCGTGGAGACACCACTGACCGCGCAGATCAGGGCGGTGCCGGAGTGGTCGGATGCCTACGCCGACAAGAGCGCCCTGGGCCGCTGGTCCCGGGCGGACGAGTTGGCCGGCGCCGTCGTCTACCTCGCGTCGGACGCGTCTTCCTTCGTCACGGGGAGCCAGCTCTTCGTGGACGGAGGCTGGACGGCGATCGACGGACGCTATACTCCGCCCAGCTGACCGGACGTCGCATACGCTCCGGATCGGGAGCCGCCTCGCCGGCCTTCGTCTCCGCACCTCGATGATCGGATCAAGGACCTCCCACGGGCCGGTCCTTGATCACAACCAAATACGCTTCCTAACCGCGGATGGCGATCGTGGCGTCGAGTTCCACCAGCGCGCCCTGCGGCAGCACATGGGCCGGCAAGGCGGTTCGAGCGTGACGGCCCGCGTCGCCCAGGACGTCGAGCAACAGCCGCGAAGCCCCGTCGATCACCGACGGCTGGTCCACGAAGGTGGGTGAACTCGTGGCCCACGCGTTGAGCTTCAGTATCCGCTCCACATTGTCGAGGCCGACCGCGTCGTCCACCCGCGCCAGGAGGTTGAGCGCGGCGGTTCTCGCGGCGGTCACCCCGTCGGCCACGGTGGCATCGGCTCCCAAGCAGCCCCGTAGGATCTCGCCCGAGGCGGTCCGTGAGATCTGGCCGGACACGAAGAGCAGATCGCCCCATCGGGAGGTCGCCTCGTACGCGTAGCGGGGCGCACCGAGCACCGGAAGCTCGATGGACAGCGCCGTGAGGCGCTCCTGCACATCAGTCATGTCGCATCCCAGTTCAACGAGTCGGACGAGTGAACAGCCGTCATCGCTTGCTCAGGATGTAGGTGCGGTCGCGTCCGATGTACCAGAGATCCTCGGTGCCGATCGCCGCGTTCTCGTAGCGCCAAGGGATCTCGGCGGCGCCGTACGAACCGACCCCGAGGATGTGCTTGTAGCCGGGCCGGAGCTCGTTGGCGAACGACTCCTGCTTGCCCATGAGGTGGCCGACGTTGCGCTTGCGGTACTCCGTGTTGAAGTCGACGTCCGTCCCGAGCATCCCGATCTGGACCATCCGGTCGAGGTGCGGCGCCAGGTAGCGCAAGGTCCCCTCATGTACGTCCTCGCACACCACACCGGGCTTGAGCTGCCCGATGATGCCCTCACGCACCACGTCGAAGAAGAAGCCGTACGCCTCCTTCGCGGCCGCGGTGCGGGGCAGCGAGCGGGCCATGTCGGAGGTGGCGACGTTGACCCCGTCGAACACGATGCGCACACCGGCGTCGAGCTGGATGCATGTCGTCTCGTCGTTGATCGGGTAGTCCACCGGCGGGCCGGGGAAGAGCATCCGGTTCGACGAGTGGAGGTTGGTGAAGTACGGCTCGATACCGAAGGGGATCTCGTTCACCGTGCGGAACTCGGCGATCTTCTTGAGGTACACCGCGTTGATGTCGAGCTCGGTGAACGAACGGCCGGCGTCGAGACCCTCCTCCGCCCAGGCCAGCGCCTCCTCGATGGCGAACACGCTCGCCCGCGCGGCGACGACCTGGAAGGCGAGGTCCTCGTGGTCGCGGATGTCCCGCCAGTGGCCGAGGTCTGCCGAGACCGGAACCAGTTCCGCTCCCTCGCGCTCGAGCTCGCGGGCCAGGCCGACGCTGATCCACTCGTCCTCGACCCCGGTCCGTACGCCACCGGCCAGAGCCCGGACGGCGGCGCCGATGGACGGGAACTGGCCGATGGCCGCCCCGGAGACCCCGGAGGTTCCCTCGGGCGCCAGCACGATCAGCTTGTCCGAACCGGCCAGCCACAGGCCGACCGCGCCATCCGGCTGCGCCAACCCGGTCGCCTCGGTGAAGTTGGGGGGCGCGGCGAGGAGCAGCGCGTCGAGAGAGCGGTCCCCGACGAGCGTCTTCAGCGCCGAGAACCGGCTGTCCGCACCGGCGGTGAACTCCTCCGCCAGACCGGAGAGGTGTTCGACGTTCTCGATGAGCCGCCGCGCGGTGCGGACGCCCGTCTCGCGCCACCCCGCGAACCTCGCCAAGACTTCCTCGAGGTCGAGCTCGTATGCGGTGACGGCGGTGGGGTCCTGGTCGGCGACGACGAGCTCGACGGAGCCGGAGAGCGCGCGGTAGTGGCTGTAGACGACGTCGGCGG
The DNA here is from genome assembly GCF_024519315.1 of Streptomyces malaysiensis subsp. samsunensis. Classification (GTDB taxonomy): domain Bacteria; phylum Actinomycetota; class Actinomycetes; order Streptomycetales; family Streptomycetaceae; genus Streptomyces; species Streptomyces malaysiensis. The sequence continues at coordinate 235,335 of NZ_JANIIC010000004.1, read as the reverse complement.
CGAGGCTCACCGCGGCGCCGCCGGAGAGTTCCTGCACCAGGCTCGTCAGGGACGCCGAGGCGGGGGTGTCGGCGACGACCCGGGGGTCGATCGTGACCCAGGGAGCGTAGAACTTGATCTGGTCCTTCGGGACCCCGGCGGAGAGGGCGTTGCCCTGCTCCTGCTGGCGCACGAGCAGGTACTGGCCCTTGTCGGTCTGTGCGATCAACGGTGCGACGAGCGGGTAGGAGTCGAGGCGGATCGCGGAGAACAGGAGGCTCTTGCGTGCGTTGAGTCCGTAGGTCGCTTCGACCTGCGAGGCGTCTGCGGTGAGGCTCAGCATGGGTGCGGTGCTCCTATGATGTCGATTTCGGTGTCGGCGTCCGGGCCTGCGGCGGTCAGCTGATTCCGGTCACGACTCCGATGTGGGATTCGATTTCCGTTGTGTAGTCGGAGAAGGCCGTGGAGAACCGGTGCTCCTTGCCCCGGGGCCGCGGGAAGTCGATCGCGATGTCGGCGACGATCCGGCCGGGGCGGTCGCCGACGACGACCACCCGGTCGCCGAGCCAGACCGCCTCGGAGATGCTGTGGGTCACGAACAGGACGCTGCACCCCGTGGTCTGCCAGATGCGCTGGATCTCGAAGTTCATCGAATCGCGGGTCATGGCGTCGAGCGCGCCGAAGGGTTCGTCCATGAGCAGCAGTTCGGGGCGGGAGACCAGCGCGCGGCAGATGGCCACCCGCTGCTGCATCCCGCCGCTGAGCTCGTAGGAGTAGTGCTTGGCCTTGCCGCCAAGACCCACCATCTCGAGCAGTTCCTGGGCGTAGCGCCGTGACTCGTCGGTGCGGGTGCCGCGGAATTCCAGGGGCAGGAGCACATTGTCGATGTTGTTGCGCCACGGCAGGAGCACGGGGCTCTGGAACACCATCGCGATGTCCTCGATCCCGTCACGGATCGGCCGCCCCTTGACCAGGATTTCGCCCTCGGTGGGCTCCTGGAGGCCGGAGATCGTCTTGAGCAGTGTGGTCTTCCCGCTGCCGGACTGTCCGACGATCGAGACGAACTGTCCCGGCTTCACATGGAAGTCCAGCCCTTTGAGCACCGTGTTGTCTTGGCCGTCCCGGGATCGGTAGGTCTTTCCCACGTTGTTGACCGAGATGGCGTACTCGTTGTTCATGTGATTCTCCGTCCGGCCGTCACGGCGCCTGGATTTTCTCGTTGGCGTGCAGCGGCTCCAGGTAGGAGTTGCTGTACACGTCCTTGGGCGTGAGATTGGCCTCCGGGTTCAGGCCGAGGAACCGACGGGCGACGTCGATCGATTTCTGGGCGCCGGCGTCGTCCATGACGCCGAACTGGTTCGCCGACTTACCGGTGCCCCAGTTGAGACCGCACTGCGCGCGGATCGCGAGGGTGATGGTCCTGGCTTCGTAGCCCGAGACCTCTTTCTGGAAATCCTTCGCGGCGTCGGCCGGGTGCCGGCACGCCCACAGATAGCCCTTCTGCATCGCCCGGTTGAACCGCCGCACCTGCTCGGGATCGTTCTTGAGTTTCTCGTCGGAGACGACGATCCCGTTGCCGTAGAGGTTGATGCCGAGATCGGACCACTTCAGCACGACTGCCTTCCGGCCGAGTGCGTCAATGGCCGGCTGGTCGGAGACATACAGGGCGAGGTTGGCGTCCCACTGCCCGGCCAACAGTCCGGGGATCTTCGATGCGCTCGAGGCGGAGACGACGTTGACATCGCCCTCCTTGAGCCCCAGCTTGCTCATCGCGAACGGCCACATCGCGGTCATCGCACCACCGCCCTCGGTGGCGACTGTCTTGCCCCGGAGGTCGTCCCACCCCTTGATTCCGCTGCCCGCGAGGCCGACGACCGCGTAGGCGGACCTGGCCTGGAGGAGGTTGACCTGCTTGACCTTGACGCCCCTGCCCTGGGCCGTGACCGTGGCGCCGAAGTCCGCCCAGCCGACGTCGACCTTGCCGGTGACGACGGAGGTGACCGTGTTGGTCGAACCGGACCCCGGCATGACCGTGACGTCGAGGCCTTCCTCCTTGAAGAAACCCCGCTCGACAGCCGAGAAGAACGGCGCGTGCTTCGGCAGGTACCCCACGTCGAGCATGAGGGTCATCGAATTCTTCCCGCTGTTGCCCGCGCAGCCCGACACGGACAGGAGGAGCGCCGCCCCGCCGATCGCGGCGATCCTGCGAATCGAGTTACGCATTCGAGTCTCCGATTCCCGCGGTCACTTCGCGTGGTTCTTCCACGGGACCAGCTTTCGTCCCGCGAAGTCGACGATGAAGAACAACGCCAGGGCGATGGCGGCGAGCACGATGAAGGCCGCGAACATCGACGGGAGGTCGACCTGGCTGTTGGCGAGGAGGATGACATATCCCAACCCCTTGGAACCGGCGATGAACTCACCGACGACCGCCCCACCCACAGCGAGCGAGATGGAGATCTTCGCCCCGGAGAAGATCGACGGGATTGCGTAGATGAAATCGATCTTCGTCATCTTCTTCCACGGCGACGCCTTGTTGATCCGTGCGAGTTCTTGCAGTTCGTGGGGTACCGAACTCAGGCCGTCATAGGTGTTGATCACCAGGGGGAAGAACGCGATGGCCATCGCGACGAACGCCTTCGACTCGAAGCCGAACCCGAACCACACGATGAACAGCGGCGCGAGCGCCACCTTGGGGATGGTGTCGATCGCGATGAGCGCGGGGTAGAGGAAACTGCGCACGGTCGGCGAGTAATGCAGCACCGCGCCGCACAGAATCCCGAGCGCGGTGCCGAGCGCGAACCCGGCAAGCGCCTCCTGCAACGTGACCCAGGTGTTGCTCGCGAAGTAGTCGGGCCGCTTGATCAGCTCGTCGAAGGCCGAGATCGGCCCGACCGCCAGGTATTCCGGCGGGCTGAAGATGATCACCACCAGCTGCCACACGACGAAGAGGCCGACGATGCCCGCGACCGCCTTCGCACCAACCACGATCGAGTCACGGCTGAACATTTTCGACTTGGGTATCGCCGGTCCGCCAAGCGCCGCCTCGGGCGGGGACTGACGCAGGCCGTCCGAGCCGACTTCACTGACTTCAGGAGAGGCCATGGCGGGACCTCCCGTCACAGGGCGCGCCGTGCGCGGACAGGGCCGTGGCCACCGGGTGGGGGTACGGGCGCCAACAGGAGCCTGTGGCGGGGAGCGGCGACGCGGCCGGTATCCGGCGCGGCGAGGGGGGCGGCGAGAGCCATCGCGGTGTCATTACGTCCTCACAACATTGGAAGGGTTGCCACTGGGCAGTCGCGGGCATGGCCGGCGGGGCCGGACCTTGGCCAGGTGGATATCGCCTCACCCGGCCGACCGGTCAATCGGCGCTGTCGACGGCGAGCGCGTCTCGACTGGGTTCACCGTCGAGTCGGCGCCACACACCAAGCGGATTTTCGTCACGAACCTCAGCAGGCAACAGCGCGGTCGGCACGTCCTGATAGGCTACGGGCCGCAGAAAACGCTCGATCGCGAGCGTTCCGACGGAAGTACTTCGAGGGTCTGTCGTGGCCGGGAACGGTCCACCGTGCACCATCGCGTGTCCGACCTCCACTCCGGTGGGCCAGCCGTCGAACAGGATCCGGCCCGCTCGCTCCTCCAGGAGCGGCAGCAGCTTCGCGGCGAGTGGATGATCGGCCTCATCGGCGTGCACGGTCGCGGTGAGCTGGCCCTCCAACGTCTCCACCGCCGCGGTCAGCTCCGCGGTGTCCGCGCAGCGGACGAGCAGCGATGTCGCGCCGAAGACCTCGGCCTGTAGCGCCGGATCGGCGGCGAACCGAGCACCGTCGACGGTCAGCAGCCGGGCGCGGCCACAAGCCGCGCTGTCGGGCCGGCTGCCACGTGCGAACTCATCGACGCCGTCCCGGGCCGCGAGGGCGTCACCGGCGGCGGCGTAGTGGTCGGCGATGCCCGTGGTGAGCATGGTGGCTCCGGCGTCGGCGGCGACGGCGTCGGCCGCGGCCCTCGTGAACGTGTCGAGGCCCGGTCCTTCGATGGCGAGCACCAGACCGGGGTTGGTGCAGAACTGCCCGGCGCCGAGCGTCAGCGATCCGGCGAACGCGGCGCCCAGCCCGGCGCCGCGGGATTCGAGCGCCGCGGGTAGCAGCAGCACGGGATTGATGCTGCTCATCTCCGCGTACACCGGGATCGGCACCGGCCGATCCGCCGCCATGGCCGCGATCGCCAGCCCGCCTTCGCGGGACCCGGTGAAACCCACGGCACGGATCCTCGGATCTCTGACGAGTCGGGCGCCCACCTCGGTCCCACCGCCGACGAGCTGGGAAAACACCCCCTCGGGCATACCCGTGTCAGCCGCCGCCTCGGCGATCGTCCGCGCCACCAGCTCCGCGGTACCCAGATGCGCCTGATGCGCCTTGACGACCACCGGGCACCCGGCGGCCAGCGCGGATGCCGTGTCGCCCCCGGCGGTGGAGAAGGCCAGTGGGAAGTTGCTCGCGCCGAACACCGCGACCGGACCGAGCGCGATCCGGCGCTGCCGGATATCGGCGCGCGGGAGCGGTTCGCGGTTGAGCCGTGCCGGATCGATGCGGGCACCCTGCCAGGTGCCGGCCCGCAGCTCCGCGGCGAACAGGCGCAGCTGACCGCTGGTGCGACCGACTTCGCCGGTGAGCCGCGGACGAGGCAGCGCGGTCTCGGTGTGGGCGCACTCGACCAGTGAATCCCGACGCTCGTCGAGCAGATCGGCGATGCGCTCGAGGAATCCGGCACGCCGCTCGGCAGTGGTCGCCCGAAAAGCCGTGAATGCCTGCTTTGCCAGTGCGCATGCCCGCTCGATGTGCTCGACCGACGCCGCGCGGTAGCCAGGATCGAGAGCCTCGCCGGTACGGGGATCGACGGACCGGATCTCCTCACCCGTGCCGATGACGGGTTCGGCTCCGATGACCATGACACCGGCAGGGCTGGTCCGGGGGAGAGCGGACACGAGTGGCTCCTTGCGCTTCATCGGATCGGTGGCGTCAGACGACGGCGGTGCGCGATGCCTCGATGACATCGGCCAACAGTTCACGCTCGGGATCGTCCAGATCGGTCAGCGGCGGCCGCACCGGACCGGCCGGATGTCCAGCCAGATCCATACCGGCCTTGACGATACTCACCGCGTAGCCCGCCTTACGGTCACGAATCGTGGTGTAAGGCAGCACGACCTCGTCGAGCAGCCGGCGCACCGTCGTCCGGTCCCCCGCCCGCACCGCGCCGTAGAAGGCCAGGGCGAACTCGGGCAGGAAGTTGAAGATCGCCGAACTGTAGGTCGTGACACCCAACTCCAGGTACGGCAGCGCGAACGTCTCCGCCGTCGGCAGCCCGCCGATGTAGACCAAGCGGTCGCCGAGACGCGAGTGGATCCGGGTGATCTCCTCCAGATCACCGACACCGTCCTTGAATCCGATCAGATTGGGGCAGGTGTCGGCGACCGCGGCCACGGTGTCCGATGTGTACACGGCATTCGCACGGCTGTAGAGCACCACGCCCAGCGAAGTGGATTCGCAGACCGCGCGCACATGAGCGGTGAGGCCGTCCGCGGATGCCTCGGTGAGGTAGGGCGGGAACAGCAGCAGGCCGTCGGCGCCGGCCGCCTCGGCGTCGCGGGCCATCTCGACCGCCTGCGCTGTGCCGTGTCCGGCCGGGGCGAGGATCGGGGTGCCCTTGGGCGCGCTGCCGACGGCGGCTCGGACCACGGTGCCGACTTCCTGCGGGGTCAGGGAGAAGAACTCCCCCGTCCCGCCGGCGGCGAACAGACCGGCGATCTCGTACTTGCCCAGGCGGCCGATGTTCTCCCGGTAGGCGGCCTCGTCGAACGCCAGGTCACGGGTGAAGTGGGTGACGGGAAACGACAGCAGCCCGGAGCCGAGGCGGTCGGCAAGCTCGGTCGGGGTAAAGGCGCGCATTAACGTTTCCTCCCGGGAAGTACAGGACAGCGACTGCGAGAACCATAGGAACCAAAACGATGCACGTCCAACACTTCTTTGGGATCAACCAATACCTATAATGGATCGATGTTTACGCTGAGCCAGCTTGAGAGCTTCGTCGCCGTCGCCGAGACACTGCACTACGGTCGCGCGGCGGAACGGCTGTCGATGACCCAGCCCCCGCTGTCCCGGCGGATCCAACTGCTGGAGCGCGAACTGGACGTCGAGCTGTTCGACCGGATCGGTCGCTCCGTCCGGCTCACCGCGGCCGGACGGGCGTTCCTGAGCGACGCCCGGCGCATTCTCGGGCTGTCCGAGCAGGCGGCGCTGTCGGTGCGCCGGGTGCCCGCGGGCGAGATCGGGACAGTGGCACTGGGTTTCACGGCGTCCTCGGCGCACTCGGTGCTCGACGACATCGTCGGCGGCATTCACACCCGGCTGCCGGGCGTCGATCTGGTGCTGCGTGAACGGGTGTCCGGAAGACAGATGGAGGAGCTGCACTCCGGGGAACTGGACCTGGGCCTCGTCCGTCCCCCGGTCCCCGGCACCGGGCTCGAGCACCGCCCGCTGCACCGGGAAGCCCTGCTGGCCGCGATCCCGGCCGGGCACCCGCTGGCCGCGCCGGACCGGGTGCCGCACGTGCGCGACCTCGACGGCGAGCCGTTCGTGATGTACTCACCGGCCGAGGCCCGCTACTTCTACGAGGTGCTGGTCGGCGTCTTCCGCGGCGCCGGGATCGCGCCCTGGTACGTACACCACCTCAGCCAGGTGCACACGATCCTGGCACTGGTGCGGGCCGGGTTGGGGCTCGCGCTGGTACCCCGGGCAGCCGAGGAGCTCGGGCTGGACGGCGTCGTGCTGCGCCCGGTGGTCGGCGTCGAGGGCGCGCCGGTCGAACTCGTCGCCGCCTGGCGGGCGAACGACGACAGCCCGGCCCTGCACGCCGTCCGGGACCTTGTGATCGACCTGGCCGGCCGAGGCTTCTCCTGACGGCCGCGTCCGGGCGGGCGGAGGCCAAGGGCGAACTGCTCTATGACCGGGCCGCCGCCCGTCCGCCCGCCGTGGCCGAGTTCGACGGCATCACGGGTACCGCGATTACGCCCGGAGGCCGTCCCTCGACGAGAGCCCAAGCGGAGGCCGAGCGGAGGCCGGCCCTGGTCAGTCGGCGATCCGGTCAGACGGCACCGGTCGCGGTCAGATAGATCAACACAAGGTTGAGCGCAACGATGATGGCGGTCACGAGCGTGGCAGCCACGATGACCAGAGGCCGATTCGCGTAGGAGCCCCTGACGCTGCGGTCTTGGCAACTCCCACGCACGGAGGTTAGGCCGCTTCCTGCCTGAAGCGAGGTTCTGGAGCCCATGGTGCCGCGTCCGTCAAGCCGGCGGCGCCGTGGATGCGCGCGGGGTCGAAGGCAACGCCGTCGTCACGCTGTGGGGGGGCTGTGCTCCCTGAATCGCCTCGGCGAAGGTCCGTGGTGGGCGGCCGAGGGCGCGTTGCACACCGTCGGACACGTGCGCGTCCTTTCCCAGACGGAGTGATTCGGCCACGTTGGCGAACGCTTCGGCGTCCGTGGCCGGTACGTCCTGCTTCACGAGCTCGGCGACGTACTCCCGCCTCGACAGCGGCATGTAGCGGATGGTGCGGCCCGTGGCCTCGGAGAGGATGGCGGCCGCTTCGGTGAGCGTCACCGCGCTGGGGCCGGACAGCTCGTAGGTCTGGCCCGTGTGGCCATCCTCGGTGAGGGCGGTGACCACCACTGCGGCGACGTCGTCGGCGTCGAGGAAACTGGCGGCGCCGTCACCGGCGGGCAGGCGCAGCTCACCGGCGCGGACGGCGTCGGCGTAGATGCCTTCGGTGAAGGTCTGCGCGAACCAGCCGGGGCGGCTGATCGTCCACTCCAGCCCGCTGTCGCGTACGGCGGCCTCGCTGTCGAGCGCCGCGTCCCGGATGTCGCCGCTCCCTTGGATGTAGTCGGGATCGTCGAGGCCGCGGCCCGAGGCCAGGACGATGCGCCGCACTCCGTGGCGCACCGCGCTGTCGAGGAACGGGCGAACGAGCCTGCTGCCGTTGAGCTGCACGAGGTAGAGCGCGCGTACGCCGTCGAGTGCGGCGTCCCAGGTGCCGGAGTCGGTCCAGTCGAAGGGGTGCTCGCCGGTGCGGGACGCCGCGCGCACCGGTATCCCGCGGGCACGCAGACGGGCGACGACGCGGCGACCGGACTTGCCGGTGGCCCCGGTGACGAGGATCGGTTGTGGGTTCATGCCCCGAGCCAACCGGGACGGGACGCGATCATCCATGCTCTGGACGATCCGACCGATGTCACGACGTCTACACTCGGGACGGTGGATGCCGTATCCGAGCTGCTGGCGGATGTGTGGGGCCGCGGTGCGGTGTTCCGGCCGACGGTCCTGCGGCCGCCCTGGGCGCTGAGGATGTCCACCGACGCCCCACTGATGCTGGCCATGATGCTGCGCGGCCATGCCTGGGTGGCGGTCGACGGGCGGGATCCGGTGCGCATCGCCGAGGGCGACATCGCCGTCGTGCGTGGCGACGTGCCCCACGTCGTGGCCGACGCCCCGTCACCGGCTCTGTCATCGGGCCCGACATGGACGATCACCGCGGCCGACTACTGCCCCGGCGGCACGGGGCCCACGCGCTCCTGCGGCAGGCGGGACGACGACCTCGACGACGGTCCCGTGCTGCTCAGCGGCGCGTTCGAACGCCGAGGCGGTCTCAGCGAACGTCTGCTGCACGCCCTGCCCGCCGTCCTCGTCACGCTGGCCGCCGGGAGCGCGATCCCCTCACCGGAGGCGATGACCGAGGAAGTGACCCGCACCCGGCCGGGGCAGACGCTGGTACTGGAACGGTTGCTGGACCTGATCCTGGTCTCGGCACTGCGTGGGTGGTTCGACGACGCCCCGGGCTGGTGCCGCGCCCTGGACGACCCGTGGGCCGGCACCGCCCTGCGGTTGATGCACGACAGCCCGGCGCACGCGTGGACGGTGGCCGAGCTCGCCGCGAAGACCGGGGTGTCGCGGGCAGCGTTCGCCCGCCGCTTCACGGCGCTGGTCGGCGAGCCCCCGATGACCTACCTGACGAGCTGGCGGATCGCCCTCGCCGCCGACCTGCTGCGCGACACCGACCTGACCGTCGACGCCATCGCCCGGCGGGTCGGCTACTCCGGGGCGTTCGCGTTGAGCGTGGCGTTCAAACGGGTGCGCGGCTCGCGGCCCAGCGACCACCGCTGACCGGCCCTGCCATCAGGGCATTGAACGAGACACCTCAGCGGTAGGGGCGAGCGGCTTCCCGCCGGCGCCCGGTCTTCTTGGCCACGGTCTTCTTCGCGCCCTCCGTCCGGGTCGGTCTTCAGCGGACCGTGGACAAGGTGCTCCGGCCGGCCAGAACCACGCCACGGCATGGCGTTCCCGCGATCACCCGGCCCACCGCCGAGGTGGTCGAGGGCGTGGAGCGCCGCTGGCACGGCACGTTCGCCGCCGAGGGCCGACGGCTGGACTTCGGTGTCGAGCCCGGCGGGGAGAGCCAGCCTGTGGATCCCCGACCGCACCACCGAACAGGTCCTGGACGTCTTGCTGGACAACGCCCTGCGCCACGGCCACGGCGCGGTCGAGGTCACGGCGCGCGACATGGGCGGGTGTGGCCGCCGTGGACGTGTCCGACGAGGGCTCGCTGACGCTCGACCGGCGGACCGTCTTCGAGCGGGGGGCGACCACCTCGCGGGGTGGCAGTGGCATCGGTCTGGCGCCGGCGCGGGAGATAGCCGAGGCGGCCGGGGGCAGGCTCACCCTCGCCCGGTCGGAGCCCACCGCCTTCACCCTGCTGCTGCCGGTCACGGAGCCACCGCAGGCTGCGACCGGCCCGTGACCCGCACCGTCACCGCCGTCACCGTGAGACACCCGACAGCGACATCGCCGCCATCACGACGGTGAGCAGACCCACGTACGCCCAGGCGTAGATCCGGTCGGGGATGCGCGGTGGGCGCCGCCGCAGCGCCCCGATGACCGGCAGGGCACCGGCGAGCAGGGCCGCGGCGGCACCGGCGTCGACGAGGCCCACCAGGTGGACATGCGCACCGGCGGAGGCCGGAAGCGCGGCGCCGCCGAGCGAGACCGCGGTGGCCGGGAGCGCGATGGCCAAGGTGAGGGGGTTGGCCAGCGCGCTCGCCACGTGCATCGTGTGCCCGGCGCGCCTCATCGCGGGGACGGTCATGACGCTGCCCCCGACACCGAGGAAGGCCGCGACCGCGCCGATGGGGGCGCCGAGGACGGCCGGCAGCGGCCGCGGTCCGTCCACCGGCTCCCCGATGTGTGTACGGGGGCGTAGGAAGCCGGGGCGCAGCAGCAGGTCGACGATGGTGATCGCCACATACCCGACGAACAGCCAGAGCACCAGCGCCGGTGGGGCGAGGCGGGTGGCGAGCGCACCGGCCGTGGCACCGGCCGCCAGCAGGAGGACCAGCCCCGTGCTGCCGCGGAGGGCGCCGAGCACACGCCGGGGTGTGACGGCCGTCGCGAACGCCGCGTTCACCACCATCACCAGTGCCGAGGTGGCCGTCGCCACCCGCATCGCGTCCGCGCCGAGCGCGGCGTCCGCCCACACCACCACGGGGACCGCGGCGAACCCGCCGCCGAACCCGAACAACACCGTCGTCACTCCGGTGAGGAGCCCGATCCCGATCAACATCGCAACGTCCACGGGACCACCCCACCAGGGCCGCCACGCTTCCCGCATGCGAAGACCGGCACGATTCCTTCGCGTCCCGGCCAGTACGGTGGTGGGGTGAGAAACGTCCCCCTGGACGCCATCGACCACGTCGAACGGGTCGTCCTGCCGATCGGCACCGACTACCCGCCGGGACACGTACTGGACTGGCACGAGCATCGCCGCGCGCAGTTCCTCTACGGAGCCACCGGGGTCATGGTCGTCGACACCAGCGCCGGCACCTGGACCGTCCCGCCCGAGCGCGCCGTCCTGATCCCGGCCGCCACCCGGCACCGGGTCCGGATGCTGGGGGTGAGCACCCGGAGCCTGTACATCGAGCCGGACGCCGTTCCCTGGTGGCCCGCCACCTGCACGGTCGTGGACGTGCCACCACTGCTGCGCGAACTCCTCATGAGCGCCGTCGAGTTCGAGGCCGACTACAGCCTGTCGGGGCGGGAGGGGTGCATCGCCGCGCTCCTGCTGCACGAGATCGCCGAGCGCACCCCGCTCCCCTTCCACGTCGCGATTCCGCCCTCCAGCGACCTGGCGGAACTGTGCCGGGAGTATCTGGCCGCACCGGACCTCGGCATCACCAACGCGGTCTGGGCCGGCCGGACGGCCCAGAGTGAACGGGCCTTCACCCGGCGCTTCCGCGCGGAGACCGGAGACAGCCCCGCCGTATGGCGGGCCCGCGCCCGCCTGCTCGCGGCCGTCCCCCTGCTGCGCACCGCTACCGTCACCGAGGCCGCCGGCCGTCTCGGCTACGCCTCCCCCGCGGCCTTCACCACCGCCTTCACCCGCGCCTTCGGCCTGCCGCCGTCCCGTTTCACCGCCAGCGGCCAAGGCACTCGCCCCAGCCGCGCCGGACTCGCCTGACAACGCCTGACGACGCCGGACGCGCCTGACGACGCCGGATGTACCTGACGACGCGCCCGGACCGGTCGTGCCAACTCGCATTCGCACAACGCGCCCAGCCACGGCCTCGCTTCTCGGGGAATCCCGGCCACCGGATGGCCTCGCCCGGTTCGACCATGCCCCACGCGACATCGACAGCGACTCCGTGCGACCCGCGCACACGGCACCGAACCGATCCGGGGCACCGCACCTCGACCCGTCTGCCGGGCTCGTTGAATTGCCCGACAAGTGCCTTTCGTTGATCCCAGGACCTCGGTGGAGGCAACGCGGCCGGGTGGCTTTCGGCGTCGTCCGGACGCCGTCGGCTGTCGCACGGCTCAGCGATCCGGGTCCCGCGCCACGGTGCCGAGGAGCGGATCGGGCAGGCGTGCCCAGTGGTCCGCGCCGAGGGCCAGTTCGCGGTCGTCGAGCACGGCGGCGTCCAGCACCGTGCGCAGCCTGTCCTGGTCCAACTCGGCGCCGGTGAACACGATCTCGTTGCGCCGCTCGCCGTAGCGGTCGTCCCAGTGCCACGAGGCGAGCGTGCGGCGCTGGGCCGAGGCAGCCCGCCAGCCTTCCGTATCGCCGTCCTCCAGCCAGCGCCCGGCCTCCCGGAGTTCCAGATGGCGACCGGCCGAGCGCCACGAGATGACCGTGTCCGGGCGGGTCGCCACCCACAGGTGCCCTCGGCCTCGTACGACCGAGGGCATGATCCGGGGCAGGCTCTCCGCCAGCCGCTCGGGATGCAGCGGGCGCCGCGACCGCCACAGCACCGAGGCCACGCCGTGGTCGACGCCGCAGCGGCGCACGACCGGAGCGACGACGTCGAGCCGGTCCTCCGGCCCGGCCACGGCCCATCGAGGATCGGGTCGCGTCAGGGTCATCAGCGAGATGCCGTCGTCGGCTTCCGCGTCGTCGAGAAGGACCATCGCGGACGGGTTGAGATGGGCGAGCAGGGCACGGGAGCCTTCCCGGCGGCCGCGGTCCTCCTCCAGCCCCTTCCCCAGGACCATCACCTGGGCGGCCTCCGATTGCCGGGCGGCGGCCTCGGCGACCGTGAGGGGCACCGCACGCGGGCGGTCGCCGAAGACCTGGACGGCACGGTGCACACAACCCAGGTCCCTCAACAGCCGGCCGGGATCGAGGCCGACCGCGATCGGTGCCAGGTCGTAGTAGTCCCGCAGCGCGGACGTGCCCGGCCGGGCCCGCCACAGCTCGGCCAGAAACGCCACGGCGTCGACGTTGCCGGGCAGCGCGAGCACGACATGCGCACCTGCGGCCGCCCGTGCGATGGCCCGAAGGTCCTGACGCACGATCACCGCCGGGTCGCCGGTGGCCGCTTGGGACAGCGAGGTCAGCGAGGCTCGCTGTCCTTCGTCACCGCCCGAGGCGAGGCGCTGTACGGAGGGGTACCGTTCCGACGCGTCGCCGAGGACCGAGACCGAGAGCACCAGCGCCTCGGGCGAAGCGCGCAGCAGCAGGTCCAGGACGCGGCCACGGGCTTCCGGGGTGTTGCCGGACACCATGCCCACCAACCCCCGGCCCGCTCCCCCGGCTCTCACTTCACCACCCCTCCCACGGCGGTGACGAGCGCATAGGCGGTCCTGCGTACCCGCACCATCACCAACGGCACGTGTCCTCCTGAGTGACGACCTCACAGTGGCCCCCGCACACTACATGGAAACGGTACCCATTTTCATATACGGTGTGCGAGACACCCCCGACCGGAAAGGACCCGTTCATCAATGGCCGTGCCCAAGCGGAAGATGTCCCGGAGCAACACCCGCCACCGCCGCGCCCAGTGGAAGGCCAGTGCGCCGGAGCTGGTGACGATCACCATCGACGGCCGCGAACACCGGGTGCCACGACGGCTCGTCCCCGCTTACCGGCGCGGGCTGCTGCGCCCCGAGGACTGACCGGCGGCGACGAGCTGGTCGAGCGGGGCCTCGACCAGTACGAGGACGACGAGCGCACGGTGAGCGATCTCCTCATGGACCGAGCAGGCGCGGAACCCCAGGGCCGACCGGCCCAGGACGGCCCCTTCCCCACCTGGGACACCTACGGCCTCGACGAAACCTGCGACCACGACCACGCCCCGCACACAGACCGCCACCCCTTCCGCCCCCCCCCGCCGGGCCGCTGACGGGTCTGGCCCGGGACGGGCGTCCGCTGGGCCAGGGGGTGGCGTCGAGCATGGAGGAGTCGCGGCCTGCCGTGCACACGGTGTCGGCACCCTGGTGGTCGTCGGCGGGATGGCCGCCGATTCCCGGGTGCGTTCACTCGCCGAGGAGAGGCGTCCGGCCGCGGGTGTCACTCTGTGTGTCCCGCCGCTGCCCCTGTGTACGGACAACGGCCCGATGATCGCGGCCATCGGCGACCTCCTCGTACGAGCCGGTGCCGCGCCCGCTCCGCTGGACGTGTCGATCGACCCGTCGGCACCCTTGGAGTACGCGGCGCTGCACCCGGTGGCGGCCCTGCCGGTGCTGTGTGACGGCCCGCGGCCCCGGCCCCGACCCCACCCGCACGTTCGCCCCGCTTCCCCTCCGACCGCCCGGAGCACGCCTTGCGCACCGAGCGCTGGCCCTCGCCGTACGGGACCTCCTGCCGGCCCGGCGGCCCGGTGTGGTCGCGGTCGGAGCGGAGGCCGGGGGCAGCGGCGGGGCCGTGGTCGTCATGGCGGTCAACGCGGCCGCCCGCACGGCCGGTCAGGACGCCGCCGCCCTGGTCGAACTGCTGCTGCACGGCCGTGGCGGCGGCTCACCGGACCTGGCCCAGGGCGGCGGACTGCCCGCCGGACAGCTGCCGCAGACACTCGCCTCCATACCCGCTCTGGTCGTGGACTCGGCGCGCCCCGGCTGAGCCCGTTTCCCCGCTCTCCGTGCGGCCGTTCGCTTCCCGTGCCGGAGTAAAACGGCCCACGCGGCCTGCGCAACGACGACGCGACGGCGGAGGCGATAGAGGCCGCCCGCGCCCTGGGGCTGGACCAGGCGCTGTTGCGCCGAACCCCGGACCGGCTCTCCGGCGGTCAGCTCCAGCGCTGCGCGCTGGTACGGGCGCTGACGGCACGGCCGTCCCTGCTCGTATGCGACGAAGTGACGTCGGCGCTGGACACCGTCTCCCGACAGCGGGTCCTCGACGCGCTGCCCGGCCTCCTCGCCCCGGCCGGGACCGCCCTGCTGCTCATCAGCGACGACCTGCCCGCGGTCCGTGCCCTCACCGAAGAGGCCACGCTGTTCGACGGCGGCCGCTGCGTACGGCACGGGCCCGTCGACGAGATCCTGCCCGCCACGCGGTCCGACACGCCCGGCTCCGGCGACGACGGGTGATGAGACCGTGCGGTTGGCCGCCGCGGCGCGGTCCCGCTCGCGTTCCACCCGCACAGGCGGCCGGTGCCCCTCGCCCCGGGAATCGGGCACGCCCGACCGCGCCGACGGCGCGGGCCGAGCACGGCCGGCGGACGAGAGCTAAGGCTGCGCGCCGAACGAGGTGTCGCCGTGCGGCGGCTGGTGGGGCAGCCGCTCCAGGGTGTCGACGATCCCGGCCCGCTCCACGACGTCGATCAGCGCCTGACCGATCACGGAGACCGGCTCACGGGCCGGGAGCACCAGACCGATGTGCTCCGTGCGGACCGGGCGGACCAGCGGAACGGCGCGCATGCCGGTGGGCACGCCGAAGACGTGCAGCCAGGCGTGCGGCACGATGCTCGCCCATTGACCGGCCCTGACCTGTGCGAACAGGGAGGCGATCGAGTCGGTCTCGACCCGCGGTGTCACGGATACGCCCACGGCCTCGAACACCGCGTCGAGCACCTGACGGCCCTGCATCATGGGGTGCAGCAGGCACAGCGGGTACTGAGCCGCCTCCTCCCAGGAGATCTCGGCGGGCCCGGAGTCGGGCGCGGACCGCTGGGTCAGCAGCACGTAGCGCTCCCGGTACAGCGGTACGAACTTGAAGTCGTGCGCCGCGATGGAGCTGTGGTAGGTCACGGCGGCGTCGAGTTCGTACGTCCGCAGCCGGTTCACGATCTCTTCGGCCTGGAGGTCGGCGAAGACCTGGACGGTCGCCAGCGGATTGGCTGCGCAGAACGGCTGGGTCAGCAGCGCGACCGCGGTGGAGGCGGTCGGGACGGTGCCGATGCGCAGTCGGCCGCTCAGCCCCGCTCGCAGTGCCTGTATCTCGCCCCGCATCGCGTCGCGGTCGGCGAGGATGCGCTGTGCCCGCAGGACGACCCGCTCGCCCTCCGGTGTGAAGCCGTCGAATCGGCGCCCGCGCTGGACCAGTGGGACGCCGAGCTCCTCCTCCAGTTTCCGGATGCCCTCGGACAGGGCCGGCTGGGAGACGTAGCAGGCCCGGGCCGCCTTCGCGAAGTGGCGGGCGCGGGCGAGGGCGACGAGGTATTCGAGTTGGCGCAGCAGCACGCCTCAATGATCCCCCGTCCCCGGCCGCTCGGTGCCGGTCCACCCGGCAGTGATCGGCGCTGCCTGTCAGCCGATAGAAACTGCCGCTTTGACCTGCCCCACGGCGCTGACGAACAGTGTGGTGCGAAGGATGGGCGGGGTATGCGGCGCCCGCGCGCGTCCGAGGCGCGCGGGCGGCCCCCTCCTGGACGTGCCGGATGGCGCCGAGCGTGCTTGCCGTCCAGAACGAGAGGGCGTGGTGTGAGATGCGGGATTTCGACGGACCGGACGAGGACGAGAACGAGCTGTCGGTGACGGCCCCCAAGACATGGGCGACCGGTGCTCCCGCGGTCGTGCACGCGCTTCAGTACGCACTCGGACAGACGTCGCCGAAGCGCACCGCGCTGACCCTGCTCAACATCAACCAGGCGAAGGGTTTCGACTGCCCGGGCTGCGCCTGGCCGGAGCCCGCGCCGGGCAAGCGGCACCGCAACGAGTACTGCGAGAACGGCGCCAAGCACATCAGTGACGAGGCCACCTCCCGTCGGGTGACCGCCGAGTTCTTCCGGCGGTACTCGGTGGACGAGCTGAGCCGGAAGTCGGACTACTGGCTCAATCAGCAGGGCCGACTGACCGAACCGATGGTGCTGCGCGAGGGCGCGACCCACTACGAGCCGATCGGCTGGGACGAGGCGCTGGACGTGCTCGCCGGTGAGCTGCGCGCCCTGGACCACCCGGACGAGGCACTGTTCTACACCTCCGGGCGGCTGGCGAACGAACCGGCCTTCCTGCTGCAACTGTTCGTGCGGGCCTTCGGCACCAACAACCTGCCGGACTGCTCCAACATGTGCCATGAGTCCAGCGGCTCGGCGCTGAACGAGACCTTGGGCATCGGCAAGGGCAACGTCAGCCTCGACGACCTCTACAACGCGGACCTGATCTTCGTCGTGGGGCAGAACCCGGGCACCAACCACCCGCGCATGCTGTCCGCGCTGGAGGAGACCAAGCGCCGCGGCGGCCACATCGTCGCCGTCAATCCGCTGCCCGAGGCCGGGCTGCTCCGCTTCAAGCACCCGCAGAAGGCACGCGGGATCGTCGGCCGCGGCACGGACATCGCCGACCAGTTCCTCCAGATACGGCTCGGGGGCGACCTGGCCCTGTTCCAGGCGCTGAACCTGCTGTTGCTCGAGGCCGAGGACAAGGAGCCGGGCACCGTCCTGGACCGCGATTTCATCGAGTCGCACACCACGGGCTACGACGCCTTCGCCGAGCACATCCGCGAGACGTCCTGGGACGCCGTCCTGGAGGCCACCGGCCTGAGCAGGGATGAGATCGAGCAGGTGCACGAGCGGGTGCTGGCCAGCCGCAGTGTCATCGTCTGCTGGGCGATGGGTCTGACCCAGCACAAGCACGGCGTGCCCACCATCCGCGAGATCGTCAACTTCCTCCTGCTGCGCGGAAACATCGGCCGTCCGGGGGCGGGCGTGTGCCCGGTCCGGGGTCACAGCAATGTGCAGGGCGACCGCACCATGGGCATCTGGGAGCGCATGCCCCAGCCGTTCCTCGACCGGCTGGGACGGGAGTTCCGTTTCACCGCGCCGACCAAGCACGGTCTGGACTCCGTCGACTCCATCCGTGCCATGCTCGACGGACGGGCCAAGCTCTTCGTCGGTGTCGCGGGCAACTTCGTGCGGGCGACGCCCGACAGCGACGCCACCGAGCGCGCCCTGCGGAACTGCCGTCTGACCGCGCATATCTCGACGAAACTCAACCGCTCCCACGCGGTGTGCGGACGTACCGCCCTGATCCTGCCCACGCTCGGGCGCAGCGATCGCGACATCCAGGCGGGCGGCGAGCAGTTCATGACGGTCGAGGACTCGATGAGCGAGGTCCACGCGACGCGCGGCCGCCTCGCCCCCGCGTCCGCACACCTGCTCAGCGAGGTGTCCATCATCAGCCGCCTCGCCCGCAAGGTCCTGGGGCCCGGACCGGACATCCCCTGGGCGGAGTTCGAGGCCGATTACGACCTCGTCCGCGACCGTATCGCCCGGGTCGTCGACGGCTTCGAGGACTTCAACGAGCGGGTGCGGCGCCCCGGCGGTATCCGCCTGCCCAACCCGGTCAACGAGAGGGTGTTCCGCACACCTGCCGGGAAGGCCGTCCTCACCGTCAACGACTTCACGATGCTCCGGGCGCCCGAGGGGCACCTGGTCCTGCAAACGCTGCGCTCGCACGACCAGTGGAACACGATTCCGTACGCGATGGACGACCGCTACCGGGGCATCAAGGGCAGTCGGCGCGTCGTCCTGGTGAACCGCGGCGACCTCGCGGACCTCGGCCTCGACGACGGCGGCCTCGTCGATCTCGTCAGCATCTGGACCGATGGCTCGGAACGCCGTGCCGAGGGCTTCCGCGTCGTCGCCTATCCGACGCCCCGGGGTTCGGCGGCCGCCTACTACCCGGAGACCAACGTCCTTGTGCCGCTCGACAGCGTCGCGGACATCAGCAACACCCCCACGTCCAAGAGCGTGATCGTCCGTCTGGAACCGGCCGCCGACCGGACACCGGCGCAGCACGAGCACGTCGAGGGGTGACGAAGCGGGCACGGCTGCCGAAGCCATGTGGTTCCAGCCATCGTGAGGGATGAGCGAAGCGGGCGGGAGCCCGTGGAGCCCCTGCCGTCCGCGCTCTTCGCGCCGGTCTACGCGGACCGCCTGGAGCAGGCCGCGAAGTGGTGCGAGCTCACCCTCGCGCGGGACTCGCCTGGCCGTGGCGGCGGGTCGGTGCCGATGCTCAAGCGGGTGGGTCGATCCCGGCTGCGGTCAGGTCCGCGATGCGTTGCGCGGTGTCGAAGTGGGGGGTGAGACGGTTCTTGGTCAGGGCGAAGGAGGTGCCGGTGGCGGTGTCGGCATAGACGTAGCTGCCGCCGCCACCGACCCAGCCGAAGGTGGTGGGTGCTTCGTCCGGCCGAGCACCGATACGGCCGAGCGGATAGCCCAGGGCCAGCCGCGCATGGTTGCCGAAGACCTGGTCGGTGCCCTCGAAGGCCACCGCCGTCAACTCCTTGAGCTGGTGTGGATCGATGAGCCGACCGTCGAGGACCGCGGCATTCACGGCAGCGATGCCCCGCGCGGTGAAGGTGCCGACCGAGGGGATGTCCGCTTGCAGGATCTCGTGGCTGTTGCCCATCGCCGCGGTCGGTAGCAGTTCCCAGGGCGCGAGAATGGCATCGCCGTCAGGCGGGGCGACCGGGCGCGGTGCGGCGTCTTCGAGCCGTGCCAGCCGGGCCAGGTCGGTTCGGGGCACACCGAAGTACACGTCACCCTCGATGCCCAGGGGCACGGCGACCCACTCGTGCAGGAGTTGCCGCATCGGTTTGCCCGTGGCCCGGCGTGCGACCTCGCCGACGAGGAAGCCGAAGGTGAACGAGTGGTACCCCGTCTCGGTCCCAGGTCGCCACCGCGGTTCGGCGTCCGCGATCGCGGTGCAGACCCGTGACCAGTCGGGCAGATCGGCGGGGCCGATGCCACGCGGTATCGCCGGCACGCCGACCGAGTGTGTGAGCACGTGCCGGAGAGTCGCGGTCGCCTTGCCGTGGGCCCCGAACTCCGGCCACAGGTCGACCACGGGTGTGTCGTATCCGACAGCACCGGTCCTGACGAGCAGGTGAGCGATCAACGACGTCATGACCTTGCCGGCGGAGAAGCTGAAGAACGGGGTCTCCGGATTCGCCCTGCGCCCGGTCCGGCTGTCCGCGACGCCGGCGACCGCGTCGACGACAAGAGCACCCTGGTGGAAGACGGCAACCTGCAAGCCGGTTTCGGCTCCGGAATCAACCAGTTCGTCGAGGACCCTTTGGACCTCTCGCTGCAATGAGGGCATCACCGTCACCGGCCCGGCCACGTGAAGCGAGTCCGGCTGGACGTCGGCAGCTTGCCGCAAGCGCGGGAGGGCAGCGCCCGGCGGGGCGTCATGTCTCGGCCTGACCGGCCCACCAGCCGAGCACATGCCCGATGTGCCTGCTCATCAGCCGCTCGCACTCATCGGCCGCTCCTGCCTCCAACAGATCGAGGAGATCCAGGTGTTCATGGGCGGACGCCTCGAGTTCCTCCGTCGCCACCAGATCCGCCAGCCCCGTCAGGCGGGTCTGCGCACGCAGGTCGGCCACGATGTTGTGCAGCCGCATATTGCCGACCAGCTTCAACAGCGTGAGGTGGAAGGTCGTGTCGGCCTGGAGGTAGCGGGCCAGGTCGCCGTCCCGGGCGCCGCGCACGATCTCCTCGGCCAGGCCGCGCAGGCGGGTCAGGTCGGCCCCGGAGAGCGTCCCCGCGAGCCGCCTGACCGCCGGGCCTTCCAGTAGCTGGCGTACGTCGACGATCGCGCGCAGTTCATCCTCGCTCACCGCCGTGACGCGGAAGCCCTTGTTGCGCACGATGTCCACCATGCCGCGCTTGGCGAGGTTGAGCATCGCCTCGCGGACCGGCGTCGCCGAGACGCCGAAGCGGGCGGCCAGGGTCGGGGCCGAAAACACCTCGCCGGCGGGCATCTGACCCGAGACGATGGCCGCGGCGATCGCCTCCTCGACCCGGTCACGCAGACTGCTCGCGGGCGCGAGGGGAGCCAGAGGAGCGTTGTCCGCGGTCGTCATGAGTATCCCCATCACCAATCAACAGCCAATTCCGGTCCCGTTCAGTACAATGGCACATCTTACCGATCAGTCATTTCCTCCAGCCGGGCCGCACCCAGATGCAGGTGACGGGACTGCCCGCTGTCGATCGGGCGAATCCGCTCATGATCCGCGGTGTGTGGCGACGACCATGTCGAGGGCGGCGGCCGGCACACCCCGGCCGTCCGGGCGCGGCCAGTGCACGGTGAGTTCGTCGAACCCCGCCGCCGCCACGTCGCGGGCGAACTGCCGATAGGTGTCCACGTCCTGGAACGGACGGGCTTCGTCGAGCGCCACCTGGGCGATGCGGCGGATCCGCTTGCCCGGCGCCACCTCGGCGATCGCCTTGTCCAGGGCCACGTTCTGTTCGGCGATCGCCGCCAGCCACTCCCGCGGCGCCAGTGACCGGCGGTACGGGCCGTAGGTCACCCAGGCCGAGCCCAGGAGCGCCGCCAGCCGCATGCTCCGCGGGCCCGCCGCGGCGACGGTCAGCGGCACCCGGGGCCGCTGTACGCACCCCGGGATCATGCGTGCGTCTTCGGCCCGGTAGAAGGACCCGTGGAAATCCGTGCGGTCCTGTTCCAACAGGGTGGCGAGCAGCGTCACCCACTCCTCGAAGCGGCTCGCGCGCTCGCCGCGGGACATCGCGACCTGGCCGAGCACACGAGCGTCCGCGTCCTCGGCGCCCGCTCCGACCCCCACCTCCAGCCGGCCCGCGGTCACATGGTCGAGGGTCATGGCCTCTTTCGCGAACGGCACCGGATGCCGGAAGTTGGGCGTCGCCACCTGCGTGCCCAGGCGCACGGTGGAGGTCGCCCCGGCCGCCGCCGCCAGCATCGGCACGGTGCCGAACCAGGGGCCATCGGCCAGGTCCCGCCAGGACAGGTGATCGTAGGTCCAGACCGTCCGTACACCGGCTGCTTCCGCGTCACGGACCCGGGCCAGGAACTCTGTCGGCGCCTGGTCGGGCAGGATCAGGCAGGACAGAACGGGAACGGTCATTTCAGAACGCCTCCCTGCACCACGGTGCGGCTCCGTCGCTCATCCCAGAGCAGCGTCCCGTCCTCGGTGAGCGGGCCGTCCAGCAACAGCAGGTCGGCGGTCGCGCCCACCTCGACACGGCCCAGGTCGGGCCGGTTGATCAGCTCCGCGTTCACCCGGGTGGCCGAGCGCAGGGTGGCCTGCCAGCCGATCGCCTCGGCCTGGAGCCGCAGTCCGTGCAGCTGGTCGTCCTCCAGGTCGGCCATCAGGTCGCTCCCGAATCCGACGCGCACCCCGGCCTCCAGGGCGCGTTGCACCGCCCTCATGCCGGAGTCCAGCACTTCGGCGTTCTTGGCGCGCTGCACCGGGTTCAGGGCCACCTCCTGCCACCGCCGGGCCATGGCGTCGTACGCCGCGAGGGTCGGCACGAGGAAGGCCCCTGCCGTGGCCATCGCGGTGGCCGTCTCCGCGTCGAGCAGGTTGCCGTGCTCGATGGAGCGCACCCCGCCCGCGACCGAGTGCCGAATCGCCTCGGGCGAGTAGGCGTGGGCGGCGACGTAGCTGCCACGGCGCCGGGCCTCCTCGGCGACCGCCCGGATCTCCTCGGCGGAGTACTGCGGCACCCGGATCGGATCGGTGGGCGACACCACGCCGCCGGAGGTCATGATCTTGAGGGCGTGTGCGCCGCGGCGGAACCGGTCGCGCGCGGCGATCCGCAGGTTGTCCACCCCGTCGACCACCTGGTTCATGGGCCCGGAGTGGAAGCAGACGTCGGTGTCGGCGGCGCGCGGATCGCCGTGGCCGCCGGTCTGGCTCATCGCGGGACCGGTCCACAGATAGCGCGGGGACTCGATCAGCCCGGCGGCGATCGCCCGGTCCATGCCCGCGTCGCCGCCCGCCACGTCGCGGACCGTGGTGAACCCGCGGCGCAGCGCCCGGTTCAGCCTGCGGGCACCGGCCAGCGCCACGAAGCTGAGCGGTGTGTTCTCCAGCTGCCAGGCGTCGAGGCTGGTCGCGTAGGCGTGGAAGTGGGCGTCGATCAGACCCGGCAGGAGCGACGCTCCCGCGGCGGCGAGCGTCCGCGACGCGGTGTGGTCGCGGCGCGCGCCGGGGCCGATTGCCACGATCCGCCCGTCGTGCACGACCACGTCTGCTTCGACGGGATCGCCCTCGTGCAGCAGAGCGTCGGTGATGACGAGGTCGGCCGTGGTCATGAGGCGGCCCGCAACCGGGCGGTGGCGGCCTCGTCGACGGCCCACGGCTGTTCGGTGATCACGACACCGTAGGCGGAGCGGGCCGCCTCGACCGATACGAAGCCGTCGATGACGTCCTCCAGCACCTTCGCCGGTTCGCGTTCGAACGCGAACCCGTAGCCGCCCCCGCCGCCGGTGATGTTGGCGAGCACATCGCCCGCCGCGAGCGAGTTGTAGCTGCCCCGGGTGACCACCTCGCGCTCGGTGCCCGGGTTGAGCACGATCCGGGCGGGGGCCGCGGGCCGGCCGCCGCCGATCGGCCAGGGCGCCGACTTGGTGCGGTAGACCAGCGCGATGCCGGTGGACGGGGCGGTGA
Source organism: Streptomyces malaysiensis subsp. samsunensis (assembly GCF_024519315.1). Classification (GTDB taxonomy): domain Bacteria; phylum Actinomycetota; class Actinomycetes; order Streptomycetales; family Streptomycetaceae; genus Streptomyces; species Streptomyces malaysiensis. Next base: position 212,161 of record NZ_JANIIC010000004.1, on the reverse strand, counting down.
ACCGGTAGACGCGCCGGACGCCGACGCCGCCACGGTGGCGGCCCGGTCCCGCCGTGTCCGGTACGTAGCCGTAGTGCTCGATGAACATGGGCGACTTCTGTTCCAGCACCTCGACCGGGTTGTTGCGGCAGCCCGGTTCGGACATGTGCATGATGCCATCCTCCCCGTCGCCGTCGGCGTGTCCGCCGAACCCGACGGCCTCGTTGGTCGCCTCCAGCCAGGGCTGGCCGGTGCGTGGGTTCGTTCCGAGTCCCATCATCGACGAGACATCGCCGCCGGAGCAGGCCGGAATGCGCTCCGGCATGCCCTGGGCCAGTGCCTTCAGGATCACTTCGCCTGCGAGCAGTCCGGTCCACAGGGTGAATGTGGGCATCGGCGGCACGGCGTGCATCACGCTGCCGGGGTCGGTGATCACTCTGAGCGGGGCGAAGTTGCCGGCCACCACCGGGGTGTCCGGAGTGGTCAGTGCCTTGAACACGAGGCTGGAGAGCGCGATCGTCTGGCCCACCGGCAGGTTGATGGGGCCGCGTACGTCGCGTTCGCTTCCGGTCCAGTCGACGACGAATTCGTCCTCGGTGATCGTGACCGTGGCCTTGAGCAGGATCTCGCGATCGATGTCGACGCCGTCGGAGTCGACGATGTCGGTGGCGCTCCAGGTGCCGCGCTCCAGGTCCGCCAGGGCCAGCCGGGCCAGCCGCTCCCCGTGGTCGTTGATCGACCGCATCGCGGCGACCAGTGTGTCGGTGCCGTGCTTGGCGGCCAGTTCCCTGGTGCGCCGCACCCCCGTCACACACGCGGAGACCTGGGCCTGGAGGTCGCCGATGGTCCGCTCGGGCATCCGCGAGTTGAAGCGGATGATGTCGAAGATCTCCTGGTTGGGCACGCCGGCACGGTAGAGGCGCGAGCCGGGGAAGAACATGCCTTCCTGGTACATGTCGGTGGAGTCCAGCACGTAGCCGGGGTTCTTCTGCTTCAGGTCGAGCACATGGATGCGGCACGAGGCGAAGCCGATGAGCCGCTCGTCGGCGTGGATCGGCGCGAAGACGAGGGTGTCCAGGGTGTGCGCCGATGACCAGTACGGGTAGTTCAGCAGGAACACGTCGCCGGGCGCCATGTTCCCGGCGCCGATGTGCTCGATCGCCCGGTGGATGCCGTGGTCGTTGCCGCGGGTGAAGATGGCGATGCCGGGCGCGTCGGCGACCACGTCGCCGTTGGCGTCGTGCAGGCCGATGCCGTAGTCGTGGATCTCGTAGACCACGGTGTTGTACGCCGTCCGGCACAGGTTGCGGGCCATCTCCTCGGCGGCGGCGAGCAGAGCGTGTCGAATGACCTCAAGGGTGATCGCGTCGGTCATCGGTCGTTTCCCTCGGCTTTCTCGGATTCCTCGGCTTTCTCGGATTTCTCGGATTTCTCGGCCTTGACACTGATGACGAGTTCGCCGTGTTCGGCGACGCGCAGCCGGTCACCGGCGTGCAACACGGTGGTGGCGGTGTGCTCGGCGACCACGGCGGGGCCCTCGATCACATCGCCGACCAGGAGTGATTCCCGGGTGACGAGTTGATAGGGCACACCGGTGTCGGACCGGGCGAAGACCTGGCGTTCGCCCAGCACCGACGGCTCCCCCTCGGTGCGCTCGGCGTGCCGGGGCCATGCGGGCTTGTCGACGATGCCGACCGCCCGCAGCCGCAGCGTGACGATCTCGACCGGGTCGTCCATGACGTGGCCGTAGAGGCGTTCGTGGAGCGCGCGGAAGCTCTTCGCGAGGCTGTCGGTGACGTCACCGTCCGGGTAGGGGACGGTCGCCGCGTGTTCCTGGCCGGCGTAGCGCAGATCGACCGAGCGGTGCAGACCGCGGTGGTCGGGGCCGAAGCCCTCCTCCGCCAGGGCCGCGTTCGCCTCGGCCTCCATCGCGGCGAACGCCTCTTCGAAGGAGGACTCCGGCGCCGAGGCCAGGGGCAGCACATCGGTGCGGGCGTGGTCGTGCTGCACGTCGGCCATCAGCATGCCCAGCGCCGAGAACGCGCCCTGCCCCGGCGGCACGACGACGGTCGGGATGCCGAGTTCGCGGGCCACGTCCACGGCGACCAGGCCACCGCCACCGCCGAAGGCGAGCAGCGCGAAGTCCTTCGGGTCGCGGCCGAGTTCGACGGTGATCGCCCGGACCGCGCCGACGATCTTGGTGGTGGAGATGCGGAGGATGCCGCGGGCCAGCGTGCGCAGGCTCATGCCGAGCTGGTCGGCGGTGTGTTGGAGGGCCTTGGCGGCGAGGTCGTCGTCGAGCACGAGCGAGCCGCCGAGCGGTACGTCGCTGCCCATGTAGCCGAGCATCAGGGCGGCGTCGGTGAAGGTGGGTTGGGTGCCGCCCCGCCCGTACGCGGCCGGGCCCGGGGTGGCTCCGGCGCTCTGCGGGCCGACCTGGAGCGCGCCGGCCGCGTCCAGCCAGGCGATCGAGCCGCCGCCCGCGCCGATGGTGTGGATGTTGAGCGATGTGGTGTTGATGGGCAGGCCCTCGAACTCGGCGCTCTGGTGCGACACCGGTTCACCGTCGACCACCAGCGAGGCGTCCAGACTGGTGCCGCCCATGTCGATGGTGATCAGGTTGGGGGTGCCGATCACCTTGGCCAGTGAGGCGGCGCCGACGACACCACCGGCCGGACCGGACAGGATCAGGTTGACCGGCTGGCGGGTGGCCGCTCGGGCGGTCATCGCGCCGCCGCCGGAGCGCGACATCAGGAACCGGCCGGTGAAACCGCCCTCGTCCAGCCGCTTCGTCAGGGCGTCGAGATACGTCCGCATGATGGGTTTGATGTACGCGTCGAGTACGGCCGTGGAGGTGCGCTCGTACTCGCGGTACTCACCGGACAGCTCGTGCGACAGGGTCACCTCGACACCCGGGGCGACCTCGTGGAGCACCTCCCGCATCGCGCGTTCGTGCGCCGGGTTCGCGTAGGAGTGCAGGAAGGCGACCGCGACCGCCTGATAGCCCCCGGCGGCGATCTCGGCGGCGACCGAGCGCGCACCGGACTCGTCGAACGGGGTCACGACGCTGCCGTCGAACAGCGAACGCTCGACCACTTCGAAGGTGTCCCGTCGCTTCAGCAGGGCTTCCGGCTTGTGGTACGTGAGCGCGTACATGGGCCGCCGGTCGGTGCGCCCCAGCAGGTAGACGTCACGGAAACCGGCGGTGGCCACCACCGCCACCTTGGCTCCGGTGCGTGTCAGCAGGGAGTTGAGGCCGAGTGTGGAGCCGTGGTTGAAGGTGGTCACCTCGCCCAGCGGAGCCTGTGCGGCGGTGAAGGCCGCGAGCACCCCCTTGGTGGGCTCGGCGGGGGTGGTGGCCACCTTCTCGAACCGCAGCTCCCCGCTGTGCGGGTCGAGTTTCACCACATCGGTGAAGGTGCCGCCGACGTCGATGGCGACGCGTACTTCAGCCATGTCGAACCTTTCTGCGCTCGGGAGAGGGGTCAGCGCCGACGCCGGTCGGCGGCCGCGAGTGCCACCGCGGCCAGGATGATGACACCCGTGACCAGGTCCTTCATCTGCGGATTGACATTGAGGATGTCGAAGCCGTTGCCGATCAGGGCGATCAGGTAGACACCGACCAGGGAGCGCCAGACCGCGCCGATGCCTCCGTAGATGCTGCTGCCGCCGAGGATGATCGCCGCGATGGCCTGGAGTTCAAGGCCGCTGCCGGCCTGTGGCTGGCCGGATGCGAGGCGGGAGACTCCGATCGCGCCGGCGATGCCGACGGCCAGGCCGCTGAGCGCGAACACGGTGACCTTGACCCGGTCCACGCGCACACCGGAGAGATGGGCCGCGTCGGAGTTGCCACCGACGGCGAACACATGGCGGCCGAAGACCGTGCCGTTGAGCAGCAGCGACGCCAGCGCGAAGACGGCCAGCAGGATGAGGACCGAGTAGAAGACCCCCGCGACCTGGCCGCGCCCGAGATCGGAGAAGCCGCTCGTGGTCACGGTGATCAGCGAGCCGCCGGTGATCAGTACCGCGACCGCCTTGTAGACCAGGCTGGAGGCGAGTGTGGCGAGGAAGGAGTGGACGTTCAGACGGGTCACGGCGAGCCCGTTGAGCACACCCATCACAAGGCCCAGCACCGGCGCGGCGAGCAGGGCCGTCCAGGTGCTGCCGGTGGATGTGGCGACCGACGCCGCGACCACACTGACCACCGCGTACATCGCCGCCGTGGAGAGGTCGAACGCCCCCGAGACGATGACGAAGGTGCCGGCCACGGCGATGATCGCGAGCGGGGTGTTCTGGTTGAGGATGTTCATGACGTTGGTGAACGACAGGAACGACGAGGAGATGATCGACAGTGTCACGAAGATCGCGACCAGCAGGATCAGTGCGGCGTAGTCCCGGGCGAAGGCGATGACGCGCGGGCCGATCGGGACGCCGCCGCGGACGTCGGCGCCCGCGCCGGCCTCGGGTGCGGTTTCGGTGGCGGTCATATGAGGGATTCCTTTGTCCTTTCCGCTTCGCCTGTTCCGGTCCGGTCCGCGACATCGAAGAGCCGCCGAAGGACGTCTTCAACGGCCAGACTGCGCGGATCCACCTCGTCGAGCACCTCGCCACGGCTGATCAGGTGGGCGCGGTGGGCGAGGCCGAGCACCTCCTCGTGCTCCGAGGAGATCAGCAGCACCCCGACGCCGCGGGCCGCCAGGTCGGCGATGAGCTCGTAGATGGCGAACTTGGCGCCGACGTCGACACCGCGCGTCGGCTCGTCGAGAATCACCAGCTTCGGGTCGCCGACCAGCCACTTGGCGATCAGTGCCTTCTGCTGGTTGCCGCCGGAGAAGCTCCGCACCGGCAGTTCGGGCCTGGCCGGGCGCAGCTCCAGGCGGCGGACGAGCTCGTCCACCTGTTTGCCGACCGCCCGCCGGTCGATCAGCCCGAGCCGGGAGAAGCGGCTCAGGGAGGCGAGCGTGATGTTCTCGGTGACGCTGCGCTGGAGCACCAGGCCCTGTCCGTGGCGGTCTTCGGGGACCAGCACCAGGCCGAGGTCACGGCTGCGCCGCGGGGTTGTCCGGCCGAGCGTGCGGCCGGCCAGCGTGACGGTTCCGGCGCTGACCCGGTCCGCGCCGATCAGGGCGCGGGCGATTCCGTGCGCCCGGAGCCGACCAGTCCCAGCAGCCCGACGATCTCGCCCGGCCGTACCGTGAACGAGGCCCGTTTCACCCCGTTGTCGCCGGCCAGCGCCTCCACCTCGAGCAGCGGTGGGGTGTCCGGGTGGGGCGCGGGCGGCAGCGGCGGGAAGGAGACGGCAAGCTCCCGGCCGAGCATCGCCTCCACCAGGGACGCCTTGGTCTGGTCCGCCGCGGGCGCGGTGCGAATCCTGCGGCCGTCGCGCATCACCGTGACGGTGTCGCTGACCTCCAGCACGGCGTCGAGAAAGTGCGACACATAGACGACCGCCCGTCCCTGCGCGGTGAGCAGGCGGATCATCTCGTGCAGCCGCCGGGTCTCGTGTGCGGTGAGCGACGAGGTCGGCTCGTCCATCACGATCACCTTGGCGTCCCGGGCCAGGGCGCGCAGGATCTCGACCTTCTGCTGGTCGGCGATGCGCAGGTCCCCCACCCGGGTGTCCGGATCGAGGCCGAACCGCGCGATCTCGTCGAGTTCGGCGAACCGGCGGCCGTGGTCGCGGCGCAGGAGGCCGAAGCTGCTCCGCTCGATGCCGAGGAACACGTTCTGCGCCACCGTCAGATCCCGTACGAGCGACAGCTCCTGCGCCATCATCACGATGCCGCGGCGCTGTGCGCGTACCGTGTCCCAGCGTCCGACCGGCCGGCCCTCGACGACGATGCGACCGACGTCGGGCTCGTAGACTCCTGCCGCGATCTTGCCGAGGGTGGACTTTCCGGCCCCGTTCTCCCCGACCAGGGCGTGCACGCTGCCGGGGTGCACGGCCAGGTCGACTCCGTCCAGGGCCGCCGTTCCGCCGAATCGCTTGGTGATGCCGGCCAGTTCGATGACCGGTTGGGCGGTGGCCATCGGCCTCAGCCGTTCCACTCGCCGGTGAAGTCCGGCGTCTTCACCAGTGTCGCCTTGGTCGCGTAGGGGTCGATTCCGCCGATCTTGTCCGCGTCGACCACGGGCTCGGGCTTGCCGCCGTCCATCGCCTTGAGGAGCTGCTCCAGCGCGGACTTGCCCATGCTCACCGGGAAGTTGATGTAGTCGGCCCGCCACGTGCCCGCGCGGACAGCGGCCACGGCGTCCTTGGTACCACCGCCACCGGTGAGGTACATGCTCCTGGGCTTGATACCGGCGTTCTGGAGGGCTATCTGCGCTCCCGCGGTCTGCTGGTCGGCGTTGGACAGGATGACGTTGACATCCTTGTGCGCCTGGAGCACGTTGCTGATCGCCTTGAGCGAGGTGTCCCGGTCGTACTGGCCCTCGACCGTGCTGACCACCTTGATGTTGGAGTGGCCGCCGAGCACCTTCTTGTACGCGCCCCGGCGGGCCACGTCGAGCGGCGAGGACAGATTGCCGACGAGCAGTACGACCTTGCAGGGATCGATGTCGGCACAGTAGGTGACCACCCCCTCGGCCTGCTTCGCCGCGGCCGTGGCAGGGGGCACGCCAACGGTGGTGACCACGCCGTCGACCTGCGGTTTCATCTTGTTGATGTCCGATCCGACGGGATTGAGCACCGTGACGACGGGGATCTTCTTGGCCAGCGGGAAGGCCGCCGCCAGGCCGACTCCGTCATTGGGCACGACCACGACTCCGTCGTAGTCGCCGGTGCTGGTGACGTTCTGCAATTGCGACAGCTGCGTGTTCGAGTCGAACTGGCCGTCGAGGAGCTTCAGGCTGATCTTCTTGCCGGACGCGGCCGCGGCCTGCTTGACCCCCTTGTAGACGGCCTGGTTGTAGCCGTTCTGGCTGGAGGCCGCGAGGACGGCAACCTTGAAGGTGCCGCTGCCGGAACCGGCCGAGTCGGCGATCCCGCAGGCGGTGAGAAGGACAGTGCTGGTGGTCAGGGCCACGGCGCCGGTGAGCCGGCTGCGCAAACTGTTCATCGGAGAGCCTCCGCTTGACTGTTATGGCGCAGTAATATGTCACACCGCACCTGGAGTTAAAGAGGCCGACGGTAACAACTGTGTTGGCCAATCGGCAGGTGGAGCGGTTTCCCCAGCTCAGCGATGCTCCGGCAATGGTGTGGAGCCATGGAACCGCCATGGACTGTCGTCCCGCGGTGCGGGCGGCACCAGCTCCTGCCAGCAGTCCTGGGAGGTCACCGGGCACGGGAAGCGCTCGATCGCGGCCTTGCCGGCGGAGGTCGTCGCCGGGCAGGGGGCGGCCGGATACCGACCTCGTGCCGCATCGCGGGAGTCGCCGCCACGCCGGTCGGCCGGTCGTCGAAACATCACATCGGCCATAACCCCAGCTCGCCGTGGCGGACACGTCGGCAGAGAAGGCGGGGTCTCCGCCCTTGCGTCAAACGTTTGACGTTCTTACTGTCAGGGTCCCCTGAATGGCCGACCGGCAGGAGGTGGCACATGGTGACGATGAAAGACATCGCCGCTCACTGTGGCGTCTCCATTTCGGCCGTCTCCCTCGTGCTCAACGATCAGCACGAGGGGCGCGTGAGCGTCGAAACCGCCGCGCGTATCCGGCAGGCGACCGAAGATCTCGGGTATCTGCCCAACCTTGCCGCGCGGGGACTGCGGACGCGGCAGACCCGCACACTGGGCCTGCTGTCCGACGGTGTCGCAAGCGTTCCCTTTTCGGGGCAGATGCTGGCCGGCGCGCAGTCCAAGGCGTGGAGGGAGGGATATGTTCTCCTCCTCGTCGATATGGCCGGCAATCCGGATATGGAGGGTCCGGCGGTGCGGTCCCTGCTGCAACGCAGCGTCGAGGGACTGATCGTGGCCGTCGACTACCACCGTGAGGTGGATCTTCCGCGGCTTCCCCGGCCGGTGCCCCAGGTGATCCTGGGTGGCCGGCCGCGGAGAGGGAACGCCGACTGGGTCGTGCCCGACGAGAGGGCCGGCGCGAGGGCGGCGACACTCCATCTCATCGACGCCGGGCACCGGCGGATCGCCTTTTGCAACCTCATCGCACCGGCTTTCGCGATCGCCGAGTCGCTGCGCCGCGAGGGCTATGAGAGTGCGCTGGCGGAGGCTGGACTGGGCCTCGACGAGTCGCTCGTCGTGGAGGCGTCCGAGCCGAACGCATCCGCCGCGCGGGAACCCGCTCGCAGACTCCTGCGCCGCAGTGACCGGCCCACGGCGGTCTTCTGCTTCTCCGACCGGCTTGCGCTGGGCTTCTACCAGGTGGCGGCCGAACTCGGACTTCAGATCCCGCGGGACCTGTCCATCGTGGGCTTCGACAACCAGCAGAATTTCGCGGAGAACTTGTTCCCGGGACTGACGACCGTCCAGCTTCCGCACTATCGGATGGGCGTCCGTGCGGCAGAGAAGGCGATCGCCCGGCTGCAAGACGGGGGCGATGGCCCGACCGGCCACTTCGTCTCCTGCCCCTTGGTCATCCGGGACTCGGTCGCAGCCCCCAGTGGCCGGACGCCCAAGAAGTTAACGGCACACCGGTAGGGCCGCGCGGTCTGATCCCGCCGGGCCCCCGATGGCGCCCTCACCACCTTCCCACCGGTACCTCCGGCGGGCCGGGCCTGCCCGGAGGACGGCAGGCCGACATCAGCACCTCCGTTCAATGACGAGTCGAGAGGGAGCTTCGACATGAGACTCCGACCCACGACACGGCGCTGCCTGAGCGTCTGTCTTTCCACCACGCTGGCCCTGGCCCTCGCCGCCTGCGGAGGCGGCACGAGTGAGAAATCCGACGGGACATTCACGATCCTCCAGTACGAGGACCAGACCTCGGCACAGGCCGAGGGCTGGCAGAAAGCGGTGGCGATATTCAAGAAGCGGCACCCGGGCGTGAAGGTGAAATTCCAGACCACGAGTTTCGACGCGATGCGCCAGAACGCGAAGATCACACTGTCCGGAAACAACGTCCCCGACGTGATCGAGTTCAACAAGGGCAACGCGGACGGCGGCCAGCTTGCCGGCCAGGGCCTGCTCCAGCCGTTGACGGATGAGGCGAAGGCACGGGGCTGGGACAAGAAGGTGACGGGCCCGATGGCCGCGTTCGCCCAGTACGACCAGAACGGGCTGGCCGGGTCCGGCGACTGGTACGGCGTTCCGAACGTCGGCGAATATGTGACCTTCTACTACAACAAGAAGATGTTCACGGACGCCGGCATCACCAAGCCACCGACGACCCTGGCCCAGCTCGAGGCCGACATGGACAAACTGAAGGCCGCGGGTCACGTCCCGATCTCCAGTTCCGCCAACACCAGCCAGGGCTTCAACCAGATGTGGCTGTGGTACTCGCTGGTCTCCGCCTCGGCATCCCGGCAGCAGATCGACGACTTCATGTTCCTCAAAGGCAACGTGAACTTCCGGTCCGGCCCTTGGAAGGAAGGAACACAGAAGTTCCAGGACTGGATCGACAAGGGGTACGTCGGCGACAAACTCGGCGGCCTCTCCTACGAGCAGGCCATCGTCAACTTCCTCGGCGGCGACGACGCCATGCTCATGTGGAATCAGAGCCAGTTCTCCCGTATCCGCAAGGACGCGGACTTCCCGTGGGGGTACTTCACGCTGCCGGGCGCCCAGCAGGTCATGGGTTCCTCAGGACATCTGTGGGGAGTGCCGACGAAATCGAACGACAAGGACCTCGCGTACGACTGGATCGACATCACCCTGAGCGCTGAGGTCCAGAACGACATCGGTAACCAGGGCGGTCTGCCGCTGGCGGGTGATGCCTCGGCCATCAAGGACAAGGTAACCCGCCAGTACACGGAGCAGTTCGACGATCTGGTGAAGCGGAAGGCCATGTCCTTCTACCCCGACTACCCGGTGCCCGGCTTCCTCGACTTCATTCAGAACCATATGCAGGCCATGTCCAACAAGAGCGAGACGGCGGACGAATACCTGAAGGCATTGCAGAAGTTCTACGACGACGGCAAGAAGACCGCCACCCAGCAGTAGACGCCGGACGTGCCGGGACCGGAGGGCGCGACCCCGGCATGTCCCCCGCAGAAGAGAGACCTCCATGTCCGCACTGGTCCCTGACCGGCGTCTGCCCAGGAAAGGGCGCAGCAGGTCCGGCTCGTACTGGCTCTACCTGATTCCCATCGCCGCCGGCTTCGCCGTCGTTGTCGCCGCGCCGTTCGTGATGAACATAGTTCTCAGCCTCTACCAGTGGAAGGGAGGCATGGCGCCGAAGCACTGGTACGGCCTCGGCAACTATCTGGACCTGATGCACGACGCGGAATTCTGGCACTCGTTCCGGAACTCGTTGTTCATGATTGTCGCCATCGTCGTGGTCCCGACCCTGATCGGTATCGTCCTCGCGGCAGTACTCTTCGACTACATCGGCAAGGCATTCGGCAACCGGGCCGCGAGTTTCCTACGGGCGACGTACTACCTGCCGCAGATCCTGCCGATCGCGGTCGCCGGCTTCATCTGGAGCACGATCCTCGACCCGCGCCAGGGATCGATCAACACCTATCTCCGCTCGATCGGCATCGCGTCCGGACCCGACTGGCTCGGTGATCCCCATCTGGCGCTGTACTCGGTGATGCTCATGCTGATCTGGCTCCAGATCGGCTATCCCGTGGTGGTCTTCATGGCCGCGCTGCAACGGGTCGATCCGGAGCTCTACGAGGCGGCGGAGCTGGACGGGGCCGGTTGGCTGCGGCGGTTCCGCGCGATCACGGTGCCCCAGATCCGCCCCGAGGTCTTCTTCGTGGTCCTCACCGCGACGGTGGGTGCGCTGAAGGTGTTCGCTCCCATCCTCATTCTCACCGGCGGCGGTCCGGAGAACTCGACGGTGGTGCCGTCCTACTACGCGTATCGCAACTTCTTCGAACTGTCCCGGGTCGGCTACGGCGCCGCGATCGCGACCTTCACGTCTGTGGTCATCTTCGCCATCGCGGCCCTGCTCATCGTGTGGCAGCGCCGTTCCGAGCGGCAGGAGGGCTGACATGAACGACGAGTTTCCACCGGCACCCTCGGTCGTGGCGACCCGGCCCCACCCCGGTACCGAGCCCGCCGAACAGAGCCGACGCAATCGCTACCCCCTGCGATGGCTCATGCTGCTGATGACCGTCACCGCCGCCACGGTCATGCTCGCGCCGTTTCTGCTCCTGGTCCTCAACGCCTTCAAGACCAGCGCGGATTACTCGAGGCACGGGCCCCTCTCCTGGCCGGCCGCGTTCACGCCACAAGCCTTCTCCCGCTATCTGTCGCTCGTCGACTTCCCGGTCGCCCTGGGCAACTCCGTGTTCATCGCAGGCGCCGTCGCCTTCCTGGGCGCCGCGCTCTCCCTCATCAGCGCCTACGCCATCGGCATCGGCAAGGTGCGGTGCAACGGCGCGATCCTCGCTGTGCTCCTGCTGGCCACGATGGTGCCGCAGGAGGCACTCATCTACCCGCTGTTCTATGGCGCGGAAGAGGTGGGACTGCTCAACAGCGTCTGGTCCGTGGTGATCGTCTTCACCGTGCTCCAGGCCGCGTTCGGCACCTATCTGCTCGCCAGTGTCATGACCACCCTCCCCAAGGAACTCCTCGAAGCGGCCGTGATCGACGGCGCGTCCCGGTGGCAGATCCTGTGGCGGGTCGTCTTCCCCGTCCTGCGGCCGACGCTGTCCGTCCTCGTCGTGTTCTTCTTCATCTGGACGTGGAACGAGTTCTACCTCCCCCTCATCCTGCTCAACGACCCATCTGCGCAGACCGTACCGATCGCCCTGGCCACACTGCGCGGCCAGCACTCGATCGACATCACCGTCCTCAACGCCGGGTCGTTGCTGTCCCTTCTGCCCACGCTCGTCTTCTTCCTGGTGTTCCAGCGGACCCTCAGCCGGGGTGTCACCGCAGGAGCCGTCAAGTGAGCGCGCGGAACCGGCCATCCGCCGTCGCAGCCGCTCATCCACACCGTCCGAGGAGCATACGTGTTCACCCAGTGGAGTGCCCTGAGCCCGAACCGGGGCGTTCGCAGCCGGTCCATCAACGCCGAGAACCGCACCGGCGCGGCCGGCGGCGCGGGACGGGCGGCATCGCCGCTCGGCCCCGGCCGCAAGGGGTCGGCCTATCTGCCCCTGCCCGCCGGTGAGTCCCTCACCCTCGCGGAGATCGATGGGCCGGGCGTCATCCGGCACATCTGGATCACCGTCGCAGAGCGGACACCCGACGGTGGACCGTTCGTCCTGCGCGACCTCGTGCTGCGCGCGTACTGGGAGGGCTCCGAGACGCCCGCCGTCGAAGTACCGCTGGGCGACTTCTTCTGCAACGGGTTCGCCACCCGCGCCCTGGTGACGTCCGTCCCGATCGTCGTCGCTCCGACGGGCGGCATGAACGCGTACTTCCCCATGCCCTTCCGTACCCACGCCCGACTCACCCTGGAGAGCCAGCACGACGCAGATCTGCCCCATGTCTTCTACCAGGTCGACTACACCACGGGCGACGAGATCGGCGCGGACACCGGCTACTTCCACGCACAGTGGCGCCGCTCGAACGGGTCCACGCCACTGGGCACGGACCATGTCGTGCTCGACGGAGTGCGGGGCCGTGGAACCTACGTCGGCACATACATCGCACTGGCCTCACTCCAGCGGTACTGGTGGGGCGAGGGAGAGGTCAAATTCTTCGTGGACGACGACGAGGAACTGCCGACTCTGTGCAGCACGGGCCTGGAGGACTACGCCGGCGGGGCGTGGGCGTTCCAGGACGCATTGCGCAACGACCCGGAGCCCGAGGTGCTCACCTTCAGTGCCCCGTACTCCGGCTACCCCTACCACTCGGCGCGCGACACCACGAGGGCCTCGCCCTTCGCCACCCATATGCCACCCATGCACGGCCTCTATCGCTGGCACCTCCCGGACCCGATCTACTTCGAGGAGCGGCTGAGAGTGACGCTGCAACAGATCGGCGCATGGGACCACGGACTCTTCGAACGCCAGGACGATCTGAGTACCACCGCGTACTGGTACCAGGACTCACCGAATTCCCCCCGTGCCCCGCTGCCACCCGCTCCCAAGCGCCGGCCTCGCTGAGCGGTGTGATGGCCACTCACGAGGTTGCTCCTCCCCGATGCCCGGCGGGCCGGTTCTCCGCCGAGTTCCGGAAGCCGAACAGACCGTAGACGATCATTCCGATGGCCATCCATACGGCGAAGCGCACCCAGGTCAGCCAGTCCAGGTTGCTGATCAGCCAGATGGAGAAGGCGACCCCGACGGCCGGTACCAGGGGGACCAGCGGGGTGCGGAAGGCGCGTGGCAGGTCGGGGCGTGTTCTGCGCATCACCACGACCGCGACGGCCACCACGATGAAGGCCATCAGAATGCCGATGTTGGTCAGATCGGCTGCCTCCCGGATGGGGAGGAAGCCGGCGATCAGCGCCGAGCCGATACCGACCGGCCAGATGACCCGGGTGGGGACGTGCCGCTCGGGATGGTTGCGCGCGAAGAACCGCGGCAGCAGCCCGTCGCGGCTCATGGAGAACCAGACCCTGGTCACCGCCAGCATGTTGGCGAACGCGGAGGTGGTGATGCCGATGACGGCGCCGATGGCGACGACCATGCCGAGGCCGCCAAGGCCCACCGAGGCGAGCGCGCTGGAGAACGGGCTCTTGACGTCGATCTCCTGGTAGTTCTGCATGCCCAGCAGGACCAGGCAGACCAGCAGGTAGATGACCGCGGCGATGGCGAGGGAGATCACAATGGCCTTCGGCAGCACCTTCTTCGCCTCGGCGCTCTCCTCGGCGGCCGCGCTCATGGCGTCGTAGCCGTAGACGGCGAAGAACGTGGTCGCGGCGCCGGTGAACGCGCCGCCGATACCGAAGGGCAGGAAGGGTGTGTAGTTGCCGGAGGAGATGTGGAAGGCACCGGCGATGATCACCAGCGCGACGATGCCGAGCTTGATGACCACCAGGACGGTCTCGAAACGGGCCGACTGCCTGGTGCCGCGGGAGAGGACGAAGGCCAGTAATACGCACAGCAGGGCGGCGAGCAGGTCGACCCGGTGGCCCGACCCGGTGCCCGGTGCGCCGAGCATCCAGTGGGGCAGGTCGATGCCGATCCGCTCCAGGATGTAGGAGAGGTAGCCGGACACGGCGATGGCCACCACGGCGACGATGGCCGTGTATTCGAGTAGCAGGTCCCAGCCGATCGCCCACCCGACGACCTCGCCGAGGGCGGCGTAGGAGTAGGTGTAGGCCGAGCCGGCCTTGGGGATGGTGCCGGCGAACTCCGCGTAGCACAGCGCCGCCGCGGCGCTGGCGATGATCGCGACGAGGAAGGAGATCATCACGCCGGGTCCGGCCGTCTCGTGGGCCACGACTCCGGCGAGTGAGAAGACGCCCGCGCCGACCAGGCCCCCGAGGCTGAGGGCGACCAGTTGCCACAGTCCCATGGTCCGGCGGAGACCGCCGGTGGTCTCTTCCTCGGAGGAATCGACGGGCTTGAGTCGGAAGATTCCCTCCCGGGAGAACAGCCCGGCGCGGGGCACCGCGCTGTTCGAGGGTATGGATGGAGTTGAGCGGGACATGGGGTCCCTCCGGTGATACGTACGGGGCTTACGCGTCGGGGGTACTCCTAGAGCACGAATCCGTGCGGGAAGGGATCGTCCGGGTCGAGCAGGTAGTTCGCGGTGCCGGTGATCCAGGCGCGGCCGGAGAACTCGGGGACGACCGCGGGCAGTCCGCCCACTTCGGAGGTGCCGACCAGGCGGCCGGTGAACCGGGTGCCGATGAACGACTCGTTGACGAACTCGGTGTGCAGCGGCAGTTCGCCGCGCGCGTTCAGCTGTGCCATCCGCGCCGAGGTGCCGGTGCCGCACGGTGAGCGGTCGAACCAGCCGGGGTGGATGGCCATGGCGTTGCGGGAGTGCCGGGCGGTCGAGTCCGGGGCCAGGAACTGCACGTGTTTGCAGCCACCGATGAGCGGGTCGACCGGGTGCAGCGGCCGGTTCCGCTCATTGACCGCCCGCATGATCGACAGACCGGCGGCGAGGATCTCGGCCTTGCGGGCCCGGTCGAACGGCAGGCCGATCCGGTCGAGTTCGACGACGGCGTAGAAGTTGCCGCCGTAGGCCATGTCGTAGCGGATGTCCCCGAGGCCCGGCACGTGCAACGTCGCGTCCAGTTCGAGCGCGAAGGCGTCCACATTGCGCAGGGTGACCTTCTCGGCGCGGCCGTCATGGACGGCCACCCGTGCCTCGACCAGCCCGGCGGGCGTGTCGAGGCGCACGATGGTCTCCGGTTCGGTGACCGTCACCATCCCGGTTTCCACCAGGACGGTGGCCACGCCGATGGTGCCGTGCCCGCACATCGGCAGGAACCCGCTGACCTCGATGTAGAGCACGCCCCAGTCGGCGTCCGGGCGGGTCGGCGGCTGGAGGATCGCGCCGCTCATGGCGGAGTGGCCGCGCGGTTCGTCGACCAGGAACCGGCGCAGCCCGTCCAGGTTCGCCACGGCGTGGTGGCGTCGCTCGGCCATGGTGTCGCCGGGGATCGGCCCGACGCCACCGGTGACGACGCGGGTGGGCATGCCCTCGGTGTGCGAGTCGACGGCGCTGATCGTACGGACGGACCGCATCAGGCGGCTTGTCCCTCGATGGAGGCGATGGCGCGGGCCATGTCGGCCTGGACCTGCTCGCGCATCCGCGGCGTCAGCGGGCCGCGTGGTGGGCGGCAGGGGCCGCCGAACCGGCCGACCTGCTCCATGCCGAGCTTGATGGCCTGGACGAACTCGGTGCGTGAGTCCCAGCGGAAGGCCGCCACCAGTGGCTCGTACAGCGCGCGGGCTTCCGCCAGCTTTCCGGCCGTGGCCAGGTCGTACAGGCGGGCCGACTCGGCGGGGAAGACGTTCGGGAAGCCGGCGAACCAGCCGGTGGCGCCCATCAGCAGACTCTCCAGTACCACGTCGTCGGCGCCGCTGATCACGTCCAGACCGGGCGCCCGCTCCCTGATCTCCAGAACGCGCCGCACGTCGCCGGAGAACTCCTTGACCGCGACGACGTTGTCGATGCGGGCGATCTCGGCGAGCAGGTCCGGGGTCAGATCGACCTTGGTGTCGATGGGATTGTTGTAGACCATGACCGGCAGGCCGACGGAGGCCACGGCCTCGAAGTGCGCGAGGATCTCCCCGCGGTTGGCGCGGTACATGGTCGGCGGCAGGCACAGCACACCGTCGGCGCCGTCCTCGGCCGCGATCTCGGCCCAGTGCCTGGCCTGGTGCGAGCCGACACCGTGCACACCGACGACCACGGTGGCCGCGTCGCCGACCGCCTCGACGGCGGTGCGGGCCACCCGGCGCCGCTCCTCGTCGGTCAGGGAGGAGTACTCCCCCAGCGAGCCGTTCGGGCCGACGCCGTGGCAGCCGTTGTCGACCAGCCAGCGGCAGTGCTGGGCGTACCGGTCGTAATCCACGGCCAGGCCCGCCGGGGCGGACGCGTCCTCGTAGTACGGCAAGGCGGTGGCGACCACGACGCCACCGAGGGAGAGCTGCCGCTTCTCGGGTTCACTCATGAACTTTGACTCCGTTCCGAAGAGGTTGGTGTGCCGTGCGGGCCCGACGGCCGTCAAAGGGGGTGGGGCCCGGCGGTGGGGTCCTCGGGGGATGGTTCGGGTTCGGCGAGTTCGCCGAGCCGGATGGGCTGGGCGATCGGCCGGCGGTGGGGCCCGGCCGTCGGCGCGCCCTCGGCGTGCCGCTGAGCGGGCCGGCCGGTCAGCCGGGCGCCGAGCTCGGCGACGGTGGGGCCGCAGACGCGGGCCTGGCACGGGCCGAGACCGGCGCGGGTTTCCAGCTTGGCGACCCGCGCACCGGCGCTCGCCTCATTGCCCACGGCCCGGCACACCGAGGCGTAATCGGCTTCCTCGCAGCGGCAGATGATGGTCTCCGGACGCAGCCACTGGGGCCATGCCTCACCCATGGGATGCGCCTCGGCCAGCCGTTCGGCGAAGGCGCGGCCCCGGTCCCGGCCGCGTCGCAGGGGGCGCAGGGCGGGCGCGGCCGAGTCCCCGCCACCGGCGAACCATCCGGCGAGCGCACCCTCCGCCCGTGCGGCCGGGGCGCCCGCGATTCCGGTGATCTCACCAGCCGCGTACACCCCCGGGCAGCTGGTCCGCTGGTCGTAGTCGACCGCCACGAACTCGCCGCCCGGTGTGCGGCGCAGCGCACACCCGGCGGCCACGGGGAGCTCCAGTCTCGGGCTGAAGCCATGGGCGACGCACAGCGCGTCGACCGGCGACGTACGCTCGCTGCCCGGCACCACCGACCAGTCGGGGCGCAGCCGTGCGGTGACGACTTCCTCGATACGGCCGTCGCCGCGCGCCTCGACGACCGTGCGGCCGACGCGGTAGGGCACCCGGTGACGGATCAACAAGGCAGCGTATTCGGCGAGTTCACCGCTCTTCGCGGCGTGCGCCGCCAACTGCCAGGGGCGCCGTGACCAGCCGCGGGCCACGGTGGCGGCCGTACCGGCCTCCAGCACCTCCAGCACGCGCGAGCCGGCCTCCAGCAGCGACGCGGCCACCGGGAGCAGGAACGGTCCCGAGCCGGCGATCACCACACGGTCACCGACCACGACCCGTTCGCCCTTGGCCAATGCCTGTGCCGCACCGGCGGCGAAGACACCGGGCAGCTCCCAGCCGGGGAACGGCAGGACGCGGTCGTGGGCGCCCACGGCGAGCACCAGCGCATCGGGGGCAAGCGTCAGCCGGCGCCTCCCGCCGCCGTCGGCCGGGCCGCGCAGCAGGTGCACCCGCGGGACTCCGGGCTCTTCCGGGTCCGGGCGCTCCAGCGCCCAGACGGAGGTCTCGGGCCACCATGCGCACCGCGGGTGAGCGAGCACCCGGCGGCGGCGCCGGTCGAAGTCCCGCCAACCGTGCTGGGGCCGCTCGGGGCGGACGGCGCGGTAAGCCTCGGGCAGCATGCGGTGGTACTGGCCGCCGGGCTGGTCCGCCGAGTCGATCAGTGTCACCCGGGCACCGGCGCTCAGCGCGGTCTCCGCCGCGGCGAGGCCCGCGGGCCCCGCACCCACCACGGCCACGTGTCGCCCCGTCACTTCCCCTCCCCCGCCGATGCGTCGCTGTTCCTCCGGGGGGACGGCTTCGGAGCGTGCCCGGTCCTCGGCTCCCGGGTCTGTGTGGTCACCGCGTCGCCGTCGCGGGCCCGGCGCTGGCAGGCGCGGACATCTCGTTCGTCGCCCACGGTCACCAGACACTCGAAACAGACGCCGATACCGCAGAAGACGCCGCGGGGCGCGCCGGAGCGTTGCCGCCGCCAGGCCAGGCGGTCGGCGGCGAGCAGGACGCCCGCGATGGTCTGGCCCGCGATGCCGTCGACGGGCTCGCCGTCGACAGTGATCCTCAGCGGCCGGTCCCGCCGCCCGACGGCGTCGGACTCGGCGTGGACGCGTCTGGGGCTCATACCGCCTCCTCCACTACGGTGCCCGCGCCGCCGCCCAGCACGGCCGGGCGGTCCACCCGGAACGGTGCCGGATCCATCGCCGTCGGCTGATCGAGCATCAGTTCGCGCAGCAGCCGTGCGCTGCCCACCGACAAGCCGATTCCGGCACCCTCGTGGCCGCCGACGTGCCACAGGCCGGTCAGCCGCGGGTCGGCACCGATGATCGGCAGATGGTCGGGGACATAGGGGCGGAATCCGCCGTAGGCCCGCATCACCGGGACTCCCGCCAGCGTCGGGAACAGCCGCAGCGCCTTGACCGCGATCGCCGACAGCACCTCGGGGCGGAGCCGATCGTCGAAGCCGACGCGGCGGCGTGAGGAACCGACGAGGACGCTGCCGCCGCGGGTGGACTCCACCACCGCCGAGGTCTGGAGATCCCCGGCGCTGCTGCCGACGGCACCCACGTAGTCCGCGTCGTAGACCTTGTGGAAGACCGTCGGCGGCAGCGGCGTGGTCACCAGCACATCGCCGCGCCGGGGGCGGATGTCCACGGGGGCGCCGAGGCGGGTGGACAGCTCGCCGGACCACGGCCCCGCGGCGTTGACGAACCAGTCGGCCTCCAGCAGGCCGGACGAGGTGCGCACCCCGGTGATCCGGCCGCCGCGGGTGACCGCCGCGAGCACCTCGCAGTCCGTCCGCAGGACGGCACCGGCGGCGAGTGCGTCGGCGAGCAGGGCGGCGGCCGCGGCCGCCGGCTGCACCTGGGCGTCCTCCGGGTAGTGCAGGGCGGCGGTGTGCTCGCGGGTGACGTACGGCTCCGCGTCGGCGAGTGCGTCGGCGTCGAGGACTTCGGTGTGCACCCCCGCCGTGCGCTGGCCGGCGGCGAAGCGGGTCAACTCGCGGGCACCGGCGTCGGTGGTCGCGACGACGATGCCTCCCTTGGGCTCCCATTCCACCGCCCGCGCCGCGTGCGCGAGCCGCTCGGCGACGGCCGTGAGCACCTGCGGCCACAGCCGCCTGGACAGCTGGGCGAGCTCCAACTCCGGCCCCGGCCCCTTGTCGGAGACGAGTACGTTGCCCTCGCCGTGCGCGGTGGTGGCCGACGCGGCGGCGCCGCGGTCGACAACGGTGACCTCGAGTCCGGCGAGGGCCAACTCGCGAGCGCAGGCACAGCCGACGATCCCGGCTCCCAGTACCACCACTCGCGTTCCGTACATCGAACCCTCCTCGTTCGTTAAACCGAACGCGGAAAAAGTATGCGCGGGACAGGAAGCGTGTCAACGGTCACGACGGAACGATTCCGGGACCCCGCCGCGGACCCATCACCGCGCCGAGCGGGGGCCGGGCGCCGGGTGCGGCAGGTGCAGCCGCTGATCCGACCGGTACTGGAGCAGCAGGACCGAGCGCACATCGCCGTCGAGAGCCGTGTAGCTGTGCGGCCGCGCCGCGTCGAATCGCACGTAGTCGCCCTGCCCCAACTCCACCTCGCGCCCCTCCACCCGCACACCGAGCCGGCCGGCCTGCACGATGGTGTGCTCGGTACCCACATGGCCGAGGGAATCCTGCCGACGCCCGGCCCGCACGCGCTGGTCGAAGACCTCGATGACGGCTTCGCCGGACTCGATCCGCTGGAGCGGGCGCAGGTCGACACCCTCGCCGCTGAGCGCCTCCGTCTCCGCCGCGCGCACCACGGTCAGCTCGCCCGCGGGCCGGGCGTCCAGCAGGTCCGAGATCGGCACCTCGAGCACCCGCGAGAGGCTGAACACCGTCTCGATGGTGGGGTTGCCGGCCCCGGACTCCAGCTGGGACAGCGTCGCCTTGCCGATCTTGGAACGCCTGGACAGCTCGGAGATCGACAGCCCCCGCTCCAGCCTCGCCTGCCGCAGATTGACAGCCAACATGCCCCGCACCGACCCCTCGGAGACGCTCACTCTCTCCCCTTACTTCCCTACCGCATTCGACAGAGCATCGTTCGGTATACCGTACGAACATTCCATGGATGCGTTCATTATTCAGATCAGGATCGGGGTTCAGACGGCGGCACCGCAAGAAAAGACCCATTTCGTCCCCGGAGACCCGCCGACCAGGGTGCCGATAATGAGCCGGCCTAGAGGCTGGTGGCCGCCGCATACGCGGCGTCGGTGGTGTCCTTCAGAGTCCGCCAGCGGGTGTGGAGTTCCCCGTACCGCGCCGCGCGGGCCTCGTCAGGATCCACCCGGCGCAGCGTGCCGATGAGGCATGAGCGCAGAGCGTCCAGGTCGGTGATCTCGCCCGAGCCGAGGAGGGCCAGTGCCGCCGCACCGAGCAAGGTGACATCCGGCTCCGGGGACAGCAGAAGCGGCCTGCCCAGAACATCGGCGCGTAGTTGCGCGACATGGGCGCTGCGGGAGGAACCGCCGGCGAACGCGACGGGCAGCTCGCCCGAGGGGTCGAGCCGGTCCACCGCATCGCGCAGAGTGTGAGCCGCGGCCTCTTGGGCGGCTCGTAGCAGATGGGCGGCCTCGTGCTCGGGGCGCTGTCCGAGCACGGCGCCCCGGGCATCAGGGCGCCAGTCGGGGAAGCGCGCACCGGTCATGCTCGGCAGGATGATGAGCCCGTCCGCGCCGGGAGGCACTTCGGCAAGCCGTCCGTCCTCGACCGTCCCGACCAGAGAGCGCCGGTGCGCGACGGCGCCCCCGGTGAGGCCGGTCGCCCCTCCCGCGACGAAACGGCCCGGCAGCACGGACGGGTTGAGCACGGCGCCGTCCGGCAGGGCGTCGGGATGGCGCAGCAGCCGGCCCACGACGTCGGTGGTGCCCGCGACGTCGGCGATGATGTCCTCGCTGCCGCCCAGCAGCAGACCGATGCCCACGGAGCCGTCCGGGCCGCCTGACACGACGGGAAGCCCGGTGGGCAATCCGGTGACCGCCGCGGCCTCCTGGGTGAGCGTGCCGACCACCGACGTCGGCTCCGACTGCGGCGGCAACAGCGTTACGTCCACCTTGGCTTCGTGGAGCAGATCGACGTTCCACGCGCGACGGCGCACATCGGAGGCCAGGGTGTAGGCGGCGCTGATCGTGTCGGCGGTGAGGCGGCCGGTGAGCCGGGCCACGAGGAAGTCCTTGGGCGACAGCACGGCGTGGACCCCCTCTGTGTCCACCGCCTCCGGGTCCATCAGGCAGGCCAGGGCACCGCCGGCGAGGCACGGTCGGCCCGCCGCCGCCAGAAGCCATCCCGCCCAGGCGTCACCGAGCGCGGTGAGCTGCCGTATGCCTCGGGAGTCGGCCCAGCCGCCGCTTCGGCCGACAGGCCGCAGACCGGCGTCGACGGCGACCGTGCCGATATGAGCGGCGATGGCCAGCGCCGCGGGTGTCGGGCCTCCCGACACTCCCCTCAGCGCGGCTCGTACGTCCTGCTTGTCCTCGCCAACCCGAGGCGGTGCCTTGCGGACCGTGGGCGGAGTCTTCTCCATCTTGATCGGATTGCCGGGCATGCGGATGGTACCGAGTTCGGGGTGGTCCGACTCCACGATCATGTGGCGTGCCGCGATCTGAGGTGACTCGGCCACCTCCGAGACCGAGGCGACCTTGGCGTAGGGCACGCCCACCTCTTCGAGCACCCGCGCGATCTCATCGGTGGACCGGTCCGCCGCCCAGGCGCCGATCTCGCCCTCCAGAAACTCCTGGTGTGCCATGCGGCCTTCGACTCCGGCGAACCGCGGGTCCGCGGCCAGATCCGGCCGCTCCATCACGGCGCACAGCTTGGGGAACAGTGAGGCGGTACCGGCCTGGATGTAGATGGGCCCGTCAGCGGCCTCGTACACATTGACGGGAGCCGTGAGCAGGTCGCGCGAACCACTGCGCGGCATGTCCTGACCGAGCATCAGATGCGAGATGAGGCGGACGCCGAGCGCGGAGAACATCGTGTCGAAGGACGCGACGTCCACAAGCTGCCCCTCACCGGTGCGCTCACGATGCAGGATCGCCATCAGCGCGCCGATCGCCCCCTGGTACCCGGTGGTGTAGTCGGCGATGTACGTGCCGCTCAGCGTCGGCTTGCCGCCGGGCTCACCGGTCATGCTCATCAGGCCCGAGGACGCCTGGGAGATCGCGTCGAACAGCGCACGGCGCGAGTCCGGGCCGGTCTGGCCGAAGCCGGAGATGGACACCAGGATGATGTCCGGGTTGAGCTCCTTCATCCGCTCGTATCCGATGCCCATCTTCTCGATGGTGCCCGGACGGTAGTTCTCGACGACGACGTCGGCCCACTGGATCAGGCGCTCGAGTATTCCGAGTGCTTCAGGGTGGCGGGTGTCCAAGGAGGCGTCGTACTTGTTCCGGTGGTACAGGAACATGTAGATGCTCTCGTCCCGGTGATACGGCCCGTGATGCCGGGAGTCCTCCCCGGCCGGGCGCTCCACCTTGACCACCTCGGCTCCGAAGTCGGCCAGGATCTGCGCACAGAGCGGGCCCGCGATGAACCGCGAGAGATCGAGGACTCTTACGCCGTCCAGAGGTGCCTGGGCTGCTCGTGGTGTCGCATCGGTCACCTTCTTCCTCCTTCTTCTCGAGCATGGGCCATGGACTACTTCTTCCGCGCCGCGAACGAGGGGAACGTCCAGGCGTTGACATCACGGTCGATCGGCACGTCGAGCACCACCGGCGTGCCCGCCGCGAACGCCTCGGCCACGCGCTCGCGGAGTACGGCGAGCCGGGTGACGACCTCGCCGTGCACACCCATCGCGCGGGCTGCCATGCCGAAGTCGACCCGGCCGAAGTCGACGCCGGTCGTGCGGCCGTTGAAGTGCAGTTCCTGCTCCTGGCGGATATTGCCATAGCTGGAGTCGTTGAAGACGATGACGCAGACATTGCCGCCGACGCGGGCGAGCGTCTCGATCTCGCCGAGGCTCATGCCGAGCGAACCGTCACCGATCAGTGCGAGCACCGGACGCTCGGGGTCGATCAGCGAGGCCGCGATCGCGGACGGGAGGGCGAATCCCATGTTCCCGAACCCGACGGGCTTGATGTAGCTGTTGGGCTGCTGGATCTCCCAGAGGAACGACCACACTCCCGGGTTGCCGGCATCCGGAATGAGCAGGGTGTTCTCGGGAGCCACCTCGCGCAGTGTGCGGACGATGTCGGCCGGGGACAGCGGCCCGTCAGCGGTGGTGTCGGCCACGACGGAGCCCTGCCACCAGTCGGCGCGTGCCTTGTCGAGGGTCGCGATCCAGTGTGCGCGTCCGGCCTTCGCGTCCTCCGCTCGTCCGGCGGTCGCGACGACCAGGTCCCGGGCGAAGGAACCGAGGTCGCCGACCACGCCCTGGGTGATCTCGGAGTAGTAGCGTCCGATCATCGCCGGGTCGACGTCGACCTGCACGATCTCGGGGAGTTCCCGGCGCCAGCGGGTGGTGGACACCGCGTTGAGGCTGTTGCCCAGCGCCAGCACGAGGTCGGCCTCACCGAGAACCTGGTCGGAGAGGGCGGTACCCATGCGGCTGGCCGCGCCGAACACCAGCGGATGGGTGGTCGGGACCCGCCGGTGGTCAGTTCGTCGCCGACGAACGCGGGCGAGACAAAGCGCAGGTCCAGCTCACCGGAGGTGAAGAACGTCTTGCCGAAGATATCGACGAGGTTGGCGATGATGAGCCCGGTCTGCTGCTGGGCCTGGACAATGGTGCGGTCGAGGCCGGAGGCGGCCGCCTTCTCCGGATGCGTGTGCACGTTGGCGTATCCGCGCCCGGCCCAGGAGAAGACCGACATCTGGTCCTGAGTGAACGCGGTGGTGCGCTCGGGCAGCGCGGCACGTTCGGGCGCGTCGGGCGCGGTACCCGCGTGGGGGCCGTCGTCCATGTACGGCGCGGACTTTGCGGGGCGGCGTCAATCGGTCAGCGAAGCCACATAGGGAGCCAGCTTGGCCGGATTCATGACCCACATGATGCGTTCGATGCCCCGTACGGACACCTCGACGCAGAGCAGAGCCACCGCGTTCCCACCGGCCGAGACGAGGACGGCTGACCTGCCGTTGGCCTCGACCCAGCGAACGTCCGCCTGAGGCCAGAACCGTGGGGCGAAGGCGGCAAGGTACTTGGAGACGCGCGGACGCCCGATGACAGGGATCCTGGATGCCCCGCGCGCTCCTCCGCCGTCGGAGTAGCTGGCCACGTCCTTCGTGAGGACGTCCTCGAGCACCGTCAGATCGCCGGTCCGGGCCGCGGTGAGGAACACCTCCAGCAGACGCCGGTGAGCGGCGGGGTCGGCCGGCTCCCTGCGCTCGGCCGACAGGTGTTTTTTGGCGCGGCTCACCAACTGGCGCGTATTGGCTTCGCTCGTCTCCAGGATGTCCGCGATCCGCTTGTACGGGTAGTCGAAGGCATCCCGCAGCACGTAAGCGGCCCGTTCCACGGGGTTGAGCTTCTCCAGGAGGAAGAGCACGGCCAGGTCGAGCGCCTCGGCTCGTTCCGCACCCAACTGCGGATCCGCGCGGGTGTCGACCGGCTCCGGGAGCCAGGGGCCGACGTAGGACTCACGCCGCATCCTGGCGGACTGGGCAAGGTTGATCGCCAGGCGGGTGGTGACCGTCGTCAGGAACGCCGCAGGTTCCTGGATGCCGGAGCGGTCGGTCCTGTGCCACCGCAGCCACGTCTCCTGGACGATGTCCTCGGCATCCGCACTGGTGCCGAGCACGCGGTAGGCGATGCCGAAGAGTCGGGGACGCGCTGCGATGAAGTCCTTCATCGCCTGGTCGAGGGAGCCTGCGTCATCCCCGTCGCGCATGAATGCCTCCCACTTTGCATCACCATGCTACAAGCCCCACAGACCCGGCGCCTTCGCCGGGCGCGGCCACGGGCATCAGGGGCCGAGACCACAGCACACTGGAACAACGCAGGTCTTGCACTCGTCAGCAGAGGAGGACGCGTGGTGAAAGTGGGACCGGGACGTTCCACCGCGGCCGCATGGGTCGCCCGGTATGCCCAGCCCGGCGCGGGTTTCCGGGGGGCGTACTTCAGCGGCTCAACCGTAGGGCTTCCGGACGATGCCGAGCTGCCGCCCTCCTCCGACATCGACATCGTCGTTGTCACCGCCGAGGATGACCCACCCGCCAAACCGGGGAAACTCCGCTATCGCGGCACCTTGCTGGAGGTCAGCTACCTGCCCTGGTCACAGCTCCAGTCCGCCGACGACGTCCTCGCCTCGTATCACTTGGCCGGCAGCTTCCGCACCGACACGATCATCGATGACCCCACCGGCCACCTGCGCACAGTGCAGGCACACATCTCGGGCAGCTTCGCCGCCCGGCACTGGGTCCGCCGCAGATGCCAGGACGCCCGCCACAGGATCGAGACCCGGCTGGCGGCCATCGACCCCTCGGCGCCGTTCCACGAGCAGGTGATGGCCTGTCTGTTCCCCACCGGCGTGACCACCCACGTGCTGCTGGTCGCCGCCCTCCGCAACCCGACCGTGCGGCTGCGCTACCTGGCCGCACGCGAGGTCCTCGCCGACTACGGCCACCTCGGCCTGTACCCGGAACTGCTGGACCTTCTCGGCTGCCGGCACCTGCCCGCCCGGCGCATCCAGCACCATCTGCGCGAACTCACCAAGACATTCGACGCCACCGCCGAAGTCGCCAAGACCCCGTTCTTCTTCAGCAGCGACATCACCCCGGCGGCACGGCCGATCGCGATCAACGGCAGCCAGGACCTCATCGACCGCGGCGACCACCACGAGGCCGTCTTCTGGATCATCGCGACCTTCGCCCGCTGCCACACCATCCTGGCCGCGGACGCCCCCGAGCTGCACCACGCCCTCGCCCCCGCGTTCCGGTCAGCCGTCACCGACCTGGGCATCAGCTCCAGCGAGGACATCCTCCACCGCGCCGAAGAGGTCATCCGCTTCCTGCCCCGCCTCTGGCGGACCACCGAGGACATCCTGGCGAGCAACCCCGGCATCGGCGAGTAGCGGCAGCACGCCCCTGCCGCCGCGGACCGGTCGTCGGTCATGGCGCCGGTCAGGCGTCCCGCTCACATCCCGGCGAAGGCGGCTCGCAGTTCATCGGTCACCGCGTCCAGGCAGCTGCCGAAACTCGTATGTCCCCCGGCCTCGATCCAGCGCCGGAAGGCGTTGCCGAAGGCCACCGTGGCGAGCTGTGCGACCAGTTCGGCCGTCCCGGTGTTCACCTGACGCCGCATCAGGGCATCGCGGATCGCCTCGGTGATCGCGGCCGTCTTGGTCCGTTCGCGCTCCTGCAACTCCGGGCTGGCGTCGATCACCGCCCGGCGCTCCGTCACGCCGTCCACCTGCTCGACGAGCTGGGCACCGACTCGCGCCAGCGCGTCGAGGACGGCGGCGAGCGGAGCCGCGTCCGGGTCCGCCGCCAGGACAGCCTCCGCCAACGCCGGGGGCAGGAGCTCCGAGCCGCCGAAGAGGACCTCGCGCTTGTCCGGGAAGTAGCGGAAGTAGGAGCGCCGGGTGAGTCCGGCCCGCTCGGCGATATCGGTCACCGTCACGTTGTCGTAGCCGCGCTCCAGGTACAGCTCAAGAGCCGCCCGCTTCAGGCGCTGCTCGGCGCCCGGATCCCACCTCGCCATGGGTTGACCCTAACAGGTGATGTCCCACTGTGTCGTCAGTGTTAGCCTGCACTCACGACACACTGTGTCATCACTGGGGACGCCCGTCCCCGGTGCGGCCCGGAGCAGGCAGGGTGACGTTCGCATGACCGAGATCAGCGGGACCGGCAGGACGACAGACGAGAGCAGGACGAACGACGAGGTATGGATAGTCGGGGCGACCGGCCGTGTCGGCCGGGGCGTGACCGCGCGGCTGGCCGCGCGGGGGCTGACGGTCGTGCCGGTCGGGCGCAGCCGGGAGCGGATGGTCGCCGCCGGGGCCGAAGCCGGTCTGCCCGGGGGCATGAAGGTCGTCGTCGCCGACTCGGCCGAGCGGATCGCGGACGAGATCATGCGAGAGCGCCCGCGGGTGGTGGTGAACACGATGGGCGCTTACGCCGCCACGGCACCGGTGATCGCCCGTGCCTGCATGCCCGGCGGCCACTACGTCGACCAGGCCAACGACGTGGTCGCCGTGGAGGGGCTGCTCGCCCTGCACGACGAAGCGGTGCGGGCGGGCAGCACCCTGGTCACCGGCGCCGGATTCGGTGTGCTGGCGACGGAGGCGGTGGTGGCGAAGCTGTGCGAAGGGCGGCCCGCGCCGCACCGGGCGCGGGTCGACTCCGTGGCCTCGGTGGCCGTCGAGGCGGGTGTGCTCGGCGCCGCACTTGCGGCAAGCCTCGTGGACGCGCTCACCACCGGCGGGCGGCGGTACGAGAACGGGCGGCTGGTGACGTCGCGCCTCGGCGCCGACCCGCGGCGACTCGCCTTCCCGGACGGGGAGTCGGCGAAGTCGGCGGGGGTCGCGTCCGGCGAGCTCATCGCGGCGCATGCGGTGAGCGGAGCGCCGTTCGTCACCGCCACTTCCGCTCTCGCGCCGACCTCTCCGCTGATGCGTGCCCTGCTCCCGCCGCTGGGCCGCCTGCTGTCCGTTCCGGCGTTGCGACGCCTCGCCGTCGACCGGCTCGGCCGGGTACGGATCAAGAAGGCCGCACCCCGTCCGCGCGAGCACTCGTGGGGGCACGCCGTCGTCGAGTGGGCGGACGGCACCCGGCGCGAAGGATGGCTCCGCGCCGGCGACGGCATGGACTACACGGCCGACGTCACCGCCACCGTCACCGAACTGCTGGCCCGTGGCGTCGGCATCCCCGGCGCCTGGACGCCGGCGGCCGCCCTCGGGCCCGACCTGGCGACGGCCGCGGGCGGCACCTTCGTCCTGGACTGAGCAGCACCGATGCCCGCCGTCCCGCGAGTCCGGTTCGAATGGTTCCCGGGCGCGATGGATTCCGCTCGGGCACGCCCGCCCGCACCGCGTAACGGCCGGCATGGAGGAGCGATTCCACCTCAGCGGTCAAGCAACCGGCTCAGTGGCGGACGTTCACCGTGATCTGGAGACCGCCGACAGCGGTCGCGCTGGTGCCGACGGCGCCGGTCGCGATCGCGGCTTCGGAGTGGCCCATGAACGCCAAGGCGACGACGGCCACGATCGCCACCAGCCCGGTGAGTGCTGTGACCCAGCCGAGCATCCGTGTGCCCCTCGGATCGCCGACTCGGGTACGGTCGTCAGATGTCATGAGCTGGTCGTTCTCCTCGGTCGTCAGCGAGATGGACAACGGCTCCGACAAGCGCGAGGGAGATTTCCGGGCCCATGCTCGACCGGCTGGCCCGGGGTCTCCCTTCGCATCGCCAGGAGACGAGCCCGGCAGGACGACCGCAGGATAGGACGCGGAACGGCGCTCTGATCGACGCCCGCCAGAGAGCACAGAGCGAACAAGCCAGCCGATATACCCATAAACCCATCACCTGGGCCCGCCGTTCACGAGATGCCCGACGGGGCGACTCGCCGCCTGCCTTGGGGGTGCGCATCACCGCCGGGGCGTTCGCGCCCCCGCGGGTCACTATGCAGAAGCTCGCCCCGTACCAGAACGTCGACCGGGGCACGATGAACCCCTTCCAGCATGGTGAGGTCCTCGTCATAGCCGCGGGTACGGACGGGCGCCGCCCCGCCCAGGTTCATTGCTGGTCGCGGGCGGCAAGCACCTGCCGGTCATGGAGCCTGAGGCGGACGACGGCGGCGTCGAGCAGCTCAGTGGTGAGTCCGTACCGCCGGCCCTGTGCGGCGAGGGAGGCCAACACGTGGTCGACCTCGGTGGGGCGAGGCATGAACGTGCTGGCGGGGGTCACGGCCCGATGAGATGGCTGATGCTGTACGCGCGGTCCCGGCAGGCACCGGCCTCGGCCGCGGCTCTGACACTCATCCTGCTGGTGGTGTGGGCCCTCACCCGAGGAGAGGAGGGCCTGGCAGCCGGCCCCCGCATCGCCGCCCTGGTCCTCGCCGCCGGAGTAGCCGCGGCCGCGGTCGGACTCGGGGGTCCGGACGTCGCACTGGAACGAACGGCCGCGATCCGGTGGGCCCCGCGTCGAGCGGCGCACATACTCCTGATCGGCACGCTCATCGGCGCGGGGCTGATGGCCTCCCAAGCGGCAGGCTCCGAACTCGCTCCGGCCGCGTTCATCATCCGCGACAGTGCGGGCATGGCCGGCCTCGCCGGGCTGGGTGCTGCGGTATGCGGCGCGTCCCATGCCTGGGTCCCGCTCCTCGGCTGGGTCGCCTTCGCCCTCTTCGTCCCGGCCCCCACCGGAATCACCGGAAGAATCGCCGGCTGGCCGCTGCTGCCCCCCGGTACGGCGGCGGGCACATGGACAGCGCTCATCCTGCTCATCGTCGGCACGATCCTCTACGCCGCGGCAGGACCGAAACGATGAGAACCGCGGGCGCCCCGGAGCCGGTGACCATGCTGATCCGGCTGGTGGCCGTTCGCCCGGCATCTCGGTTCAGGCGGCTCTCGGGGGCCGGGAGCCATCACGGTGTGCGGAACCCCCGAAAGG
This sequence comes from Streptomyces malaysiensis subsp. samsunensis, assembly GCF_024519315.1. Taxonomy (GTDB): domain Bacteria; phylum Actinomycetota; class Actinomycetes; order Streptomycetales; family Streptomycetaceae; genus Streptomyces; species Streptomyces malaysiensis. The sequence goes on along the minus strand of NZ_JANIIC010000004.1, from coordinate 182,240 downwards.
TCACCTGCTTGCGGGTGGTGAAGCCGAGCCGCTCATACAGTGCGATCGCGCCGGTGTTCGTCTCGGCCACGTGCAGGAAGGGACGTTCGCCGCGGACCGCGATCCGGGCGACGAGCGCACCGACCAGACGTGCGGCGTGGCCCCGGCCTCGTGCCTCGGGAGCGGTGCATACGGCGCTGATCTCGGTCCAGCCCGGAGGCCGCAGCCGCTCCCCCGCCATCGCCACCAGCGTGCCGTTGTCGCGGATGCCGATATAGGTGCCGAGTTCATGGGTGCGCGGCCAGAACGGACCCGGCCGGGTCCGCGCGACGAGGCCGAGCATCTCGGGCACGCTGTCCGCGCCAAGTTCGACCACACCGGTATCGGTCCCGGTCTCCGTATGGCGGTGGTCGGACCGGGCCATGCCGGGCCGGATCATCTGGCGGCCCTCGAGGCGGAAGGCCGGCCCCCAGTCCGGCGGCGCGGTGGCCGGACAGCTGAACAGGTCGGCGAGTTCGCCCGACCCGAGCAACCCGGCCAGGTCGGCCCATTCCGCCGCGTCCGGGTCGGCGGACACCGTGGAGAAGGTCGCCACTTCCCTCTGGTAAGCGGCGGCCCGGCCGAGTCGGCGGGCGAAACGCGCGTGCCGGCCGCGGAGCGACTGACCCACCGGATCGTCCAGTGCCAGGTCGTCGTGGTTCATCTTCGAGCTGTCCCTTTCTGTCGTACGCGGACGCCCGTCACCGCGGGACGCACGACGCCATGAGCACCCCCGCGGACGGCGCCCCGGCCCTCCACACGGGCCGAACCCGAACAGAAGGATGCCGCACAACAGCTCGGTGCCGTAAAAGGGTGCCGTAAAAGAGGGAAGCGGCGAATCGGCCACGTGCATCTTGCCCGCGGCTGATTCGAACCGGCGGAAAAGGCGCACTGGGGGGGGCGTGAACACTCCTGGCAGTGACCCTTTCGGACTCCGCGCGCCCTGCCGGTGGCCATGGGTCGCCGCAATGATGAGCAGACCGCGCGTGATCCAAACGACTCCGCATGCCTGCCCTCGGCGGGTGGACATGCAGTGGAAGGAATCCACGTTGTTGCTTCTCATCTCCCCGGACAGCGTCGAGGAGGCCCTCGGCTGCGAAAGGGCGGCAGAGCACCTCGACATCGTCGATGTCAAGAAGCCCGACGAGGGCTCACTCGGCGCGAACTTCCCATGGGTCATCCGGCAGATCCGCGACGTCGTCCCGGCGGACAAGCCGGTGTCCGCCACCGTGGGAGACGTACCGTACAAGCCCGGCACGGTGGCCCAGGCGGCGCTCGGTGCGGCGGTCTCGGGAGCCACCTATATCAAGGTCGGCCTCTACGGATGCACCACGCCCGAGCAGGCCGTCGATGTCATGCGAGGGGTCGTTCGGGCGGTGAAGGACTATCGGCCGGACGCGTTCGTCGTCGCCTCCGGCTACGCCGACGCCCACCGGATCGGCTGTGTCAATCCGCTCGCGGTGCCCGATATCGCCCGCCGTTCCGGTTCCGACGCCGCCATGCTCGACACCGCGATCAAGGACGGGACACGGCTGTTCGACCACGTTCCGCACGACGTCTGCGCGGAGTTCGTCCGGCTGGCCCACGACGCCGGTCTGCTCGCCGCCCTCGCGGGCAGTGTCAAGGTGGGCGACCTGGGCGCGCTGACCCGCATCGGCACGGACATCGTGGGGGTGCGCGGGGCGGTCTGCGAGGGGGGCGACCGGGACACCGGCAGGATTCAGCCGCACCTGGTGGCCGCCTTCCGGGCGGAGATGGACCGGCATGCCCGGGAATACGCGGCCGCCGTCGCCGCCGCGGGATGACCGCCGGCATGCCGATACGCCGGATCCGTCGCACCCCGGGAACCCACGACGAGTGCTTCGCTGTCCTCGATCCGGCACCGGGCGAAGCCTTCGACGAGGCTCCCGACCAGCGGCCGGACGAGTGGGACGCCGTCGTCGGCCGGGCCCACGATGCCTGGCGCGGCCGGCTGGCCGACCCCGTCGCCCGCACCGCCGCGTCGCGCGCGGCGGCCGACGCCGTGGAGTCGGCCGGGGCCGACCGGCTGGAGTGCGGCACGGCGTGGATCCACCACCACGCCGAAACCTCCCCCGCCCGGCCCTTCGCGGGCATCAAGGACAGCGGTGTCGGCGTCGCGGGCGGGCCGTGGGGGCTCTATGGGAATCCCAGGCCGTTCGTCGTGCACTGTCCGGACAAGAGGTGAGGATGAGGTTCGGTGCGGCGGTACTGCGCTCGTACGAGAGCCGATTCGCCATCGAGGAGGTGATCCTGAGCGAGGGACCGGCCGACGGCGAGATCCTGGTCCGGATCGCGGGCTGCGGGATGTGCCGGACCGATCTCGCGGTCCGGCGCTCGGCGGGCCGCTCACCGCTGCCCGCGGTGCTCGGCCACGAGGGGTCCGGGGTCGTGGTGGAGACGGGCGGCCAGGACACCGGCCTGAACGTCGGCGACCATGTGGTGCTGAGCTTCGACTCCTGTGGACGTTGCCGGAACTGCGTGGGCGCGGCCCCCGCCTACTGTGACTCCTTCGCCACGCTCAACCTCTTCGGAGGGCGCGAGGAGAACGCGGCGCGGTTCACCGACGCGGCCGGAGCCGAATTGGCCCCCCGGTGGTTCGGCCAGTCCTCCTTCGCCGAGTACGCGATGGTCCCGGCTCGTAACGCCGTCCGGGTCGATCCCTCGCTGCCGGTCGAACTCCTCGGACCGCTCGGCTGCGGCTTCCTCACCGGTTCCGGAGCGGTCTTCAACTCCTTCCGCGCCGGCCCCGGCGACAGCGTCGCGGTCTTCGGGGCGGGGGCGGTGGGCCTGGCCGCGGTGATGGCGGCCACCGCTGCCGGGGCGGTGACCGTGGCCGTCGACCAGCACCCCGAACGGCTGGCCCTCGCCGAGCGGCTCAGCGCGATCCCGCTGCACGCCGCATCGGCCGACCTGCCCGGCCGCATCGCGCAACTGACCGACGGCGGTGCGCAGTACGCGCTGGACACCACGGGCTCCGCCCAGCTGATCAACGACGCGCTGCGGGCCTTGCGCCCGACCGGCCACCTCGGCCTGGTGGCGCGGCTCCACACCGCGCTGCCGCTCGAGCCGGGGACGCTGGACCGCGGCCGGAGGATCTCCCATATCTGCGAGGGGGACGCGGTGCCGGGACTGCTGATTCCGCGGCTGACCGGGCTGTGGCAGGCCGGGCGGTTTCCCTTCGACCAGTTGATCCGTACGTACCCGCTCGCCGACATCAACCAGGCCGAACGCGACTGTGAGGCGGGCCGCGTGGTCAAACCCGTCCTGGTTCCTGAGGGGAGGGCCCGATGAGCGTCCCGCGTTCACCGCGGACCCCTCATGCCCCTCATGCACATTCTTCGCTGTTCATGCTCTCTACTCGCCCCACGGGAGGCCACATGGTCGGCACAGCGCATCGGAACACCGGTGTGGAAGGTGTGGAAGGGGGTGTCGGCCTGACCGCTCTCATGGTCGCCGCGGCACGGGCGATCGAGACCCACCGCCACGACAGCCTGGCACGGGACGTCTACGCGGAACACTTCGTGCTGGCCGCACCGGCGTCCGCGGGCTGGCCGGTCCGGATGCGGCAGGTGCCGGACGGCGACGCGAACCCGCTGTGGGGGCGATTCGCGCGTTACTTCGGTCTGCGGACGAGGGTCCTCGACGACTTTCTCCTCCGGTCCGCGCATGTGCGGGGCGCACGCCAAGTGGTCCTGCTCGGGGCGGGGTTGGACTCGCGGGCGTTCCGGCTCGATTGGCCTTCCGGCTGCGTGGTCTTCGAGATCGACAGGGAAGGTGTGCTGGAGTTCAAGCACAAGGTGCTCGACGGACTGTCGGCCGCCCCGAAGGCGGCGCGCGTTCCGATCCCGGTCGATCTGCGCGCCGACTGGGTCACCGCGCTGATCGACGCCGGTTTCGACACGGCCGCACCGAGCGTCTGGCTGGCCGAGGGGTTGCTGTTCTACCTGCCCAACGCCTCCGAGACGTACCTCATCGAGGCGATCGACCGGCTGAGCGCGGGAGGCAGCGCTCTGGCGTTCGAGGTCAAGCTGGACAAGGACCTGCTGGAATACCGCGACAGCCCGCTCTACACCGCGACGAAACACCAGATCGGCATCGACCTGCTCAACCTGTTCGCCCGCGAGCCGCGGCCCGACTCCGCGGGTGATCTGGCCGGCAAGGGCTGGTCCACATCGGTCCATACCCCCTTCGACTTCACCCATCGGCACGGACGCGGGCCACTGCCCGAGGAGAATGACGCGCTGGCGGGCAACCGGTGGGTGTTCGCCGACAAGCCCAGGCCGTAGCGGGCCGGCCCGCGCTGAGCACGGCGAGGGGGTGGTGCGGCCGGACCCCGGCGTCCGGCCGTCCCCCACCGCTATCCGCGCTGTTCGTGGCGGTGCCACTGGTGTCCGCCGTCGCGAGAGATCCAGAGCCCCTCGCCCTTCACCAGGCCGTACGTCGCCGTCGTCGCGTCCGCGATGCCGTGGAGCGTCGTGCCGTCGACGGTCAGCGACGTGAATCTCGCCGGCGTCTTCAGCTCGTGGAAGGCGCTGTTGGCGCGGTCGTCGGCGAGCCAGTAGCGGCCGCCTTCCTCGCCGACGAGCAGCCGCCCGTCCGCGAGCGGTTCCAGGACCAGCGACTCCGGGCCACGCTCCAGGTCCCGCCAGGGAATGCCGCCGCCGAGGACCGTCCGCCAGTGCCCGCCGCCGTCCGTCGTCACCAACAGACCCCGCACCCGCTCGCCCCGGGTGAGGGACAGCGCCGCGGTGCCACCCCGCGCGGCGAGGATGCCTCCCGTGTACGGCTTCGGGACGGCGGTGGAGCCAAGGGTGTGACCGTCGCGCTGCCATACGACGCGGTTGGGGTCCTCGGTCAGGGGCTGGTCCAGGCCCCAGGCCGTGCCCCGCTCATCGACGGCGAAACGGATGGCGTCGTCCGGCACTCCGGCCGGGGGCGCCACGGTGTGCGTGGCGGGGCGGTAGATGAGGGTCGGCTCCAGTTCGGCGAGCAGGACATCGCCGGGGCGGATGCGCGACGGGGTCCCGGTGATGGTGACCTCGTGCCGCTTGCCGCGTACGTCGAGGACGTACGCCCCCTCGCTCCCCTCCCCCGGCGGCACCCGCACGAAGCCCCCGCGCACCCCCTTGAACTCCGGCGGCGGCGCCTCCGCGTCCGTGTGTTCCGCGTGCTCGGCGACCGTACGGCCGCCGGGGCCGACGATGCGCCACGCGGTGGCGGCCGGCCCCTCATCGTCCTCGACATTGCCGGCGTCGTACGTCAGGAGCAGCGAACCGTCGTCCGCGCGGACCACACCGCTGGGTGCGCCGGCCGCCTCGATGACATCGGCGGGGCGTGGATGGGGGTCCTCGATGACACGCTTGTACTTCGCCTCGCGATCCCCGGGATCCCCGTCGTCGAAGCCGCTCGTGCCGCAGGCGGACATCCCCAGTGCCACGCCCGCCACGGCCACGAGCCCGACCGTCCGCCTCCTGGGTTTCCTCAGCCATGCCATCGCCACATCCTCACATGAGGCGGCAGCCGGTTGGAGCAGCTCACGGTTCAACGGCACACACCCACGGTTCGGTGTCACAGGACCGTCGTGCGCCAAGTGGCGGGAGGGAACCAACTCCGCACTAGCCGCGTCTCGTTGCCGCTGCTATAACGAACCCGGTTATGAATCGTTTTAGTCGCCCGAGGGTGGCATCCGGGCGATGCCGACTGCGAAGGTGGTCCCAGCGTGCTCCGACGCAGCAGACTCGCAGCTGCCCGAGGTGTGCTCGCGCCCCTTGGCGCCGCCGCGCTCCTCCTGGCCACGGCGCTGGTCACCGGCAGCCCGTGGGCCTGTGGCTGGGCCACGGCTACGGGGAGAACTTCAGCCCATACGGCTTCCGTTGGGATGGTCAGCGGCAGGCGATCGCGCTGCTCGACGTCACCTTCACCGACGGCACCCGGCGCCGCCTCACCACCGACCCGTCCTGGAAGTGGTCCCTCGGGCCGATCACCGCGGATGACCTGTACGACGGTGAGTCCTATGACGCCCGGGAGGAGCGGGACGGCTGGGACGAGTCCGGCTTCGACGACCGCTCCTGGCGGAGCGTGTCCACGGTCGACGCGCCGCGGGGCGCACTGCGGTCCAACACCATGCCGCCGGTCCGAGTGGTGGACACCCTGCGGCCGAGGAAGGTGACCGAGATCCGGCCCGGCACCTACGTCTACGACTTCGGCCAGAACATCGCCGGTTGGGCGCGCCTGAGGTGCCGAGGGTGCGGCCGGTACACGCACCACCATGCGTACCGCCGAGGAGCTCAACGCCGACGGCACGCTGGATACCGCCACCAATCGGGATGCCGCGGCGACCGACACCTTCACCCTCGCGGGGACGGGCCGTCGCGAGAGCTATGAACCGCGCTTCACGTACCACGGCTTCCGCTATCTGGAGGTGACCGGCTTCCCCGGGAGGGCGGGCCTCGGGGACGTACGGGCGCGCGTCGTCCACGCGGATGTGCCGTCGACCGGCACCTTCAGCTCCTCCAGTGAGGTGCTCAACAGCATCTGGCGGAACAACCGCTGGAGCGTCCTCAACAACTCCATGAGCACGCCCACCGATACGCCGGTGCGCGACGAGCGCACCCCTCCGGCCATGGACGTCCAGGCTTACCGGGACGCCGCGACGCGCGAATTCGGCATGGGCGGCTTCTACGCGAAGTATCTTCAGGACCTGCCGCCGGGCACCGCGCTGCCCTCCGACGACGTCAAGGCGCAGTACCCCGACATGGCCGGCGGTCAGGTCACGTTGGCCTGGACCCTGTACGAGCAGTACCGCGACCGGAACGCGCTGCGGATGGCCTATCCGGAGATGAAGCGGTTCGTGGACCGCAACGCCACCGGGGTTCCCGGGCTCATCTGGCCCGCGGACAAGGGCTTCGGCGACTGGTGCCCGCCCGATCACGGGCCGGAGGCCAACGACGGCATGGGCAGCCCGACCGCCGGGGACTGCACCAGCGAGGTCTCCCTGGTCAACACCGCCCTCTCCTACCAGCAGGCCCAGGCGGTGGCGAAGGCCGCGGGAGTTCTCGGGCACCGGCAGGACGCGCGCCGTTTCGCGGCCCTGGCCGACCGCGTCAAGGACGCGTTCAACGCCCGCTTCCTCAACGAAGCGGGCGATACGTACGGCAGCGGACGCCAGGTGACCAGCGTCCTGCCGCTGGCGTTCGGGCTGGTGCCCGCCGACAGGGTCGCCGACGTCGGCGACCGGCTCGCCCGCACCATCGTCGAGCACGACGACAGCCACGTGGACACCGGCATCCTCGGCACCCGTTACCTGGTCGACGCGCTGGCCCGCGTCGGGCGGATCGACTTGGCGATGACCATGCTCCACCAACGCACCTACCCCGGCTTCGGCTTCCAGCTCGCCCAGGGGGCGACAACCACCTGGGAGCAGTGGCTCTACCGCTCCTCGATGGAGACCCATGACCACGCGATGTTCGCCGGCGTCAACACCTCGCTCTACACCGTCCTCGCGGGCATCAGGCCCACCGAGCCCGGCTACCGCGAGATCGCGGTAGCGCCACGGATCCCCGCCTCCCTGGACCAGGTGTCCGCCGCGCAGGAGACGGTGCGTGGCCGCGTGGCCAGCAGTTGGAAGAAGACTGGGGGCACCTTGCGGCTGACCGTCACCATCCCGGCCAACAGCCGCGCGGTGGTACGGGTGCCTCTGACGACCGGGGGCCATCATGTTCAAGCCCCCGCCGAAGCGAGGAAGACGCAGGTCAGCGAGCAGGCGGTGGCGTACCGTGTCGGCTCCGGGACCTGGACGTTCACCGTTCGCTGAGCGGTGCTCCGGCCCGCGACCAAGCGATGCGGCAGCGGGGAGATGAGCTTCCGCGGCGCGCGGACCGGGCCGCGAGCCGCCGAGGCGTCACGCGACGATGACCGTTCTGCCCTGCTCACCGGTGGCCGACTCTCGCGCATATGCCACCGGGAAGGGCCTACCCTGACCGGTGCGACTTGGCGATCAAGGGCGCGATACCCCCACCTCGGAGCCCGTATGACTCACGAACTGCCCAATGCCTTGAACCTGCGAACGGACAAGGCGCACTCCGCCCGCATGTACGACTTCTACCTGGGCGGGAAGGACAATTACGAGGCGGACCGGGAGGCCGCCGCCAGGGTCGCGGCCTCCTACCCCGCCATCTTCGTATGCGCCAGGGAGAACCGTGCGTTCATGCACCGCGCCACGCGTGTGCTCGCCCGGGACCACGGCATCCGGCAGTGGCTCGACATCGGCACCGGCATTCCGACCAAGCCCAATCTGCACGAGGTGGCGCAATCCGTGGCGCCCGACGCCCGGATCGTCTACGTGGACAACGACCCGATCGTCCTCGTTCACGCGCAGACCCTGCTCAACAGCTCCGCGGAGGGCCGCACCGACTACATCAGGGCGGATGTCAACGAACCCGACACCATACTCCGGTCCCCCGAGCTCAGCGAGACGCTGGACCTCACCAGGCCCGTGGTCCTCAGCCTGAACGCGCTCATGCACTTCGTCACCGACGCCCAGGACGCGCACGGGATCGTCCGCCGTCTGATGGACGCGCTGCCCTCGGGCAGCGCCCTCGCGCTGAGCCACTGCACACCGGACTTCGACCCCGAGACCTGGCAGAAGGTCACCGACATCTACAACCAGGCCGGAACGCCGGTGCAGTTCCGCGACAAAGCGGCCGTGACGGACTTCTTCGCCGGTCTCGACCTGATCGAGCCGGGTATCGTCGTCGGCCACCGCTGGCGGCCGGCCACCGAGGACGGCGGAGCGGACCGGGAGGACGGCCCGGCGCCGAGCGACGCCGACGTCAGCCTGTGGGCCGGTGTCGGCATCAAGCCATAATCGCCCCCTCACCCATGATGGGCTCGCGGGCCCGCCGACACAGCGGTGAAGGGCCCGGCAGGGCTTGCCCGCGAGGTCACACCGTCAGTGTCCGGTCCGTGGGAACGGAGGAGGCTCAGGCGGGGAGGTCGGTGCGGACGGCGATCAGGACGTTCCCGCCCCGGCGCAGCGTGTTGTAGATGGGACAGCTGCCGGTGAACAGCTCGGTCAAGGTGGCGGCCTCCTCCTGGGTGACCCCGCTCAGCCGCAGTTCGAGACGGATCCAGGCATACCGGGTGGGGTCCTCGGCATCACGTTCGTAGCTGACGTGAGCCTGCCCGCCGGTCAGGCCCGATGCCCGTTCCTGTGCGTGGAGTTGGATGTTGCTCAGGGAGCAGGACGCGAGAGACGCCAGCAGCAGCTCTCCCGCCTGAACCGCCTCCGCCGGCCCGGTTCGCGCGTCGGAGACGAAGTGGTTGCCGCGTGCGGTCACCAGGAACCGGCCCAGGGTGTCCGTGCTCCGGCCGCTGATGCTTGTGCTCTGGCCTGCGGTCGTCATCGTCCGTGGTCTTCCTTATGGTCGTCGAGAGGAGGCGGAGCGGGCGCAGGTCGGTGCCCGCGCCCACACCGGTCGTGGGTCATACGCCGTGACGGCGGCTGCGCCACGCTCCGGCCGCAGGGCGCTCCAGGCCCAGGTTGTCGCGCAGCGTCCCGCCTTCGTACTCGGTCCGGAACACGCCCCGTCGCTGGAGTTCCGGCACCACCTGACGAGCGAAGTCCTCGAAGGCGCCCGGCGTGTGGACGGCACCCACGGTGAAACCGTCGCAGGCGCCTTCGGTGAACCAACGCTCCATGCCGTCGGCGACCTCGGCGGCGGTGCCGACGAAAGTGCCCTCGACGCGACCGCCATAGCGCTTGCCCAGCTCCCGCAGCGTCAGGCCCTCGCGCCGAGTCATCTCAACAACCTCCTTGTAGTGGCCCTGGACACCGGGAACATCCACATCGGGCAGCGGTTCGTCGAGCGGGAGACCCGAGAGGTCGACGTCCAAGTGGTAGGCCAGAGTCGACAGCCCGGCCAACGGCGGTACCAGGTCGGCCAGTTCGTCCGCGGACCGCTGTGCCGCCTCGGTGGTGGGGCCGATGACGGGAGTCGCCATCGGCAGGATCTTGACGTCCTCGGGGCGGCGGCCATGACGCTCGGCGCGGTCCTTGATGTCCTGGTAGAACTCACGGGCCGACTCGAGCGAGGCGTGGCTACAGAAGATGACGTCCGACCAACGGGCCGCGAAGTCACGCCCCTTGGGTGAGGCACCGGCCTGGATGATCACCGGGTAGCCCTGCGGCGGACGCGCGACGTTGAGCGGGCCTCGGACGCTGAACCACTCCCCCTCGTGGTCGATGTGATGCACCCGCTCGGGTTCGGCGAACAGCGGGGTGTCCGGGTCGAGGACGAGAGCGTCGTCCTCCCAGCTGTCCCACAGCTTGCAGGCCACTTCGAGGAACTCGTCGGCCCGCTCATAGCGCTTGTCCCGGTCGATGTGACGATCGTTGCCGAAGTTGCGCGCTTCGGAATCCTGGAAGGAAGTGACCACGTTCCAAGCGGCACGGCCGTCGCTGATGTGATCGGTCGTCGCGAACGAACGTGCCACCGGGAACGGTTCCAGGTAACTGGTGGAGACGGTGGCGGCCAGGCCGATGTGGTCGGTGACGGCCGCGATCGACGCCAGGATGGGGGTCGGGTCGAGGCGCAGGGACCCGAGCGATCCGTACCGGAGCTGGCTGTCCATGCTGTTGCCGAGGCGGTCCGGTACGGACAGGATGTCCGCGAAGAACATCAGGTCGAACTTGCCCTCTTCGAGCACCCTGCCGATGTGCTGGTAATGGGACGCGGACAGCCAGTTCCGGTCCGCGGCCGGGTGGCGCCAGCCGCCGGGCCGACCGGGACCCGCGGTCACGAAGGCGGCCAGATGCATGTGGTTCGTATGGTTCCGGGAGCTGTTCATCGGGGTCTTCCTGCCTGAGGGTTACGCGGCCGTGGACTGTCCGGGATCGGTGCCGGGGTCACTTCCCCAGTTCGGCGGCCACCGTCTTTCTGATGGAATCGAAGCGGGTGTCGCGCAGGAACCCGGCCACGTCGATCTTGGACGGGTAGACGCCCAGGGCATGGAAGTTGTCGGCGAGATCCTGGGTGCTCCCGATCGCCTTGCCGTCGACCGCCGCGAGGGCGTCGGCGTTCGAGTCGGACAGGAGCTTCCTACGGGTCAGGTCCAGGTAGACGTCGCGCTCCACATCCGCCGAGCCGAAGCCGCCGATGCGGTCGAAGAACTCGACGCTCTTCTCGGGCGACCTGTTGATGCCGCGCTGCGCGTCGCGGACGGCGCGCACGGTCTTCGCCACCGCTTCGGGATAGTCCTTCACAAATGACTCGCTGGCCACGTAGAAGCTGTAGTCGTACGTCTTGACGCCGGGCAGGCTGCGCGCCTTGTGCCGGGCCTTGGCCAGGCCGATCGCGGGCTGCCAGCTGATCCAGGCGTCGACCTTGCCGTTGGCGAACGCGGACTCCGCGTCGGCGGCGGGCAGGTTGACGTAGTCGATATCGTCCAGCCGCAGTCCGGCCGTCTCCAGGTACTTGATGAGGCTATAGGTGCCGGTCGTGCCCTTCTGGTCGGCGATCCGCCTGCCCTTGAGGTCCGCGGCACCGCGGATGGCCGAGCCGCGCGGCACGAGGATCTCGACCTCGGTGCCGGGCAGCGGGTAAGCGGCGAGCGGCACGATGGGGACGTCGCCGCCGACCGCGTAGGCCACGGCGGTGGCGGTCGCGAAGGAGAAGTCGACGCTTCCGGCCTTGAAAGCCTCCATGACGGGCAGGGAGGCGGTGAACCCCGACGGCCAGGAGACGGTCGTGCCGCCGAGCGTCTTGCCGAGGTTCACGCCGTTCATCTTGTAACGGAGGGCCGCGGGTATGCCGGTCCTGCCGCTTCCGATGACCGCGAAGCGGAGCTTTTGGGGCACTCCGTCCGCGAGCGGCTTGTTCTCCGGTGCGGCGGTCTTGTCCGCACCGCATGCCGCGAGGGCGGGGGTGAGGGCGGCGAGGCCGCCAAGGGCGAGGAGTCCACGGCGCGAGAGTCCGTCGACAGCAGTCGTGGGGGTGGCGGAGCGGGACGTGATACGACGGAGTCTGGGCATGGTGAGGTCCTTGGCCTTCCACGGGGACGCGGTACGGGGGGTATGGGGTACGGGGGCTGCGGGGCTGGGTCGGGGGCAGCCGGTCCGCAGCCGGTTTCCGGGCTGATTCAGCCGGCTCCGGTGCCGGCGGACGCGGGTTCGAGCAGGTCCTGGAGGATCTCCTCCTTCCAGGCCACGAGGCGGGGGTGTCCGCGTCGATCCCCGCGAGGAAGGTCGACCCTCAGGTCTCGTCCGATCGAGCCGGCCGCCAGGACCAGTACGCGGTCGGAGAGCACGAGCGCTTCCTCCACGTCATGGGTGACGAGCAGGACGGTGCGCGGCTGGTCCAGCCAGAGCCGTTCCACGAGTTGCTGCATTTTGATCCGGGTGATGGCGTCCAGTGCGCCGAACGGCTCGTCCAGGAGCAGGAGTTCAGGGTGGTGCAGCAAGGCACGGGCGAGGGCGACTCGCTGCTTCTGCCCTCCGGACAGTTCGGCCGGCCAGACGCTTCCCCGGCCGTCCAGGCCGACGGCCCGCAGCAGCGAACGCGCCTCGTACCCGCGGCCGTTGACGCCCAGCTGGACGTTGTCCTCGACGCTGCGCCAGGGCAGCAGCCGGTCCTCCTGGAACATCATGCGGGCTGTGACGGGCTCCGGTCCGCTTCCGCGCAGGGTGACACTGCCTGTGCTGGGCTGTTCGAGGCCCGCGATGATCCGCAGCAGTGTGCTCTTGCCGACGCCACTGGGGCCGAGGAAGGAGACGAAGGAGCCGGGCTCGATCTCCAGGTCGAGGTTCTCCAGAATCCACCGATCGCCGTACCGCCGACCCACTGAGTCGAGCAAAAGCCCGGCACCCCGCGAAGCGTGAGGAGGCGTCATGCGGACGGGCGGCGGTAGTTGGGGTGCCATCGCAGGACCCTTCGTTCGATGAGCCGGGTGAGGAGGTCGGCGAGCAGACCGGCGCAGGCGTACAGCACGATGGCGAGCACGATCTGGTCGGTGCGGAGCATCTGGCGCGCGTCCTGGGCGAGGTAGCCGATTCCGTCATCGGCCGAGATGGTCTCGGCGATCACGAGCGTGATCCAGGCGACGCCCAGGGAGTAGCGGATGCCGGCCAGAATGGTGGGCATCGCGCCGGGAACCGCGATCTCCCGCACCAGGGCCCATCGCCCCAGTCCGTAGGAGCGGCCGAGCTGGATCAGTTTGGGGTCCACTCCGCGGATACCGGTGACGGTGTTCAGGTAGATGGGAAAGAACGTGCCCAACGCCACGAGAAGGATCTTGGGCTCCTCGCCGATGCCGAACCAGGCGATCATCAGCGGCACCAGGGCCAGATGCGGGATGGTGCGGACCATTTGCAGTGTGCGGTCCAGAAGTATGTCCGCGATTTTGGACATGCCCACCAGAAACCCGAGCACGAGGCCGGTGACCGCGCCCAGCCCGAACCCCTGCGCGATGCGGCGCAGGCTGGCGAGGATATGGCGCTGGAGTTCGCCGGTGGCGGCGAGATCGGAACCCGCCCGTACCACCACCTCGGGAGCGGGCAGTACGGAGGGCGAGAGGACGCCGGTCCGGGCGGTGACCTGCCAGATCACGAGAGCCAGCAGCGGTACGGCCCAGGGGCCGACCGCACGACCGACGGCAGGCAGCCGGCCGACGATCCGGCGCAGGACAGCGGATCGGGACGAGGCCGGCACCGGCGCGCGTCCCGCTTCGGATCCGGCGCTCTCCACCGGTTCGGAAGGGGGCGGATCCCCTTCTTTTGTGAGCAGTTGGCGCTCGGGCATGGGTCTCCCTTTCAGGAGTGATCGCCTCGGTCCGCACCGCGGAGGAGTCGACGCGGGAGCCGAACCGAGCGGGAGGCCGTGGGAGGGTTCCCGCGCGCGGCGGGTGGCGTGAAGGACACATTGCCCGGGCTGAGCCAAAGGCGACGTGCTCGGGGAAACGCTCACGTAGGAGAGCCGGGCCGGCCGGACGTGAGACTACGAAGTGATCAAGATCAGCGACAGCGTGCGCTGGAGCTACGCATGAAGTCGATGTGCCGACGGCACGTCAACCCGGTCCGCCACGGGAAGGCGATCACGACGGCCAGGCGGGCGGAACCCCGCCGTGACTGGGCATCGCGATGCATCTGGAACTCCCCTGGGCATGGAGGACGGCCGGCTGCCGTGCGCGCCGACCTTACGGAACACTTGCGGGGATCCTAACCACAGCTGCATCTACGTGCAAACACCTGTATACACTTGTATCGAATGGTGGACGATGGTGGACGAGAGGACAGGGAAGAAGAGACGTGACCGCTTCACAGGACGATGGACGACGCGCCATCAGCCACTACGCCCGCATCCGGCAGCGCATCGTCAACGGGCAGGCGGGGCCGGGGACCGTACTGATCCCATCGGCTCTGAGCACCGAGTACAACGTGTCGCGCACCCCGGTGCGGGAGGCCCTGATCAGGCTCGAGCAGGACGGGCTGGTCGAGCAGGCGACTCGCGGTTACGTGGTCCGCACCCGCACCCCGGAGGAAATCCTCCAGATCTGCGAGGCGCGCATCGCCCTTGAGTCGACCATCGTCCAAGCCGCCGCCATGCGACGGACGGAACTCGACCTCGCCCGGCTCGTCCACGTCCACGAAAGCACGGCGGACACCACCGATCCCGCCGAACTGCGGAACCTCAACAGCGAGTGGCATGTGATGCTGCGCGAAGCCGGGCACAACCCCACCATCGCCGAGCTGATGGACCGTCTGGACGCCCAGCTGAAGACATACGACGCGCACACCTCGTCAGCCACCGACCTGCCCGACAACCTCGACCAGATCCTCACGGAGCACGCCGGGATCCTGGAAGCGGTACGCCACGGCGACGCGTCCGCCGCGCGCGACCGCATGATCGCGCACCAGAGCCGCACCCGTGACCTGCGCCTCGGCGCGCTGGCCCGGTCGGCGCGGGGCACGGCATAGCGAAGGCGGCGACCGTCGCATCAGCCATGCGCACCGCCCCGTCCAGGGCGAACCGCTATTCCTTGACCGCCCCCGAGTTGGCCCCCTGCACGAAGTAGCGCTGGAAACAGAAGAACAGCGCCGCGACCGGCAGGGTCGCCAGCAGAGCCGCCGCCAGCTTCAGCGGGTACTGCGTACCGCCGCCCAGCCCGCCCGAGACAAATCGGGCGAGCCCGGTCGTCAACGTCTCGTACTGGCCGGACTGCGTGGCCACCAGGAAGTGGGTGAACTCGTTCCACGAGCCCTGGAACGACAGGATCGTCAGGGTGATCAGCGCGGGCCGGGCCATCGGCAGCACCACCGACCAGAAGGTCCGGATCACCCCGGCGCCGTCCACCCGCGCGGCCTCCTCGACCTCCCGGGGAACCGACTCGAAGAACTGCTTCATGATGAAGATCCCGGCCGCGTCCACCATCAGCGGAAGGACCATGCCGGTGTAGGTGTCGAACAGCCCAAAGGTGTTCAGCACCAGGAACTTCGGGATCAGCAGCGCCACCCCGGGCACCGCCATCACCCCGAGGACGAAGCCGAACAGCAGCGAGCGGCCCCGGAAGCGCAGCCGCGCCAGCGCGTACCCCGCCATCGAGTCGAACAGCACCCGCCCGGCCGTGACCAGGACCGCGACCAGGGTGGAGTTGCCCAGCCAGCGCAGGAACGGCACCCCGTCCCCGGCCTGGCTCAGCCCGAACAGCCGCTGGTAGGCGGCGGTCGTCGGGGTGGTGGGCACCAGTCCGAGGGGATGCGCCGCCGCCTCCGGGTCCGTCTTGAACCCGTTCACCAGCTGGAGCGCGAACGGCAGCAGATACACCAGTCCGACCCCCACCACCAGGGCGTATCCCAGCACCCGCAGTGGCCGCGGGAACCGGCCGAGCACCGGGCGCCCCTGCGCCGCGGTGGCGGCCCTGGCCCTGGCGTCAGCCGTGGCCTTGGCGTTCATCGGTTCCTCCCGGGCGGGGACCGCGCTCCCGCAGCGCCCAGCGCTGTAGCGCGGTGATGAGCAGGATCAGCGCGAGCAGGATGAACGCGATGGCCGCGCCCTGCCCGAAGTCGGCGCCGTCGAAGGCCGTCGAGTACGACAGGAAGGCCGGTGTCAGCGTCGTATTGCCCGGAGCGCCCTGGCCCATCACATACACCTGGTCGAAGACCTGCCAGGTGGCGATCGTCCCCAGGGTGAGGACGAGGAAGAGCACCGGCCGCAGTGCGGGCAGTGTGACATGGCGCAGCATCTGGCGGCGGTTGACGCCCTCGATGGCGGCCGCCTCCTCCAGCTCGCGCGGGATGTCCTGGAGGGCCGCGAGAAAGATCAGCATGAAGGTGCCGGAGGTCGTCCAGACGGCCAGCAGAATGATCGTGCACATCGCGACGGACGGACCGGACAGCCACTCGTACCAGGAAAGGCCCATGAAGGAGTGATCGGCCAGCGCCCCCGCGGGGTGGTCGGGGTCGACGATGCCCAGGCCGCCGAGCAGCGTCGAGAGCACCCCGCGCGAATCGGCGAACCAGTTCGGGCCCTTCACTCCGATCCAGGACAGCAGCGTGTTGACGGCACCACTGCCCTGGAACAGGAAGAGGAAGACGGTGGAGACCGCGATCGAGCTGGTGACCGACGGGAAGAAGAACGTGGTGCGCAGCGCGCCCCGCGCCCGCAGCAGCCGTTGGTTGACGATCAGCGCCAGCACCAGCGCGAGCCCGGTCTGGAGCGGCACGGTCAGAGCCACGTAGTAGACGTTGTTGCGCAGTGCGGTCGCGAAGAGGGTGCGGTCGAGGCCGTCCTCGGTGAGCAGCGCCCGGTAGTTGTCCAGGCCCACGAACTCCGCCTGCCCGCTGAACGGGTTGGACTGCCCGTCCCAGTCCAGCAGGCTGACCCACAGGGCCATCAGGATCGGCAGCACCAGGAACAGGCCGAGGATCAGCACCATGGGGCTGACGAACAGCCAGCCCCAGGCGCCTTCGCCGTGGCGGCGCCCCGCGGGCGGGGTGTCAGGGGTGCGGGGCGCCGCCTTGGGGCCGGACCCGCCGGGCGCGTCGGACGCGCCCGGCGAACCGGCCGTACGGGGGTCCCCGCCGATGGCCCCGGGGGCCGGGCGGGGGTCGGACGACGCGCCGCGGGGGATGCGGCGCGCCGTGCGGTGGGTGGTGCGGAAGGGCATGACGGCTCAGTTGCCCTTCGCGAGGCTCTGTTCGCCGTTGCGCTGGAGGGCGGCGAGGATCTTCTTCGGGTCCGTGGTGCGCAGCGACTGGAGTTCGGTGTTGAACTGGCTGAGCACCTTGTCGAACCCGGCGACGGTCACCGGGCCCTGCGCGTAGGCGTTGGCGTCGACCCATGCCTTGGCGTCCGGCGCCTGCTTCGCGTACTGGGCGAGGGCGCTGGTGCGTGAGGGCATCACCCCGAACGCGTCGGCGAACTTCAGCTGCCGCTCACCGGAGCTGAGGTACTTCACCAGGTCCACGGCCGCCGACCGGTGGGCGCTCTCGGCGGCCACGCCCCAGCAGTTGCTGAAGGCCAGCGTGGCCTTCCCGGCCGGTCCCTCGGGCAGCGGGACCACCTTGTACGGCACATCCGGGTAGTCCAGCTTCATGCCGCCGGTCAGCCAGTTGCCCTCGATGGTCATGGCGGCCTTGCCCTTGCCGAGTGCCTCGCCGCCCCAGCTGGTGTCGACCTGCTTGGCGTACTTCAGCGAGCCGTCCCGCAACAGCGACTTCACAAAGCCGAGCCCCTCGGCGTTCTGCGCGCTGTCGGCGGTCATCTTCGTCTGCTTCGCGTCGGTGATCCATCCGCCCGCCTGCTTCATGAAGACGCCGAGTCGCTGGTACTCGTCGCTGGTGACCAGGCCGGTGACCCCGCCGCCGGTGAGCTTGGCCGCGACCTTCCTCAGCTCGTCCCAGGAGGTGGGGTAGTCCTTCTCGGTCAGCCCCGCCTTCTTCCACAGGTCGGTGTTGATGGCGAGGGCGAGGGTGGAGGTGTCCTTGGGCAGGCACACCAGCTTCCCGTCGTAGGTGAAGGAGGTGCGCAGGGGCTCGGCGAAGTCGTCCGCGTCCTTGATCGTGTCGCCGTACGGGTACAGGGAGCCGCCCTTGGCGTAGTTCGCGAACTGGTCGGAGTTGACGTAGAAGACGTCCGGCGGCTTGTGCCCGGCGAAGGACTGGGCCAGCTGCTGGTTCATGTCCTTGGCGGCTTCGACGCTCACCTTGTTGCCGGACTGCTTCTCGTACGCGGCCGCGGCCTCCTTGACCGCCTTGGTCTCGGCGTCGCCCGAGGTGGCTATCAGGACCTTCAGGTGCTGTTTGGCGTCGGTGTCCTGCTTCGTGCTCTTGTCGCCGCCGAAGCTCGACGAGCAGCCGGTGGCGGCCAGGAGCGCCGCGCAGGTGACGAGAGCGGCGGTGGCCGTGCGGGGGGTCATGATTCCTCCGTGGTTTCGGGATGGTGCGTGCGGCTCGAGGGGGGTGGAGGAGAGGTGATGTTCGGGGCGCGGCGCCTCATGGCGCCGACGCGGCGGAGCGCCGGTCGTCAGGGCCCCGGTGCGTCGGAACCCGGCGCCGCGGTGCTGTCGCGGACGACGAGGGACGGCTCCAGCAGGACACGTCCCGGTGACGCGGCCGGGTCGGCCATCCGGGCCAGCAGCAGCCGCACGCACTCCCTGCCGACCGCCTCCAGCGGCTGGGCGACCGTGGACAGGGAGGGCGAGAGGATCCCGGCGGTCGGCGAGTCGTCGAAGCCGACCACGGCGACGTCCCGGCCGGGGGCGGCGTCCCGCTCGCGCAGCGCGTGGTAGCAGCCGAGTGCCAGCGTGTCGCTGACCGCGACCACGGCCGTGGCACCCGCGTCCAGTAAGGGTTTGACGGCGCTACGGGCCGCCTCGACGTCCCCCGCGCTCTCGGCGCGCCGCCCGCGCGTCGGCAGCCCGTGCCGGCGCATGGCCCGCTGCCAGCCCTCGGCGCGGTCGTCACCGACGCCGGAGCCACGCGGCCAGCCCAGGAAGGCGATCCTGCGGTGTCCCAGGGCGACCAGGTGCTCCACGGCGGCGTCCGTGCCCGAGGCACCGTCGACGTCGACCCAATCGCCGATCTGCCGCCCCGACCACATCCGGCCGAAGCCGACGAACGGCACCCCGCGCTTGGCCAGCCACGCCTGGCGCGGATCCTGGCGGGCGGTGTTGCTGAGCACGAAGCCGTCGACGTCGTGCTGGCCGAGCAGTTCCTCGTACCCCTCCAGGCTCGGGCCGCCGGGCGGGCAGGCGAACAGCAGCATCCGGTAGCCGGCCTCGTCGGCGGCCTGCGACAGGGCGTGCAGAAAGCGGTCCATGACCGGGGCCGTGTCGCCGCCGGGAACGGGCTGGATACCGTAGCCGATCAGCTTGCTGGAGCGGGTGCGCAGCGTCTGCGCGGCACGGCTCGGGCGGTAGCCCATCTCGTCGATCGCCGCGCGGACCCGCTCCAGGGTCTCGGGGCGCAGCAGGTCCGGCGAGTTGATCGCGTTGGACACGGTCTGCGGGGAGACACCGGCCCGGCGGGCGACCATGGCAAGGGTCACCGGGCTGCCCTTGGGCGAGGGACTGCTGGTGGAGCGGGGCATACGGGTCTCCGGCGTACGAAGGTCTGAACCTGGGCCTACGAGCTTGATTTGAGCGTTACAAAGGCATTGTCAGCGCTCTGAAGAGGGCGTTAATGTCTTTGGATCGATCTAATGCTGAGAGGTTCTACTCCTTTGGACACCACTGTCAAGGCCCTGGACACCAACGGACCGGCCACGGCCGCCACTCCGGTGGCCACGGACCTCCAGCCGTTCCTGCACGACGCGGTCGTCACGCTGTACGCGCCGAGCTTTGTGATCTCGCGCGCGGATGGACAGCTCGGCGGGGGTGCGGACGGCTTCTACCACGGCGACAGCAGGGCGCTGTCCCATCTGACCGTCACGGCCGGGCCCATTGCCCTGGCGCCGGTCGTCGGCGGGCTCAGGGGGGCCGACCGGGCGGACTTCCGGGCGATCCTGCGCGGGCTCGGCGAGGTGACGCCCGACCCGGCGGTCGCCCTGAACCGCCGCCGGACCGTCTCCTCCGGGCGGTTGGAGGAGAGCTTCGAGGTCACCAACTCGGGCACCCAGCGGGTCGGTTTCCGGCTCACGGTCACCGCCGGTACGGACCTCGCCCCGATGGAGCGGGTGAAGACGGGCCACGCCCCGGACCCGGTACCGGCGCGGGAAGAGGGTGGAGCGGGCCCCGGGGGAAGCGGTCTGGCGTGGTCCCGCGACGGGTTCGCCGTACGCCTGGTCAGCGAGCCGGCGCCGGATGCCCTGGAGGCGCCGGAGGGCCGGCTGTCGTTCGACGTCGAACTGGCTCCCGGCGCCTCGTGGACGGCCACGCTGCGCTGCACGGCGGCGCACGCGGACGGTGACCAGTTCCCGGCCGCCCCCGCGGACGCCGTACCGTGGCGCACCCCGGCCCTGCGCAGCGCGGACCGGCGCTTCGACCAGTGGCTGGACCAGTCGGTCGCCGACGCGGACCGGCTGCGCCTGGTGGACCCCCGGTCCGCGGAGGGCACCGGCGGCGTTGATCAGTTCCTGGCCGCCGGAGCCCCGTGGTTTCTGACCCTCTTCGGCCGCGACTCGTTGTGGGCCGCCCGTATGCTGCTCCCGCTCGGCACCGAGCTCGCGGCCGGTACGCTGCGCACGCTCGCCCGCCGCCAGGGGGCGGTGGCCGACCCGGCCACGGAGGAACAGCCGGGGAAGATCCTGCACGAAGTGCGGCGCGGCACCCAGAACTTCAACGCAGCGTTCGCCGTCCCGCCGGTGTACTACGGCACGGTCGACGCGACCCCCCTGTGGATCACCCTGCTCCACGACGCCTGGCGCTGGGGCCTGGCCCCCGAGCAGGTGGAACAGCTGCTGCCGCACACCGAGTCGGCGCTCGCGTGGATACGCGACCAGGCGGCCGCGGCCGACGACGGCTTCCTCAGGTATGTCGACCGGACCGGCCGGGGCCTGGCCAACCAGGGCTGGAAGGACTCCGGCGACGCCATCCGCCACCGCGACGGCCGGCTCGCCGACCCGCCGATCGCGCTGTGCGAGGTGCAGGCGTACGCGTACGAGGCGGCGCGGGACGGAGCGGCGCTGCTGCGCGCTTTCGGCCGGCCGGGCGCGGACGCGTGGGAGGAATGGGCGGAAGGGCTCGCCACCCGCTTCCGGAAGCGCTTCTGGGTGGAGGACGCGCGGGGTGCGTACCCGGCGGTCGCGCTGGACCGCGACGGCCGGCCGGTGGACTCGGTCACCTCGGGCTTCGGCCACCTTCTGGGGACGGGCCTGCTGAACCAGGAGGAGAGCGCCGCGCTGGCGGCCCGGCTGACCGGCCCCGGCCTCGACTCGGGCCACGGTCTGCGCACCCTGAGCAGCGACTCGGTGGGCTTCAACCCGTACGGCTACCACATCGGTTCGATCTGGCCGCACGACACCGCGATCGCCGTACACGGCCTGGTCAGGGCCGGTTTCCCGGACGCCGCGGCGTCGCTGGCGGCGGGCCTGCTGACGGCGTCGGCGGGGTTCGCCGGGCGGCTGCCCGAGCTCTTCGCCGGCCACGGCGCCGAAGCGGGCCCGCGCCCCGCGCCCTATCCCGCGTCATGTCGCCCCCAGGCATGGGCGGCCGCTTCCTCGGTCCTGGTGCTGCGCTCGGCCCTCGGCCTGGACGCGGACGTCCCGGGCGGCACGGTCACGGTGGCCCCCGCCTTCGCCGGGGCCTACGCCCCGCTGACGGTGACGGGGCTCCAGGTCGGCGGGGCCCGGCTGGACATCGCGCTGGCGGCGGACGGGACGGTGAACACGACGGCACCGGAGGGGCTGACCGTGGTCTCGGCCTGACGCGGCGCCCCCATTGCCCCGGCGGCGGCTCCGCCCGGCGACAGAAGTGCCGAAGAGCGTCGCCCGGACGGGGTGACGGTGGATGGCGACGCCACTGCCACCGGTCTCGCGACGTCGGCGGCGCGGACCCGCCCCGCCCCCGGGGCCGGGACCGGTCGGGCGTTCAGACCGGCTTCCGGCCGGGGGCGGCCGGGGCGGGTACGAGCGTGCGCACCAGGTCCGCCACCAGCGCGGCGGCGTGCGACAGCGGCTGCACCTCGCAGGTACACAGCGACATCGCGGTATACAGCCGGGAGTCGGCGAACCGGTAGATGCGTACCTCGTCCGGGGCGAAGTGGGCCCTGGCGGCCGACAGCGGCAGTACCGTGGCGCCGAGCCCGTTCACCACGGCGTCCCGCAGCACCGAGTCCGGCTCGACCTCGGCGACGACCGAGCAGTGCAGTCCGGCGGCGTGGAAGGCGGCCTCGGTGATGCGACGGACGGTGTGCAGCTCGCTCGGCATGAGAAAGTCCAGACGGCTCGCCTCCTTGAGGGTGACGGTGTCGCCGCGGCTGCTGACCGGCGGGGTCCTGGCGCTGGTGATCAGGTGGAACTCCTCCTCGCGGATGTGCTCGAAGACGACCCCTCTGACATAGCCGGGGTCGTAGATGAGCGCCATGTCCACCTGGCCGAGCAGCACGGCCTGGCTCATCACCACCGTCAGGTTCTGGATCAGCTGGAGCTGGATGTTCGGATACCGTTCGCGCACGGCCCGCAGCAGCGGCACGGCCAGGCCGGGCGCCATGCTGTACGAGGCCAGGCCCACGGTCACCAGTCCGGCCGGGGTGTCGCCGCCGGCCCGCAGGTCGATCCGCGCGGCCTTCTCGAGGCGGATGATGCCCTGCGCGTAGCGGTACAGGGAGCGTCCGGAGGCCGTGACCTCCACACCACGGCCGGTCCGTTCGAGCAGCCGGCTCTTGAAGTCGTTCTCCAACGCCGAAATGTGCTGGCTGAGCGCGGATTGCGTGATGTGCAGCGAGTCCGCGGCCCGGGTGATGTTGCCGATGTCGACCACCCTGACGAAGTAACCGAGCCTGCGGGTGTCCATCGCGCTCCTCCTCGGGTGGCGCTCTTCTTCTGGGGCAGCGGCCCTCGCCGTGGGCAGCGGGTGGGCGGCCGCATGACCAGAGACATGCAGGTGAACGTACCCTTTGGGGCCCGTCGGCGGAATGGGTGCGCGAACCGGAAGAGCGCGGACCGGCACCGTGCGGGGCGGCCGGGCACCGGGGGCGCGGCCGCCCGGTGCCCCGTCAGGCGGGCGGCGGCCCGGTGCCGCGTACCGTGCCTCCTTCCGCGCGGACGGCTTCGTACACGGCCGCGTGGTCCATGGCGCCGAGCCCCCGGCGGAGCGCCTCCTCGAACAGGGCACGGGTGTGCCGGGTCTGCGGCAGGCGGGCGCCGAGGGCATCGGCGAGCCCGGTCGCGTAACGGAGGTCCTTGACCTGGTTGACCGTGCTTCCCCCGAGGCCGTACTCACGGTGCAGGATCTTCGCCGCCTTGGCGTCGAGCACGGCACTGGCGGCCAGTCCGCCCCGGAGCACACGGACCAGCTGCTCCCCGGACAGCCCGGACCGGCGGCCCAGGTCGACGGCTTCGGCCACGGCCACCAGGGTCCCGGCCACGATCACCTGGTTGCACAGCTTGGCCGCGGTTCCCGCGCCGGGCGGGCCCATGAGTTCGACGGTGGCGGCGAAGGACCTCAGCACCGGCTCCACGCATGCGTACGCCTCCGGGGCGGCGCCCACCATCAGGCTCAGCGTGCCCGCGCGAGCACCGGCGTCACCGCCGCTCATCGGCGCGTCGAGCACGGTGACGCCCCACCGGCCGAGCCGGCCGGCCAGGCGGCGGACCTTGTCGGGTGACGTGGTGCTCAGCACGACCAGGTACGCCGTCCCGTGCCCGGCCCAGCGGCGCACCACCGGGTCGGGAGCGATCTCGTCGAGTTGGTCGATGTCCGGCAGGGCCGACAGCACCACCCGGGCCCGCAGGTCGGCGGGGTGTGCGACACCCCGGTCCCCGAACTCCTCCGCCCGCGCGGGAGTCCTGTTCCACACCTGAAGCGGAAAGCCCGCGCGGGCGATGTGCCGGGCGACCGGGGCGCCCATGGGGCCCAGGCCGACCACGGCGACCGTCGGTGCGTCCCTTCCCGTCCTCACTCCTCGACGACCAGGCCCTTGGCCTTCAGCTTCTCGGTGAGTCCGTGCACCTCGATCAGCGTCCGGTCCCCGCGGCGGTGCTGCTCCCGGATCCGCGCCTCATGGTCCTCGCGCCGCCGGCACAGCCGGACCACCTCCTCGGCCTCCAGCGGGTCGACCACGACGATGCCGTCGGCGTCGCCGCGCAGAATGTCGCCGGGCCGGACGATCCGCCCGCCGATGGAGATCGGGCGGTTCACCTGGCCGAGGGTCTCCTTGACCGTCCCCTCGATGCAGATCGAGCCGGAGAAGACGGGGAAGCCCAGCATCCGCAGGTCCGCGCTGTCGCGCACCCCGGAGTCGGTGACGAACGCGGCCAGCCCCTTGCTCTGGCAGGCGGTGGCGAGGACGTCGCCGAAGGACCCGGCCTGCTCGAACTCCGAGCCGGCGACGATGACGACGTCCCCGGGCCGGGCGTAGGAGATCGCGACCTGGACCATGATGTTGTCGCCAGCCTGTGCCTCGACCGTGAAGGCCGGTCCGCAGAACGACATGGCGGGGTCCACGGGCTTCAGCCGGTGCGCCAGCGCGCCCTTGCGGCCCTGCGCCTCGTGGATGGTCGCGGCGGAGAACCGGCCGAGCGCGGCCACCACCTCCGGCGAGGGGCGGTCGATCTCGGTGCGTACGTGGATCATGGCGGGGTGTCCTTTCCTCGGGGCTCAGAAGTCGGGGTCGGCGGAGACGCGCAGTACCGTCTTGGACGACCGGGAAGAGTCCGCCGCGCAGCCGAACGCCTCCGGGGCGGCGTCGACGGCGAACTCGTGGCTGAGCACGGCGTCGAACGACGGGTCCGCGGCGAGCACGGCGAGCGCGGCGTCCAGTTCGGTGTCGAAGCGCTGCGACCCGTACAGCGTCAGTTCCTTGGCGATGACCGTCGACATGGCGACCGGCACCGGTTCGCGTGGCAGCATGCCGAGTTGGAGCACGGCGCCACCGGGGCGCACCGCGTGCAGCGCGGTGGCGGTCGAGGCGACGGCGCCCGCCGCCTCGACCGTCATATCGAAGGAGGACTCCGCGACGGTGCCGCCACGGGAGAGATTCACGGTGGCCGCCGCCCCGACCGCGGCGGCGGTCGTCAGCGGGAAGTCCTGGAGGTCCGCGGCGGTGATCTCGGCGGCGCCCGCGTGCCGAAGCGCGGCGACGGCCAGGGCACCGATCGGACCCGCGCCGCTGACCAGCACCTTCGCTCCGCGGACCCGTTCGCCCAGCCGCGCCACGCCGTGCAGGGCGACGGCCAGCGGTTCGGCGAGCACGGCCCGGCGCAGGGGCAGTTCGGCGGGCAGTGGCCGCAGTTGGCCGGGCAGCACCTCCAGCAGTTCGACGAAGCCGCCCTGGGTGTGCGGCCGGGTGGAGGCGCTGCCGAAGTAGCTGCCGCCGGGACGCAGATGCAGACCGGTGGGGGCGGCGGCACCGCCCGGTGCGCAGGGCGTCGCAGGGTGGAGGGCGACACGGGTGCCGACCGCCGGTGCGTCCGGTACGTCCCGGCCGACCTGCGCGATGACGCCGACCACCTCGTGGCCGAGCACGAGCGGCTCGGTGACGGTGTACGGCCCGTTGCGGCCGTGCGCGGCGTAGTGCAGGTCGGAGCCGCAGATGCCTCCGTATACGACGCGGACCACGACCCGGTCCGGTGCCGCCCGGAGGTCGGGCAGCGTGTCGACGCGCAGGTCTCCCGCTGCGTGGACGACGACGGCTTTCACGGCGAGGTTCCTTTCCTCGGTGTGGGCGGGCGGTTGTACCGGGGGCCATCGAGGGGTGGTACGGGCTCAGCGCCCGAGGTAGCCGCCGTCGACGGGCAGCACGGTTCCGTGGACGAACCGGGCGGCGTCGGACACGAGGAACAGCGCGGCGCCCGCGATGTCCTGTGCGGTTCCCCATCTGCCCGCCGGAATGCGGTCGAGGATCTGGCGGTTGCGGGTCTCGTCGGCGACGAGCGCGACGTTCATCTCGGTGTCGATGAACCCCGGCGCGATGGCGTTGACACGGACGCCCCTGGGCGCCCATTCGTTCGCCACCGACTTGGTGAACTGGCCGACGGCGCCCTTGGAGGCGGCGTACGCCGAGGCCGTGAAGCCACCGGTGAAGGACAGCATCGAGGCCAGGTTGACGATCGCCCCGGTCCCCCGCTCGAGCATCGGCCGGCCGAACAGCTGGGTCAGCTCCACCACCGTCCGCACGTTGAGCTGCTGCACCCGGTCCCAGTCCTCGGCCGGGAAGTCCTCGACCGGGTGGCGGATGTTGAGTCCGGCGTTGTTGACCAGGATGTCGACCCGGTGCTCCCGCAGCACCTCCTCGGCGGTGGCGCGCACCCGCGCCGGGTCGCCGAGGTCCGCGGCCACCGGTATATAGGCGCCGGTGTGTCCGGTGGCCTCGCGGCGGTGGATGCCCACCACGGTGGCGCCGCTGCGCAGATAGAGGTCGGCTATCGCGTGTCCGATCCCGGTACTGGCTCCGGTGACCACGGCGGTCCTGCCGGTCAGATCGGCGGTGAACGGTACGTCCACGATGGTGTCGCCCTTCGTATGGGGGTGGGTCATGCGATGTGCGACCCGCCGTTGACGTCGTAGGTGACGCCGGTGAGGTAGCCGGCGTGCTCGCTCAGCAGGAAGGCGACGACCGCCGCCACGTCGCGCACGGTGCCGATCCGCCCGACGGGCAGGTCCTTCAGCAGCACCGCCTTGCGCTCGTCGGTCAGCCGGCCGCCCATGATGTCGGTGTCGATGGAGCCGGGCGCCACGGAGTTGGCGGTGATGCCGTACGGTCCGAGCTCCCTCGCCAGGGTGCGGGAGAGGCCGAGGAGCGCCGCTTTCGACGCCGAGTACGCGGCGCGCCCGTAGACGCCGCCACCGCGCTCGGCGGAGGTGGAGGAGATGTTCACGATGCGGCCGAGCCGCCGTTCGGCCATGATCTTCGCGGCGGCTTGGGTGACGTGGAAGGTGCCGTGGAGGTTGACGTCGATCACCCGGTGCCATTCGGCCTCCGAGACCTCCAGGAACGGCACGGGCGAGCTCACCCCGGCGTTGTTGACGAGCCCGACGAGCTGCGGCAGTTCGCCGTTCACCCGGTCCACGGCGGCCCGCACCGCGTCCCGGTCGCGGATGTCGGCTCCGATGCCGAGGCAGGCCACACCGTGCTCGTCCGCGATACGCGCGGCGACGTCACGGCAGGCGGCCTCGTCCAGGTCCAGCACGGCGACCGACCAGCCCTCGGCGGCGAGCCGGGCGGCGGTCGCCCGGCCGATGCCGCGCGGCGAGGCGGCTCCGGTGACAATGGCTGTGCGTTCATGGGGGAAGTCGGCGGCGGGTGGCGGGGGAAGTGTCACGGTGGGTTCTCCACTCTTTCGGCGGGCGGGTGGCGGGTCAGCGAGCCCGGGGCAGGACGCGCCTCAGATACGCGGCGTTGGTGGCGCCCACACTCAGGCCGTCACCGCCGTAGTGCTCGACCACCAAGGTGCCACCGAAGCCGTGGGAGATCGCGTAGCGGACCGCGGCGCGGTAGTCGATGACCCCCAGTTCGAGGGAGGTGGGGTGGGTGAGGACGGTGCCGGTGGCCGGGTCCTCCAGGCGGGCGTAGTTCTTGACGTGCCAGTAGTTGGTGCGAGGCGCGGTCACCGAGACCAGGTACTCCCAGGTGTCGACCGGCCGTTGCGCGCGCAGCAGGTTGCCGAGGTCGGGATTGAGCCCGACCTTGTCGTGGCCGATGTCGTCGAGGAACCGGACCGCTTCGTCGGCGCTGCCCAGGTAGGTGCCCTCGTACAGTTCCAGGGAGAGTTCCACCCCGGCGTCGGCGGCGTGGTCGCCGAGCTCCCGGAAGAGACGGACGGCCAGTGCGCGCGCCTCGGGGTCGGCGGACGGGGGCACATCGCCGCCCGGGACCGTCCAGAACCACAGCGCACGGCGCTGCTCCGGGCTCAGGGTGTCATGGAGTCCGAGGCACACGACGTCCGCGCCGAGGGCGGCGGCCGCGTCGATGGTCCGGTGCGAGAAGGCGAGGTTGTCTCCCCCGCGCTCCGGGTGCAGCACGCTGCGCCGGACGACGCCGACACCGGGTACCGCGAGCCCGGCGTCGTCCAGGACGTCGCGCAGCGCGGTCAGCCGGGATCGGTCCAGGTCGCCCAGGGGCAGCCAGGCGGTGGACAGTTCCAGATGGGTGAACCCCTCGTCGACGACGGGCTGGAGGAGGCGGCGCCACTCGCCGGGCTCCAGCTCCGCCACCGGGGTGCCGTCCGCCGCGTGCGGCGGGAACTGGAGCATGGCGGCGGCGATCGGCCAGTCCCGCGGCGCGTGCGGCGCGGGGATGCGGGACGGTACGGCCAGGGACGGGCGCTCGGTCCGGGCGGGGGTGCGGGGTGCGGGCGCCGCCGGGGGCGCCGGGGTCTCAGCCAATGCGAAGACCCCCGTTGATGTTGTAGGTCGCGCCGGTGATGTACCCGGCTTCCTCGCCGACGAGGAACTCGATGAGCGCGGCGACATCATGTGTCGTGCCGAGCCGCCCGACGGGGAGCTGGGCCAGGAACGCGGGTTTGCGGTCGTCGGTGATCCGGCCGCCCATGATGTCGGTGTCGATGGTGGCCGGCGCGACCACGTTGACCGTCACCCCCCGTGGCGCCACCTCCAGCGCGAGCGCGCGGCTGAACGCCTCGATCGCGCCCTTGGACGCGGCGTACACGGACTTGCTGTAGGTGCCGCCGCCGTTCTGCATCGCCGTCGAACCGAGGCTCACCACCCGGCCGTAGCCGCGTTCGGCCATGCCGGGCACGATGCGCCTGCTCACCACGAACGTGCCGGTGGCGTTGGTCCGCATGACACGTTCCCAGGTGGCGAGGTCCGCTTCGAGGAACGGCACCGGCGAGCTGACGCCCGCACCGTTCACCAACGCCGCGACGGGCGGCAGTTCAGCCTCGAAAGCGGAGACGGCGGCATGGACGGAGTCGGGGTCGGCGATGTCCGCGACCGCGCCGACCGCGGGGACACCGTGCTCGGCGCGGAGCGCGACCGCGGCCTTCTCGACCTCCCCGTCGATGTCGAGTAGGCCGAGCCCCCAGCCCGCGGACGCCAGCCGCCCCGCCAGCGCGCGGCCGATGCCCCGCCGCGACGCCGCTCCCGTGATGACCGCCGTACGGCGGCGTCCGACGTTCTCCGTCATGTCCTGTCCCTCTCGTCCTCGTTGCCACCACAGGCCCGCGTACCGGGCCAGGTGCCCGCCGGGAAGGGGCCGTTGACCGTCTCGCGGGGCTGCCGGCCATGGCTCACCGCGATGAGCGACGCCGTCACGCTCGCCGAGACCGCGGCGGTGTACTGGTCCGTCCAGCACAGGGAATGCGGGGCGAGGACGACGTTGTCCAGCGCGGTCAGCGGGCTGTCCGCGGTCAGCGGCTCCTCGGTGAACACGTCCAGGCCCGCACCGGCCAGCCGGCCGTCCGACAGCCGCGCGACCAGCGCCTCCTCGTCGACCACCACACCGCGCGACACGTTGATCAAACGGGCGGTCGGCCGCATCAGCGCGAGTTCCCGCTCCCCGATGAAGTGCCGTGTGCCGGGGTTGGCGGCGACCGTGACGATCACGTAGTCGCTCGCCGCCAGGACCTCGTCCAGCGGGCGGAGTTCGATGCCGATATCGGCCGCCTCCCGGCCGCGGTCGCCGCGGTTGTACCCCAGCACGCGCAGCCCCTGCGCACGCAGCCGGCGCGCGGTCTCCAGTCCGATGCCACCGAGCCCGACGATGCCCGCCGTCGCGCCGGTCAGCCCCGAGCCACGCCACCGGGCGCGCTCCGCCCACCGTCCCTCCCGCACCAACCGGTCCTTGACGACCAGGTGGTGCGACAGGGCGTACAGCAGGGCGACCACGGAGTCGGCCACCGGGCGGCGCACCGCGTCGGGGGTATTGGTCACCAGGACACCGCGCCGGGTGCAGGCGTCGGTGTCGACGGCGTCGAAACCGGCTCCGAACCGTGCGATGTGCCGCAGCCGCCCCGACGCCGGTATGGACGCTTCCGTGACCCGCTCGGGCCCGAGTACGAGGACCGCGTCCGCCCCTTCCAGTTGGTCGGCCCGCACCTCCTCGACCTCCTCCTCCAGCACCCGCCATGCCAGTCCGGCGTCGGTGAGCCGGGAGAGTCCGATATCACCGAATACGGTGCTCCCGTCCGGCTGGGCATAACCTCGTGTGACCACGACCTGATAAACCACGACGGCCTTTCTCGGGGATCGGGAGATCGGGGAACCTCCCTCCGAGCGTAGGCACGCGGATCCGCTGGAAAAAGGCGAAGAGGGATTCCGCATGGCGGCATCACAATTGCCGATGGAAGGGTTCAGGAGGGCGTAAGCGGGATGTGTGCGGCCCTCGGTGAAAGGCATGCGAATATGACGGCCCCGGATGGTCCGGCCGCCGTGATATTCGCATGCCGGACCGGCCGGCATTCCGGTGTCACCGGGCGCCGGCCGGTGGGGTCAGCGCGCTGTCATCGCCATGGAGAGGCCGTCGATGGCCTCGACGTCGGCCGGGGACAGCGTGAGGCCGGCCGCGGACAGGTTCCGCTCCATCCGGTCGCGGTGGGCGGACTTCACGGTCACCGCGACCCGGTGACACAGGTTCCAGGCCAGGACGATGTCGCGCGCCGAGCGGTCGTACCGCCGCGCGATGTCCACGAGCACCGGATGGTCCAGATCGGTGCTGCGCAGCGGGCTGTGCGCGCTGAGCACCACTCCGCGGCGGCGCATCGCCTCGGCGAAGTCCGGGTCGTGGTCGCCCGGCCCCCACTGCACCTGGTTGACGGCCGGGTACACCCCGGTCTCCTCGTGCAGCGCGTCGATGAGCGCCACCGAGTAGTTGCTCACCCCGATGGCCCGTACCAGGCCCTCCTCGCGGGCACGGACGAACTCCCGCCAGCTGGTGACGCCCGGATATCCGCCCGGCGGCCAGTGGATCAGCCACAGGTCGAGGTAGTCGCAGCCCAGCGCGGCAAGGCTCCGCTCCAGCGTCAGCCGTTCCCTGCCGACCTGGTCGGGCGGCATCTTGGTGGTCACGAACAGGTCGGAGCGGGGCAGGTCGG
Organism: Streptomyces malaysiensis subsp. samsunensis; assembly: GCF_024519315.1. Classification (GTDB taxonomy): domain Bacteria; phylum Actinomycetota; class Actinomycetes; order Streptomycetales; family Streptomycetaceae; genus Streptomyces; species Streptomyces malaysiensis. Next base: position 151,059 of record NZ_JANIIC010000004.1, on the reverse strand, counting down.
TGGCCGCGAGGGCCGCTCCGACGGCCGCCTCGTTGCGGTAGCGGGTGGCGGTGTCGACGAGCCGGTAGCCGACCGAGAGCGCGGTCAGCACGGCCTCGGTGGCCTGGTCGCCGCGCATCGGATGGGTGCCGAAGCCGATCAGCGGCATGGCGCGGCCGCCCGCGTCGGCCGTGGGCACCCCGTTCGCTCCGGACGGGAGGGTCGTGTCCATGACGGTTTGCCTCCTATGGTTCACACGGTCGGCAAGGCCGCGCCCTCGCGCGGGCCGTACCGTCGTGGCGGTTCGGTGGGTCAGTACAGTTCGACGAGGCGCAGCGGCGTCCCCGCCCGCGGCTCCGCGCCCGAGGCGGTCACCACGACGGTCTCCGCCAGTTCGACCGCGCCCCGGCCGGGCACCGGTACCTCGGTCCGCACCCCGAGCACCATGCCGGGCTCTGCGATCACCGCGCTGTCGGGCGGCAGTGGCGGCGACGCCCCGCCGCCGCGCAGCCCGACGATCCGGCAGGCCGCCGGGTGCTCGCCGGTCTCGCGCTCGAACGCGGCACAGCCCTCGCGCAGCGGGGCGCCCGGTCGCAGCGCCGCCAGCAGCGCGGCCGTCGCGGCGGCACACGTGTCGCCGGCGGTACGCAGCGGCCCGTCGGCCCGGCTGAGCACGGCGGTCGCGGCGGCGTACCCCGCGACCCCGTTCAGCAGCGGGTGCAGCACATAGCGGAGCGGGGTGGTGGCGGTCAGCCGTGCGGTGCCGGGGTCGTGACCCCGGACGGTCACCAGATCCGAACCGGCCGCCCCGGCCGCGCCGTACGGGTCGTACCACCCCAGCAGGCCACCGGCGCGGCGGATCGACCGGTCGACGTTGCCCGACAACTCCCGTACGTCCATGCCGACGTGCAGATGGTCCATGACCGCCGTATAGCCGACGGCGGTGACCTCGGCGGCGGCGGCGAACGCCGGGAGCTCATCGGGCTGGCAGCAGGCCAGTTCGGCGAAGACCAGGTCGGCGGCGGGGCGCAGCCGCACACCCGAGCCGCCGGCCTGCCCGAAGACCTCCCACGGCAGATCGGCTTCCGCGCCGACCACCCCGTCCGCGACACCGGCCGCCCGCAGCACGGCGTCGACCGCGGCGGAGAGGTCGCCGACCGCGGTGGCCACCGTGCCGTCGGTGGTGAGCAGGACGGCGGTCGCGTCGGCGTGGACGGGAGCGGCCCCCAGCACGTACCGGCGCCCTCCGGGCGAGGTCAGCAGCAGGGCCGTGAAGCCCGCCTTGTCCAACTGTCCGCGGAGTCTGTCGAGTCCGGCTCCGGCCTGGCGTGTGGCCGCTGTCGCCACGAGACCACCGTCCTTTCGGAAAATGTGTGGTGAGCGGTGTGCTGTCCGGCTGATGACGCCCTCAGCGCTTGAGGGGTTCGAAGGCCGTCTCGCGGATGCGCAGCGCGGTGAATCCGGCGACGGCGGAGGTCAGTACGAGGTAGATCGCGGGAATCCAGATGCTGCCGGTCGCGGCGATGAGCGACGCCACCAGCAGGGGAGCCGCACCGCCGAAGATCGCGGTGCCGAGGTTGTAGCCGACGCCGTAGGCCACGGTGCGCACGCGGGTGGGGAACAGCTCCGCGAGCGTCACCTGCATCACGCCGTTGGTGCCGGCGAAACACACGGACATGAGCACCGCGCCGACCACCGCCGTGGCGAGGGAACCCCGCGTCAGCAGCCAGTAGCAGGGGAAGCCGATGACGACCATGCCGAACGCCGAGGTGCTGAGCATCTTCTTGCGGCCCACCCGGTCCGACAGCCGTCCGGCGAGGAGCACCGCGAACGTACCGACGGCCAGCATGATGGCCGTGACGAGCAGCCCCTCCACGGCCGAGAAGTGCATCTCGTTCTTCATGTACGACGGCATGTAGATGAAGAGGACGAAGTAGCCGGAGCTGTTGAGCAGCGGCAGCACGATGGTCAGCCCCATCGCGCGAAGGATCTCGGGAGAGGTGAACGCCTCCTTCAGCGGGCTGCGGGTCACCTCGCCCTCCTCCTCGGCCTCGACGAACTCCGGCGACTCGTCCGACAGCCGCCGGACGACCAGACCCACCACACCGAGCGGCAGGGCGAGCAGGAACGGCAGCCGCCAGCCCCACGCCTCCATGGACGAGGTGCTGAGCGTCGCGGTGAGCACGGCGGCGAAGAGGGTGCCGAGCAGCATCGCGATGAACGTGGCGGCGTTGGCGTAGCTGACCACGCGTCCCCGGCGCCCCTCACCGGCGTGCTCGGCGAGGAACGAGTTGCCGTTGCCGGGCTCGCCGCCCATCGCGAAGCCCTGGACGAACCGCAGCAGCACCAGACCGATCGGCGCCCAGACGCCCGCCGCGCCATAGCTCGGCAGGGCGCCGACCAGGGCGGTGGACAGGCTCATCAGGGTGATGAGCACGAGCAGGACGCGTTTGCGGCCTATCCGGTCCCCCCACGACCCGGCGACCGCGGCGCCCACCGGCCGGAAGAAGAAGGGGATGGCGAAGGCCACGAAGGTCAGCAGGACACTCGTGGTGGGAGCGTCGCTGGGGAAGAACACCACCGCGAGGGTGCCGGCCACGAAGCCGTAGACGGCGTTGTCGTACAGCTCGATGAAGACACCGACGAGACCACCGATGATGGACACCTTCGTCGCCCGGGGGCCGGTCGGGGACGTTGGGGCGAGCGGCGGAGCCGCGGAGACCTTGCTGTTCACGGGCACTACCTTTCACGAAGGTGACGTCGTCGTCACCTGAAAGTTGACGCCGGCCGACCGGTCATCGGGACCAACCCGCTCCGTGGCTCCTCGAGAAAAGCCCGGACGCTGGCCGCGCTTTTGCGGTGCGGCGGGTCACCGGCACCAGGTACGCTGGCCCGTCATTATTTCCTCGGTATTGCCGGTGGGTATACCTCGGCACATGTCCAACTGGGCTTCCTATGCCGCCATCGCGGAATCTTATTTCTGTCGGCCGCGAAGTGCCTCCCGCGGTCCGGATATTTCTCAGCGGCGCAGCAGGGACACCGAATGCGCGAGCCCCGCCACGGCTTCTCGAATGGTGTCGGAGGACAATGCGAAGCTGGCCCTGAAATGCCCCGGGCAGCCATAGGAGTCACCCGTGATCACCACGACTCCAGAGGTCTCCAGGAAGTGCTCCGCGAGATCGGCGTCGGAGGTCATCCGCGTGCCCGAGGGGGTCACGGCGCCCGTCAGCGCGGAGGCGTCCGTCCACACGTAGAAGCCGCCCTCGGGAACCGCCGGGCGCAGCCCGTCGATCGCGTCGAGCCCGGACACGAGCAGGTCCCGGCGCTCGGTGTAGATGGCGACCGTGCGGTCGATGAACTCCCGTCCGCCGTCCAGGGCGGCGACCGCCGCCGCCTGGCTCACCGAGGACGGGCACGACGAACTCTGCGACTGGAGCGTGCCGAGCGCCGCGCACAGCCGCGCCGCACCGGCGCCGTAGCCGATCCGCCACCCGGTCATGGCGTACGCCTTGGACACGCCGTTGACGAGGAAGACGCGTTCCCGAAGGTCGGGGGCGACGGTCACGGCGCTGGGGACCGGCCGCGCACCGAAGTTGATCTCGTCGTAGATCTCGTCGCAGAGGATCGACAGGTGCGGGTGGGCGCGGACGACGTCGGTGAGCCCGCGCAACTCCTCCTCGCCGTAGACCGCGCCGGTCGGGTTGTTGGGCGTGTTCAGCACGACCCATTTCGTCCGCTCGGTGATGGCCGCGCGCAGCCGGTCCGGGGTGAGCTTGTACCCTTCCCCGGCCGTGGTGCCGACGATCACGGGGCGCCCGCCGTTCACCGAGACCATGTCCGGATAGGACACCCAGTACGGGGCCGGGACGATCACCTCGTCGCCCTCGTCCAGCGTCGCCATGAAGGCCAGGAAGATGAGCTGCTTGGCGCCGCCGCCGACGCAGATCTCGTCCGTCGCGTAGGACTGCCCGGTCTTCCGCAGCAGACGGGAGGTGATCGCCTTCTGAAGCGCGGGCGTGCCGTTCGCCGAGGTGTATTTGGTCTCACCCGCGCGGATCGCGGCGATCGCCGCGTCCTTCACATGGTCCGGCGTGTCGAAATCGGGCTCGCCGATGGTCAGCGGGAGGACCTTGCGGCCCTCCGCCCGGAAGGCCCGCACCCGGTCCGCGACCTGGGAACTCGGGGACTCCTTGACGCGCGACATCCGTTCGGCGGGGGCGGGCCCCGGGAGGGTTTCGGAAAGGGGCATCCCTTTTCTCCTTCGATGGTGGGAGGGGTCAGCGGAGTTCCGCGAAGGCGGTGCGCGCCCGCAGTGCGATCCGGTCCAGGAGCCGTCGTCGCTCCAGGTAGGCGGCGGTGGCCGCGGCGGCGGTCGTCCGGCGGAAGCGGATCTGCTGCCCCGGCCTGAGCTGCGCCGCGTTGTCCAGTGCGCGCGAGGTGAGCACCGCGAGCACCGGGTATCCCGCGGTGATTCCACGGCCGCGCATCAGGACGAGCAGTTCATCGCCCGCCGGAGCCTCGACCGCCCCGATCGGCACACCGCGGGACAGCACCTCGCCGGTGATCGAACGCTGGGGCACATGCCCGGCCACGCGCAGCCCGACGTGGTCGATGCGCGGGGTGACCGTGTACCGGGAGTCGTACAACCGCTGGAGTCCCGGGCCGAATTCGGCGGCATCGGGCCCGTCGACCGCGTCGAGCACCGCGGACACACGGCCGACGTCGCGGGGAATGCCGAAGTCGAACACGGTGGCGCCGAAACGCCGGTTGACCAGCGGTGGGTGAGAGCGGAACAGGGACAGGGAGGTGCCGGAGGTGACATGGGTGCCGAACCCGATCATCGAGTCCGGTGCGCAGCTCCCCATCAGCCGGGGAACGTCGAAGGACCCGTGCACGGCGACGTAGGCGCGCAGCCCCGCGTCGGAGATGCCCACCCGCACCTTCTCGCCGGCGCGCACCGACAGCGGCGCCCAGGCCGGGTGCGACCGGCCGTCGACGGTGGGCTCGGCGGGCGCGCCGGTGATGGACATCAGGACGTCATGGCTGGGGCGGAGGGTGACACCGAAGCCGGTGGCCTCCATGAGCGGGGCCGTGGGCGCGTTGCCGACCAGCGCGTTCGCGGCGCGGGCGGCGAACTGGTCGAGCGCGCCGTTGACGGCCAGGCCACGCGCGGGACCCGCGACCCGGCCGAGGTCGGTGACCACGCACGCCGTCGCGGACTCGACCCGGAGCTCGGGGCGGTCAGCCATCGTGGCGGGGCCCCATCGCGGCGCCGAGCAGGTCGGCGTAGCCGGCCTCGTCGATCGGCAGGAACCGCACCCGGTCCCCCGGCCGGTACGGTACGACGGTGTCGAGGTCGGGGTGGCCGTCGGTGTCGGGGTGGGTGCCGGTCCCGGAGTGGCTGTCGGTTCGCAGGATGTCCAGGGGGGTGCGTCCGATCTGCCGCCAGCCGCTCGGCGCGGCGACGGGGCCGATGACCGCCTGCCGACCCGCGACGGAGACCGCGCCCGGCGGCACCCGCAGCCGCGGGGTCGCCAGCCGCGGGATGGGCACGTCGAAGTCGGGTCCGTCCATCATGGCCGACGCGGCCGGGCCGCCGAGGCAGCGGATGAGGTGCTCCTTGACACAGACGAGGTCGATGACCTCCGGCACCGGCCGGCCGACCACCTCGGCGACCCATTCCAGGTCGGGGCCCGCCTCGCCGCCGAACAGCACCGGCACGTCGAGGACGGCGCCGGCGCTCTCCTCGTGCTCGCCGGCCGTGGTGTCCCATGCGCGGATGTGCGACGCGATCAACTCCCCCGTCGTGTGGTACGGGTCGAATTCCACGAGCACCGCGTCGTAGGTCGGGACGGCCGTCACCGAGGGGCCGATCACACCGTGATTGAGCCATCCCGCGAGCCGGTGCACGGCCGCCCACACCCGGTCGGTGTCGGCACCGTCGACGGTGACGCGCAGAGCGGCGTCGCCACACGGCGAGATGGCGACCGTGGTCGCTGTCCACGTGTCCGTCATGCGGCCCGCGCGCCCAGCACCTCGTCCAGCGACGCCAGGTGGACCCCTGCGGCCCGGAGTTCGCCACGGATGCGTGTCGCGAGCTCCAGCGCCGCGGGACCGTCGCCGTGCAGCTGCACACAGTCCGTGCGCACCGGTATGTCGGTGCCGTTCCGGCTGGTGATGACCCCTTCGGTCACCATCCGCACGGTCCGGCGGGTGACCTCGTCCGGGTCGTGGAGCACGGCTCCGGGCTCGGATCGGGACACCAGTGTGCCGTCGTCCTCGTAGGCGCGGTCGGCGATGCCCACCATGGCCATCCGCAGACCGCGCTCGCGCGCCACGGCGGCCATCTCGCCCTCCTGCATGAGGATCACCAGGGACGGGTCGAACGCCTCGACCGCGTCCGCGACCGCCTCGGCGTAGTCCCGCCGGGTGACCACGAGGTTGCCCAGGCGTCCGTGCGGTGCCAGGTGCCCGACGCGGGTGCCGTGCGCACGGGTGAACGCGGCCAGCGCCCCGATCTGGTACAGCACATCGGTGCGCACCTCGTCCGGGGTCAGGTCCATCGCCCGGCGCCCGAAGCCCACCAGGTCGGGGAAGCTGGGGTGTGCGCCGACGCCGACGCCGCGCTCCACACAGGCCCGTACGGTCGCGTCCATGACCCGCGGGTCGCCCGCGTGAAATCCACACGCGACATTCGCGGAGGTCAGCAGTTTCAGCAGTTCGGCGTCATTGCCCATGGTGTAGGCCCCGAAACTCTCTCCGAGATCGGCGACCAGATCGACGACAGGCACGTGAGGCTCCTTTCCTGCCGGTTCGGGACGGCGCCGAACCGCGTCCGGCGCTCGTATCAACAGGTCCGAACAGGGACCGTGTCCAGGTCAGACGCTAGATCCGGCGGGGTCGGGACAGAAGGTCACATCACGAAGCCCCATGGCCGCATAGGCGTTCGCGATGGGGTGCGCACGGCGTCGAGGGCGATCCGCACCCCCACCACCTGCGACACCGCTCCCAGCACGTCGACGCCGGGTCCGGTGAACCGGCGGCCACAGAAACCTTAACGAGGCGCCACACACACATACTTCTTGTCATATGTTGAGGGAATGAGTTCACATGACCTGGAGTCCAAGCCTCCGACTCCGCTGGTGGAAAAGATCGACAGCGCGCTCGCGGTACTGATCATCGTCGGTATCACGTTTGGATCGTTCTGGCTGATCTCAGGGCTCACCTCGTCCTACATGGTGCTTTTCACCTGACACCCCCGGGTATGAACCTCGATCTCGCGTGAGCGCCTGCCGACGGGGCCGGCAGGCGCTTCGCCTTCCGCGGCGGGTGCAGGGCAGGCCGAGGACAGGCCGAGGGCCGGGCGTCACTGCTGGCGCTTGTCGCTCTACGTCAACAGGTGGTCGAGGCAGAGGTTCAGCCCGGCCTCCAGATGTTCCGCGGAGCCGGTGGAGAGCAGGACGGTGACACCGCCTTGCACGGCGGCGATCACGGCCGCGGCCGTACGGTCGGGATCGAGGGCCGGATCGGCTTCGCCGGCCGTTTGCGTGGCCTCGATGCCGGCGCGGACGCACTCTTGCCACCGACGCACCAGTTGCGCCGATACGGCCTGCGCGGCCGGGCTGTACCGGCCCACGTCGGCGATCAGCACCCCGAGCGGGCAGTGCAGCCCCTGGTCGCGGTAGCGCTCGACGATGAGGTCACGCCACGCCTCCCATGCCGCGCGCGAGGTGAGCTCGCTCAGGTAGGGCTCCTGATCATCGAAGACACGCTCGGCTTCGAGCTCGGCGACCGCGAGCAGGAGCTGCTCCCGACCATCGGGGAAGTAGTAGAACATCTGCCCCTTGCCGGTGTCGCTGCGCCGGCATACGTCATCGAGCGTGGTGGCGTTCGTGCCGCGTTCCCGGATCTCGGCCGCGGCGGCTTCGACGATGCGCAGGCGGGTCGCGGCGCCTTTCCTGGTGGTCACGGACCAAAGTGTACTTGCAGGTACATTTTTTGGAACATACCTTCGCCCGCATGAGAGCGATTGTCATCAACGAGGCAGGGGGACCGGAGGTGTTGCGGCTGCGCGGGCGGCCGGCACCTCGTCCGGGCCCGGGAGATGTTCTGGTGGACGTTCGCGTGGCGGGTGTGAACTTCTTCGACACCGCCATCCGCGGACAGGCCCTGGCCGAGGTGCCGGGCGCGGAGGGTGTGGGTGTGGTGGCGGAGACGGGCGAGGGCGTGCACGGGTTCGCCCCGGGTGATCGGGTCGCGTGGCTGACGAATAGCCACGGCAGCTACGCCGAGCGGATCGTGCTCCCGGCGGACGGCGTCGTCCCGGTGCCCGACGCCGTCGACGACGAGACGGCCGCGGCCCTGCTCGTGCAGGGCCTGTCCGCGCACCACTTCGCCACCGTGTCCCACCCGGTGCGACCGGGGGATGTCGCGCTGGTGCACGCGGCCGCCGGCGGGGTCGGGATGTTGCTCACCCAGATCGTCAAGGCGCGCGGCGGCACCGTGATCGGCCTGGTGTCGCGACCGGAGAAGGTCAGGTCCGCCGCCGACGCGGGCGCCGACCACGTCCTGGTCTCCACCGGTGACGCGTTCGTGGAGCCGGTGCGCGAGCTGACCGGCGGCGAGGGTGTGCATGTGGTGTTCGACGGCGCCGGGGCGACCACTTTCGCCGCATCGCTGCGAGTACTGCGTACACACGGCACGATGGTGTTCTACGGGCCGCTGATCGGTGATGTGCCGACCATCGCGATGAACGACATCCCCCGCAGCACCCGCCTCACCTACCCCGTGACCGAGGACCATGTCCGCACACCCGAGGAACTCAGGGCGCGCACGGCCGAGTTGTTCGCGCTCGTCGAGAGGGGCGAGCTGATCGTCCGGATCGGTGGCCGCTACCCGCTGGCGGAGGCGGCAAAGGCCCACGCGGACATCGAGTCGCGTACGACCACAGGGAAACTGCTGCTGTTCCCGTGACCCATGATCCGTGACCCATGACCCGTGCCCCGTGCCCCGTGACGGTGGCCGGTAGTGCGCTCTCGGGGGCGGCGGCGCCGGGATGAGCCGAGAGGGGCCACGAGCTCAGAAGAGTGGCCAGTTGCGCAGGGCGGCGTCGGCCATCTCCTGGAGTTCATCGCGGCCGACACCGCTCGCGGCTTGTACGGCGATGCCGTAGGCGAAGGTGGTGACATAGCGGGCCAGCAGCCCCGGATCGGTCTCCGCGGGCAGGTCGCCGTCGTCGACGGCCCGCTGGAACCGCTCCCGGACGCGGGAGTAGCCGTCGTTGCGCCAGGCGACGAGGAGGTCACAGACTTCCTGCCCGGAGTCGCTGGCGGTCAGGGCGCCCTGGACGCCCAGGCATCCGCGGGGACTGGCCGGGCGGGTGGTGGTCCGGACGGTGCCGGCCAGGATCGCGGTGGCGACACCGAGGGCGGTCGGCTCCTCCATGGCCCGGGCCAGGTATGCGCTCGCACGGCGGCCGCCCGAGAACCGGCGCTCTGGCTGCAATGGGGCTGGGGCGAGGGCCCGCGCAGCGGCGGACGACGTACATCGCTGTGGTGCGCATGGCTGGCCTGGTCACGGTTCCGGGTCGTCATCCCGGTCTTCGACAAGACCTTGCCGACCATCGTGGCCTGCCTGGATGCCACCCTGCGGCGGATCGGCGGCGTCCCCACCTACGCGCTCACGGACAACGAGAGGACCGTCACGACCGAGCACATCGCGAACATCGCGGTCCGCAACCCGGACATCGTCGAGATCGGGCGGCACTACGGCATGACCATCCGCACCTGACTGCCGGCCGATCCCGAGCTGGTGGGCGCGGACGATCGTGGAACCGACCGACACACCCGTCGAACCTCCCGTCCACCGCCCACCTGCGGAAACGCGTATGCAGCGTGGCCCACGGCCCGTAACGGTCGGACACATCCCGCCAGGCCGTCCCAGTCCGGAACTTCCATACGATCCCGTTCAGGACCCTGCGGTCGTCCAGCCGCTTCCGCCCCGCAACGACTCGGGCAGCAGTGGCCGGACGAACTCCCACTCGGCATCGGACAGTTCATGGCGACGTATCACCACACCATGATCCACCAACGATGCCATGTGAAGACACTACCCAGGGCTCGTCCGGCGGATCATGGGCCGAGCCAGGGTCGGACCGAGGCGAGGGCCGGCGAGTGCCCTAATCGTGTTGACCGCCCCCGGCAGGCAGTGCTGGAGTCGGCACGTGGACAGCATCCCCGCCAACCGGCGGCTCTGGAACCAGATCAGCAGCGCCTACCAGCACGAGCACGACCCGCAAATCGGCGCCACACCCCGGCTGTGGGGCATGTATTCCATCCCCGACGCGCACCTGCACGCCCTGGGCGACGTCACCGGCAAGCGCGTCCTCGAACTCGGCTGCGGCGCCGGCCAGTGGTCCAGGGCGCTCGCCGCCGAGGGCGCCACCGTGGTCGGGCTCGACCTGTCCGAAGCCCAACTCGCCGCAGCGGCCCGCGCGATGGGAGCGGCCCGCTACCCGCTGGTGCAAGGCGCCGCCGAACAACTCCCCTTCGCCGCCGACAGCTTCGACCTGGTGTTCTGCGACTTCGGTGGGCTCAGCTGGGCGCCCCCGCACCTAGCCGTCCCGCAGGCCGCACGCGTCTTGGGCCGCGGCGGGCGCCTGGTGTTCAACGTCGCCAGCCCATGGTTCGAAGCCTGCTACGACGAAGCCGCCAGCCGCGTGACCACGACGCTCCAGCAGGACTACTTCGGGCTGAACACCATCGCCGAAGACAACGGCGCGACCAGCTATCAGCTCACCTACGGCGACTGGGTCAAGGTCCTGCGCGGCGCGGGTCTCATCATCGACGACCTCATCGAGCCGCGGCCCGAACTCGGAACACCCAACGGCTACAACGAAACCGACCCACCCGACTGGGCACACCGCTGGCCGGCGGAACTGCTCTGGGTAACCCACAAACCGTAAGTTCCGCCGCGCCGAGACATGAAGGCACCACTGGATCACGACGGACACCACTCACAGGGCCAGCACCACGGTGAGGGCGACGGCATCACTCGGCATCGGTCGCGACGGCCGGTCTGAGATCTGACCCGAGCCACCCCGGGCGGTGATCGCGTCGCCCATCTCGTCGGCGCGCCTCAGCGAGGCCGTCATCGCGGTGGCCAGCATGTCGATCACCTCGCTCCGCCATCGACGCCAACGCTCCCGCCGGGTGGTCGCGGCAGTGCGTGGGCGCAACCGGCGAGCAGCGAAAAGTACCCGGAACTCCTGGCTCAATATGGGGAACGCCCGCAGGGTCAGCCCGAGGGTCACCGCCCAGTCATCGACGCCCTTTCATCCGGTCGTCGACATTCGGCCGCCGACCGGCCCCGGCCCCGGTACAGGGCCCGGGCCGGGGCGCCACCGGGCGGGAGCGGTCAGATGCCCACCGGATGCCACACGGTCTTCGTCTCCAGGAACGGGGTGATCCTGGACAGCCCCGGTGCGGCCGCCCAGTCGGTGGACGGTCGCGGTCTCAGGACGCGGGTGAGGGTGGTGGCCGCCGCCTCCTCCAGTTCGGCCGCCCGCTCACCGGCTCCCGCCAGGTCCAGCGCGTTGACATCCGCGTGGGACGCCAGCGGCGGGGCCAGTTCCGCGAGGCGGCCGGTGAGGATGTTGACCACACCGCCGGGCAGGTCCGAGGTGGCCAGGGCCTCTGCCAGGGTGACGGCGGGCAGGGGATGCGGCTCGCTCGCCACCACCACCGCCGTGTTGCCCGTCGCGATCACCGGCGCGATCACCGAGACCAGGCCCAGCAGCGGGGACTTCGGTGGCGCGAGGACCGCCACCACCCCCGTGGGTTCGGGTACGGAGCGGTTGTCGTACGGCCCCGAGACGGGGTTGGTGCCGCCCAGCACCTGGGTGACCTTGTCGGTCCAGCCCGCGTAGTACACCCAGCGGTCGACGGCGGCCGAGACCACCTCCTCGGCCCGCGCCGTATCCAGGCCCTCGGCGTCGATGGTCTCCTGGACGAACTGGGCGCGCCGCCCCTCCATCATCTCGGCCACGCGGTAAAGGATCTGTCCGCGGTTGTAGGCGGTACGGGCGGCCCACGGGGCGAACGCGCGGCGGGCCGCGACCACCGCGTCCCGGGCGTCCTTGCGCGAGGCCAGCGCGGCGTGGGCCAGCGGTTCGCCCTCGGCTGAGGTCACCGGATAGCTCCTCCCCGACTCGGATCGCGGGAATCCCCCGCCCAGGTACAGTTTGTAGGTCTTGCGCACCGGCAGTCGGGCCGCGGCGGGCACGGGGAACTCAGACATCGAGGTACGCCTCCAGTCCGTGCCGTCCGCCCTCGCGCCCGTACCCGGATTCGCGGTAGCCCCCGAACGGGCTGGTGGGGTCGAACTTGTTGAAGGTGTTCGACCACACCACACCGGCGCGCAGCCGGCCGGCGGTCCACAGCATGCGGCTTCCCTTCTCGGTCCACACTCCGGCCGACAGGCCGTAGGGGGTGTTGTTGGCCTTCTCGACCGCCTCGTCCGGGGTGCGGAAGGTGAGGACGGACAGCACCGGTCCGAAGATCTCTTCCCGGGCGATGCGGTGGGCCTGGGTGACCCCGGTGAAGATGGTCGGCGCGAACCAGTAGCCGTGTGCGGGCAGTTCGCAGTCGGGGGCCCAGTCCTGGCTGCCCTCGTCCCGGCCGGTCTGGGCGAGGGCGCGGATACGGGCGAGCTGTTCGGCGGAGTTGATGGCGCCGATGTCGGTGTTCTTGTCGAGCGGGTCGCCGAGCCTGAGCCGGGAGACGCGCTCCTTGAGCCGGTGCAGCACCTCCTCGGCGATGGACTCCTGGACCAGCAGCCGGGATCCGGCGCAGCACACATGGCCCTGGTTGAAGAAGATGCCGTTCACGATGCCCTCGACGGCCTGATCGAGGGGCGCGTCGTCGTAGACGATGTTGGCGCCCTTGCCGCCGAGTTCCAGGGTGAGCTTCTTGCGGGTGCCCGCCACCGTGCGGGCGATCTCCCGGCCGACCTCGGTGGAACCGGTGAAGGCCACCTTGTCGGTGCCGGGGTGGGCGATCAGGGCGCGTCCGGTGTCGGCGGCGCCGGTGACGATGTTGACCACGCCCGGGGGCAGCTCTGCCTGCTGGCAGATCTCGGCGAACAGCAGGGCGGTGAGCGGGGTGGTCTCGGCCGGTTTGAGCACCACCGTATTGCCCGTGGCGAGGGCCGGGGCGATCTTCCAGGCGAGCATCAGCAGGGGGAAGTTCCAGGGGATGACCTGGGCGGCGACGCCCAGTGGCCGGGGTGCGGCGCCGAAGCCCGCGTGGGCGAGCTTGTCGGCCCAGCCGGCGTAGTAGAAGAAGTGCGCGGCGGCCAGCGGGATGTCCACGTCCCGCGACTCCTTGATGGGCTTGCCGTTGTCCAGGGACTCCAGGACGGCCAGTTCACGGGCGCGTTCCTGGATGATGCGGCTGATCCGGAAGAGGTACTTGCCGCGCTCGGCGGGTGGCATCGGGGACCATACCTGCTCGAAGGCCCGCCGGGCGGCGGTCACGGCGCGGTCCACGTCCCCCTCGTCGGCGACGGACACCTCCGCCAGCGACTCCTCGTCGGCCGGGTTGACCGTGGTGATCAGTCGCTCGGTGGGGGGTGTGAACGCGCCGTCGATGAACAGTCCGTACGCGGGGCGCAGCGAGACGACGGCCCGGGACTCGGGTGCGGGGGCATACGCGAAGGTGGTGTCGGCCATGCGTCAGTCCAGGGTGTAGTGGTCGGGGCCCGGGTAGGTGCCGGTGGCCAGTCTGGTCCGCTGCATCAGCAGGTCGTTGAGCAGGCTGGAGGCACCGAGCCGGAACCAGGACGGGTCGAGCCAGTCGGGTCCGGTGGTCTCGTTGACCAGTACCAGGTGGCGCAGCGCGTCCTTGGTGGTGCGGATGCCCCCGGCGGGTTTGACGCCGACCTGACGGCCGGTGGCGGCGCGGAAGTCACGGACCGCCTCCAGCATGACGAGGGTGACCGGCAGGGTGGCGGCGGGGTTCACCTTGCCCGTGGAGGTCTTGATGAAGTCGGCTCCGGCGAGCATGGCGAGCCAGGAGGCGCGCCGCACGTTGTCGTAGGCGGCCAGTTCGCCGGTCTCCAGGATGACCTTCAGATGGGCCGGTTCGCCGCCGGGCCGGGCGCACGCCTCGCGGACGGCGACGATCTCCTCGTGGACCTTGCGGTAGTCACCGGCGAGGAAGGCGCCCCGGTCGATCACCATGTCGATCTCGTCGGCGCCGTCGGCGACGGCCTGGCGGGTGTCGGCGAGCTTGGCTTCCAGGGGCGCCCGACCGGCGGGGAAGGCGGTGGCCACCGACGCCACGGCGACCGGGCTGCCGCGCAGGGCGTCCACGGCCACGGGCACGAGATCGGGGTAGACGCAGACGGCGGCCACATGCGGGACGCCGCGGTCGTCCGGGTCGGGCCGGCGGGCCTTGGCGGACAGGGCGCGTACCTTCCCGGGAGTGTCGGCGCCCTCCAGCGTGGTCAGGTCGACCATCCGGATGGCCAGGTCGATGGCGTATGCCTTGGCGGTGGTCTTGAGGGAGCGGGTGGCCAGGGCGGCGGCGCGGGCGCGGGCGCCCACCTCGTCGACGCCCGGGAGGCCGTGCAGAAAGGCGCGCAGCGAGGCGTTGTCGGTGGCGCGGGGCAGTCCGGGGGCGGGAGCGGTGTCAGGCACGGACGCCTCGCTTCTCCATCAGCATGTTGAGGATCAGGGCGACGATCAGGATCAGCCCGGTGACGACCATCTGGAAGAAGGAGCCCAGTCCCATCAGGTTGCACAGGTTGCGCAGCACCGACAGCAGCAGGACCGCGACGAACGTCCCCATCACCCCGCCGCGGCCGCCGAAGAGATGGGTGCCGCCGAGCACCACCGCGGCGATGGCGTCCAGTTCGAGCCCGTTGAAGGCGGTGGGCTGGCCGATGGTGAGCCGTGAGGTCAGCAGCACGCCCGCCAGTGCGGAGAGGGCTCCGGAGATGGCGAAGACGGCGGTGATGACGCCCCGGACCGGCAGTCCGGACAGCCGTGCGGCCTCCTTGTTGCTGCCGACGGCGTAGATGTACTCGCCGAAGGTGGTGCCGCGCAGGACGAGTCCGGCGGCGATGGTGACGGCCACGAAGATCAGCCCGACGATCGGTATGTAGCCGATGAAGCCCCCGCCGAGCAGCTGGAAGGAGTGGGGCAGGCCGGCGCTGGTCGGCTCGCCGTCGGTGAGCAGGTAGGTCAGTCCGCGGATGGCGGTGAGCCCGGCCAGGGTGGTCATGAACGCGGGCAGGGACAGATAGGCGGAGAGCCCGCCCATGACGGTCCCGAACAGGGCGCCCGCGGCGACACTGGCGACGATGGCCAGGACGACGTTGACATCGTCGCCGATCAGCAGCGCGACCGTCATCCCGCCGAAGGCGGCGACACTGCCCACCGACAGGTCGATGCCCGCGGTGAGGATGACCAGGGTCATGCCGATGGCGACGATGCCGGTCAGCGCCGACTGCTGGAGGAGGTTGGACAGATTGCGGGTGGTGAGGAAGTCGGGTGTCAGCAGGCTCGCCGCGACACACAGGGCGAGGAACACCAGCACCAGGTTGAATTTGACGATGAGTTCGGCGCCACGGGGCCGGGGCCGTCGGGTGCCGGTGGCTGCCGCTTTCGGCTCTGCCACTGCGGAGGAGGTGGTCATGATGCGGCCTTCGTTGCGGGGGTTTCTCCGGTGATGACGGTGTGGGCGATGGTGGCCTCGTCGGTGGTCCTGGGGTCGTAGCAGGCCACGTTGCGGCCCTCGTGCAGCACCCAGACGCGGTCGGCGTTGGCGGTCAGCTCGTTCAGCTCACTGCTGGCGAGCAGCACCGCGACACCCTGGTCGGCGAGGTGGCGCACCTGGCGGTACAGATCGGCCTTGGCTCCCACGTCCAGGCCCCGGGTGGGCTCGTCGAGCAGCAGCACCCGCAGGCCGCCCTTGGCGATCCACTTGGCGAGCACGACCTTCTGCTGGTTGCCGCCCGACAGCTTCCCCACCGGCTGGTCGGGCGAGGAGTACTTGACGCCAAGACCGCTCAGCGCGGGCGTGGCCCTGCGGCGTCCGGCGGTGTGCGGGGCGAGCCAGGGCGGCCGGCCCAGCGCGGTGACGGCGGCGTTGCGCGCCACCGACAGACCGGGCATCAGCCCCTGTTCCTTACGGTTCTCCGGCACCAGCGCGAATCCGGCGCGCACGGCGGCGGCGGGGCTCGACAGCCGTGGTTCGGCGCCGTCGAGCCGTACCGAGACCGACGCCCCGGTGTCGCCGAACAGCGCCGACAGCAAGGTGGTGCGGCCCGCGCCGCCGAGCCCCGCCAGGCCCGCGACCTCGCCGGGCCGGACCTCGATGTCGCGGACGTCGATCAGTCCGGGGCGGTGCACCCGGCGGATCTCCAGCAGCGCGGGGCCCTCGGGCCGTGGCCGGTCGGTGGGGCGCACCAGCTCACGGGACTCGCCGATCATCGCGGCGACCAGTTCGTCGGGGGTGGCGCGGGCGAGGTCGTGGACCGAGACCGAGCGGCCGTCGCGCATCACGGTGGCCCGGTCGCCGATCTCCATCACCTCGTCCATGCGGTGTGAGATGTAGATGACCGAGCGGCCCTCCGCGGTGAGGGAGCGGATCACGTCGAACACCTTGCGCAGATCGTTCTCGCCGAGGGTGGCGGAGGGTTCGTCCATGACGATGACCCGCGCCTGCGTGGTGAGCGCCCTGGCGATCGCGGTGAGCTGCTGGGCGGCGATGGGCAGTTCGCGGACGACCGCGTTGACCGGGAAGTCGCCGCCGACCCGGTCGATGGCCTCCCGCGCCAGTTCGGCCCGCCGTCCACGGCGGATGACCGGGCCCCTGGCCGGGGCGCGGCCGAGCAGCAGGTTCTGGGCGACGGTCAGATCGGGCACCAGATCGAGTTCCTGGTAGATCACCGAGATGCCCGCGGCCATACCGGCCTGGGGGCTGGTGAGCCGCACGGGTTCACCGTCGAGGCGGATCTCGCCCTCGTCCGGCTGTACGGAGCCGGCCAGGATCTTCATCAGGGTGCTCTTGCCCGCGCCGTTCTCGCCGAGCAGGCAGTGGGTCTCACCGGGCAGGACGGTCAGCTCGGCGTGGTCGTTGGCGAGGGTGCCGGGGAAGCGTTTGACGATGCCGCGCATGCTCAGGCGCGGGGTCAGCTCCGACGGCCCGCCGGTGCCGGACGCGTTCATGGCCTCTCCTTCCGGGACAGCCGTTCGCAGGAAGCGGGATTGAGCAGATGGGAGGCGGTGTGGTCGTCGGTGATCAGGGTGTTGCACAGCCCGCTGCTGACCACGGCCGCGCACACGGTGTGCTTGGCGGTTCCGGAGGCCACCGCGACCGACACCGGGCTGCGGCGCAGGGCCTCCAGGGGCAGACCGAGGGTGCGGTCGTCCAGCGCCTGGTCGATGACCTCTCCCCGGGAGCCGATGAAGCGTCCCGCCACATCGCCCACCGCGCCGGCCCTGGCCAGCCGTTCCACGTCGTCGGCGGTGAGGTAGCCCGAGCCGACCAGCACCGAGTCCGCGCCGATCGCACCGGGGCTGAAGAGCACCGTGTCCGCCTCGGCGGCCTGGGTGAGGACGTCGGCGACCGCGCTGTCCCGCTCCAGCACCCGGCGGGTGGTCTCCTGCTCCACGATGGCCGGGGCCGGCAGCACCGTGAGGGTGCCCTCGCCGAGATGGGCGATCCGGCTGGCCATGTCCTGGGCGGAGCTGGGCCGGCGGGAGCGGCTGAGCCCGCCGTTGATCTGCACCACGTGGACGCCGTGGGTCCAGCCCGGGTTGAGGCCGCGGGCCAGCAGATCCATGGTGCGGCCCCAGGAGACCCCGAGCAGCCGGGGGGACGGGCGCAGCCGGGCGAGATAGTCGGCCCCGGCCTCGGCGACCCTGGCCCGCAGCGCCTCCTCGTCGTCGGTTTGGCCGCGGGCGACCACCACGGCGTCCCGCAGTCCGAAGGCGTCCCGCAGCCGCTCCTCCAGGCCCCGCATCCGCGATTTGGGGTGGACCACCTGGATCCGTACGATCCCGGCCTGCCGTGCCTCGGCCAGCAGCCGGCCGACCTTCCAGCGGGTGAAGTGCAGGTCCTCGCCGATCTGCTCCTGGGTGAGGTCCTGCTCGTAGTACATGGAGGCGACCTGGTACAGCAGTGCCTCGTCCTCGGTACCGCTCATACGGGGACCTCCGATCCCCATGGGGTGGTCAGCCGGTGGGCGATGCCGCGGGTGGCGGCGGTCGCCGCGCGGTAGTCGGCATAGCCCCGCTGGTAGACCTCGCGGTGGGTGCCGTCGGGCTCCACGGTCCGGGTGGGGAGGGCGAGACCGGCCGCGGCCTCGGCGAGCGAACCGGCCTGCCCGGTGCCGGCCGCCGCGATGACCGCGCACGCGCGCAGCGTGAGGTTGTCGCCCTCGACCAGCCGCAGCGGACGGCCGAGCACATCGGCCGTGGTGCGCAGCCACAGCGGATTGTGGCGGATGCCGCCGGAGACATACACCTCGTCCACCGGCACCCCGCCCTCCACGAAGGACTCCAGGACCTGGCGGGTGCCGTACGCCACCCCCTCCACGGCCGCCCGGTAGATCTCCACCGGGCGGCTGGCGAGGGTCAGACCGAGCACGGCGCCGCGCAGCCTCGGGTCGCGCAGCGGGGTGCGGTTGCCCATGAAGTAGTCCAGGACCAGCAGCCCGTGCTCGCCGGGCGGCAGGGCCGCGGCGTCGGCGATCAGCCGGGGCAGTTCGGCGCGGGGGCGTCCCAGCAGGGACTCCCCCGCCCAGGTGAGGACGGAGCCGGAGCTGACCTGGCCGCCCTCGATCAGCCACCTTCCGGCGTTGAGGGCGTCGGGGTAGGGGCCCCAGATGGTCGGTGGGAAGACCGGGGCACCGATCTCGGTAATGAAGGCGGTGGAGGTGCCCGAGACCATGGAGACCAGTCCGGTGCGCGCCCCGCCGATGGCGAGCAGCGACAGATGGGCGTCGATACCGCCCGCGCAGACCACCGCCTCCCCGTGGATGCCGAGCTCCTCGCGGGCGGCGGCGCCGACCGGGGCCACCGGATCGCCCACCGGGACGATCCGCTCGGGCAGCTTGTCGCGCAGATCGGGGACGCCGAACGTCGCGTACAGGTCGTCGGGGAGCCCGGCGCCGAGCGGGTCGTGGTTCCACTTGCAGACGGCGTTCATCCGCGACCCGGCCCACTCCCCCGTCAACCGCCAGACCAGATAGTCGACCGCTTCGGTGATGCGGTGCGCCGCGCGATAGGTCTCCGGTTCGTTCCGGGCGAGCCACATGGCCTTCGGCACCAGCCATTCGACGGCGTCCGCACCGCCCGTGTAGGCCAGTACGGGATGGTCGGCGGCCGCGGTGAGCTCGGACTCCGCGCTGGCCCTGGCGTCCATCCACAGCAGGGCCGGGCGCAGCGGGCGGCCCGCGGCGTCGAGGACGGCGACGGTGGAGGCGGTGGTGGCCACGGCGAGCCCGGCCACGGCGGGCGAGCCCGCCTCGGCGAGTGCCGCCCTGACCGCGGAGACCACGGCACGCCACCAGTCCTCGGGATCCTGCTCGGCCCAGCCGGGGTGCGGGAAGACGGTGGGATAGCCGCTCTCGCCACGGCCCAGCGTGGCGCCGTCCGCCGCGTAGACGCAGACGCGGGCGCTCTCCGTGCCGAGGTCGATGGCCAGCAGCGCGGTCATGGACGGTCTCCGTTGGGCAGGAAGAGCACCTTGGAGCTGAACATGGACCGCTCCCCCAGCTTGCGTATGGTGTCGCCCAGGTCGTCCAGGTCCAGCTCATGGGTGATCATGAACTTCCAGCGCAGCCGGCCGTCCGCCATGGCCTGTGCGGCGAGCCGCCACTCGTCTCCCGGGAAGGGTGCGGAGAAGGAGTTCCACGCGCCGTGCAAGGTGATCTCGCGGCGCAGGAAGGCGCTGAAGGTCGACTTGGGCAGCACCACCGGATCGTGCGGGATGCCGATGAAGACGGCCTGGCCGTGCCGGGCGGCCAGCGACACGGCCTGGTCGGCGGTGGCGGGAACCCCGGCGGACTCGACGATGACGTCGAAGCCGGGCCCGGCCAGCTCCCGGGCCTGCTCGGGTGTGGTGGCGGTCCGGGTGGCACCGGCCTCCAGCGCCATGGCCGCCTTCTCCTCGCTCACATCGATCGAGAGCACCTCGCTGGCGCCCTGGAGCAGCGCCCACTGGATGGCGAACAGCCCGATGGGGCCGGCGCCGACCACGGCCACCCGGTGGCCCGCGCGCAGCTTGGTGCGCCAGATGGCGTGCAGGGCGATGGCGGCGGGGTCGAGCATCGCGGCGGCCCGCGGGTCGAGGTCGGCGGGCAGCACCAGCAGATTGTCCTCGGGCACGGCCACGTACTCGGCGTAGGCCCCGGGCCGGCGGCTGCCGAAATAGTCGTAGTCCTCGCAGAGGCTGTACCGCCCCTGGTCGCAGGGGCCGCACCGGCGGCAGGGGATCAGCGGCGGCACGGCCACCAGGTCGCCGGCCCGGACCGTACCGGCGGCGGCGAGTTCGGAGCCGAGCGCCACCACATGGCCGGAGAACTCATGGCCGCAGATCAGCGGCAGGTTGTAGGCCACCTCGGGGCGGAGCATCCGGGAGATGTCCGAACCGCAGACGCCACAGGCGGCGACGCGCACCAGCGCCTCACGAGGGCCGGGCTCCGGTACGGGTAGGCGCTCCACGCGGATGTCGCCCGGGGCGTGCAGCACGGCGGCTCGCATGGTCTCCGGCATGATGGTGTCGTTTCCTTTCACAGGGTGGGTGTCCGGGGAGTGGGTGTCCGGGCCGGATGCGCGGGTCACCGCGCGCCCTCGGAGGCGAAGGTCGTCCCGCCGACGTACTTGTGGGCGTTGTCCCGGTCGACCAGCGCGGTGCCGGCGTCGATGGACGCGGCGACCTTCTTGCCGTCGGCGACGTCCTCGGCGGTCTTGACCGCGGTCCGGCCCAGCGAGATCGGGTCGTTGAGGGCCGTGGCGCTGTAGGGGCCGTGCTGGTCGATGGCCTTGACCGCCTCCATCAGACCGTCGACCCCGGCGACCTTCACATCGGAGCGGCCGTTCTCCTTGAGCACCTGGAGGGCGCCGAGTGCCATGTCGTCGTTGTGTGCGTAGACGACCTTGACGTCGGGGTTGGTCTGGAGCAGGTCCTGCATGGCGGTGACGGCCTTGGAGCGGATGTAGTCGCAGTACGGGCCGCTGACGATGCGGATCTTCTTGTTGGCGGCGACGGCCTTGTGGAACCCGGCGCTGCGGTCGCGCGCCACGGCACCGCCCGCGTCACCCTTGATCTCGATGATCTTGCCGCCCTTGGGGCCCAGCTCCTTGGCGATCCGCTCGCCGACGAGCTGCCCCATCGCGGTGTTGTCCCGGCCCACATGCGCGGCGGCCCCGGAGGGCACCGGACGGTCGACGGTGACGACGGACACTCCGGCGGACTTCGCGGCGGCCAGCCCCGCCTTGACCCCCTTGGGGTCGACGGGGTTGACCATCAGCACGTCGACACCGCGGGTGATGAGGTCCTGGATGTCGTTGTTCTGCTTGGTGACATCGCCGCCCGCGTCGGCGAAGTAGAGCTTCGCCCCGGCCTTCTCCGCGGCCTTCCGCGCGCCCTGGCGGAGCTGGACGTAGAACGGCGACTGCTGGGTGGCCTGGCTGAAGCCGATGGTCAGCGCTCCGGATCTCTTGTGTGAACCGGAGCCGCCGGAGCCACCGGGGCTGGTCGACACCGAACAGGCGGCGAGCGCCAGGAGAGAAAATGTTCCGAAAAAGATCCCGAGAATGCGATTGATGCGCATATGGGCCTCCAGATGTGGTCCTGGCGAGGGACAGTAGATCTGGAATTAACCTCACAGCAACGGGCGCGCATTTTTTTGCTCGTATGAGCACGAGCCGGAACGCAGTGCCTCAGTTCAGTCACTCAGCGCGATGAAGTCGCGGGTAGGTCGCCGCTGGGCCGACAGAGTGTGACCAGACGTCGTGGCAGCCGGGCGGAAAGGCTTGCCCGCTTCCCCCGCCGCAACCGCTCCGGCGCCTCGCCTTGACAGCGCGTGCAGACTTGCGTCGTGATCGTTCTCTTCGCCTTGAACGCGATTCTTGCCGCGAGTGGCGTCGTCTTCGCGGTGCTTGCGGCGCTTCGTCCCTCGGCGCTCGCCGGGGAGGGTGCCGAAGGCGTCGGCGTTCATTTCTACGCACGGATGTATGCGGCCAAAGCCGTTCCGTTCGGTGTGCTTGCCGCCGTCGTGCCGTTCCTCGCCACGGGAGCCGTACCCGGCGTGTGCTTGCTCTGCGCAGCCGTCTCACAGGCGGTGGACGCGACGATCGGATTCGGGCGACGTAACATGCGCCAGGCTGGCGGCAGCGTCGTCGCGGCCGTGGTCCACGCCGTGGTCGCGGCCCTGATCTGGTGACGCGCACGATCGCATCGCCCCTGTTGAGCCGGGATCTTCGCGTTGCCCATGCGATCGCGCGCCGAAGGCCCCGCCCGGTTCGGCGGGGCCTTCGGGGCCGTGCGGGACTGGGCGCGACGGTCCGGTACGCGGGACCGTCGCGCCGATGGGATTCAGCGCAGCCAGGCGTGGTCGCGGACGATCGGGAGCCGCGCCCAGAGGCGGCCCAGGCCCCAGGTGGTGCCTGCCCCCGCGGCCGCCACGGCGATCAGCCCCAGCGCGTAGACGACGTGGTAGTCGACGAAGGGATTCGACGACATGCTCGGCGACCCGTCCGACAGGTGCTTGGCCGGCGGCCACTCGGCGGCCCACATCAACGCCATCATCACCGTGCCCGCCACCGCGGCCGGCCGCAGCGCCACACCGGCCATGACGGTCACGCCGATGCCGAGCAGACCCAGCATGAACAGCCAGTCCGCCCATGCGTCACCGGCCCACGCATGGAAGGTCGACTCCATCGGCCCGACGGCGACGGAGCCGAGGAACCCTCTCGTCGGCGACCCACCGTCGGTCCAGCCCTTGCCGGAAGCGGTCGCGTAGCCGAAGCCGAAGGTCTTGTCCAGGAACGCCCACAGGAAGACGAACCCGGTGAGCAGGCGCAGGGACGCGAGGGTGTAGGCCCGCGCGTCGTGGGTGACGGTGTCTGCCGACATGGCGGCCGTGGAGCCCGTACGGTTCCTGCGGAAAAGCAGGTGGAACCCCGTACTCCGGTGCGGGTGCTCGTCTATGGCCATGGCGGTGATCCCTTCGATTAGGGTCTTCTCATTGCCCGTTGCCCTCACTCTCGTCCTGCGGGCCCGGTCGCGCCGGATGCCGAAAGTCCGCGGCCATGGGGCTGGACGGCCCTGTCGAGAGGGCCAGTTGGGGCGCGGCCGCCCGATCCGCCGCCGAGGGCACGGGCCCCGCGAAGGCCGGTGTTCCGGCCGTCACAAGGGCCGACCGACCCTTTCCTCTTTACCGCACGGCTCTGGCACACTGCGCCCGAGCCTGGAGATGATCAAGCAGGCCAATGGACGGTGGGCAGAAAGGACAGTCAGGGATGATCGCTGTCGTAGGGCATCCCGATCTCAGCGCGTCGACGCTCGCGCTGATGGAGGAGGAACTGCGGTCACGGCTGGGCGACTTCGCCCGTGCGGGCAGAGCCGGTCTGGTCCGCGCCGGAAAGGGGCTGCCGGTGGCGTTCGGAAGAGCCGCCCGTAAGGCGGGGCTGGCCCTGGTGACGGTCCTGCCGTCGCGCAACGGTGTGCCCGCGCAGTTGGCCGAGCTCGACCGCAAGGCCGCGGGTGAACTGCTGCTGCTGTCGCAGCAGGTGCGGCTGGTGGAGTTCGACCCCGGTGACCGCGGCGCGTGTGTGAGCGCGGACGAGAGCTTGCTGCGCAACTGCGCCCGTGTGTTCGCGGTATGGGACGGCTCGCCGTCCAACGGAAGGGACGTCACGGCGCATCTGGTGGCCTACGCGCGCAGTCACGGGGTCGATGTCGAGGTGATCTGGCCGCGGGGAGCCATGCACGGGATTGCTTGAGCGCTCCCGGTGATTCGACCGGTCAACCGTCTCGTGACCGACCGTGTCACCCACGGCCCGGCCGTCCGGACAGGCGACCGGAGGTGCCACGTCCGTGCCGGTGGGGCGGCGGGGAGCGTGCCCCGCCGCCGGCTTCGGCTTCGTCAGCGGATGCGTCGCCGGGGCGCCCTACCCGTGGAGGTGGCGGCGCAGGTAGTCGTACCAGGTCTGTTCGAAGGTCCCGGCGAGGGCCGAGTTCGGGGCGAATATGTCCCAGGCGTGGCAGGCATGGGCGTAGAGGTGCAGGTCGACGGGGACACCGGCGGCGATCAGCCGCCGCGCGAAGTCGATGTTCTCGTCGCGGAAGACGTCGTACTGCGCCACGGCGATGAAGGTGTCCGGCAAACCGGTCACATCGGTGGCACGGCCGGGCGCGCTGTACGGGTGGACATCGGGGGCGCCCGCGCGGTCGCCCAGCACGGCGGCCCAGGCGTACGTGTTCTCCCGGCGGTCATAGATGCCGAGGTCGACGATCTCGTGGCTGGACGGGGTCTCGTTGCGATCGTCGAGCATCGGGTAGTTCAGCGACAGCAGCCGCGGCCGGCGGTCGCCGCGGTCGCGGAGCATGAGCGCGGTGGCCGGGGCGGGCGCCCCGCCGCCACTCGCCCCGGCGAGCCCGATCCGGTCCGGGGCGATCCCGTGCTCGGTCGCGTGCTCGGTGAGGTGGGTGAAGGCCAGGTAGCCGTCCTCGGCCGCTCCCGGGGCCCGGGTTTCGGGCGCGAGTCGATAGTCGACCACGGCCAGCACGATGTCGAGTCGCGGGGCCATGGTCGCGGCGTACGCGTGGGAGGTGCGGTCATGGGCGCTGCCGAGGACCTGCCCACCGGCGTGGAAGTAGAGAAGGGACGGGCGGGGCTGGTCGATGCCACCGGGGTGGAACATCACCACGTCGAGCGCGGTCCCGTCCTCGCGCGGGATGCTGAGCGTCTCGATCCTGACTCGCGGGTCCGGGGCGGGGGCCGGGAGCTGGGCCCCGGCCGCCTCCATCCGCGCGCGGAAGGCGGGGATGTCGGAGAAGTCCAGCATGGCGCCGTTGGGGCCCTTGGGCATGGCGGCCAGTGCCGCGGCGAGTTCGGGGTCGATGTCGTAGGCCATCGTCGTGGTCCTTTCCGGGATCAGAACAGGGGAGGCTGGCCGCTGCCGGCGGTGATGCCGCCGTCGACCGGCAGAATCGCCCCGGTGATGAAGCGGGCGTCGTCGGAGGCGAGGAAGGCGACCGAGCCGGCGATGTCGGCCGGGGTGCTGTACCCGGGCAGCGCCCGCCGCTGGTTGAACCGCTCGATCAGATTCCCGGCGTCGGGGTGGTCGACGGCGTGTTCCTCCCCGATGGTCAAGGAGGGGGCTACGGCGTTCACACGGATGCCGAACTGGCCGAGGTCGTGGGCGAGCCCGCGGGTGAAGTTCACGACGGCGCCCTTGGCCGCGTTGTAGGCGGAGAGCATCCGGTCACCTCCCAGCCCGGACGCCGAGGCGATCTGCGCGATGCTGCCCCGGGTCCGCTTCAGGTGCGGCAGCGCCGACCGCACCCCGAAGAAGCAGCTGTCGACATCGGTCCTCATGACGAGCCGCCAGTCGTCAAGGGTCATCTCCTCGAAATCCTTGCCCAGGCCCAGACCGGCGTTGGACACCAGCACGTCCAGGCCCCCGAACCGGTCCACGGCGGCGCCGATCATCGCCTGGACCGCATCCTGGCTGGTGACATCGGTGGCCACGGCGAGCGTCCGTTCCGTCCCGAGTTCGGCCGCGAGCGTGTCCAGCCGGTCCTTGCGCCGTGCCGCGAGGACCACGTTCGCTCCCTCTTGGGCGAACCGCCTGGCGATGCCGACCCCGATCCCGGAGCTGGCGCCGGTGACGACCACCGTCTTCCCGTCGAATCGCTGTTCCACGCGAGAGACCTCTCATCTTTGGCGTCAGAGACTGACGTTTTTAGCGTCAGGCTGTGACGCTAACTCGTGTCATAGACTGACGCAAAGTGGTAGGGTGGATTCATGCCAAGAAGCGGGGAAGCGGTGCGTCAGCGGCTTCAGCGGGCCGCGCTGGAACTGTTCACCGAACATGGCTTCGACCAGACGCCGGTCGAAGCCATCGCGGCACGCGCCGGCGTGACCGAGCGCACCTTCTACCGCCACTTCGCCGATAAACGCGAGATGCTCTTCGACGGCGAAACCGAACTGCGTGATCTGCTCGTCCAGGCCGTCGCCGCCGTCCCGCACGGCATGAAACCGCTGCCGGCCCTGCGCGCCGCCTTCCACGAGACGGTGCCCCTGTTCGAACGCAACCGCCCGCTCACCGAGCCCGGCGTCCGGCTCATCGCCGAGACTCCCGCCCTCCAGGAACGCTCCCTGGCCAAGCGCGCCCTCCTGGTGAACGCGCTGACCGACGCCCTGCGAGCCCGGGGCGTCAATCCCCGGACCGCACCCCTGTGCGCCCAGGTCGCCATGGACACCTTCGCCGTCGCCACCCACCGCTGGATGCAAGAACCATCCGTTCCCCTCCATGACCAGCTCGACCAGGCGTTTCGCGAACTGCGCCTAGCCGCCGCAGCTCTCAAGTAGCGGGGGGTCGACCGCCACGCCATCCGAGCCCGTCCATCATCCCGGGCGGGAGACAGGGTCGAATGACACCAGGTTGGCGGCTTTTCGGTATCCGGCGCACATTCATCAGTGGGCGGCGTCGGCTGCCGGGTCCATCGTGGTGGTCAGTGCGCCCGCCCCATCCGGGCGGCACGGTCGTTCACGCTCTGGCGCGTTCGGCCCCACTGTCTGCAAGGAGCTCGGAAACAGATGACTCGAACCGGCAAGGACACAACCGTCGTTATCGTGGGAGGCGGAGTCGCCGGACTGGCACTCGGCAATTTCCTCCTGCGGAGGGGAATCGGTTGCATCGTCCTGGAGAAGCACAGCCGTGAATACGTGGAGCAGCGGCAAAGGGCCGGCTCTCTCGACGCCGACGGGGTGCGTGTGCTGCACGAGTGGGGGGTGGGCGAGGTCGTGGAGGGCTACAGCCACGGCTCCTCCGATGCGGGTTTGCCGCTGCTGATCGACGGCGAAAAGCGGGAGTGGCGGATGGACTCCGACGACGCGGATGATGTCGACGGCGCGTACTGCCCCCAGCAGATCCTCGTCCGGAACCTCATCAAGGTTTTCCTCCGCGACGGCGGCGACCTTCGCTTCGAGGCCGAAGACGTTTCGCCGCAGGACATCGACACCGAGCATCCTCTGGTTCGCTACCGGGACGCCGCCGGCTCGACAAAGACCCTCAGCTGCGATTTCGTCGCCGGCAGCGACGGCTACCACGGCGTCAGCAGGACCGCCGTCCCCGCCGACATCCTCACCTGCGCCACCCATGAGTTCGGGTACGCCTGGCTGACCGTCATGACGGAGGTACCGGCAGATCCCCTGGCCGTGCTGGCGGTGCACTCTCGCGGCTTCGCCGCACAGATCACTCGCGGCCCGAACGCGAGTCGTCTCTACCTTCAGTGCCCGCTCACCGACACCGTCGAACAATGGCCGGACGAGCGCATCTGGAGCGAACTCGAAGCTCGATTCGGCCGGCCCGTGGCGCCCAAGGGCCCGATCACGAGCAAGCAGGTCGTGCCGCTCCGCGGGGTGGTGTTCAGCCCGATGAGCCACGGCCGGCTCTACCTTCTCGGGGACGCGGCGCACCTCATCTCCCCGATGAGCGCGCAAGGGATGAGCCTCGCCCTCCACGACGCCGAGGTGCTTGCGCGGGCGGTCATCCAGTGGGTCGAGAAGCACGATTCCACTCTGCTCGAAAGCTACTCCGACACCTGTCTGAACCACACTTGGGAGCGGCAGGCATCCGCAGTCCAGATGACCGAGACGATGCATGACTCCGGTGACACCTCCTACGAAGGGGAGTTCCGCAAGCAGATCGCCCGAAAGAATCTGGAAACCATGCTGGAGCCGCTGCCGGCGAATCGCCCGTCCCGGTAAATCGGCCAAGGGCCAGGGCTGATTCGGCCCACTCGGGGCCAGCCGAATAAGTCGAAGCCACCCGGTCTCACCGGACACCGCACCCGTCACCATGGCAAGAACGCGGTCAACGGCCGCACGCCCGGTGGCCGGGTGTCGGTGTCCGCCCGCGTGTGGGCGACTCCTCCGCTGGGCGGTACCGACGATGTCATCGAAAAGGGTTTGCGGACGGGGCCGCGCTTGGATAGACGTTACGGCGGAACCCCCGCCACGAGGGTGAGGGGCCATGACGGCGGGAGGAGGGATAAGCCCATGATCGCCATGACCATCGCGCTTGTGCCCTCCCGGGGTGCGGACCACATCTGACCCCGGAGCGGACGGGCGCCTTCACCGGAGCGTGCCGTGACCGTGAATCAGAACGAACTGACCATGCGTCCGATCACCGGATGCGAAGAACTCGGCCTCTTCTCCCAACTGCCCTACACCCTCAACGAGGAACTGGCGGACGACCTTGCCACCGGCCGCCGACGTCCGGAATGGATGTGGGTCGCCCTTCACGGCGAGCGTCTGCTGGCCAGAGCCGCATGGTGGGGCCGGCCGGGAGATGACACACCCTTCCTTTTGGACATCTTCGACATCGACGACAGCAGCCCGGATCGTGATCGCGTGGACATCGGCGTGCGGCTGCTCCAGATCGCCATGGCCGAAGTCATCCCCGCAAGCACCCGTCCGCCCGAGTACAACCGTGTCGTCCCATCCGATTGGCGCGAGGACGACGTGGCCAGGCACGTCGTCGAGGACCGCATGCTCGCCCTGGAGCGAACCGGCGCCCGCCTGCTCGTCGAACGGCTGCGCTTGGAGTGGCGTCCCGGGACGCCACTCCCCACGCCGAGACAGCGACTGGCGTTCCGGCCGGTCCGCGACACCGAGGAAATCCTCGCCCTGATGACGCTGGTCCTGGATGGAACGCTGGACGCGCACAGCAGGGACGACCTGACCCGGATGTCTGCCCGCGAAGCGGCGATCAGACACTATGAGGACGAACTCGCGCACTTTCGGAGCCCACAGGACTGGTGGCGGATCGCGACGCTGCCGGACGGCGAGCCGGTCGGGTTCGTCACCCCGGCCCGCAATGACTACAACCCCGTCATCGGCTACCTCGCCGTACTGCCCGAACACCGGGGCAACGGCTACATCGACGAGATCCTCGCCGAAGGCACCCGTATCCTCATCGCACAGGACGTCCCGCGCATCCGGGCGGCCACAGACTTCGGCAACACTCCCATGGCGAGCGCCTTCCAGCGCGTCGGGTACGTCATTTTCGAACGCCAGATCACCATGACCTGGAGCTGACCCAGAGGGCCGCGGGTGTGCGGTGGTGCGGTGGCCGTTTGCGCGGGCGTGGTGCAGGGCAGTCGGTCGGTCAGGTCTGCAAGGCGGGGAACGGGACGCCGGTCAGCCGTTCGCTCTCGCGCCACAGCCAGGCACCCTGGTCCGGGCTGTCGGCCCGGGCGGGCAGGGGCACCGGCCTGGGGGTGCCGGAGGTCTGGTCGCGTCCGGCGGGGCCGATGAAGGTGCCGCTGACGGCCTCGGCGTGGGTCGCGGCATACAGAGAGGGCCAGGCGGCGCCGTCGGCGGTGCCCATCAGGGTGCGGGCGGCGAGGGCGACGAACAGGCGGCCCATCCGTCCGCTGGAGGTGTGGCGCTGCAAGTTGGTGACGGCCGAGCCCGGGTGGACGACCAGGGCGCGGTGCGCGGTGCCGTCGAGGCGGCGGGCGAGTTCCTGGGTGAAGACGACATTGGCGCGCTTGGACTTGGCGTAGGCACCCATGGGGCGGTAGTGGCGTTCGCTCATCAGATCGTCGAGGTCACCGGAGCGCCAGGTGGCGGCGATGGCGCTGACGGTGACGACGCGGGCGGCTGTGGAGCGTGCCAGGGCGGGCATGAGGTGGGCGGTCAGGGCGAAGTGTCCGAAGTGGTTGGTGCCGACGGTGAGTTCGAGGCCGTCGCTGGTGGTGCGGCGCTCGGGGACGTCCATGACGCCGGCGTTGTTGATGAGGAGGTCAAGGGTCTCGGTCGCGGCGAGCGGGGCGGCCGCATCGCGGATCGCGGATAGATCGCCGAGGTCGAGTTCCACGGTCTCAAGCTGGGCGCCGGGTACGTCGGCGCGCAGGCGGCGGGCGGCCTCGGCCAGCGAGGCGGGGCGGCGCCCTGCGAGCAGGATACGGGCGCCGCGTTCGGCCAGGACCTGGGCGGTGCGGTAGCCGATGCCGCTGTTGGCGCCGGTGATGAGGGCGGTACGGCCGCCGAGCGAGGGGATGTCGGCGGGGGTCCAGTGCGGGACGGCCATGGAATACCTTCCTAAATGAATGTTCATTTACTAGCCTCAGCACGGGTGGCGACGCGGCCGTTTGTCAAATGAACGTTCATTACGCGAGGGTGGGGCCATGGCAACGCGTGATCCTGACCGCAAGCGTCAGCAGCTGATGGAAGCGGCCCTGGCGGAGTTCGCCGAGTACGGGGTGGCGGGGGCTCGTGTGGACCGTCTCGCCAAGCGGGCCGGCATCAGCCCTGGCCTGGTGTATTCGTTCTTCGCCGGCAAGGAGGGCCTGTTCGAGGCCGTCTATGAGGCGATCGTCGAGCAGACGGTGGGCGCGGTTCCCATCGACGCCGACGACCTGCCCGGCTATGCGGGCCGCCTGCACGATGCCGCCGCACAGCATCCACAGGTCATGCGTTTTCTGTCGTGGTACGCGCTGGAGCGCGCCGAGGGCGCCATGCCCGAGATCGTCGCCCGCTCGATGGCAGACAAGATCGCGGCCATCGAGGCGGCACAGCGGCGCGGCAGCGTCACGCGGGACAAGCCGGCCGGGGAGATCCTCGCCCTGGTGCTTGCGCTGGCGAACATGTGGCAGCAGCACACGGAGGACGTGCGTCATCTGGTCACTCCCGAGCAGCGGCGCACCACGATCACCGACGCCGTGCGCCGCCTCATCACCCCGCAAGAGCCCGCCGATGCCTGATATCGCCACAGCCCGGTGGGCGGAGCTGTCCGCGTGCGAGATCGCCTCGCTGGTCCGCGAGGGCCGCAGCACCGCACAGGCCATGACCGAAGCGGCACTGCACGCCATCGCCGAGCGCGACGCGGGCGTTCGGGCCTTCACCGAGGTGTGGGCGGATACGACCCGCGCCCACGCGGCCGAGGTGCAGGCCCGCGTCGAGGCCGGAGAGCGGCTTCCGCTGGCCGGAGTCCCGATCGGCATCAAGGCCGGCGAAGGCACGGGCAGCGTCCAGTCACAGCGAATGATCGAAGCGGGCTGCGTCCCCGTCGGGGCGACCTCGGTTCCTGTGGTCTCCAACGCCGCCGACTGGCAGACCTGGGGGCACACCGATCGCGGGCCGACCCTCAATCCGCTCAACCCGGCCTGGAGCCCGGGTGGTTCATCCGCCGGATCGGCGGCCGCGGTCGCCTCCGGCATGGTGCCGCTCGCCACGGGAAGCGACGGCGCCGGCTCGGTGCGCATCCCGGCGGCCTGGTGCGCCGTCTACGGGCTCAAACCCACCAACGGCACCGTACCCGCCCGCGACGCCGCCGGGCTGAACATCGCCGGACCCCTCGCCCGCGACGCCCAGGACCTGCGCGCCGCCTTCAAGGCTCTCGCCGGTGCCGACGCAGGCACGGGTACGCCGGTTCGGCGCCCGCTGCGCGCGGCCTGGTCCGCCACGCTGGGCATCGTCGACACCGACCCCGAGGTCGCCGCTCGCGTCCGCTCCTTCGTGGGCACCGCGTTCGGCGACGCGGACCGACTGCTCGTGGACGAGCCGGACATCCGTCTGCCCGATCCAGCGCCGTGCTGGATGGCCCTGCGCGGCCACCGAGCCGCCCCAGCCGAACAGGTCGAGGCCGTCCGCCGCGAGCTGCACACCGCCGTGGACGCTCTGTTCGGCGCTTACGACGTGCTGGCCACCCCCACCACCCCGCACCCGCCCCATGGCCACAGCGGGCCGGGCAACCGCATGAACGTGGCCCTGACCTGGGCGTTCAACATCACCGGCCATCCCGCCGTCTCCCTTCCCGCCGGGCGCACCCCCGCAGGCGACGTGGTCGGCTTGCAGTTCATCGCCCGGCACGGCCGTGAGGCAGACCTGCTCGCGCTCGCCGAGACCTCCAGCCGCTGCCGCTGATATACGCGCGGCTCAACAGCCACCGCCGGGGCCAGGCCGAAGGGCCCGCGTGGCGGCGGGGCCAACGGCCCCGCACCCCGGCCGCGGTCCACTGGACGACCGGGCGGCGCTCGCGCACACGGCTACCAGCTCGGCGACCCGGGCCAGCTCGGCGACCCGAGCCAGTTCGGCGACCCAGGCCATCTCGGGGCCGGACTTCGGATACCGCCGTGCGGCGGTGGGAAGACGCGTCGGCGGTCTCGGTGGCGTCCCGCTCCCGGGGCGGAGGTCACCGGTCTGCCTCCTCAGCGTGCGGTACGGCGTGGCGAACTGGCGCCGGAGCCCCTCGCACCCTGTCGGTCTTCACTTGCTCGCCGCGTCTCCCGGGCGCCGCGTGACCGGCGCCTCCCACAGGGCGGTGATCGCGTCGGCCAGGTCGGAGGCGGTGTCCTCCCAGTTGAGACGGGCCGTGGCAGAGCCCTCCGCGAGGGCCCGCTCGGTCTCGACACACATCTGCACGATCAGGTGACGGGCCATCAGCACCCGTACGGCGGTCACCTGGTGCGGCAGATCCGGGAGGAACCGGTCGAGGACGTTCCGCAACTGCTCCCGTGACGCGGAGACGAGGTCGTCTTCGTTCATCATCACCTCGAAAAGCGCCGGGTCGGCCGACACCTGGGCGTTGAACCGGGCGAACCAGGAGGGGCTCCCCAGAGCGGCCATGTGCTCGGTGACGGGACGCACCGTGCAGGCCGCCCAGTCCCGGACGCAGGTGAAGTCGCCGGCCTCGGCCAGTACCCGGTCGCGGATCTCCGCGATGGCCTTCGCGTGCCGGCCGGCGATCGCCCGGACCAGGTCGGTCTTGGTGCCGAAGTGGTAGCCGACGGCGGCGGTGTTTCCCTGCCCCGCGGCGATGCTGATCTGACGGTTGGAGACCGTATGCACCCCGTGCTCGGCGAACAGCCGTTCCGCGGCGTCCAGGATCGCCGCCCGGGTCGCCTCGACCTGCGCCTCCCGGACCCCTCTGCCCGACATCGTCCGCCACCTCACCGGGACCGCGTACCGCGTCCGCGACGGCCGGTCCCGAAACCGTCGCGGGTCCTCCACCGGGACGGCGGGAGGAGAGCACGACCAGCCTACTGACCAGGGACGCCGTGGGCTGATCGCCGGCATGCTCCACCGCGTCCGAGGGCTCTGCTACAGTCGATTTAAATCAATCGACTGAGTTAAATTTAGCCCAGTCGGAGGACCGTCCGAAGCGCGCCAACGGCCAGGCGGTCCGCCATTCCCGCTATTCGGAGGCCCCTCGCCATGCCCGACGCCCTCGCCCAGCCCGTCAGAAGCGGAGAGCCCGCGCCGCCGAAACCGAACCTCGTCGTGGCGGTGCTGGCCTTCGCCGGGATCGTGGTCTCGCTGATGCAGACCGTGGTGATCCCGATCGTCCCCGAGCTGCCGACGCTGCTGCACGCCGACGCCGCGGACGCCGCCTGGGCGATCACCGCCACCCTGCTGGCCGCTGCGGTCGCCACCCCGGTCGTCGGGCGCCTCGGCGATATGTACGGCAAGCGCCGCATGCTGCTCCTCAGCCTGGTCCTGCTGGTGGCCGGGGCCGTGCTGTGCGCGCTGTCCGACTCCCTGACGTCGATGATCGTCGGGCGGGTGCTCCAGGGCCTGGCCGCCGGTGTCATCCCGCTCGGCATCAGCATCATGCGCGATGAGCTGCCGGCCGAACGGCTCGGCACCGCCACCGCCATGATGAGCGCGTCCCTCGGCATCGGTGGCGCCCTCGGTCTGCCCGCCGCCGCGTTCATCGCCGACAACTTCCACTGGCACACGCTGTTCTGGGTCTCGGCCGCCATCGGCGCCCTCGGCACCTGTCTGGTCTTCGCCCTCGTCCCGGAGTCCGAGGTCCGCACGGGCGGCCGGTTCGACGCGGTGGGCGCCGTCGGGATGGCCGTGGGTCTGGTGTGTCTGCTGCTGGCGATCTCCAAGGGCGCCGACTGGGGCTGGGGCAGCGGCACCACGCTCGGCCTGTTCGCCGCGGCCGTCGTCGTGCTGGCGGGTTGGGGCTTCTTCGAGCTGCGGATCGCCGCACCCCTGGTGGACCTGCGCACCACCGCCCGCCGCCAGGTGCTGGTGACCAACATCGCCTCGATGTCCTTCGGCTTCTCGATGTTCGCGATGTCCCTCGTCCTTCCGCAGCTCCTGCAACTGCCCGAGGCGACCGGCTACGGACTGGGCAGGTCGATGCTGACCGTCGGCCTGGTCATGGCCCCGCAGGGCCTGGTGATGATGGCCTGCGCGCCGGTGTCCGCGGCCCTTTCCGCCGCCAAGGGGCCGAAGACCACCCTGATGACCGGCGCCCTGATAGTGGCGGCCGGATACGGCCTGAACATCGTGATGATGTCCCAGGTGTGGCAGCTCGTCCTGGTGTCCTGCGTCATCGGCGCCGGGGTGGGCTTCGCCTACGGTGCGATGCCCTCGCTGATCATGGGCGCGGTGGATCCCTCCGAGACGGCCGCCGCCAACAGCCTCAACACCCTGATGCGCTCCATCGGCACCTCTACCGCCAGCGCCGTCGCCGGGGTCATCCTGGCGCAGCTGACCACCGACTTCGCGGGCCACGCACTGCCCTCGGAGAACAGCTTCAAGATCGTCATGGCCATCGGCGCCGGAGCCTCCCTCCTCTCGTTCGTGGTGGCCTCGTTCATCCCCCGCCGGCGTCCGTTGCCCACCGCGGACCCGGCCGTCCACGAGACCGCCGAGCCGTCCGCGCTCGTGGATGTGCCCGCCCCCAAGGTCTAGCGCCCCCGTAACCATCGGCGGCCCCGTACCCCTCCCCCGGCGCAGGCCACCGCGCCCCGGCGCCCCGGAGGTGACCCGCGTCCTCGGACCGGAACACCCAACCCCCACCAGGAGGTCTCATATGAGCCGACACGACCCGGACATCCGTCTGCCGCTGACCGGCGACGGCCCGCTGGATCCCCCGGCCGAGTGGCAGCGGCTGCGCGAGCGGTGCCCGATGGCCACCGCCGAGCTCCCGAGCGGTGACAAGGCCACCTATCTGACCCGCTACGACGACGTCAAAAGCCTGCTGTCCGACGCCCGTTTCAGCCGCCCGACCGCCACGGACAACGCCGCCCGGATCGCCCCCGACGGCGCGGGCGGCCCGGCGGCCAACGGCGACACCTCGCTGGCCATCCCCGACCGGGGTGAACCCCATCAGCGGTGGCGACGGCAGGTGGGCAAGTACCTCACCGCCAAGCGCATGACGGCGCTGCGCCCCGGCATGGTGAGCATCGCGGAGTCCCTCGTGGAGGACATGGTCGAGCACGGACAGCCCGCGGACCTCAAGGCCGCGGTCGGCTTCCCGTTCCCGGTCTATGTGATCTGCGATCTCCTGGGCGTGCCCGCCGAGGACCGGGACCGCTTCTCCTACTGGTCCGACGCGTTTCTGAACGTCTCCCGCTATACGACGGACGAGACCCGGGCCGCGCACACCGAGCTCAACCAGTACATGGCCACGCTCATCGCGGCCAAGCACACCGAGCCGGGCGAGGACCTGCTCAGCACGCTGATCGCGGAGAGCGCGGAAGAGGGCGAGGGGCTGTCCGACGACCAGTTGCTGCACACCGGGGTGGCGCTGCTCGTCGCCGGGCACGAGACCACCGCGAACATGATCGGCAAGATGGTCTCGATGCTGCTCGCCGACCGCACCCGGTGGGAGCGGCTGCTGGCCGACCCCTCCCTGGTGCGCACCGCGGTCGACGAAGCGCTGCGCTTCGACGCCAACCTGGGCTTCGGGCTGCGCCGCTACCTCGGTGAGGACGTCGACCTGGACGGCCGGATCCTGCCCGGCGGGACCACCGTGATCTGTAGCATGCCGGCCGCCAACCGTGATGAGCGGGTCTTCGCCGATCCGGACGAGATGGACCTCGGCCGCTCCCCGAATCCGCATCTCACCTTCGGTGCCGGGCCGCATTCCTGTCTCGGCCAGACCCTGGCCCGCTCCGAACTCCAGGTCGTCCTCGACGTCCTGCTGCGGAAGCTGCCGACGCTCCATCTGGCGGTGCCCGCACAGGAGTTGCAGCGTGTCGAGGGTCTGCTCGTCGGCGGCCTGCGCACGGTGCCCGTGGGCTGGTGAGCCATCCCGGAAACACCGCGCCGACGAGACGAGCGGGACACGACCGCAGAAAGCGAGAAATGACATGAAGGTCCATGTGGACGAGGCCAAGTGCTGTGGCGCCGGTCAGTGCGTGCTGATCGCACCGGAGGTGTTCGACCAGCGGGATGAGGACGGCATCGTCGTCCTGCTCACCCCCGAGCCCGCCGAGGACCAGCGGTCCGACGTCCGGGAAGCGGCGGCCGTGTGCCCCGCGGCCGCGATCACACTCGACGAGGATCCGTCGTAGGACGTGGTTCCGCGCCGCGCGTCGAGCGGCGCGCGTGCCCGCACCGCCCCGTGCAAGGGGCGGTGCGGGTGATCAGCCGCCGTCACGGGAAGCCGTATCCACCCCGCGATGGCCGCACCGGCTTCCTGCCGCCCGTTCCGTACGGGCGCCGGCGGCCGCGGCCGGAAGGGTGTCGTCGGCTCGGTATCCGAGCCGGTCGGTGACCGCGACCACGCCTTCGAGGTCCCCGCACAGGCGCACCAGGACGGAAGCCGTACTCCTGCGCTCCACGACGCCGCTGAGGGACACCTCTCCCTCCTCGACCCGCACCTCGAGCGCGTCCCGGGGCAAGCCCAGCGAACGGGCCATCACCTCGCGCCGGATGTCCTCGGCGATCGCCCGGTCGCGGCGGAGGAAACCCCGGAGCAGATCGCCGCGGCCGACGATGCCCACCGTACGCCCGGCTTCGTCGACCACCACGAGGTGGTCGACACCCCGTCGGCCCATCACCCGGGCGGCCTCGCCCACCGTCCACTCCGATGCGGCGCATACGGCGGGGCTCCTCATGAGTCCGGCCGCGTCCTTCACCCGGCTGTCGCGCTCGGCGTCCGGCGACGGCCGCGCGGTGAGTGCCCAGCCGTCCGGGGTGTCCTTGCCCGCCGCGTCGCTCAGCAGATCGGCATCGGAGACCACCCCCAGCGGCCTGTTCTGATCGTCGAGTACGGGCACGGCGGTGAGATCGTGCTCGACGAGCACATTGAGGATCTCCTTGAACGACGCGTCAGGCCGCACATGGACGACGGCCGTCGTCATGACCTGCCCCACGGTTCGGTGTGTCATCGCCGCACCACGGTTCCCTTCCGGAAGAACATGGAAAGCGGAGGCCGGGCTCGGCCTCCTCTCCTCTCCACTGTGGGCTGGTGGCGCGGCACCCGGCGTGGGTCGACGGGCCCCGCCGGGGCGCCGACCGGCCCACGCGTCCGGGGCGGGCCGGCGCGGCTCGGGTCGGCTCGGGTCGGCTCGGCTCGGGTCGGCTCGGGTGGCAGCCTCCGCCCCCTCCGGGAAGGCGGAGTCGTCCGTACCGGCTTGGCCCCCTGTCCGTGTCCCTCCGCGCGTGGTCGGGCGGACACGGACATGGGGCCGGTCGGCCGAGTCCATGGGACCTGGGGGCCCATCCCGCCCCGCCCTCCGCGCCGAGATGGTGGAAGCGCGTCCCCGAAGGAGGTCCGCACCATGCCCGGTACCGTCACTGTCGGCCTGGACGGTTCGCCCGAGAGCTTCGCCGCGGCCGACTGGGCCGCCCGCGAGGCCCTGCGCCGCGAACTGCCGCTGCGCCTCGTCCACGCGCTGGACTGGCACTCGTTCACCTACGCTCCACTCACCGGAACCGCGTCGCTGACCCGATGGGCCGAGCGCCTGCCGCGCGACACCGCGGCGCGGCTGCGGCGTGACCACCCGGATCTGCGGATCGTCCATGAACAGGTCGCCCGGGAACCGGTGCCCTCGCTGCTGGCGGCCGCCGAGAGCTCCGAGCTGCTGGTGCTCGGCTCCCGGGGCCTGAGCAGGGTGACCGGCATTCTGGTCGGCTCCGTGGCGCTGTCGGTCGTGGCCCGGGCCGAGCTCCCCGTCGTCCTGGTCCGGGCCGGTGCGGCCGACGAGGACGAACACCGGACCGGCTCGGCCGCCACCGCATCCCGGCCCCGCGCGCACGGCGATGTCGTACTGGGGCTCGACCTTCGGCGGCCCGCCGCGGAAGTGCTCGAGTTCGCGTTCGGCGCCGCCGCCCGGCAGGCAGTGGCACTGCGCGTCATCCACGGATGGAGCCCACCCTCCGCCTCCGGCTATACGGCGCCCTTCGACACCGGGCGGTCGGCTCAGGTCGCGAGCGAGCTGACCGACGTACTCCGCCCCTGGCGGACGAAGTTCCCCGGCGTCGAGGTGAGCCAGCAGATCGTGGCCGGCCGCCCCGCGGAGCACCTGGTGGACGCCTCGGCCGACGCCGCGCTGGTGGTCGTAGGCCGCTTCACCCGCGGTCCCAGGACCGGCCCGCGCATCGGTCCGGTCACCCACTCCGTACTGCACCGCTCCCCCGCACCGGTGGCGGTGATCGCGCACGGCTGACGACCGCCGAGCGATGAATCCGCCCGGCGCGGAACACCCGCTGCCCACCCCCTTACACACGGAGGTACCTGTCATGCTTCGCCCCGTCGTCGTCGGGCTCGACGGCTCCCCCGAGAGTTTCGCCGCGGCCAACTGGGCCGCCCGTGAGGCCCTGCGCCGCGAACTGCCGCTGCACCTGGTGCACGCGTGGCTCTGGCAACCCGTCGATGTGCCCGCCCCGGACAGCGAGGACACCGTGAGGCACTGGGCGCAGCGCATCCTGCGCGACGCCGAGAAGGAACTGAGGGGCCACTACCCGGACCTTCCGCTCACCGCCGAGCAGGTACCCGCCACGGCCGTCACGGCGCTGCTGGAACGGGCGGAGAGCGCCGAGATGCTGGTGCTCGGCTCGCGCGGGCTCAGCGGCCTGGCCGGTTTCCTGCTCGGCTCCGTCGGCCAGCAGGTCCTCGCCCGGGCGACATGCCCGGTGGTGATGGTGCGGGCGAATGAGCAGTCCGCCACCGAGCTGCCTGGCGACGAGGTCGTCGTCGCGCTCAGCAACCTGGCGAAAGCCCCCGGGTCGCTGCTGGACTTCGCCTTCGCCGCGGCGTCCGCACGCGGGTCGACGTTGCGCGCCGTGCACGTCTGCAAGCTGCCGGCGTCCGACTACGGGTACGGCATCGCCGCGGGACCCATCGGCTACCTGGACGGTGATCTGGAGGGCCGGCTGAACCGGGAACTCGACAAGGCCCTGGAACCGTGGCGGGAGAAGTACCCGCGGGTCACGGTGGTACGCACGATCGATCTCGCGTTCGTGGCCGGGTCGGTGCTGCGGGCCGCGGCCGGGGCCGGACTGCTCGTGGTCGGCCGCCGGACGCGCCGTTCCGCCCTGGGCACGCATATCGGCCCCGTCACCAACGCGGTGCTCCACCACTCCACCGTGCCGGTGGCCGTCGTACCGCATGACTGAAAGCCGGCTCCGGGCGCCGGGCCGGGTCCTCGGCCGCACCGCCCCTCCCGGTGGACCGGGCACACCTCCTGTCCGCCGGGACCGGCCGGCCCTGGGCCCCGCCGCGCCGCCGGGTGAATCCGCAATTCAACCGAATCCAGCGGATGTCCGCGGTCAGCTCCGGCGGCCGGATATGTCGTCGCCGTTCTCGTCGGTGACCACGACGTCGATCCCCTTGGCGCGGAACGGGTCGAGATCGGCGTCGGTGGCCGAGTCGTCGGTGACCAGTGTCCACTTCGGAGGCATCGGAGCCCAGGCGTGAAACGGCCGACGGCCGATCTTGGCGGCATGCACGAGCAGGTAGACACGGTCGCTGCGGCGCGTCATCAGCTCCTTGAGCCGGGTTTGCCGGATGTCGGCCTCGCAGATGCCGTCCTCCGCGGTGACCCCGTCCGCGCCGAGGAACACCCGGTCGAAGGTGCGGCGTTCCAGTCTCGCCGTCCCTTCATCCGGTGGCACCCGGCGCCAGGTCCGCGGCCTGGCGCAGCGCCTCGATCATGCTGCCCACCTCGGCCGCTCCGGTTCCCGCGATATCGAAGGCCGTGCCGTGGTCCACCGATGTGCGGATCACGGGCAGCCCCACGGTGATGTTGACGCCCGCTTCGATGCCGAGCACCTTCACCGGCCCGTGGCCCTGGTCGTGGTACATGGCCACGATCAGGTCGTAGTCCCCGCGGCCGGCGAGGAAGAACGCGGTGTCGGCGGGCAGCGGGCCACGCGCGTCGATACCGTCGGCGCGCAGCTTCTCCAGTGCGGGCTGGATCTTCGTCTCCTCCTCACCGGCACCGAACAGGCCGTTCTCCCCGGCGTGCGGGTTGATCCCGCAGACTCCGATGACGGGCGTGCCGACTCCCGAGGCGCGCATTGCCTGGTGGCCGCGGCGCACGGTCCGCTCGACGAGGCCGGGATCAATCCTGGCGATGGCGTCGATCAGGCCGATGTGCGTGGTCACGTGGATGACCTTGACCTTGGGTGTCGACAACATCATCGACACCTCCTCGGTACCGGTCAGCGCCGCGAGCAGCTCTGTATGCCCGGGGTAGATATGCCCGGCCGCGTGCAGCGCCTCCTTGTTCAACGGCGCCGTGCAAATGGCCTGCACCTCGCGCGCGACCGCGAGCTCGGCCGCGACACGCACATACTGGTAGGCCGCTTCGCCCGCGGCCGGGCTCAGTTTCCCCCACTCCAGGCCGTCGGGTAGCAGACCGAGGTCGATGACGTCGATCCGGCCGGGTGTGAACCGGGCCCGTGCCACCGATTCGACGGCCGCCACCTCGACGCTCGCACCTCGCGCCAGGGCGGCCTCGCGCAGCCGGCGGGCGTCCCCGATGACGAGGGGACGGCACCGTTCGTACACGGCCGCGTCGGCGAGCGCGCCGACCACGACCTCGGGGCCGATTCCGGCTCCGTCCCCCATCGTGACGGCTATGACGGGCAAGGGCGATTTCACTGCTCCTCCTGAGGATCAGGCTGGTGAAGCCGGTCGGCGATCATGAGCAGGCTGTCCGGGCCACCGTGGCCGCCGGGCCGGGCCACGAGGTCGATCACCTGCACGCCCGAATTCCGCGTGGAACGCGCAAGTTCGACCGTGTCGGCGCCAATGGCCAGAGCCGCCCCCACAGCGCCGCTGAGGTCGTCGCACAAGGCTGAACCCATAAATTCCGCGGATCTCACGCACACCTCCCCACGACCCATTTTGCGTGAAACACGCTATCGGCATTGCGCATTGCGTGCAAGAGTGCCAGAGTGCGCACCCACAGGTGCTCCTACGGCGAAGGCGCCGACGAGCAACGGAGGGTTCCACATGCGGACAGCAACGCCACAGACGGCACAGATATCCCGACGAACACTGCTCAAGGCATTGAGCGTCACCGGAGGCGCGATGGCTGTGGGCAGCCTTGCCGGTTGTGCGAGTCCCACGGGCGGTCCGCCGCCCGGTTCGGTGACCCTCGGACTGAACCGTTCACTCGTCTCACTCGACAACAAGCTCAATCAGTTCGACGCGGCGGTCACCGTGCAGCGCGCGGTGCGCCAGGGACTGACCCGGATCGGTGCCGATCTCACCCCGGTGCCCGTACTCGCGGATCGATTCGAGCTCACCGCCCCGACACAGTGGACGGTACGGCTGCGTGAGGGCATCCGCTACTCCGACGGCAGCCCGGTGCGCATCAAGGACGTCAGCACCGCGCTCACGATGTACCGGCAGGTCAGCGGCTCCTACATCGCCGGGTTCTTCCCCGAGTGGCCGACGGTCGTACCGGTGGACGAGCGAACGTTCACGCTGGAGACCAAGCGCCCGCTACCGGTGCTCGACTACCTGATGGCCAACATCCTCCTGACGCCCGCCTCGGCGAACGTGCCCGAGGAACTCCAGTCCGGCGTCGGCTCCGGCCCCTACGTGGTCACCGCGTCGAACCGCGGCACCGGCGAGTACACCTTGCGCCGCAACAACAACTACTGGGGCAGGCCCGCGCGCGTGAAGCAGGTGCAGGTGCGGTTCGTGCCCGAGGAGTCCAACCGGGTGGTGGGACTCCGCTCGGGTGAGATCGACATCATCGACACCATCACTCCCGACTCGGCCGATCAGCTGAGCGGGCAGCCGGATGTGGCGTTCGAGCGGGTCCGCGGTACCCGGATCAACCAGCTCTTCTACAACTTCCGCAAGCCGGACGGCCATCCGCTGTCCAAGGCGTCGGTCCGCCAGGCACTCTCGCTGGCCGTGAACGGCAAGCGGCTTGCCGACGAGGTCCTGGCCGGCTCCGCGCAGCCCGCTGTCGGGCCGGTGGCGCAGACGCTCAACGGCGCGGTGCCCTGCGGCACCTACCACTACGACCCCCGCCGGGCCAAGCAGATGCTGGAGGCCGAGGGCATCGCCGACGGCGATCTGCGGCTCACGCTGATCTGGGAGACGGGCGAGTTCGCGGGCGACACCAGTGTGATGGAGGCCGTGGTGCAGATGCTCGGCGATATCGGCGTCCGTGTGAGGCTGCGGCAGTTCGAGCCGGGCGGCAACATCTCCGAGTGGCGCCAGGGCCGGGCGGGCGACTGGGACATCCTCGGCAACGGTTACGCCTCCCCCGTCGGTGCGGCACTGCCGATCCTGCAAGGGATGTACGGCGGCACACCGGAACGCGAACGCACCCGCGACACCTACCAGGGCTATATCAACCGCGAGGTGCTCACGCTGCTCGACAGGGCCTACGCCGAGGTGGACGCCGAGCGACGGCAGAAGACCACCGCCCGCATCCAGCAGGTGGTGTGGGACTCGTGGCCGAGCATGTGGGCGTTCGTGCCGAACTCGGTGCTGGCCTACCGCACCCGCGTCGCCGATGTGTCGTTGGAAGCGACCAACTCCTACCAGCTCGCGCGCATCGGTCTGGAGGCGTGAGGTGATCACTTACGTCCTCAAGCGACTCGGTCAAAGCGCATTCGTCGTGCTGCTCACGGTCTCCACGGTGTTCGTGCTGATCCGGATGGCGCCGGGTGACCCGGCCACCGCCTTGGCCGGGCCGAACGCGACCGCCGCGGATCTCGCCAAGATCCGCACCCAGCTCGGGCTGGACGGCTCGATCCTCTCGCAGTACCTGACCTTCCTCGAGCGTCTGTTCACCGGCGACCTCGGCACGTCGTACTCGTTCCGCGCACCCGCGTTCGACGTGGTGATCGACCGGTTGCCCTACACGATCACGCTCGCGCTGGCCGCGGTCGCGCTCACCGCCGTGATCGCGCTGCCACTGGGCATCTGGATGTCCCGCCGCGCCGACACCGGCCGCGAGATGGGCGCCAACATCGTGACGATCGCCGCGCAGTCGATGCCCGAGTTCTGGAGCGGCATCATGCTGCTCACCGTCTTCTCCGTGCTCCTGCCGGTGCTGCCCTCCTCCGGGTTCACCACGTGGCCGGGGCTGGTGCTGCCCGCGACCACCATCGCGCTGCTCCAAGTCGCGCTCATCTCACGGCTCGTGCGCCGCGAGATGGTGAGCAACCTGACCTCGCCCTACCTCACGGTCGCCCGCGCGCACGGCATCCCGGAACGCAGACTCGTCTGGGGCTACGCCCTCACCAACTCCGCGATCCCCGTGCTCACCGCCCTCGGCACCCGGTTCGCGGCGATGCTCAACGGCGTCGTCGTGGTGGAGGTCGTGTTCAACTGGCCCGGCGTCGGCTCGCTCGTGGTGCGCGCGCTGGAGACCCGCGATTACCCGCTGATCCAGGCGACGGTCCTCGTCACCGCCGCACTCGCGATCCTCGTCCAGCTCCTCATTGACCTGATGTACCCGCTGCTCGATCCACGGATCCGCCTCGGAAAGGCCACGGCGCGATGACCATCACAGAACCCACGGAGACCGGGAAACGCCCCAGCCGCATCACCGCCACCCAGCTGCGCGATGCCGGAGCCACCCGTCGTCCCCGCATGGCACGTGTCAAAATCCGCATCGGCGCGATCCTCACCGCGCTGGTCGTACTGCCGGTGGCGCTGGCCGGTCTGCTGCCCCTGCCCGGCTCCACCGAGCAGGACCTCGGCTCACGCCGACTGCCGCCGCTCACCGACGGCCACCTGTTCGGAACCGACCAGCTCGGCAGGGACCTGCTCGCACGGGTCCTCGACGGCGGGCAGGTGTCGATCCTCATCGGTGTGCTCGCCGTGCTCGTGTCCGGGCTGATCGGCCTCACCGCCGGTGCCGCGGCAGGCTACTTCGGCGGCTGGTGCGACGCGGTCATCAGCCGCCTGCTCGAAGCCCAGATGTCATTGCCCCTGCTGATGATGCTGCTGCTCGTCGTGGCACTGTTCGGCCCATCGGTGCCGGTGATCACAACGGTCATCGCCATCGCACAGTGGCCCGAGGTCGCCAGGCTGACCCGCTCGATGGTGCTCGTCGAGCGCGAGAAGCCGTACGTGGACGCGGCCCGCACGCTCGGCCTGTCCCACCGCGGCGTGCTGTTCCGCCACCTCGTGCCCAATGTGGTCCGGCAGACCAGCCTCGTCGTGCTCCTGCTCCTGGCGCAGGCGGTACTGCTGGAAAGCGCGCTGAGCTACCTCGGCGCCGGC
The DNA here is from genome assembly GCF_024519315.1 of Streptomyces malaysiensis subsp. samsunensis. GTDB lineage: Bacteria > Actinomycetota > Actinomycetes > Streptomycetales > Streptomycetaceae > Streptomyces > Streptomyces malaysiensis. The sequence goes on along the minus strand of NZ_JANIIC010000004.1, from coordinate 106,373 downwards.
CCGGAGCGGCCGTTCGCCACCTGGGGACGGCTGATCTCGGACGGTCAGGACTACGTCACCACCTCGTGGTGGCTCGTCACGCTGCCCGGTCTGGTCATCGTGCTGCTGGTGGTGGGCGTGAACCTGCTCGGCGACGGGCTGCGGGACGCGGTCAGGGGTACCAAGAAGGGAGTGGCGGCATGAGCAGTGTGCTGGAGGTCGAGGACCTACAGATCGAGCTGATCACCGAACACGGCGTGGTCCGCGCCGTCGACGGGATCTCGCTGCACGTCGACCCCGGCGAGACGGTGACACTGATCGGCGAGTCCGGTTCCGGCAAGTCGACCACGGCGATGGGTCTGCTCCGGCTCCTGCCACCGGACCTGGCCGTGCTCTCGGGCAGGGCGGTGCTCGCGGGGCACGATGTGATCGCCGACCCGGCCGCGATCAGCGGCCTGCGCGGACGCGTCGTGGGGCTCATCCCGCAGGACCCGATGACCGCTCTGAGCCCGGTGCACACCGTCGGCAGGCGGCTGACCGAGCTGGTCCGCCTGCGACTCGGGGGAACCAGCCGCCACCAGGCCCGGCTGATGGCGAGGGAACTGCTGGAGCGGGTGCACGTACCCGACCCCGAACGGGTGCTGGACCACTACCCCCACCAGCTCTCCGGCGGACTGCAACAGCGGGTGCTGATCGCGTGCGCGCTCGTGGGCGAGCCCGAGCTGCTGGTGGCCGACGAGCCGACCAGCGCTCTCGACGTCACCGTCCAGGCGGGCGTGCTCGACCTGCTCATGGAGCTGCAAGAACGCACTGGCGTCGCGATCTTGATGATCACCCACGACCTCGGCGTGGCCCGGCTCGTGTCCGACCGCGTGCACGTGATGCGCGCGGGCCGGTTCGTGGAGAGCGGCGACGTCGAGCGGGTGGTGACAGCGCCGACGCACCCCTACTCGAAGCAACTGCTCGCCGCCGTACCGCGGCTGGTACACAAGGAGACGCCCGCGTGAGCGAGACACCGATCCTGTCCGTCGAGGACCTGGTGGTGGAATTCCCCGACAGCGGCAAGACGAGGTTCCGCGCCGTCTCCGGTGTGGGATTCAGCCTGGGGAAGGGCCGCACCGTCGGCATCGTCGGCGAGTCCGGCTGCGGCAAGAGCACGATCGCACGCAGTATCGTCCGCTTGCAGCGGCCGACGTCCGGCCGCATCCTGCTCGACGGCACCGACATCTCCCGGCTGTCCGAACGCCGTCTGCGGCCGCTGCGCGCCCGCGTGCAGATGATTTTCCAGGACCCGTACGCGTCGCTCGACCCGAGGCTCACCACGGGCGAGATCGTGGGAGAGCCGCTGAAGCTGCGCGGAACGCGCGACTCGGTCCAGCGCAGAAAGCAGGCGCTCGCGCTGCTGGAGCGGGTCGAGCTGCCGAAGACCGCGCTCGACCGGCTACCTGCCGAGTTCTCCGGCGGGCAGCGCCAGCGCATCGGCATCGCCAGGGCGCTCGCGTGCCGGCCCGACGTGTTGGTGTGCGACGAAGCGACCAGCGCACTCGACGTCTCGGTACAGGCACAGGTGCTGGCGCTGCTCAGGGACATCCAGGCGGACACCGGCGTGGCCTACGTGGTGATCTCGCACAACCTCGGCGTGGTGCACGAGCTCAGCGACGACGTGCTCGTCCTGCGCCGGGGCGAGGTGGTGGAGTACGGGCCCGCCGACCGGGTGCTGACCGAACCCGCATCCGCCTACACCCGCGCGCTGCGCGACGCCGCACTGGATCCGGCGGCCATGACCGGCCGCAAACCCCGGCATCTGCTCGCCGGCATCGGCGCCAGAGCAACGGAAAGGAACACATGACCGGCACACCCGGGCCGATGCCCAACCACAACCACAACCGCTGACCGCTGAGAACGAAGGACAGGAGCACATTCCCGTGAGCGCACTCGAGTTCGCCCGTCGAATCCGTAACCGTCAACACGCCATCGGCTACTGGGTGGTGCTCGACGACCCCATCGCCACCGAACGGCTCGCCCGGCTCGGCTACGACTACGTCGCGGTGGATGCCCAGCACGGCCTCATCGGCTACACCGGCATCCGCAACGCGATGCTCGCCATCGACGCGGGGGCCACGTCCGCGGCGATGGTGCGGGTGGAGCAGAACGACCCCTTCGCCATCGGCAGGGTGCTGGACGCGGGCGCCACCGGCGTCATCGTGCCGCTGATCGACTCCGCCGAGGATGCCGCGGCCGCCGTACGCGCGACCCGCTACCCGCCGGAGGGCCGCCGTTCGTACGGGCCGATGCGCGCACAACTGCGCGTGGGCCCCAAGCCCGCGGAGGCCAACGAGTCGGTACTGCTGCTCGCGATGATCGAGACGCCTCAGGGCCTGCACAACGTAGCCGAAATCTGCGCGACGCCGGGTCTCGACGGCATCTATGTGGGCCCCTCGGATCTGCGGCTCGCGGTCGGTGGAGAGACCTCGACCGACCCGGCCGTGGACGAGGTGTTCGAGCAGGCCGTCGAGAAGATCGCCAAGGCCGCGGAGGCAGCGGGGATCGCTGCGGGCATCCACACGCCGAACGGCGAGGTCGCCAGGCGCAGGCTGGAGCAGGGCTACACGTTCGCGTCGGTGGCGAGCGACCTGGTCCACCTGGAACAGGCGGCAAAGGCTCATCTGTCAGCCGCGCGAGGCGATCTGTGAGGCCGCGCGAGACCGGACGCGGCCGCGCCGAAGCCATGCTCACCGCCCCGGTGGCCCGGTCGCACGCGGCGAATCGCTCCAGCACCTCGTCCGACGGCCACCGTTCGGCCGGCTCGTACGTCCGGCTCGACGCGGACTGGCCGGGCCGGCGGGAATCCGATGCGAAAACCGGGACCACATGAGCCTGACCCTGATCACCACGCCCACGTTCGGCCGGTTCTCCAGCGAGCCGTGGGAGCTGCTGCGCGTGGCGGGCGTGCGCGCGGAGCGGCCTCGCGAGGACGTGCCGCTGCCCCGCGCCGACCTGCTCGCCCGCGTCCACGAGGCCGAGGCGCTGATCGTCGGGCTCGACCCGATCGACAACGAGGTGTTCGAGGCGGCGCCCCGGCTCAAGGTCGTGGCCAAGCACGGTGTCGGCTACGACAACATCGACCTCGACGCCGCGCGTGAGCACGGCGTGCGGGTGGTGTACGCGCCCGGCAGCAACTCACGCGCCGTCGCCGAGTTGACGTTCGGCCTGCTGCTCGACGTGGCGCGCGGGATCTCCGCCAACGACCGCGCCGTACGGGCCGGCGGCTGGCCGAAGACGTTCGGCGTCGAACTGGCCGGGCGCCGCCTCGGCATCGTCGGCTTCGGCCGGATCGGCAGACGCGTGGCCGAGTACGCCACCGCCTTCGGCATGGACGTGATCGCCCACGATCCATACCTGCCCACCGATGCCTTCGGGGACGTGGCATCGGCCGATCTCGACACCATCCTCGACAGCGACGTGGTAAGCCTGCACCTGCCCGCCACCCCCGGCGCCGAGCCGCTGCTGCACCGTGACCGGCTCACCGCCATGCGGCGGGGTTCCATCCTGCTCAACGTCGCACGCGGTGGCCTCGTCGACGAAGCCGCCGCCGCCGAGTTGCTGCACGGCGGACACCTGGCCGGAGCCGGCCTCGACGCCTTCGCCGTCGAGCCACCCGGCGACAGCCCACTGCTGAGCGCGCCCAACGTGGTGCTGACCGCCCACATCGGCGCGTGCAGCCGGGAGGCGAACCGGGCGATGGGCGTCACCGTGGGCGAAGGCGTACTCGCCGTGCTCCAGGGGGCCGAGCCCCGGTACTCCGCCGCCTGACCCCGCTCCAACGCAAAGGACAGTCATGAAGATCGAACGTATCCGCATCGATCAGGCGAAGTTCGACATGGTCGACTTCTCCAAGCACCCCACCGGTTTCTCGCTGGTGTACACCCCCGGCAGCCGCAAGCCGACCAGCGCCTACGCGATCCGGATCTACACCGACGAGGGGGTGGTCGGGCAGTACGTCGGCGGTAATTCGGTGGCCACCGCGCAGGTGAACATGTTCGGCGGCTACCTCATCGGCAAGGACCCGCTGCAACGCGAGCTCATCTACAACGACGTCAAGCGGCAGCTGCGCAAGTTCGACAAGATGGGTATGGGCTTCGTCGACATCGCGCTGTGGGACCTCGCGGGCCGGGTGCACAACGCCTCGATCCGGACCCTGCTGGGGGGCTGGAAGACCCGGCTGCCCGCCTACGCCTCCACCGCGGCGGGCGACCGGAACGGTGGCCTCGACAGCCCCGAGGCGTACGCCGACTTCGCCGTGGCCTGCAAGGAGCTCGGCTACCGCGCGTACAAGCTGCATGTGTGGGACACCTACGATGTGCCCGAGGTGGTGCGCACGATCGCCAAGGTGCGCGAGGCCGTGGGTCCGGACATGGACCTGATGCTCGACCCCGGCTGCAAACTGGAGACCTTCGCGCACGCGGTGCAGGTGGGCCGCGCATGCGACGACGCGAACTTCCTGTGGCTGGAGGACCCGTACAAGGACACGGGCATCTCGATCTTCGGCCACAAGCGTCTGCGGGAACTGATCCGCACTCCCCTGCTTCAGACCGAGCACGTGCGCGGCCTCGAGCAGCACATGGACTTCGCGATCGGCGGCGGCACCGACTTCATGCGCGCCGACGCCGAGTACGACGGCGGCATCACCGGCGCCCTCAAGATCGCCCACGCCACCGAGGCGCTCGGCCTCGACGTGGAACTGCACACGCCGGGCCCCGCGCAGCGCCAGCTGATGGCCTCACTGCGGAACACCAACTACTACGAGATGTCCTTCGTACACCCCAAATCCTCCGAGATCGGCCGCAGCCAGCTGATCTACGCCGACGGCTACCGCGACGGGCTCACCGCGATCGACGCGGACGGCTGTGTGCCGGTGCCCGAGGGCGCCGGGCTCGGCGTGGAGTACGACTGGGACGCCATCGAAGCGCACACGGTCGACACCGTGGAGTTCACTCGATGACACCGGCGGTCACACGGGCCGATCTGTACGAGCCACGGAACGAGGAGCCACCCACGATGTTCCGGGGCCGCCTGATACCCAGCGGATTGACATCGACCAGCACCGAGGCCAACGCGACCGAGAGAACGGCGCCGACGGGCGAAACCCCTTCGGCGACTACCGCGGGAACCAGCGGCATCATCGTCGCGAAGACGGTGATGGAGCTCGCGGCGAAGGACGTGACACCGGCGATGTAGCACAGGACGAGCAGACTCAGCATCGGTGCCCCCTCCACCCGCAGCAGGTCGCTGATCCGGGCGAAGGCGCCCAGATCCTGCATCAACCCGATGTAGGTGAGCAGTCCCCCGATCAGCAGCACCACATTCCAGGGCATGCGGGAGATGATGTCGTTCGGCTCCAGCCCGAGGACGAGTTGCTGGATGACCGCGGCGGTGAGCCCCAGGTAGCCGATGTTGACGTCGAAGCCGACCGAGAGCACCACCACCGCCAGCAGGCAGGCGAGGGTGAGCACCCGGGAGATACCTGACGACGGGGCACGCCCGGCCTTTTCTCCGGCTGCTGGTCCGGTGCCGGTGCCGGTGGGCGCGAGGGCGGCGTGGAGTCCGTCCGGCGTGGTCGGCGCCACACGGCCACGCGGCATGGCGCCGGTGCGGAACCCGACGGCGAGACAACCGGCCGAGACGGCGAGGCCGGCCAGAACTCCGCCGAAGAAGAAGCTGACCGGGGCGGAGTCGGGCAGCCCGATTCCCAGCTTGTCCCCCAGTTGGCGCGCGCTGGTGCCGTAGACGGCCAGGGGCGAGAAGCAGCCCGCTGATGACGCCGGTGATACCGAGCACAGCCGCGATGAAAAGGGGTATCCCATAGCGCGCGGCGAGACCGAGTGCGAGGGGAGCGACGATGGCGGTGGCGGCGGCCGGGAGTGTGCCGATCGCCGTCAGCACGGCGCCGATCAGGAACGGGACCAGGACGACCAACAGCGCGCGTCCGCCGACCAGACGGAGCATTCCATTGAGGAGCCAGTCGAGGGTGCCATTGATCTGGGCGACGGCGAACAGCGCCGTGACTCCGACGATCAGCACGAAGAAGTCACCGGGGAAGAACGCCGTCACATCGTCGGCGGTGCGGTCCGCGGCGAGACCGACGAGGAAGGCGGCCGGAAGGGCCGCCGGCCCGAGGTTGAACCTCGGCAGGGCGGTCGCCGCGAAGAGGGCGATGAGAACGACGATGGAGCGCCGGAACGGTTCGGACCATGGCGGCCGAAGGCGCCGGGGTGGGCCTTCTGGCACACTTCGGCACCCGGCCGCCCCCGACCGGTCTGGTGCGGTTCCCCCTGGCGGACGCGGAACCGGTGGAGGTCAGCCTGGTCCAGCGCGTGGACAGCCAGCCGTCGCGATCCTCCGTCGTCGTCCGCCGGTTGATCATCGCTCGCGCCGACGAGCTGTCGGGCCGCCCGGGTTGAGCGATACCGGCCGCCTGGTACGGCCGCGCGCGAACGGCTTGTGCCGGGGCCGCCGGTGCCGCCGGGCCGAGTCGTGGGACGATCGCCATCCGCCCATCACTCGTGAGCCGTGCCCACACCGTCCGCTCGGGTGCGCCCCCCGGGTGCCGTCGTACGAGTTCGGTTCGTCCGGCATTCTTGGGTGGGCCGGGGGCATGGTGAAGGGAGCTGTGGTGGACGAGCGCGCGCGGGGTTCGCATGAGGTGGAGGCATCCGGGATGTCTCCCCAGCTGCGGCTGGACGCACTGCTGGACGACCTACAGCAGCAGGTGGCGCAGGTCAGGGCGGCCCGGGACCGGGTCCATACGTTGCTCGACGCGGTGTTGGCGGTCGGCTCCGACCTGGATCTCGAGGTGGTGCTGCAACGCATCGTGGAGTCGGCGGTCGCCCTGGTCGACGCCCAGTACGGGGCGCTCGGGGTGCTGGGCGAGGAAGGCACGATCAAGCAGTTCGTCACCGTCGGCATCGACGACGAGACCATCGCCCGGATCGGGCCCTACCCGCGCGGCGCGGGCATCCTCGGGCTGCTCATCCGCCACCCGGAGCCGCTGCGCCTGGCGAACCTGGCCGATCATCCGGCGTCCGTCGGCTTCCCGTCCGGCCATCCGCCGATGACCAGCTTCCTCGGCGCCCCGGTCCGGGTGCGCGACCAGGTGTTCGGCAACCTCTACCTGACGAACAAGCGGAGCGGTACGGAGTTCGACACCGACGACGAGGCGGTGCTGCGCACCCTGGCCGCGGCGGCCGGTGTGGCGATCGACAACGCCCGGCTGTACGACGAGGCGCACCGTCGGCAGCGATGGCTCGCGGCCAGCAACGAGCTGACCCGCAGCCTCCTGTCCGGTGCCGAGCCCGCCGCGGTGCTGGAGTCCTTCACCGCCACCGTGCGGGAGATGGCCGACGCGGACCTGGTCACCCTGGCGGTGCCCGTCGGAGACAGTGGGGAGCTGGTCCTCGAGGCCGGCTCGGGCACGCAGACGGAGCGGGTGCGCGGGCTGGTGCTGCCCGCCACGGCGCTGGCCGCGAAGGTCTACACATCCGGGGAGACGATCATCAGCGAGGCCGTGAGCGCCGACCCGCGCGCCGAGGGCGGCAGCGCCTCGGTGGTGGAGCTGGGGCCGGCCTTCTTCGTGCCGCTCGGCACGCGGGAGCACGTCCGGGGAGTGCTACAGGTCGCGAACCTGCCGGGCAGCGCCCTGTTCACCGACGCCGTGATCGACATGGTCACCGGGTTCGGCAACCAGGCCGCGCTGGCCCTGGACGTCGCCGAGCACCGGCGGGACACCGAGCGCATGGTCGTGCTCGACGACCGCGACAGGATCGCCCGGGACCTGCACGACCTGGTCATCCAGCGGCTGTTCGCGGGTGCGCTGTCCCTCCAGTCCGCGCTGGGCCGGGTCTCCGACCGACCACAGGTGAGCGAACGGGTCCAGCGAGTCGTGGACGACCTGGACGACACCATCAAGATCATCCGCTCCACCGTCTACGCCCTTCGCGAGCACGATCAGGCCCGTCGCGGCAGCGGGCTGCGCGCCCAGCTGGTGGCGGCCACCGAACGGGCCACCGAATCGCTCGGCTTCGCCCCCGCGCTGCGCATGACCGGGCTGCTGGACACGGCCGTGTCCGCCGAGCAGGCCGAGCAGTTGCTGGCCGTGCTCGGCGAGGCGCTGTCCAACGCCGCCCGGCACGCGCAGGCCACCACCGTCGATGTCGGCGTCGAGGCCACCGACGCCACCCTGCATCTGCGGGTGGCCGACAACGGCCTGGGGATCGACCCGGCGGTCACCCGCCGCAGCGGCCTGGCGAACCTCCGCCGACGCGCGGAGGAGTTGGGCGGCACCTTCGACCTGTCCGCGAACCAGCCGAGCGGCACGGTCGTCGAGTGGGTCGTCCCGCTCTCCTCGACCTGACGTGCCCAGCTCCGGACCGGCCTGGTGAACGCAGACGCGCGGGTGGGCGGGCGGATGGGAGTGCCGCCCTGCGACCGCCCCTTCACGCGACCGGCCGGGACAGGGGGCTGCCCGCCTTGGCGCGCGTGGCCTCGACCGCTTCGCGCCTACGTGGTGGTGCCCGCGATGCGGCGCTCACCCCGGCGGTCGGTGGGCCGCTTCCCCCCGCCGCCTTCGGCCGCGGCACGTACGCGGATAAGGGTGTAGACCAGCGCGGCGGCCGCCACGATCGCGAGCAGGGCGAGGCCGGCCGCGTACGTCCCGTACTCGCCGTACATCGAGCCCATCACCAGCGGCGGGACGAAGCCGCCCAGACCACCGGCGGCGCCGACCACACCGGTGACCGAGCCGATCCGATCAGCCGGGGTCAGGAGGGCGACCAGGGCGAAGGTCGCCCCGCTGCCCGCGCCGAGCGCCCCGGCCATGGCGAGGAAAGCGATGGTGCCCATCGGAGCCAGGGCCGGGGTGAAAGACTGCGCCACCGCCCCGGCCACGACCACGGCCAGCGCCCCGGCCAGCACCCGGACCGGGCCCAGCCGGTCGGACAGCCAACCGCCGACCGGGCGCATCGCGACCGCGACGAGCACGAACCCGGCCATGCGGTTCGCGGCGTCGGCCTGGGTCAGGCCATAGCCGGTCTTGAGGTAGGTGGGCAGGTAGACGGAGAAGGCGACGTAGCCGCCGAACGCGACCGTGTACAGCGCGGATGCCTGCCAGGTGATGCCCAGCCGGGCGGTGGCGGCCAGCCGGCGGGCCAACGGCTCGGTCGGCGTGGTGCGGCCGGGCGCGTCACGCAGCAGCAGCGCGGCCGTCACGGCGTACACGGCGAGCACCGCGGCAGTGATCAGGAAGGGGGTGGACATGCTGTGCGCGTCGACCAGCTTCACCGTGGTCAGAGCGCTGATGGCCGTACCGCCCATACCGGCGCCGAAGACACCGATGGCCAGACCGCGCCGCTCGGGAGGGAACCAGGCGTTGACGAACGGTACGCCGACGGCGAAGGCGGTACCGCCGATGCCGAGGAAGAATCCGCCGACCAGCAGGGCGGCGAGGGAGGAGTGACCGGCCAGACCGAGGTGGAGCACCGGCACGACGGTGGCCGCCGACACGATGGGGAACATGGCCCGCCCGCCGAACCGGTCGGTCAGCGCGCCGACCGGGATACGGCCCAGCGAGCCGACCACCACCGGCACCGCCACCAGCAGCGACTGCTGGAACGAGGTCAGGTCCAGGCGGTCCTGGAAGCGCGGGCCGAGCGGGCTGAGCAGCGCCCAGGCCCAGAAGTTGACGGCGAAGCCGACCGTGGCAAGCGCCAGCATCAGCCAGGCGCGGGCCGGCACCGGCTCGTGCGCCGACGGCGTCGCGCCGTCTCTCCCAGACCGTTGGAGCACCATCGTATTCCTCCCGATAGCAGTGATCCGGCCGCTCGCGCCCTGGCGGCGGCCCTTGCCCAGGCTTCGGGATTCGTGGCTGCCCCGCACGGGGCCGTCGGTGCCTCGTGCCGGTCCGACCGGTCCTCGGCGCCGGGGCCGTAGGGGCCGCCCATCAAGACGGGCTGTCCGGGCCGATGGGCCCTACCGCGTCCCGGTACCGGCCGGGGGCTCTGCCGGAGCGATCCCCGGCGGGGAGCCGGAGGTCGTCCGGAAGAACGGCCAACGGGCCGCTGGGCACGGCGAGATGGCCACCGGCCGGGGACTCGCCGCACGCCCGGCACAGACCGACTCCGGCGCACCGCGGCCCCCGCCCCCGCTTCCACCGGTCCCCCGCGGCCGGAGACCCGTCCCACACAGCCGCGTCGAGCTCAGGTCGCGGAGGCGGTACCACTTCGCCCCGGCTCCGGTCCGGTTCCCTCGGTGTGATGTCCGGCCGCGTGCGCGGAGGCGCGCGGTGTTCGGCCACCGTCCGGGCCGTAGCCGAACCGGATCAACAGCTGCGGGAAGCAACGCCGTTGGGACAGGGACGCCGCCGCCCGCAGATCCGGCCATTCCATGGCCTGGTGCAGCATCGAGGTGCGCACCCCGTGCGCGGTCGCGGTCAGCAGCACGCGCTCCAGGGCCTGGCCCGCCCGCAGCCAGTCCTCCCGCCGGTCCTGAGCCGTCGACAACAAGGCCACCTGGGCGTGGCGTTCGAAGTGCCGGGCGGGTGGGCCCGGGACGGGCGACCGGTCGGTGAAGTCGCGCATCGGCATCCGCCCGTCCGCGTCCTGCGGGCCGAGAGTGGTGAGCGGAATCCCATAGGGAACGTTCGCCCCCGGGGTGGTGATCCAGGCGCGGGCTTCAGCGTTGCGCGCGGGGCCTGCGTGGTTGCGGGCTTCGGCCGCCGCGGTCAGGCCCAGCAGCAGCCGTGTGGCGGCGAAGTCCGGCACGTGCAGTCGCGCGCCCTCGACCCGCGCGGCCGCGGTCATCTCCGCCACGACCGCTTCGGGCACCGGGCGGCCGGTGAACGGCATCCGGCTGGTGTGGCGCCGCTCGACGGCCGGATACAGCCACCGGTGATCCGACAGCTGCCCCGTGGGCGTGGTCAGTCGCACGGCGGCCAGCAGGTCGGGCTCGTCCTCATCGGGCAGCAACCGGACCACGGGGTCCCAGCCCAGGTGCGCGACGGCGACCCGGAGATTGAAGACCGCGGCGCCCACGGACAGATGCTGGGCGCGCCGCTCCGGATCGGCCAGCGGCAGCGCTCGTCTGTCGTCGGCGCGGACCTCGATGGACCGGGTGGCCGCCCGCATCCCGAAGCGCCACGGCTGTGTGTTGTGGATCGAGGGTGCCGCCACCGCCGCGGCCATGAGCGTTTCCAGCACGGTGGCGTCGATCTCCCGGGTCTGCATGCGCGGCTCCTCCGCTCCCGTGAAAATCCACGGGGTGCGGGCGGTCCCCCGTGTGGCCTCCACTCTCCGTCGTCACAGGACGCTTGACGAGGGCCAACCGTCCCCGCTCATGGACGGACGACCGGGGTCCGGGGCCGCGCCCCGTGGTCGAGGCCGCCGCATGAGCCACTGAGCGGATCGGCGGAAGTCGGCTGCGGTTCGGTGGTGCCCCGCGGGGGCGCGGGGCTGCGATCGATGTGCGGCTCCGCCGCGCGGGCGCGACCGGCCACGACGGCGCCGCGGAGGATCGACGGCAGGTCGGGGCACTTCCAGCGGAGCGCTCAGGCGTCCGCGGCGGGCCTGAGCACCTCCCTGCACCAGGTGCGGAAGTCTGTCGACGTGGGCTCGGCGGTCGCCCAGTCGGCGTCGTAGATGCCGTGGTCCTGTGCGGCGAACGCCTCGGTCATGTCCTTGACCTGCTGGTCACCGGCGCCCCGGGAGCGGAGCAGCGACGTGTAGTCGTCCATGCTCATGCGACGGTAGGTGACCGGCCGCCCGAGTTCCTGGCTGATCACCTCGGCCATGCCGTCAGGGGTCAGCCGGTCGGGGCCGAACACGGGGAGGTTCTCCTGCCCGGTCCAGGACAGATCGGTGAGCAGATCGGCGGCGGCACCGGCGATGTCCCGCGTCGCGATCGACGCGAGCGGCAGGTCACCCGCACAGGTCAGGTGGAACGCGCCCGGCCCGCGGATCGCGTCGAGTTGTCCGAGGAGGTTCTCCATGTAGAAGGGCATGGACAACGCCCGGTACGCCGCGCCGGACGCGCCGAGTTCGGCGTCCATGGCGAAGGCCGCCGAGAGGACACCGGCCGGGGTCGGCCAGCCGTGTCCGGCGCTGGACACCCCGACGACATGGCCGACACCGTGGCGTGCGACGGCGGCGGCGCCGGCCCGGGCGAAACCGAGGTAGTACTCCCTGACACTCGGCGCCTGCCGGCTCGGCGGGACGAGCCAGAACAGCGCCTCGGCCCCGGGCAGTGCCTCATCGAGCACTCCCGGCTCGTCGTGGGAGCCCTCGACGGTCTCGACCCGCTCGCGGACCGTGTCCTCCAGACGCGAGGCGTCACGGACGATGACCCGGACCTCCTTGTCCTGGTCGAGCAGCCGATGGACCAGCTGACCGCCGATCTGTCCTGTCGGTGTGGTGACGACGATCATTGGACATCCCTCTAACCTGAAGCTGAATTCCGGTTCTGAATAATCCGAATGTAGGCACGGTTGCCGCGCAACGTCAACTACAGTGAACTGACCATGACTGCTCCCGAACGTCCGCTGCGGGCCGACGCCCGGCGCAACCGCGAGTCCGTCCTCGACGCCGCCGGCGAGCTGTTCGCCCAGCGGGGCGACGCCGTGCAGATGGAGGAGATCGCCGAACGCGCCGGTCTGGGTGTCGGCACCCTCTACCGGCACTTCGCCGACAAGCAGGCGCTGCTCGCGGCGATCATCGGCCGCCGGTTCGAGGCGATGACCGCCCTCGCCCGCGCCGCCGACGAGGCCAGCGATCCCTGGGCGGCCTTCGAGACGCTGCTCTACGGCTACCTGGAGTCCGCACAGGCCGACGCCGCGTTCCGCTTCGCGCTCCTCGGTCCGGAAGAGCCGAGCTGGAACGACATCGCCGCCGAGAAGACGGATTTCTCCGCGATCACCGAGCGCATCGTGCGGCGCGCCATCGACGCCGGCCACCTCCGTGAGGACTTCCGCGCCGATGACTTCGTCCTCATCACCCGTGGCGCCATGGCGAACATGACGGACGCCCGTAACTGGCGCAGGCACGTCACGCTCTTGCTCGAGGGCATCCGCGGCCCCGAACGCTGACCCCGACCGGACCTTCGGCAGCCGTGGCGAGCGGCCGGACGGGGACGGGCCGAAGGGACGGGGACAGGCCGAAGGGACGGGCCGCGGGGGCCGTTGGGCCCAAGACCCGTCCAGGGCCGAAACCTAGCGTTCACGAGCATGGAGAACGACAAGGGCACCCGCCGCTCGCAGCGGCGCGCGGGCGAGGGCTGGCCGCTGGCCGCCCGCAGGCTGCTGACCCGCCGCGAGGTGTCGGGGGACGGACGCGCCGTCTTCGGCACCGACGACGGCACATGGGAAGGGTTCTACCGGGACCGGTGGGCGCACGACCGGGTGGTGCGCTCCACACACGGCGTGAACTGCACCGGGTCGTGTTCGTGGATGGTGTACGTCAAGGACGGCATCATCACCTGGGAGCACCAGGCCACCGACTACCCGTCGATCGGCGCCGACTGCCCCGAGTACGAGCCTCGTGGCTGTCCGCGCGGGGCGTCGTTCTCCTGGTACACCTACTCCCCCGGCCGCGTCCGCTATCCGTATGTGCGCGGCGCCCTGCTGAAGCTGTGGCGCGAGGCCCGTGGGCGGCTCGGTGACCCGGTGGCGGCCTGGGCGGAGATCACCCGCGACCCGGCGAAGGCACGGGCGTACAAGCGGGCCCGCGGCAAGGGCGGTCTGGTGCGCGCCGACTGGGACGAGGTGGCCGAGCTGGTGGCCGCCGCACACGTCAGCACCATCAAGACGTACGGCCCCGACCGGGTGGCGGGCTTCTCCCCGATCCCGGCGATGTCCATGGCGTCCTTCGCGGCGGGTGCCCGCTTCATGTCACTGATCGGCGGCACGCTCCTGTCCTTCTACGACTGGTACGCCGACCTCCCGGTCGCCTCCCCACAGGTCTTCGGCGACCAGACCGACGTCCCCGAGGCGGCGGACTGGTGGAACGCGGGCTATCTGGTGATGTGGGGCTCCAACATCCCCGTGACCCGCACGCCCGACGCCCACTTCCTGACCGAGACCCGCTACAACGGCACCAAGGTCGTCGCGGTCAGCCCGGACTACGCCGACAACGTCAAACACGCCGACGAGTGGCTCGCCCCGCACCCCGGCACGGACGGGGCGCTGGCGATGGCCATGGGGCATGTGATCCTGCGCGAATTCCTCGTCGACCGCGCGGTGCCGTACTTCCAGGACTACTTGAGGACGTACACGGACGCGCCGTTCCTGGTGACCCTGCGCGAGCACGAGCGCGGTCTCGTACCGGACGGGTTCCTGACCGCCGCCGACCTCGGGCATGACACGGAACACGCCGAGTCCAAGACCGTGCTCCTCGACGCGGTGACCGGCGAACCGGTCGTGCCGAACGGCTCGCTCGGCTTCCGCTGGGGAAAGGCCGAGCCGGGCCGCTGGAACCTCGACCTGGGCGACACCGTGCCCGCGCTGAGTCTGCTCGACGGCGCGGAGGACACCGTGGCCGTGGCCCTGCCCCGGTTCGACGAGGGCAGTACCGAGGGCGGCTCGGTCATGGTGCGCGGGGTGCCCGTGCGGCGGCTCCGCGGGCGTCTGGTCACCACGGTCTTCGACCTGATGCTCGCGCAGTACGGGGTGGAGCGGCCGGGGCTGCCTGGCCGCTGGCCGGCCTCGTACGACGACGCGTCGGAGCCCGCCACCCCGGCCTGGCAGGAGGCGATCACGTCGGTGCCGGCCGGGCAGGCGGCCCGGATCGCCCGCGAGTTCGCCCGCAACGCCGAGCGCACCCGCGGCCGTTCGATGATCGTCCTCGGCGCCGGTACCAATCACTGGTTCCACTCCGACACGATGTACCGCGCGTTCCTGGCGCTGGTGACCATGACCGGCTGCCAGGGCGTCAACGGCGGCGGCTGGGCGCACTACGTCGGCCAGGAGAAGATCCGCCCGCTCACCGGGCTCCAGCACCTGGCCTTCGCCTTCGACTGGCAGCGGCCCACGCGGCACATGGCCGGCACATCGTACTGGTACCTGAATTCCGACCAGTGGCGGTACGAGGCGTTCGGGCCCGGGGAACTGGCCTCCCCGCTCGGGGACGGGCGGTTCGCGGGCAAGGGGTTCGCCGACTGTCTGGCCCAGGCCGTGCGGCGGGGCTGGACGCCCGGTCACCCCGGTTTCAACCGCAACCCCCTGGACCTGGCGGACGAGGCGGCACGGGCGGGCCGGCCGGTCGCCGAGCACATCGTGGACGAGCTGAGGTCCGGCAGGTTGCGGTTCGCCGCCGAGGACCCCGACGACCCCGCCAACTTCCCCCGTGTCCTGACGGTGTGGCGGGCGAATCTGCTCGGCTCCTCGGGCAAGGGCAACGAGTACTTCCTGCGCCACCTGCTCGGCACGGACGCGGCGATCCGCTCCGAGCAGACCCCGTCCGAGGGTCGCCCGGAGGAGGTGGTGTGGCGGGAGGAGGCCCCCGAGGGCAAGCTGGACCTGCTGGTCACCATCGACTTCCGGATGACCTCCACCGGGCTGCTCGCCGATGTGGTCCTGCCCGCCGCGACCTGGTACGAGAAGGACGACCTGTCCAGTACGGACATGCACCCCTTCGTGCACGCCTTCACCCCCGCCATCGCCCCGCCGTGGCAGGCCCGCACCGACTACGAAACGTTTCTGGCCATCGCCGACCGCTTCAGCGAACTGGCCGCCGAGCACCTCGGCACCCGCACCGACGTCCTCGCCGTGCCGCTCCAGCACGACACCCCCGATGAACTCGCCCAGCCCGGCGGGGCGGTACGGGACTGGAAGGCGGGCGAATGCGCGCCGGTGCCGGGGCTGACCATGCCGAAGCTGGTGGTCATCGAACGTGACTACGCCACGACCGCGCAGAAGATGCGCTCCGTCGGCCCGCTGCTCGACACCCTGGGCACCACCACCAAGGGCATCACCGTCCATCCGGATCAGGAGCTGGACGAGCTGCGGCACCGCTGTGGGACCGTACGGGACGGGATCGCCGCCGGACGGCCTTCGCTTGCCACCGCCTCCGATATGTGCGAGGCGATCCTCGCCCTGTCCGGCACCACCAACGGCCGCCTGGCCACGGAGGGTTTCCGGGAGCTGGAGCGGCAGACCGGCAGCGAGGGGCTCAGCGGGCTCGCCTCCGAACGTGAGGCCGAGCGGATCACCTTCGCCGACACCCGCACCCAGCCGCGCGCCGTGCTGACCTCCTACGAGTGGTCGGGCTCGGAGACCGGCGGCCGGCGCTACTCACCCTTCGTCATCAATACCGAGCACAAGAAGCCCTGGCACACCCTCACCGGCCGTCAGCACTTCTTCCTCCAGCACTCCTGGGTGTCCGAACTCGGGGAACAACTGCCGGTGTACCGGCCGCCGTTGAACGCGTCGCGGCACTACGGCGACGAACACCTCCACGAGGGAGGGGCCGAGGTCACGGTCCGCTACCTCACCCCGCACTCCAAGTGGTCCATCCATTCGAACTACCAGGACAACAAGCACATGCTCGCCCTGTCCCGCGGCGGCCCGGTGATCTGGATGTCCACCGCCGACGCGGAGAAGATCGGCGTGACGGACAACGAGTGGATCGAGGCGTACAACCGCAACGGCGTCGTCGCCGCGCGGGCCGTGGTCACACACCGTATGCCCGAGGGCACCGTGTACATGTACCACGCCCAGGACCGCACCGTGAACGTGCCGAAGGCCGAGGTCAGCGGCAAACGGGGCGGCATCCACAACTCACTGACCAGGCTGCTGCTCAAGCCCACCCATCTCGCGGGCGGCTACGCGCAGTTCACCTACGCCTTCAACTACTACGGTCCGACCGGCAACCAGCGCGACGAGGTCACCGTCATCCGCCGCCGTGTCCGGCGAGTGGAGTACTGAGATGCGCATCATGGCACACGTGGCGATGGTGATGAACCTCGACAAGTGCATCGGCTGCCACACCTGCTCGGTCACCTGCAAGCAGACGTGGACCAACCGCACCGGGGTCGAGTACGCCTGGTTCAACAACGTCGAGACCAAGCCCGGCGTCGGCTACCCGCGCCGCTACGAGGACCAGCGGCAGTGGAAGGGCGGCTGGACGCTCGACAAGCGCGGGCGCCTCGTGCTGCGCTCCGGGGGCCGGGTCAAACGGCTGCTGTCGCTCTTCTCCAACCCGGACCTGCCCGGTATCGAGGACTACTACGAGCCGGTCACCTACGACTACGACAACCTCGTCGGCGCCCCGGCCGGAGACGACATCCCGGTCGCCCGCCCCCGCTCGGTGCTCACCGGCAGGCCCACCGCCATCACCTGGGGCGCCAACTGGGAGGACGGCCTCGGCGGAGCGCCCGAGCACGCGGGTGGCGACCCCAACCTCGGGGGTGAGCTGGCGGAGAAGGTGAGGTTCGAGTTCGAGCAGACCTTCCTCTTCCACCTGCCCCGCCTGTGCGAGCACTGCCTCAACCCGGCCTGCATCGCCGCCTGTCCGTCCGGCGCGATGTACAAGCGCGTCGAGGACGGCATCGTCCTGGTCGACCAGGACCGCTGCCGCGGCTGGCGGATGTGCGTGACGGCGTGCCCGTACAAGAAGGTGTACGTCAACCACGCCACCGGCAAGGCCGAGAAGTGCACCTTCTGCTTCCCGCGCATCGAGGCCGGCCAGCCCACCGTCTGCTCCGAGACCTGCGTCGGCCGGCTGCGCTACCTCGGGCTGCTGCTGTACGACGCCGACCGTGTCGGTCAGGCCGCGGCGACCGAAGACGAGAAGGATCTGCTGGACGCCCAGCGCGACGTCCTTCTCGACCCGAGCGACCCCGGGGTGATCGCGGCCGCGCGCGCCTCCGGCATCCCGGAGGACTGGCTGGAGGCGGCCCGCCGCTCCCCGGTGTACGCCCTCATCGCCACGTACCGGATAGCGCTGCCGCTGCACCCGGAGTACCGCACCCTGCCCATGGTCTGGTACGTGCCGCCGCTCTCCCCCGTCCTGGACGCCGTGGGCGCGGCGGGCGGGGACCAGGACGATCCGGACCATGTGTTCGCCGCCGTCGCCCGGCTGCGCATCCCGCTGGAGTACCTCGCGAACCTGTTCACCGCCGGGGACACCGACCTGGTCGCCGGAGTGCTGATGAAGCTCACCGCGCTCCGCTCCCACATGCGTGAACGCACCCTCGGCGAAGCGGGCGACGAGGCGGGGCTCGAGGCCGTCGGCCTCACCGCCGGTGAGGCCGAGGACCTGCACCGGCTGCTCGCCGTCGCCAAGTACGAGGACCGGTACGTCGTCCCGGCCGCCCACAAGGAGGACGCCGCCGCGCTGACCGCGATGGAGAACCGCTGCCCGGTCGAGACCTCCGGCGAACCGGCGGCTGCCGGTGGCCGGCGAGTGATGCTCGGCCTCCCCACCCTGCGACGCCACACGCCCGGAGGCCGCGCATGAGCCCGCAGCCCGCGACGATCCCCGCCATGGTCCGCACCCGCGTCCGCGCGGCCGTACGCCGCCCGGCCAGGCTCACCCCCGAGGAGGCCGGGGCACGCGCCCTGCTGCTGCGGCTGTGCTCGCTGCTGCTCCAGTACCCGGACGCCGAACTCACCGCCGCCCGGCCGGTGTTGACGACCACCGTCGACGCGCTGCCGGCCGGGCCCGCCGCCCGGCACCTGGCCGACTTCACCGCGTGGTTCGCCGGTCAGGAGCCGGAAGCGCTGGAGCGGCACTACGTCGAGATGTTCGACCTGCGCCGCAGGAGCGGCCTCTACCTCACCTACTACCTGCACGGCGACACCCGCCGCCGCGGCATGGCCCTGCTCGCGCTGAGCCGGCAGTACCGCGCCACGGGATGGGACATCCACGGCGGTGAACTGCCCGACCACCTGCCGGTCGTCCTGGAGTTCGCCGCGCTGGCCGGCGGCGGCGCGGGCGAGGCGCCGCTGCGCCGGCACCGGCGCGGCCTGGAGCTGATCCACCGGGCCCTGGCCGACTCCGACTCCCCGTACCGGCACATCCTGGCCGCGCTGCTCACCCTTCTGCCGCCGCCGACGGAGGCCGACAAGGCGGCGGTGGCGAAGCTGGCGGCCGAGGGTCCGCCGAACGAGGAGGTCGGGCTCGATCCCTACGGCCCCTACGCGCACGGGGAGTTCGCCCCGCCCGACGCCTTCGTACCGCCGCCGCCCGCCCCGCCCACCTACCGTTCGGAAGGTCCTCGATGAACCCGATCGCGGCCGCCACCGGCGGCGCCGGCCTGCTGCTGTGGGTCGCCTTCCCCTACATCTGCCTCGCCGTGTTCGCCGTCGGGCATGTCTGGCGCTACCGCCAGGACCAGTTCGGCTGGACCTCCCGCACCACCCAGCTCCTGGAACACCGCTGGCTGCGGTGGGGCAGCCCGCTGTTCCACCTCGGCGCGTTCGCGGTGATCGCCGGACATGTGATCGGCCTGGCGGTGCCCGCCTCCTGGACCGAAGCCGCGGGGATCGGCGAGCACGCCTACCACACCACGGCGGTCGCGCTCGGGTCCGTCGCCGGGGTCGCCATGGTCACCGGCCTGGGCATGCTGTGCGCCCGCCGGCTGCTGACCCGCCGGATCCGGCTCACCACCGATCCCAGCGACAAACTGCTGTTCCCGCTGCTGTCCATCACGGTCCTGCTGGGCATCAGCGCCACCGCCGTGGAGAACGTGTTCGGCGGCGGTTACGACTACCGCGCCACCGTCTCGGTCTGGTTCCGGGGCATCTTCGCCCTCAGCCCCCGTCCGGAGGCGATCACCGGGGCGCCCCTGCTGTTCCAGCTGCACGCCCTGAGCGCCTGTCTGCTCTTCGCGGCCTGGCCGTTCACCCGGCTGGTCCATGTGTGGAGCGCCCCGATCGGCTACCTCGCTCGGCCGTATCTGGTCTACCGGCGGCGCGCGGCCACCCCGGCGCCCGTGACGCATGAGGTGCCGACCCCCGAGCCGCGTCCCCGGCGCGCCGCATGAGGCGGCCCCGCCCGGTACGGCCGGATCGGCGTATCGGCCGGCTGCTGGCCCTGACCGGGGCCATCGGCTGGCTCGCCTCCTTCCAGCTCACGGTGGACGACTGGCGGCTGCTGAAGGACCCGGCCTACCGGCCGCCGTGCGACATCAGCCCGATCGTCAGCTGCGGCAGCGTCATGTCCAGTCCCGAGGGCAGCGTGTTCGGCTTCCCCAACATGCTGCTGGGGCTCGGCGCCTTCGCCGCGATCGCCGGCCTGGGCCTGGCCGTGCTCGGCGGAGCGCGTCTGCACCGGGCACTGTGGCTCGCGCTGAACACCGGCGCGCTGGCGGGCGTGGTGTTCGTGCACTGGCTGATCTATCAGTCCCTCTTCGTCCTGGGCCGGCTCTGCCCGTACTGCGCCGTGGTCTGGGCCGTCACCATCGCCCTGTTCTGGTACGTCACACTGCGCAATCTCAGACATGGCGTCATCCCCCTACCGGCGGCCGGCCGGAGCGTCCTCGCCCTGGTGCTGGAGACCCACTGGATACTCCTCGCCGCCTGGTACGGAGTGATCGCCGTCCTCGCCCTGACCCAGTTCCGGGAGTACGGGAGCAGCCTGTTGCCATGACCCGGCACCGGGAAGCGAGCGCAATCAGCCCCGGCGTCGGCCGGGGCTGAGCGTGCTCATCTGACGTCAGGTGTGGAGCGGGGTATCAGCCCTCGGGGTGAGCCAGCCACAGATCGGGGCCGAAGACCTCGTAGCGGATGCGGCGTGCCGGAACACCGGCCCGGAGCAGCCGGGTGCGGACGGCGCGCATGAAGGGGAGCGCGCCGCACAGATAGACGTCGGCGTCGGCGGGCAGGTCAAGGTCGTCGGGGTCCATCAGGCCCGTCCGGGAGCCGGGCTCCGCCGCCGCGTCCTGTTCGTACCAGAACTCCGCCTTCGCGCCCGGCAGTTGGCCCACCAGGCGCCGGGTGTCGGCGCGCAGAGCGTGGTCGGCCGGGGTGCGGTCCGCGTGCAGGACCCACACCGGCCGGGACGAACCGGTGGCGGCGAGGTGTTCGAGCATGCCGACCATCGGGGTGCAGCCGATACCGGCCGAGACCAGCACGAGCGGGGTGGCCGCGTCGTCGAGGACCACGTCTCCGAACGGGGCCGACAGGGTGAGCTCGTCGCCGACTCCCACGGTGCGGTGCAACTGGCTGGAAACTTCGCCCTCCGGGGCGTCGGCGACGCTCGCCACCCGCTTGACGGTGATACGCCGCAGACGGTCGCCGGGAGCGTTGGACAGACTGTACTGGCGGGTCTGGTGGATGCCGTCGGGCATGAGCGCCCGGACGCTGACGTACTGTCCGGCGCGCGCCCTGGGCAGCGGGCCGTCGTCGGCCGGGCGCAGCAGGAAGGAGACCACGTCGGGGGTTTCCTCGCGCCGCTCCACCACGGTCCACCGCCGCCACGGGTCGCGGGGGTCCACCTGTGCCTCGTGGTAGAGGCGGGCCTCCTGGGCGATGAGGGCACCGGCCATCAGCCAGTACACCTCGTCCCAGGCGGCCGCCACCTCGGGCGTGACAGCGTCGCCCAGCACATCGCCGATCGCGCGGAACAGGTACTTGTGCACGATCGTGTACTGGTCCTCGGTGACGCCGAGCGTGGCGTGCTTGTGCGCGATCCGGGACAGCAGCGCGTCCGGCCGGGCGCCGGGGTCGGCCAGCAGGGCCCGGGCGAAGCCCGCGATGGATCCGGCCAGCGCCCGGCGCTGCTCGCCGCTGGCCTGGTTACCTCGGTTGAACAGCCCGTCCAGCAGCTCGGGTTGCTCGGCGAACATGGTGCCGTAGAAGCGCGCCGTGATCTCGTCCAGGGCCCCGCCGACGGTGGGCAGGGTGGCGCGAACGACAGCGGCCGACTCAGGCGAAAGCATGGGACTCCTCTGAGATGTGGGCCCGTAGGGGGACGGCGTTCACCGTTACAGCCGGGATCCGTGGTGCGGATCCGAGGGCATATCGATCATTCCGCCGAAGCCGTCACCTGGAATAGGGCCGAACTTCCCCGGCCACAGGGCCCGTCGGTCCTCTCGCCCCCTACGCCGCCCGAAGCGCCGCGTCTCCCGGCGTGCCGGGGTTTCAGCGCCCTTCCTGGCGCTGCCGGTCCTGGACCTGGGTGGCGATGACGGCGGCCTGGATGCGGCGCTCCACGCCCAGCTTGGCCAGCAGACGGGAGATGTGGTTCTTCACCGTCTTCTCGGCCAGGTAGAGCCGCTGGCCGATCTGGCGGTTGGTGAGCCCCTCACCGATCAGAGCCACGATCTCCCGCTCCCGCTCGGTCAGGCCCGCCAGTCCGTCGGGCTGCTGCTCCTCCTCCTGGCTGCCGCGAAGCCGGGCCATCAGCTTGGCGGTGGCGCTGGGGTCGAGCAGGGACTGGCCCTTGGCCACGGTGCGTACGGCGGACACCAGGTCCGAGCCCTGGATCTGCTTCAGCACGTATCCGGAGGCACCGGCCATGATCGAGTCGAGCAGGGCCTCCTCGTCGTCGAAGGAGGTCAGCATGAGGCAGGCCAGCTCGGGCATGCGCGATCGGAGCTCCCGGCACACGGTCACCCCGTCGCCGTCGGGCAGCCGGACATCGAGCACGGCCACCTGCGGGCGCAACGCGGGAACGCGCACCAGCGCCTGTTCCACCGTGCCGGCCTCGCCGATCACATCGATGTCCGGCTCGTCGTCCAGAAGGTCGCGCACACCGCGCCGTACCACCTCGTGGTCGTCCAGCAGGAAGACCCTGATCGGGTCGGCCGCGCCGGGCCGCTCGCTGTCCGCCATCAAACCGCTCCCTGGTTCCGCGTTCCGTACCGATGCCCGCTTGCGACTGGGATCGGCTCTCCACGCTGAGATCTTTCTCGTTCCGGGGCCGAAGGGCCAGGGCCGGTCGGCCCTGTTGTCCGCCCCTGGAGCCCCGGGGGCAGGAGCGGCATGCGGGAGATCACGGGCCTGGCGGCCACCGGGACAAGCAGGGTCGGCCGGACACGGACCAGGGCCGAACGGCCCTGGCATCAAGTGTTCCGGTGCCATTCCAATGACCTGATCGAGCCTGTCCACGGCCCCCACCCGACGCCATGGACAGGCAACCGCCCACGCCCGGAAGGGACGACGCTCATGCCGTACCGGCGCACCGGCCGCCACCACGGCCACGGACCGCCCGACAGTCCCGCCGCGCCGGCCGAAGACATACAGCAGTGAGCAACGAACCCGCACGGAAGCCCCCCATGACCATCGACACCCCCCAGGCCGTCCCCGCCGGACCGCGCCGGAGCATCGAGTTGGACAGCGACGAAGCCCTGCGGCTGCTGGGCAGCGCGTCCTTCGGAAGGATCGTCTTCACCCGCCACGCGCTGCCGACGATCCGCCCGGTCAACCACGTCCTGGTGGGCGGCGACATCGTCATCCGCACCCACGAGGGCGCGGCCCTGACCGCGCGCGCCGGGCAGGCCGACGAGCGCGGCGTCGTGGTGGCATACGAGGCCGACTCCATCGACCCCGACACACACCTCGGCTGGAGCGTCGTGGTCACCGGCTACGCTCACCTGGTGACCGACCCGGAGGAGCTGGCCCGCTACCAGGACCTGCTCAGCCCCTGGGTGAAGCGGACCATGGACTACGCGGTGCGCATCCGTCCCGACCTGATCACCGGCGTCCGGCTCACCGCCGCCGATGAGGCCGACGACTCCTGACCGCGGTCCGGGCCCTCCCCTCCGGCGGCGCGCGGTTGCCGGGGGTGCGGATGACCGTCGCCCGCCCGGCGATCCCGGCGCGGAGATCACCTACGGCCGGGGCGGCCCCTGGGCGCTTCGCCGCGCCGCGCGGCGTGTCCCGCGGCCGGGTCGACGATGGCGAGGGCGAGGGCGAGGAACACGCTGACGATGCCCGCCGCGGTCAAGGCCGCGGCAGCCGTACGGCCCAGGTCCGCCTGCCCGCTCCAGAGGATCGCGGTCGCCACCGCGGTCGCCACGACGAGTCCGGGCAGCAGCCATACGAGGAAGGCGCGGGACGGTGCCGGAGCGGGCCGGACCGGGACACCGTACCCCCAGGCCACCCAGTGTTCCTCGGCCTCCCGGAGTTCATGTGCCCGCTGGACGCGGGACCGGGCGGCCAGCGCCGTGGCCGTGGCCGCGCCCGTCACGGCCACGGCGCCGATGCCCTTCCAGGACACCGGCGCGAGCAGCAGCGGTACCAGAAGCGCCACCGTGCCCCAACCGGTCAGGCACCCGGCCGCCGCGATCCGCCGGGACCGCGGCCGGTCCTCGCGGGCCCGTACGTCCGCCACCGCGGGCAGGGACCAGACACAGCCGGCGGCGCAGAACACCGCGGCGGCCAGGGCGAGAACGGCATGGGACATGGCACTCTCCTTCGTCGGACACCAGGGATCGGGCGGCCGGACCACGGCGGTCCGCTCAGCGCTGGGTGGCCTCGAGCTCGCGGATCTCCGGATGGTGCAGGTCGAAGGCCGGGGATTCGCTGCGGATCCGGGGCAGCCTGGTGAAGTTGTGCCGCGGCGGCGGGCACGAGGTGGCCCACTCCAGGGAGCGTCCGTATCCCCAGGGGTCGTCCGCCTCGACCGGCTTGCCGTATCTGGCGGTCTTCCAGACGTTGTAGAAGAACGGCAGGACCGAAAGGCCGAGGAGGAACGAGCCGATGGAAGAGAGTGTGTTGAGGGCGGTGAAACCATCGGCCGCGAGATAGTCCGCGTATCGACGGGGCATGCCCTCGGCGCCCAGCCAGTGCTGCACGAGGAAGGTGAGGTGGAACCCGACGGTGAGGGTCCAGAACGTTATCTTTCCAAGCCGGTCGTCGAGCATCTTTCCGGTGAACTTCGGCCACCAGAAGTGGAATCCGGCGAACATCGCGTAGACCACGGTACCGAACAGCGTGTAGTGGAAGTGCGCGACGACGAAGTAGGAGTCCGATACATGAAAGTCCATCGGCGGTGACGCCAGGATCACACCGGTCAAACCGCCGAAGGTGAAGGTGACCAGGAAGCCGGTGGCCCAGAGCATCGGCGCCTCGAAGGACAGCGACCCCTTCCACATCGTGCCGATCCAGTTGAAGAACTTGATGCCGGTGGGCACCGCGATGAGGAACGTCATAAACGAGAAGAACGGCAACAGCACACCACCGGTGACATACATATGGTGGGCCCACACCGTCACCGAAAGCCCGGCGATCGAGATCGTGGCGGCGATCAGCGAGATATAGCCGAACATGGGCTTGCGCGAGAACACCGGGATGACCTCGGAGACGATGCCGAAGAACGGCAGCGCGAGAATATAGACCTCGGGGTGGCCGAAGAACCAGAACAGATGCTGCCACAGCAGAGCACCGCCATTGGCCGGGTCGAAGATATGCGATCCGAACTTGCGGTCGCATTCCAGCGCGAGGAGCGCGGCGGCCAGCACCGGGAAGACAATCAGGATCAACACCGAGGTCAGCAGCACGTTCCAGGTGAAGATGGACATGCGGAACATCGTCATACCCGGAGCTCGCATACAGGTGATCGTGGTGATGAAGTTGACCGCGCCCAGGATGGAACCGAAGCCGGAGAGCGTCACGCCCATGATCCACATATCGGAGCCGACACCGGGTGAGTGGATGGCATCCGAAAGGGGCGCATACAGAAACCAGCCGAAGTCGGCGGCGCCCTGAGGGGTGAGGAATCCGGCTGCGGCGATCAGCGAGCCGAACAGGAACAGCCAGTAGGCGAGCATGTTCAGACGGGGAAAAGCCACGTCCGGTGCCCCGATATGGAGCGGCATGATCCAGTTGGCGAAGCCGGTGAACAGAGGCATCGCGAAGAGCAGCAGCATGACCGAGCCATGCATCGTGAATGCCTGGTTGTACTGCTCGTTCGACACCAACTGCGTCCCCGGGCGCGCCAACTCGGCCCGCATGACCAGCGCCATCAGCCCGCCGACGAGAAAGAAGACGAATGCCGAGACCAGATACAGCGTGCCGATTCTTTTGTGATCGGTCGTCGTCAGCCACTCCACCAGGACATGTCTGCGCGACGGCTGGGAATCGGTTCCGGGAGCGGTTCCCCCGACCTGGTTCCCGTTTGTACTCAGTCCGTCCACCGAGCCGTGCCCTCCGTCTCTCTGATCATTTCCGAAACAGCCGGAAAGAGGGCGCTCGAGAAAGCCGCCGCTCTTTCCGACTCGTCACATGATCATCGGTCGGGCAATGGCCGCACAGGGCCGAACAGTCCAGGGCCGGGGTCGAAGGTCCCTGATGACGGGATGCTCAGGACGCCGATTTCCCGCTCTCGCGGCCGTCGACGTATGTCGTCACCACCTCGATGTCCCCGATGCGCGACATATCGACGCGCCGGGGGTCGTCGCCGAGCACCACCAGGTCGGCCAGCTTGCCCGGGGTGAGGCTGCCCAGGCTGTCCTCCCAGTGGCAGGCGAAGGCGCCGGCGACGGTGTAGGCGCGCAGGGCCTCGTCGACGGTGATGCCCTCGTCCGGGCCGATCAGCCGGCCGGACTCGGAGGCGCGCTCGACCATGAACTGGATGGCTCGCAGCGGGGATCCGTCCGTGACGGGGCGGTCGGAGCTGCCGACGAGCGTGATGCCGTGGTCCAGGAACGCCCTGCCCCGGTAGAGCCACGGGGCCCGCTCCTCGCCCATGATCGCCGCGTAGTCGTCGCCGAAGTAGCGCAGGAAGTTGGGCTGGACGACCGCGCTGACGCCGAGCCGCGCGAAGCGCGGGAGCTGGTCGGGGCGGATCAAGCCGGCGTGCTCGACGCGGTGCCGGGCGCCGGGGCGCGGGCGGAGGCGCTGGGCCCGTTCCAGGGCGTCCAGGGCGACATCGGCCGCGCGGTCGCCGATCGCGTGGACGGCCAGTTGCCACCCGGCGAGATGGCCGTCCACGATCGTGTCCGCGAGCACATCCGGATCGTCCTGCAACTGACCGGAGTGGTCCAGCCCTTCGTACGGGCTGCCGAGCGCGGCGGTCCGGGCCATCATGCCGCCGTCGGTGTAGATCTTCAGCGCGCCCACGGAGAGCCGGTCGCCGCCGAACCCGGTGCGCAGACCGAGGTCGAGGGCGCGGGGAATGCCGTCGGCCTCGTGTGCGGCGACCGGGCGCAGCCGGTCCGCGGAGACCATGAGCTGAACGCGCAGCGGCAACAGGCCCTTTTCGGAGGCGAGTTGATACGCGCCCAGCTCGACCGGGCTGTGGCCGAAGAGGGTGCCCCCGATGCCCGCTTCGGCGCAGGCGGTGACGCCCTCGGCCAGACAGGTGCGAGCGGCCCGTCCGATCGCCCGGGCCAATTCCTCCTGGGAGTACGGCAGTCGCAGGGCGCGGGCGGCGCCCATGGCGCCCTCGGCGAGGAAGCCGCTGTCATGCGGGGTGCCGGCGGGGAGCAGATCGAGAACGGCGGTGTTGACGACGCAGCCGTGCCCGGAGTCGTGCAGCATGAACACCTTGTGGCCATGGCTGACCGTGTCCAGTTCGGCGGCGGTCAGATGACGGCCGAGGGCCCGCTGGTCATAGCCGGCGATGCTCACCCAGGCGCCGGGCGAGCCCTTCCGGGTGACGGCCTCCTCCACGACGGCGAGCACCTCGTCGATCCCCGTACGGCCCGCGATGCTCGGGGTCTTCTCCTTGAAGCCGGTCCAGGCCAGATGGACATGGGCGTCGATGAACCCGGGCAGCACGGTGGCGCCCTGGAGGTCGATCACCTCATGTGCGGGCAGCGAGGTCACCGCCTCGTCCAGGCCGACGATCCGGCCCCGCCAGATGCCCAGGTCGTGGGCGACGGGGTGGTCGGGGTCCATGGTGAGGAAGCGGGCGTTCGTCAGTCTGGTACAGAGCATCTGCCAAGGCTCTCCTGGACGCCGGGTGGTTCGCTACGGCGGCGGATCAGCCGTCCGCGGATGCCGCGAGGGACCGGGGGCGCATATCGGTCCAGTGGGCCTCGATGAACTCCAGACACGCCTCTCGGGTGTTCTCGTCGAAGACGACCGTCCATCCCCCGGGCACCTCGGCGAAGGACGGCCAGAGAGAGTGCTGGCCCTCGTCGTTCACCAGGACCAGGAAACGGCCTTCGTTGTCGTCGAAGGGGTTGGTGCTCATGCTCGGCGCCTCCTCGGAACGCTGACCTTAGGTTAGGCTGACCTAACTGACTGGAGCTTAGCCTTTGCCGCTTCCCTCTCACAAGGAGACGTTCATGCCCCTGGTCACGGCCGACATGGAGAACGCCTTCGCGGCATTCGGGCTGCGCGGCACTCCCGGCACCGAGGAGTTCTGGGCCGCGGTCGGCACGCCCGTGTCGGCACCGGCCGAGGACGGCGGTTGGGCGACCCTGTTCCTGTGGCGCGGACCTGAGGCGAGCGTGGGTTTCGAGAGCTGGTCGGAACCGGTCCCCCTGCGTCGCTGGGGCGATACGGACTGCTGGTACGCCACGGTCCGCATGCCCGCGCGGCTGCGGGTGACCTATCAGTTCCTCGTGGACGGCACCGCGTACGCCGACCCGTTCAACCCGGTCGGCGCGGGCGGTGACCGGTCCATCGCCGCGACCCCGGACGCCCCGGCCCAGCCGCACTGGCCCGCCATGGGTGCCGACGCCGTACTGCCCGTTCCGCTCACCCGGGTCCGCTGGAACAGCGGTCGGCTCGGCGGGCGGCGCACCGTACGCGTCCATCCGGCGGGCGGCGGCGGGCCCGTGGTCCTGCTCCTGGACGGGGACGACTGGCTGTATCTGCACCCCGCCATGACCGCGTTCGACTCGGCCGTCGCCAGTGGCGGGATGCCCCCGGTCACACTCGTCTTCCTGCCGTCCAAGGACAGGGCGGCCGAGTTCGGGTGCCGACGCGAGCTGTGGGAGGGGATCCGGGACGAACTGCTGCCGCTGGTGGCGGACACCGGCGTGCCCGCCGACCTGGACCGGCTGGTGGTCGCCGGGCAGAGCCTCGGCGGGCTGAGCGCGATGTACGCGGCGCTGGAGTTCCCGGGTCTGGTGTCCCGCGTCGCCTGTCAGTCGGCGTCCTTCTGGTGGACGCCCGACGCCATGGACCTGGCGGACCCGTTGGGCGGCCCGGCCGGTGGCACCATCGCCGCGCGCCTGCGGGAGCGCCCCGACCTGTCCGGTCTGCGGATCGCGTTCGACGTCGGGGAACACGAGACCCGGATGCTGCCCCATTGCGAGCCGGTCGAGACCCTCACCGAACAGGCCGGTGCGACCGTGCGGGTTTCCCGTTCGGCCTCGGACCACGACCGGGCGGGCTGGCGGCACGCGCTGCTCCGGGATGTCGCCTGGGCGCTCGGCTGACGGCCTGGTTCACCGCGCCACCGCCGCGCAGTAGTCCTCGTCGGTGGCGAGGAGATTCCGATGGGTGTCCTCGACCGCGATGACGCCGTCGTCCAGGACGAGGACCCGGTCGGCGGCGTCCAGGAGGGCCGGGCTGCTGGTGATCACGATGGTGGTGCGGCCCCGGCGCAGCTTCGCGACGCCCCGCGCGATGAGCTGTTCGGTGACCGCGTCGACGGCCGTCGTCGGGTCGTGCAGCACGAGGACATCGGTGTCCGCGGCGAGGGCGCGGGCCAGCGACAGCCGTTGGCGCTGCCCCCCGGAGAGGTTCGCACCGCGGTCGCGGACGCCGTAGTCGAGCCCTTCGCGGTGGAGGGCGACCACATCGGTCAGCATGGACGCCTCGACGGCCTCGGAGACCATCCGGCCGGCGCCCGACGGATCGATGTTGGTGCGCAGGGTGCCCGCGAAGATCTCCCCGTCGTACGGATTCACCAGCATGTGCTCGCGGACCGCCTCGACCGACAGCTCCGCGAGCTCCCGCCCGCTGATCCGCACGGCTCCCTCGTACGCGTCGGGCGGCACCTTCACCGCCAGGATCGACGCGAGTTCGGCGGCCGCGCGGGGCTGGTAGGCGGTCATGGCCACGAACTCGCCGGCGGACACCTTGAATTCCAGATTCCGCAGCTCTCCGTACCGGACGCAGTCGATCTCGAGGTCTCCCCCTTCGACCGGGCGCTCCGGCCCCGGGTTCATCACCGGCGGCGCGGTCAGCACCAGTGCCATCCGCTCGGCCGACGCGCGCGCGATCATGATGTACTTCGGCATCTCCGAGAACAGCTTGAGCGGTTCCATGATGAACTGCGCCAGTCCCACGGCCATGACGAGTTCCCCGATGTTGATCAGGTCGTGGAACGCCAGCCAGCCCGCCGTCAGGGTCACGGCGCCGGCGAGGATCGCGTTGAGGGCCAGCGCGGCGCCCGCGTACGCGCCGTTCACCTTGGCGACGGTGATCGCCTGGTGCTTCGCCTCCGTGCTGACCTTCCGATAGGACCGGAACGCCGCGTGGTTGCCGCCGAAACCGTGCAGCGGGCGCAGGCCGGTGATCAGGTCCGCGACCTTGGCCCCCGCCCGCGCCACCCGGGCCTGCTGCTCACGGGTGCTGGTGCCGATCCGTTTGGAGAGCACGCTCAGGATCGACAGGATCGCGACGGTTCCCACGAGCACCAGCAGACCGAGCCGGATGTCGGCCAGACCCAGCGCGACCGCCGCGACCAGCACCGCCACCAGCGAGCTGACCAGCAGCGGCACCACCTCGATGATGTCCGCGGTCTGGTCGGCGTCCTCGGTGGCGATGGTCAGCACCTCGCCGGACTTCAGGTCGGTGCCCCTGGCCACCGGCTGGAGTCCGCAGGCGGCGACCTTCACCCGCCAGCGGTGCGCCTCGGTGGTATTGGCCTTCTGGAGGACCCGCATCCCGAACCGCCACGACAGCGACACCGTCGTGATGATCACCGCCAGCGCGGCAATCGACAGGCCGAGCGCGCCGAGGTTCCGGTCCCGCATCGTGTGCTCGACGATCAGGCCGAGCGCGATGGGGAAGGCGGTCTCACCGGCCTGGTACAGGCCCATCAGAACGGTGCCCGAGGCCATGGCGCGGACGTTGCGGCGCAGCGCGGTGCGCAGGATGTCGGACCCCGGTCGGGGCCGCTGGGTGTCAGGAGTTTTCATCAAGGTGACGGGCAATCGCTTCCGGGGTGCGCAGGGTGAACAGGTCTCGGATCGTGATCACGGGGCCGTACTCCCGGCGGAGCAGCCCGATCAGCCGCACCGCCACCATGGAGTGCCCTCCCAGGGACACGAAGTCGCCCACCGCGCTCACCTCGTCGTCGTCCAGATCCAGTGCCTCGGCGAAGAACTCGCACACCACGGTCTCGGTCCCGGTCTCCGGCCCCCGCTCCCCCGCCGTGGTCAGCGCGCCCAGCGGTTTGGCCTCGGGCAGCGCCTTGGCGTCGGCCTTCCCGTTCACCGTCAGCGGGATGCTGTCGACCTGGGCGTAGTGCGTCGGGCGCAGGAAGTCCGGCAGCCCGGCGCCCGCCTCGGCGGCGACCGTCGCCAGGTCGGCGCCGTCCAGAACGAGGTAGGCGGCCAGCCGGTGGGAGCCGTCGACCTGCGGATCGGGCTGGGCGACCGCGGCGGCGAACCGCACCGCCGGGTGTGCCGCGAACGCGGCCTCGACCTCGCCCGGTTCGACCCGGTGGCCCCGGATCTTGACCTGCTGATCGGTGCGGCCCAGGTACATCAGATTCCCGTCGGGACGGCGGACCACCAGGTCCCCGGTGCGGTACATCCGCTCGCCGGGTGCGCCGAACGGGCACGCCACGAAGCGGTGCGCGGTCCGGGCGGCCTGGCCGAGATAGCCGCGGGCGATGCCGATGCCCGACACATACAGCTCACCGGGGACTCCGTCCGGCAGCGGCCGCAGCCATGGATCCAGCACATACACCTCGGTGTTGTCGATGGCCACGCCCACCACCGGGTCCTGGCATTCGAAGGTGCCGACACCCAGGGTGTTGATGGTGTACTCGGTGGGTCCGTACAGGTTGTAGCCGACCGTCCCCTCGGTCTCGGCGAGCCGCCGCCACAGCGCCGGGGTGACGGCCTCGCCGCCGAGCAGGACGAGCGTCGGCCGCCGTGCCGGGTCGTCCAGCAGGCCCTCCGCCACCAGCTGCTGCGCATAGGTCGGGGTCACGTTGATGACGTCGATGCCGTGCTCGAGGCAGTACTGGGCCAGCCGGGGGGCGTCACGGCGCAGCTCCTCGTCACAGATGTGCACCTCGTGGCCGTCGGCGAGCCACAGCAGCTCCTCCCAGGACATGTCGAACGCGAAGGACACGGTGTGCGCGATCCGGAAGACCCGGTGGCCGTGTTCGGCCAGCACCGGCGCGAAGATCCGGCGCTGATGGTTGATCAGCATGTTGGTGAGCCCGGCGTACTCGGTCACCACGCCCTTGGGCCGCCCGGTCGATCCCGAGGTGTAGATCGTGTACGCGGGGTGCCGCAGGCGGTTCGGGTCGTCCGGCGCGAACGTCCGATACGGCTCGGCCTCGGGCAGGGGCCGGTCCAGCTCGATCAGGTCGCCCGTCAGCCGGGGCGACACCGCGCTCACGGTGAGGAGCACGTCCGGGCGGGCGTCCGCGACGATCGAGGCGATCCGCTCGTCCGGGTGGTCCAGCTCCAGCGGCACATACGCGGCGCCGGCCCGCAACACGGCGAACAGCGCCACGATCGAGTCCGGGGAGCGCGGGATCGCGAGACCCACGGTGGCCCCGGGGCCGATGCCACGCCGGGCGAGCACACCCGCCACGGCGCGGCTGCGGTCCCTGAGCTCGGCGAAGGTCATGGCCGAGCCATGGGCGACGAGCGCGATCCGCTCCGGGGCACGGTCCGCCGCCTGATCGAACCGGTCCACGACGGTATCGGTGCCGATGTCCGTACGCTCGCCCCGCGGGGGCCGCGGCCCCACCCCCGGCAGCGCGCCGACCGGTCCGGTCGAGCGTGCCAGGTCGTCGAGCACCCGCAGGTAGTCCGCCAGGAGCCGCCGCGCGTGCGCGGTGTCCTCGTCGCGGTACTCCAGTTTGACCGTGAGCCGGTCGCCGGGCGTGACGACCCAGGTGAACGGGTAGTGGGTGGAGTCGTCTGCCTGTACCGAGGTGATGCCGTGCCGGGCGTTCATCTCGGCGAGCCCGTCCAGGTCCAGGAAGTTCTGGAGCACGAAGAGGTTGTCGAAGAGGGTGTCATGCCCGGTGGCCCGCTGGATCTCGCCGAGCCCGAGGTGCTCGTGGTCCATCGCCTCGACCCTGGCCGTCTGCACGGCGGAGAGGTATTCCCCGACGGTGTCGTCCGGCCGGGCCCGGGTCCACATGGGCACGGTGTTGAGGAGCACCCCGACGATGCCGTCCAGCCCCTCGCCCTCACGGCCGGAGACGGTCACGCCGAACACGGCGTCACCACGGCCCGTGTGGGCGCCCAGCAGGAGGCCGAACGCACCGGTCAGCACCGAGTTCAGTGTGACGCCGTGCGCCCTGGCCGCCTCCCGCAGCAGCTCCGACCCCTCGGCGGACAGCGTGTGCACGAGCGCGCGCGGCGGCTCCTCCGAGAGGGACGGCGCCCGTCCGGCGAGCAGCGTCGGGCCGGGGAGACCGGCCAGCCGCTCCGCCCAGAAGCGTTCCGACGCGGCGGTGTCCCGGGCGGCGAGCGTCCGGGCGTGGTCCTCGAAGCTCGGGGTGGCCGGGGCCGGGTCGAACGGCTCGCCCGCCACGACGGCCCGGTAGGCGTCGAACAGGTCCCGCAGCACGATCGCGCGGGACCAGCCGTCCCACAACAGCAGGTGGTAGCTCAGCAGCAGGCCGTCGCGGCCGTCGGGCAGACGCACCACGGTCAGCCGGATCAGCGGCGGTTCACCGGGGTCGAATCCCGTGTCGCGGTCCCGGGCGCGCAGGTCCTCGACTTCCGCGTCCGTCGACAGCCGCACCGTGTGGACATCGACCCGCCGGCCCGGCGTGAGGACCTGGACCGGGTTTCCGTCGTCGTCGGTGGAGAAGCCGGCGCCCACCACCGGATGCCGCGCGATCACCCGCGCCATGGCCTCGGACAGGGCGTCGGTGTCCAGGCGCCGGTCGAAGGTGAACCAGCTCTGCGCCACGTAGTGTCCGGCCGAGCCGGCCATCTGGGCCTGGAAGTACAGGCCCCGCTGGAGCGGGGTGACCGGTGCCGTGCGCTCGGCCGTCGCGGAGGCGTCCGCGATGTGCTCCAGCGCGCTCCGCCAGTGCTCGGTGATCTCGTCGGGGACGCCGTCGGCGAGGGTGAAGGCGGCGTGCAGGCTGCCGGTGGCCGCGTCGGTCCACGCGTTGACCTCGACGGCGTACGGACTGCCCACGCCGCCGGTGATATGCGGCACCTGGGACTCACCGCCCCGGCCGAGGTAGTTGAACAGCACCTGCGGGCGGGTCTCCAGCAGCGGAGCGGTCTGCGGGTTGAGATATCTGAGCAGGCCGTAGGCGAGGTGCCCGCGCTCGTCGGGCTGGCGTTCGGCGATCTCGCGGGCCGCCGCCACGGGGTCGGTGTGTGCCGTGAGCCGCACGGGCGCGATGGAGGTGAACCAGCCGACCGTACGGGTGTAGTCATGGTGTTCCAGCGCCGGGACCCGGCCGTGCCGCTCCAGCTCGATCGCGAGATCGGTGGGCGACGGCTGGATGTGGGTCAGCGCGGTGCGCAGTGCGCCGCACAGCAATTCGGTGAGGCCGACGCCGAGTGCGGCGGGCGCGGTACGCGTGACGCGGTCGCTCACATCGGGGGCGAGCACGACGGTGGTCTCGCGCGACTCCCCGAGGGCGGGCAGCAGTTCAGGAGCCCGGAGCGTGGTGGCCCAGTGCCCGAGATCGTCGATCGCATGGGTGGACTGGAGGGTGAGCGCTTCGGCGTACTCGGCGTACGACGTGGTCGGCGGTGCCAGGGGCGCCCCGCGCAGGGCGGTGGCGAGGTCGTCCAGCAGGATCAGCCAGGACACCGCGTCGACCGCGAGGTGGTGCACGGTGACCACCAGGGTCCGGCTCGCCGCCAGCCATGAGAACGCGATGATGTGGCCGGACTCCGGATCGAGCCGTCCGGCTGCTTCGTTCGCCGCCTCTGTCGCGTCGGTCGTGTCCGCCCGTACGACGGTGATCTCACGCTCGGGTTCGGTGCGCAGCTCCCACACCCCGTGCCGGACGCGCAGCCGCAGCCGGAGGACCGGGTGTGCGGCCACGACGGCGTTCGCCGCGCGCTCGATGTCGGCGAAGGTGACGCCCTCGGCGGCCACCAGCGTCCTGGCCTGGGCGAACCGGGCGAGCGAGCCCCCGATTTCGCGCTGCCGCAGGATGATCGGCGTCGGCGTCAGCGGGCCGTCCCCGTGGCGGGCCGGCGTGGCGGCCGCCTCCCGTGGCGGGCGCGTCGCCACGTTCCCGGCGAGCGCGCGCGGTGTCCGGCGCAGGAACACGTCCCTGGGCGCGATCGGCAGACCGAGCGCCCTGGCCCGGTTGACCACGGTGATGGCGACGATGCTGTCACCTCCGGCCCGGAAGAAGTCGGTGTCGGCGTCGACGGCGGAGCCGGGCAGGGCCTCGGCGAAGATGTCGACGAGCGCGGCGAGCGCGGAATCACTCCCGGCCTGCGGGGTGTGGTCCTGGTCCTCAGCGGACTGTGCGACCCGCTCGGCCAGGGCCTTCCGGTCCAGTTTGCCGTTGACCGTCAGCGGCAGGGCCGCGACCGGCAGATTCCGGCCGGGCACCATATGCGCGGGCAGCTTCGCGGACAGCGGGCCGGTGATATCGCGAGGCACCCGGCCCACGATGTGTGCGACCAGGTGGTCACCGGTGTCCGCCACGGTGACGGCCGCGTCGACCACGCCGGGGAGTTCCCTGATCGCGGCCTCCACCTCGCCCAACTCGACGCGGAAGCCCTTGAGTTGAACCTGGTCGTCGGCGCGGCCGGTGAACTCGAGATCGCCGTCGAGCGTGCGGCGGGCGAGGTCGCCCGTGTGGTACATACGGGAGCCGTCGCCCGCGAACGGGTCGGCCACGAACCGGCCCGCGGTGAGCCCCGGCCTGCCCAGATAGCCCAGCGACACCTGGTCCCCGGCGACGTAGATGGCGCCCACCCGGCCCGGTGCCACCGGCCGGAGCCGGTCGTCGAGCAGGTAGGTGACCAGCCCGGGGATCGGGCCGCCGATGGGGCTGACGTCGTCGCCGGAGCCGAAGTCCTCGTCGGTCAGCACCCGGTGGGTGACATGGACGGTGGTCTCGGTGATGCCGTACATATTGACCAGCTCGGGCGAGCCGGTGCCGTACCGCTCGACCCAGCCGCGCAGCCGCCCGGGATCCAGCGCCTCGCCGCCGAAGATGATCCGGCGCAGTGCGGTGACCGGCTCATCGGCATGCCGGTCGGCCTCGATGAACTGGTAGAACGCCGAAGGGGTCTGATTGAGCACGGTGACACCGCGTTCGCGGACCAGCCGGTGGAAGTCGACCGGAGAGCGCGTCAGTCCGTACTCCGGCACCAGCAGCTCACCGCCGTGGACCAGCGCGCCCCACAGCTCCCAGACCGCGAAGTCGAAGGCGTACGAGTGGAACTGGACCCATACGTCATGCGGGCCGAAGTCCATCTCGGGCCGGGTGTTCGCGAGCAGCGTCACCACGCTGGAGTGCGGGACGACGACGCCCTTGGGCCGGCCGGTCGATCCGGATGTGTAGATCACATACGCGGGGTCGTGCCAGCCGGGCTCGGGGCCGGTCGTGTCCCCCGCCGGCGGTTCGTCTCCCCGCACGAGCACCCGGGCGCTCACGCCCGCTCGGTCCAG
Source organism: Streptomyces malaysiensis subsp. samsunensis (assembly GCF_024519315.1). Lineage (GTDB taxonomy): Bacteria > Actinomycetota > Actinomycetes > Streptomycetales > Streptomycetaceae > Streptomyces > Streptomyces malaysiensis. The sequence continues at coordinate 69,700 of NZ_JANIIC010000004.1, read as the reverse complement.
CATCCGTGTGAAGCGGTCCCGCTGCTCACCGTCCACCAGAACCACCTGCGGAGCGGAGTCGGCGAGGATGTACTCCAGCCGTTCGTCCGGGTGGGCCAGGTCCAGCGGCACATACGCGCCGCCCGCCGTGACCACCGCGACCAGGGCGACGACCTGTTCGAGGGAGCGCGGGACGGCGACGGCGACGCGGGTGCCGGGCCCGACGCCGGCCGCGCGCAGCGCCGAGGCCAGTTCGTGCTTCGCCTCGGCCAGTGCGCCGTAGGTCAGGGACCGGCTGCCGCCGTCGAGGCCGCACTGGGTGACGGCGGTGGCGGCCGGGTCGCGGTCGGCGGCGGCGTCGAACAGCGCGCCCAGGGTCACGGGGCTGATCGGCGCGGGACGCGAGGCGTTCCCGGGCGCCAGGTCGTCGACCAGGGCGTCCGGCCGGGTGAGCAGAGCGGTGAGGGTTCGGGTGAACGTGTGCAGGATCGTCCGGGCGCTCGCCTCCCGCAGCAGTGCCCCGTCGTAGATCAGGTTGAAGCGCGGACGCCCGTCGGCCACGCGCTCGACGACCAGTGTCAACGGGTAGTGCGGGGCGCCCTCGTTGACGATGTCGGTGATGACCAGTGTGTCGCCGGGGCGCCGCAGGGCGGCCGGGTCGGTCGCGACGTCGAACACCACCAGGGTGTCGAAGAGCGCGCCCGCCCCGGCGTGGCGGCCGATCCTGGCCAGCGAGACATGCTGGTGCGGCAGCACCGCGCTCTGGTGTTCCCGGACGGCGGCGAGGAGGTCGTGTGCCGTGGTGGTGGCGGCCCAACGGGCGCGTACGGGGATGGTGTTGATGAACAGACCCACCATGTCCTCGATGCCGGGCACGTCCGCGTCGCGGCCGGACACCGTGGAACCGAACACCACGTCCTGGCCGTGCAGGAGGGAACCCAGCGTGACCGCCCAGGCGCTGTGCACGGCCACGCTCAGCGGTACCCCGGCCGACCGTACGGCCGCGTCGATGTCGTCGGCCGGTTCCACGGCGGTGTCGGCGAACCGGTCGGACGGGGTGTGGCCCTCGGCGACCAGCGAGGGGCCGGGCAGATCGGCGAGTTGCTCGCCCCATACCCGGTCGCTCTCCTCGGCGTCGCGTCCGGCGAGCCGGCGCACATAGTCGGGGAAGCCGCCGATCGGGTACGTGGTCCCCGGCGTGTGGTACTCGGCCAGCAGCGCCCGGAGCATCGGCGGCACCGACCAGCCGTCGGCGATGATGTGGTGCACGGTCTGCACCAGGATGTTCCGGCCGGAGCCCGCACGGATGAGCGTGTACCGCATCAGCGGGCCGGTCGCCAGGTCGAACCCGGTGCGCCGGTCCCGCTCGGCGTATTCGCGGATCTCGGCGTCGGTGATCCCGGGGCGGTCCAGTGTGGTGAAGGGCGCCCGAACACCGCCCTCCAGCACGGAGACCACACGACCGTCGGCCAGGGCCACGAACCGCGCGGCCAGGTTCGGGTACAGCGTGAGCAACCGGGTGGCCGCCGCGGCGAGCCGGTCGGCGTCCACCTCCCCGTCCAGCTTCAGCAACTGCTGCTCGACGTAGGAGCCCGCCGAGTCGTCGTCGAAGACCGAATGGAAGTACAGGCCCTCCTGCAACGGAGTCAGCGGCAGGATGTCCCGCAGCGCCGGGCCGTCCAGGGCGTCGACGTCCGCCTGGGTGAGCCGGACCAGGCCGAAGTCGCTGGGAGAGTGGCCGCCCCGGTCGAGCCCGGCGAGGGCGGTCAGCGTCTCCCGGAAGTACTCGCCGATGGCCGTGATGTCCTCGTCGGTGAACATCCCGTCGGGCCAGGAGACGGTGGTGACCAGCTCGTACTCACCGGTCGGGGCGGGTTCGGCGATGGCGTTGAACTCCAGGGCGCGCGGCAGGCGCATCCTCGGGTCGCGCCTTTCCCCCAACTGGCCCGTGGGCCCGGACAGTTGCCAGTCGCCGGACTCGCCCGCATCGAAGCGGCCCAGGTAGTTGAAGAGCACCTGCGGTGCGGGCGAGTCGAACCCGGTGCGGGTCAGATAGCGCAGCGCACCGTAGGAGACGCCGTTGTCCGGCACCCGGGCGAGGTCTTCCTTGACGGCCTTGAGCGCGGCGGCCAGGTATTCGGGGGCGGTGAAGTCGGCCGCCGCGCCGGGGTCCACGGTGACCGGGAACAGGGTGGTGAACCAGCCCACCGTGCGCGAGAGTTCGGGCTCGAAACCGGCGGAGCCCGCCACGAACCGCCCTTCGCGGCCGTGCCCCTCGAGTTCGATATGCGCGAACGTCTGGTCCTGTCCGAGGTCGCGGCGCCACCGGGCGAGGGTGACGGCGAGCGCGGTGAGCAGCACATCGTTGACGCCCGCGTGGAACTTCGCGGGAATCTCCCCCAGCAGCGCGGCCGTGACCCCGGGGCCGACCGGGAGGGTCCGGACCCGCTCGCACGCGACGGTGTCGTCGCCGGACAGCGCGCGCCTGCCCACCGGCTGGTCCGTACCCGGCAGCGGGCGCCGGTAGTAGGCGCTGTCCGCGTCGAACGCCGCGCGCTCCAGCAGCTGTGTCCAGCGCCGGAACGACGTGCCCACCGGTGGCAGCTCGATCGGGGCGCCCGAGGCGAACTGGCGCCACGCCGTGGCCAGGTCCTCCATCAGGACCCGCCAGGACACGCCGTCGATCACCACATGATGGGCGACCAGGACCAGCTGCCGTGCCTCGCGCCGCCAGACGGCGCGCAGCATCACCCCGCCCGCCGGGTCCAGCCCCTCGGTGGCGAGCGCGACGCACTCCTCCAGCGGCCGGTCGCTCTGCTGCCACCCGGCGACGGCCCGGCCGGCCTCCGGGATGTCGAAGCTCCAGCCGTCGCCGCGCACCAGCTTGGCGCGCAGCATGTCGTGGCGCCGGACGAGGGCGGCGAGGATCTCGTCGAGAGCGCCGGTGGTCAGGTCCGCCGGGGTGTTCACCACCACCGACTGCACAAAGCCGTCGATCGCGTCGGTGGTCTCGCCGAGCCACTGCACGATGGGCGATCCCACGACCGGACCGGTCGCGACATCGCGGTGGTCCACCGTGGAAACCTCTTCACGGCTCGCCACCGCCGCCAGCGCGCCCACCGTGCTGTGGGTGAAGATCTGCCGTGCCGTGACATGGAGACCGGCGTCGCGCAACGCGCTCAGCAGCGAGATCGCCAGGATGCTGTCCCCGCCGAGCTGGAAGAAGTCCTGGTCGACACCGACCTCGTCGAGCCGCAGCAGTGCCGCGACCGCCGCGCACACCACACGCTCGTCCTCCGTGGTGGGCGGGACGAGCGGGCCCCCGCCGATCACCGGCTCCGGCAGCGCGCGCCGGTCCAGCTTGCCGTTCGCGGTGAGCGGGAACTCCTCCATCACCACGATATGGGCGGGCACCATGTACTCCACCATGTGCGCCCCGGCCCACTCCGTGACCTCGTCCGCCCGCAGGTCCTTGCGCCCGGCCACCGGGATCACATAGCCCACCAGGTAGGTGCCGCCCGCGGCGTTCTGCTTGGCGACGACGCAGGTGTGCCGTACGCCGGGGTGCTCCGCGAGACCGGCCTCGACGTCCTCGATCTCCAGCCGCATACCGCGGATCTTGATCTGGTTGTCGGCCCGGCCGAGGAAGTCCAGCGATCCATCCGGGTGGAACCGGGCGAGGTCACCGGTCCGGTACAGCCGGGAACCGTCGTCGGCGAAGGGGTTGGCGACGAACCGGGACGCAGTCAGGCCGGGCGCGCCCACGTATCCGCGCCCCAGGAGGAACCCTCCCGCGTAGAGCTCGCCGCCGACCCCGACCGGGACCGGGCGCAGTTCGTCGTCCAGCACATACAGCTGGGTGTTGGGGTTGGCCTTGCCGATCGAGGTGGACAGGCGTTCCGCCGCGCCCCGGTAGATCACATGGGAGACGCCGATCGTCGTCTCGGCCGGACCGTAGCCGTGGTACAGGGGGATGTCCAGCTTGCCGCGGAACCGTTCGTACAGCTCCGGGGTGAGCACCTCGCCGCCGCACCACACATGCCGCAGGCTGTCGAGGCGGCCGGAGTCGCCCGCCATCTCCAGCAGCACGTCCAGCATGGACGACACCAGATAGGTGAAGGTGACCCGCTGCTCGGCTATCACGCTCAGCAGATGGTGCGGGTCGCGTTCGCCGCCGGGCCGCAGGACCACCAGCCGGGCGCCGCAGACCAGCGGCAGGAAGATCTCGTTGATGGAGATGTCGAAGGACAGCGGCGCCTTGAACAGCGACGCGTCGTCGTGGCCGAAGCCCAGGATCTCGTTCACCTGCCACAGCAGGCGCTCGCTGATCGCCTCGTGCCGGATCATCGCGCCCTTGGGCCGGCCGGTCGAACCGGATGTGAAGATCACGTATGCCAGGGCCGCGCCGGGGACGGTGATTCCGGTCCCCTCGGTGGGGTGGGCACCGAACCCCCAGTCGCCGAGGTCGACGGCCACGGCTTCCGGTTCGCCCGGGTCGTGTTCGCCGGAGTGGTTGAGCTGCACGACGACCCCGGCGTCCTCGATGACGACGGCGCGGCGTGCGGCGGGCCACCGCGGATCGAGCGGCACGAACGCGGCCCCCGCCTGGACCACGGCGAGCAGCCCGATCACCATGTCGGCAGAGCGGTCCAGCGAGATGCCGACGACCTGTTCGCGGTCGAGTCCGCGGTCGATCAGATGGTGGGCCAGCTGACTCGACATGGCGGCCGCCTGACGGTACGTCAGGGACCTGTGCTCGTCGACGATGGCGACGGCGTCCGGCCTGGTCCGCGCCTGCTCGCGGAACATCTCCACGATGGTCGGGCGGTCCCGGTCGGCCCGCGTGTCGTTCCACTCGGCCAGGGACTCCAGCCGCGCGGCCATGCCTGCCGGGCCGATGGTGCCGATGGGCCGGTCCGGGAAGTCGGCCAGGTCGTCGAGGGCGAGCTGGGCGTCGGCGAGCGCGACGCCTGCCGGGGCGGCGATGCTCCGGCCGTCGGCGCCGACCCGCCAACCGGCGGGCCCGGCCCCGCCGTTGTCGACCCACCCGAGAACATCGGCGAACAGCGTGCCGGGAGTGAGGTCGATGCCCTCGGGACTTTCGCCCGTCGCCCAGTACGACAGCCCGATGGCGCACGCTTCGGCGATGGTCCTGTCGGAGTAGCCGCCGACTCGCCGCCGTACGCCGGCCAGTCGGGCGGGGGTGAGCAGTACGAGACGAGCGCTCGGTTCCATCATCGAAGACTCAGCGTCCCTTCCACGGCACGAAAGTTAGCCCAACCTAACTTAGGATTACCTAACCGATCTCTCGCCAGGCCCGCCACAGTCGCGCGTACCGGCCGCCCTGAGCCACCAGCGCCTCATGGGTCCCCTGCTCCACGACACGTCCGGCGTCCAGTACGGCGATCCGGTCGGCCGCCACCGCCTGGGTCAGCCGGTGCGCCACGAACAGCGTGGTCCGGCCCGAGCACGCGGCCAGCACGGCCCGCTCCAGCTCGGCGGCGCCTTCGCTGCCCGCCTCCGCCGTCGACTCGTCCAGCACCACGACCGGCGACCGGCTCAGCACCAGCCGGGCCAGGGCGAGCTGGGCGACCTTGGTGACGTCCAGGCGCTCACCCCCCTCCCCGACCGGGGTGTTCAGCCCGTCGGGCAGCGCCTCGACCCATCCGTCGGCGCCGACCGTGCGCAACGCGCCCAGCAACTCGGCGTCGGACGCCCCCGGCGCGGCGAGCCGCAGGTCGTCGGCGAGCGGACCGGAGAACACATGGGTCTCCTGCGTCAGGATGCTCACCAGGGCCCGCGCCCCGGCCTCGTCCAGACCGGCGAGGTCGGTCGGCCCGATGCGCACCGTTCCGGACTGCGGGGTCCCGATGCCCGCGATCAGCGCGGCCAGGGTCGTCTTGCCCGCGCCCGTGGCGCCCACCAGCGCGAGCGAGCCTCCGGCCGGGATCGTGAGACCGACCTCCCGCAGGACCGGCTCCTCGGCGCCCGGGTAGCGATACGTCAGGCCCTCCACCGTCACCGGCAGGGGCGCGGCGTCCGCCGGCGCCACGGCCGGGTCGCCCACCAGCCGGTTCTCGGCGTCCTCGGCCACCACTCCGACCAGCCGGGTCAGGCTCGCGCCCGACTTCTGCGCCTCGTCGAAGGTGAACATGATGAGGCCCAGCGGGGTGAACAGCCGGTGGAACAGCAGTGGGGCGGCCGACACCTCGCCCAGGCTGGCGGCGCCGGTCTCCAACAGGGCGTAGCCCACCACCAGGATCAGGACCAGTCCGATGAACTCGGCGCGGTTCTCCCGCCCGACGAACCGGCCGAAGAACCGGAACACCTCGATACCGAGATCGCGCACCCGCCAGGACTCACGGGTGACCTTCTCCCGGAAGGCGTCCTCGAGGCGGTACGCCCGGACCGTGTCGATCCCGTTCAGGCCGCTGATCAGCGCCTGCGCCCGGTCGGCCTGGGCCACCCGCTGCTTCCGGTAGAGCGGTGCGGACCGGGGGAGGTACCAGCGCAGGGCCAGCGCGTACGCGGGCAGCGCGGCGGCGCCCGCCAGCCCGAGCCGCCAGTCCAGTCCGAACATGCCGACCGTGGCGATGGCGACCAGCACTCCCGCCGAGAACACCGTGGGGATGGCCGTGCGGATGCCCTTGGAGATGACGGCCACGTCATCGCCGACCCGGGACAGCACATCTCCCCGGCCGACCTGCTCGATCCGTGCGCTCGGCATCCCGAGCACCGCCCGGACGGCGCCTTCGCGCAACCGCGCCAGCAGATCCGCGCCCAGTCGCCCGATCAGATAGGTCGACACCGCGGCGGCCGCCGCTCCGAGCAGCGCGGCGGCCGCCATCAGGGCACCGATCACGACCAGCACCGACTGCGATTCGCCCTGAACCACTCCGTCGACCACCCGGCCCAGCAGCAGCACCGGCAGCACCTGGAGCGCCGCCCCGGCCACCGTGGTGAGGACGGTGGCGGCCGTCAGCCATGGCACACCGCGGCAGTGTGCCGCGACCCAGCGGGTGGCCTCATGTCCGGTCGCCGTGCGCAGAGTTGCCGGGGCGACGCGCGTATCGGTGGCGCTCACGTCCTACTCGGCCGACTTGACGAGCTCGTCGATCGCGTACGGCATCGACAGCAGCGTGCCCTGGGAGATGGCCGCGCCGACCGCCGGGCCCTCGCTGTCCGGCAGGTACGACACGTTCCCCTTCTTCACGGCGTCCAGGTTGGCGAAGAGCTTGAACTTCTTCAGCGCCTGGGTGTCCGCCTTGTCGTTAATGACGAAGACGCGGTCGACGTCGACCAGGTCGACGCGCTCGGGCGAGAGTTTGGTGTAGAAGTTGCCACCCGCGATCTTGTCGATCGCGGTCCGGTAGGTGAAGCCGATGCCCGTCACCAGCCGCCCGCGCACATCGGTGGAGGTGAACGGCGCCACGGAGTTCTCGTACCAGGACAGCACCACGGCGGTCCGGTCGGCGAACTTCGGGTGCGCCTTCCCGGCCGCGGCGAGCTTGCCCTGGATGTCCGCCACCTTCTTCTCGCCCTCCTTCGCCTTGCCGAGTGCCTTGGCGATGTGGAGCGCGTTGTCCTGCCAGGGCGCGCTGAAGGGCTCCTTCTCCTTCTTGGTACGGGCCACCGTCGGGGCGATCTTGGAGAGCTTGTCGTAGGCGGGCTTGTCGATCTCGGAGTAGACCGCGACGATCAGATCCGGGCGCAGGGCGGCGATCTTCTCGTAGTTGGGGCCGGAGTCGCCGTTCTTCATGATGACCTCGGGCCTGGTGCCGCCCCACTTGTCCTTCACCCAGGGCCACTGGGTGTTGATGTCGGGGGTCCGGCCCGCCGGGTTCGGATACTGGTCGACCATGCCGACGGGCTTGATGCCGAACGCCAGGATGGTCTGGTCGTCCGTGTAGCCGACGGAGACGACCCGCTGGGGGGCCTTGCTGATCGTCGTGGATCCGAACGCGTGCTCCACGGTGACCGGGAACGAGCCGCCGGCGCCGCCCGAGGTGGTCTCACTCCCCTTGTCCTCCGAGTCGGAACCGCATCCCGCGAGAAGGCCGACACCGAGGGCCGCGGCGGACAATATCGCCGCCAACCGCCGCCAGGGCTTTCTACGCGTCGTGTCGTGGAGGAGCATCCGGGATCCCCTTGCTTTCGCGCTGTCCACTCGGCCCTGTCTTAGGGCAGGCAAACCTTACCGTGACCAGGTGAGGTAAGCCTAGCCTAACCTACATAACCTGAGCAGGATCTAGCCGAGTTGGACGTGAGTACGGCCGATCGGCACGATGAGCGGCCGGTCCCCCACCGGGTCGTCGATCACCATGGCGCGCAGCCCGAACGCCTCGTGCAGCAACTCGGCGGTGATCACCTCCCGAGGGTGTCCCTGCGCCAGGATCGCGCCCTGTTTCATCACGATGAGGTTGTCGCTGTAGCGCGTGGCCAGATTGAGGTCGTGCAGCACCATGACCACGGTGCACCCCGACTCGTGCAGATCGTCCACCAGGTCGAGCACATCGATCGCATGCGCCAGGTCCAGATAGGTCGTCGGCTCGTCAAGCAGCAGCAGATCGGTGCCCTGAGCCAGCGTCATCGAGATCCAGACGCGCTGACGCTGCCCGCCGGAGAGTGAGTCCACCGGGCGGTCGGCCAGGTCGGACACCCCGGTCATGGCCAGCGCGCGCGCCACGACGGCGGCATCGTCCGACGACCACTGGCGCAGCCAGCTCTGGTGCGGATGGCGGCCCCTGGCCACCAGGTCGGACACGGTCAGCCCCTCCGGGGCGACCGGCGACTGCGGCAGCAGACCGAGCTTCTTCGCCACGTCCCTGGTCCTGAGCTTGACGATGTCGTCGCCGTCCAGCAGCACCGTTCCCCTGACCGGTCTGAGCAGCCGTGACAGGGTGCGCAACAGGGTCGACTTCCCGCAGCCGTTGGGGCCGATGATCGTGGTGACCACCCCTGGCGGGATCGCGACGTCGAGATCGTCGATGACGGTCCGGGCGCCGTACCCGACCGCGATACCCCTGGCTGCCAGCCGTGAGGTGTCATCGACCGCGCACTCGGTCCCGGTGATGGACTGAGCGACCACAAGGCCCCCTTATTCAGGCTCATCCGACTTCTTACCAGCTACCCGCGGTTCGCCCGCACCAGCAGATAGACAAGGAACGGGCCGCCGATCGCGGCGGTGACCACGCCGACCGGGAGGTCGACCGGCAGTGCCGTGCGCGCCACCAGGTCCGCGCCGATGAGCAGCAACGCGCCCACCATCCCCGAGGCGACCATCGGCGGCGTCGGGCACCTCGCCATGCGCATCGCCACCTGCGGCGCCACCAGCGCGACGAACGGCACCGGGCCGGCCGCGCTCACCGCCACACCGGCCAGCAGCACCGCGCAGAGCAGCAGGACCGCCCGCACCATCGTGTACCGGACCCCCAGGCCCGCGGCGACATCGTCGCCGAGCTGCATCGGCTTGAACTGGAACGCGACACATGTCACGACGGCCAGCAGGACGAGCGAGCACCACAGCGCCACCCGGACCTCCTCCCATGACCGGTCGTCCAGCGAGCCGATCAGCCATGCCTGGGCCCTGGCCACATCCCTGATGTCGGCCGAGGCCAGCAGCCAGGTCGTGATCGCCTCCATCACGGCGCTCACCGAGATGCCGATGAGGATGAGCCGGAAGCCGTCCAGCCCGCGCCGCCACGCCAGGAAGTACACCAGCAGACCCGTACCGAGACCGCCCGCGAGTGCCGCCGCGGACAGCCCCACGGCGTCGACGACCGCCGTGGCCGCCCCGCCCGACACCGTCACCAGGAACACCGCGACCGCGCCGGCGCCCCCGGTGATCCCCAGGATGTCCGGGCTGGCCAGCGGATTGCGCGCGATGGACTGCGTGATCGCCCCGGACACCCCCAGCGCGACGCCCACGACGAGCCCGGCCAGGGCGCGCGGCATCCGCAGGTCCATGATCACGAACTCGTCGACCCGCTCGCCCCGGCCGAAGATCGTGGCCGCCACCCGGGGCAGTCCGATGGGGAAGTCCCCGACGCCGATGGACAGGCAGAACACCAGGAAGGTCGCCGCCACCAGCAGCAGCGTGATCAGCGCGACCCAGGGCCGCCAGACGAACGACACATGGCCGAGCCGGACGCCCGGCGCCACTGATGGTTTCACCTCGGTCCCGTTCATACGCTCTTGAACTTTCCGCGCCACACCAGAACCGCGAAGAAGGGGGCGCCGAGGAGGGCGACGAGGACACCCGCGTCCAACTCGCCCGGCCGCACCACCAGGCGTCCCACGATGTCGCAGAGCAGCAGGACGATGGCGCCGAGCAGCCCCGCGTACGGCACCAGCCAGCGGTAGTCCGGCCCGGTCAGGTAGCGGGCCACATGCGCCACCATGAGCCCGAGGAAGGCGATGGGGCCGCACGCCGCCGTCGCCGCTCCGGCCAGCAGGGTGATGGCGGCGATGCCGATGGTCCGGCTCAGTGCGATGTTCACCCCGAGCGCCCGCGCCACATCGTCACCCAGGTTGAGCAGATTGAGCGCGGGCAGCGTGATCAGTGCCAGCACCAGCCCGGCCGCGATGAACGCGGACACCGGCCAGATGACATCGAATCCGACACCGGCCGGTGAGCCCGCGTTCCAGAACCGCAGCGCGTTCAGCGCCGCCTTGTCCGACAGCGAGACGGCCGTGGTCATCGCCGCGAGGAACACCGTGATCCCCTGTCCGGCCAGTGCGAGCGTCAACGGATTGCCCGCCCCCCGGCCGATGCTGGCCAGCCCGAACACGACGACACCGGCGACCGCCGCCCCCAGGAAGGCGAACCAGACGTACTGGAACGGGTTGGCGAGCCCGAACACGGCGATCACCGTCACCACCGCGAACGAGGCACCGGAGTTCACGCCCAGCAGGCCCGTGTCGGCGATCGGGTTGCGCGTGTATCCCTGGATCAGCGCTCCGCCGACCCCCAGGGCGATGCCCGCCACGATCGCGAGCACCGTCCGGGGTACCCGCACGGTCCGCACGATGAGCCTGATCTCGGTGAGCCGCTGGTCGGCGTCCGGTCCCCCGAACAGCCCGTGCCACACCTCGGCGGGGCTCAACGCCCGCGCGCCGACGGCCAACGACACCGCCCCCGTGATCACGAGGATCACCACAAGCGTGCCCAGACCCACAACTCGCCTGTGACGGGCCTGTGTTGGGCCCCTGGGCGCGGGGCGCTCGACTTCGATCGTGCCCATGTCGACGTACGTTATCCCTTTGCTTCCGGGCGGGGGCGCGGCGGTGTGCGGCGGTGTGTGGCTGAACCGGTCGGGCGGATCAGCGGGCGGTGCTGCCGGTTCCGTCGGCGACCGTCCGGGCCTCGCCGGAAGCGGGCGCGAGGCCCCGGCCGAGGAGCGAGTCCAGGATCTCGCCGACCCTGATGGCGGTGTTGGACAGCAGGGACGATGTGATGCCGTGCGTGTGCTCCGTGCCGCCTTGCAGATAGATGCCGCAGCGCAGATCGGTGCCGGTCGCGATGCGGTAGTCGCGCTCGACGCGGACGCGGCCGTCCTCGTCGCGGAGGCAGCGGTCCGCGACCTCACCGAGCACGCCGACGGGGTCGGCGGGGCTGTAGCCGGTGGCGAAGACCACGACGTCCGCGTCCAGGGGGGTCTCCTCGCCGGTGACGAGGGACGAGACGGTGGCCCGGACCTTGTCCGGGGTCTCCTTGACGTCCACGAGCCGCGACACGTTGAGGAAGCGCAGGCGTTCGGCGCCGAGGACCTTCTCCTGGTACATCTGCCGGTACAGGTCGTCGATCAGGTCGATGTCCACCACGGAGTAGTTGGTGTTGCCGTGGTAGTCCATCAGCCGGCGCTTGACGTTCTCCGGTGCGGTGAAGAACTCGTCGACGGCCCCGGGGTCGAAGATCCGGTTGGCGAAGCTGCTGTCGTCGGCGGGGCTGTAGCCGTAGCGGGAGAAGACCGCGCAGACCTCGGCCCGGGGAAAGCGGCGGTGCAGGTAGGCGACGTTCTCCGCGGCGCTCTGTCCGGCTCCCACGACGATGAACCGGGAGGGCGATGTGGACTCCAGCTCATCGACCTTCACCATCAGTTCGGAGTTGTGCCAGACGCGGTCGCCGCGCTCCACGCCCTCCGGCATCAGGGGACGCAGACCGGTGCCGATGACGAGGTTGCGCGCCCGGTGGACGGCGAGCCCCTCCCCCGAGCGAACCGTCACGTCCAGATACTCCACGGCGCCGTCGCGCAGGACGGGCATCACGCCGACGACCTCATGACCGTAGGAGACCATGTCGTCGACCTTGCCGGCGGCCCACTCGAAGTAGTCGTGGAACTCCACCCGCAGCGGGAAGAGGTTCTTGTGATTGATGAAGTCGATCAGCCGTCCCCTGCTCTGGAGGTAGCACAGGAAGCTGTACTCGCTGGCGGGATTCCGGAGCGTCACCAGGTCCTTGAGGAAGGACACCTGCATGGTCGCGTCGTCGATGAGCATGCCTCGGTGCCAGCCGAAGCGCGGCTGTTGCTCGAAGAAGTGAGCGGTGACCGCTTCCTCCCTCCCGACGCCTGCGTTGTGCTCGCTGAGTGCGATCGCCATGGCCACGTTGGACGGCCCGAAGCCGATGCCAATGAGGTCGTGGATCAAAGGGGCGTCGCCAGGACGAGCCTGTGCCATGTCACTCCCATCGTGCGGGGGCGGCCGCCATGCGGGACGGCCGGCCCAGGGTCGAGCATCAGGAAGTACGGAAGTCGGGCACGTCGAAGAGCCACGGCCCAAAACTTAGGTAAGGCTAAGCTCATGTCATCCGACTGTCCAGAGTCGAACCGATGGCCGGGAGCGAACAGCCGGAAGCACACGGCCACCAACGGCTGTCCACGGACACCCCGTTGACCACTTAGGTAAGCCTTGCTTTACTGACCACGGCCATTCCCTGCCTCGAGGAGGAACCCCATGCGGGTCGTCATGTTCGGTTACCAGACCTGGGGGCACCGCACCCTGCAAGCCCTCCTGGACTCCGAACACGACGTGGTACTGGTCGTGACACACCCCAAGAGCGATCACGCGTACGAGAAGATCTGGAGCGACTCGGTCGCCGACCTGGCCGAGGAGCACGGCGTCCCGGTGCTGCTCCGCAACCGTCCCGATGACGACGAACTGTTCGAGCGCCTCAAGGAGGCGGACCCGGACATCATCGTGGCCAACAACTGGCGGACCTGGATCCCGCCGCGCATCTTCGGCCTCCCGCGCCACGGCACGCTGAACGTCCATGACGCGCTGCTGCCGAAGTACGCCGGCTTCTCCCCGCTGATCTGGGCACTGATCAACGGCGAGTCCGAAGTGGGCGTCACCGCGCACATGATGAACGACGAACTCGACGCCGGCGACATCGTGCGGCAGGAGGCGGTTCCGGTCGGGCCCACGGACACCGCCACCGATCTCTTCCACAAGACCGTCGACCTCATCGCCCCGGTCACCATCGGCGCGCTCGACCTCATCGCCGCCGGGCAGACGGAGTTCACCAAGCAGGACCGGTCCCGGGCCAGCTTCTTCCACAAGCGGTCCATCGAGGACAGCCGCATCGACTGGACCTGGCCCACGGAGGACCTCCAGCGCCTGGTCCGCGCCCAGTCCGAGCCGTACCCCAGCGCCTTCACCTTCCACAAGGGCAAGCGTCTCGAGATCCTCGCCGCGGTGGTGTCCGAGGGCCGCTACGGCGGCACTCCCGGACGCATCTTCTACCGCGAGGGCGACGGCGTGGTCATCGTCGCCGGAGCCGACGCGCGCACCGGCCGCAACCACGGCCTGGCCATCACACGCGTACGGACCGAGGACGGCCGGGAGTGGGCCGCGACGGAGTACTTCACCTCGATGGGCGGCTACCTGACCAGCCATCCGTGAAACGCCGATCCCCGGCGTGACCGACCATGTCGGCCCCGCCGGGGACCTCGCTCCCGGGAAAGCGGAAATCCTCAGTGGCGACGGGAACCAAACCCGGCCGAGTGGCGGCGACGGAAAGATCGCGGCCACGTTCACTCAGCATCGACGGCGGCATCTGCCACGTTTGTGCCAGCGGGTGCCGGACGAAATCCGGCTCGTAACCGGCGATGGTGTCGCTGACCCAACTGCGCAGCAGGTCAGATTCGCCCGGGCAGCGGCGGCGCTGCACGTCGCCCAGCCCTTCCTGAGCCGCCAGATCCAGCGACTGGAATACGCACCGGGGGTGCGCCTGCTGGAACGCACCACCCAGGGCAGCAGGCTCACCGCGGCCGGTGCGGCCTTCCTCCCCCGGGCCCGTTCGAGAGAGACACCGGCATCCATGTCACCGTCTTCCGCGGTAACTCCGAGACGGTCCTCCAGCGCACCCTTCAGGAGTCGCAGGCCCGCAGGGCGGGCGCGGACGCGGTGGAGACCAACTTCCGCGAAATGGTGGCGCTCTCCGACAACAAGCTGCTCGCCAAGTACGACGGCTCCGCCCTCGACAAGGTGGAGAAGACCGGCAAGTTCGCCACCTGGACCGCCACCCGCCTCAACATCTTCCACCCGGCCTGGAACACCCGCCTCATCAAGCCCGGTGAGGAACCGACGAGCTGGGAGGAGCTCGCCGACCCCAAGTACAAGGGGCGCATCACTCTGGAGGTCAGCGACAGCGACTGGTACGAGAACGTCACCCACTACTGGCTGGAGCACGGCAAGTCCCGGGCGGAAATAGACCAGCTCTGGAAGAAGATCGTCGCCAACTCCAAGGTGGCCAAGGGCCACACCACGATGATGCAGTTCCTGACCTCCGGCCAGACCCATATGGAGGCGATGAACTACACCTACATCACCACCCGCTCGACGACCAAGGGCGCACCGGTCACCTTCCTGCCGAAGAGCGGGAAGTCGACGGTGCCGGCGTTCCCGCGCCCCTGAACGCTCTGAACGCGAGGAGAGGAGTCGCATCGGTGCCAGGAGGCAGGCTGACCCACGAGGATCGCCGGAGGATCGCGGCGTGGCTGGCCGAAGGGCTCGGGTACGCCGAGATCGGCCGACGGCTCGGCCGACCGACGTCCACGATCAGTCGCGAGGTCGCACGCAACGGGGCGTCCGGCGACTATGTCGCCGACCACGCACAGCGGGTCTCCGGCCACCGTGCGCGCGGCCGCAAGCCGGCCCGGCCCGCCGAGTCGGCGCCTGGCGAGCAGCCGGCCGAGGTGGTGCGCGGCTTCGTGGACCAGTTCGCGACGCTGCTGGCCGCGACCGGTCTGCCCCGGATGACCTCCCGGGTGTTCGTCTGCCTGCTCACCGCCGACGCCGACGGCCTGACGGCAGCCGACCTGGTGCGTCGGCTGGAGGTCAGTCCCGCATCGGTATCCAAGTCCATCGGCCACCTCGAAGCCATGGAACTGGTGGTGCGCCGGCCGGATCCCGGCGGGCGCCGCGAACGGTACGTCATCGACGACGACGCCTGGCTCCGGGCGTGGCAGGCCGACACCGGCGCACACTCGAAGATCGCAACCGCCGCACGGCGGGGCGTCGAGATCTTCGGCACCGACACGACGGCCGGCACCCGACTCGGCGCGATGGGCCGGTTCTTCGCCTGGCTCAGCGAGCAGATGAGCGGCAGCACCCTCACCGAGGCCGCCGTGTACGACGCGCTGACCGTGCTCGCCGCCCTCGTGCACGCCGACCGACCGCTCACCCTGGGCACGCTGGCCACCGCGCTCGATTGGCCCGAAGACCGCGCCACCGCCGCCCTGGACGCGATCCGACGCAAACCGGCCATCGCCGATCCCCTCGCCCTGAGGACCGTCGGGCCCCGGACGTACACCCTCACCACGAGACCGGACCGTCTCAGCCCGGCGCAACGCAAAGCCCTCCACCAGTAGGGCGCGCCAATGCCACCACGCGTCTCGGGGCCCAGGCGCTTCATCTCGTACAGCGCGTCCGTGAAACGGCTCGTCCCTAAGCGACCGTGAGCACGATCTTGCCTTGGATATGCCCCCGGGCGGCGCGTTCGTGCGCCGCTCGGGCCTCCGCGAGCGGAAACGTGCTGTCCACTGCGACGCGAACCGTGCCCGCGTCGAGCAGGCGTCCCAGTTCAGCGAGTTGCGCGCCGTTCGAGCGGACCTGGGTGGCCGTGACCGTGACGCCCAGCTCCGCGTTCTCCTCGTCGTCGAACTCGCCGAAGTACACCGGGTAGAGGGACCCGCCGCGCTCGAGGGTGCGCAGGAAGCGCCTGCTGTCGGGACCCCCGACGGTGTCCAGGACGAGATCGACGTCACGGGCGACTTCCTCGGGCCGGTCCTTGGTGTAGTCGATGAACTCGTCGGCGCCCAGCTTGCGCAGGAACGCCTCATGGGCTCCGGAGGCCACGGCGATGACGCGGGCCCCCTTCCACTTGGCCAGTTGGAGAGCGAGGTGCCCCACACCACCGGCGGCGCCATTGATGAGCACCGTGGTCTCGCCGTCGAGCGCCATCGGGCGGTGCGGGGCCTCTTGGAACGGCGAGGGGTGGCCGTGCCCGAGCTCGATCAAGAACTGCCACGCCGTCAGCCCCGACATGGGCAGGCCGGCGGCGTGTACGTGATCGATGGCAGCCGGCTTACGGGCGAGGTCGGAGGCCGGCGCGGTGACGTACTCGGCGTACGCGCTGCCTTGCAGAGCGGTCGGGAAGCGCAGAAGCCCGACCACCTCGTCTCCGACCACGAAGCCGTTGACGTCGGCGGCGACGGCTTCCACGACGCCCGAGACATCGGTCCCCGGAATCAGGGGGAGATCGAACGGGGGCTTGAGCTCGGGAGGTACGTCGGGCATCCCCTCGCGTGCGTACCAGTCAGGAGGGTTGATGCCGACCGCGTGCACGCGTACGAGCACCTCGCCCGGCCCCGGTTCGGGAACCGGCACCTCCTCATGACGCAGCACCTCGGGGCCGCCGAACTCGTGCAGCCGGATCGCCCTCATCGTGTGTATCGGCATCATTTTCTCCAGCCCCGCGCCGCGGGATACGCTATCGGATCAGTGGTCCATATATCCGAACCACTGATCCGAATATATGGACCACTGATCCGGATAGTCAAGAGGGGACAGATGCGGGCCGACGCCAGGAAGAACCACGACCATCTGCTCGCCGTCGCGGGCGCCGTCATCACCGAGCAAGGCGTCGACGCATCGCTGCGCGACATCGCGCGCAAGGCCGGCGTAGGGCTCGCGACGCTGCTCCGCCACTTCCCGACGCGCGAGGCGCTGCTCGATGCCCTGCTGCGCACGCGCTTCGACGAGCTGACGGCAACGGCGGGCGAACTCGAAACGTCGAGCTCGCCCGAAGACGCTCTCGTTGCGTGGCTGCGCGACTGCGTCGCGTGCACACATGAGTACCGGGGCGTTGTGGCGCTGATGACGGCCGCCCTCGAGGACAGCGAGTCCGCGCTCCATGCGTCGTGCGTCACCATGCGCGCGGCCGGCACCCGGCTCCTCGCCCGCGCTCAGGACGCGGGTGCGGCGCGGACCGACCTCGATGGCACCGATCTGTTCGCGCTGGTGGCGGCGCTTGCGTGGCTCGGCGATCAACCCGCGCTCACGCCACGCGCCGACCACCTCTTCGAGGTGGTCACGAGCGCGATTCTGACGAGAGCGTGACCGCGCCCCTCAGGGACGGTCGAGACGGAGCCGCTCGGCCCTCGGCAGCCCGGCGACCACCAGGTCGTAGGAATCCTCGATGAGCTCCCGGACCAGCCGGTCCGGAAGCCCGCCGTCCACCGTCACCGTGTTCCAGTGGCGCTTGTTCATATGCCATCCCGGGACGATCAGCTCCGGGTGCCCTTCACGGAGCCGGCCCGCGTCCGCCGGATCGCACTTCAGGTTCACCGTGAGCGGACGCGCGTCCAGCGTCGTCAGAGCGAAGATCTTGCCGACCACCTTGAAAGCCGACACGTCCGGATGACGCGAGAACGGGAACTCCTCCACCGCCGCGTTGAACGAGAGGCAGAAGGAGCGCAACTGCTCGGGGGTCACTCCGGATTCTCCTCGTACTCGACCGACCTCGCACTCGACCGACAAGGCTCAAGGGCTCAAGGGCTCAAAGGGCGTCCCCGCCGGCGCAAACGCCGCTACAAGGACGATCCTCACCGTAGCCCACGCCTACGACAGTCGACCCAATCCACCTGACGGCGCCTAGGCTTCCGTCGTGAACGACACCACACATGGCACCGGCATACGCATCAGACCCGGCACCCCGGCCGACGCACCGACCGTTCTGGACATGCTCGACGCCGCGGTGGCCTGGATGAACGCTCGCGGCAACACCGAGCAATGGGGCACGACACCGTATTCGCAAAAGCCCGGCGGGGTGGCGCGGGTCGAACGGTACCTGACCGTGAACACCCCATACATCGCGGAACTGGATGAGACGCCTGTGGGAGCCCTGGTGATGGACTCCGGGCCCAGCCCGCAGATGCCGATCACACCCGCCGGCGAACCCGAACGGTACATCCGGCTGCTCGTCTCCCACCGGGACTACGCCGGACTCGGCATCGGCACAGCGCTGCTCGCCCATGCCGCGGAAGAGACCCGGCAAGCCGGCGTGGAGCTGCTGCGAGTCGACTGCTGGGCAGGCGGCGAAGGCAAACTCGTCGCGTTCTACCGGCGCCACGGATTCACGCCCACCGAACGATTCCTGTCCCAGACCTGGCCAGGACAGGTACTGGCGCGCCGCGTCGGCTGACAACGCAACAGGTCACCCGGCGGCAGCTCGGCCCGGAAGGTACGGGCACTCAGTCCGTGTTTCCGGACCGCAAACGGAACAGCGATTCTGTTAGTGTGCTTCTACAAGCAGAAGCGCCATTCTTTTTGCGAGGGGGTGTGTGGTGCCGCGGCTCACCGACGCGCGCAAGGAACTCCGGCGTGCCCAGATCGCCGAAGCCGCCGTGCGCTGCTTCGGCCGCAACGGCCTGGAGCGGACCTCGATCGCCGACATCACGGCCGAGTCCGGTCTCTCGGCCGGCTCGATCTACGCGCACTACCGCAACAAGGCCGACCTGGTCCAGGCCGCCGCCCGCGAGGTGCTCGCCAAACGCGCCGAGGTCCTCGGCGCGTACGCCGCGAGCGACACCCCGCCCGGCCCCGACGAACTGCTCGCGCGCCTGATCGCCGCGATCGACCCCGTCGAGGCCCGGGTCGGCGTGCAGACCTGGGGCGAGGCGACCACCGACCCGGTCATCCGCGACATCGTCGTCGACATGACCGACCGGATGCGCGCGATGCTGCACGACTGCCTCACGGCGTGGCTGGTCAAGGTCGAGCATCACGAGGCGGCCGGGGCCCGGGAGCACGCCGCCCCGATCGCGCACCGGGTGATGTCGCTCTACCAGGCCGAACTGCTGTACACCGCCTTGCGATCACCAACCGAGGAGACGGCTCGATGACCACCCCGACCGCCGCGTTCGCCGGCCGCACCGTTTTCCGGATCGGCTACGGCGCGTTGCAGCTCGAGCGGTTGCACGACCGCCGCGGCGAGGCCGTCGCGCTGCTGCGCCGCGCGGTCGAGCTGGGCGCCGACCATGTGGACACCGCCGAGTTCTACGGCTTCGGATTCGCCAACGACGTGATCCGCGAGGCGCTGCGCCCCGAGGACGAGGTCCTGGTCGTCACGAAGGTCGGGGCCGACCCCGACCCCGACGGGCCCCTGCCGCTGCGTCTGGCACAGCGGCCCGAGCAGCTGCGCGCCAGCGTCGAGGACAACCTGCGCAGCCTCGGCGTCGACCGGCTCCCGGTGGTCAACCCCCGCCGCCTGGACACCGGCCCCGGGCTGCGCCCCGAGGGCGACCAGGTCGTCGACCTCGACGACCAGCTCGCGACGATGACCGCCCTGCGCGACGAGGGCAAGATCGGCGCGATCGGCCTGAGCAGCGTCACCCCCGACGGCCTGCGCCGCGCCCTGCCGGCCGGCGTCGTCTGCGTGCAGAACGCCTACAGTCTCGCCTCCCGCGACGACGAGGATATGCTCGAACTGTGCGTGGCCGAGGGCATCGCCTGGGTGCCGTTCTTCCCGCTCGGCGGGGCCTTCCCCGGTCTGCCCAAGGTGACCGAGGAGCCGGCCGTCCAGACCGCGGCCGCGGCCCTGAGCGTCACACCCTCCCAGATCGGCCTCGCCTGGCTGCTGCACCACGCCCCGAATGTGCTCCTCATCCCCGGCACCGCGGACGCCGCACACCTGGAGGCCAATATGGCCGTCAGCGAGATCACCCTCGACGCCGCGACCCTCGCCACCCTCGACGCGATCAAGTCCCGCTCCAACGAGGGTCCCATCGGCTGACCGGAACCCAACGCCTCCCGGGGCACCCCGCGCCGGACACCCTGACCGAGCACCGGACCGCCCCGGAAAACCCACCAGCTTCCAAGGACGGATCATGAAGGCCATCATCTACCGCGATCTCGGCGGCCCCGAGGTTCTTCAGCTTCTCGACCGCGACCTGCCCACACCGGGCCCCGGCGAGGTACGAGTCCGGGTCGCCGTCTCCGGGGTCAACCCGACCGACTGGAAGACCCGCTCCGGCACCACACGCCCCAAGCAATTCCCCGAGGTCACCCCGCACCTCGACGGCGCCGGCACGATCGACGCCGTCGGTGAGGGGGTCGACCGGAGCCGGGTCGGTCAGCGGGTCTGGCTGTTCATGGCCGCCGCCGGGCGGCCCACCGGTACCGCCGCCGAGTTCACCGTCGTACCCGCAGAGCGGGCCGTGCCGCTGCCCGACGAGGCAGGCTTCGACATCGGCGCCTCACTCGGGGTCCCCGCGCTCACCGCACACCGCGCGCTCACCGTCGCCGAGGACGGGCCGCGCCGTCTGCGGCCCGGGGCGCTCGACGGCAAGGTGGTGCTCGCTGCGGGCGGAGCCGGGGCCGTCGGGCACGCGGTGATCCAGCTGGCCCGATGGGCCGGCGCCACCGTGATCAGCACGATCAGCGGCCCGGAGAAGGCCCGCCTGGCCACCGCCGCCGGGGCCCACCACGTGATCAACTATCGCGAGGGCGACCCGGCCGCCGAGATCCGAGAGATCGCCCCGGACGGCGTCGACATCATCGCCGAGGTGGCGCTGGGCGCGAACCTCGCACTGGACCTGGCCGTGCTCCGGACACGCGGCACGATCGCCACTTACGCCAACGACGGTGACAAGCCGGTCGAACTGAACGTGCCGCAGAACATGATGCTGAATACACGCCTGCAATTCCTCGTCCTCTACACGGTCGGTCCGGAAGCGCTCACCGCGGCCGTTGACGACGTCGCCGCCGCGGTCCTCGCCGGCGCACTGCCGGTCGGCGAGGAACACGGTCTGCCACTGGTCCGCTTCCCGCTCGACCGCACCCCCGACGCACACCGAGCGGTGGAGAGCGGCGCGGTCGGCAAGGTCCTGGTGGACGTCACGGCGTAACGTCCATCCGGCCACCATGTGACCAGTTCGCGGCCGCCGAGACGGCGTCACGAGCCGGCCTTCAGCCCGTCCAGAGTCAGGTCGAGCAGGCGTTCGGCCCGTTCTCGGTGTTCGGGGTTGGCCGAGGTGAGAGCGATGCCTTCGAGGGCGGCGCCCATGTCGGTGGGGCTGATGTCGGTGCGAATCGCCCCGGCGGCCGCGCAGGCGCCCATCAGGTCGGCGATGGCGGCCTGGATCATGTCCCGACTGTGGCCGTACGGATTGCTTCCCGTCGCGGCGATGGCACGCAACGCCTCGGCCATGCCGAATTTCGTGGTGACGTAGTCCAGGAAGAGGCGTGTCCAGGCGCGCAGGGCTTCGTAGGGCGGCTTCTCCTGGAGCAGTTCGGGGGCGGCGTCGCACAGCTGGGCCACCTCGTTGCGGTAGACCGCCTCGATCAGCGCCTCCCGGGTGGCGAAGTTGCGGTACAGCGTCGCGCTGCCCACGCCCGCCTCCTTGGCGATGCGCTCCAGGTGCGTGTCCAGCCCCTCCTCACCGAACATGCGCACCGCGGCCGCGAGGATCCTGTCTCTGTTACGCCGCGCGTCAGCTCGCAACGGACGTTGTGCACTGTCGGCCATCAGCGGTCGCCATTCCCCTCTCCGACCCTCTTCACCTTGCTAAGCGGAGGCGCGCCCATTTAGTGTGGCGTAAGTGGGGACACCCCCATTTACTGTAGGCCATGGTCTGACCTGCGCACATCCCCTTTGGAAGGACGTTGATCATGTCAGGTGTCGAAGGCAAGGTCGTAGCGATCACAGGTGCCAGCAGCGGCATCGGAGCAGCGACCGCGACCCACCTCGCCGAGAAAGGCGCCCGGCTCGTGCTCGGAGCCCGGCGGGAGGACCGGCTGAACGAGGTGGTGGACCGCATCACGGCGCAGGGCGGCTCGGCCGTCGGGATCGTCATCGACGTGACGCGCCGCGAGGACCTCAAGCGTCTGACGGACACGGCGGTCGACCGGTTCGGCCGGCTCGATGTGCTGGTCTCCAACGCCGGCACGATGGCGGTGTCACCGTTTGACGAGCTGCGCCAGGACGACTGGGACGCGATGGTCGCCACGCACATCACCGGCCTGTTGAACGGTATCGGGGCGGCGCTTCCCGTCTTCCGGCGCCAGCGCTCCGGCCAGTTCGTCAACGTGGCCTCGACCGCGGCATACGTCGTGAAGTCCCCGCAGGGCGTTTACGCCGCCACCAAGACGGCGGTGAAGGTGCTGACCGAGGGGCTGCGGCAGGAGTCGGGACCCCACCTGCGTGTCACCCTGGTCTCCCCCGGTTTCACCAACACGGAGGGGGTGGGCAAAGGGGCGAGTCCCGAGGCAGCGGCGGCGGCCACCCGACTGCGCGACGAGATAGCCATCCCGCCCTCCGCCATCGCGTCCGCCATCGGTTACGCGATCGAGCAGCCCGCCGGCATCGACGTCAGCGAGGTCGTCGTCCGGCCCACCGCGCAAGCCTGACCACCAGCAGAGACACCTACGTCCGAGCAAGCGGCACGCATACAGGCGCTGGCCTCGTCATTCAGGCCGGTGACCGGCTGTTCGACGCTACCGTTGCTCCACATGACAGCCACCGAGACGGACATCACGGAAGACTTGATCCGGGATCTGCTGCGCGAGCAGCACCCCGATCTGGCGGATCACCCCCTGAAACTCGGAGCGCTCGGCTGGGACAATCAAGTGTGGCGGCTCGGCGACGACCTCGCCGTCCGGTTGCCCTGGGCGACACGGTCCGCGGACGCGCTGCTGCGCAAGGAACACACCTGGCTGCCCCTCCTCGCCCCGCGCCTTCCTCTCCGGATCCCCGTCCCGCAGCGCCTCGGTGAGCCCTCCGAACGGTTTCCGCGGCCCTGGCTCGTCACCACCTGGGTGCCGGGCGAACCCGCCGACCGCGCCCCCGCTACACGCGCCGCGGAGGCGACCGTCACCCTGGCCGCCTTCCTGACCGCCCTCCACCGCCCCGCCCCTGACGGGGCGCCCACAGGCCGGCACCGCGGCGGCCCGCTGGCCGACACCGCCGAACACTTCGCCCGAGACCTCGCCTCGGCCACCGAACTGGGGCTGATCCGCGATCCGGACGCCGTCCGCGCGGTCTGGGAAGACGCCGCCGCCGCGCCGGAGTGGGCAGGCCCACGCCTCTGGCTCCACGGCGACCTGCATCCAGCCAACATCCTGACCACGAACGGCACCTTCTCCGGCGTGATCGACTTCGGCGACCTCTTCGCCGGGGACCCGGCCTTCGACCTCGCCGCCGCTTGGATCCTGCTGCCGGACGGCGCCGCCGACCATTTCCACGAGAGCTACCGGCCAAGCCCGGACGCCGCGACCCTACGCCGCGCCCGCGGCTGGGCGGTGCTGCGCGCCCTCACCGGCATCCACATCGGAGACGCCGGCGTCCATGGCCGCCCCGGAGGCAAGCCCACCTGGGGCCCGCCCGCCCAGGCCGCACTGCAACGCCTCACCGCGACGGTCCACCAGTGATCAAGCATCCCGGCCGGGGGTTGAACTACACGCCGACATCGCCGCCCGGATCGTTTCCGGCACATTCTCGCTCTGCCGCGCAGACGCGCGGGACGAGGAGTTCAGGTGGCGTCGGGGTTGTCCGTGCGGTGGGCGTGGGCGTCGATCAGGGCGAGCGTGGCTTCGGGCTGTTCGATATGGGGCAGGTGGCCGGCCTCGGGGATGACTTCGAGGTGGGCGTCGGCGAAGGCCGCGGCGTAGGCGGCGCCGTACGCCGGTGTGACCACGCGGTCGCTCTCCCCCCACAGCAGCAGTGCCGGTGTATGCACACGGCTCAGCCGACGCAGCAGCTTCGCATCGTGCATGTACGGCTCGCCCGCGAGGACGCGCATGGTGGCCATGTTGGCCTGCCGGATGGCGAGTTGGTCGGCCGGTATGGCGGCGGGGTCCACGTAGTAGCGGTCCGGGTCGTGCCAGGAGTGCTTCGCCACACCGCGGGCGTCCAGGGCGAAGAAGTCCGTGATCGGCTCGTCGGCGATATGCACCCCTACGGCATCGATCATGACGAGGCCACTGATAACACCCGCGGTGTCACGTACCGCCATCTCGGCCGCGATCCAACCGCCGAGCGAGGAGCCGATGACCAAGACGTTGCGCAGACCGCGGTCGTGCAGAAGGTGCAGGTAGGCCATGGCCAGATCGTCCACGCCGGTCAGCCAGTCGGGGCGAGGTGTCCCCTCCCAGCCGGGGTGCACGGGCGTGAGCGTGTGCGCGGTGCGCGAGAGATGTGACGCGATGCCGGCGACTGTGGCGGGCCCGCCGCCTCCGTGCAGGACGAGCACCGGGCGGCCGGTACCGGCCTCGGAGAGGGTGAGGTCGAGGTCGTCACAGGCGGCCGCATGGGCAAGGGAATGGGAGTCCGTCGTCATGCCCCAGACTCTAACTAAGGTTCTTTAATTAAGCTAGTTTCACTGCGGGTAGACTTACCGCATGGATGCTGATCTGGAGTTTTTGGGCCGCGCGGTCAAGCAGGCGCAGTACCGGCAGCACCGAGCGCTGGACAGTGCGCTGGGCGAGGTCGGCACGACGCTGGCGCAGTGGGACGCGCTGCGCGCCATCAGCTACCGGCCCGGAGCGTCGGCGCGCGAGCTCGCCGCGGCGACGTTCCAGAGCGAGCAGGCATTCGGAGCGCTTGCGGGCCGCCTGGCCGCCCAGGGACTGGTGGAGCGCAGTCCGGGCCACGGACGCCGCGTCGAACATCGCCTCACACCCACCGGCGAACAGACTCTGGCCGCCGGCCATCAGGTCAGCCAAAAGGTCCTGGAAGAGTGCTTCTCCCCCCTCCCGTCCGCAGACCGGGCAACCCTGCTCGGCCTGCTGCGACAGCTCAATGGGGAGGAGTCCCTCGCCAACTGAGGTGCCGGAAGGCAGCGTTGACGCCGAAACCTGCGCCATTGACTGTTCGCTACAGCAGAACGTCAGCCTCGCGCACCGCGGGCGATACGGAACAGCACGTTCGGACGCAGTGGTCCTTCGGGCGCGGCGGGGTCGTCGAAGTCGTCGGCCGGGTCCCGGGTCATGCCGATCCGTCGCATCACCGCCTGGGAACGGAGGTTGGCGGCCGTGGTCACCGCGAGGATCTCGGCAAGCTCGAGCGTGTCGAAGCCGTGGGCCAGGACTGCCAGCGCGGCCTCGGTGGCGTACCCCTGGCCCCAGGCCGGTCGGGCGAGCCTCCAGCCGATCTCCACTCCCGTGAACGGCATGCCGTCATCCACTTCATCCAGGCCCGCGAAGCCGATGAACTCGCCCGTGGCCTGAACCTCGACGGCCCACCACCCGTAGCCTCGTCGGTCGAACTCGGCCTGGAATCGCGCCACGGAGGCGTCGCTCTGTTCACGGGTGAGCGGGTCGCCCAGGTGCTCCCGGACCTCGGGATCGGCGTTCATCGCCGCCCATGGTTCGAGGTCGGCGTCACGCCATCGGCGCAGGGTGAGGCGGTCGGTGCGCAGTTCGGTCATGCGCCCACTCAACGCCGCGCTCTCCCCCGGAGCAATCCCATTTCCTCTGCGCACTCAGTCGTCAGAGCCGTCGGGGGCCGTCAGGCAGGTGGCCAGCTTCGCAGGGCCATGTCGGCCACCTGCTGGAGTTCGTCGCGGGTGGCGCCGCTGGCGGCTTGGACGGCGATGCCGTTCGCCACGGTCATGAGATAGCGGGCGAGCAGTTCGGGATCGGTGTCGGGGGGCAGGTCGCCTTCGTCGATGGCTCGCTGGAACCGGCCGCACAGGCGCAGGGTGCCCTCGTTGCGCCAGGCGATGAGGGCGTCGCGAGCGCTGCGCCCCGGGTCGCCGGCCGCGAGGGAGCCTTGGACGCCGAAGCACCCGGCGGGGCAGCCGGGGCGGGTGGTGGCCCACACGGAGCCGTTGAGGAACGCGGTGGCCACCTGTCGGGCGGTCGGTTCCCGCTGGGCCCGGTCCGCGTACGAGGCGGGGCCTTCGGTGTAGCGCTCGAGGGCCTTGCGGAACAGGTCCTCCTTGTTGCCGAAGGCCGCGTACATGCTGGTGCGGGTGATGCCCATGGCGTTGGTCAGATCGGCCAGGCTGGCGCCTTCGTAGCCCTGTTCCCAAAAAACCCGCATGGCGCGTTCGAGGGCCTCCTCGGTGTCGAAACCCCTCGGCCGGCCGATCGATGACTTCCGCCGCGTCTCCATGCGATCGATCATACCCCTTCCGTACCGATCGATTCAGATGTGCTACGGTCGACTTCAGTACCGATCGATACCGAATTTCGCGGAGGTCATTCGCATGGCACAGCTTGAAGGCAAGACCGCCGTCGTCACCGGCGGCGGCACCGGGATCGGCCTGGCCACCGCCGTACGACTGGCAGCGGAGGGCGCGCACGTGTTCATCACCGGCCGGCGCGAGGACGTGCTGGACGCGGCCGTCGAGAAGATCGGCCCGGCGAGGGCCACCGCGGTGGTGGGCGACATCTCCGACCTGGCCGACCTGGACCGGCTGTACGACACGGTCCGCGCCCGGGGCCAGGGCCTGGACGTGCTGTTCGCCAACGCCGCCGCCGCGTCGTTCGCCACGCTTCAGCAGGTCACCGAGGAACACTTCGACAAGACCTTCGGCGTCAACGTCCGGGGCACACTGTTCACGGTGCAGAAGGCGCTGCCGCTGCTCAACGACGGCGCGTCGGTGATCGTGAACTCCTCGGTGCGCGCCGATGACGGTGTCGCGGCGTTCGGCACGTATGCGGCCTCCAAGGCGGCACTACGGTCCTTCGTCCGGACCTGGGCCAACGAGCTCAAGGACCGTGGCATCCGGGTCAACGCGATCTCCCCGGGCACCATCGACACTCCTGGACTCGACGCCGTGGCCGCGGGAGACACGGGCCCCGCCAAGTCACAGTTCGCCGCGGGTGTCCCGCTGGGCCGGATCGGCCGCCCTGACGAGGTCGCCGACGCGGTGGCCTTCCTCGCTTCCGAGCAGAGCAGCTTCATCCTCGGAGCCAACCTGTACGTCGACGGTGGCGAGATCCAGATCTGACCCGCGGGGCGACCTCCGTCGCGCGACCACAAGTGACGCCTTCACGAGTGGCGCCGCCACGAGCCGCGACCATCCGTGACGTGCCGAGAAGCGGCAGGGCCCGGAGGACGGTGCCCTGCCGGTGTTGCACGCCGCCACCGGCAATGTCCCCGGTGACAGCTTCATCGGACCGGAGCACTGGATGCACATGCGTGGCGGCGCCGCGCATATGTCAGTTGGGCTCGGGTGAAGAAGATTTACCGGTGTATGCCTCGCCACGAGGGCGAATCGACTAATTGATCACGACTCGATACGCGCCCTAGACTACGGCCGCGGGGGCGACAAAGCCGGGCTGTTCCGACCTGGCATATACGAAAGACGAGAAACTCGTGAGCCAACAGAATCCCGTCCAAGTCGTCATCCCCGCTACCGGTAGGGGCACCGGGGCCGCGGTTGCGGACCGGTTCCAGCCACCAGCGGGACCACCGTAGCGCTCATCGGGCACACCGGGGCGACCCCGCGGCCCACCATCGAAGAGAGCCCGGATGGTGTGATGGAGACGCCTTCCCCGGTGCGCGGACGTCTCGGGCCTGACCGCCATCACCGCGGTCACGAGCGGTGTGGCCGAACGGGCCGGGCGGCTACACACGGGTTCAGCGCCGCGGGCAGGCCGTTCCTGGCGCCATCGACCAGATGGGCTTGGGCGACCACCGGACCATGGCCGCGACGATGAGCTCCACCGGCGTCGATGACGCGACGCCGAGGCGTGCAAGCCTCGGCTGCTTCCGGCCGTAGCGTCCCGGCCGACGCCACCTCTGCCACCGGGCAGGTTGGGACGTTGGCTCCCGTTCTCGCTGTGCGAGGCCGATCCCCGCCGTGGTGAAACGGCGCCGGCCATCCGCCTCGCCCGAACGACGGTGACGCCTCCTCGAAGAAGCCGACCGAAGCCTCTGGCCCAGGCGTTACCGCATTGAGGAGGGCATGGTGTTACTGGAACGCAGGACTGAACTGGCGAAGGCAGCAGCCGCCCTGCGGCAGGCCGTAAGCGGAAGCGGATCGCTCCTTGTCGTCCGAGGCCCGCTGGGCACGGGCAAATCGTCGTTCCTGGAAGCTCTCGCCCAGCTGGCGCAGGAGGAGCGGACCGGGCTCCTCAGAGCCCAGGCGTCTGCCGCGGAGGAAGGCTTGGCGCTCGGTGTGGTGCGCCAATTGGCGGACTCCGGCCGCTGTGGCGTCCCGGTGTGGTCCACGAGGGCGCGGGCCACCACGGCCATGGTGGCCAAGCCCGGTGGGATAGCAACGGCCCCCGGGCAGGTGCCCCGGACCACACCCGAGCACACGCCGAGGGACCTGATGTCTCTCCTGGACACGGTGTCGGCGGACAGAGCCCTGCTCGTGCTGGTGGACGATCTGCACATGGCCGACACCGAGTCGTTGCGGGCGCTGGCTCGGGAAGTGGCCCGGCGGCACGGCCGGCGGCTGCTGTTCGTGTTCTCGGTTCTGCCGGGCGACGTGCGCGCCGAACGGCCCGCCATGAAGGACCTGCTCGGAACCGCGGACCGGACGGTGGTCCTGTCCGCCCTCGGCCCCATCGGCACACGGGCCCTGATCAGGGACGCGTTCGAGACGACGGCGGAAGAGGAGTTCGTCGGCGCCCTGTATGAGCGATCCGGCGGCAATCCTCTGTTGACGCGGTCTCTGATGGACGAGGTGCGGTTCCATGGGCTGAGCCCGACCGCCGCGAACGCCGACGCCGTCCGCGCGCTGCGCCCCGACCACCTGTACCCGCGCCTGGCCGGTTTCCTCCGGTCCCAGCCCGATCATGTACGACGCACGGCCAACGCGTTGGCCGTGCTCGGCCGGACCGTGGACCTACCGGTCACGGCCCAGCTCGCCGGGCTGGACGCG
The DNA here is from genome assembly GCF_024519315.1 of Streptomyces malaysiensis subsp. samsunensis. Taxonomy (GTDB): domain Bacteria; phylum Actinomycetota; class Actinomycetes; order Streptomycetales; family Streptomycetaceae; genus Streptomyces; species Streptomyces malaysiensis. The sequence continues at coordinate 40,379 of NZ_JANIIC010000004.1, read as the reverse complement.
CACCGGCACGCGGAGGCGGTCCGTGTGCTGGGGCTCCTGGGCTTCCTCGACGAGCGGTCCGGTGCCCGAGCGGGCGGAACGCTCCTCTGGGACGCCCTGGTGGACGGCATTCCCGCCGAAGAGCTCACCGCCATGCGGAGCATGGCCGCGGAGCTCCTGCACCGAGCGGGGCATCCGGCTGAAGTCGCCGCGGAGCAGCTGCTGTCCGCCCCTGCCCCGCACACCCCCGAAGCCGTCCGCATCCTCCGCGAGGCCGCGGACAGCGCACTGCGCTGGGGCGCGCCCCGCGACGCGGCACGCTATCTGAGGCAGGCCCTGCTGCACAGCTCGGCCGTCGGCTCCGTCCGCACGGATCTGCTGACCGATCTGGCGTCGGCGGAGCGCAGCTTCGCCACCATGTCCGCGCTGCGCCACGTCGCCGAGGCCCTACCGCTGCTCGGCACCGCCCGGGATCGCGCGGCCGCCGTGACACGGCTGGGCCCGCTGCTGATGGAACCGGCGGAATTCACCATCGACTCGTTGATGCGCGACATAGCCGATGGCCTGGACGGACCGGGCGCGGACGACCCTGTGACGAGCGAGCTGGCCCTGCGCTTGGAGGCCCGCAGACACGCCCTGGCCGCCCATGACCCCTCCCATGTCCCCGAGGCCATGCGCAGGCTCAGGGAGCTCGGCCCGCGCCCGCCGCTGCGCACAACCGGTCAACGGGAGCTGGTCGCCTCGCTTGCGCATATCGCGTTCGTCACCAACAGCACAACGGCCGGTCAATCGGCGGCCTTGTGCGCCCAGTTGCTGGAGCGGGAGCGGCCGGGCCCGGAGCACGTCCACACCACGCTGCCGCTGGCCGTGAACGTCCTGGCCGCCGGGGGGCGTACGGAAGGGATGGCCGACTGGCTGCGCGTGGCCGGTCGACGGGCGCACCGTCAGGGCGGAGAGGTGGAGCGGGCGGTCATACGGGCCGAACAGGCCATGATCGCGCTGGCTGTCGGCGATGTGGCCGACGCCAAGCAGGAGATGCTGCGGGCCGATGTCCTCGCCGGTCCGGAGGCGAGCGGTCTGCCCGCGCTCTGCACCCCCATCCTCGCCATCGTCGCGCTGCACAGCGAAGAGCCGGAGTTGGCGGAGGAGTTCCTCACCCGTCATCGGCTCGGCCACACCAACCAGTATCTGGCCGCGCTGCTGCATATGGCGCGCGGCCTGCTCGCGGCCCGGCGCCATGAGCCGCGGAGTGCCCTCACCCACTTCCGCACGGCCGGCCAGCGGATGGAGCGGATCGGATGGCTCAACCCCGTCCTGCTGCCATGGTCCTCGTGCGCCGCCCTGATGCATCACCGCCTCGGCGAGCATGACCAGGCGCTGAGTGCCGCTCGGCTGGAGGTGGAACGGGCACGTGAGTGGGGCACCCCGGCGGCGGAGGGCCACGCACTCGTCGCACTGGGCCGGATCATCCCCGGACACCGGGGGGCCCACGTGCTGGAGGAGGCCGTCGCCGTACTGGAGAGGGGGAGTAACAGCCATGAGCTGTGCCGGGCGCTGTACGCCTTGGGAAGCCACGAGAAAACGAGCCGGATACGGTCGACGGACACTTTGAGACGGGCATACGACCTGGGTATGGAATGCGGCGCCGACTGGATGGTGCAGAAAATCAGCGCCAAGCTGGAAAGGGAATACACAAGCACCAAAATGGAGGAATCCCGGCTGACCCGGGCGGAACTCAGAGTGGCGCGGCTGGCGGCCGAGGGCAGCAGCAATACGGAGATCTCGGAGCAACTGGGCATATCATCCCGGATGACCGAGAAGCACCTTACGAATTGCTACCGCAAGCTGGGCATTCCGGGACGTCGCAGCTTGCGGGAGGCCCTCGACAACTCGGCGAGCGGGCACACCTGAAGCTCGAACAGGCGGTTGGCGCGGTGAGCCGCGGCGGCATGCGTGGGGGCACACCCGAGCGGCGGGTGTGCCCCCACGCACTCTCCGGCGTCGCTCAGCCGGCGGTGGTCTCCACCCGTACCAGCGCCATCGCCGTGTCCAGTGTGGCCTCCACCTCCTGCGGAGTGTCACCGACCGCGATGATGTGGCCGAGGCGGTCGTAGGCGTCCCTGGGCGGCCGGACCGCGCGGCCGGGCGTGCCGGTGGTGACGACGGCCATCACGCCGGGCACCCGTTCGGCGGCCGCGGTTCCCGTGATGGCCACCAGCCGGCCGACGTCCCCCGCGGTGAGGAAACGCAGCCCCGCCTGGCGGGAACGAGCCGGCTCCAGGTACGTCGGCAGTCCGGTGGCAGCACGGACCTGCTGTTCGAGGAGGTCGAGCCCGGTCGCGGCGCGGACGATCTCGGGGATCATGCCACCGGCGAGCCGCCCGTTGATCTCGATGACCACGGGTCCCACCGGGGTCAGCCGCATCTCGATGTGGGCGGGGCCGTGCTCGAACCCGACGGCCTTGAGCGCCTGCCGGGCGGCCTCCGCCAGTTCAGCCTGCCGCGCCGCCGGCAGACCTGCCGGAAAGAGGTGCCCGGTCTCCACGAAGTGGGGCAACGGGGTCATGGTCCGCCGGGTGACCCCCACGCACACGGCCTCGCCCCCGGTGCAGAACATCTCCACGCTGTACTCCGCACCGCCGACGAACTCCTCGACGAGCGCCTCTCCCGCGCTCTTCTGCCCGCGCACGTTCTCCGTGACGGCGAGGACGCGGGCGGCGTGCTCCACGGCGGTGGCCTCGTCCGGGCACCACCGCACGTCCTGTGAGCCGGATCCGTCGACCGGTTTGACGACACAGGGCACGCCGACACGCGCAACCGCCTCCGGGACCCCGGCGATGTCCGCGACGACGGCGTGCGCGGGCTGGGGCACACCCGCGTTCCGCAGGGCTGCCCTGGTCAGGGCCTTGTTCCGGCAGGCGGCCGCCGTCGCGGGAGCGTGGCCGGGCAGACCCAGCGAGCCGGCCAGGCGCGCCGTGTGCTCCAGGTAGAAGTCGCTGGTCGTGGTGGCACCGGCGACGGTACGTCCGCCGGCGGCCCCGCGAACCGCGTCCAGCACGGCCGTGGGGTCTTCGGTGTCGCAGGTGACGGTGGGGCAGCCGGCGGTGCCGAACGCGGCGTAGCGGCCGGGGTCCGCCGTCAGGAGGACGGGGGCGAAGCCGAGCCGGGTCGCGGTGCGCAGAGCGAGCGTTCCCGTGCCGGTGGTGTTGGATTCCAGGAAGACCAGCACCGGACGGTCGTGGCGTGGGATGGACGCGTACGACCAACTGGTCACGGTCGTACCGAACGCCACCCGTGCGGGTGCCTGGGCGACCGGGCCGGACGGCTGGTGCCGGTAGACGCTATCGGCGTAGCGGTCGCCACGGTCAGGCATGATGCCGACCAGACGGGTGCCCGGTGCGGCACGGGCGGCCAGGTGGGACAGGACTCGGTAGACGGAGCCGGAGGTGTTGCCGGCGAAGATCTTCTGTTCCCGGGCGAGGCCGTGGGTGGCGTCGAACGCCTCGTCGTCGGAGAGCCAGTGCACTTCGTCGATGAGCCGGTAGTCGATGTTGTCGGGGAACAGGCTGTTGCCGAGGCCGCTCTGCTTGCGGGTCGCCATGTCGGGCTGGCCGAACAGGACGCTGCCGACACAGTCCACTCCGACGACCTTGAGGTCCGGGAGCCGCTCGAGGAGCGCGGCGGACGTTCCGCACAGCGAACCACCGCTGCCGACGGAGCCGACCAGGACATCCACGGTCCCCAGGTCGTCCATGAGTTCTTCGGCGAGGGCGCGGTAGGCGGCGGGGTTGTCCGGGTTGCTGTACTGCCGCGGCCAGTAGGCGCCGGGCAGGTCCTGGACGAGCTCCGCGAGGCGTTCCAGCCGGGCGCTCTGCCATCCCTGGGACGTCATCGCCTCGACGATGTGGACCGTACAGCCCATCGCCGTCAGTTTGGCGAGGGTGACGGGGTCGATGCGGGGATCGCTGACGATGTGGACGGGATGGCCCAGGTAGGTGCCGACGAGGGCGATGCCGAGCGCCATGGTGCCCGAGGAACTCTCCACGATGGGCGCCCCGTCCGTCAGGGCACCCGTGCGGCGGGCCTGGAGGATCATGCGGCGGGCGACCCGGTCCTTCATCGCGTACGGGTTGTGCATTTCGAGCTTGGCGTAGACCTCCACGTCCTCCGGGACATCCATGCGCAACCGGACGACCGGAGTGTTGCCGATGGCGTCGATGAGGGTGTCATGACGCATGCGTGCTCCCTGGGAAGGCGCCTGATGGGGTGGCGGATCGGTAGACGGACACGGTGCCGGGCAGCCGGGCACAGGCGGCCTTGACGGCGGCGAGCGTGTCGCGGTGGCCCGGGGCGGTGGCGTCCAGCAGGACCCCGGCCATGGTGCCGCTGTGGGCGCACATCACTCCCAGGGCACCGAGGTCGTCGGCCATGCGGAGAAGAGCGTCGAGGTTGTGCTTGGGCAGCCATCGCTGGTTGAGCCGGGCGCTGCGGGTGGCGACGGCGCCGACGCCCTGGAGGTCGCTGTCGCGTACCGCCGCGGCGAGGTCGTCGACAAGGTGTGCGTACCCGGCTCTCAGCACGGGCGGGACCCGTCTGTCGCGCCGGTTGTAGGCGACCGTGTCGAGCCGGCCGCCCTCGTCGACCGCGACGACGGTGGTGGGCGGCAGGGTTCCCAGGCGGGCGCGGAACCGGACGGCGCGGTGCTCGAACACGACGATCCCGGGGTGCATGACGCCGTCCGTGGGTTCGATGGGACGCAGCCAGTCCTCGACAGTGGCGGGCGAGGTGTCCAGACCGAGGACGGTACCGACGGCCCGGGCCGTCGCGACGAGGTCGGCGGACGAACTGGCGAGGCCCTTGCCGATGAGCAGATCGCTGTCGAGGACGAGGGAGCCGCCGCCGCTCGCGCACCGGGCGTCGAGCATGCTCCGCGCCAGGCGGAGCGACTTGGTCTTGTGGGCGGGGTAGACCCGCAGCGGACCGACCCGGTCGTACCGGAACCACGCACGGGTGCCGCGGGTGATGGGGAACGTGACCAGGAAGTCGGTGCCGTCGGGCAGGACGCCCTGGAGCAGTTCTCCGAAGGTGCCGCAGGCGGCGGCGGTGCCCTCGTTCAGGTCCACGCCCGCGCGCCGGGCGACGAGTGCCGGTTCCGTCATGACGACCGCTGACCGAGGTCGGTGAGCAGGGTGCCGTGGCGGCCGGTGGCCTCTGCCCGACGGGCGGCACGCTCGGCCCAGGCGGAGCCGAGGACGTCGAGTTCGGTGTCCTGCCCGGCGAGCAGCTCTCGTACCCGGTCGGGGTGGGCGGAGCCCGCCGACCGCTTGGCGTGCAGTCCGCGGTCGACGTCGAAGGCCGCCGTGAGCAGGTCGCCGGTATCACCGATATCACCAATGCCTTCGAGGTCATAGCCGGACTCGGCGGCACAGTCGCGCAGCAGCGCGGCGTCGGGCTCACCGGAGGTCAGGCCCTTGCGCACGGCGTGTCTGACGTACCGTCCGGCGATGATCTGGGCCGTGCGCCAGGGAATGCCCTGGTCGAGGGTGAGCCGGTTGGCGAGGGTGAATCCTCCCAGGTGGTCCTCGGCACATGCGGCGCGCATGCGGTCGGCGCGGAAGGTGGCGCCGTCGACGACGGCGTGGGCCAGGCGCAGCACGGAGCGCATCGTGTCGACCTGGACCCGCAGCTGGCCGCCGGATTCCTTCGAGACCTCGACGGTGTTGGTGTACGGGGTGTTGCGCTGTCCGGCGGCGATGTCGGTGGCGCGGCCCACGACATGGGCACAGCGGCCACGGATGCGTTCCAGGACGGGGAAGTTGCGCTTCTGCGGCATGGCGGCGGAGATGCCGGCCAGTTCGTCGGGCAGGTCCAGAAAGCCGAACCCGCTGCCGGCCCAGGTCATGAGGTCGGTGGTGAAGCGGCTGAGGACGACGGCGTAGTGGGCGAGGTCCCCCGCGATCAGGGTGGTCCAGGTGCGGGAGGCGACGGCCACCAGGGCGTGCGGCTGAGGACGCGCGAATCCGAGGAGATCGGCCATCCGGGCGCGGTCCCACGGCAGTTCCTGCCCGGCCATGGTGCCGGCGCCCAGGGGACAGGCATCGCATTCGTCGTAGGTGTGCAGCATGCGGCGCAGCGCGCCGATCGTCTCGGCGGCGAGCGCGGCGAGGTGGAAGCCGGGGCTGATGATCTGGGCGGCCTGGCCGTGGGTGTACCCCGGCATGGGCGTGTCGGTGTACCGACCGGCGAGGTCGAGGACCGCCCGTGCGAACGCGGCCAGGTCTTCCGCGACGGCCGCGAGGTCCTCGCGGGCGGCCATCAGCTGGGCGCATGCCTGGAGGTCGTTGCGGCTGCGGTCGACGTGCCAGGCGGGGAAGGGAGGGGTGTCACCGGTCTGGACGTGCCGTTCCACCGCGAAGGAGATATCGGACATGTTCTGTTCGGGGTCGGCGCGTACGGCGTCGGGACCCAGGGCGTCGAGCCGGGTGCCGAGGGCGGCCGCGTCCGCGGCGCCGACCAGGTCCATGCGGACGTATTCCAGAAGGAGGACCTTCTCGATGGCGAGGTAGTGGCCGAGGAGATGTTTCACCTCGTAGGTGAACTGCGGTGCGAGCACTTCCGTGTGCCAGACGTCGTGGGGGATGCCGTCGATCCGGCCGGTCACTGCCATACCGTCCTCCCGGGGCACATGCGCTGCAATACGGTGGCGAGTCCGGCCACTGTCGGGTCGGCGAAAAAGGCCCGAAGCGTCGCCTCGGGGTCGTACGGGGCGATGCGGGACAACAGGCGCAGGGCCTGGAGCGAGTGGCCCCCGAGGCTGAAGAAGTCCTGGTGGACGTCGACGACGTCCACGTCCAGGAGATCCCCCCACACCGCGGCCACGTACTTCTGGGCCGGTGTCCGGGGGGCGGCCGCGGCAGGCCGCCCGGCCGGGGGGCGCGCCTTCGTCGCGGAGCGGCGGAGGCCGAGGACGGCTCCCAGCCCGGACAGCCGCATGCCCGGGGTGTCCAGGGCGGCGGGGAGCAGGCGCAGGTAGTCGGACAGCAGTGTCTGGGCGGTGGGACGGTCGAACAGGGCCACGTCGTAGACGATCCGGAGGGTGTCGTCGGTGATGTCCAGCAGCAGATCCTCCTCGCAGGAGGACACGGGCGCTCCCAGATCGCCCGCGGGAGCGTGATTGAAGGCGAGTTGGTACAGGGGCGGGACTCCGGGCAGGCGCGGAGCGGGCAGCAGTTCGACGAGGGTCTGGAACGGAATGTCGTATCGCTCGTCGGCGCTGAGGGCGGCGTCCAGCCGGCGGACGAGCACCGCGATGTCGGGGTCGCCGGTGGCGTCGACGCGCAGGACACGCATGTTGACCAGGGTGCCGACCATGGGCAGTGTCTCGGCCTCGGCGCGCCCGGCCACGGGCAGGCCGAGGCTGATGTCCACGGCGCCGGAGTGGTGGTGCAGCAGGGCGGTGTACGCGGCGAGGAGCAGCACGACGGGGCGGGTGCCGTGGTGGCGTGCACCGGCGTTGATGGCGGCGAGGACACCGGCAGGCAGCGGGGCGCGCACCTCGGCACCGCGGAAGGTGCGAGTCGGGGGGCGGGGCCGGTCAAGCGGCAATGTGTGGACCGGTGGCAGCCCGGCGAGGCGGGAGCGCCAATGAGTGGCGAGCTCCGCGCGTCGGGCGGACGTGAGACGAGCGCGCTCGCGCCTGGCGTGATCGCTGTAGGTGCGGGGGAGGTGCGGGAGTTTGGGCTCACGCCCCTCCTCCACGGCAGCGCAGATCTCGATGAGCTCGGCGTGCGCGTTGAAGCGGGAGGCGCTGTCGTAGACGGTGTGGTGGGCGGCGAGGATCACCGACCACGCCCCCTCCCCCAGCCCGAGGATCGCCGCCCGCCACAGCGGCGGCCGCTCCAGGTCGAACGGCCGGCGTGCCAGCGCGGCGCGCAGGGAGTCTCTCGCCTCCTCCTGTTCGGTGCGGTCGAGTCCGGTCAAGTCGACCCATTCGACGGGCAGTTCCACTTTAGGGCGCACATCCTGGGTCACCTGCCCGTCGAGGACGCGGAGTCCTGTGCGCAGCGGCTCGTGGCGTGCCGTCAGGAGGGCGAGGGCTTCGCGGATGTCGGACGCGGCGATGTCCGCGTGCAGGGGGAACTCCTCGACCACGCAGTACGTCGGCGGATCGTGGGTGAGCCGGGACGCGAACCAGGCACGCTCCTGGGCGTAGGAGGCCGGCGGCGGCCGGTCTTCGCCGGGGGCGGATCGGCCGCCACCGGTGACCACCGGCTCGCGTCCCGTCATCGGCGGCGCTCCGCGGTGCGGCGCTCCGGCACGGGCGCGAGGTCGTGCGGGCCCGGCCTGGCGAGGTTCTCCGCGCGCGGCCGCTCGGCCCCGGTCCTCAACGAGGGCTGGTGGCCGAGCCGTTGGACGCCCTCGCGCAGCACGTCGGTGGTGAGGTCGCCGAGGGCCGCGGCCGTGTCGGCGGCGAGGACGCCGCCGCCGTCGGGCGCGGCGTGGGCCGACAGACCGGGGCCGGCGAGGGCGGGGGTGCCGACGGCCTGGGCCTCGTGGCCGGCCACGGACAGCGGCCGGGCGAGCGGGACCATCGGCAGCGGGTGAGAGCGGTCAGCCCGCGTCACGGATCGAACGCGCACGGTCGTCCTCCTTTCCTCGGGCGCCGGGTCCTCGGGCGCCGGGCCCCCGGGTGCCGGGGCGGGGGCGTTCCGCCGCGCGCAGGGCGGTACCGACGATATCCGCGATCCGCGGCTCATGTTCGCCGAGGAAGAAGTGGCCGCCGCTGAAGACCCGGAGGTCGAAGGCGCCCGTGGTGTGGTCGCGCCAGTCCTCGGCGTCGGCGATCCCGACATGGTCGTCGCCGTCCCCGGTGAGCGCGACGATGTCGCAGTGCACGACGGCGCCGGGTCCGGCGTCGTAGGTCTCGGCGGCCGTGTAGTCCGCGCGCAGCGACGGCAGGGCCAGCTCGACCAGGTCGGGGTCGTCGAGGACGAGGGCGTCCGTGCCCGCCAGCCGCCGTACCTCGGCGATCAGGCCGTCGTCGTCGAGGAAGCGGATCCCGCGGTCGGTGCCGCACGCGGGGGCGCCACGGCCGGAGAGGAACAGGGTGTGGGGCGCGCGGGCGCCCTCGCGCCGGCGGAGAAGTGCCAGTTCGAAGGCGACGGCGGCACCCATGCTGTGGCCGAACAGGGCGAAGGGCCGCCCCGCCACCAGTCGTTCCAGGTCCGCCGCGACCCCACGGGCGAGGTCCCGCACACTGTCCAGGCACGGTTCGTGCAGCCGGTCCTGGCGCCCCGGGTACTGCACGGCGAGGACGTCGGCACTCGCGGAGAGACGCCACGACAGGGAGAAGTAACTGCTCGCGGATCCTCCCGCGTGCGGCAGGCAGACCAGAGCGACCTCGGCGTCCGGACGCGGGTGGAATCTGCGGAACCACGGACTGGCGGGGGTGACGGGCGGTGCCATGGCGGGGTCGGTGTCCCTTCGGCTTGTCGGTGCTGGCCGTGATGCGGCGGGTGCGCGTGGTTGTCCGGCTGGTATCCCCTCGTCACGGGCGCTCAGGGCGAATGCGTCCAGGGCGGGCCACGCCAGGACGAGGACGCCGAGGCGCGATCACGCCGGATGACGTCCTCGGGGGCCTCCGCCACGCCCCGCTCCGCGCACGCGCGGGGCCGCGCCCTCGCCCCCACCGGCTCGCGACAGCCCGCGGCGGGTCCACTCGCGGCGGCCGTCGCCACGGCCGGTCCGGATCTGCTCCGGATACCGCGTCAGCGGATGCTCGTCCATACGTCGCGCGCCCCTTTCCGTGCGACGGCCTGGTACGCGGGACACCGGCCGTTCCTGGGTCAGGTGAGGTAGTCCTCGGGTCCGCCGTCGCGGACGGTGTCGAGGGTGAAGCAGTGGAAGCCGCCGCCGAACAGCCGCCGGTGCCGATGGCGTACCGGGACGACGGTGAACTTCGCGTCCTCCAGGGTCCGGACCAGTTCCGGGCTGGCCTCGTTGACCAGGACGGTCTCCGAGTCGACGGACAGCACGTTGAGGTCGATGAAGGGGCTGGTCAGGATGAGCGCGTCGGCCTCGTACCGGGGGAAGTTGTTCTGCCGGGGTGTGGGGGCGACGATCCGGTCCCAGCGGCGCAGCGCGGGCGGCAGCGCGTCGGCCACCGCGTCGGAGCGGACCAGCAGCAGGCCGGGGCGCAGGGCCAGCACCATGCTGTCGATATGGCTGTCGCTCAGCTTGTGCACCCGGTGGATGCGGAAGCGTCCTTCGAGGTGGCGCTCCAGCCAGGTGACGGCGAGTGCGTGGTGCTCGGTGGAGACGTTGGCGACGATGTCCCGCCCGAGCCGGAGGCACTGGGCGGCGTCGAACATCATCTCCACCCCCACGTCCCAGGGTGAGGGCCGCGGGTCCTCGACGGGCTCGGTGGGCCCGCCGGCAGTCGCGGTGCCCGCGTACGACAGGTCGAAGGAGGCATCGGTCATGAGCGGGCGCGGCATAACGGTCCAGCGGGCGCCGCGGCGGAAGTAGTCCTGGAAGAGCGGCTTGAGGAGTTGCGTCTCGAAGTAGCGGGAGCGGATCATCGGTGAGGTCTCGATGATCTCGTCGCCGACGATGAGCGTGTTGTCGCGGACGTTCAGCGGCGGGACGACGGACGCGGACCAGGCGGGGGTCGTGACCTCCGCGGTGTCCGCGGGCAGCGTGAGCGGCCGGTGGACGGTGACGCCGAGGGAGCGCAGGGTGTCGGCGAGCCCTTCCAGGTCCTCGTTCAGCTCGTCCACGTACCGTCGGGCCACTGGCGTGTGCCACCGGCCGGATTCGCCACGGCGGGCGGTCAGCCGAGGGTAGTACCACTCGGACCGGCCAGATCCCCGCTGTTCGGCATTGTCGTGCACGAGATTGTCGTGGAAGAAAAGGTCGAAGGAGAGTTCCCGCTCGTGGGAGACATAGTTCTCCGCGGATCCGACGACCACTTCCCGCAAGGGCGACCATTCGTCAAAGCTGTTCAAACGCACGCAGGGCACCGCCTACTCATCGGGGTATCCCCGATACTCCGGGAGAGCGCGGGACCACCGCACCAGTACTCACCGCAGTTACGGACCCGGATGAGTCTCCGCCCCGGCTTTTCCTGGTATGAAGCCGAAGGGCTTTGCGAAAACCACCACCATGCGGAGAGTCATGAAGAACGAGCATGAAGACGACCCGGTTCTCGACCGGTTCCATTTCCTCGTCAACGCACCCGCACTGTTCAACGCCGTCACCACCGCCGCCGAACTGCGCGTCTTCTCCTTCCTGTCCGGGAAACCGGGCGCCCAGGCGGAGGAGATCCGCGCTTTCAGCGGGCTGCCCGCCCATCAGCTGCGCGTCCTGCTACAGGCGGTGTGCACGACCGGGCTGCTGGAACGCAGGGACGGCGGCTACCACAATTCCGCCGTCGCCGAGGAGTTGCTGGCCCCGGACGGGCCGGACAGCTGGCGCCACATCCTGACCGGCTGGAAGGAGGTGTACTATCCGGCGTTCGCCCATATGACGCAGGCGTTGCGGGCCGGCACCAACACCGCGCTGCGCATCCACCCCGGCGACGAGCCGACCCTCTACGAGCGGCTTGCGCACAATCCACCGCTGGAGGAGGTCTTCCACCGGGCGATGACCGCGTTCACGCTCCGCTCGGTGGACGCGCTGATCGAGCAACCCGTGTTCGGGGACGTCCAGCACGTCCTGGACGTGGGTGGTGGCGACGGCAGCACATCGGCGCGGCTGGTCGCGCGCCATCCGGGGATGCGGTCGACGGTGTTCGACATGCCGAGCGTGTCGCGACTCGCGGACGGCGGACAGGACGCCGGACATTCCGCCGGGCGACCGGACCGGGTGGACCTCCTCGCGGGCGACATCTTCACCGACCCGTTCCCGGACGGTCCGGACGCGGTGCTGTTCAGCCATGTCCTGGAGATCTTCGACGAGGACGGCATCCTGCACCTGCTGGGCAAGGCGTACGCGTCGCTGCCGCCGGGCGGGAAGGTGCTGCTCTACGGCTACAACGTCTCGGACGACGAGACGGAAGGGATCTTCGGCGCCCGGCTCGGGCTCTACTTCAACGTTCTCGCCAGCGGCCGGGGCATGGCCTACCCGGCCCGGGACTACGAACGGTGGCTCGGCCGGGCCGGGTTCGAGGAGGTCAGGACGGTCGGCGGGCTGCCGTACGAGCACGGGCTGAGCCTGGGCGTCAAGCGTTGACAAACGCAGACCACAGGATGGTCATGGCACCCGCCTTGTCGGAGCCGGCCGCCCCCGTCTGACGAAGCGACGGCCGGCTGCCGGGGCTCGATCGTCGGCACTCGGTCGCCGGTCGTCGGGTCATCAGCGCCAGTCTCGGCGCCGTACGGTCGTCCTCGCGCTCGCCGCGCGGCGGAGGGACCGCCGTACGGCCGTAACTGTGGTGATTGTGGATGTTTCCCCTCGACGACGGCGGCAGGTTGGGGCGGTATCCGCCGCCTCTCGTTCTCATTTGAGGAGTGCCGTCATATGAGTGGCCAAGACCCGATCCTGAAGAAATGTCGCCCCGTGCCGCCTCCGGCCACCTGTGACGGTGGCGCATGGGTGCCGAGCGACGACCTCCCACGGGTCGGGAGCCGATGATGACGGAAGCACCGCGCCGGATCTGCGCCCGCTGGGACGACTTCCCGGTGCGTGCCGGTGACCTCGCTCACGCTTCCGCCGGAGCGCGAGTGGCTGCTGAAGTGGTGTCAGCCCGATCCGGGCGACGGCTGGGAACAGGACGTGGCCGCTGCCGAGCTCCATCATCCCCTCGACGCCTGGAAACGGCGGGCGCAGCCGAACGTCAGGCTCCTGCACTACGACGACCTGTGCACCGACCTCGCGGGCCAAATGGCCGCGCTGGCCGAGTGGTTGGGCATCACCGTGGACGAGGCGGTCTGGCCCGAGCTGGTGAAGGCCGCGACGTTCGACGAGATGAAGGCCCGCGCGGAGTGGCTGGCGCCGGACACGGAAATCCTCACGGATCCGGTGGAATTCTTCCGCGAAGGACGCTCGGGCGCCGGCCGCGAGCTCCTGACCGAGGACGACCTGGAGGCGTACCGGAAGCGGGTCGCACCCCTCGCTCCGCAGCCGTTCCTGGACTGGCTGCACCGCGATCCGCCCGCCGACGGCGGCGGAGCGAGCGCACTCGGATGACCTCTGGCGGCGGGCCTCAGCCCCTGCCGATGACCCCGCTGGACCGGTTCCAGCAGGTCGGCCCGGCACCCGGTCCGCGCTCCCACCGGGTGCCGGGGGCCGAACCACCGCGCCGCCACCGCCCTCCCTCATACCTCGGCTCCCCTACAGATGAAGGAGATACCTCTGTGACGCAGTCCGCATCCCGGCAGCCCACCACCACTGCTCCGGCCGCCGCTTCCGCTTCCGGCGACGGCCTCGACATCCGCCTCGTCTCCGGCGCCCTCGGCGCCGAGGTGCGCGGAATCGATCTGAACGAGGTCACGGACGCGCAGTTCGACCGGATCCACGCGCTCATGCTCGAACACCTCGTGCTGTTCTTCCCGGACCAGCAGAACCTGACCCCGACGGCGCACGTGGCGCTGGGCAGGCGCTTCGGCGACGTCAAGGTCCACCCGAACCTGCCCAGGCTGGAGGATTACCCCGAGGTCACGCTGATCGAGCCCGACAAGGGTGGGAAGGCCGACGAGTGGCACATCGACGTCAGCTTCAGTCCCAATCCGCCCATCGCCGCGATCCTGCACCTGATCACCTGCCCGCCATCGGGCGGCGACACCATGTGGAGCAACCAGTACCTCGCGTACGAGACTCTGTCCCCGACGTTCCAGGAGATGCTCGAGGGCCTCACCGCCGTCCACGTGCTGAAGGTACCGCCGGTCGTCGAGATGTCCGCCGAGCACCCCGTCGTGCGGGTCCACCCGGTAACCGGGCGCCGGTCGCTCTATGTCACCCGGATGTGGACCTCGCACATCCCGCAGCTGTCCCGGCACGAGAGCGACGCCGTGCTCCAGCACCTGTTCGAGCACTCCGAGCAGCCGCGCTTCACCTGCCGGCATCGCTGGGACCCGCACACCGTGGCACTCTGGGACAACCGGGCCACCCAGCACGTCGCCATCAACGACTACCAGGAATACCGCCGCGGCCGGCGCGTCGTCGTCTCCGGGGACCTGCCCACGAGCGACACCCCGCGCAAGCCCGACTACGAGCAGATCGGCGACGAACGGTACTACCCGCGCCGCATCAACGCCCGCGTCGGCTACTGAGCGCTCCGCTGGAAGTGCCCTGGCCTGCCGCCGATCGTCCGCGGCACCGTCGTGGCCGGTCACGCATCCCAGGTGACCGGGAGACTCTTCACTCCATAGACGTCCGCGATGTCCGCCTCCGGGCGGAGGGGGACCTGTTCGGCCGGTATGGCAAGGCGCAGTGTGGGGAAGCGGTTGAGGAGCGCGGGGAAGGCGACACGCATCTCGACGCGGGCCAGTTGCTGGCCCAGGCACTGGTGGACACCGTGGCCGAAGGCCAGGTGCCCGCCGTCCTGCCGGTGAAGGTCGAGCACATGGGGGTCGGGGAAGCGCTCGGGGTCGCGGTTGGCGGTGTTGTACGACAGGATCAGCGGCGAGCCGGCCTTGATGGTCCGGCCGCCGAGCTCGACGTCCTCCAGCGCGGTCCGCATGAACGTCTTGCCGACGCTCAGATACCGCAGCAACTCCTCCACGGCCCGGTCGATGAGCGCGGGGTCGGCGCGCAGCGCGGCCAGCTGATCCGGGTTGCGCAGCAGCGCGAAGGTGCCGAGCGCCAGCATGTGCATGGTGGTGTCGAGCCCGGCCGCCAGCAGGAACAGGGCCATGCCCTTCAGCTCCTCATCGTTCAGATCGCTGTCGGTGAGGTCGCTGAGCACATCGTCGGTGGGGTGCGCGCGCTTGGCGGCCACCAACTCCGCGAGATGGTTCCGAGTCGCCGTATAGGCCGCCATCACATCCTCGCCGTCGGCCTCCACATCCCTGAACGCGTCGATCTGCTCCCGGAAGGAGTCCCGGTCCTGGTGCTCCACCCCCAGCAGCTCACACATCATGATGGCGGGGATGGGCTTGGCGAACGCGGTCACCAGGTCCGTCGGAGGCCCGGCCTTCTCCATGGCGTCCAGGTGGTCGGCGGTGATCTGCTCGACCCGCTCGGTGAGCAGTCGCATCCGCCGTACGGTGAACTTGCCCATGAGCGGTTTCCGATAACGGCTGTGCCGGGGGTCGTCCATGAAGAGGAACTCACCGGGCGGCGCCGGAGAGAACTCGGCGTCTGTGTAGTCGATGGTCGGGTGGAGCATGAGCTCCTGGCGTGAGCTGAACCTCGAGTCGGCCAGGACCGACTTGATCAGGTCGTATCCGGTGAGCAGCCAGCCGGGTTTTCCACCGGGGAAGATATAGCGGCTGATGGGGCCGTGCCGGCGGGCGTCGAGCAGCTCCGCAGGCGGGTCGAAGGGGCGGCCGGGCTGCCGCGCCGTCGGCATCGTCGTGACGGTGTGCAGGGATTCATCCATGGCCAAACCTCATCTCGCGACGGCATCTACGTGACAATGCACGAAAGCTACTTGCATGCTGAATACGGGCCCGCCCACGTGCAGGCCGTCCGCTCGGATACCACCGCCCGCCCGCCCACCCGCTCGACACCGAGCCTGTGCACTCACTCCCACCCGGCGGCAAGGCGAGGTCGCTCCGGATCCGCCGACCGCACCCGGTCCGGGCCGGACCGGGTGCCCCGTCGGCCGGCGAACGCGTCACACCGTCGAGGACGTCACGCTCTTCTCCCAGTGCATGCCGTCCTGGCTGACGACCAGGCCGTCCGCGCTGAGCGGGGTGTCGTCGACCGCCTCGCCGAAAGCCGCCTGTAGCTGGATGCGGTGCCCCTCGTGGTGGACGGCCCGGGACTGTTCGAGAAGGTCCTTCTTGCGCTTGTCGCGGTAGGACTCGGAGGTCAGCGCCGCCTCGTCCGAGGCGCCGCCGCCGACCAGCCCGACGAACGCCCCGGCGCCGGGCGCGGTGTCCCGGGTGACGCGCCTGGCCACCTCGAAGTACTGCTGCTCGTCGCGGTTGACGTCGTAGAAGTTGACGAGGAAGTCGTGGAACGACTGGTACTCCTTGCGGTACCGGGCCTCGTACTCCGCGAAGCACTCGCGCTCCCCCAGGTCGCCGCGGAGCGCGGTGTTGAGGGAGCGGGCGGCCAGCAGGGCACTGTAGGTCGCCATATGGACGCCGGAGGAGAACAGCGGGTCGATGAAGCCCACGGAGTCGCCGACGAGGGCCATGCCCGGCTGCCAGAAGGTGTCGTGGAGGTAGGACCAGTCCTTGCGGACGCGGACCTCGCCGTACCGGCCGCTGGTCACCCGCCGGGCGTCGGAGAGGTAGTCGGCGATCAGCGGGCAGTCCGCGATCAGCGCGGCCAGCGCCTCGGCCCGGTCGCCGCGCACCTGGTCCGCGCACTCCTTGCGGACCACGGCGCCGACCGAGGTGAGGGTGTCGCTCAGCGGGATGTACCAGAACCAGCCCGAGGGGAAGGCCACACAGGTGATGTTCCCGCTGTTGGGCGAGGGCAGCCGCCGGCCGCCCTCGAAGTAGCCGAACAGCGCGATGTTCTGGAAGAAGTCCGAGTAGCGGCGCTGTCCGCCGATGTACCGCTGAAGCCGGCTCTGGTTGCCGGTGGCGTCCACCACGAACTGGGCGTGCACCGCGCGCTCGGCACCGTCCGGGTCGGTGTACCGGACACCGCGGACCCGGCCGTCGTCCTCCAGGACGTCGCGCACCGCGCACCGTTCGCGCACCTCGACGCCCTTGCGGCGGGCGTTGTCGAGGAGCAGCTGGTCGAACTTCGCGCGTTCGACCTGGTAGGCGTAGGAGGTCGGACCGGCGAACTTCTCGGAGAGCGCGAAGTCGAAGGACCAGGGCTCGGAGTTAGAGCCCCAGCGGAAGGTGCCGCCGCGCTTGCGCACGAACCCGGCGCTCTCCAGTTCCTCCGTGACGCCGAGCAGACCGCAGATCCCGTGCACCGTGGACGGCAGCAGGGACTCGCCGATCTGGTACCGGGGAAACTCCTCCTTCTCCAGCAGCAGGACCCGGTGGCCCTGCATGGCCGCGAACGCCGCCACGGACGAACCGGCGGGGCCACCCCCGGCGACCATGACGTCATAGACCTTGCCGTCGGTGGGATGTGTCATGAGGGATGGACCTTCCGCGCGCAGGGAACCCGGTCGGCGGCGCCGACCGGTGTGGTAGTCGCCGTCGGGCCACGGCGGGTCATGGGTGCTCGCCGTCACTCACCGGCAGCACATGGCCGGGCAGTTCGGTGGGGTCGCCCAGGACGACGGCGATGTCGCGCCGCCCTTCGTACGGTTCGCGGGCGTGGGCGGTGCGGATGTTGTCGACGAGGAGGACGTCGCCCTCCCGCCACGGCTCGCCGACGGTGAACCGGTCGTAGACGGCGTTGATGCCGTCCACCGTGGCGGCGGTGACGGGGGTGCCGTCGCCGGCGGAGGTGTCGAAGGGGAGCCCGTCGGGGCCGTAAACGTCGGTGAGGTAGTCACGGACGGCCGGGTCCATGGTGAGCCCGTTGAGGAAGGCGACCTGGTTGAACCAGCCGGGCGCCCCGGTGCGCGGGTGGCGTACGACGGCGGTGCGACGCTGCCGGGTGGCGAGCCGGTCGTCGGACAGCCAGGCGTGCTCGATCCCGGCGGCGGCGCAGTAGGCGTCGACGGCCGAGCGGTCGGCGGTGCCGAACGCGTCGGCCCAGGCGACCCCCACGTCGTGGTACATGCGGCGCAGCAGCCAGCCGTGGCGCTCGAAGGGGGCGACGAGGCCCGGTGGCAGGGCGGCGAGGACTCGCTGGGAGTCGGCGACGGTGGTGCGGCCACCGCTGCCGGGTGCGGTGAGGCAGCCGAGGAGGAGGGTGCCGGGGACGGTGGCGGCGTAGCTCAACTCGTGGTGCATGCACATCGGTTCGTCGGCGGGCCAGTGGCTGCCGGAATAGACGCCCGGCGCATGGGCGGTGCGGGGCGCGAAGCCCTCGCGCTCCGTCATCGCCGCGATCCCCAGCGCCGCGGCGACGTCGGCGACGTCGCCGGGGGTGCGGACGCCCAAGCCGCGCAGCATGACGGCGCCGGACTCGGCGAGCGCGGCGCGGGCCGCGCCGCGGTGCGCGGCGGCCCGCCCGGCGGGGTCCGGGCCGCCACGGGCGTCCAGCACGCGCAGCGGGGCGGGCGCGGCCGGGACCGGAGCGGGGGCAGGCGCGGGCGGGGAGGGGTCCGCCGGGGCTCCCTCCCCGGCCGTCGCGGACGCGCGGTCGAGAAGGGCCGCGACGTCGGCGACCGTGGGGGTGTCCTTGAGGTCGGCGACGGTCACCAGGCGGTCGAGGGCGATGGACAGCCGGATCGCGGACAGCGAGGTGCCGCCGAGTTCGGCGAAGCGGGAGTCGCGGCCGATGCGCTCCTCGGGCACCTTCAGCAACCGGGCCCACAGGGCGACGACGCGGCGTTCGGTGTCCGTGGCGAGCCGCGGGGTGCCCGTACCGGCGCCGTCGGCGCCGCCGGTGTCGCGGTCGTGGCCGGCCCGGGCGGTGAGGGCGATCTTGTCGATCTTTCCGTTGCCGGACAGGGGGAGTTCGCGCGTGTGGTACAGCCGGGGCGGCACCATGTAGTCGGGCAGGGCGGCGCCCAGGGCGCGGGCGACACCGTCGCCGTCGGGGGCGTCCTCGCCGGTGTAGTAGGCGACGAGTTGGGGATCGTCCTGGGTTCCGGCGACGACGACGGCGCCGTCGCGCACGCCGGGCACCTGGAGCAGCCGGTCCTCGATCTCGCCGATCTCGATGCGGAATCCGCTGATCTTCACCTGGGAGTCGCGTCGCCCCAGGTATTCGAAGTCCCCGGACGGCAGCCGGCGGCCGAAGTCTCCCGAGCGGTAGAGGCGGTCGGTGGGGCGGTAGGGGTCGTGCCCGTAGACGGCGGCCGTGCGGTCGGGGTCGTTGACGTAGCCCCGGCCGACGCAGACCCCGGCCATGACGATCTCGCCGGGCGCGCCGATGGGCACGAGGTGGAGCTGTTCGTCCATCACATACACACGGCAGTTGCGGATGGTGTCGCCGAGCGGTATGGAACGGTGGCCGGGCAGCGCGTGCATGACGCCGTGGTTGGAGTCGTCGCTGACCTCGGTGAGCCCGTAGCAGTTGACCAGGGGGACGCCGGGGAAGGCGGCGAACCAGCGGCGCACCAGCTCCTTCTTCAGCGCCTCCCCGGTGACGGCCATGACGCGCAGGTCGGGCAGTGCGGCGCGGCCGTCGGGCGTCTCCGCGAGGAGGAGTTCGAGGTAGGTCGGCACCACCTGGGCGACCTGGACGCGGTGGCGGGCCAGCAGATCGACGAACCGGCGCACGTCGAGCACGGCCTCCTGCTCGACCAGCAGGGTACGGCCGCCCAGCAGCAGCGGGGAGACCAGCTGCCACAGGGAGATGTCGAAGCACTGCGGCGCGGTCTGAGCGACCGTGTCGCCCTCCTGGACGCCGAGGTCCTCGATCTTGGCGTAGAGATGGTTGAGAAAGCCGTCGTGCTCACACAGGGCGCCCTTGGGTTCGCCGGTGGAGCCCGAGGTGAAGTACACGTACGCCAGTTGGTCACCGGCCACGGGCAGGTCCGGGTCGTGGCGGGGGCCGTCGGCGTCGATCACCTCGGTCACGTCCATGCGGTGCACCCCGTCGCGGCCGTCGAGTGCCTCGTCCAGGGGCGGTACGTCGCGGTCGGCGAGGACCCAGCGGCACTCCGCCCGGGTGAGGGTCCTGGCCATGCGCCCGGCGGGGAAACGGGGCTCCAGCGGCAGGTAGCAGCCGCCCGCCTTGAACACGGCGAGCACAGCGGCGAGCCAGTGCGGGGTGCGCTCGGTGACGACGGCGACCACGTCCTCCGGGCGCAGCCCCCGTCGGTGCAGCGCCCAGGCGATCTTGTTGGCGTCCTCGTTGACCTCGCGGTACGTCCGGGTGGCCGGGCCGTGCACAACGGCGACCGCGTCGGGGTGGCGGCGGACGCGCTCCTCGAAGAGTTCGTGGAAGCGGCGGCCGGGCAGCGGCCGTACGGGGCCGGAGCCGGCGGAGATGACGTCCTCGGCCTCCGCCGCCGAGAGCAGCCCGTGCCGGGTGTGCGGCGCGTCGGGGGCGCCGGTCAGCAGTCGCAGGGCGCGCCGGACATAGTGGTCCAGGCGCTCGGCGGGTATGTGGGGCTGTGCGCCGGCGCCTTCCCAGGCTTCCTCGGCTTCCTCACGCCCCTCCGCGGTGGCCGCGCGCAGGATCAGGTCGCGCCAGGTGGCGTCGGGCGGCAACGCGGGCGCCCCCAGGACCACCGAGGCGACCTTCAGCCGTGCGGCGCGCCACACCGCCTCGGCCTCGGCCCCGCACGAGCGGGCCAGGGCGGCGACGGCCTCCGCACGCTCACCGGGTGCCGCCCGTTCGGCGCCGAGGGCACCGGTGGCTGTGTCCTGCATTGGGGTCTCCTCCTGCTGATCGGTGAAACGGCGCGGGGCGGCTCCCCCGCGGATGGTCCCGGCGGGAACGAATCGGATCGGCGGAAGTCGGCTGCGGTTGGGTGGCGCCCCGAAGGGGCGCGGGGCTGTGTCGATGGGCGGCTCCGCCGCGGCTGTGTCGATATGCGGCTCCGCCGCGTGGGCGACCGGCCACGACGGCGCCGCGGACGGTCGACGGCAGATCAGGGCACTTCCAGCGGAGCGCTCAGTCGGCCCGCCCCCCGTCCAGCTCGGCGGCCACGATGTCCCAGATCTGCCGGGCGACATCGGGGTTCAGCAACATCTCGCGGTGGGAGCAGTCGAGAGTGTGCTCCCGGACCTCGCCGGCGACGAAGGGATGCCACAGGTCGGCCTTCGGTTCCGCGTCGGCGGAGAGCAGCAGCAAGTCACCGGCCGTCTTCCGTGTCCGGTGTGCCAGCAGGATCTTCGTGTTGTTGCGCACGATCCGGATGTACGCCTCGTGTTCCTCTCCGGTGAGCGCCCCGGCCACCGTGTCCTCCTGCTCCACGAAGCCCGCCCGCTGCTCCGCGGTGGGGTCCCCGTCCATCGGGCTCGAGTCCAGTACGACCAGGAGCGACACCTCCTCGCCGGCATCCCTGAGCTGGGCGGCCATCTCCTGGACGACGTTCCCGCCGAAGGACCAACCGAGCAGCTGGTAGGGGCCTGTGGGCTGCACCGTACGGATCTGTGCGACGTAGTCGGCGGCCATCTGCGACAGCGAGTCGGGCAGTTCGGCCGTGCCCGTGTCCGTGCCCCGGGGCCGCAGGGCGTAGAGCGGATACCGGTCCGACACGCAGTTGGCGAGCCAGCCGTATTCCCAGCCGAGCCCCAGCACGGTGTGTGCGCAGAAGATCGGCGCCTGGTCGCCGCTCGATCGCATGGGCACCAGCACATCCGTGGTCCTGCGCTGCCCGCCCCGGGCGATCCGGTCGAGGAGGCCGACGACGGTCGGCGCCTCGAACACCGCCCGTACCGGGATCTCCGCGTCGAGGACCGCCCGGATGCGGTTGACCAGCCGCACCGCCAGCAGCGAGTGCCCGCCCAGCTCGAAGAAGCTCTGCTCGACCCCGACGGACGGCACCTCCAGCACCTGCTCGAAGATCGAGCAGAGCAGTTGCTCCCGCAGTGTGACCGGGCCGCGGCCGCCCGATCCGGGGCCGACGGAGTGGTCGGGGGCGGGGAGCGCGGCGCGGTCCAGCTTGCCGTTCGCCGTCAACGGCAGTTTCTCCAGTACGACCACCGCCGCCGGCACCATGTACTCCGGCAGCCGGCTCGCCGCGAACTCCCGCACCGCCGCCGCCAGTCGCTCGCTGTCGGCATCGGCTCCGGCGTGGGCGACGACATAGGCCAGCAGGCGCGGAGAACCGGGAGCCGCTTCCCGGACGACGACCGCCGCCTGCGCCACCTGTTCGTGCCCGGCGAGTGCCGCCTCGATCTCACCCGGCTCGATCCGGAAACCGCGGATCTTGACCTGCTCGTCGACGCGGCCGACGAACTCCAGCCGACCGGCTGCATCCCACCGGACCACATCGCCCGTGCGGTACATCCGCTCACCAGCCGGTCCGAACGGGCAGGCCACGAACCGCTCGGCGGTGAGTGCCGGACGCCCCAGATAGCCCCGGGCCAGCCCGTCGCCGGCCACGTACAACTCCCCCGCCACGCCCGGCGGCACGGGCCGGAGACCATCGTCGAGCACATAGGCCCCGATGTTCCAGATGGGCGCTCCGATCGGCACGGTCTCGCCGTCCCGCTCCGGATCGCACTCCCAGGAGGTGACGGCGACCGAGGCTTCGGTGGGCCCGTAGAGGTTGTGCAACGGCACGCCCAGCGCGGCTTGGCAGCGGTCGCGCACCGGTGCCGGCAGCACCTCCCCGATGCAGAGGACCGTCCGCAGGCTGGTGCACTTCTCCATGGCCGCGTCTTCCAGGAACGCCCGCAGCACGGAGGGAACGAGCTGAACGACCGTCACCTGTGCCCGGTTGATCAAGCCGGTCAGGTATCGGGGATCCCGGTGCTCGCCCGGTCGGGCCAGCACCATCCCGGCGCCGGTCAGCAACGGCCAGAACAGCTCCCATACCGAGGCGTCGAACCCGAACGAAGCCTTTTGCAGGATCCGGTCCGCGGTTCCCAGCTGGAACTCCTGCTGCATCCAGGCCAGTTGGTTGACCACCCCGTGGTGCGGGACGGTGACGCCCTTCGGGGTGCCGGTGGACCCGGAGGTGTACATCACATAGGCCGGATGACCGGGCCGCAGTGGCGTTGTCCGGTCGGCGTCGGTGACCTCCCGGGCATCCGCCGCGGCCACCTCCGCCCGTACCTCCGGATCGTCCAGCCTGATCCACTCCGCCACGGCTTCCGCCGGCCGGGACGGGCCGGTGGGGCGCCGGAGCCGGGAGGCGACGGCCTCCGTGCTCACCACGGCCACCGGTGAGGCGTCGGCGAGCGAGCTGTTCACGCGCTGGAACGGCTGGTCGGAGTCGATGGCCAGGTAGGCGCCGCCGGCCTTGATGACGGCCAGGATCGCCACGACCTGTTCCACGGAACGGTCCATGACCACGCCGACCGGGGCTTCCGGCCCCGCCCCGCGGGCGATCAGATACCGGGCCAGCCTGTTCGTCCGCGCGTCCAGCTCGGCGTAGGAGACCCGCTCCTCCTCGGCGAGCAGGGCGATGGCGTCGGGGGTGCGTCGGGCCTGCTGGTGGAGCAGTTCGGCGAGGGTCGCGTCCGGCACCGGATGGGCGGTGTCGTTCCATTCCTCGAGCACCCGCCGCCGTTCAGCGCCGTCGAGCAGGTCGATGCCGTGCACCGGCGTGGTGGGGTCCGCGGTGACCGCCTCCAGGACCCGTACGAGCCGGGCCGTCAGGCCCTCCACGGTGGACTGGTCGAACAGCTCGGCCGCGAACACCACCCCGCCGTCCAGGCCCGCCGGGGCACCCGTCTCGTCGAACTGCTCGTGGACCTCGATGTCCAGGTCGAACCTGGCCGACGGCAGACCGGTGGAATCCTCGGTCACCCGCACGTCGGGCAGTTGCGGCACCGACCGAGGGTTGTTCTGCACGGCGAGCAGGACCTGGAACAGCGGGTGCCTGGCCATCGAACGGGCCGGTGCCAGCTCTTCCACGAGCCGCTCGAAGGGCACGTCCTGGTGCTCGAACGCCTCCAGGCCGGCGGCACGCACCCGGTGGAGCAGTTCCACGAAGTCCGGGTCGCCCGACAGGTCGGTCCGCATCACCACGGTGTTGGAGAAGAATCCGACCAGCTTGTCCAGGCCCTGGTCCATCCGCCCGGCCACCGGGCTGCCGATCACGATGTCCCGCCCGGCGCCGCTCTTCGACAGCAGCACCGAGACCGCCGCGTGGAGCAGCATGAACATCGTCACGCCCTGGCCGAGCGTCAGTTCGGCCAGTCGCGCGTGCAGTCGCGCCGGTATCCGCAGCGGAACCCATCCGGCCCGGCGGCCGGCCACGGCCGGCCGCGCCCGGTCCACCGGAAGGGCCAGCTCCTCGGGTGCCCCTCCGAGCTGGGCCTTCCAGTAGGCCACCTGTCGGGCGAGCACACTGTCCGGGTGATCCATGTCCCCCAGCAGGTCCCGCTGCCACAGTGTGTAGTCGGCATACTGCATCGGCAGCGGCTCCCAGCCCGGCTCGTACCCCGCGCACCGCGCCGCGTACGCCTCCGACAGATCCCGCCACAGGGGACCCATGGACCATCCGTCACCCGCGATGTGATGGACGACCAACGAGAGCGCCCATTCCTCGCCGCCGGGTGACTCACCGTCCATGAGGCGGAACAGGTCGGCCTTCACGGGCAGTTCGGCGGCGAGGTCGAAGGCGTGGGCGGCCAGCTCGCTGCGGCGCTCCGCCAGCTCCGCCGCCATGATGGTGGTCGTCGGCAGGTCGACGGTCACCTCTTCGGCGGGGTGGACGAGCTGGGACGGCTGATCGCCCACCAGGGGGAAGGTGGTCCGCAGGCTCTCGTGCCGGGCCACCACATCGGCCAGGGCCGCCCGCAGGGCCGCGGTGTCCAACCGCCCGGACAGCCGCAGCAGCAGGCAGATGTTGTAGAGGTGGTTGGGGCCCTCCAGACGGTCCAGGAACCACAGGCGGCTCTGCCCGTAGGACACCGGCAGCACGGCGGGCCGGGGCATGGGCACCACCGGCGGCCGTACCGGGCCGACGGCCTGCGCCAGCTTCCGGGCGAGTCCGGCCACGGTCGGCGCCTCGAACACCGCCCGTACGGACGTCTCCACCCCGAGGACGGCCCGGATGCGGCTGACCAGCCGCACCGCGAGCAGAGAGTGCCCGCCCAGGGCGAAGAAGTCGTCGTCGGGACCCACGCGCGGCACGCCGAGCACATAGGCGAAGACGGTGCACAGGAGTTCCTCCCGCGGGGAGGCCGGGGCACGTCCGGGGCCGGTCGCGGACAGGGGTTCGGGTTCCGGCAGACCGGCGCGGTCCACCTTGCCGTTCGCGGTCAGGGGCAGCCGGTCGAGCACCGTCACATAGGACGGCACCAGATGTTTCGGCAGCCGCTCGGCCACGAACTCCCGCAACCTGGAAGCCAGTTCGGCACCGTCGGTGCCGTCGGCGGGCACCACGTACGCCGCCAGGCGCTTGTCCCCCGGGCCGTACTCGCGGACGGTGACCACGGCCTGGGTCACGTCGGCGTGCGCGGACACGACGGCCTCCACCTCGCCGGGTTCGACGCGGAATCCGCCGATCTTGGCCTGGTCGTCGACGCGGCCGACGAACTCCAGCACCCCGTCGGCCCGCCACCGCACCAGGTCGCCGGTGCGGTACATACGGGCGCCCGCGCCCTCGAACGGGCAGGCGACGAAGCGTTCGGCGGTCAGTCCGGGGCGTCCGGCGTAGCCGCGGGCGAGTCCGTCACCGGCGATGTACAGCTCACCGGGCACACCGACGGGAGCCGGGCGCAGGGCGCTGTCGAGGACATAGCCGCGGGTTCGGGCCAGGGCACGGCCGATGGGGATGTCCCGGCCGCTGTCGACGTCCGCGCGGCTGACGGGGTGGCTATGGGTGTAGGTGGTGCTTTCGGTGGGGCCGTAGCCATTGATCAGGACGGTGTCGGGCAGCGCGTCGAGCAGGGCGCGGCAGTGCTCGACGGAGAGCACATCGCCGCCGGTCAGCAGGGAGCGCACGCCGCTCAGCGCGTCGACGTCGAGGTCGACGACCTGGTGCAGCAGTCCGGTGGGCAGCACGGCGACGGTGACGCGGTGCGCGGCCAGGAAGGTGCGCAGGGAGGCGGCGGACGGCGTCCCGGCGGGTGCGACGGCGAGAGTGGCGCCGTTGAGCAGGGTGATCCAGATCTCGAAGGTGGTGCAGTCGAACGACACGGACGCCATGTGCGCCACCACGTCCCCGGCCCGGACGTCCGCGTAGTCGGCGGGGCGGACCAGCCGGTCTATGGCGCGGTGGGTGACGGCGACACCCTTGGGGGTGCCGGTGGAGCCGGAGGTGTAGACGGTGTAGGCGGCCGCGTCGAGGTGCGGGAGCGGAGCCGGGGGCGTGGCGTCCTCGGCGTGCACGGCGGCTCGCGTGGCCGGGTCGTCCAGGACGAGACGGACCGGCACGGCGCTCGTCGCGGGCAGCCGGGCCGCGACGTCGGTGGTGGTGAGGAGGGCGACCGGGCCGGTGTCCCGGAGCATCAACTCGACGCGGGCGGCCGGGTATCCGGTGTCCACGGGAAGATAGGCGCCGCCCGTCTTCAGGACGGCGAGGAGGGCGGTGACCATCTGCGGTGAGCGGTCCATGACGACGGCGACGTACTTCTCCGGCCCGGCGCCGTGGCGCACGAGATACCGGGCGAGCCGGTCGGAGGCGGCGTCGAGTTCGGCATACGTCATACGGGTGCCGTCGGCGACCAGGGCGGGAGCGTCCGGGGTGCGGGCGGCCTGCGCGCGGAACCGGGCGGGCACGGTCGCGGCCGGTTCGGACCGGTCGGTGGCGTTCCACTCGGTGAGGACGCGGTGCCGTTCGGTGGCGTCCAGGGGGTCGATGTCGCGAACCCGCAGCCGCGGGTCCGCGGCGACGACGCGCAGTACGTGCAGCAGCCGGGCGGCCAGGGTCTCGGCGGTGGCGCGGTCGAAGAGGTCGGCGGCGTAGGTGAGGCCGCCGTCGACACCGGCGGGCCGGCCCTCGTCGTCGAACCGTTCGACGGCCTGGAAGTCGAGGTCGAACTTGGCCCCGGGCACATCGGTGGGAACGCCCTCGACGTGCAGGCCCGGCAGGTCGATGGTGGCGGTGGGCACGTTCTGCACGGCCAGCATGACCTGGAAGAGGGGGTGGCGGGCCATGGACCGGGCCGGTGCCAGTTCCTCCACCAGCCGCTCGAACGGCACTTCCTGGTGGACCAGCGCGCCCAGCGCCGACCTCCGTACCCGGCCGAGGACCTCGGCGAAGGTGGGGTCGCCGGACAGGTCGGTGCGCAGCACCAGGGTGTTGACGAAGAAGCCGACCAGGTCGTCGGCGGCCTCGTCGGTGCGGCCGGCGACCGGGCTGCCGAGCGGGATGTCCTCGCCCGCGCCGAGCCGGGACAGCAGGACGGCGACGGCCGCCTGCCACACCATGTGCATGGTGACGCCCTGCGCGGCGGCCAATTCGGCCAGCGCACGGTGCAACTCGTCCGTCGCCCGCAGCGGCACCCAGCCGCCCTCGCGGCTCGCGACCGCGGGCCGGGGCCGGTCGGTGGGCAGCTCCAGCTCCTCCGGGATGCCGCGCAGCGCGTCCTTCCAGAAGGCGACCTGGCCGTTGAGGGGGCTGTCCGGGTCGTCGGAATCGCCGAGGAGTTCGCGCTGCCACAGGGTGTGGTCGGCGTACTGCACCGGCAGCGGTTCCCAGCGCGGTGCGCTCCCGGCGCGGCGGGCGGTGTAGGCGGTGGACAGGTCGCGCAGCAGCGGGGCCATGGACCAGCCGTCGGCGGCGATGTGGTGGGTGACGAGGACCAGCACGGCCTCGGCCACTTCAGCCGGTACGGCTCCCTCCGCCGATTCCGCCACGTCGCCGACGGGCGGCCCGCCGAGGTCGAACAGGGTCGCCCGCACGGGAAGTTCCCCGGCGAGGTCGAAGACGTGGCCGGCCGCCTGGGCGATCCGCGCGTCGAGCGCGGCGCGGGAGACGGGCACGACGTCCAGGTGCGGACGGGCCTCGTCGGCGGGTACGACGTCCTGGTGGGGCCGGCCGTCCTGCTGCGGGAAGCGGGTGCGCAGGCTCTCGTGCCGGGCCACCACGTCGGCCAGGGCGGCGCGCAGCGCGCCGATGTCGAGGAGGCCGGTCAGCCGCAGCACAAGAGGGATGTTGTAGAGCGCGCTGGCGCCTTCGAGGCGATCCACGAACCACAGGCGGCGCTGGGCGTACGACAGCGGCAGCCGCTCCGGCCGCGGCCGGGGCGTGAGGGCGGGCCGGGCCGGGAGGGCGCCGGTCGCGTCGATCGCCGCGGCCAGTCCGGCGACGCTGGGCGTCTCGAAGACGGCCTGCACGGGGATCTCCGCGCCGAGCACGACGCGGACGCGGCTGACGAGGCGTACGGCGAGCAGCGAGTGCCCGCCGAGCGCGAAGAAGTCGTCGTCCACACCCACCCGGGGCACGCCCAGCACATGGGCGAAGACGGAGCAGAGCAGCTCCTCGCGCAGCGACGGCGGGCGGAGCAACGCACCGGCGGCGACCGTCTCGGGGGCGGGCAGGGCGGCCCGGTCCACCTTGCCGTTGCCGGTCAGCGGCAGCCGGTCCAGGGTGACCACGGCGCTCGGCACCAGGTAGTCCGGCAGCCGGGCGGCGACATGGTCGCGGAGCGCGTCGCCCGATTCAGCGGCGTCGGCCGCCGGTACCACGTACGCCACCAGGCGTTTGTCGCCCGGAGTGTCCTCCCGGACGGCGACCACCGCCTGGCCCACGGCCGGGTGCGCGGCGAGCAGTGACTCGGCCTCCGCGGGCTCCACCCGGAACCCGCGTATCTTCACCTGGTCG
Source organism: Streptomyces malaysiensis subsp. samsunensis (assembly GCF_024519315.1). GTDB lineage: Bacteria > Actinomycetota > Actinomycetes > Streptomycetales > Streptomycetaceae > Streptomyces > Streptomyces malaysiensis. The sequence continues at coordinate 11,863 of NZ_JANIIC010000004.1, read as the reverse complement.
TCGACGCGACCGACGAACTCCAGCACCCCGTCGGTCCGCCACCGCACCACGTCGCCGGTGCGGTACATGCGTTCGCCGACCCCGTCGAACGGGCAGGCCACGAAGCGTTCCGCGGTGAGCCCGGCGCGGCCGACGTAGCCGCGAGCCAGACCGGCCCCGGCGATGTACAGCTCTCCGGCGACTCCCGCCGGGACCGGGTCCAGGGCGTTGTCCAGGACGTACATCCGGGTGTTGTCCATGGGCCGGCCGATGGGGACGCTCTGGCCGATCCCCTCGGGGTCGGTCAGCGGAATCTGGGTGCCGATGACGGTGACCTCGGTGGGGCCGTAGCTGCTGCGGACGACGATCCCGGGGACCGCCTCGAGGATCTGCCGTACGGCGGCCTTGGGGACGACGTCGGCGCCGGTGAGCACGTCGGACACGCCGGCGAAGGCGGACGGGTCCTCCTCCGCGATGACGCGGAACAGACCCGCCGTCATATGTACGTGCGTCAGCCCGTACTGGGCGACGAGGGACCGCAGCCGGGCGGCGTCGAGGCGGCCGGGCGGGGCGATGACGAGTTCGCCGCTGGTGAGCAGCCGCACCCACAGCTCCACGGTGGAGCCGTCGAAGGTGTGCGGTGCGGCGAACAGGCCGCGGGCGGTGCCGGGGAACTGCCAGCAGCGGTCGCCGGCGAGGTCGACGATGTCCCGGTGGGTGGTCGCGATGCCCTTCGGTTCGCCGGTGGAGCCGGAGGTGAACATGATGTAGGCGAGCTGGTCGGGAAGGCTGCGCCCGGTGACCGCGGTGGCCGGCCGGTCCGCCCAGGCGGTGCCGCCGTCGTCGGCGACGACCACGGTGGCGACGTCGTCGCGCACGTCGTCGGCGTACCTGCCGTCGGCCAGGCACACGCCGACCCCGGCGCGGGAGAGCACCTCGGCGATCCGGGGGGCGGGCTGGTCCGGGGCGACGGTGACGTAGGCGCCGCCGGCCTTGAGGATCGCGAGCAGAGCGGTGACGAGGTCGGTCGAGCGGTCCATGACCACGCCGACCGGGGTCTCGGGGGCGACGCCGAGGTCGACGAGGTGGTGGGCGAGCCGGTTGGAGCGGGTGTCCAGTTCGCCGTAGGTGAGCTGTTCAGTGCCGGAGGTGAGGGCGACGGCCTTCGGGGCCCGGGAGGCGCGGATGGTGAACAGTTCCGGGACGGTGAGCGCCAGGGTGTCGCTGCGGGTGGCGTTCCACTCGGTGAGGAGGCGCCGCCGTTCGGTGTGGTCGAGGAGGTCGACGCGGGCGACGGGCTGGTGAGGGGCCGTGGTGACGGCGTCCAGGACGCGCAGCAGGCGCGCGACAAGGGTCTCGGCGGTGCCGGGGTCGAAGAGGTCGGTGGCGTAGGTGAGGCCGCCGAGCATTCCGTCCGGTTCACCGGCGTCGTCGAAGAGCTCGATGACCTGGAAGTCGAGATCGAACTTGGCCAGGGTGGGCGGGCCCGGACGGGCGTCCACCTCGAGGCCGGGCAGCACCACGTCGCTCTGCGGGATGTTCTGCACGGCCAGTATCACCTGGAAGAGAGGGTGGCGGTCGGTGTAGCGGGTGGGGGCGAGTTCCTCCACGAGGCGGTCGAAGGGGATGTCCTGGTGTTCCAGGGCGCCGAGCGCGGCCTGCCGCACCCGGGCCAGCACCTCGGTGAAGTCCGGGTCGCCGGACAGGTCGGTGCGCAGCACGACGGTGTTGACGAAGAACCCCACCAGGTCCTCCACCGCCTCATCCGTACGGCCGGCCACCGGACTGCCCAGTGGAATGTCCTCCCCCGCACCGAGCCGGGACAGCAGCACGGCCATGGCCGCCTGCCACACCATGAACATCGTCACGCCCTCGGCCCGCGCCAACTCCACCAGCCGCCCGTGCAGTTCGTTGGGTACGGCGATGTCCGCCCAGCCGGCGCCGCGTCCGGTGTCCGCGGTACGGGGGCGGTCGAGCGGGAGCGTGAGTTCCTGGGGGGCGCCGTCGAGTGCGGCCCGCCAGTACTCGACCTGCCCGCGCAGCAGGCTGTCGGGGTCGTCGGAGTCGCCGAGGAGGTCGCGCTGCCACAGCGCGTAGTCGGCGTACTGCACCGGCAGCGGCTCCCACACCGGCGCCCGACCCCCACACCGCGCCGCATACGCCGCCGACAGATCCCGCCACAACGGACCCATCGACCACCCGTCACCCGCGATGTGATGCACCACCAGCACAAGAACGGAACTCTCCGGCCCATGGGTGAACAGGGCCGCCCGAAGAGGAAGTTCAACAGCCAGATCGAAGACGTACCCCGACACCTCCGCGATCCGCGCCTCCAACTCCGCCGGATCCACTTCCGTCTCCGGCAGATCCACCACGGCCTCATCAGCGGGCACGATCTCCTGGTACGGCTCGCCGTCCACCTCCGGGAACCGGGTACGCAGCGTCTCATGCCTGGCCAGCACATCCCCGAAGGCCCTACGCAGCGCACCGACATCGACACGCCCGGCCAACCGCAACACCAGCGGAATGTTGTACAGCGCGCTGGCACCCTCCATGCGGTCCACGAACCACAGGCGGCGCTGCGCGAACGACAACGGCAACCGCCCCGGCCGCACCCCCGCCGTCAGCTCCGGACGCACGGGGGTACCGCCCGACCCGGCCAGCCGAGCCGCCAGCCCCGCCACGGTCGGCGCCTCGAACAGGGTGCGGACGCGAAGTTCGACACCGAGGACGGCGCGGATCCGGCTGGCCAGGCGCACCGCTTGGAGCGAGTGCCCGCCGAGCGCGAAGAAGTCGTCGTCCACACCCACCCGGTCCACGCCGAGGACCTGCGCGAACACCGAGCACAGCAGCTCCTCGCGCAGACTCACCGGGCGCCGCGCGGGCACCCCGGCGGCGGTGTCGTCGGCGGTGTGGCCGGGCTCCGGGTCGAGCGGGTGCAACCGGCCTTCGCGGTCCCAGCGGGCGCGGCTGCCGGTGGGTCGCATGAGGCTCCCGTCGTCCGTGAACGGGCAGGGTACGGAGGCGTCATCGTCCCGGGCCGCGCCGTCGAGGACGTAGACGTCGCCGGGTACGCCCGGAGCCACGGGGGCGAGGTGGGCGTCCAGGACGTAGACGCGGGCGTCGGGGCCCGCGTAGTGCGACTGCCGGCCGGGCCACTCCGCCACGACGTGCCGCCGTTCGGCCGGTTCGAGGACGTCGACCGTGTGCACGGTGCGGCCGGGGTCCCGTGTCATGTCGTCGAGGACGCGCAGCAGGCGCGCGACAAGGGTCTCGGCGGTGCCGGGGTCGAAGAGGTCGGTGGCGTAGATGAGCGCGCCCGCCATGCCCGCGGGCCGGCCCCCGGCGTCGAAGCTCTCCGCGATCTGGAGGTCCAGGTCGAACTTGGCGTCGCTGGTGCCGTACGGGAGCGGTTCGACGTCGGCGCCGGTCAGTTCGGGGGCGGTGAGCAGGGTGGACCGCACCTCCAGGACGACCTGGAAGAGGGGGTGGCGGCCCATGGAACGGGTCGGTGCCAGCTCCTCGACCAGCCGTTCGAAGGGGATGTCCTGGTGTTCCAGGGCGCCGAGCGCGGCCTGCCGCACCCGGGCCAGCACCTCGGTGAAGTCCGGGTCGCCGGACAGGTCGGTGCGCAGCACCAGGGTGTTGACGAAGAAGCCGACGAGGTCCTCGGCGGCCCCGTCGGTACGGCCCGCCACCGGGCTGCCCAGCGGAATGTCCTCTCCCGCACCGAGCCGGGACAGCAGGACGGCGACGGCCGCCTGCCACACCATGAACATCGTCACGCCCTCGGCCCGCGCCAACTCCGTCAGCCGCCCGTGCAGTTCGGCGGGTATGTGCAGCGGCACCAGGTCACCGGCATGGCTCTCCACGTCCGGTCGGGGCCGGTCGGTGGGCAAGGCGAGTTCCTGGGGGGCGCCGGCCAGTGCCGCGCGCCAGTAGGCGAGCTGGCCGGAGAGGAGGCTGTCGGGGTCGTCGGGATCGCCGAGGAGGTCGCGCTGCCACAGCGCGTAGTCGGCATACTGCACCGGCAGCGGCTCCCACACCGGCGCCCGACCCCCACACCGCGCCGCATACGCCGCCGACAAATCCCGCCACAACGGACCCATCGACCACCCGTCACCCGCGATGTGATGCACCACCAGCACAAGAACGGAACTCTCCGGCCCATGGGCGAACAGGGCCGCCCGAAGAGGAAGTTCAACAGCCAGATCGAAGACGTACCCCGACACCTCCGCGATCCGCGCCTCGAGCTCGCCGTCGTCCACCGGGATCACCGGCAGTTCGACCGGGGCCCCCGCCACAGGCACGATCTCCTGGTACGGCTCGCCGTCCACCTCCGGGAACCGGGTACGCAGCGTCTCATGCCTGGCCAGCACATCCCCGAAGGCCCTACGCAGCGCACCGACATCGACACGCCCGGCCAACCGCAACACCAGCGGAATGTTGTACAGCGCGCTGGCACCCTCCATGCGGTCCACGAACCACAGGCGGCGCTGCGCGAACGACAACGGCAACCGCCCCGGCCGCACCCCCGCCGTCAGCTCCGGACGTACGGGGGTACCGCCCGACCCGGCCAGCCGGGCGGCGAGCAGGGCGACCGTGGGCAACTCGAAGACGGCCTGCACGGGGATCTCCACGCCGAGGACGGTGCGGATCCGGCTGACGAGGCGGACGGCGAGCAGGGAGTGCCCGCCGAGCGCGAAGAAGTCGTCGTCGACACCCACCCGAGGCACGTCGAGGACCTGGGCGAACACCGAGCACAGCAGTTCCTCGCGCGGGCCCGCCGGACGGGTGGCGGGACCGGCGCCGTGCTCGGGCGAGGGCAGAGCGGCGCGGTCGAGCTTGCCGTTGACCGACAGCGGCAGCCGGTCGAGGACGACGAAGGCGGACGGCACCAGGTGGGCGGGCAGCCGGGACGCGAGATGGCCGCGCAGGGCGGCGGGCAGGTCCGGGCCGGCGGGCCCGGCGGGGACGATGTATGCGGTGAGCCGTTTGTCGCCGGGGGTGTCCTCGCGGACGACGACCGCCGCCTGGGCGACTCGTACGTGGTCGGCGAGGTGGGCCTCGATCTCGCCCGGCTCGATGCGGAAGCCACGGATCTTGACCTGGTCATCGGATCGGCCGACGTACAGCAGACGGCCTTCGGGGGTGCGGCGGACGGTGTCGCCGGTGCGGTACATGCGCGTGCCCGGAAGCCCGAACGGGTCGGCGACGAATCGCTCCGCGGTGAGGCTGTGCCGGTCGAGGTAGCCGCGGGCGACCCCGCTTCCGGCCACGTACAGGTCGCCGTCCACGCCGTCCGGTACGGGATGCAGATGGGCGTCGAGGACGTAGAGGAGCACGCCGGGCAGCGGGCGGCCGATGGTGGGGGCGTCGCCGGGGCGCAGCGGTCCGTCCGCGGCGGCGATGACGGTGATCTCCGTCGGCCCGTACGCGTTGCCGAACCAGTGGTCGGCGCCCCACCGGTCGACGAGTGCGGAGCCCAGGGCCTCACCGGCCACGAGCAGGGTCCGTACGCAGGCCAGCCGGTGCGGCTCCGCGACCATGCCGAGGACGGTGGGCGGGAGTTGCAGATGGGTGACGCCGTGCCGGGCGACCGTCTCCTCCAGACCGGCGCCGGGCAGGAGTTCGGCGGCGGGGGCGACGACGAGGCAGGCGCCGGCGGCGAAGGCCGTCATGATCTCCCAGGTCGCGACATCGAAGCCGATCGAGGCGAACTGGAGGAGCCGGCCGCCGGGCTCCAGGTGCGGCCACCGGAAGGCGAGCAGGTTCACGGCGCCGGCGTGCGGGACCACGACGCCCTTGGGGGTGCCGGTGGAGCCGGAGGTGTAGATGACGTACGCCGGGTGGTCGGGGCGCAGCGGGGTGGTCCGGTCGGCCTGGGCGAGGGGGTGGCCGGGGAGGGCGGCGACGGCGGCCTGGACGGCGGGGGCGTCGACGACGATCGGGGCCGGTCCGGGCAGCGGGGTGGCCGCCGCGGCCGCGGTGGCGGTGAGGATGGCCACCGGGGCGGCGTCGGCGCACAGGTGGGCGATGCGTTCGGCGGGCTGGTCGGGGTCGATCGGCACGTAGGCGGCGCCGGACTTCAGCACCGCCAGGAGCGCGGTGATCAGGTCGGGTGAGCGGTCCATCAGAAGCACGACCCGGCCTTCGGGTCCGACGCCGTGGCCGACCAGGTGGCGGGCCAGCCGGTTGGCGCGCTCGTCGAGTTCGGCGTAGCCGAGGCGTTCGGCGCCGAAGGCGAGGGCGTCGGCTCCGGGGGTGGCGGCGGCCCGGTCGGCGAACACGTCGGCGAGGGTGGTGGCGGGGTGGTCGGAGTGGCCGGTGTCGGAGTGGCCGGTGTCGGAGTGGCCCGTGTCGGGATGGCTCGTGTCGGGATGGCCCGTGTCGGGATGGCTCGTGTCGGGATGGCCCGTGTCGGGATGGCTCGTGTCGGGATGGCCCGTGTCGTTCAACTCGACGAGGATGCGGTGCCGTTCGCCGGGCGGCAGCACGTCGATGTGGGCGAGCGGGCTGTGCGGGGCCCGTTCGAGGGCGGTCACGACGTGGTCGGTGGTGGCGAGCAGCAGTCCGGTGACGGCGTCGGGGTCGATCCCCGCGGCGGCCTGCACGACGTACGCGATCTCCTGGCCGTGGCCGTGGTCGTCTACGGAGACGAGCAGCGGGTAGTTGGTGCGTTCCCGGAAGGCGAGCACGTCGGCGCCGGCGGGGAGGACGGTCTCGGGGTCGCCGGAGAAGTTGTGCCGGTAGTTGAGAACGGCGGTGAACAGCGGGGCCGGCACGCGGACGCCGCTGGCACGCTGGGCGGCGGCGAGCGAGGCGTGTTCATGCACCATCAGGTCGGCCAGCTGGGTGTGCATGGCGCGCACCGCGTCGGCCACGCCGGTGCCGCCGGTTCGGGCCCGCACCGGAAGGGTGTTGATGAACATGCCCGGAACCCGGTCGGCGCCGCCGCCGGCCTGCATACGGCCGAAGAGGAGGGTGCCGAACACGACGTCGTCGCGGCCTGCGAGCGCGGCCAGTACCCGGGCCCAGACGACGTGCAGGACGGTGGCGGCACCGACTCCGGCGCGGCGGGCCTGTTCGCGCAACCGGGCGGTGACGAGCGGGTCCAGGACGGTTCGGCGCTCGGTGACGTCGCGGCCGTCGCCGCGGACCTGGAGCACCCCGAAGGGGGCGGTCGGCTCGGTGACGTCGCCGAGCACGCGCGCGAAGTACGCGTCGTGTTCCTCGGCGGGCGTGCCGAGCAGGGCCTGGCCGACGAAGGTGCGGTAGGGCAGCGGGGCGGGCAGGTCGTCGCCGCGGCCGGCGAGGAGAGCGGTGACCTCGCGGAGGACCAGTTCGAGGGTGGTGTGGTCCTGGGTGATGTGGTGCATGCGGACGACCAGCAGCCAGCGGTCGGTGCCGGGTTCGGCGGCTGTACGGATGTCCATCAGAGGGGCGCGGCGCAGGTCCATCGGGTCGTCGGCGCGGGCCAGGAGCCGTTCGACGAGTTCGGCGTCGTCGGCCGGGGCGCCGGGGGTGTCGGGGCCGAGATCGACCTCGGTGACGGGCAGCTCGACGTGCCGGTGCACGACCTGCACGGGATGCGGGAGCCCTGCCCAGGCGAGGCCGGTGCGCAGCACCTGGTGCCGCTCGATGACGCGTGGCCAGGCGTCGAGGAAGGCGTCCAGCAGCGTCCGGGTGTCGAACCGCATGACGTACCGCACGATGTACGGGTCACCCGCGTCGGTGCCGCTCTCGGTGTGCAGCCGGTGGTGGAAGAACAATCCTTCCTGGAGCGGGCCGAGCCGGTAGACGTCGGCCACGTTGGCGGCGCCGCCGGGGACGGCGGCCGTGACGGTGTCCAGTTCGGCGGCGGTGAGCCCGGCCAGCGGCACCATGTCCGGGGTGATCCGGGTGGCGCCGGACGGTACGGTGCCCTCCGGGATCTCGACGGGCTCGTGGCCGGCGACGGCGGCGAGCCGGGCCGGCGTGGCCGCGGTGAACAGGGTCCGGATGTCGACCAGCACGCCGCGGTCGCGCAGGTGCTCGACGAGTTGCACGGCGAGCAGGGAGTGCCCGCCGAGAGCGAAGAAGTCGTCATCGACACCCACCCGGTCCACGCCCAGGACGGCTGCGAAGACGGCGCAGAGGATTTCCTCGCGGACGGTGGCGGGGCCACGGCCCTCGGCGGGGCCGGGGGTATGGGCGGGCGCGGGCAGGGCGGCCCGGTCGAGTTTGCCGTTGAGGGTGAGCGGCAGCCGTTCCAGCGGAACGACGGCCGCGGGCACCAGGTGGGCGGGCAGCAGTTCGGCGACGGCGGCGCGGACCAGCTGGGCCAGCGCGGTACCGCTCTCCCCGGTGGCGTCGGCGGGACGACGGGGTACGACATAGGCGGTCAGCCGCCGGTCGCCGGGGGTGTCCTCGCGGACCACGACCGCGGCGTGCGCGACGCGTTCATGGGCGAGCAGGGCGGCCTCGACCTCGCCGGGTTCGATGCGGAAGCCTCGGATCTTGACCTGGTCGTCGGATCGGCCCAGGTACTCCAGGGTGCCGTCGGGCGTCCACCGGGCGATGTCCCCGGTGCGGTACATGCGGGCGCCGGCGGGCTCGAAGGGGCAGGCGACGAAGCGGTCCGCGGTCAGGGCGGGCCGGTTCAGGTAGCCGCGGGCGACGCCGGAGCCGGTGACGTACATCTCGCCTGGTACGCCGGGCGGTACGGGGCGCAGATGGGCGTCGAGGACATGCACGCGGGTGTTGTCCAGGGGCCGGCCGATCGGGCTCGCGCCGTGCGGGCCGGGGCCCGCACCGGTGTCGAGGGTGAGGTGGGTGACATGCACGGTGGTCTCGGTGATGCCGTACATGTTCACCAGCAGCGGAGCGCCGGGGTCATGGCGGGCGTACCAGTCGGCGAGCCGGGCGGTGTCCAGTGCCTCGCCGCCGAAGACGACGAGCCGCAGCCGGGCGCCGAGGCCGGTGCCGGGTTCCTGGGCGTCGGCGTGTGCCAGCTGGTGGAAGGCGGCGGGGGTCTGGCTGAGGACGGTGACGTCTTCACGGACGAGGAGGCGCAGGAACTCCCGCGGGGAGCGGGAGGTTTCGTGGTCGACGACGACGAGCCGGCCGCCGGTCAGCAGGGCGCCCCACAGTTCCCACACCGAGAAGTCGAAGGCGTGGGAGTGGAACCAGGTCCACACGTCCCGGCCGTCGAATCCGTACCGTTCGCGGGCGGTCCGCAGCAGGTCGGTGACCTGGGCGTGGGCGACGACGACGCCCTTCGGGGAGCCGGTGGAGCCGGAGGTGTGGATGACGTACGCCGGGTGGTCGGGCAGCAGCGGGGCGGAGCGCTCCTCCTGGGCGAGCGGGTCCGGGGCACGGGCGGCGACGGCGGCGCGGACGGCCGGGCGGTCGAGCAGGACGCGGGGGATGTCCACGTCTTCGGGGAGGCGTCCTGCGAGGCCGGTGGTGGTGAGCAGCACCGCGGGGGTGGCGTCGGTGAGGAGGGTGGCGATCCGGCCGGCCGGATACGCGGGGTCGACGGGCAGGTAGGCGCCGCCCGCCTTCATGACCGCCAGCAGCGCGGTGACGAGGTCGGGGGTGCGCTCCATGGCAACGGCGACCCGGGTCTCGGGGCCGACGCCCTGCGCGATCAGATGGCGGGCGAGCCGGTTGGCGGCGGCGTCGAGTTCGGCGTACGTGAGGCTCGCGCCGTCCGCGGTGACGGCGACCACGTCGGGGCGGGCGGCGGCCTGCTCGGCGAAGAGGTCGGGGAGGGTTGTCCCGGGCAGGGCTCGGGTGGGGCCGGTGGCCGCTTGGCGGAGCACGCGGTGTTCGGCCGGGTCGAGGACGTCGACGGCGTGCAGCCGGGTACCGGGGTCGACGGCGACGGTGTGCAGCACGCGCAGCAGGCGGGCGGCGAACGACTCCACGGTCGTGTGGTCGAACAGGTCGGCGGAGTAGGTGATCTCGACGTCCTGCCCGGCGGGCCCGCCCCGCGCGTCGCGGCGTTCCAGGACCTGGAAGTCGAGGTCGAACTTGGCGAGCGGCAGCTCGGCGGCGTGCGCGGTGGCCGTCAGACCGGGCAGCTCGACGGTGGCCTCGGGGGGCTTGTGGAGGGTCAGGTTGATCTGGAACAGAGGGTGGCGGGTCAGGGACCGGTTCGGGGCCAGCTCCGCCACAAGCCGTTCGAAGGGCACGTCCTGGTGTTCCAGGGCCGCTACGGTGGCCTGCCGGACCCGGCCCACGACCTCGGTGAACGCGGGGTCGCCGCTCAGGTCGGTGCGCAGGACGAGGGTGTTGACGAAGAACCCGACGAGGTCCTCCAGATCGACCTCGTCGCGTCCGGCGACGGGGGTGCCGACGGGGATGTCCTCGCCGGCGCCGAGCTTGGACAGCAGGACGGCGATCGCGGCCTGCCACACCATGAAGAGGGTCGCGCCCTCGGCGCGCGCCAGCTCCGCGAGCCGTACATGGAGACCGGCCGGCACATCGAGGCGTACGGTGCCGCCGGCGCGCGCCGAAGTGGTGGGGCGGGGCCGGTCGGTGGGCAGGGAGAGTTCTTCGGGGGCGCCGGCCAGGGCCGTGCGCCAGTGGGCGAGCTGGGTGGCCAGCACGCTGCCGGGGGTGTCGGCGTCGCCGAGGAGTTTGCGCTGCCAGAGGGTGTAGTCGGCGTACTGCACGGGCAGCGGTTCCCAGCGCGGTGCGCTCCCGGCGACGCGCGCGGTGTAGGCGGCGGACAGGTCCCGCCACAGCGGGGCCACCGACCAGCCGTCGGCGGCGATGTGGTGCAGCACCAGCACGAGGACGGACTCCTCGTCGCCGACGGTCAGCAACCGCGCGTGGCACGGGAGGTCATGGGCCAGGTCGAAGACGTGGCGGGCGGCGCGGGCGATCTCCGCATCCAGCCGGTCCGGGGGCACGGGGGTGACGGTCAACGGGTCGCCGATGCCGTCGGGGGGCACGATCTCCTGGACGGGCTCGCCGTCGTGCTGCGGAAACCGGGTGCGCAGGCTCTCGTGCCGGGTGAGCACATCGGTCAGCGCCGCCCGCAGCGCGGCCACGTCGAGCCGGCCCGACAGCCGGAGGACGAGCGGAACGTTGTAGAGGGCGCCGGCCCCCTCCAGACGGTCCAGGAACCACAGCCGACGCTGCGCGTACGACGCAGGAATCACGTGCACTCCTTAGTGCAGTGCGGGCACATCCGTCTGTGCGAGCGCATCCGGTGAGGGACGGACAACGGGTGTCCGGGCGGAACGCGGGGCGATCGCCGGTCCGGTCCGCGGCGGTAGGCCCGGCCGACGTGTCCGGCTCCACTCCGACGGTTGTGATCGTGCTGGGCCACGCGGGTGGCGGCATCGGTGGGAGCCACAGTTACGGGCCGCCCGCGCGACGCGCCCGGTGCCGACGGCACTCCGGGTACCCGTGTGGAGCGTGCCGCCCAGGGCCGCGGCGACCGTAACGGCGGGGGTCGCGGATGCCCGTCCGCGCGGGGCGCCGAATCATTGCGCTGGACAGATCGGGTGCCGGGCGCGGGCCGCCCGGCGGGCAGAACCGCGTCGGCGGACGGTTGGCGACGCGGAGCGGCCCGGCGCGCACCGCCCTCCTTCGAGACATACGCCCTTCGCACCTTCGGGAGTGACGCATGAACAGGACCGACTCCGCCGAGACCGCCGCGGATCTCGCCGCCGAGGCGGCGCTCTTGGAGATCGCAGAGGAGCTTGGGCTGTCCGACCTACTGGACCGTGCCGAACCGTTCACCCTGCGGCAGGCCACCGATCTCGCGGCGGTGCCCGCACCGGGCGCGGCGGCGTATCTGGGTGCCCTGGTCTCGGCGGGCCTGGTCGAACAGGCGGCGCAGGACGGGCCGGACACGCCCCGCGCCGATCTTGCCGACCGCCGCTCC